>JAFSPM010000036.1 GCA_017442855.1 Bacteroidaceae bacterium | reverse complement strand
TCAATTATCCTGATTTGGGTTGCAATGCGTTCATCTATAGCAGATAGTGAGGATGAAATTTTCTCTTGCTCGGATTTTGAAGGAAAGCGTACCTGTAACCGTTTCAAACTTTCACCATATAGATGAACAACTGATACTCCCTGAGCTATTTGGGCAATGTCTAGTTTCCTCACTCCATTCAATTGGTAACTATAGAAACGTCCATCTTGATTTTTGAGGCGAATAATGTTCAGATCTCCTCCAAGCAAAATACTATCATATGGGACACAACGGGCTGTTGATATATCAATAGCCGTCTCACCTGATGATGGGATAATTACATCATTTGCTTTGCTTCGTACCAAGTTTGTCGTATCAATATCCGTCTTGCTTAACACATCAGTTATCACCTCAGATTTGTATTTCGTATAGAGTTCTCCATACAAAATACAAGGCTCGCCTGTATCGGATAATTGGTCTTTTGATATTCCTGCACCTTTACTAATGCTGGCAATATCCTGCAATTCACATTCCGTCCATTCTTCCGTAAACTCCGGGAATCTCAAAGTTGGGACATTGCCCTTCGGGCGAAGTCCCGCACGCTCGGCAGAGTTCAAACAAGTTTGGCTCTGCTCTCTCTTATTTGGGACCTAAAATTAAGGATTTCAATTAACTTTTATTATACTTAAAGAAATCCCTAATGTTAAACCAAAACAAAAAGAAGATGAGAACAATTAGTGAAGTATCAGTTTTGTGGAAAAAGGACAAACAACAGTTTGTCAAGTCATCAACGATTGCAGTGTATATGCTCCATTTGGAGAATCATATACTGCCAAAGTTCGGAAAGAAAAAAAAGTTGCAAGAGCAAGAGGTACAGGACTTTGTCCTTGAATGTTTGGATAGAGGTCTTAGTCAGAAATCTGTCAAGGATATGCTTATAGTCCTGAAGATGGTCGTGCGTTTTGGTGCCAAACACGGTTGGCTGCAATATCAGGAATGGAACGTGAAGTTTCCAACTGAGCAGAAGAAGCAGGAACTGGAAGTGCTGAGCATCAGCAACCAGAAACGAATTATGCAGTATGTCATCGACAACTTCACCTTCCGTAACCTTGGTATATACATCTGTCTGAGTACAGGCATGAGAATTGGTGAAGTGTGTGGATTGAAATGGGGTGACATCAACCCACGAACAGAAACAGTGAGTGTAAACCGCACCATTGAGCGAATCTATATCATTGAAGATGGAGAGCGACACACAGAACTGGTTATCAGTACACCCAAGACGAAGAACTCTATACGTGAGATTCCTATGAGCAAAGGACTCTTGAAGATTATCCGTCCGTTGAAGAAGCTTATGAATGATGACTATTTTGTGATAACCAATGAGGCGAAGCCTACAGAGCCACGTACTTATCGCAACTATTACAAGCAACTCATGAAACAGCTCGGCATACCAGATTTGAAATTTCATGGGCTGCGCCATAGTTTTGCAACAAGGTGCATTGAAAGCCAGTGCGACTATAAGACGGTCAGCGTTATTCTGGGTCATGCTAATATCAGTACAACACTTAACCTATACGTTCATCCCAACATGGAACAAAAGAAAAAATGCATTAACCAGATGTGTAGATTGCTGAAATAAGCACAATATCACACATCCGAGGTAATTAATGGTTGCATCCCTTCAGAAGTATGCAGGTCACCTCTGTTGGGGCAAGCAGGACACCTCATATAGAGGTATGCAGGTCACCTCTGAAGAGGTGTGCAGGATATCTCAAGCGAGGCGAGCGCATAACTCTTGGTGGAATAAGGGGGTGTTTTGTAAAAAAATACAGTCAGATGCCTGTTATATGGGTACAAAAAAAGCGAGGCAGAAACACTGCCTCGCTTTCATCATGGTTGGATTTAAAAATCAGATCTGCAATCCATCGCCACCATCGCCAGTATTGTCACCGTTATTGCCACCAGTGCCACTACCTGCACCACTACCTGCACCAGTACAGCTGTTGCTGCCGGAATTGCCAGTGCCGGTATTGGTGTTTGTTTCAGCCTCATCATCGTCAGAAGAGTCGCTTTCCCCGCTTTCGAAGGTGATGTTCTTCAAGGTTGCCTTCAGGTCCTTGCCAGGATAGAGGATGAGCTTGCAGCGTGTCACGTTATCCACGCCCACCTTGTCCATGCTGTCCTGTGCCTTGGTCTTGAAGATAGGACGGATGGTGCCGAATCCGCCAAGTTGCACGGTATGACCCAGTTCCATGAAGTGGCAGAGGCTTTCCACCATGCCGTCAATGGCAGCTTGGGTTTGTGTCTTGCTCAAGCCTGGGGCACGCAGGACATCCTGCTTCAGCTGGTCGTAAGTCACCTTCGACTGCTTCATCTGTTGCAGTTTGTAGTAGGTTACAGGATTCTCTTTGTTAAAGTTCAATACTTTGGTCGTTTTCTTGTAAATCAAACTCATAAAAATAGATTTTAGTTAATAATAAGGTTACCTTGCATTATCAGGAAGCTGGTTGCCGTTGCACTTGGCGCCTTCGTGCAGGTCAACCCTACCTCTTTGATTTTGCGTCTGCGAAGATAATACATCACCTTGCCCTTTTTCTCGTTTCCCCTCTATTTTCATACAACAAAAGGTAAAAACTGGGAAAATAGCGAGAGGGCAGGGAAAAACACAGGGAAAAATAATGTATATAGCTATTTTCAACTTGAAAAATTTATATTTTCTCAAAAAAACAGATTATTGAGAATCTTTGATTATATTTGTAATTAAATATAAAGTTTGTACGCTTTTGCAATACTTAATTATAATATAGATGATAACAAAGCAACCATGATTGATATAAAAGACATACAGCAACAACCAGAAGGATAACTTTTCGACCGCAAGAGCTTTCGGTTAGATGCCAAGGCGCTGGGTGTCACACTAGTTGCCTTTGCCAATGCCGATGGTGGCGATGTGGTGATAGGCATTGAGGACGACGGACGTATCACAGGCATCAATGGCAATGAAGAACATTTGAACGAATTGTTGCGTGCTCCTTTCGACTTCTGTGTTCCTTCTGTGAATGTTGAAGTGCATTTCGTTGATTGTACGGATGTAAACGGACTTCCCAACCGAGTGTTGGTGATGCATGTTGCTCCCAGTATGCAGGTACATGCCAATCAGGCTGATAGTGCTTTCTATCGGGTAGGTGATAAATCGAAGAAACTGAACTTCGAGATGCGCATGCAGTTGTTCTATGCCAAGGGTGGCCGCTATTATGAGGATGAACCTGTTTATGGAGCAACGATTGATGACATTGACCTCGACTTCGTGACGCAGTATTGCCAGAAAATAGGTTATGCCAAAGATGCTGCTACCTATCTGCGTACCAACAAAGGCTATATTACTACCGTTAACGGAGTGGAAAAGGTTTCTGGGGCTGCCATCCTGTTGTTTGGTAAGGATCCGCAAAAGTTCTTTCAGCGTGCCCGAATCCGTATTGTACGCTATTTGGGCGAGGATGCCCGTTTTGTCACCATACCCCAATATCCGCCTTTCTGTTGGACGGAGTTGATTGTAAATGCCGTTGCCCATCGTGACTATAGCATCTTAGGTACGGATATTATGGTAAAGATATTCGACCATCACTATGTAGTGGAGAGTCCAGGCATTCTGCCAGGTATGGTACGTATTGACAATATCCGACAGATGCATTTCTCGCGTAATCCAAAGATTGTCCAGTTTATGCAGCAGTACAAACTGGTGAAGGAGTTTGGTGAGGGCGTTGACCGTATGTTCCGCGAAATGGCTGAGGCAGGCAATCCTGCACCAGAGTATAAGCAGATAGATTTTATGGTGAAGGTACGGCTTAACTCTGCGTTGAGAGAAAAAACAGTAGAGGGAACTACCCAGAAAAGTACGTTAAACAGTACGTCGGAAAGTACGTTGAGAGATAATAACAACAAAGTAGTTGAACAGGAAACCGAGGAGAAAACTACCCAGAAAACTACCCAGAAAACTACCCAGAAGATATTATCCTTTATAAAACATGATGCTTCTATTAGCAGGAAAAAGTTAGCGGAGTTATGCGGTATAACACCTGATGGCATTAAATGGCAATTAAAACAGATGCAAAAGGATGGTCTCATTCACCGTGTTGGTCCCGACAAGGGCGGCCATTGGGAAGTCATTGAACCAGAAAGAAAGGGTAGTGACTGAGGGAAAACAGGCACTTGCATCGCAGGATACATTAAAGGTAAAAACCTAAAATCTTGCATGATTACATGCAAGAAGGTACTTTGTCGTATTATTCTCCATTTTCTATTTTTATTTAAATAAAAGTTATATATTTGCAAACAGAAAATGAGGATTGAACGGCGAGATCATATCGGGCTTAGTTCCCGTTCGGTCGGGATTCAATCCTCTTTTCTTATTCTCATTGTGTAGGGGAACAGCCCCCTCGTCCTTTCTATCGTCTCAGCCAGACGCAGGTTTCTTCTCTTGTCATTCTTGGCGAACGTCTCACTGAAAAAACTACGTTGAAGAATAAGATTGTCCCCTGTTTCGGCATTCATAATGGTCAATTGCCTTGCAATGTCTCCATTGTCGAGCTTGGTTTCCTGCAGATGTTTCTTCGCCCTCGCATCTGCTGATTTAGCAATCTGTTTACGTTCCTGTGAGTTCAAAGGTCTGTTTTGTTCCTGCCTTTGTATCTGATGTAGGAGGCGGCATGCTGCACACAGTTTTTTCTCCGGCACGAAAGCCAGGTTAACTTTCCCCTTGGCGATGTCGCATTCACGACAGCGGTCGATGCCTGCATGAAGTTGTACTCGGCACGGAGATAGTTCTTGTTGTAGGTCCCGTCTATCTTCTGAACCTCGAAATACGAATTATTCTTGCCCAATAAAGAAGAATTGCGCAAATTGGTTATGGAGGTTTTACACAAAAACAAATGATGTCAATTCTGTATAGCATTAATGTTATGGAAACAATTTGTAACTAAAACATTTGGTGGTGATTAGATTTATTTGTAATATTGCACAAATATTCGTTTAATTATAAAGCAATATGAAAAAACTGTCTTTCTTCGCATTTTGTGCAAGTGTCCTGCTGATGGGACTTATGGCTTGTACAGGCAATCAGAACAATGCTGCTAACAGCGAGGCTGATGAGCAGCAAGTATTTATCGGTGATGACATCGCCATTGCACAGACCCAGTATGGTAAGGTGCAGGGCTTCATGTCAAGAGATGTCTACACTTTCTTAGGTATTCGTTATGGTGCCTCTACAGAAGGTGCTAACCGTTTTATGCCTCCACAGGAGCCTGAGGCTTGGGAAGGTGTTATGCCTGCTATGGTTTACGGCTACTGCGCTCCGCAGAATGATCCTAACTATGCCAACAATGCTGGCGTATGGCGTGACCACTGGAATTACAGCAACCTGAGTGAGGACTGCTTGTTCGTGAACGTATGGACCAAGGGTCTGGCTGACGGCAAGAAGCGTCCTGTGATGGTATGGTTCCATGGTGGTGGCTACTCTGCTGGTAATGGTATTGAGCAGGATGGTTATCATGGAGAGAACCTGGCTCGCTATGGCGACATCGTATTCGTGTCCGTGAACCACCGTCTGAACGCTTTCGGCTTCTCAGATTTCTCAGGTGTTGACGCTAAGTATGAGGATTCTGGTAATGCCGGTACCCTGGATATGGTAGCTGCTTTGAAGTGGGTGAACAAGAATATCGAAAACTTTGGTGGTGATCCTAACAACGTGACCATCATGGGTCAGTCAGGTGGTGGCGCCAAGGTTTGCACACTGGTAGCAATGCCTGAGACCAAGGGCTTGGTACACAAAGGCGTGGCACTGAGTGGTAACTCAAACAACGCTCTGTCACAGGATTACAGCCGTGAATTGGGTAAGTTCATCGTGAAATATAGCAAGAAGACAGTTGAGCAGTTGCAGCAGATGCCTTGGAGAGAGTATCTGGCAATGGCTAATGCAGCAGTACAGGAATTCAACAAGACCCAGAATCAAGGTGGTGGCATGATGCGTGGTGGCTTCCAGCCAGTGGCTGACGGCAAGCACATCCCTGCTGCAGGTTACTATGACGACCTGAATGCTCCTTCTGCACAGGTGCCTATGATCTACTGCTCAACCATGGCTGAGTTCAGTCCTGCACAGTATGATCCATCACTGGAGCAGCTTGACAACGAAGGTTTGGCTAAGTACTTAGACCAGCGTTATCCTGGCAAGGGCGCAGATGTGGTAGCAGCTTACCAGAAGGCATTCCCGGAGGCTAATGCAGGCGACATCATCGGTATGGCTACCAGTCCACGTACTGGCATCATCAATAATGTTACCTTGAAGGCTAAGCAGGGCGCTCCTGTTTATCTGGCATGGTTTGGTTTCAATCCTCCTATCTTCAACGGTCGCGCACGTGCATTCCACTGCATTGATATCTGCTTCTGGTATCGCAATACCGACCGCATGGTAACTCATTCTGGTGGTGGCAAGCGTCCTCGTGACCTGTCTGATAAGATGTCTGAGGCACTGTTGTCATTCATGCGCACTGGCAATCCTAACTGTGGTGCATTACCTGAGTGGCCAGCTTTCAATGAGACTGACAAGCCAACCATGATACTGAACGATGTTTGTGAAGTTCGCAACGATCCTGATGGTGAAGCTTTGGCTGCCATGAAGTAATAGCAATAAATCCCCGCCAACATCCGGCGGGGATTTATTATTTAATAGATTTGATAAGTTTTTTATAGAACGGATGCCTGCCAAGGGTAGCAGCATCACCTAAGATGACCAGTTTCATGCGAGCGCGGGTCATGGCAACATTCATTCGTCGCAAGTCACGCAAGAAGCCAATCTGACCATCTTCGTTGGCTCGTACCAGACTGATGAAAATCACATCGCGCTCTTGTCCTTGGAAGCCATCTACCGTATTGACTGTGAACAGATGGCGGTAGGGCCGCAAGGCATCATTCCCTTTGATCTTTCCCCGCAAGTATTGCACCTGTGCCTTATAAGGAGATATGATACCAAAGTCGATGCGCTCATCCAAGATGCGTTCTCCACCTATTTTATTTATATAAGTCTGTAACTCTTTCAACAATAGGTTCGCCTCGTCTTTGTTTATGCGACCGAAGGTCTCTCCCACAAACTGCTCCTTGAAATCCATACTGGATGTGTCAATCCAAGAGATGGGCGTGTCGAGGTCGAGGATGCTGCGGTAACGCACTTCTGGAGCTGCCTCCAGTTCGCCATGATAGAACCATTCTGAGGAGAAATGCATGATGGCTTCGTTCATGCGGTATTGCACCTTCAACAATGAAACTGTTTCGGGCTTATTGGCTACGATGGTTTCCATCAAGGTCTGTTCAAGTCCGCTTTTGGCAGCCTCGTAACACTTGATAGTCGGAGGTAACTGACAGTGGTCACCTGCCAACACCACACGGTCGGCCTTGCGGATGGCTATCCAGCAGGCTGCTTCGAGGGCCTGCGCTGCTTCGTCGATAAACAAGGTGCCAAAATGCATGCCACCCAGCAATCTGTGGTTGCTGCTAACGAGGGTAGAGGCAATCACATGTGCTGAGTCAAACAAATCAGTGTTGATTTGTACCTCCAGTGCCACGGCCCTGTCCTTCAATCGACTGATACGACTTCGTATGCCGTCACGTTCGTCACGGTTCCCTCTGTGTCGTTTGCTTTTTAGTTGACGCAATTCCTTGCGGATGCTCCATAGTTCGGGGTAGGAGGGATGATTCTCAAAACGCCGCTCGTAGGTAAACGATAGCATCTTGTCGTTCACACGTGATGGGTTGCCGATGCGCAAGACATTCACCCCACGATCCACCAGCTTTTCTGATATCCAATCCACGGCCATGTTGCTCTGCGCACATACCAGCACCTGTGGCTCACGATGCAAGGTCTCGTAGATGGCCTCTACCAGTGTGGTGGTCTTGCCTGTACCCGGAGGACCGTGTACCACCGCTACGTCTCGGGCGCAAAGTACTTTGTTGACGGCTGTCTCTTGGGTAGGGTTCAACCAGGGAAATCCAACGGGGTAGAGCTGACGGAAACCAGGCTTGGTAGTACCCAAAATGATGTCTTTCAACTCTGCCAACCGGGTGCCTTTCGCCTTGAGCACATCAGCCAAAGCTTCGAACATCGTCTGGTAACTTGTCTCGTCGAAGTAGAGCTGTACACCCAGGTTATCTGCATTCTGCAAATCCATGACGGCATTGCCCCCCGGCATCACTACCACCATACGTGCCTCGTCGGCATAGCTTACTGTGCCGAGGAAACTATAATAAGAAAGGTCGCCCGTCGCGCTTTGTTTGAAAAAGCAGACGGGCTTCCCATATTCAAATCCATGTTCAATGTCAGTGTCTTCGCTGCGGGTAATCTCTATCACCAATTGGTTCAGTGAATTATAGAAACTGCGTCCTGCGGTGCAGGGAAACCAGCACATGCCACGTTTCACCTTGCGCGCCACCCCCATGGTCTCTGTCTGCCGTTGGAACTCCTGCTTCTCGTACTCATATTCCATGCGAAGCAAAAGCTGTTGGCGCTGCAGGTGCAGTATCGGGCTCTCGGCCATGTCAAATAGAGAGGGTTCTCAATACTTCCACCAATTGGCGGTCGATGGTCTTATCGAACTTGATGGCACGGCTAAATGGTACATATACTACTTGGTCGTTCTTCAGACCGCACATCACATTACGCTGTCCTTCCATCAAGGCATCAATAGCTGCAGCTCCCAAACGGCTGGCCAGGATACGGTCGTGGGCTGTAGGACTACCACCACGTTGCAAGTGACCTAAGATGGTGACACGTACATCATACTGCGGATACTCGTTTTTCACACGCTCGGCATAATGCATGGCACCACCTGTCAGTTCACTTTCCGCCACAATAACTATACTACTGTTCTTCGACTTGCGGAAACCGTTCTTGATGAATTCTTCCAACTGGTCCACCTCAGTAGCAAACTCTGGGATAATGGCTGCTTCGCAACCTGCGGCGATGGCACTGTTCAAAGCCAGGAAGCCGGCATCGCGTCCCATCACCTCCACGAAGAACAGACGCTCATGGCTGGTAGCTGTATCACGAATCTTATCGACGCACTCAAGAATAGTGTTCAGTGCAGTGTCATAACCAATGGTCGAATCGGTACCGTACAGGTCGTTGTCGATGGTACCGGGCAAACCGATGCAAGGCACGTCAAACTCCTTGGCAAACTGCAAAGCGCCTGTCAGCGAACCGTCACCGCCAATTACCACCAAGGCATCGATGCCCTCTTTCTTCATGTTTTCATAAGCAACCTGACGACCTTCGACAGTGCGGAACTCCTGGCAACGGGCTGTCTTCAGGATGGTACCACCTAGCTGGATGATGTTGCTCACATTCTGACTCTTGAATTCTACAATCTCGCCTGTCACCAAGCCCTTATAACCTCTATAGATACCTTTCACTTTCAGTCCGTGATAGATAGCGCAACGGGTCACCGCACGGATGGCTGCATTCATGCCAGGGGCATCACCACCTGACGTCAAGATACCGATACATTTGATTTCTGCCATATCTCTATGATATTTAATTGTTCATTCTTTCTGCAAAGATATAATTATGCAAGCACAAAAGCAAAAAGTTAGCCCTTTGTTTTTGGATTATTCGCGCAATCCTTTTCTTCTGTGTTGCCAATTTCTTTTATGATCGCCTTTTCAATGGATTCCATGAGCCATTTCGGAGTAGAGGTAGCTCCACAGATACCTACTGATCGAACACCTTTCAACAGGTTCCAGTCGATTTCATAGGGACTGTCGATGAAGCGGGTGTTGGGGTTGACGGTCTGGCACTCGTGAAACAGAATTTTTCCGTTAGAGCTTTTCTTTCCGCTTACGAAGAACACCAGATCATGTGCCGCTGCAAACTTGCGAATATTGGGGATACGGTTGGCTACCTGTCGGCAGATGGTATCGGTGTATTCAAAAGTAGCACCCTTGGAAATGTGTTGCTTGATGTACTCCACAATCTTACGGAACTCCTCAAGTGACTTGGTAGTCTGTGAGAACAGGCGTATGCTCTTGCTCATATCCAGCTGTTTTGCCTCTTCCAGACTCTCTATCACAATGGCCTTTCCCTGTGTCTGCCCTACCAGTCCCAATACTTCTGCATGACCGTTCATGCCATAAATCACTATCTGAACATCTATGCCAGAAGGAGTATGGAAGGCTTCGTAAATGCGCTGTTGGAGCTTCAGCACCACAGGGCAGGTGGCATCAATGATTTCAATGTTGTTCTTACGCGCTATCTCATAGGTGGATGGCGGTTCGCCATGCGCACGCAACAACACCTTGGCATTGTGCAAATTGTTCAACTGCTCATGGTCAATGGTGATAAGTCCCAGCTCACTGAGTCTGTCCACCTCACGGTTGTTGTGTACAATATCACCCAAGCAATAGAGTGGTCCGCCCTTTGCCAGTTCTTCTTCCGCCTTATGGATGGCAGTCACCACTCCATGACAGAACCCCGACCCGTTGTCAATCTCTATCTTCATTTACCAATTCACGATGCAGTCGTAATCCTCAATTATTAATTCTCAATTCTCAATTGATATTGTTCCATTAACCACTCGTTTTGCTGCTCGATGGTCAGGTGACTGTTGTCCAACAGAATGGCATCGTCAGCCTGTATCAGCGGACTCACTTCCCGATGCTGGTCAATGTAATCACGTTCTTTTACGTTCGCCAAAATATCATCGAAGTTGGCCTCCTGCCTCTTGGCCTTCAACTCCTCATACCTGCGCTGTGCACGTATCTCAGGCGATGCGGTAAGGAATATCTTCAATTCAGCATCGGGGAAGACTGTCGTACCAATGTCACGTCCGTCCATTACCACACCTTTCTCTTTGCCGAAAGCCTGCTGCTGGGCCACCATCTCTGCGCGCACGAAATCCAGGGCCGCCACAATGCTCACACGGCTGGACACCTCCATGCTGCGTATCTCAGTCTCCACCTTCCTGTTATTTAAATAGGTGTCGGGCTTACCCGTTTCGGGGTTAAACAGGAATGATATGCGGATATTATCCATCATACCCCTTAGCTTTTCCACGTCCAGCTGATGGTCGTTAAAACACCTGTTTTCCATAGCGTATAGCGTCACGGCACGATACATGGCACCACTGTCCACATACACATATCCAATCTTTTTGGCCAGGTCCTTCGCCATGGTGCTCTTGCCACAAGAAGAGAATCCGTCAATCGCAATCGTTATCTTTTTCATCATTCAGTCAATAGTTATTTACAGGGTGTAAAGGTAATAAATCTGGATGATTTTAACAAAAAAAAGTAATCAAAAGGCTTGTATGTAAAAAAACTTCACTATATTTGCAACGTAATCAAAGAGAAACACCATTAATTTTTAAATAATAGTATTTATGGAAATTAAAAAATCACCGAAAGCAGACCTTGAAGGACACAAAACCACTTGGCTGCTGGCTGGCTATGTATTGGTGATGGCAGTCTTGTTCCTCGGCTTCGAATGGACGCAGCGCGATGTGAAGATTGACACCAGCAATCAGGTAGTCGAGACCGTTTTTGAAGAGGAAATTGAAATTCCTATTACCGAACAACCCGAGCAAGTACAGGCTCCTCCACCAGAGGCACCTTCAATTGCAGAGACATTGACCATCGTTGATGACGATTCCGATATTCAGGAATCAGCTATCCAGTCTTCTGAGGAAACTGGCCAGGCTGTGGAAATTAAGTACACTGCTCCTGTAGCCGTTCAGGAAGAGGAGGAAGAGGAACCTGAAGAGCAGGAGATTTTCCAAGTTGTAGAGCAGATGCCTGAATATCCTGATGGCGGTATGGCAGGTTTGATGAAGTACCTGAGTGGTGCTATCAGATACCCGGCTATTGCAGCTGAGAATGGCGTTCAGGGCCGTGTAACCGTTCAGTTCGTCGTTAACCGTGACGGTTCTATCGTTGACGCTCAGGTATTACGTGGTGTGGATCCTTATCTTGACAAAGAGGCTCTCCGCGTGATTAACGGTATGCCAAAGTGGAAGCCAGGTATGCAGCGTGGCAAACCAGTACGTGTACGCTATACAGTGCCTGTAAACTTCCGCCTGCAGTAATTCGGGTGTTTGGAAAAACCATAAAAAAGGCTGCTTTCAGTAGCAGCCTTTTTTTATCAACTTAACTTCTAAAACCAAATAAAACTATTGTCTGTTATGTTTACCGATACCCAGCTTCTGGATAAAGTAAATGATTATATTTCCCACCTTATTTATGGAAAGCAGCCCGATGGGTTATACGAACCTATCCAATATGCGATGTCATTAGGCGGCAAACGCATCCGCCCCGTGCTGATGATGATGGCCTATAACCTCTATCGCGACGATGTGGATAGCATTCTTAGTCAGGCAGCCGGTATCGAAACCTATCACAATTACACCCTGATGCATGATGACTTGATGGATAATGCTGATATCCGTCGAGGCAAACCCACTGTTCATAAGAAATGGAGCAGAAACACCGCTATCCTGTCTGGCGATGCCATGCAAGTGATAGCCTATAGACTCATGACGGGTACGGGTGGCAGGTATGTGCCCGCTGTGATGAAACTGTTTACGCAGACTGCTATGCAAGTTTGTGAAGGACAACAATACGACATGGATTTTGAGACTCGCATGGATGTTTATGAACACGAATATTTGGAAATGATTCGTTTGAAGACATCCGTGTTACTGGCAGCCAGTCTGAAGATTGGCGCCCTTTTAGCCGAGGCACCCGCCGAAGATACCCAGTTCTTATACGATTTTGGTATCAACTTGGGAATAGCTTTCCAGCTAAGAGATGACATCTTAGATGTGTATGGCGACCCTCGTGTCTTCGGTAAGAAAATAGGTGGCGATATCTTGAGCAATAAGAAAACCTATATGCTGATACAAGCACTTCGTCGTGCTAATCCCGATCAGTTGGCAGAGCTGAAGAAATGGCTCTCCCCTGAGGAGTTTGATCCTGATGAAAAGATCAAGGCTGTAACCGCTTTGTACGATGCCATTGATGTGCGTTCGTTATGCGAAGACAGAATATCTCATTACACGTTGTTAGCGGAGACCAATCTTGGTATGGTGAAGGTGTCGGATGCAAAGAAGCAGCCGTTGCTAAATGAGATGAATAAATTGATGTTTAGGGAGGCATAATGTTGCGTATTATTGACACGCATTCGCATCTTTTCACTGAAGAGTTTGATGCCGACCGGACAACAGTTCTGAAAAGGGCAAAAGAGGAGGGGGTTACCCGCGTTTACATGCCCAATATAGATGAGACAACCATAGACAGGTTGTTACAGGTTTGTGAAGATAACAGTGGTTATTGTTTTCCGATGATGGGTTTACATCCCACCTCGGTAAACGGGCACTATGAAATAGCGTTGCAGCAGGTTCACCAGTGTTTGATGACACATCGCGAACGTTTTGTAGCTGTGGGTGAGATAGGGCTTGACCTCTATTGGGACGATACCTATCTGAAACAGCAGATGGAGGCGTTTGACCGTCAGATCAGGTGGGCTTTGGAATTGGATCTGCCCATTGTGGTGCATTGTAGGAAAGCCATACAATATATATATAAGGTATTGTTTCCTTACAAAAACACTGCCTTGCGTGGCATCTTCCATAGCTTTACGGGTGATCCCGAAGAAGCCGAACTGATGCTGCAATTCGAGAGGTTTATGATAGGTGTGAACGGCATTGTCACGTTCAAGAAGTCGGCTCTCCCGACCATTCTTCCACGGATTCCTGTCGAGCGACTGGTGTTGGAGACCGATGCACCTTATCTGACCCCTGTACCCCATAGAGGGGAACGCAATGAGAGCGCTTACATCCGTTACACCTTGATGAGGGTAGCAGAGGTGCTGGATGTTACACCCGAGGAGTTGGCTGGGCAAACTTCAGCTAACGCCGTGCGGATGTTTGGAGCTTGATAGACGGTGTCGATGCTTAAATTTTCTTAATTTTTCCTTGGTTTTACCCCGAAAACGGGCCGAAATCACCGAAAGAGAAAAAAAAAAGAAACATTTGTAGCAGAAAAGATGGTGGGTTCAGAATTTTTTTGTAATTTTATCCCGATTTCAGTATGGTGCCGTGAGGGAGAGATGCTCGAGTGGTTGAAGAGGCACGCCTGGAAAGCGTGTAAACGCCAAAAGCGTTTCGGGGGTTCGAATCCCCCTCTCTCCGCGATTGGTGTATGGTAGAAAAGATTATTTAGATAAAAATAAACAATAATATTTAATTAATTAATTAATCAAAAACAGTTAGACAATGAAAAAGTTATTTGCAATTGTTGCTATGTTAGGAGTCTTCTCATTTGGCTCTACAGCTATGGCACAGGAAGCTGAAGTTGCTTCAGTTGAAGGTCAGAGTATTCACAAGACATTGAAGCGTTACTTCATCGAGGGTTCTGCTTCTTTCATGAGCTTGGTAGCCATCGCATTGGTTATCGGTTTGGCATTCTGCGTTGAGCGTATCATTTATCTGAGCTTGGCAGAAATCAATACCAAGAAGTTCATCGGTAAGGTAGAGGAAGCTCTGGAGAAGGGTGACGTTGAGGCTGCTAAGGATATCGCTCGTAACACTCGCGGTCCTATCGCTTCAATCTACTATCAGGGTCTGGCAAGAATTGACCAGGGTCTGGATCAGGTAGAGCGTTCAGTTGTTTCTTACGGTGGCGTTCAGGCAGGTTATCTGGAGAAGGGCTGCTCTTGGATCACACTGTTCATTGCAATGGCTCCATCTCTCGGATTCTTGGGAACTGTGATCGGTATGGTGCAGGCATTCGATACTATCCAGCAGGTAGGTGATATCAGCCCTACAGTCGTAGCAGGTGGTATGAAGGTCGCTTTGATTACTACTATCTTCGGTATCGTTGTTGCTTTGATTCTGCAGTTGTTCTACAACTACATCTTGACTAAGATCGAGTCTATTAACAGTGACATGGAGGATTCTTCAGTTACTCTGCTCGACCTCATTTCAAAGTATAACCTGAAGTATAAGAAGTAATTAAATTTCAAGGAGATTAAATATTATGAAGAAATTTAGGATACAAAACGTATCTGGCTCAATCTTGTGGTGCTTGTTTATCATCACCATAGCTGTGTTTGCTCTCTTCTTCTTCGGTGGTGAGGCAGATCCAGCTAACCGATTGGTAGCTGATACTTCAATATCTGAGCCCGCTCAGACAGACACGTTGCTGTACTGGGTATATGCACTTGTTATCATTGCTATTGTCGTAACAGTGCTGGCTTTTGTTGTCAGATTCTTTGCTGATTTGAAAGATAGTCCAAAGGCTGCTCTCCAATCTTTGATTGGTGTGATAGCTTTGGTAGTTCTGATGGTTGTTACTTATTCTATGGGTAGCAACGAGCCCCTTCAACTGGTAGGTTATACTGGTGATGAGAATACCGCTCCGTGGCTGGCAGTAGCTGATATGTTTATTTATACTATCGGTTTCCTTGTAGCAGTAATGGTAATTCTGATGATTGGGTCTGGTATCAAGAACAGAATTGGTAAATAATTTAAATAGGAGATATAAAAATGGCAAAAGGCAAAAAGGAAGTTCCTGAACTAAACTCAAGCTCTACTGCGGATATCTCCTTCCTGTTGTTGATCTTCTTCTTGCTGACAACTTCTATGGATACTGACCAGGGTCTGGCACGTCGTTTGCCACCTCCTCCTGAGCAGAACCAGAAGAATGATGATATCAAGCTGAAGGAGCGTAACGTACTGCAGGTATTCCTCAACTTCCAAGACCAGTTATTGTGTGGCGGTGAGTATGTAGGAGTAAGTGATCTTCGTAAGAAAGCTAAAGAGTTTATTGCTAATGAGGCCAACGAAGCTAACAAGCCAGAGAAACACGTGGTACATACCAACCTGTTGGGTGATATGGAAGCAACAACCAACCACGTTATCTCTCTGCGTTGCGACCGTGGTACCTCATACAACTCATACATTGCTGTCCAGAATGAGCTGGTAGCAGCATACAATGAGTTGCGTGACGAACTGGCAAACGCCAGATTTGGCAAGGTGTATAGCGAATGTGATGAAATCCAGCAGGAAGATATCCGTACGGTTTATCCGCAGAATATCTCCGAGGCTGAACCTAAAAAGTATGGAGACAAGTAATTATGGGAAAATTTAGTAAGACCGGTAAGCGTGGTATGCCACGTATGAACACCTCTTCTCTTCCTGACTTGATCTTTACCCTGTTGTTCTTCTTCATGATGGTAACAACAATGCGTGAGGTAACTTTGAAGGTTGAGTTTAGAGCTCCTCAGGGAACTGAGCTGGAGAAACTGGAGAAGAAGTCTTTGGTGACTTTCATCTATGTAGGTAAGCCTACACAGGAGTTCCGCAAGACTTTGGGTGATGAAACCCGTATCCAGTTGAACGATTCATTCGCTGAGACTGCTGAGATCCAGGACTACATTATTGGTGAGCGTGCCAGTATGAAGGAAGAGGATCAGCCACAGATGACCGTTTCTTTGAAGGTGGACCGTGATACCAAGATGGGTATCGTGACCGATATCAAGGAAGCACTTCGTAGGGCTTATGCGTTGAAGATTAACTATTCTGCTGCTAAACGCCAGTAATAGTTGATTCCATAATCTATAAAACCTCCCCAATCGGGGAGGTTTTATTTTTTTACTCTGTGTAGAATTCTATAATTCTTCTAATTGCTCTGTCACAGACCGGACAAAATTCGGGGCTGGAATTTGTCCTCATTCTGCAGTCGTAGGCCGGGCGATAGACACCCTTTGATGAGTAGCCACCACCCTCAAATATACCCACTGGCGTATCCTGTTCGATAGTAGGGATAGGAGTGCCCTTCTTCATCAAATCTTTCCACTTGCTGTCGAAATCCACCAAGGTAGTGATGTTAGCTTCCCAAGGTTCAATGTCCAACGGATAACTGCCTGACATCACATCGTCATCATAGAAATATTCGTCGGCCAGGCCAGCGAAGCTATGACCAAACTCGTGCACCACCACAGGGCGGAAGGTGCTATGATGAGCCGCTGTCAGCATCAGCGAGTTATAGATGCCACCACCTCCATACTCATCGGTGTTGGCCAGCACAATGATATGCTCGTAGGGAATACCTGCCAGAGCGTCATGTACCGCCTTCAGGTGTGAGGTCGTAAGGTATCGGTCGGAATAGAATGTGCTGTAGTTCGAGCTAAAGGCCGTATGTTTCCATTCCCCTTTCTTTGGGATGCTCACGCCACTGTCCTCCGATGGACTGGCAACAGCTATGAAGTTAAACTTCTTCTGTAACGATTTGAAAGGTTCATAGCTGAATAGAAACTCACTCACCTTTGCCGCATCTTCATAGAACAGCTCCATCTCCTCGGGCTTATAACCCTCTGCCAGTATGGCAATGTCGATGCATTCCTCAGGAGTCCCATTCTGCACCATATATTTATAAAGTGTCACATGCTCCTTGCCTTTTTGGTGAATCAGTATATCGTTTGGATCTATCGTATGCTTTAGCGTAGCCACCACCTCATGCCGATAGTTCATCAGTGTCACCTCCACCTCAGCCACCTTCTTGGGGAAAGGCATTAGGAAGCAGTTCTCGTAGCTCTTGGTCACTTCCTTGGCCTCGTCAGTGGCCGTCCATTCCTGGAAAAGCGAAGAGAATGAAGTGGCATAGATGGGTTGCCCGGTCTCTTTGTCACGCATCACCAGTTGCCCATGACTCTTCAGCGGCATCTCCGCCAGGTGATGCCTGCGTCCTGCCCATCCGGGGGTAGCAATCAGTTCGTCGAGCGCTATCTGTTGCCCCTGTTCATTGCCTGTAAACACATAGTCCACGCGCAGTGTCTGCTCAGAAAAATAATCTTCAAATTGTTGTGCATGGGTGGCTGTAGATGCCAATAATAACCATGCTGCTATAAACATTTTCTTCATAATAGAATATTATTGTTCAATATTTCTTGCAAATATAGTCAATATTGTTTACCTTTGCCTATCAAATTAATATTTTTACTTTTAAATTGTAATAAAAATGGCACATCATCAATTAGACGCCCTTGACAAGAAGATTCTAAAAATGATTGCGGCTGATGCCCGCGTTCCTTTCCTGGAGGTAGCCAGGGCTTGTAACGTATCTGGAGCAGCCATCCATCAAAGAGTGCAGAAACTCACTGCACTTGGTGTTTTGAAAGGTTCCCAGTTTATTGTTGATCCGGAAAGTGTGGGATTCGAGACTTGTGCGTACATAGGTTTATACTTGAAGGACCCTTCTTCTTTTGAAGAAGTAACCTTAGCTTTGAAAATGATTCCTGAAATCGTGGAATGCCACTATACTACAGGCCAGTATGATATGTTTATCAAGCTCTATGCCCGCAACAACCATCATCTGCTGAGCATTATCCACGATAAGTTGCAGCCACTGAACCTGGCTCGTACAGAGACTATCATCTCATTTAACGAGGCTTTCCTGCGTCAGTTGCCAGTGGAATCAATTATCACCGATAAGTAAAGGCTATCTTTCGTAATCCACGAAAGCATAATTACAGGGATGTCTGTCGTCAGCACGACGGACATCTCTTTTTGTCTCGTGCCACAGTTCGTGGTCAATAGCAGGGAAATACACATCGGCCTCTGCCGCTTCCGCATCAATCTCTGTCATATACAGCCTGTCGGCCAGGGGCATCGCCTGTTTATATACGCTGGCTCCACCCATGATAAACACTTGCTCATCATCCGCACAGTGTTTCAGTGCCTCTTCCAATGAGGCATATACTTCTGCCCCCGGCAGTTCCAGTTTCGTGCTACGGCTCAGCACGATGTTCCTGCGGTTAGGCAGCGCCCCCTTGGGCAACGAGTCAAATGTCTTTCTGCCCATCACCACGGTATGACCGGTAGTCAGTGCCTTGAATCGCTTCAGGTCATCAGGCAGGTAAAACAGCAGTCGGTTTTGGAAACCCAGTGCGTTGTTCTTATCTATGGCGGCTATAATGGCAATCATGGTTATACGGCAACTTTTCCGGCAATGTGTGGCCAGGGGTTATAGTCAGTCAGCTCAAAATCCTCGTATTTGAAGTCGAAGATATTCTTCACGTCAGGGTTAATCCGCATCTTAGGCAGCGGTCGAGGCTCACGTGTCAGCTGCAAATCCACTTGCTCCAGATGGTTCAGGTAGATGTGTGCATCCCCGAAGGTATGCACAAAATCACCCGCCTTAAGACCCGTTACCTGTGCCATCATCTGCAAGAGCAGGGCATACGAAGCAATGTTGAAAGGTACACCTAAGAAGATGTCGGCACTGCGCTGGTAAAGCTGCAAGCTCAGCGTGCCGTTGGCTACATAAAACTGGAACAGGCAATGGCAGGGTGGGAGAGCCATGTGAGGCAGGTCGCCCACGTTCCATGAACATACCATGATGCGGCGAGAGTCGGGATTGTGCTTGATGGTATCCACCACCTCGCTTATCTGGTCCACCACCTTACCGTCAGTCGTTTCCCACGAACGCCACTGGTGTCCATACACTGGTCCTAAGTTACCGTCGGCATCTGCCCATTCGTTCCAGATGCGCACCCCGTTCTCCTGCAGGTAATGCACGTTGGTGTCACCCTTGAGGAACCACAGCAACTCATAGATAATAGACTTCAGATGCAGCTTCTTGGTCGTCAGCAATGGAAATCCATCGTCCATGTGAAACCTCATCTGATGTCCGAATATACTGATGGTACCAGTGCCAGTGCGGTCGCTCTTCTCCACGCCTTCCGCCTTCACTCTTCTCAACAAATCCAAATACTGTTCCATATTCTTTTTAATATCATCGTTTAATAGCTATAGGGATGTGTGTAGGCGTTATATCTGCTCGCAGTTAGCCCTTTCTTCCCTTTTTTTTATGAGCCGTAATGGATGTGTGTAGGCGGCATATCTGCATACAGTCAGCCATCGGCACATCCATTATGTGTTTTATAGCTATTTATATGACAAAGATAAGAATTGTGCTTGACTTTTACAAGAACGGAGTAAGCAAATTACCAAACCACCCCACAAACTTCTTCCACCCACTGCGCTTCTTCCAATACTCCCTGGTCAGCAGGTGACTGTTTTGCTTGTCACGTTCAAACATCGTAATTAGCTCGTCGGTGGTACCCTTGTCGAAGATGAATGCATTCGTCTCATAGTCGTAACGCAGACTCCGGCTATCCAAGTTGGCGGTGCCCACCGTACAGAACGTGCTATCCACCATCATCACCTTCGAGTGGTGGAAGCCCCCGTCAAACAGATACACCTTCGCCCCCTTCTTCATCAGTCGGTAAGCCACCAGCTCGCCTGTCTCTGGGGTAAACCCGATGTCCGATTTGGCAGGAATCATAATCTCCACCTCCACGCCACGTTTCAGTGCCCGCTTGATGGCCCTGCGTACCGACTTGGTGGGCACAAAGTAGGGGTTCACTATCTGCACATGCTCCTCGGCGCTGTCTAACGCCTTGGCATACATCTTCCTGATGGCGTCCGAAGTCTTGCCTGGTGAACGGTCCACGATGGCTATGTCCACCTCCTCATGGGTTCGCTTGCCCACCAGTTCCATACGCTCTTCTAATGGCAGCAGCGCCACCTCACTTTCTGGTTTGTCTTCCACAGGCGTGCGCTCGGCAGTCATGTCAACCACTTGCGTACGCTGTTCGGTCAGCACATGTTGCTTCGTCTCTTTGTTCCACATCTTCACGAAGATATCCTGCAGCTTGCTTACCACAGGCCCCTCCAATCGCATGTGGATATCATGCCATTCACCAATATCTTCCAGTCCCACCACGTAGTAGTCGGCAATGTTCATGCCCCCAGTGTAGCCTGTCTTGCCATCAATCACCACAATCTTGCGGTGGTCGCGCGGCACGATATGGTTCACCCACGGGAAACGTATCGGGTCGAACTCCACCAGATCCACCCCAGTAGCCCTGATGGCTTCGTTATGCACCTTTTTCAGCGGTTGGTTGTTCGATGAGTTGCCGAAAGCATCATACATGGCCCGCACCGTCACCCCTTGCTGTGCCTTCTCGCCCAGCAGCTCGAACGTAAGACCAGCGATGGAATCGTTTCGGAAGTTGAAATACTCCATGTGTATGGTCTTCTCGGCTTGGTTGATGTGACCAAACAGGTCCTTGAACTTGTCGTGTCCGCTGAAGAACAACTTCAGGCTATTGTGCTGTGTCACGGCTATGTTCCTTTCCTGCAAATAGGCACGCATGGCCGCCTCGCTCTTGACACCTTTTTCTTGTGCTACGACGGTAATTGACAATGTCAACAGGCTCAGCACGCCGCATAGCCATACCTTATTTATAATATATACTTTTTGAGAGAATAACATTTACTTTAATTAATGCGAGTGCAAAATTAGTAAAAAAAACTAATTATTGCTATCTTCGCAGTAGCTTATTCAATATTAAATTTCATGAATTGCCAAAAATGCATATTGCCTGTCCTGCTTATCTTATTGTTAGCAGCCTGTCATTCCGCTCCCGCTGAGAGTTTCCCATGGGATGGGGGAGTGGTCCGCTTAGATCGCATCCACGACAGCCTCTCGTACATCCGCTATGAGCGTCAAGGCAAAGAACTGTCCTCCTGGCGCTTGCCCTATCCCGTCTATCGCTTCGACTGGGGCGATGTCAATGCCGATGGGGTGCCAGAGATAGCGGTGGGCGTCATCAAGTCCACCCGCTTCTTCCCCCATCCCGACAAGCGCCTGTTTCTGTTCAAGCTCTTTCAGGGCAAGCACATCCGACCTCTGTGGCTCGGCTCGCATGTGGCTTACCACCTCGATGATTTCTCCATCGAGCGCGACTCGGTGCCGGCGCTCATCCATACCATCGAGCATCAAAACGACAGCACTATTATCCAGGCCTTTTATCGCCAACAAGGTTTCGGCATTAAATTCCTCCGCTCATTTTCTTACCTTCCCGAATAATATAGATGGTTCGCTGGCTGAATCTTCACTTCAAAATCTTGCATAGGCTCTTTCACTATACTAGATTATCTAAATAAAATAATGAAAAGAGGAAATTTATTTGTATTATTGCAGTACGAAAATAAAAATAACATAACGATGAGAAAGCTAATTATTATGATGATGGTAGCAGTCAGCATGTTAGCAGGCTGCAAGCAACAAGGAAAAGGCGTGAGCCAAGACACCCTCAACGCCATTTTCAACCCCCAGTCACTGTTGCTCAACGACGATGAACTGCCCCAGACCATTGACCTCAGCATCGACCTCAGCCAGCTTAGCTACCAAGAGCTCCGCATCCTCCGTTACTATCCCTACGCCATCCACGGCATCTGGATCAAGGAAGGCGACATCAACGGCTTCTACTGCAGCCGCACCAAGTGGTACTACGACCTGTGCGACTCCCTTTTCTGGGGCAACGAGGCCAACAACTGGGAACCCCTCATCAGTTTTGACCACTACGACAACGAATACCAAGCCTATCTCGACCAGGCCAACCTCACGGACGACGAGAAAGTCTTCATCGCCAAGATAGATGCCCGCATGACCGAATTGGCTCAGCAACGCCAGATTACCACACCCCAAGGCATCCAGTTGCAGAACCCAGCCCTGGCTGTTAATCTGCACCAGATTAAGTCGCCGTCAGAACAGTTGCTCACCATGCTCCTGCAGAACAACATGGCGATGGAACAGACCAATTTCGAGCAACTGTTCCAGGTGTACGAGAGCAACGACTACTCGTGCATCCCCAGCTTCATCACCACCGATGTCTATCTGCAAGCCTACCACATGTATTTCAGCTACGTCCTCAAGTCACTTGAGCAGCACAGCTTTGTACCTGCCCTGGCCAAGATGTGCCGTGCCATGTATGAGACAGCCGTTAAGGCCCACACCGAAGGCGGCAGTGACGAACTGAACCTGTTGGCCGACTTCAACGCCACCTATTTCGCCATCGCCCTGCACCTGTTGGACGATTCACAGGTGGAAGTGCCTGAACAGCTGCGTGCTAAGTACGACTTTGAAATCAGTCATATCATGGATGGCAAGGACGATATCTCTGCCCTGTTAGAGACAGAGGTGTTCTTTAACTACAGCCTGTTCAAGCCCCGTGGCAACTACACCCGCAACGAGGTGTTGAAGCACTATTTCCGTGCTATGATGTGGCTGCAAACCGCCTCGTTCTGTCGTGATGATGCCCAAGGCCTGAAGCGTGCCGTGTTTATGGCCCAACTGTTTAACCAGCTGCCGGCAGCCGAGATGAAAGCAGGTCGTGGTGTGTATGACGCCTTGGCTTTCCTGATGGGCGAACCCGATAATCTTGCTATACTGGAAGTGGCTGACTTCCTGAAAGAAAAAGGGGTGAACAGTTTAGAACAAGCCCTGTCTGATCAGACTCTCAAACAGGTAAACGACTGGCTGGTGGAAGAGTTCAAAGGTCGCAACCGCATAGCCCCCAAGATACAGCTCAGCTGTGCCGACAAACTGAACTTCATGGCCCAGCGTTATGTGCCCGACAACGAAGTGCTGGCAAGCACCTACGACGAGAGTCCCAATAGCGAACTGGCCTACCCAAGAGGCTTGCACGTCATGGATATCTTTGGCATGGAAGCAGCTGGCGCTGTGATTGATACCACCTATCATGATGCCACAGCATGGGGTGGATACACTAAGGAAAGAAATCGCCTGCGTGACCACTTCATCGACTATAACGACAACTGGGAAGACTCCATGTATAACAAGTGGATGGAAAGCCTGCTGGTGTTGCAGAAGAGCAACAAGAACTACCCTGGCTTCATGCAGACTGATGCCTGGAAAATCAAGGGACTCAACTCGGCCCTTGCCTCTTGGGCAGAACTCAAGCACGATGCCATCCTCTATGCTGAGCAGCCTATGGCAGCCGAGTGTGGTGGCGGTGGTTTGCCGGCGCCCGAGGTCATGGGATATGTAGAGCCCAACCTGGCCTTCTGGAAACAGTTGCAGGAGATGCTTACCCTCAATCTTAACATGCTGGCAGAGACAGGTTTCCTGACCGAAGAACTGCTAAGCAGGTCGAAGAGCTTAAGTGATATGGTAGAGTTCTGTATCAACATAACGGAGAAGGAGTTACGAGGCGAGCAGCCTACCAACGAAGAATACAACGAGATACGCTATATGGGCAGCTCGATGGAGTATTTCACCCTCTCTGTGCTCGACCCGATGACCGACTTCTACCATTGGTACGATGTGAAGGGTGCCGATCGTTCCGTAGCCGTTGTGGCGGATGTGTTCACCCGCAACATACAGGATTGCGAGAAGAACGGCATCCTCTACGAGGCCACCGGCAATGCCAATGCCATTTATGTACTGGTGAATATCGGTGGTGAGACCTACCTTACCCGTGGTGCCACCCTCAGCTACTATGAGTTTGTCCGTCCGTTGGGCGACAGACTCACCGACGAGCAGTGGCAGGAGATGTTGCAAAATGACAAGGCGCCCGATGTTCCTCGTTGGGTGAAGCCTTATCTTATCAACTCCAAAGTTGAAGTGGATGAAACTAACCTGTATAGCTCTGGTTGTTAGCGTTCTTCTTGTTTCTTGCTCTCAGCAAGAAACAAGAGAGCAAGACTCGCTGACGCTTGTCTTCACCGGCGACGTGCTCCTTGATCGTGGCGTGAGGCCCTACGCCGAGCGCGAAGGCATCCCCGCCCTTTTCGCAGGTGTCGATTCCGTATTTCGTCAGGCCGATGCTGTGATAATCAACCTCGAATGCCCGCTTACAGATACGGCAACTCCCATCAACAAGCACTTTGTTTTTCGAGGCGAACCCCAGTGGGCCAAGGGTTTGCGAGCGGCAGGCATCACCCATGCCGCTATGGCCAATAACCATACCTATGATCAAGGTCGGCAAGGCCTGCTTTCAACCTATAACCACCTCAAGGAAGCAGGCATTGAGCCATTGGGCTATGGTAACTCAAAGTCAGAGCGTTTAGAACCCGTTATTATCCGTAAGGGAGCCATCGAGGTAGCCCTCTTCAACAGCGTTACCTTGCCCTTGGAAAACTGGTACGATTTGGACGACCGCCCAGGCATTTGTCAGGCCAGTGCCTCCACATTGGCCGATGCCATCCGAACTTTTCATGCCCATCATCCCACCACAAAAATCATTGCCGTGTTGCACTGGGGGGCAGAGATGCAAACCAGTCCCACCATGCAACAACGCATTGATGCTCAAATCCTCTTGCAGGCAGGTGCTGATGCCATTGTGGGGCATCACCCCCATGTGGTGCAGCCTCTAATAAATATATATGACAAAAGCGTTTTCTATAGTTTAGGAAATTTCGTTTTCGACCAATCCCTTTCTATCGCACAACAAGCTGCTATGGCACAAATCACTTTTATGAATGACTCCATCATCGCAAAATCCCTGCCCGTGAGGATTGTACGAAACAAACCTCAATTGAATCTGTAGCGTATTTTTAACACTTAATATTTGCTTATTTATACTATTATATCTAACTTTGCCAATTGTTAGCGGAATGTAGTAAATAGTTAAGACACGACCTCGAATGGTTCTGTTCGTATAAGCGCATGAGTTGTAGAAAGTTAGAAAAATATATATTCTTGTTGGCGCTGCTTCTTAGCGTCAGCCTTAGCGGTTATACTCAGACAGTTGTTCTAAAGAACAATCTGTTGTATGACGCTACGCTTACGCCCAATATTGGCATCGAGGTAAAGTTGGCCAACCAGTGGTCGGCAGGCATTAATGTGGGTTATCAGCCCTGGCCTTTCAAAGACACTACAGAGCGAAAAATGCGTCACCTGCTCATCGCTCCAGAAATCCGTTACTGGTTCTGCGATGTGTTCAGTGGCTGGTTTGTAGGAGCCAATGCCTTCTGGTCGCACTACAATATTAGCAAAGTAAAATTCCCCTTTGGCATGTATCCATCTGTCAAAGACCGTCGCAAGCAAGGCGATGCCTTTGCTGCTGGTCTTTTTGCAGGTTATTCCTGGATTCTCTCGCCCCATTGGAGCATAGAGGCAGAGGGCGGTGTTGATGTGGGCTATACCAAGTATAAGGAGTTTGAATGTACCCATTGTGGACAGGAATATGGCCAAGAGAAGAAGGCCTTTGCCGTGCCAAAGGTGGGGATTAACATTATCTATAACATCAAATGAAGAAGGTCGTTTTGTTCATATTGTTGATGGTGCTTTCAAGTGGCATGTACGCCCAGCAGATTATCCAAGCTGTAAGCACGGATGACGAGCTGCAGCTGCGCTATGAGTTGCCTTTGCAGAAACCGGCCTCTTCGTATGCTGTGGTCGTTACCCCGCTGCTGTGCGGTACTACCGACACCTTGGCATTAGAGCCGGTGGTAGTGCGTGGTGCCCAGAATGCCCGCAAGCTACATCGCGACTATGTGTTAAACCATCGTGACGAGGAGCCAGCCTATATTCAGGCAAGCCGTATGCCAGCATCCGTTGTTCGTAATGCCAATATTAGTTTGGCAGCACATCCTTGGGTAGCACAAGAGCAGCTTACCTTGGCAGCCAAGGTGGAACGTGAGGGCTGTTGCGAGGTACAGACCTTGGGCATGACCCAGTCGTTGGCATTCAACTATGAGGCACCGGAGAAACCTGTTGTAGCTGTTGTTCCAGCTCCTAAACCAAAGGAAGCACCAGCCATCGACAGTCCTGTTTTGGAACATATTTCTAAGTACCGCCCTTACGATGAGACCCGTGTGTTGCGTAAGGAAAAGGGTCTGTTGTATGTCTATTTCCCATTACAAGAAGTTGAAATAGACGCTGATTACCGAGACAATGCCGACAAGCTGAAGCAAATCGTGGATATCACCCGCCAGATGATGGACGATCCCGATCATAGCGTGATGATAATCCAGATTATCGGTCTGTCATCTGTTGAAGGCCGTGAAGGCTTGAATAAGCAACTGGCTGGTGAACGTGCCGAGGCATTGAAGCGTTATATTCAGGAGCGTGTGAATGTGCCAGATGAACTGTTTGAGGTGGCGAATGGCGGTGCCGCATGGACCGAGTTCCGTGATCAGGTGAACGATGCCGAGTTTGCTGGCAAGGAACAGGTGCTGAGGATTATTGACCGTACGGCTGATGGCAATCGCCGCCAGTGGCTCATCCGTCAGTTGCAGGATGGCAAGCCATACCAGTACATCAAGGAGCACTTGTTGCCTGATGAACGTAATGCCGGCTACATCCGCATCTACTGGGATTATGTTGAGGAATAAAGTACTCCTCCCTTTTTCTTACTGAAGAGGTGCCCAAAGGAGAGAGGATGATATATAGAGTTCTTTGAAATATTGAAATGACATTTTGGATAAAAGGTTGCATTTTCCCTTTTTTATTTGGAATTGTCTTTGGTTTACTTTATCTTTGTCCCTGTATTAATTTTAGTAGTAACAATTAAAAACTAAAAATTATGGAACAAAGAAGACAAGGAAGAATCGTTAATGCCGCTACGCTTGGCAAAAACAAGTTAACCAGAGAAGAAAGAAGAGCTCTTTATGAAAGGCTTTCCCATAGGAATAAGTATATGGAAGCTTTTTCAAAGACGCAAGGCTGCATTGTTGTTCATGATCCAGCTTTCATGCTCTGATTGTTATGCCCCGCTATTTGTTGGATACAAACATCTTCATTTATTTGGCAACAGAAAGAGATCAAATTTCAGAAGATGTTTACGATGCAATCAGTGAACCTGATGCATTGTTGTATATGAGTGTTGAGTCGGTGCGCGAAATGGTTATTGGCTACTACAATAAGAGTTTCGACATTCGACAATGGAAAACGGCAAAAGCCATGATTGAGGCTATTGAGAAGCAATACTATATTAAGGTATTACCTCTGACAGACCAGATAATAAAGACTTTCGCTGAAATAAAGAGTGACGTTGCCAAAGGCCATAAGGATCCATCAGATCATGTTATCATTTCCCATGCTATTACAGAGCAGATGATACTTGTATCAAGCGATACCCGTTTCCCGCATTATGTGAAACATGGTTTAGAGTTACTCTATAACGAGAAATAAAAGTGAAATCTTTCTACCATTTATCCAAAACCGTCAAAGATTTGCATCTTTTGGCGGTTTTGTCATTTATGCCGTGAGCCATAGGCTTGTGGCAACAGTATTTTTTTGCATCTGAATGCAGTACAGAGCTTAGCTCTGATTTATAAGAATGATATGGAGCGAAGGCTCTAACGAGATAGGAAACAATAATAAAAACAAAAAATAAAAAGAATGACTATGAAGAAAAATTTATTACATTTCGCCTATGTGGGAGCGATAGCTCTTGTGGGCAGTGTGTGTTTCTCTGCTTGTTCGGATGATAAGAATGATCCGGGAAGTGGTAGTAGCCAAGGAACAGAGGTAAGCAAGAATGTTGGTGGAGTTCCTGTGAACTTCGTTTTTAATGTATCAACTGCACCAGCCACTACACGTATGAATGCTGATGCGGTACAGGCTACCGGTGCATCTTTCCGTGGTATTAATAAAGCGCGTTTGGCTGCTTATAAGTTATCTGCCGATGGTAAAATTGTTACTAATCCTGGTGATGGAACAAGTTCTACGGAAAAACCTGAGAAAATCTTTGCAGAGTTCACTTCTTTGATGTCGGCAGTTGAATCAGGATATGATAACACTGCTAATTCACACCGAGTTTTAGAGCTGACTCTTCCACAAGGAGCCAATACCATGCTGTTTTATGGCTCTGCGCCCAATGGAGGTAATTACAGACAACATGGTAAGATTGATCATACCCATGGCACTGATGAAATTAAAGACATGATGCTGAGTTATTCTCAGCGTATTTCTGGCACAGACTATGATAGATTCAAGCAAGTAGGAAGCGTGATTGCGGGTATTATGACTGGTTTTGCAGATATGGGCTTTAAATCTAATGCATTGGATACAAAAGACAGAGATTTGTATTTCTGGTGGGACACAACGACAGACAAACCCGAGGATGCCCTGGTAGTAGGCTGGCGACCCTCAACAACGGTTAGTATGGCAGGTACAGCCAATAGCTTTAAAGACTATGAATTATTCCATAAATCTTCTCAAAGAACTACTACTTCTTCTCCTGAAGAGTGGGTGGCGCGACACATGACATCAGGAACCCTTGATGCTACAGAAACTACAACGATGAAAAACACAAGAACGGGAACAGATACTTCAACTACTCCTGAAACAGGCAATGTTAGTGGTCATGTATATAAATTGTACCGTTCAGATGTTACTTGGAAGGCATACGGTTTATGGGCAAAAGGAACTGACACAAGTACTGCCTCATCCACCGAAGATCAATATCCCAATGAGGCAAGCTTGTCTGCATTAGGTACTATTTTGGGAAATGCTTATAATTCGTTTGTAAGTAAAGATCCTAAGGAATTACGTGCGGCTTCGAGTGATGCAACCCTTTATACTGTAAAGGACTTATATCAGGTTATTGAAAAGGTAGAAAAGGCTGTCCCTACTACTATGAAGGAATTTGTAGCAACAGAATTCGCTAAGAGATTTGCAGAAAGAATCAGAGTATATTTCACATTTGATACATCAGGTAATATATCATGGAATTCGATTAGTGGAGAAACTGGTGTGCTTACAAAAATATATGATTTTGCACATGCAGCCGGTAATGATATAGCAATAGACTTAATTACAACACAATCTCAGCTTACTGGATTCCCAAGTGTTTATAACATACCACCTGGCGCTTCTTTGCTTGACTTTACCTATGATTATGGCACGACTGCATCCCCAAATGATAAGAGTGCCAATGTGAATTATGGTGGCCTGTTCAGATTCTTGATAAATATTCCGAATTATGATTTGGGCGGTAACGGATCTACTTATGTATCCCAAAAGAATTATGTGTTCCCTGCTGAATTGATGTATTTTGGGAACAGTCCTATACGAGTTACCGATACTGAGTTATCGTCATCACAATATCCTGACGGAAGTGCTAATTGGATTAACGATGAATCATGGGGATCTAATGGCTGGAGTAATGGTGCAGGTCATGTTAAGCCTGATACCAAGAGTGTAGCCATGATGTACAATATCAATTATGGTGTGGCATTACTCGAGACCAAGGTGAAAATTACACCTAACGAAAGTAATGTAATCTATGACAATGCCGACCATTTCTATCATGGAGGAAACAAGGCTATATCGATTACAGACACATCTGTACCGTTTATACTGAAAGGCATCATCATTGGTGGCCAACCCCAGAAGGTGGGTTGGAACTACACGGCGACCGTCTTAAGCGAAATGGATAATATGGAAAAATGGGATCGCTTGGTGTACGACGATGTGATTATTAATGGTAACGTTACAAAGACATCAGGTAGCAATGTGGCAGCATATACACTGTTGTTAGACAATTATTCCAAAGGTTTTAATACAAGTGGTGTAGCTCAGGATGGTGCGCAAGATAAACAGGGTGAGGTATATGTGGCATTAGAGTTTGAGAATAAGGCAGGCAACTTTATGGGTCAGCATAATATGGTTCGTAATAATGGCACATTCTACTTAATTGGTAAGGTGGATCCCAAAGCTGTGGTTGGGAGCACTACGAGAAAATACTATGAAACCGTAGGAGCCAGAGATGCGAAAGATAAGCATGTAATACCTCCTTACAAGTCAGATGGCACAAGTGAAGGTATTGCGCGTGTCTTTATGCAGGATTATAAGACTTCCATCACATTTACTATTGGTGAGAACTCTTTGAAGTACGCCTATGTTACCGTTCCAAACCTGAGTACATCACAGGTCTCTTTGGGCTTGTCTGTTGATGTTAAGTGGGAAACGGGTATTGACTTTGGCGAAGTATTACTGGGTGGTAACTAAATCCTGTTCCCTAACTGGGGAATTTTTCTTCCCCAGTTAGGAAATGAGTTTTTGATGTGTTTTTCATGCTGTTCAGGTGAATGAAGAGGGATAGGATTTTATGGCTATTTGGGATTGGCTTGGCAGTGATGACACTATCTGCTTGTGGTCAGATTGATGATGACCTCAGCGATTGTGTTCCGCCAGGGCCAGGCCCCGATCCTGTTGAGGAATTTGAGTTGAACTACGAGCTGAAGCTGGTGACCAATATGACCACCGAGCTTCAGACGCAGCTCAATACTGTTACAGAAATCGAGGTGAGCGATGCCCTGAAGAGCCACCTGGAGGGTGTGTTCATAGGCTATGCCCATGATGTGGATCTCTCTTTCTACGACACACAACTCGACTCTGTACGCTTGCATCATGAGAGCCATATCATGAACGACAGCACAGGTAGCTACACCCTAAACCTGCCGATGCGTGAGTATATTCATCTGGCATCAGCCAATATCGTTGACAATTCCTCGGTGTCGCTCGTGGATGATGACAACTGTCATTCCGCACATCTTTTGCAAGTAAGCGGCGACACCATCAATAGTCATGAAACGGGTTTGTTTGCGGCTCGTGCCACGATGCGTGTAATGGAGAATGTTGATCAGACTTTCGATGTAAAACTGTATATGGCCAATGCGGCAGCTGCCTTGGTGGTAGATACCACTGATGTGAAAATTAAGAGTTTACGTGCATATACGCATGGTTTTGCCACCGAATTCATGATGGCTGACAGTGCTTTTGTCTATCCGGAACAATCGCCATACGTGCGTGCAACCCAGCTGGCTGTAAGCGATATGTTAAACCAGATTTCTCTCTGCACGGTCAATTTCCCGTCACGTAACCCTAATGGATGGTGGATTCGTGAGAAAACCGACAACATAGCTGGAGGTGGTGTGTCTGTCATGCAAGGCAGGTATGCCATCACCCGAGCCGAGGGTGAGATTATACCGGAAGGTGATTACGATGAGAACAGCGAAACATTGTGGGAATATGTTATATATGTTACCTTGGAAGACGGCAGTATAACCAAGACAACGCTTGAGATGAAGGAACCTTTGCTGGCAGGTGAGATGAAAATCATCAAGGGACGTATGGATGCCAAAGGTGTCGTGCAACCAACTGATGTGACGGTGGGAGTGAGTGTAACCTTGGATTGGAACCAAGGAATGGATTTTAATACAGAATTATAATAAAACTACGTTGTAAGGATTAGAAGTGAACATTAAATCCTATACATGGCTGGTAAGCTTGTCTTCATGTCTTGCGTTCGCCTCTTGCGAAAAGGAAGAGGTGGAAGCAATCACCTCTAAAGACAATATGGTAGAAATTGATTTGGCTTTTTCTCTGGGAGACGAAGAAGCTGATGCTGCTACCCGTATGTCTGCTGCGGTCACGCAGCAAACTACGAATCAGGCGTTCAGAGGACTTGATTATGTTCGTCTTGTGCCCTTTAACTCAACCTCCAATCCTCCTATTGTAGATGATGACGCAGTACGTCTCAGAAAGAATAATGTATTCTTACAATTGGCAAATACTTATAACAATAATAAGAACAGGGTTTATTCCTCTATGTTGATGCCATCCACTACTAACGCGCTCTTGGTTTATGCCTGGCCAAATGGTGGAGGCGTCAATGCTCAACCTGCCGATAAGTTTGTTTATGGTTCGTTGGTTTCAAATGGTCTTGAAGATGGAACCGCCAATGACCTGGCTTCAGGCATTACTTTCAACCTTGATAAAATTTGGGATGATGACAGCTTTGCCAGCTTTGATGAATTTAAGCAGACAGCTCAAGCCGTTGCCACCTATTTGTCGAATGTGGCAAATGCAACGGTTGGAGGACAGCCGTTGTATCAAAAGACGGGTGACATTGGCATTTTGTTTTCGGCTTTGTCCAATGATGGTCATCCTTTTCCCTATGGACGGCAGTTTATACAGCAGAAGCTGAAAGACCTGCGTGATTACAGCTATCCTGTTTCGCAGAATGTCAAATCTGTCATCAATACCAATTACAGTAAACTTGACAAGGAGGGGGCATGGAAAGGCTTATCCGATATGGATAATTATCCTAACGGATTGTTTTTGCTCAAATGGGAAGACGCAACTCATAATTTTGTGTTATTAGATGCTGAGAGTAGCAAGACGGTGATTAATCCTTCGATAGTCAACCCTAAATACTTAACTTATCCTGCACAACTATGGTATCACACCAACTCGCCCATTCATACATCGGATGCAGAGTTGGCTAATAATGTGTTTAATCCCAGTAAATGGAGTAATGTACTGAATAACGAGAATTTCACCCCTAATGGCACCGTCGTTAATGGAACGAAGGTGGTTGCTATCGACAATGTCTTACAATATGCGGTTGGACGTTTAGAGACCAAGGTTCGTGCAGCCACCAGCAAGTTGCCCAACCTCAGCGACTTGAACTTCTTGCAGTTTAGAGGTGTGTTTGTAACCCACCAATATAAAGTGGACTATAACTTCCAGCCTTTAACTACAGATAATACGGAAGATGATGACCCCTATTACATTCTATATGACCGAGAGGTAAAGAAAAACAATGGCAGTGTAATAACGGTTCCAGCTAACAATAACTCAGATGCTAATAATACATTAGTTTTACCGTCAAAGGCTGGTGAGAAGGTCTATGTTATGGTTGAGTTTTTTTATAATGGTGATGCATCGAAGAATGGAATTTTAACGGGCTATAAAGGAAATCCCATTCTCCCGCAAACTTATTTTTATATGGTGGGCGAGTTAGATCCGGGCTTAGATGCCAATAATCAGCCACGTCAGGCATTTGAATCTGATAAAGTGACTAAATTGATAGCTAAGATCCAGAACTTTGAGGGGGCATACAACTATGTACCAGATTTGAGTTCGCCGTCCTTGATTTTGAGTTTGAAGCTGGAATTGCAATGGGAGCAGACAGAGCCTAATTCAGTATGGCTACATTGATGAAGATATATATTCACATATGGTTGGGTTTGATGGTTGTCTTCACCTTGCTGCTGGCAGGGTGTAGCAAAGATGATGTGCCTGAGGAAGAAAAGGTCAATCCTACATTTGTGATGTACATCTATGTGCCGGAACAGTTGGCTGCTACCAGGGCTGAATATTTGTCGGTGGATGCCACGGCGGAGGAAAATGCTATACATACCTTGCAGATGTGGGTGTTTGGCTGGGGTAGAATAGATGAGAGTAATGAAGATTTAGAGAATAATATAGAATTGAAGTCCATCCCTGTGGATGATGGCGCTTATAACGCTACTTGTGGTTGCTTATACAAGGAGCTGACCAATGTTTCTCTGACATCGGGCATGAAAGAGGTGATTTTTAGTGTGCCACGTGACTTCAAACAGAAGTACCCTAAGCTGGATGTGTATGTGATAGGCAATGCCGCCAGCATAGCGGCTGGCAGCGGTTTGGGACCAGGAACGAATGCTGCAACTACACGTGCCATGCTGAGAGAGTTGAAGATAACAGGCGAAGAATATGGCGTGACGGGAACCACTGTTGGTGAAAATACTTATTATTACCCGACAACAAGTACAGTGGGTAGTGATGGCTTGCCCATGTCGGCTTGTGTGGAAGGCGCTGATGTGGTACGTAGCGGAACGGCGTTTAGCATCACCCAGTTGTCTTTGAAACGCGCTGTATCCAAGTTCCGTTTTGTGTTCTCCAGGGCTGAACCGGGTTCAAGTGGCATTATTGATGCCAGAGTAACGGGAATACAATTCGATGGCTATATGCTGTATTCTGGTCAGACTGCGCAATTTAATAATGGAAATATTTTCCCAACCTATGAATACCTGTTCAGTGACTTGGTGCATGAGACTGAAGATGAGTCGGCCAATATTAGTAAGACTTATAGTATAGGTGTAATTGATGTTCGGGTTCCCACCATCCCTACCGAACCTGGCACATATCAGATTCCAGAGCATGAAAACCCTTGGGTGCTGAGGTGGGATCATGAAGAGACGCGACAAGAGTGGGAAGATAAAATTGAGCAAGCCATCACTGCGGGTAAGGCTGTGGCCTGTGGGCCCTATTATATGCGTGAAACTAATCGCATTCTGTCTGGTACCATCAGTTATGAGATTGACTCGGAAGATATACATGCTCCTACTGGTTATACTACGCATGCCCAAAAAACCAGGTTCAGTATGAATGCTAATTATGGCTTCCTGCGTAACCATACGTGGACCATCTATGCTTATTTCTCAGAAGGTGGTGCGATGTTTGAGGTAGATAATTGGGATAGTACAGAGGATGTGACGTTTAAACCTTTTAAATGAACGAATGAAGCGTTTTCTTACATATTTGCATTGGTGCTGCATGACGGTTTGCGTGATGTTGTTGGTGTCGTGTGAACGGGAAACATGGGGAATCGATCGCGATTATAACCCAGAGCCGGGTGAACCGATTAACGTTTTGATTCCTTTTGAGGTGCCCAGCTCAGACAATGTGGCTATAACGCGAGGCATGAGCGAGATTGAGGAACATAATATCAAGAATCTGTATATCTTGGTGTTTACGGCTTCTGATAAGAAGCTATATTATCGCCAGTATTATGATAGCAACCGTTTGAATGAAGGCAAGGTCAATTATTCTAACTCCAAGGAATGGGGGTCGGTCATTGATGATAATAAAGAAACGAACTCCACTTACGGCACCGTGATGGCAAGGGCTCTGAGTGAGAGATGCTTTATCTATGGCATTGCCAATGTGACTTTTGAAGCTGGTGGCGTTGATGGCGAATCGACAGATGGTCTTAAAGATATATTGGATGGGTTGGTAACAAAAGAACAAGATCCCGAAAATGCCGCTACCATTGATGATTTGTACAACCTGGTCGCTACGTTAAAATATGACAACACTGAGATTTTGAACCGTGACAACTCCAATTTGCTGTTAAGTGGCGTGTTTGAGATGAAAGACCGTTATAAGACAAAAAATGGCAATACGGACAAATATACTGCTTATCAAAGCAAGTATGTGAAGGGAAATGCCGGTGAGGTGGATTTCCAATATATCATTGACAATTTTAAAGATGAAGATGTGGTGGATGCGAAAGGGGAAGAACCAGAAGTAAGTTATTATGTTGACTTATCGAAAGCTGGTGTGGTCAAGTTGCGCCGTTTGTCTTCGCATATCACTTTCAAGATTACCATCAACGAAGATGTGTTCAGTGATTTCAAACCTGAATCCTGGCAGGTATTCCATGTGCCAGTCAAGAGCTACATAATGGATCGAGGTGATTCATGGCATTATGTTGAAAGTAATACCTATGAGAACAGTACGGAGGTGTACTCTATGTTGCATGCTGAAGGTTCTTACCAGTTCGACTTCTATATGTACGAGAACTTCAAGAATGCCAGAGATATTTCCGAGCAGTCAGGTACTGATTGGAATTATTATAAGAATAATTATGGTAATACGCTGGAGGCGACTACAACAGTAGGTGAAAGTCCTGCCACACTTTCCAAATTAGATGCTCCCGATGGCATCTATTATAAGAATGCGGCTGTAGAGGTGTGGCAAGAGAAAAAGAAGACGGAACCTTCATTGACATTAGAGCAAGCTAAAACTAAATATGCTGATCTAATTACCCAACTGGCCAAGGAGAACTTTACCTATGCCAAACGAGAACTGGCTTTGAAAGAAGGTACGAATGGTACCTATGTTAAAAATGGCGACAATACCAAGAACTTTGTTTATGTAGAGCCCAATGCTACCTATGTAGTGATTAAGGGCCGACTGCGTTTTAATCCTGATAATTTCAAATTAACAGACCTTTTGACGGGTGAGAGTACCACACAAGAAAATGTGTCCGACAGTTATGCGGATGTGACCTATACTGTGCACTTGGGGTATGCCCGAGAAGGGAATTTAGAGGGGACTGTTCCTGTAAATCCTGGCTCTGGTGCATCAGCAGAACAACTGCAAGCATACGAAGATGCTAAGGCCACCTATAAACTGAAGGATTTCAATTCTTTGCGCAATACCCAATATACCTATAACATCCGTATTGACGGCATCAATTCCATCTATACCCAAGTTGAGACTGAAAGTGCTGATGACGTTGATAAGCGTGAAACCGCCCAGTTGCAACCAGGTGCAGCAGGCTTTATCGGTAAGGCATCCGGTAAGGTGTATGATTTGGATGCCCATTACAATTCGTTTATTGTTTTCTTTAGTAAAAAACAATTGGGAACAGGGGGCAACGGCTTCCATTTTGAGATCAAGACACCATGGGATAACGGCTTTTTCATTACTTTAGATGATTGTTTGAAGGAAGTGGACGGTAAGAAAGTGCTGGATGATGCTGCCTATACTAACTGGTTGAAGGACAATCCTGATTTCAATTGGATTAAATTCAGGAGAAACTATGACCAGACGAAAGGAACGAATGAAGACTACATCAATTACAATGGCACCAGCCACCGCGAGGCGATGCCGTATTATAAGGCCAGTGGGGATGAGCATCGGACCGACTGTCCGCTGATTGATTTGTATCAGTTGCTGAAAGAACTGGAAAAATTAAGTGATACCGGCTTGCCTATCAAAATAGGTAGTAGTGAATATACTGCTCATATAGATACAAGTGGTAATCTGTATTATGATAATAGCACTGAGCAAGTCCCTCTTGACGGCTTGTTCTATACAGTATTCTTGGATGAATATTATTACCAGACACCTCCACTGAAGAAAGATGGTTTTCCGAGATGGAGTACAACTTCTGGTCATGAACCGTATTGGCATTTCTTTGTGAACAAACCTGCCCGTTATGTGAGTTTTGGTACATCTGGCAGTTTCTATACTCGTGATGGGGAGAGCAGTAAGATTGAACCGGAACTGATGATTGTGCAACATAGTATCCAGACTCATTATGCTACTGCGGCAGGTGTATTGGTGGGTTTGGGCATGGAGCATTATAATGATACGCCCCATCCACGTTGGAAAGATACCGGTGGCGGCGGTAATGTGGAAACAAGCGGACACAACAGAAAATTTGGCTGGATAAACACCAAGAATGCGATTGTCAAGGATGCTGTGTTATGGGACAATTATGTGGCTAAATATGTGGGACTTTACAACAACTTGACGATGGTACCGTCATCTGCCAATCTACCAACGCCAAAAACTGGACAGGATGGCGGTGACCTTGAGAGCGATGCCCAGTATAAGGCGAATGCCATACGTTTGTGCATGAACCGTAACCGTGATGAGAATGGAAATGGAAAGATAGATGTGGAAGAAATGAAATGGTATCTGCCTGCGTCCGAGCAGATAGATATTATCAACATGTGTCACTTCTCGTTCTCTGACCCTTTGCTGAATTATAACGACTATATTTATGGCACAGATGATAATGGTAATATCAGGTATAGACTGAAAAAACGTGATGGTAGTTATCCAACCGAATTCAGAGGCAAGAACTATTATCAGTTCCATTATGTAACCAGTGATTACATGAAGTTGATCGGCGAGGAGATGATGAACCTTAACACTTATAATCAGGTGGGTGACTGGACCACTCGCCCGGGTGAGATGAGGTGTGTCAGGAATCTGGGTACAGGAAAGGATACTGATGGAAACGCATTGAGCCAGACGTCGGTGAATAAACCTTATTACTCATATACTGATGGTGTCGCATCAGGTGGCTTGAGCGCTACTGCCGAGCTGCAAGATAATCCAGCCTCTGTGCCAGGTGATATTTTCAAGTTTGAGCCTAAGCTGGTGGACGGCAAATGGACCAAAAAGTGGTTTATTATGGATAGCCATCTGGATAGCCGTAGTATCCGTACGGCAAAATATGAGAACGAGGAGTTGCCTCCGCATTATCTGTTCTCAGAAACTAACCGACCCTATAAGGCATTCCAGGTGGCGCAGAATGCAAAGACTATGACGATGAGTGTATATGGCAAAAATATTGGAGGTACAAGATTTATTGAGTTGGAAGATATCTATAAGGAAGGCTCACGTCTTTGTGGCTCCTACACAGAGGATGCTGGTGGAAGTGACCTGGGTTCATGGCGTGCACCCAATGCAGCCGAGTTGTCTTTGATGGCACATTATCTGCGTGTTAATAACAGCGAAGGAAAGGCAATTGACAATTATAGTCCAAATCTTTTCTTTGGCGGTAATACCGATCCCCAGCCATATAGTACCACCTCATGGAATTGGGCAGGCGACTACTGGATTCGTGTGGTAGGTATCAAGAGTGATGGAACCTATTATCGTAAGCTGTATCTGAGTGATCCGTACAAAGTGACTGAAACCAATGGCTCCGTATCAGTCGCTCAAAACTATAACTATGGCCAAGCAAATACCGCTCTCCGTGATGGTGTCAGTGGCATCCTCCTCCGTTGTGTGAAAGACATAGAGCCCCCTATCGAGAACTAATGTGCATTGTATCTGCCCAATGCCCTGTTGTTATCTATTGTGTGAAGGTGGCAGGTCTGTCCGCCTTTCTTCCGTTATACATTGTGTGAAAGTTGTGATGCAATTTTTATTTTTTCTTCCGCTTCTTCCGCTAAATCTAAAAAGCATATAAGTGTCATGGTATATCATGGCGGAAGAACTGGCGGAAGAAGCGGAAGAAAACCCTTAATTTCATGTCAGTATCTGTTACGGATCGTCGCGATATCTGCTATCACCCGTCGCAGTATCTCCTATGAGTCATCGCAATATCTCCTTTACCCCCATAGGAGATATTTCTTTCACCCGTGGGAGATATCGCGACCACCCGTAGATGCCATTCCTTTCCCTCATAGCAATCTTTCCTTCCATCCGTAGCAGGCTTTCGCTCCACCCGAAGCAGACGCTCGGTCCTCCCGTAGTAGATGGCCAGCCCTCCCGTAGTAGAAAGACTGTACTGTTTTTATTCCTCGTCGCTATCAATCTCTGGCTTGGTGCCGTTGACAGGGCGCTGCATAAGGCGCTTGAAGGTGAGGGGATAGGGTGTCTCGAACTGCATCTTCTCGCCGGTGATGGGGTGGGTGAAGCAGAGCTTGAAGGCATGGAGGCCAAGGCGGTTCAGTGGGTTGTCGTCATCTTCACGACCATAGCGGCCATCGCCAACGACGGGATGCCCTAAGTCGGCCATGTGAACGCGTATCTGGTTCTTGCGACCTGTCTCCAAACGCAACTCCATCATGGAATAGCCGTTGGCACGCTTGATGGTCTGGTAGTGGGTAATCGCCAACTGACCGCCATCATCCACAGGACTGGAGGCTACATAGAGCTTCTTGTCGGTGAGCCAGGAACGAACGGTGCCGCTGTCCTGCTCCATATCGCCATGCACAATCGCCACATAACGGCGGTCGGTCACGATATTGTGCCAGTTGTCGCGTAAGGTATGCTGGGTCTGCTCGTCCTTGGCAAACATCATCAGGCCCGAAGTGTCGCGGTCGAGGCGATGCACCACATATACCTGACTGCGTTTGTTGCTGCGACGCAGGTACTCGGTAAGGATGGTAGCGGCGGTGCGCTCCTTCTCACGCTCGGTCTTGACGGACAGCAAGCCAGGCTCTTTCTCTACCACCATGAGGTAGGCATCTTCGTACACCAGCTTGAGCAGGCGGTTACGGAACTCGTGTTTGCCCTTCTCACGACTGATCTGTACCTTCATGCCTGGGCGGAGGGGGAAGTTATACTGGGTGGTGATCTTCTGGTCAACAAACACAATGCGCTTGCTGAGCAGTGACTTCAGCTTGGTACGACTGGCTTGGGGCATGCGGGCAGCGAGGAACTGCATCAGTTCCATGGGCTCTCTCACAATATAATCTGTATATTGGTTTCTGGCTCTTGCCACTCTCTTATTCTCTGTTTTCATTATATTATTTATTTTTATTCTCATTACTAGTACCCCTCAGTCACTTCGTGACAGCTCCCCTAATCAGGGGAGCAGCTAGAAAAAGCTCCCTCATAACTCCTCCCCCTAATCAGGGGAGCAGCTAGAAAAAGCTCCCTCATAACTCCTCCCCATGCAAAGGGGAGGTGTCCGCAGGACGGAGGGGTAAACCCTCAAAGAAGCAGCTACACACATCCATGAGGCTATTTAAAACTAATTATCTCAATTTTAATAGTACTACGTTCTCAACATGGTGCGTCTGTGGGAACATATCCACAGGTTGCACCGCCTCCACACGGTATTTGACATCGAGGAGCTGCAGGTCGCGGGCCTGGGTGGCAGGGTTGCAGCTGACATAGACGATGCGTTGCGGTTCGGCGTTCAGGATGACGTTCACCACATCGGGGTGCATGCCCGCACGGGGAGGGTCGGTGATGATGACATCGGGGCGTCCATGCTCACGGATGAAGTGGTCGGTAAGGATGTCCTTCATGTCGCCTGCATAGAACAGCGTATTGTCAATGCCGTTGATCTGTGAGTTGACCTTGGCATCTTCGATGGCCTCGGGTACATATTCAATGCCGATGACCTGACGGGCTTGGCGTGATACGAAGTTGGCGATGGTGCCGGTACCGGTATAGAGGTCATACACCAGTTCTTTGCCCGTGAGTTGGGCAAAGTTGCGTGCCACCTTATAAAGATTATATGCCTGCTCGGAGTTGGTTTGGTAGAAACTTTTGGGACCAATCTTGAATTTCAGGCCTTCCATCTCTTCGAAGATATGGTCGCGTCCCTTGAAGGTGAAGGTCTCGAGGTCGCCTATCGAGTCGTTGACCTTGTTGTTGATGACATACTGCAAGGAAGTGATTTGTGGGAACTTATCCGCCACAAACTGCAACAGTTGGTTGAAGTGTTCCATCTCTACGCTGTCATCGATACGTGCCACAATAATCAGCATCAGTTCGCTGGTAGAGGTGGTGCGTACGATGAGGTTGCGCAGCATGCCCTCGTGCGAGCGCAGGTCACTGAAAGTGTAGCCGTGCTCCAAGGCATAGTCACGGATGCTGTTGCGAATCTGGTTGGAGATGTCAGCTTGCAGCCAGCATTTCTCGATGGGCAAGACTTTGTCGAAGGCACCTGGGATGTGAAACCCCACCACGTTGCGCTCGTATTCCACCGCCTGAGCCACCTCTTCACGGGTGAGCCAGCGCTTGTTGCTGAAGGTGAATTCCAGTTTGTTGCGGTACGCCTGCGTCTTGGCAGAGCCGATGATGGGACTGATCTCGGGCAGGGCTACCTTGCCAATGCGGGTGAGGTTATCTACCACCTGCTTCTGCTTGTACTTCAGCTGCTCTGCATAGGGTAGTATCTGCCACACACATCCACCGCAAATGCCGTAGTGCTGGCAGAAAGGCACTGCCCTTACATCGGAATATCTGTGGAACTTCACCGCCTCGGCCTCGGCATAGTGATGCTTCTTACGGCGCACTTGCAGGTCCACCACATCGCCCGGCACCACATAGGGTACAAACACCACCAGGTCATCGACCCTGGCGATGGCCTTGCCCTCAGCAGCCACATCGGTAATGGTGATCTGCTCTAATAAAGGGAGTTCTTTCTTCTTTCTTGCCACTTCTTATATTTTAAATCGGGGTGCGAAGTTACGAATAATTTTCCATTTTACCTAATGAATTGCAGGGTGATGATAGCCACTACCCAGAATACCACGTAGGCAATGCTCATGGCAACTGCCGCCCTGCTGTATAATGACTCTTCTTTCTGGAAATAGCTGATGCTTTCCCAATGACGGGACAGCCACACCATCTTCTTTCCGTTGGCTCCCATAGGAATCATGGCGAACACCAATCGGAATAACAACATGCTGATGATGCTCTTTGCGCTGAAGTTGACGCCTGCAATGACGCCCTCTAAAGAGGTAAAGACAAAGAACAACAACAGGCGATGCTTGATTTGTTGGAAGATGAGGTAGTATTCCGGACACCAGAACGCTATCCAGCTCCATCCTTGTGCCTCGCGGGGAATGATGCTGTCGGTACCGAACTTAATCAGTTGGTTCAACTTTTCTTTTCTGCCATAGAGATAGGCTTTGTTTTCGGCAAATAAAGTCGCATGGTCATGTCTGAACAACAATTTGAACCGTTTATAGTCGTTCTTGTCTGTGAGGTAAATAATGCGGAACGTAAGGTCGGGCAACTGGTAGAATACCACATGGCATTTACGGTTCTCCAGTTGGGGAAATTCCAGCCCGAAGCGGTGTTTGATGATTTGGCAAAATGACTTGTATTCATCCATCTTATCTACCCAGAACACCGATTTGTCGAAAAGCAGTCTCTTGTAGCACTGCTCGAACTCCCACAGATAGTTGTCGGAGGTGTTGATGCGTTGCAGGATGATTCTTGAGCGTTTGATCATGTCCTGCACAATCTCTTGCCAGTCGTCATCCACATAGATGCGCTTCGCTCCCACAGGGGGCATGAACTCGTCGGGCTTGCCGATGGCATATACCGGGAACCAGTCGCTCAAAGCTTTGGTCATGCGCTGTTTCAGCTTCTTCTCCTTGCGCTCGTCGTTGAAGCTGCGCAGATAAACGGTGAAATATTCGAGGTTGGGCAGGTGCTTCTTGGTGTAGAAAGTTCTTCTGCCCACTAAGTACGAAAGGATATAGAAATAGGGCACCGACAGGATGAAGGCTGCCGATGCGGGAGCGATGTATTTGGCAAAGATATTGTCGTCTTCCGCCAAAGGCTGGTAGAAGACAGAGGAGGCTGCTGCCAGGGTGGCAAAGATGGTCAGGGCAAACAATACCCAATCAGCAATCTGCCTTGACAGGATGACCAGACGGTAGCTCTTGGCGTAATAGATGAGCAACCGCAGGGGCAGTGTCAGAATCAGAAAGACGATGAGTACCCAGATGGTCGATGCAGGGAGAGTTGACATGATCTTCCAGCCTTACAGGGGGATTCTTATGCCGTGAAGTCGCTCTTGTCGAGTTTCTTGCCGCAATGCTCGCAGAATACCTGATGTTTGAAGATGACACCGCCACAATGGCTACAGTGATTGGCATGCTCCAACTGGCGGACACGTGAAATCAGTTCCTGGTACAGTGGAGTCTCCTCGCTTTTCACAATGTCATAGCCCAGCTTCTTAAGCAGTTTGATGGTGCGCCAGGCGGTGGCACGGTCGTACTCCTTCTCTTTCTCGGAGAGCTCGCCATAAGGCACCAAATCAGGTGTTTGCTTCTTCTTGTCATCGCGCTCAGGACCGTAGGTCCAGCCTTCACGCATACGGTTTTCTGCCCATACTTCGTGCGTGTTTTCTGCAATGGCTTCACGTAACTCTCTCAAATCTTCGCTGATGCTTACGTCGCTCAGGTCAATAGGTTTTGGTATGTATTTTCCCATGGTATAATAACTTTAATTGTTTTCGTTGCCGTAAAGTTACTAAATTAATTGAGAATTGAGAATTGAGAATTGATTTTTTTTTACTTAGCCTCATAGATGTGCCGGCGGCTGTAATTTAAACCTAATTCTCCAGATTTGGGTGTCGGGGTTATAATCGTGACTCAACAGCTTGAAAGTGCCAATCTCGCTGGTGTTACTTACATGCTGACCGATGCAGAGACATTCATCATAGTCACCCACCTTCACCACTCGTACGGTCTCGGAGGCATCATCGGGCAGGCGCTCCATGTCGAAACGGCCTTGTGCCTCGGCTTGGGTGATATACTCGGTGGTAACGGGCAGGTTTTGGTGTATCACCTCGTTCACCGTGTCTTCCAGTTGCTGCACTTGTTCGGGGGTGGGGCAGGCTGCCAGTTTATAGTCCAACTTGCTCTTCTTCCGTTCGATGTGTGCTTCTACTGAGCGTCCGCAACCGAAAAGGTTGATCATCGTGCGGTTGATGATGTGCTCGGTAGTGTGCATTGGGGGGTATTCAGCCTTATTGTGCTGATTTAATGTCAGTTCTTCATTCATCATTCGTTAGTTTTTTCCGTAAAATGAATGTGCCGGCGACGCACGTCAGGCCTAAAATGTCGCCTACACACATTCATTTTACTACATTGTTATTGTTAGTTGTTTATGGCCTTCGCCTCATGAATGTGCCGGCAGCTGACTGCGAGCAGATATGCTGCCTACACACATTCATTTCGGCTTGTAGCCAACGTTAGTCATAACCTACCCCCAATGCCTGTAAGTATGGTATCGGGCCGCATGTTGAATACAGCATTCATCTCACCCGCCATACTAAAGCCACACTGTTCGCAAAGGCCACAGTTTATATCATCGATGCATTGTGGCGAGCGTCGCCCGTCGCAGTAGATGAAGTTGCAAATCCAGCAATGACGCTTGAACTGCAACGTCAGCATGTTCTTCAAGCCCGAAACGGTATTCATGATGCGATGCCCTTGCCGCTTACAGGTGATGAGCCGGGTAATTACCTCCTTACGTTGCTCCTTAGTGAGTGCCAGATGCTCCGTTCCAGGGAACGGAGTGTGGAAGTTGAAGGCTATCTGGCCGATGGCTGGGTGTTGTTGCACAAACGCCAGTACGGCAGGTAGCTCTTGGCAGTTCTGGTTGTTCACCACCATATAGAGCGAAGCCCCTTGCAGGTCTTCTAACATGGTGCAGTCGCCAATGCCCATCACGCTTACCCACAGCACGTCAGGTTGGACTTTCAGCTCTTTCCATGCAGGGTAGTCGGCAGCAGGTATCATGGTAGAGGTGCTGTAGAAGCCCTTGTCTTTTGCTAATTGGAAGAGGTCGCTTGCCGTATGTTCGCCATCGTGCCAATGCAGTAGCTTCACGCCCTCGATGTCGAGTATCCTGGCGCCTTGTGTATAGCAATAATCGAGGTGTTGCTCTATCTCACTGAGGGGCATGAGGTAGTCTTCATCAGGATGTGTGCAAAGGGTGCAATGGCGACAAGTGCTGTTGCAACCGTTGGTGACGAACAGCACGCTTTGCAGTGGCTTCCGTCGGCCAAAGAGCTTGGCCCTGATGAACCACCAACCCAGGTAGATGAGTTGCAGCAACCCCTTCATGGTGGCTTACCAGAGTGCGATGGTGAGCAACAAGCCCAGCAGGGTGAAGTTGCGCGGACTCTCGTAATAGATGACGTTCAGTGCTTTGCCCTCACGGATGCGGTTCATCTTCAGCCATGAGCCGATGTGCAGGATGAGGTAGGGCACTGCCGAATAGAGCAGTCCAATCCAGCTGATGGCATCGTCAAGGTAGAGCAATACCACCATCGCTACGCACAGCAAGCCTGCCAAGAGGTAGAAATAACGGCCAAACACTTCGCCCAAGATACCTACGCTGGTGTGTTTGCCAGCGGCAGAGTCTTCGTCACGGTCGCGGTAGTTGTTGATGATGAGCAACGTGTCGATAGAGCATCCTGCGATGATGGAAGCCCAGATGGCATCCCATGTAACGGTATAGGTGAGTACATAGAACGTACCGCATACGGGTATCAGACCGAAGCATACCAATACGGCGAGGTCGCCTAAACCATGATAGGCAAAGGTGGTGCTGTAGAGGAAGGTACAGAGTACCACGATGGCACCCATCAGCACGATTTCCCAGCCACCCCATACGAGGTGATCCCATACAAGATATAGGATGCCCAGTCCAATCAAGCAGCCCAGCACCAAGCATACGCCGATAGTATTGTAGGCTACCTTTTTGGTCAACAGTCCGTTGGCATAGATGCGGTCGATGCGTTCGGGGTCGGGCATGTCAAGGCCACGGTTGTAATCCACCACATCATTGATGAGGTTGGCGGCAATGTGCATGCACCAGGCAAACAGCCAGCACATGATGGCTACAGGCCACGAGAACTGGTCGGGCATGAAACCATGCGCCAGGCCTGCACCTAACAATACGGTCATCAACGAAGCACCCAAACTGGTGGGGCGGATACCCAAGAACCACGCCTTGAGCGAGTTTATTGCAATCTTGTTTTCTGCCATAGTAACTAGTTTTTTCTTGGGTGTAAAGTTACGAAAAGTCGAGGGCAGAACAAAATGAATTCATTCATTTTTTATGCCGAGACGGAGTAACTTATCTAAAGTTACGAATAAAAGTTGATAGGCAACGATTTTTTTGCTAATTATTTTGAAGATTCAAAAAGTCATCCTATATTTGCATCCGCTTAACGGCAAAACGTTCTTTGGGGTTGTTTGGTTTTGACAGCGAGCAGAAAAGGTAAGTAAGCATGCAGTGCCTCGTTAGTTTGCACTTAAATCTGAGCTCTCAACAATTATCTGGCAATACAAACTATGCTCTCGCTGCTTGATCGAAGTACAGTAGATCGACTTTATCTCGGCACCAGGTGCTGAGACGAGACGTCACTCAGAAGCTCTTGCTCCGAAGCAGTCTGATATAGTGGCGCAGCAATATCGGGGATAGTCCTTGCAGGCTCCGATGCAAGGATGAAATTTTAGGAGATAAGGTTGCGGTTGATGGCTTTGGTTCTGCCGTAGCTCGAAAATGAAGTCAAAGATAAGCATGTAGAAAGCTTATGGTTTCCTCGTTTGGACGAGGGTTCGACTCCCTCCAGCTCCACTAATATGTATTGTGTTTCAAGGAGTTATATATAATTACTCCCTTTTTTTTATAAGCTAGATAGCAGAATAAAAAGGACGATCTCTTTTTTATTCCCTATTGTTTGTAAAAAGTTGTAGGCATAAGCAGAAGTATTGTTAAACAATCTGAATAGATTGTTAAAATATATTAAGCTCCGCTTTGCCTAAAAAACACCATAATTTTGGGCAAATTTTTGTTTTATCTAGTTTTATCATTTTACCTATTGTTAAATCAGATTTTTACTACGTAAAAATGCTCTATATAATTATTCATTATTATATAGAGCTAAATGATCTTTTTGCGTAGCAAAAAGTAAAATAGGTGTCCTGTGATAGAATTCCATACATTTTGAAAATTCTGTGATAGAATTCCATACATTTCATGATAGAATTCCATACATTTTTGGCTACTGTTTTTGGAGTTTCTAAAAATCATATTAAATACTATATGTTAAGTTATATTATTGCATAAGAAAATCCGAATATTTAACAAATATAAATAAAATTATTTTTATAAAATACTGAAAATAAACAGATTAATGTTTTGTGATACATTTCCATACATTTGGTTAATTCTTAAATTTTATGTCTTAGACAAAGCATTATGTGCTCTAACAGCAGGGAAAAGGAGATTTTGTGGCTAATCTTTTTTTTCTTACATTTGCAGTGACAAAACATTGTTTAATTAAAAAACAGATCATTGAATGGGACTGATAGGCAAAATTAAAACAGACGAAGAACCAAGGGCACGAGAAACCAGAGCTCTCCTCCCTAAAACAGTTTTTTCACAAAAGGAAATCTATAGCTGGTTGATTCAACCAACAGCGTTAACGTTCATGCGCCATGATTACACGCTGATGCAGCAGCGTATTTACGCAACGATAATCAGTTGCCTTCAAGGTGCTTTTTTGGAGGCAAAAAATTCTGTATTCAATCACGCTTATGAAGAAAATTCGCTGCTCTATAAAAACTCCTGGGCAGAATATGAACGCGACTTTGAAGAAAAGGATGTGAGGACGGATAGACTAGCACGGGCCGTACCCATAAAAATAGAAATGAAAGATTTCAATGTACCCCGTACACAATACCAGGACTTGAAAGACTCATTAATCACTTTTGGCTATTCACCAGTAGGAATCCAGATTCCTGACAGGCGTGGTAATATTTGGGTAGAGTACGCTTGTCTATGTAAAATGCGAATACCAGTCAAATTAAAGAAAATTACTCACGTGTATGCTGTGTTTGAAAGAGCTGCCGCAATAGAGATGTTTAATGCCATGCATGCCGGCTACACAAAATTCCTTAAAGATGTAATATTGTTCACGCGCAGCAAATACACCTCACGCTTTTATCTGTTCCTCAGTGCCTATGCGAACAAGAGGTCTTGTTTTACGCCCTACGAAGACCTAAGAAAGTACCTTCGTTTAAATGTAAAGTACAAAGATTATAATTATTTCAAGAGAGACATACTTGATGTTGCTGCAGCAGAGTTAAAGACTATGTATGAAGCAGGTTTGTCCAATCTGTGTTTTACATTTTCTCCGGAGCAAAGGATAAGTTCCACGTCAGGGGGAAAGGAAATCATCGGCATTACGTTTCAGATAACGCGGGCTGACAACATCAAGGATATTGAGATTCCATTCTATGAGGATGCTCGAAAGCGTAATATAAACAAGCTGTTGAGAGAATATTGTGGATGCACTCCTGAATCATCTGAAAAAATTGCGTCTGAAGTAACGGAAGAGAATTACCAGAAGGTATCTGAAAAGGTAATGTTCCTCGCTGAAAAATTCGCTGCTGAGGATACTAGAATTTATACCAGGGAGGCATACACAATCAAGACATTTGATAATTTTTATGCCTATGAGGCTAAAGCAATATGATTATATGAGATGAATTTTGAGGAAATAGAACGCAAATTACGTGTTATCCATACACAGGGATTGATATTACCTGTCGCTCTTAAGGAGCATGGATTGACAGCTCCGTCAATTAGGAAGATTGTAAGAGGTGAGAATTATCAGATGGAGAGTCTGATTGAATATGTATTATCTCTGGGTCTTCTGCTAAACCTGAATGATTATGTCATTTTTAGTATAAAAGAGCTTAGCTTTGTTTTGAAAAGCGTCCGTTATGCTGAAGGTATTAAGCAAAAGACTCTTTATGAGGCTATCAAAGAGTCATACCCGTCATTTACGTTTAGCAGAATATGTGCAGTGGAAAAAGGACGTAATTTTGAAAAGAAAACACTACTGGCTTATTGTGCAGGAATAGAAAAGTGCTGCGTTACACCTTTGTTTTGGGAGTTGACTCCTGGCAATGTTCATTTATCCTATACAGATTTAAAGAACCTCTGAACTTAAGAGAAGCTATAAGTCAAAAGGTACAAGCCTACATCTCAGGCCTGTACCTGTTTTTTTTATACTTTCTTACAGCAAGGCCTTCCAGGATTACCCCTGAAAGCGATGTTACCTGCTCTTAAATACCTATACAGAGTAGCCGTTGAAATATTCAAAGACTTGCAAATGTCAATAGTACTCATGTCTTTGATATACAAGTCACACGCAGCCTTCTTGATGACTTGTTGGCTTTCCGTTAAGCCAGGTCTTCTTCCGAGCTTTATCCCTTTCTCCTTTGCTGCGGCCAGTCCGGCATTAGTACGCTCAATGATTAGGTTTCTCTCCAGCTCGGCAAACGCACCTGCAATGCTCAAGAAGCATAATCCCATAGGTGTAGTAGTGTCGATGTTATTAGTAAGGCACATAAAATCCACCTTTCTAGTTTTGAATTCCTCTATCAGCAAAAGTAGGTGTTTCAATGACCTAGCCAACCTATCCAATTTCCATACAACGACCTGATCGCCGTCCCTAAGGAATTTCATCATCTTATCCAATTCCGGTCTTTCTGCTACGGAACTTTTCTTCTCTTGGTAAATATATTCACATCCCGCATTCTTTAATGCAGAAATCTGCAGATCCAGATTCTGGTCTGCCGTACTTACTCTTGCATATCCTATCTTCATAAAGCCTGTTAATTATTAATAAAACCTGTAAATATAGTAATTCATATTATTTTTTCACAAAAGGAGGAAATAATAAAATAATTTTAATTGGTGCTTAAATCGCTGATATAAAATGTTTTGGACTTTTTTAATATACGTGCTGGTTGCATTCATGGTGGGTTACGGACTCATGGTTGCCTTTGACATGTTCCTGATGTCACGGCAGGATAAAGACAATGAGGAAGTGGTGATAGACATAACCCCTACCCTTGTCAACTACGTGCCGATGGATGCATCGGAGGTGGTCAACAAGGAAGAGAAACAGAATATAGAATCACTGGAGCTCGGAGATACATGGGAATCCATGACAGTAGGAATGGATGAAAATGGGATGGAAGATGAAAGGGAAGAAGAACTGTTCAACGACCTGTCAGAAGGTGACGAGGATGACTACACGCCGATGAACATGAGCGAAGAGTATGACCCCCTGGAGTTCAAGAAAATCCTCGAAGACTCGTACAAGGCTCCTAACCTGTTCTCTGACGTATTCCACAATGAGGTGGAATTCGAGGAAGGTGACAATGATGATGATGAGTAGCTAACGGGCTACTATAAAATACTAGTATTAATTAATTTTTAATTTTTTTGTTCGTATGAAGAAATTTTTCAAAAGACTGTGGGACGGGGCACGAAAGACGATCAAGTCCCCGAAAATGAAAACTGCAGGCAAGGTCGCAATGATTGCTTGTCTGATGCTGGCTGTGTCAACTGACATGTTCGCATCGGCAACCGGAGCATTCTCTACAGCTGCTACTCAGCTGTCATCGTATAAGGATGGCATCAAGAGTATCATAATGGCTGTCGGCGTACTGGTCGGACTGGTAGGAGCTGGACGTATCTACTTCAAATACCAGGCGGGTGACCAGGATCTGATGAAGAGCATGATCCAGTGGGGAGGCTCCTTCGTATTCATCATGGTTGCTGCACAGGCAATACCTGCAATGCTAGGTTTGTAATGAACGACGAGACCTATAGGATCTACAAGGGACTGCAGAAGCCTAACGTGATGTTCGGTCTCAAGGGACCGAACATCACATGGGCTTTGGGAACGGCAGTGGCCGTGCTGGTAACGGTACTCATATTCTTCTTCCTGAACTTAGGACTGTTGGCTGGTATAGGTGCTGCATTGATACCTCTGGGATATGGAGGATACAAAATTAAGTACAAAATGGATCATGGACTCTATGACAAGAAAAAGCACACAGGCGTGCTGATAGTGAAAAACCTTACAACAAAAATGTAAGGATTGGATAAATAACTTTATTATTAACATTTTAATTATTAAAAGATGAAGAAAAACTTTTACTTCGTGATGGCTGCCGTGGCAGCTATGTCAATGGCATCTTGTTCACAGGATGAAATGCCAAGTGTTAACGAAATCGCTAAGCAGGACGTAGGTCCTGTAGAATTGGGTGTGGCACAGATAGGCCTGGAGAAGGCAACCACCCGTAGTGGCATCAGCGGCACCGCATTCAGCGGTACAGAAAGCGTGGGCGTGTTCATCTTCGACAGCTCAATCTCTTCTGGCGCTGCACAGAGCGCAGACAACTACCTGAAGGGCTCGGTGACAACTCCAACCCTGAACGTCAAGTACCAGCGCACACAGCATGGAACTGAGCCACCCTACACCTATTCTTGGGACGCTGCTGACCCAATCATCCTGTCAACTACCGTAGGTAAGGTATATGCCTATTATCCTTGGACAACAGGCTATACAGACGCTACCGCAATCCCTGTTTCTGTTGCAGCCGACCAGGGTACCGGCCAAAGTGACGGCACAGCTGATGCTAACGGCCAGACCGACTTCATGTGGGCATCAGTAGTGAACGGCGGCAACTCAGTGAATGCGTTCTCTAATGCTTCTGGCGACATCAACCACCAGGCAAAGCTGACAATGAACCACGCACTGGCAATGATCTCATTCACCTTCCAGCAGGCTACCGGTGCTGACGGTGCAAACGCACTGTACCCAGGTCTGGGTCAGGTGAGCTCAATCGTGCTGAAAAACAAGGCTTCAAACACCCAGCATGTCATCAAGACCGGTGATTCAACAATGGACATCAACGACGGCTCACTGGCATTGACCAGGGCAGCTGCCAACGATGCCAATACCATCACTGTTGCCCCAACATCAGGTCGTGATACTAATGGCTCTAATATGGTGGAGAACGGGACTGTAGTTGGTACCGGCAACATGGCAGATGGATCGACTGCCTATACTCAGGACAAGCAGGCACGCGTGCTGGTGTATCCATTTGTAGATACTACCAATGGTCTGTTGGCTAACGAGGTGCAGGCTGTCATCACTATTGACGGCAGTGTATATACCATCGACTTGCCAGCTATCACCCCAGATGGTGTGAATGAGTGGAAGAATGGCTGGGTTCCTGGCAACAACTATCTGTATACCTTCACACTGAAGGGTACTGCACTGGAAGTTACAAGCGTAACCATCACCGACTGGATTCAGCAAGCTGGTGGTTCTGGTGACATAAAGACCCCAGATCCAATCGTTCCTTAATCGATCGTTCCTTGCGGCTGGGAAGGGAAAGAATAAGGCTCCCTTTCCCAGCCGTTTATCTCTTACACCTTATTTATATATAAGACAATCCAAGCGCCTGACAGACTATACGACATTCTCCACCATGTAACGGCTTCGCTGGCGTCAGGGACAAATGGCACTTAAAACCCGGAAAGCAGGAAGATGCACTTGGGATGGAGAATCAGAAGGCACACAACGAATCAATAACCATTACAAAAATATGTATATGGACATCAAGAACAAAAAATATCACACAGCCATGCTGGCGGTCGCATTCGTTATAATGATGGCCATGTCCCTACCTGCAGGAGCGCAGAAGATAGGACTGAGGACAAGCATGACCATGTGGGCAACACTCACACCCAACATAGAAGTCAGCTACAAGGCAGGAGAACATGTCACGCTGCACTTCCCGTTCTATTACAACCCTTGGATATTCAAGGAAAATTCACGTTTCCAGCAGGTTACCATACAGCCAGGCGCACGATACTGGGTGAAGAAGGCCAACGTCGGGTGGTTCGCTTCCGGAGCCGTAGTGCTCTCGCGCTTCCATGTAGGCGGATGGTTCAACCATAAATACCGCTATGACGGACGATACTACGGGCTGGGGACAGGAGGGGGATACGCATGGATCCTCTCGAAAAGACTCAACCTGGAGGTGGAAGGGATGGTTGGACCGGTATATGCCAACTATGACAAATGCTCATGGGAAAGCCACTCCAGGAAATACTCGAAGGAAAAGGGACTGCGGTTCCTGCCCCTCAGGGCAGACGTAAGCCTTGTATGGTTCCTGAAATGACATCATCATGGAGGGAGGCGAATATTCATTTATTCTAAAAAGAATACACCATGAACTACGTTGATAAAATGTTGAAACTCCAAGAACTGGTGAAACGCATAAAGAAAGGCGGCACCGGGACGCAGGCCACCCTATCACAGGAGCTGAGGACAAACCTGGCAACGCTGAACAGGCAATTCGACATGCTAAGGGATATGGAGGCCGACCTACGATTCGACCGTATAAAGAACACCTATTACTTTAATAACAGCTTTGACCTCACGGTCAGCGTAACGAAGGAATGATGAGGAAAGCCAGACAAGCCATGGCCGTCGCAGCGATGGCCATGACAGTGATATCATGCTCGACGGGACAGAGGATAGCAAGGGCATACCACACCTCGGGACAGACAGTGAACCTGCGCCAGCCCACGAGCAGCGAGAAGAACATGGAGACGGACACCGCAGGGATAATGCCGGAGATGATAAAGTTCACCGACAAGGACGGACAGGAGAAGACTGTTCTCTCCTCAGTGCTGGACACCGTGACGGGAAGCTACGAGCTGGCAGTGAGCCTCGGAGAGGTCACCGTGGTGTCCAAGTCAAGGGTACTGCCCGAACGGAACGGAGTGATAACGCTGCCGTTCGTCATCACCATACCCAAGGAGTTCCTGGAGAGCGACTGGAGGATAACGGTGACGCCGACGCTTGACAACGACGGCGAGAAAACCGACCTGAGACCCATAGTGGTGACAGGACGGCAGTACCACCAGGTAGCTGGCAGGGAAGGTATGTTCCGCCAACAGGCCCTTCTTAGGGCAGCACGCTTGGACGAGAGACAGAAGGAAAGGGAAGAGTACTTCGGAGGGGAACCGGAAAAATCCGACCTCAGGAAGGCATACGAGGAATACCTGGAAGCAAGGAGGATGGAAGGGAAGGACTGGGTGCTCGACTCCATCAGCGACAACAGGGAGATGCTCGAATACCACTACAGACAGGAGTTCATGACAAGGGACTTCGCAAGGAGGCTAAGACTGACGGTCAGCGCGACGATAGAGGACATAGGACATGCCAGACAGCACCTATCGGAAGGTGACACGCTCACATACATCCTCTCGTCAATGACACAGTACCTCGACAGGAGCACCAGATACATAAGGCAGACACTCTACAGAAAGGTGACGGAAGACACCAAGGCCTTCATCACCTTCCCCGTGGGAAGCCACCAGGTAATAGACACACTGGGCAACAACGCCACGGAACTGGCAGGTGTACGTGCCAAGATGAATGAGATAAACCACGGCAACGAGTTCGTCATCGACTCGGTGATCATCAGCGCAGGTTCATCACCCGAAGGGGCATACCTGACCAACAGGGAGCTGTCAAAGGCCAGGGGACAGGCACTGAAGGAGTACCTCAGGGACGTGCTGGAGAGCAACGCAGAGGCAGAGGCTCTGGTACAGGTACGGCAGAAGGGGGAGGACTGGAAGAGCCTGACGGACCACCTGGCAAAGAGCCGGCTGGACGACAAGGCGGAGATACTGGCCATCATTAGGGAAGAAAGCGACGAGGATGCGCGTGAGGCAAGGATAAGGAACGAGCATCCCGAATCATATACATACATGAAGGACAGCATATACCCTGCACTCAGGGCCGTGGACTTCGTGTACCACCTCTCACGAAGGGGAATGGTGGAGGACGTGACCTATACCACCACGCCCGACACCGAGTACGAGAAGGCGCTGGAGCTCATGGACGCACACCGCTACTCGGAGGCTATGCCGAAGATGCTGGAGTACAAGGATGTCAATGCCGCAATATGCTACATGTCGCTGGGATACGACAAGGCGGCACTCGACATACTGGCAGCACAGGAGAGCAACTCCGACATCGAGTACCTGAAGGCAATACTGCTCTCAAGGATGGGCAGGACAGAAGAGGCAGTGGCCGCATTCATCTCCTCGTGCCAGATGGACTACTCAAAGATGAACAAGGGAGAGCTGGACCCGGAGATAAGCAAGCTCATAACGGCATACAGGCTCTCGGAAATGGAGTTTTAGGACTCGCCATTAACGGATGCAATATCAAGCCATTATATTGTTATTAGTTAGTTAACCCATTTGTTGAACTTTAAAATTTAAAGACATGAAGAAATTGCTTTTTAAGACATTGTTCTTTGCCATGACGGGATTCATGGCTGCAGCATGCCAAAACGACATCGACGGTGCAGACATCAGCGGACAGGAGATTGCCAAGAATGGCAAGGAAAAGCTCGTCGTCAGCGCCGACGTGTCAATGATCGCAGAGGCAGAGACACGTGCTCTCAAGACAGGGACGACATTCGCCGACGGAGACATCATCGGCGTAACACTGGTAAAGAACTCGGATGCGGGATCTTACGACGGACAGGACTATGACAACATCCCCTACACGCTGGCGGTGACATCAGGGCCTGTCTACACATGGAGCACGGCAGCCGACGTCCTGCTGTCCTCAACAGTAGGCAAGGTGACAGCCTACTACCCCTACAACTCGGCAGCGGCCTACGACGACTACACCGCGATACCCGTGGAGGCGGCATCAAAGACAGACTACATGTGGGGCGGATGGTCAGGAACGGTGACCAACGCAAGCCCGGCAGCAACGCTGACAATGAACCATGCACTCTCTGCAGTACGCGTAAACGTGGTGAGAGGCACCTATCCTGGCACAGGAACGATGACCGCACTGTCAGTGACATCCAACCGCCTGGCAACGGCTGCGACAATGAACGCCTCTACAGGCGCACTGAGCAGCAAGACTGGTAAGGGAGGCGCACTGTCATGGTCGGGAACAGAGACACTGGCATCAGGCGTATCACCTGCAGCCACCACCATCGACCTGACTGCAGTGCCTGAGACAGACGCGTCGACGGCCATCACTTTCAGCGTGACACTCGATGGCAACAGCTACACAGCCACCGCCAACTTCCTGACAGGCGTGACACCAATAACAGTGACCGCAGGCAACATATACGTGTTCACCCTGACGGTGAACGGCACAGACCTGGAAGTGTCATCGGTAACTGTGACGGACTGGACAACCAACAATGTGGACCTCACCGGAATACTCGCCCCGGTTGCTTGACATGCCTGACAGGCAAGGGAGAGGAAGGACACAACGAACCTGCCTCTCCCCGGGCCCGTCGGAATACCGCAAGAAGCACAGCCCATGGAATGACATGGCACATACAGTATAATGGCACGATTGCCAAGACATAACATAAAGACAAGAATCATGAAAAGAAAATTCTATATAGCAGCACTGTCGGCACTTACGATCCTATCGTGCTCACCACTGGACGACAGCGGGAGCTGGACGGACGGAGTAAGTGTCATCCTGGACTGGAACGTGGTGACCGACTCGGGGCTGAGACCAAAGGGAACGGGAGCGATAGCGCTGACCGTGTATCCTAAGAAGGAAGAGATGACGCCCGAGAGCTACACGATGGACAGGGAATACATCACCATGGACCTGCCTGAAGGCAAGTACGCGTACATGGCAGTGCCTGAGAAAGACGAGGAGTGGCTCACGTCGACGGAATCATATGACACCGTGGAACTCACACTCAAGACACAGCAGGAGGAAACGGGCGACATAACGATAACAGACCTGCCAGACCACCAGATATACATCGGATATACCGACAATGCGAGGTCGCTGCAGGCGACCAAGACAATGACGGACGTGATCATGAGGCCGGCACTCAAGAGACTCAGGCTGAACCTTGAGGTCACGGACACCATAGAATGCCGCGGAGACGTGTCGTTCAGGCTGGAGGGGATAACCACGGCCATGCGCGTATATTCAATGACACCCATGGACGAGGAGACGGGCAGCTACACCGTCACCGCACTTAGGAAGAAGCCAGAGAAAAAGGACGGGACGGTGAGGACTACCTACCAGACAACGATGGCAATGCCGGGAGTGTATGGAGCGAACAACCTGTTCATCACCCTCAGGGGAGACAGCATAGAAAGCGGATACCAGACGGATCTCACGGAGTTCCTGCGATCATCGCTGGCGGAGGACATGACTGTAACGCTAAGGCTCGACAAGGCAACGGGAGAGATAGACGGGCAGACATGGAAGAAAGGTATCGAGGACATTAACATATATAACTAAAAAACATATGTGTATGACAAGAAGAATTATCACGATGGCATCCTGCATCTGCATGGCGATGGCACTCGCCTCATGCAACGCGTCTGACAAGGACGACCCTACGGGTGCCGTACACGAATACCAGGAAGCGACGGCTGCCGAGATAGAGGAGCTGCTGCCCGCAGACTTCAGGCTCAACCTGAGGGTAGGGGAGTTCACGGACCCCTTCTACTGGGAGTCGGGGATGCAAGTGAGCCTGTTCGGAAGGGCTGCGGACGTGCGAGACGGCGTAAACGACAACCGCATGGCGACATACGTCAACGGCGAATGGGTGATAGAACCGGCACTGCTGCTCTCGGAGAACAGCGGCATGGACATCTACATGGCATACCCCTACAGCCCCACCGCAAGGGCGGACAGCATGCCCATCAACGCTCTGGAAAGCCAGACGTTCCTATACGGAAGGACAACTACACCGGTGACGAAATACACAAGGACGTCGACAGTACACATGAAGTCACCGCTATCCAAGGTGTTCTTCCGCTTCCGCAAGGCTCCTGACCTGGAGATACCGTGCACGCTCACAGGCGTACGCATAGAGGGAAACGGGATGCAGGTGCCGACGGAAGGACTGCTGAACATGTACGACGGAAGCATAAAGAACACCGCATGGGGGTTCTACGAGAGAAAATACGTGGAACCGGGAACGGAGGATGAGGAAGAGAAAGAAACTCTGGAGGAGGAACTGGCAACTACAAGAGCCCTGGAGGAAGGCAAGCTGCAGGACATGGAAAACCCCATCGTGCTGACGGAGGAGTACTCTCCCTACGAGGTAATGTTCTTCACCATGCCCATGCAGGTGACGGAAGGCTCGCATGCACTGGTCAAGTTCGTCTTCACCGTCAACGGGCAGGAACATGAGGCACTGCCCGTGGGAACGACGGAACAGACGTTCTGGGAACAGGGATCGACGAACGTGGTAAACGTAACCTTCGGGGCAAAGTACCTGGAAACTGAATACGTGACCATAAAACCATGGAACACCGTGAACGAGGAGATAGACATCTATGGAAAAGACACTGAATGACTAATAACTTACTGACATGAAAACCTTGCGATTTATCCTAGTGACAGCAGTGACGGCATGCATGACAGCCCTGACGGGATGCTCAGAGGACATGCCGTGGCAGCTGGAGGAGAAAGGCAGCGGCAGGAAGCCCATCAGCTTCACCTCCGCACACATAGAGGCCGTGACAAGGGGACAGGTGGTGACGGAAGCACCCACGGAGTACAAGGTGTCATGCACCACATACGCCTCGCCGGGCGGCTACGCCACGGCACGGCAGGGAGCACACTTCTACAACCTGACAGTGGGCTCCGACGGTTCGACAGGCTACGTATGGCCTGACGTGGGGACATACATCGCCTGCTACGCGTACTACCCCACAGGTAACCCCGCACTGGCGCTGACCAGCAGCGCCGACGACACGGGATTCCCCGTATATACCTTCACCGTACCCGATGACGTGCGGCAGCACGTGGACTTCATGACTGCCGATGTGACAGACCAGACGGAGACGGCGGACGGAACCATAGAGCTGGCGTTCCAGCACAGGCTCTCGGCATTCAGGTTCACGTTCAGGAACGTGACGACGGACACCGAGATGAAGCTAGTGTCCATCGCCATGAAGAACATGAAGTATACAGGGACGTTCAGGGGTACAACATGGACACCCTCGGCAGCGACCAAATCATTCTCCCTGCTGTTGAATGGAGATACCGGCACCGACATGCCGTACATGGAACACTATGACGTGACGGGTACGGACGACATATTCATCATGATGCCGCAGACCATAGCCGCAGGCACAGAGATGCTCGACGTGGTGGTGGAGATAGCAGGCGTGAGGAAACATTTCGCATACTCGCCTGACGCGGCGTTTGCCATAGAGGCTGGACACACCTACGCGATGAGCATCAACGTGGCGGAGAGGATTTCCGTTGAGAACCCCATGGCAATAACAGAGTGGGTGATGGACGTTCAGCACGTGGACTATGCCACCAGCAGCGTGACGCTCTGGGGAATAGAGCCGCAGCCAATGGACGGAGGCCAGAGCGGAGGCATCAACGCATGGACGGAGGACAAGAGCTGATAGGCATGCAAGAAAACAACAATATTAACATAAAAAAACAAGGCTATATGAAAAAGAGCTTGATAAAGACTATCATGACCGTCATGGCTGCAGCCTTCGCGCTCACGGCATGCACGGACGAGTTCGCAACGGACAGCGGGCTGCAGAAATCGCAGCGACAGCTGACAGGAGGCGACAAACTGGCAATCGAGGTTATCATGGCTGACGATGAACCGTCGACAAGGATGGAATATAGCGTCAGCAACAATGTGATCAGGAGCGGCTTCGAGGATGGAGACGTCATCGGCCTATACGCCATGAACGGGACAACGCTCGAAGTAAGCAACGTACCCTTTACCTACACAGATGGCATATGGGTGCCGTCAACGGAAGTGGAGTTCAATCCAGACTGGTTCTATTACGCGTACTTCCCCTACAAGAGCAACGCTACCCTGACGTCGGAGGGACTGACCTTCGCAAGCGCAGCGGCGCCAAATCCTTCGAGCGACGACTGCAACGTCAAGTTCGCGGACTTCATAGAGGAATGGCCCATAGCAGTGGACCAGAGCACCAAGGCTGCGTTCACCGCATCCGACCTGCTGGCAGCCAGGGGCGTCAACCAGGTGCTGCCCGTGGTGCGCTTCACCATGGCACACAAGCTGGCACTGGCAGAGATAGTACCTTCATACAACAAGTACTTCTTTGACTATGACCCGACAACGAAGCTGAACATGAAAATCACCTTCAGCGGGAACCTGCCATACGCCTTCGGAGATGCTGTGTACTACATCATGAGACCGGCTACGCCTACCGTCGTGGGAGGACAGACGCTCTACGCCTCGGCCGGGAAGTACCGCTACTCGCGAATAGCAACGATATCGGACACATACACCCTGTCCTATGACACCGACCTTGACGGGAGCTACGATGACGCACTACCGTCATGGCTGAGCATAACGGACTCGGGAGAGACGAACAAGAGCCTCCAGCTCTCCATGACACGCTCAAGCACGACCAACATCTCAGGATGGACGGCACCGGCAGGAGCATCCGACATAGACTTGTCAATGGTGGACGTGTCGGGAAACGCCAACGCCTCGGGACGCACGACGGCCAACAGCTACATGGTGCACATGAGCGGCACTTACAAGATCCCGCTGGTGTACGGCAACGCCATAAAGGACGGTGCCGCCAACACCGTGGCATATGCTCCGGGAGGCTATGAGTCGCCTACCTACCTGTCGGCATTCGTCAACCATACAGGTGCGGCCATAACAGACCCGTGGCTGAAGAACAACTCGGCAACACCCGACGCGGCAGAACTGCTGTGGCAGGACAATACGGGAATAATTTCCGCCGTTGGCATCAGCGGCGATTACCTGACATTCACCGTAAAGGCGGGGGCACCGATGGGCAACGCCGTAATAGCCGCAAAGAAATCAGGAGTGGTGGTGTGGTCATGGCACATATGGGTATGCCCGGACCTGTACTCGGACGCTGCACTGGCAACCATCGGGTCGGCACATTCCTACCAGCTCACCCCCGTAAACCTGGGATGGGTGGGTAACCTGAGAGAGGACGTGTACAACGGCGGCACATGCCGCGTGAAGATGACGCCTACGGGCGAAACGGGCGTGGAGCAGACCTTCGAGGTTAGTATCCAGCCCACCAAGGAATACTACCCAATCTCCGTGGGAAGGTCACCATACTACCAGTATTCGAGAAAGGATCCTGAAATACCTTCCATAGGTACGGGCAATACAAACCTTACCGTGTACGACATATCAGGGACGGCAACGACGGGACTCATATTCTCTGAATTCACAGACGACGGCATAACGATAGCCGACGGAATAAAGAACCCGACCACCCATTTCTACAACAACACATCGGGTTCGTCGGCTCAGTACGGACCGTACAACACAGCGGCATACAACCTGTGGGACGCTACACAGCACTCTACCGGCAACATATCGACGGCAACGGTGAAGACCATATACGACCCATGCCCTCCTGGCTTCTGCGTACCGTCATCCAACATATGGTACTATATGACCAAGGGCAGCAGCAATGACGGATCGGACGGGAGCAACCACTGGGACACCGAGTCACTGCAGAAGGGACGTATCTGGACTAAAACATTCCCCAAAATGTATTTCCCCGCTGCTGGGTTCCGCTACAACAATTCAGGCGCTCTCAGCTACGTAGGCTCGAACGGTTACTTCTGGTCGTCATCACCGTACAGTGGAAGTTACGGACCCAACATTTACATGAATTCGTCCGGCTTCTACTGGGACAGCTACCTCCGTGCTTACGGGTTAACGGTGCGGCCTGTCCTTGAAGAATAGAATCATTACCATTTACCCGTTCCATTGACGGTCAGCGTTCTTTTTCGCTGGCCGTCGCACGGCGGAGCCGGGCTTACCCACCCGCACTGCCATGAGTCGGGTAAAGGTTGATAAAAAGTGTTTTTAATAACTAAAATGTATAACTCAGGGAAAAAAAGCGGACAATGACGGTTGCACAAAGAATTCAGCAGGACAATGACGACCTTGGCACCTTAACGGCCTTCAATGACGGAGGCCTTTTCACGACGGTGTACGAGAAGTCTGCTTACGTGTTCCATACAAGAATCAGCAAGTTCAAGGTAATGGTGCGCAGGGTGAAGGCCTTGCGCGAACCATACCTTACGCTCGGTTTCCACACCAGCCAGAAAACCAGCCTGCTCTCCAAGGTGGGGATAATCCTCAGCGACGGGGACTGCACCACCGTGAAGCTATTCGAGCCAGTGGACATGGACGACTACCGGCAATGGAGGAAGGAAATGCTCTACCTCGCAGGGCAAAAGGAAAGCCACGGGCCCGCGAAGGACGGCGAAACCAAGACTGGGACAGCCTGGCAGCAACAACATGCAAAGCAAAAGGAGAGGACGGCACAATTCCAGAAGGACACCATGCAACACTACGGCGAGTTGCGACAAGAGGTCAGCGAGGCAGCCATGTACTGCGTACGCAAGATACGCAGCATGAACATTGCCTCCATGACACCCATGGAGGCGATCAGCTCGCTCAACGAGATGCAGAAGCTCATAAACAGCAAAATGACATGACATGGAAGAAGACGTCACCATAAAGAAGAAAAGGAAGAGGGGTAAGAGACCCGTACCATATATCGAACCACTGCCCTACGAGCACGTACCGGCATACAAGAAGGCCATGGACTGCTACAAGGAATGCAACGTACGGCTAAAGGTGGACGCATGCGCAAAGGCACAGGCACGCGAGGTCAAGGAGGCACTCGTGACCGTCATGGTGAAGATTGTGGAGGCAAAATACGGGCTATGGACATCGGAATCACTTACCATAGCAGTGGAAATGGCGGTAAAGGTGCAGATACTGCTGCGCTGCATGAAAGACATAGGAGCACTTGACAACAAAAGCTTCGCATTCATCAGCCAGCACTCCGATAACCTCGTGCGCCAGCTGGCAGGATGGTGCAGGGACTATGAGAGAAAGATACAGAACGGGGCACAGATAAGAGCACCCCAAGAGGAAAGCGATGGCGGACTGGGCATGGGAGAGAATGCCGGGGTCACGAACCAGCCGGCAGAGGTCCCGTAAATTCAGTGGCACACCTGAAGACATTCTCTTCAGGTTATGGCAACAAGGTCCGTACGGGGAGAAACCCCGCAAAAGGAACGGACCAGTCTGCATGGCGGTCATGCCCGAACGACAAGGACATCCCCGTGGTGCATTCAGCAAAGAGGCCACAAGATTCCCCGCTGCTGGGAACCGCAACAACAATTCAGGCGCTCTCAACAACGTAGGCTCGAACGGTAACTTCTGGTCGTCATCACCGAACAGTGGAAGTAACGGACACAACATGAACATGAATTCGTCCAACTTCAACTGGAACAACAACAACCGTGCTAACGGGTTAACGGTGCGGCCTGTCCTTGAAGCATTTACAACCCTTCCGCCAAGCTTTCCCAACTACAAGAATCCTGGCCATGGTCATCACCGCCACGCAAATAAGGGAAGACCTGTACCAGGCTTACTTCGACGCCAGGGCCAACAAGCGCAACACGCTGGCCCAGCTCTCCTTCGAGATCGTACTCGAACGTGAAATCGAGAAGATATACTACTACCTGCTTACACGGACATACCGACCACTGCCGGCGTACTCGTTCATCACCTTCGACCCCGTACAGCGGGAGGTATACGCTTCACAGTTCAGGGACAGGGTCGTGCAGCACATGCTATACAACTACCTCGCACCTCTCTTCGAGACGCTCTACATCTATGACACCTATTCCTGCCGGAAGGGCAAGGGCACCCTCTTCGGCGTAGAACGCTACCAGCACCACCTGAGGTCGGTGACCAACAACTTCACCCAGGAGGCATGGCTGCTGTACATCGACCTCTCGGGATACTTCATGTCTATTGACAAGATGCTCGTGATAGACACGATCATGGACACAGTGATATCACACTACGACAGACGCTCCCCTGACGGCCGCAAGTGGAGGGAAAGGATAGACCCCGATTTCGTCAGTTACCTGCTCCACTGCTTTCTGGACCGCAACCCGTCCAAGGACGCCATCATACTGGGCGATCCGCATAACTGGGACGGATTGCCGAAGAGGAAAAGCTTGAGGTACAGCCCGGAGGGATACGGCATAGTCATCGGAGACATAGGATCGCAGCTGTTCTCCAACGTGTTGCTCAATATCTACGACCAATGGGTCAAGAGAACCCTTAAGATGAAACACTACGGACACTATGTCGATGACCTGTACCACATGCACCAGGACAAGGAATTCCTGCTGTACATGCTGCCGAGGATGGAGAGCTTCCTCACCGAAGAGGTGCACGTCAAGGTAAACCATGACAAGTTCAGGCTGTTGCCCGCCACAGCGGCCAACCAGTACCTCGGTGCGTACATACGGCCATACTACACCGTGCCAAGGCAGCGGACCATCAACAAGTTCTGCTGCGTCATGCAGGAGATAGAAAGGCAGCTCTTCATGCCGGAAGTCACGGCAGAGGACCTGCTCACCATACGGTCAAGGATAAACTCATACCTCGGCTTGCTATCCCACTACAGCTCGTTCAACCTCAGAATGGAGTATGTGTCACGGCCGGCCTTCTACAAATACTTCATATTCGACAAGCACTTCCAGAGGGCCATAATCAGGCCCGAATACGGAGGGAAGTTGCCGTCATCCCTGCTTTACATACCATTCCGTGACGATGACATGCTGTCCTACCTTGATGACCCATACGCACCCTTCCCGCCGGCAGCATCCCTATAAATAAACTCCTAAACGGAATGTTTGGCCATAAAAGGAAACATTCTCGATTTTTATGCTTATATTTGCAGCGAGAAAAGGCAAAACGTCATAAAAATGGAAACATTCGCGCAATTGTCAGGAAATATCCAGATTATCCTTGAAAACAGGAACTCGCTGGACTGCTATGCCCGTTGGCCCAGGCCTACGGTCATCTTTGTCGACGGGCCGTATGGCATCGGCGGCTTCCCCGGCGACCCGAAAGACACGAAACTATTGCCGGAAGTATATGCACCGCATGTCGCAGAATGGTCGAAATACGCCATGCCTGACACAACGCTTTGGTTTTGGGGAACGGAACTTGGATGGGCGCGAATGCATCCTTATCTTGAAGTCAATGGCTGGAACTATGAGCAGACGTTTGTTTGGAACAAGGGCATCGGACACGTAGGGCTAATTAGGAAAAATGGGCGCAAAGACATTCTTCTTGGCATCGAACTGAAAAGCTGGTTCATCCTTTCGAAAGAGGGTGAACCTTCGTTCCGCTATCGCACGGCAGCGGAAGCTTGCGATTACGGTGACTTGCTCAGCATAATCCCTTGGTATCTCAGCAATGCTGTCTGCGGACACCCCGTATTTGCCACACCTTGGGTGTACTCAGCCAAGGCAGCTGCAGAAGCCACTAAGCGATATTGGCTTTATGAACGTGCTACTGAAAAACCCTTGACACTTGAACAACGTGGTTTGGAAATACCAGCTGGCATAAAACCATATATGGTGAATGCCCGTGACAAGACAAACTATAAGCCCGTCAATGATGGAGGCAACAATTTCGGACGACTTGCACGTACTGGTGTCATGTCTGACTTCGTTAAGGAAACCCTCTCTACAGACATTTTGGGGATACCCGCCGACAACTGGCGTCTATTCCTCAAAGCCCACACCGACTCATCGGCTTTGAAAGAAATCCAGAAAAAGATAGGAACAATCGCAAGAATACCCCAGTCTGAAGAATTCGACAGACTGATGAAAGCCCTGAAAGACTACGTTGAGGAACTGCCAGCAATCTGACAGGCACAGAAGGTTGGCTTCCAGCATCAATGTCTTTCAATGATATATCAGCGAAGAGAGTCCTTTTTCAGGGATTCCCCAAAGTCATCTCAGAAAAAGGACACACTTCGCTTATATCCCGCAAGCAAGACGCTCACTTTGTTCGTGCCATGCTTTTTTCCCACGCTCCTTCCACGCTTCAAATGGCTTCTCCATGAATATTCGCCACTCCAAGGCGTACTCATACGTGGCTATTCCGTACCACGCCCGGCAGGCGGTCATATCACGGTCACTTCCACTCTGAGGCGCACTGACGTGCTGCTTCGCCAAAGATGACTGTGATGTGCCCTGCCTTGTGTCGCCATACTCCATGGCCACTTCTGGTTCTGTGTCGCCACTCAATTCATCCGGACACACTTCCATTTCCGGAAAGCAACCAGACGTTACTTTCCCTGCTGTCTCACCCCCCCCTTGACCGGAAACTTCCCCTATCCGGACAGATCAGGGATTCCCCGTACATCGTGTCCCGTACGGTCGGGCTGTCCTTCGCCCTTCATGCTGTCATCCGCTTCCCCGTGGCAAAGGTATGGCGGCATTACAGGAAGTAAAGGTCGTGGCGGCCACAGGCCGTCGCACGTGAAAATCTCCACGCCTTACGGGTAGTATTTTCCCTGACGAACCTTGACTTTCATCCATGCCCCTGAGGAC
>JAFSPM010000035.1 GCA_017442855.1 Bacteroidaceae bacterium | reverse complement strand
TCGAAGAGCGGATATACGTCGAATAGCTTCATATGCGTTCCTTAATAAAAAAATCGGTTGCAAAGATACGGCAAAATATTGAATAATCGCCACTTTCTCCCATCTTTTTGCATAAAAACAGCCTTTCCTGCGTATTTCCTGTAAATTTATACATCGTAGGGCGCGTTTACGGGCGTTCGAACCTGAAAACTGGGCCTTAGCCAATCTCTTTGGACGGGTTTGTTAGAAAATATGTCAAAGAACACTTTTGTCGTCTGGAAAAGCTTCAACAGACACTATTAAGGGAAAATATTGCTACCATTAATGCGCGCAATTTCTAGATTTAAATCTCGCAATTTCTCTCCTTAACAGGCGGTATCTGCACTCCTCCAATTTGACGTAGCAAAGGTAAGGTATTTTGATTGCGGTTCACGAATACTTCACAAGTTTTTTTCTTCTTTCCGCAATGGGGCGGTCATTTGGTCATTTGTCATTTGGTCAAAATCGAAAACGGACTGTCAAAATCCGCCACTATATATAAATATTTTATTTATATATAGTGAGCAAATGACCGCGTTCCCGAAATCGAAAATGACCAAATGACCTTGACCAAATGACCACGCTAATTCGCCGTGATCGTTACTTCCACTGCTGATGCTGATACATCAATATCATTATAGTTTGTGTTGATGTCAGCAATAGCTTTATACCAAACTTTATAGGTGCCAGCGTGATTCCCTGTAGGTATTGATGTACTCCATCCGCTATTATTTGATGCCGGTTTGCTGTTGTCAATCATATAATAAACGTGACCTATATCTGTATCATTATCTTTGAATGAGCCAGGGGTAATCAATTCTATTGCAGCATCCTCGTTTACAACTAAATCCGTTTTCGGATCCGGAGGTGTGAGAGTGCCATTTTTCTTGTTGATGGTCCATGTGATTGTTTTTGTGTTGGTTCCCTTGTATTCGCCTTTTCCTTTAATGATGATATTATAGTCATTTGCATTTGTTGCAAAAAGGGTGCTTCCTTCTGAATCAATCTCATAGTCAGTACCGAAAATAAGCGTTTTTTCATTACATTTTACTGTTACTTTACTTGCGAAGTCTTCATATGTGCCGTTGCCATGGAAATACCTCATTGTATTTGGTTCATAGGTAAATGAATATGTAGGATCATTGATATATGTCACTACAAAGGCACTGTCAGCAGCGGTGTTGAAGTTGACGTTGTAGGTATAGGTTTTACCTGCTTCGAGGGTCTGATCCACTGCTTTAGAGAATTCGAAGGTTGATGATTTTGTGTTATCATTACGATAACTTAGTCTGATGAATTTGGTTCCAGCAGGGATTGTCTGAGGTGCTACGAGCACTTCAAACTGACGATCGTTTCTGTAGGCAGTGATTACATTATCCCCTGAACAAACGTTTATCGCTTTTGCTGTTGTTTTTACTACCTCATCAGCAATGAGTTGGGATGTGCTGTTGCCATTTGCGTCTTTATAATGGTAGGGTACAATAATCAACTTCGCCATACGATGGACAAAGGTGAGGTGGAAGGGCGTTGTTGGTGCTTCTTCATTATAGGCGCGAGTGATTGCTGCGGTTTCCATCAGGTTCGCGGCCTCGTATTTATCAGCGGTGCTTTGGTCTGTAATGGAGGTGTTTGTATTATTGGCTGTTGGCTTGGTGGCGGCGTAGGGATACCAGGCCGATACGGTGACGCTGGTGGTGCTGCTATTAGGCCAATAAAAAGGCTCTACACCTGTATCAGGAACCAATTTGATAGGTGAACCAGTGACAATCTTATATTTCTTTACAATACTGCTACCTCCGCTCGTCATCTGCACAGCTACAGGATCGCCATCAGTCCATTCGTCATTAACGGTGTTGGAACGGGTGATCCCCTTGTCGCCAGCCATATTGACGGTGAATTGAATGGGCGTGCGAGATCCTTCTGCGTATTCGTCTTCTACGCAGGCAGCGAGTATGAGAGGGATGGCAGCGAGCCAGTATATCAGTCGTTTCTTCATTTGTTCCTATTTTATTGCACCAACCCTGCAGAGCCTGTTGAGGCTTCGCCACCAGAAGTCCATGCTGTGATGTCGTTGACAGTTACAACGATTTGTGGCTTCTGCAGGGTGATGTTATAGGTGTATACATTCTTTGCAGCGAGGACGAGATTTGCAGTCAGATCGTAGTGGAAAGTCGCATAAACATTCCCATTGTTTATCAGTTCTATCTTGATGAATGTGAATGGGAATGGAGTTTCTTCTGAATTTTCTATTGTTTGAGGTGGAACGATAAAGGCATTATTTGAACCAAGGCAGACAACGGTAGAATTACTATCATCAGTAGCTTCAGCAGCGCCTAAATCAGAAGATGCATCATAAACCTTAAACGAAATCTTGCGCTTGATGCCGCATAGCGTGACGCGAGCATATTTCGTATCTGGCGTTTCTCCACCAGTTGAATAGGCAAGATCTTCTGCTGTTACTTGACCTATACTTCCACTTTCCGCAACCCATGTGGCTGGGGTCAACGTGACAATAATTTTCGTCAGGCGATGGGTAAAGTTGAGGTTCACAGTGCCCTCATCACCATCTTGATAGAGCGTACAGGGAGCCACATTTGGACTTGGATTAGAAGGAAAGCCAATCATCAAGTCGCTGGCTTTGTAGTTGGCGACATCTGTCTGATCTGCTGCGACAGTAAACCAATATTCGTTGGCATAAGTAAAGGGAGAACCATCACCTGATTTTTGCGTAGAAAGCACATTTTCAGGATAGACACCAAATATCTCAAGTGGTCCTAACTGTCTGGGCCAGTAATATCTGGTGTTGTCTGATGTTCGTGATAGTCCCCCATTACCATCGGCAGTGAAGTTAAGGGATGATGGATAGGTGTCTAAACTATTGACATCTCTCATATAGACATTCACTCGCTCGCCTGATAGGAACTGCGAAGACTGGATATTGCTTTCAGAACGAGTGCTGAAAGCGCCATAAGTCAAACGCAATTCTGGTGGCATGTTGGTGTTTGTGGGGGACACGACTTCCTGTCCCATATTGACGATTGTCTCGCCATCATGGGTACAAGCGGTACACATCCCCACCGCCAATAGTGCAATTAGAATGTCTGATTTCTTCATTGTTTATTGTAGCGTGCCAATTTCGTTGATTGTTCCACCATCTTCCCAGTTGGTAATAGAGGTCGTGACATTGATATGTGGTTTATTGATGCGGATATTATAGGTGTGGACTCTTGATGCTTGAAGCGTCAGGCCGCCTTCAGGTATTTTGTATAAAAAAGTATCAGTGACATTCCCATTGTCAATCAGTTCCACTTTTATAAATGTCGTCGTTGCAGCAATTTGTTGTGGTGGTACGATTGCAGATAAAGTTACAGCAGTGTAGCCGCCTACTGTAATTGTAGTTGATCCTCGGCCTACAACAACCTCACCAACATTGCTGGCGACACCATCTACTAGCTCATTAGTACTGGGTACTTGGAAAGTAGTCTTTCGTTTAGTGTTCATAAGGGTTACGCGGGCATATTTTGTATCAGATTCCCCAGTATATATGATGTCGTCGTCAATTTTGATGTCTGTGTCTTCAGTTCCTGTGGTTTTCGTGATGTTTACAACAACCTTTGTCAGACGGTGGGTAAATAATAGTGGAACTATTCCAGGATTCTCATATTGTGTAAGTTTGAAGGGCGCTGAATAAGCAGTGCCTTTAGTATGTGTATATCCAGAAGGCAAGCCTGTCATCAAATCACTGGCTTTGTAATTTGCTTCGCTGGTCTGATCTTCTTTAACTGTGAAATAATATGATTGGGTAGCTGAGAAAGGATCGTAACCCGCGTGGGTGGGGTTCGTTTTATCTACAACATTATCCCAGCTTACAGAACCTACTGGATAGACTCCGAAGATGTAGAGTTCATGTATGAGTTTAGGCCAGAATAGACGGTTTTCTGTAGTCCCCTCGGAATAAGTCTTGATGGCGCCAGTGGTGGCATCGGTGACTTTGTATAATTTTGGATTAGGTGCATAAAGAGTGGAGTCTGTCACACCCGATGCATCCTTTAAAAAGACATCAATTTCTGCATTTAAATCGAACTTACTGCTCTGAATGTTTGATTCAGCACGGGTGATTCCCATTTCACTGTGGCGGGTGCTAATGATGAGTTCGTTACCAACAGGAGTGGGTTCGCTGATGCTGGTGGTTCCGTCATCGTGGGTGCAAGCGGCAAGCATCATCATGGATGCTGCGGCTGCGGTTAAGAATAAATCATTTGTTCTCATGTTCTTTTATTTTTTAGTTTCTAATTTCTGTTTATGCGGCAACACCTTCTGCTACAGGACCTTCATCCCAAGGAGTGATACTGACTGAAATATTAAGAACTCGATCTCCAATGAGTGTGCCCTGAGAGCTGTAGCCTGAGCCAAAGGAGAGAGTATAGGTATATCTGATGCCTGGTTCCCATGTTGCTGTAGGGTTGCCAGGATCAGCCTCGAAGGGGGCATAGATGGTCTCGTAAGAAGTGGCATCGCCAATCATATACGAACCTGTCTGCGTATCGAATATCTTGCAGTCGATGGCAAGATAACTGCCTGTAGTAAGTGTCTTTGTGGAAACACCATCAACCACGTAAATACACTGTGTTGTAGGATCCCATGCTGTCAGCACTTGCGGTATCACCATTGTTATATCAGATGATGATGTGAGTGCCTGGGCAGTATTTGTGAGGACAATACCTTCATCAGAAACCATTGTCAGAGGGTAGTCTGTGGGAGTGGATAAGGTTCCCCAAGGACTCGCAGTTGTTGTTGCTGCCAGGTCAAGATCGCCTGTGCTATTGACATTGCAGATTTTGATGCTGCCAACGGTGACTTGCAAACCATCATTGCTAAAATCGCTTGAAAGTTTCCCATGGAAGGCCAACTGCGTGAGGGCGTGATGGAAGCGCAAGGGTACGGCTGGGCTGCTGGAAGAGATGACGGCGCTGAGGCTCGTCTGGTGTTTGGTATAGAGCACATCGGTATTGCCGTCGATGGGGTGAGTGGTATCGAAAGCGATGGTCTTGTTACTGACAATATCTGAAGTTGTTGGCGCTGAGGCTGGATAGAGGGCGTAGAACGTCACGTTGTAAAGGGCTCCTGGCGCATCAGGCCAGTAATAGGTGGCACCAGTGGTTCGCCAATAGTGTGTCAGGTCGTCATAGACCACCACATTGCTAGTGTTGTCGTTGATGAAAGCCTCTTCTGTTGTTGTGCCTGTAAGAGTCTTCGTCGCCCAGACGCGGAAGGATAGATCTGTACCCAAACTGCCTGCTGGCACAGGGCCACGGGTGGCTGCGGCCTCTGGGTTGAAGGTCACTGCCACATGCTGAGGTACGACGGGTTGTGTCGTCTCAGGTTCTGGCTCAGTGTCGGCCTTGCAGGCTGTCAGCAGCCAAAGGGTGGTGAGGAGATATATCCAGGACTTCATATCAGCAGCGGGGTTACATGTTTAGATTCTGATTGGTAGAATCCTGCCAGGTATCTACAGTCACGGTGAAGTAGATGGGGCGATCGGAAGCAATAATCTCTGCGCCAGGCTCAAGATTATCCGTTGGAGCCACGTGTGTTCCTGCTGGAGCATATTCTTCAGGATTTGAGACATTGCGGCTTTTATTTGAGGTAGGGTCGTAAGGTAATGTAGGATCGTTGGGATTCCTGATGCCAGGATTCAGATCGACATCTGGGTCAGCAGCACTGGTAAGATGTGCTACGTCAGGATTGGTTGGCATGGGATCCACCCATCCGCAGCCACCTCCATTGGGTGCGAAGAAGTTAAGGGTGTAGGTGTATTTATTGCCTGGCTTTAGCGATGTACCAATAGGAACGGCAGCAAAGCCGAAGCTGCCTACTGCAGCAGCGGATGCTGTGGGATTAGCAAGATAATACATGCTTTCTGCTGTCTTGGGACGAGGGAAGATGATCTCATCTGCCTGGAAACGTGGAGACCCATTCGCATCATAGATCACTTTCTTGGCCTTGATCTGCACGAGAACGGAAAGATAAGCGCCTGTTGTACTGACACTTGTCAGATCGGCCTCCGTGAGATCTTGGGGTAGTACCAGCATGGGGCCATTGCCAAAAGTGATGTCTGTGGCAGTGGCGTTGAGTGTAATGGCTTGTGAGATTCTGCTGGTGGTGATAGATGATGCAGAGGGGGCGCCACCAGCCTTGTTCATATAACTGTTTGGTGTGCTGAGGCTTGACCATGGCGTATATGTGCTCCATGAGAAGGATCCTCCAGTAGAACTGGATGGGTGAGTGAGAGTGCCCTTGCCATTGAGATTGACGAGTTTGACACCCAAGACTTTGATCTCATAGTTCTCCGCATCCATATTGGTGGCCTGAACAGCAATCTGCGCCATGACGTGACGGAAATAGAGGGCTACACCAGTGGCAGCGTTGTTTGCCTTTGAACCTTCCTCATAAGCTACCATCACATCTTCCTGATTGGCTGGGAAGTTGTTTACTGTGTAGGCATCTGTCAGATTTATCGGGGCGTAGGCATCGAATTTTAGCGTACCCGTTGCTGGCCATAGATGACGATCCGTTGTAGTCCCGTCAGTAGAGGAATAGGTGGTCCATACTGTGCCATCAGTAGATTTTACGATATTGTCATATTGCACAAAATCTGTTGGTGTGCCAGAAACAGCCGAGGTCTTGACATAGAACTCCCTGAAATTGGTGGCTGTGGTGACGACCCCACGAGTGGTTCCTGTTGTCATCGGACGCAACATGATGTAGTCCTGACTTAGGGGCTCCTGATTCAGTGTGGTATCCTCACTACTGCTGCACGCTGCCAAAAGCAGGGCGGCGATGGATAACATATAGCATTTCTTTCTCATAACGCAGAATATTTCATTAATTGTTTCTATTTTTATAATTCAATTCCAATGGTGATCTCTTCCCAGCCATCGACCTCAGGGTTCAGACCTGTGTTACTACTGTCTTCTATCGGCTCAGGCAAAGGCAGACCATCGATCTCCAATTCCATATCAATGGCGCCTCCAGGTTCGCTGCCACCAGGTGTGTTGGGGTCATGCAGCGCGTCAGTCACATCGAAGCTGTAGTAGTATTTCTTGCCGTCGTCCATCTGGACATACACCACTAGCTTGTGTTCCTCAGAGTGCTCAGGACAGTGGCCAAAACAGCGCACATTGCCTACGAGCGACGCACTGCCTTCTGCCTCCAGTGTGAAGGGGATGATGGCTGCGGACTGCGTGGGCAGACCCGTTGCAGGGCAGAAGGCACTCGCCATGCCAGAGAGAGTGGCTGACATACTGGTGACATGCGACAGATTATCCACATGGTCGATCGTAAAGGTGTAGTTGTGGGTCGCTGCCTTCATGATCAGTCTCAGATCGTCGGCTGTCGTCTTAAACTCGTGTCCTGCATCAGCGGCGGTATAGAGCATCTCAGGCTCATAGATTACTTCCTGTTCATCCGTACCAACGGCTTTCGGAATACCACGGGTGCCGGCAAACACTCGGGCACTAGCCTCGAGGGTGGTGGGGATGACGCTGATGGTGAAATCAGCCCATGATGAACCGCTGGTTTTCATCGTCTCCGTGTCGCTGTTGTACGCCACAGCCTGGTATCTGCCTTTCAGCAGCTGCACCTTACCACCATTGGCATTGGAGAAGCTGATTGGAATAGACTGATTCTCCTCATTGAAAAGATAAAGACTCATCGAAGCCGGCTGCTGCCCCTCGCACTGA
>JAFSPM010000002.1 GCA_017442855.1 Bacteroidaceae bacterium | reverse complement strand
CATTGTTAGGCACGCCTTGTATAACGGCGTTACCGTCCATGTCAGTGATTGAACCGATTGTAGTGCCTTTAACGAGAACGTTGGCACCGATGACTGGACCTTGTGCATCGTTAACTGTTACTGTAACTGTGCGTCCATTCTGCTGAACAGCAGCTACACCTTCAGTTGACATTGCGTCCACGCCAGCAGCCATTACCTGGCCAGCGGCGATCAGGAGCAGGGAAGCTCCGCAAAGGAAGGTCCTTTTCCAAAATTTAATGTCATTCATAATAAAAAAAATTTAAGTTAATGTAAAACTTTTCTTTATAAATAATTCCTTTTATCTCTTTCTTATCTCTAATTAACGCTGATTTCGTACATTCGCATGTACTTATCACACGGCGCCAAAATGGCGCATACTCCCCTAATTATTAGGGATTTATTTAACAATTACCACCGTAATTGCACACTTTTTGCCTAATTTCACCCCACAAACTTAAATCTTTTTAAACAAATGTGCAAATTATTTTACCTTTTTTTTCATTTCGCCGTCTTTTTCTTTTTACCAAGCTCCGGCCTTCATTCGCTCTGTAAGATTTTATCGCGTGCGTATATTATATAAAGGTGTATTTTTTGTGTTGGGTTTTTGCGCCAGATGCTTGCACGTTTGAAAAATCTTTTGTTACTTTGCACAGTTTTTGAAATAATAAAAAGATGCAGTTACACGTTTCACAACATACGAGTGATAATGAACCAATGATATGACGCTGTTTCCGTTGTAGGAGGCAGCGTTTTTTTTAAATGATAATAAAGAAAAACAATATAGCATTATGAAACAGAATTTGAAAAAGGTATTGGTTTTGGGGTCTGGCGCACTGAAGATTGGCCAGGCAGGTGAGTTTGACTATTCTGGCTCTCAGGCTTTGAAAGCACTGCGTGAGGAAGGTATCAGCTCCGTGCTGATTAATCCTAACATCGCTACTATCCAGACATCGGAAGGTATTGCTGACAAGGTTTACTTCCTGCCTATCACAACAGATTTTGTGGCCCGTGTAATTGAAAAGGAGCGCCCCGATGGTATCCTCTTGGCTTTCGGTGGTCAGACAGCGCTGAACTGCGGTACTGACCTGTTTAAGAAAGGTATCCTGGAGAAATATGGTGTGCAGGTACTGGGTACTTCTGTAGAAGCTATCATGAATACGGAAGACCGTGACTTGTTTGTGAAGGAACTGGATAAGATTCCTATGAAGACACCAAAGAGTCACGCTGTGAACAACATGCGCGAGGCCCTCAAGGCTGCCGAGGAGATTGGTTTCCCCATCATGATCCGTTCTGCCTACGCCTTAGGCGGACAGGGTAGTGGTATTTGCCAGAATGAGGAGGAGTTCATGACATTGGCAGAGAGTGCCTTTACTTTCAGTAGTCAGATTCTGGTGGAGGAATCACTGAAGGGTTGGAAGGAAATTGAGTTCGAGGTGATTCGTGATGCCAACGACCATTGCTTCACCGTAGCTACTATGGAGAATGTGGACCCACTGGGTATCCATACGGGTGAGAGCATCGTGGTGGCTCCTATATGCTCACTGAAAGATGAGCAGACCAAGATGATGCAAGACCTCTCAGTGTTGTGCGTTCGTCACTTGAACATCGTGGGCGAGTGCAACATTCAGTTTGCTTTCAATGCTGAGACCAACGACTACCGTGTAATCGAGGTGAATGCTCGCCTGAGCCGTTCATCTGCGTTGGCTTCAAAAGCTACCGGTTATCCTTTGGCTTTTGTTGCAGCTAAAATTGCACTGGGCTACACTCTCGATCAGATTGGCGAGATGGGTACACCTAACTCAGCATACGTGGCTCCACAGTTGGATTACCTCATCTGCAAGATTCCTCGTTGGGACTTGACCAAGTTTGCTACCGTAAGCCGTGAGATTGGCAGTAGCATGAAGTCAGTAGGTGAAATCATGTCTATTGGTCGCTGCTTTGAAGAGGTTATCCAGAAAGGCTTGCGTATGATTGGCCAGGGCATGCACGGCTTCGTGGGCAACAACGTGCAGTTTGACGACCTTGACAAGGAGTTGGCTCATCCTACCGACCTGCGTATATTTGCTATCGCCGTAGCGTTTGAGCAGGGCTATACCGTTGAGCGTGTAGAGGAACTGACAAAGATTGATCCTTGGTTCCTGAGCCGCATGAAGAATGTGGTGGATTATAAGAAGAAGCTGGAAGGCTATAACAAGTTGGATGACCTGTCAGCTGACGAGTTGCGTGAGGCAAAGCGCTTGGGCTTCTCTGACTTTCAGATTGCACGCTTCGTCATACATCCAACAGGTTCTACCTATGAGAAGGAAAACCTGGAGGTACGTGCCCGCCGTAAGGCATTGGGCATTCTGCCTGCTGTGAAGCGTATCAATACGGTAGCTTCTGAGCATCCTGACCTGACCAACTATCTGTATTTGACATACGGCACCAATGGCTACGACGTACGTTACTATCATAACGAAAAGTCCGTGGTGGTGCTGGGCTCTGGTGCTTACCGCATCGGATCGTCTGTTGAATTCGACTGGTGTTCTGTGAATGCTACGCAGACAGCTCGCAAGTTGGGCTATAAGTCCATCATGATTAACTACAACCCTGAGACGGTATCTACCGACTACGATATGTGCGACCGCCTGTATTTCGATGAACTCTCTTTCGAGCGTGTGATGGATATTATTGACTTGGAAGAGCCTCGTGGCGTGGTGGTGTCAGTAGGTGGTCAGATTCCAAATAACTTGGCGATGAAGCTCTATCGCCAGTCAGTGCCTGTGCTGGGTACATCGCCTGTCAGCATCGACCGTGCCGAGAACCGTGATAAGTTCTCACGTATGCTCGACCAGTTGGGTATCGATCAGCCGGCATGGCAGGAGCTCACCAACTTGGATGATGTGAAAGAATTCATCAAGCGTGTGGGCTATCCTGTATTGGTGCGTCCATCATACGTGCTCTCTGGTGCAGCCATGAATGTTTGCTATGACGATAGCGAACTGGAAACCTACCTCAAGGCTGCTGCCAAGGTGTCGAAGGAATACCCTGTGGTGGTATCACAGTTCTTGCAGAACACCAAGGAGATTGAGTTTGATGCTGTGGCACAGAATGGCGAGATTGTGGAATATGCTATCTCTGAACATATCGAGTTTGCAGGTGTTCACTCTGGTGATGCTACGCTGGTTTGCCCTGCACAGAAGATCTACTATGCTACAGGTCGTAAGATCAAGCAGATCAGTCGTCAGATTGCCAAGGAGCTGAACATCTCTGGTCCGTTCAATATCCAGTACCTGGCTCGCAAGAACGAGGTGAAGGTGATTGAGTGCAACCTGCGTGCTTCCCGTAGCTTCCCATTCGTGAGCAAGGTATTGAAGCGTAACTTCATCGAGACGGCTACCCGCATCATGCTTGACGCTCCTTATACCAAACCTGATAAGAGCGAGTTCGATATTGATTGGATTGGCGTGAAAGCTCCTCAGTTCTCGTTCTCCCGTTTGCAGAATGCCGACCCGGTATTGGGCGTGGATATGGCATCTACCGGTGAGGTGGGCTGCTTGGGCGACGATGTGAACGAAGCACTGTTGCAAGCTATGATAGCTGTAGGCTACAAGGTGCCTCGTCCTGAAGTGGGCGTGATGGTATCATCTGGTGCTATGAAGTCGAAGGTGGATTTGCTCGATGCCTGCCACGCTATGCACCAGAAAGGCTACAAGATTTACGCTACAGCCGGTACGTCAGCATTCCTCAATGCGCACGGCGTCACTACAGTACCTGTGTTCTGGCCAGATGAGCGTCCAGAAGCTGCCAACAACGTGATGCGCATGATTGCTGGTCATCAGTTCGACCTCATCATCAATGTGCAGAAGAACCATACGACCCGTGAGGTAACCAATGGCTACCGTATCCGTCGTGCGGCTGTCGATCATAACATCCCATTGATTACCAACGCACGCTTGGCAAGTGCCTTTATCGAGGCTATCTGTCAGGTAAGCGAGAAAGATATCAAGATTAAGAGCTGGCAGGAATACGAGCTCTAAGTATAGTGAATGTTTCTTATAAGGAGGGGATGAGGTGGAAGCTTCATCCCTCCTTTTTTATAGCTAAATCAAAAAAAACTGCGTAAAGATTTTGGTAGTAAGAAAATAAACACTACCTTTGCATCGCTTTTCCAAAAAGAAAGAGCCTCGGGCGTTTAGCTCAGCTGGTTTAGAGCATCTGCCTTACAAGCAGAGGGTCGGCGGTTCGAATCCGTCAACGCCCACTAAAAGAGGTTACCATGAGGGAAACAACACCGCAAGGTATCTACATAGCTCTTTCGAAATAGAAAAGTCATTCGGGCGTTTAGCTCAGCTGGTTTAGAGCATCTGCCTTACAAGCAGAGGGTCGGCGGTTCGAATCCGTCAACGCCCACGAGAAGATTTGAAGGATTGCCAATTGGCAATCCTTTTTTTCTTTGATTATAAGACAAATCTCGGAAATTATCACTACTTTTGTCGCGCAAATGAAAAACGAAGCAATAATTAAATTATAATCAATTATGAAAAAGCTTTTATCAGTGAAGATGCTCATGGCAGCTGTGGTTGCCATGATGATGACTGCCTGCGCTCAGAAGACTGAGGTGACCCTGCAGGTAAAGACCCAGGCCGGTGTGGTTGAGGGTATTGCTGAAGACGGCATTAAGAAATTCTTAGGCGTTCCTTTTGCAGCTGCTCCTGTGGGCGATCTGCGTTGGAAGGCTCCTCAGCCAGTTGAGACTTGGGAGGGTGTACGTGAGGCTAAGACTTTCGGTAACGACCCTATGCAGCCCCGTGTATTTGGTGACATGAACTTCCGTGGTGCTGCCACCAGTGAGGACTGCCTCTACTTGAACATCTGGACGCCTGCTAACTATACCGACGAGGCACTGCCTATCCTGATTTATTTCAATGGTGGTGGCTTGATGGCTGGTAGCGGTAGCGAACCTCGCTACGATGGTACTGCCATAGCTCAGCTGGGTGTTATCGGTGTTACTGCCAACTATCGTGAGGGTGTGTTCGGTTTCTTCGCTCATCCTGAGCTGACTGCCGAGGCATCTTATAAGGGTAGTGGTAACTATGGCTTCCTGGATCAGGCAGCTGCCATCCAGTGGGTAAAGGATAATATCGCTGCTTTTGGTGGCGATCCTAACCGCATCAATATCGTGGGTGAATCAGCTGGTTCATTCTCTACTTCACTGCTGATGTGCTCACCTCTGTCAAAGGGTAACCTGGCTGGTGTGATGGGTTCAAGTGGTGCTGAGGTACTGCCTTACGGTGCCGTTGCACAGGCTGATGCTGATGAGGCTGGTGTGAAACTGCTGGCTTCAGTAGGTCTGAACTCACTGGCTGATGCTCGTGCGTTGTCAGCTGACTCATTGCAGAAGCTGCTACCTCCAAGAGGCATGGCGAATGTGGTGCTCGACGGTTATTTCATGAAGGAGAGTGCTGACGATGTATTCAAGAAGGGCGAACAGGCTCAGGTGCCTCTGCTGGTGGGTTGGAACTCACAAGAGGGTACTCCTGCCTCTGCACTGCGTGGTCAGGAACAGACATTGGCTAATTACAAAAAGGCCATGACTGCAACCTTCGGTGATATGACCGATGAGATTTTCGAGGCATACGGCTTGCTGACCGATGCCGACCTGTTCAGCATCAAGAGCTTGAACTTGGCAGGCGACCTGTTTACTGGTTTCCCCACCTGGAAGTGGGCTGATTATCATGCTAAGACTTCTCAGCAGCCTGTTTATCGTTACAAGTACATGCACCCACGTCCACAGGTTTCTGCTAAGATGGGCAACCGTGTAGGTGCTTTGGCAGGTGGTGTTCGTGAGATGACCGAAGAGGAGAAGAAGGCTATGGCTGAGCGTCCTAAGTTCCCAACAGGTGCTGTTCACTCAGCAGATATCGAGTACGCTATGGGTACCCTCGACACCAACGAGTTCTACGATTGGCAGCCAGAGGACTATGCTATCTCTAAGCTGTTCCTCACTTACTATGCTAACTTCTGCAAGTATGGTAATCCTAACGGCGAGGGTCTGCCTCAGTGGACACCTATCAATGGTCAGGAAGTAGCTCCTGTGATGTATATCGACGTGGAGAGTGGCGAGAAGGCTGATGCTGCTATGGAGAATGCTTATCGCACCCTTGAGAAGTTCTACCTGAGCCAGCAGAAATAATACGCTGCTTAACGCAAGGATAAGAATAAAGAAGCAGGACACTGAAAAGTGGCCTGCTTCTTGTTTGAGCTTTCATATTATATAGCTATCTTTGTAGAAGCAATGAATGAGAAACAGAACATAGGGTCATTGTTCGACCGTATTGCTGGAAAATACGACTTCCTCAATCACCTGCTTTCGCTTAACATCGACAAGTGGTGGCGCAGAAAGGCGGTCAAGTGTATCGTGCAAGACAAGAAAGTGAATGGTCGATGCTTGGATGTGGCTATCGGTACAGCCGACCTTGCCATAGAACTGGCTCGTCAGCTTAGCCAGCAACATGCAAGTTTCAACATTACTGGCATCGACCTCTCGGCTGAGATGATGCGCATTGGAGAGGAGAAGGTGAAAAAGCTTGGCTTGCAAGACCGCATATTGTTCCAGCAAGCAAGCGCGCTTGATATGCCATTCGACGATAACACTTTTGATGTGGTGACCTGTGCATACGGTGTGCGTAATTTCTCTAATCTGGACAAAGGCCTTGCTGAGATGCAGCGCGTGCTTAAACCCGGCGGACAACTCATGATACTGGAGTTCTCTTATCCGAAGAATAAACTGATAGCATGGGTGTATGACCTGTATTTTACCCACGTATTGCCAGCAGTAGGTCGATGGTTGAGCAAGGACAAAACCGCCTACACCTACCTCAATCGCAGCGTAAAGGGTTTCGTTTGGGGCGCACAGATGTGTGAACGCATAGCTGATGCTGGCTTCTCCCAAGTAGCGCATCAGCCTCTTACCTTTGCCGTCACAACTATTTATACAGCAACTAAAATATGATAGTATGTCCCTGAAACGTCTTTTCCTTTGGTTACGTATCATTCGTCTGCAGACCTTGTTCGCATCACTGTGTCCGGTATTAGTGGGACTCATGGTGACACATTTCCATATCGGACAGGTATCGACGACAACAGCACTCATCACTGTATTGTGCGCCCTTGCATTGCAAATCTTGAGCAATCTCATCAACGATTACTACGACTACAAGCGTGGCACTGACAAGCAAGGCAGAGTGGGGTTCAAACGGGCTTTGGCAGAAGGTACCGTGACTGAAAAGGAGATGCTGACAGCATGTCTTGTTACTTTCACCATCGCCATCGTGTTGGGTACTTTCCTGTGTTATGTAGGTGGATGGGTAATAGGCTTGATTGGCGTTACTGCCCTCTTGTTTGCCTGGCTTTATACAGCTACCCCTTATTCGCTTTCCTATTTAGGCATAGCCGATGTTTTTGTGTTCCTCTATTATGGAGTCATTGCCACATGGGGTACTATGTGGCTGCAATACAAGGCAGAAGGACTCGCTTTCGACATCCGTCAGCTCATGCCTGTTTATGCAGGTGCCGTGTGCGGATTGATATCGATGTGTGTGTTGGCTATCAATAATATCCGCGACATGGAGGATGACCGCCAAGTGGGTAAGCGCACCCTTCCCGTGCGAGTGGGTAAGAAGACGGCTCTTGCTATTTTAGGCGTCATTGTGGTCCTTATGCCACTGTTTGCTTGGCTGGCATTCGGTGTAAGTTGGGCTATGGCTGTTTTCATTCCAGCTTCCTTCCTGTACTACAAAGTACTGAAAGCAAGTGGTGCTCAGTATAACATCTGCCTCATGTTGGCAGGTATCGTCAATCTCATTTATACCCTCCTGGTATGGATGAGTGTTTAAGAAGTTATTCCAAAAACAGAGATAGTGGCAACTTAGCCAAAAAGATAGCAGCCTTATTGGGAATGCCGGTAGAAGAGTAGTAGCTTACCCAAACCTCATTTCCCTCTACAATGATACCTGGATAGCTGGTGTCGCCATCGCTGGGCAGCACATACACCTCGTTCCAATCACCGCGTATGGTACCACGATAGAGAGCTGTTTTTGCATGAGGAAGATTGAAGTAAGTACGAGTACCCACAATCAGATGTTCTTCATCAATAGCCACAAAGTCCTGTCCTCCCAGACGGAAGCCCATAGGCTGGAACTCCCACTCGGTATAGGGCGCATTGCTCACTGCCCAGTAGCCTTGCTGGTCACCTTGGTCACGACGCACCATCATCAGCATGCGGTCGTCAGGCATGAATCGCAGGGTGGTCTCGTTGGCAAAGCCATCGAGCTCTATCTTCTTCACCAGCGAATAGTGAATGCCATCGGTTGTCCGTAGCAGGTTGATGTAAGGGTTCTGCGATCCAGCATAGCTCACACCATAGCCCACGCCCTTATGCCAAGTAACGCGCCACACCCAGTCGAATGCACTGCGCGCCTGTTCCTCAATCTCTATAGGTTGCGGGGCAGTGAAATGCTGGCCGTCAGTGCTGAAGCTCACCATAGGAGTGGCTCTCACCAGCTTCTTCTCACGATATACTGACCCACCAATAGTCACCATCAACCTGCCGTCAGGCATCTCAGACAGTTTAGGGTCACGCAAATCAACACCTTCTACCCCAAAGCAGGCTACCGACTGCCAGGTGTTGCCATCAGCCGATTTCAAGATGCGAACTTGGCCTTCGGCTTCGCCCCGCTCATCAAAGATATGGCTATAGCCCTCACGGAAAGTACAATAGTAAGCTCCTTTGTATTTAACTAAAGAGGTAAAAGCGGCATGAGTACCCGCATCCCAAATCTTATCTACCGTCACAGTCACCTTTGTCTGTGCCATCATTGTCACTGGCAACAGCAAACCCAAAAACAGCGCAGCAAGCATTCTTCTTTTTTTCATAGCATATAGTTTTTTCGTTGCAACAAAGATAAGGATAATAAATAAAAGATGCAAACTCAGAAGAAAGGCATTATGAGTATTGTCAACAAAAAAAGAGAGGCCAAAAGCCTCTCTTTCTCAGTGATCCGCTTGGGGCTCGAACCCAAGACCCCAACATTAAAAGTGTTGTGCTCTACCTGCTGAGCTAGCGGATCTAACACCTTGATTATTGAAATCGGCTGCAAAGATAATGACTTTTATTGAAATAACAATACAATCCTCCGAAAAAGTTTTTTAGGGCAGGAACTTAACGGAGATTATAGGGGCTGTAGTTATTGCTCAACAATGAAGTGCCTGCTATCTTTCGTCGGAAAACTTGCTAAGGTAGGCGCTAAAGCTTGCTATCTGGTGACGGAAAGATTCCTACCACTGGCCGCGGTATCTGCTATCACCCGTCGCAGTATCTGCCATACCCCCATAGGAGATACTGCGATGACTCATAGGAGGCTTTGGAACGACTCGTAGCAGATACTGCGACAACCCATAGAAGGCATTCCTTTAAAAATGGGCGGAAAGGAGGCATTCCTTTCCCTCAAAAAGAACCAAGTGACATAAAGACCTTGACAAGCACAGGGCGATGGTCTGATGCCGCTGGCTCGTTCAGCACTTCGCTGCTCCTCCTCTTGACATTCTGTCCGAACCCGGCCACATAGTCAATGCAACTGTTGGGCTCATCAGCAGGAAATGACAAATACGTTGGATATAATTTGTATTCACCGTTGGTGTTGCTCAGAATGGTAAATGACTCTTTCATCCTTTCCAAGAGTTCACTGCCTGGCTCATCGTTCCAGTCGCCACACAGGAAGAACTGCTTGTCCCACTTCTTTGCTTCATTCACTATAATATCTACAGAAGCCAGGCGATTCTGTTCTTCAAGGTCGAGGTGTGTGCAGGCAAAGACAAATTGCTCGAACTCGCACACCAGTAAGGTGCGTGGCTCAGCACCCGGCAGTGGAATGTTCTTTACACTCAGTGGCTTCTCCTTGCTCAGTATGGCTACGCCATATTTACCGCCATCGTAGTCGATAGCACGTCCAAAGGTACCCACCATATTGTTCTCTTGAGCCAGGTAGGCAGCCTCATCTATCATCCCCGAACGGTTAGTCACACTATCCACTTCCTGCAGGCCCACAACATCTGCTTCGCAGGCTTTAATGATGGCAGCCTGTCGTTCGAGGTTCATTGTATTATCCATTCCTGCACCATGACGGATGTTGTATGTTAGAATCGTGATGGACTCCTGTGTCGTGGTTTGCGCCAACGCAGATAGCGAGCCAAGCAAAGCCACGTATAGAAGAACGAGGTGATAAATAAAACGCTTCATCAAATTATAATATTAAATAAAAGTGACATTAAGAAGGTACATAGGCCATAATATACTTCTCAATCATATTTGTATAATCTTTATTGCAAATATAGTGATAACAGGAGAATAAACGACATTATTTTTGGATATTTGATAAAAATGGTGTTTCTTTACTGCAAATTCAAAATAATAGGCAATGGAAGAGAACAAAGAAAAGCGGGTGTTGAGGGTGGAACTCGACGATAATGTAAAGAAAGTATCCATCACTGGCAAGAACTGTGATGAGAAGGTGGTAATGAAGCAAGAGCTCAGTGAGGATGAACTGGATATGGCAACAGGTGGCGATGGTATTACAGTAAATTGGCAACCTATTCCTTATCCTACCGATGTTAATGGGTCTAACGGACCAGTGCCAGATGGCGTACTCGCACCCCCCGGTTTGAAATCGAGAGGCCAATGTAGGTATATTGGTTAATGACATAACAGAACTGCTCCCCATCGGGAGCAGTTCTTGTTTTTCATTTCAGTACATTCTTGAAGGCGGAGCCAAAGATGACATATTGCGTGTTACCACCAACGGTACCTTCATTCTGTCCCCAGAGGAAAGGCCAGTCATCGTAGTTCTCGAAATGGTCAGGCTGACGGAACAGCAAGCCAGGAGCTACGTTGCCTGGGATGAACGAGAAGTCGGCACGGTTGTTACCATAGAACACCGCCTTCGGGCGAGCTGCCCCCACTGCAGCCACCAATGAGTAGTTGTGATAGGGGTGGCATCCAAAGAGGTAGTTGCCGGCACGGTAGATATCGTCCTTGTTTATAATGTCTGGGAAGTAGAGGTAGGCAAAGCAGATGGTGGTGCCGAAGCTGACCACATTGCCACTACCTGCCCAGTTGCCCAAGCCGATGGGCACGCCGTAAGGATTGTCCTTGTCGAAGCCGGTGATATACTCCTGGTACTTCTGGATATAGGGGCGCAGGCGCTGCTTATAGGTCTCGTCCATATATGGGATGGCATCCAAGGCTGTCTGCATGTTGTTGATGGCATTGTCATCCATCGCTTTCCATATCTGTTGTTTGAAACTATCCAGATAGCTCTGCTCGTGGGTAGCCGCATAGAGTTGCAGATTGGTGGCCATATTGCTGCCCATACGGCGAGTGGCATTGTTGCCCTCTGCCATCAAGGCATTGGCTTCCTCCATCAGTCGCTTCGACTGCTTGAGGGCACGTTGTGAGAGGTCGTCATTATAGCCCTCGAGCGCACGACTGGCAGCGGCGAACATTGTGGCAGCACGGAAATCCATCCACGGATTGCGCGTAGTGAAGGCCCACATATCGTCAGGGATGCCACTCGACTTGCCATCGGCAGATACCTCGTAAGGCTTCAGACTACGGTCGTAGTGCAAACCATCGGTAATAGAAGCGGCATCGCCCAAGTGGTGGTAGTTGTCGAGCACCGAGTTGGAGAGGGTAGTGGCCATGTGCCCTATCTGTTCGGCTTGCGCCACCAGGTTCAGTGTACCGTGCTCGATGTATTGCAAGATATCAGGTATGCCATCAGGACGGTGCAGGTCAACATAGCGTTGCTGCTCGCTCACGAAGGTCTCGTCGCGCTGTGACTTAAACAATTCCCAAGTGCGCACTAAGTTCTCCACCACACCGATGTTGGCACCCGTCTCAATGTCAAAGTCGCCTGCATCGAAATAGCCACCCACGTTAAGGCCAGGAATCAGCTCGTAAGGCTGGTACTTGGTATCGGTGGTCTCTCCTTGGCGGTGCATGTCGAAGTGGTCGCTCGGAGGAGCCTGCAAGTAGCCCTCTTTGAAAGGCTCGCCGTGCCAAACACGGTAGCCCTCATTCACCGTCATATGGTTCATGTGGATAGGAATCCAAACGTCGGTGGTGGCATCCGTTATCTTGTCGTACACGTTGTTGTCGATGAGGAAGTTGTTGGTCTTGATGTCTCCATATCGAATATAGTAAACACCAGGCTCACGCACCGATGAGAAGTCGAACTTCACATAGTTGTACTTGAAGTAAGCGCCCCAAGTCTGGATGTTACCCTTGAACACTTCGCTGGTAGTGCCGTCCTCACGGATGCGGAAGATGGAGGCAGTAGCTTTCGGGGTGTCTTTCTTGTCGAGCTCAATGACAGCCACTTTGGGTTGCTCAGGCACGTAGCCTACTTGTGAGAAACCTATGTTGGGTTCACGAATCCATCCTGGGATGGCATGAGGCTCTACAGTCCAGGTCAGTACCTTGCCTGTCTGGTTGGCGGGCAGGATGCTACGCAGGACAAACCAACCATTCTGTGCCAGAATGCGACCATCGTAGAGCAACAGTTCTGCTTCGCTACTTACCTTCACCATGCGCTCAGGGTCGTCCATTGCCATCAGGATGGTATGTCCTTGCTCAAGTGGAAGTGGGTCGATAAAGCGGTCGGTACCTCTGTCGTCGTAGGTCTTGAAGCCTTTGAACTGACGGGCTTTCTGGCTGTTCGGACGGGTAACTGTTTCGCTGGCTGCGTAGCGTGGAAAACGGTTCAAGCGACCATCCATCAGATAAGTCTTCAGCCAATACTGCGAGGGCAGGAATTCCAGATTGAAGCCGGCTTCGCCAGCTATGGCCTGTGGCACTGGCTTGTCAAGATAGACGCTAATCTCCACCGAATTGCCCTTGCCAGTTACCACTACACGGCTATCGAAGTTGTAGTCCTCATAGCGCAACGAAATCTCGATAGTGTTGTTGGCCTTATCAACCTTGCGGTCAATGAGGGTAGGTACTAAGTCCCATTGCTCCGGGGCATTGTTCAGACGGATGGCACCACCTTGTGCGGTACGTACCCCATGATGGATGATTTCAATGCCCGAGTCTTTCTCGTCATTAAATCCCCCATTGAAACTATTGCTGAATACCAAAATGTTGACACCCTGACGCTCGAAATAATCAAGGTCGTTAAGCTGAAGACCTTGTGCTTGGCAAAGAGAGATAGCCAAGAGGCCAGCTAAAAAAAGCATAGATTTTTTCATCATCTAATATGATTTCGTGAAAAAGGGGGCAAAAGCTGCATAGCCATTGCCCCCTTATCTGGATGATAATTACTTAAACAGTTTCTGAGCGAAGATGGTGAGATACTCACGCCAGTTGCGCCAGATATGACCTCCGTCTGACTCGTAGTACTCGCATGGGTAACCCTTCTCCTGGCAATAGTCGCGCAGCGCAGAAGCCGACACCTTCACTCCGTCAGCTGAGCCAACGCCAATCCAGTAGAGCTTTGGCTTAGCAGCGAAGAGGGCCTTCAGTTGTGCCTCGTTTTCAGGACCACTGCCTGCACCAGAGAACATACCTACATAACCGATGGTGCCTGGATAGCGGCGTGAGATGGCAAACGAATGGCGTCCGCCCATTGACAAACCTGCGATGGCAGTGTTATACTGACCTGTCTTCACACGGAAGGTGCTTTCCACAAACTTCTTGATGATAGGGAATTCATCTTCCATAGGGGTGGTGTCCTGATCGCGACTATTCAGCATCGTGGGCTGGAACATGTTCACCTCGTTGGCTTCAGGAGCAGAAGGATTTCTTACAACACCATTAGGCATCACCACAATCATTGGCTTTGCCTTGCCTTCAGCAATCAGGTTGTCCATAATCTGCACCGTACGGCCTAAATCTGACCAAGCATTCTCATCGCCACCAGAGCCGTGCAACAGATAGAGCACAGGATATTTCTCCTTGCTGGATTCATAGCCATGAGGCAGATAAACGGTGAGACGGCGGTCCATCTTGGCATGGTCGCTGTCGTACCAGATGCGGGTGACGGTGCCGTGAGGCACGTTGTTGTTGATGTAATAATGACCTTTGTCACCTTCTTTGGTACTGATGGTAAAGATATTCGACCAAGTAGCCACGTCACGGTTCATGAACACGTTAGATGGGTCAAGGGTGCGCTTGCCGTCCACCATGAACGCATAGCTATAGAGTTCGCCTTCGAGGGGCTCGGTGGTGTAGGTCCACACGCCATCTACCTCTTTCATGTCGGCGGTGCGTTCTGCCAGCATGTCGCCCGTAACCTTCACTACTACTGCCTTTGGATTGACATACCTGAATGTTACGGTATTGTCGGGGTTGATTTTTGGAGAGACAATGCCCGTGCCAGGACCAAGTGCCTGCTGGGCAAAAGCCATCGTGCCACATGCCCAGATGGCCAAAGTAAATAATGTCTTTTTCATGGGTTGATAGTTTTTTTTGTCCTAAGTTATACCCAATTGTTCAACTCTTTCTCCGTAACGAACTTGAGGTGGTTGAGGATGATGGCCTCACGAGCCTGTTCGTTGTTGTCGGTACGGAACACCAAGATGCCTTTGCCTGCTACTAAGAATGAGTACAAGTAAGCAATGCTGATGCCTGCGTCGCTAAACACTTTGATAGCATCGGCGCCACTGCCAGGCTTGTTGTCAAGTTCGATGGCAAACACATCGGTCAATGCCACTGCCACGCCAGCTTCCTTCAAAACTTCCCATGCATGTGTGGGCTCACTGCAGATGATACGGCAGATGCCATATTCAGCAGTATCGGCAATCGTCATGGCAATGAGCTGTATCTGCGATTGCTTAAAGAGGTCGAGAACCTTGACCAGGGTGCCTGACTTGTTCTCCAAAAAAATGGATAGTTGTTTGATTGTCATAATGGTATGGTTTTTAGAAAAGTTTACGTAAATCTTTTACTCTCACTGCTTTCTTCTCGTCTGATACTACTAAGCTACCCTTAGGTATGAGACGCACGCGAGGCGTGATAAGAATCTCGTCTTTGAGCTGACGGGTGATCTCACGCTCCAACGACTTGAGACGGTTGTAATCATCGGTGAACATCTGGTTCAGTTCCACGTCGATGGTCATGATGTCGTTGCTGTCAACTGTCTCCAATGTGATGAGGTAGTCGGTATTGAGTTCCTTGAAGCCCAACAAAATCTTTTCAATCTGGATGGGGAAGATATTCACACCCTTCAGGATCATCATATCGTCGCTTCTGCCTTGCAAACGAGCCAAACGTCTGTGGTGACGGCCACAGGGGCACTCACCAGGCAATATGCGTGTCAGGTCTCGGGTACGATAGCGCAGCAAAGGCATGGCCTCGCGGTTGATGGTGGTGAGTACCAGCTCACCCAGCTGTCCGTCAGGCACAGGTTTCAGCGTCACAGGGTCGATAATCTCAACGATGAAATAGTCTTCCCAGATGTGCAGACCGTTTTGTTCCTGGCACTCGAAAGCCACACCAGGACCCATCATCTCTGAGATGCCGTAGGAGTTATATGCCTTTACGCCCAAGTTCTGCTCGATGCGTTGGCGTTGTTCCTCACTATGAGGCTCTGCACCGATGCAGAGTACGCGCAACTTAGTATCTTTCCGTGGGTCAATACCCTCTTCCTTCATCACTTCGTAGATGCGGGAGGCATAACTGGGAATGGCGTGCAGCACGGTGGTACCAAAGTCCTTGATGAACTTGATCTGACGGATGGTGTTGCCAGCGGCAGCGGGCACGGTAAGCATGCCTACCTTCTCGGCACCATACTGGAATCCCAATCCAGCGGTAAACATACCATAGCCGGCTGAGTTCTGGAACACGTCTTCAGGGCGGCTGCCCACCATCCAGAGACAACGAGCCACCGCATTGGCCCATTCATCAAGGTCTTTCTGCGTGTGCAGCACCACCGTCGGATTGCCCGTAGTGCCACTGGACGAGTGCAGGCGCACACAGTCTTTCATTGGCACGCAAGCCAATCCGAAAGGATAGTTCTCACGCAGGTCTTCCTTCGAGGTGAAGGGAAGTTTCTGTACGTCGTCTAATGTTTTGATATCCTCGGGAGTAATACCCAGTTCCTGGAATTTTTTCTGGTAGAAAGGCGAGTTCATGCAGTGATGCACCGTCTTTTGCAGGCGTTCCAACTGTAGCGCCTTCAGTCTGTCTTCAGACATCGTCTCTACCTCGGGATTGAAATAATCAGAGTAATTCATTGTTATTATTTAAGATTTCTATTGTCAATAACATGGGCGCTCTTGCCCTGACTGCGCTCGATGGTGTTAGGCGCTTTGAGCTTCACTTTGGCAGCAATGCTCAGTACACTCTTCAGCTTGTTAGCCAGTTTCTTCTCCAGTTCGTCGATGGCGGCTGGTGTATCGAATGTTGAGGTGAAATACTCCTGACGCAACTCTACCTGTACCTGCAAAGTGTCGAGATTGTTCACACGATCCACAATCAGCATGTAGCGAGGCGCAAACTCCTTCATGCTCAGTACCACGCTCTCCACCTGTGACGGGAAGACATTGATACCACGAATGATGAGCATATCGTCGCTGCGTCCGTGGATGGCCGACATACGTACGCTGGTTCGCCCGCAATCGCACTGACCAGGCAATAATGAGCAGAGGTCGCGTGTGCGATAACGCAGCACAGGCATACCTTCTTTGGTAAGGGTGGTAAATACCAACTCTCCTTGTTGTCCAACAGGCAGTGGTTCTAAGGTTACTGGATTGATGATTTCTGGATAGAAATGGTCTTCGTTGATGTGTGAACCATGTTGTGCTTGGCACTCGTAGCTCACGCTGGGTCCCATTACCTCACTTAAACCGTATATATTGAAGCCCTTCAAGCCTAAACGCTCCTCAATCTCTTCGCGCATCTTTTCCGTCCATGGCTCAGCGCCGAAGGCTCCTACACGCAACTTGATCTGGTCTTTCGTAATACCCATCTTGTCCATGGTTTCTGCTAGATAGAGGGCATAGGATGGTGTGCAGGCAATGCCTGTGATACCTAAGTCGCGAATCAGACGGACGTGCTTCTCAGTGTTACCCGTAGAAGCAGGAACCACAGAAGCACCTACCATCTCCACACCGTTGTGGGCACCCAAACCTCCTGTGAAAAGTCCGTAGCCGTAGGCCACAGAGAAAATATCATCGCGTGTTACACCATAAGCCGTGAGGCAACGCGCCATACATTCGCTCCATACGCCGATATCCTTGCGGGTATAGCCCACGATGGTAGGATTGCCTGTGGTGCCAGAGGAGGCGTGGATGCGGATGATTTCACTATGCGGAGCCGCTTGTAAGCCAAACGGATAGTTGTCGCGCAAGTCTTTCTTGGTAGTAAAAGGCAACTTGGTTATATCTTCAATGGTACGTATATCATCGGGAGTGATGTCCAGTTCCTGCAATTTGTTACGGTAGAACGGAACATTGTGATAAACATACTTCACAATCTTGTGCAGCCTTTTACCTTGGAGCGCGCTCATCTCGTCGCGGCTCATACATTCTTTGTTGGGATTCCAAATCATATTTATCTGTAATTAAAAATAACTAGTACTTTTCTTACGGAGACAAAAGTACATTTTTTTCATTTGAAAGCAAAAAAATGAGAGCGAAAGAATTACAATTGACATCAAAATGTATTATTTTTGCATTATCATACTAAAATAATGCAAAATAGCAATGATTAATAAGCAGCTTTTACAGCCTGAGAGCATCGTTGTCATCGGTGGCTCCAACAATAAGCACAAGCCTGGTGGCGCAGTGGTGCGTAATCTTTTAGACGGCGGCTACAATGGTACGCTACGCATTCTCAATCCTAAGGAAGATGAGGTGCAGGGTATCAAAGTCTTCCATGACATAAAGGAATTGCCTCCTACAGATTTGGCGATTCTTGTGGTGGCTGCCAAGTACTGTCCCGACTACGTAGATTATCTGGCTGCTGAGAAAGATGTGCGTGCATTCATTATTATATCTGCGGGCTTCAGTGAGGAGACCCATGAGGGTGCTCTGCTGGAACAGCACATTCTGGATACCTGTGAGAAATATGGCTGTGCGCTGATAGGCCCTAACTGTATCGGCCTCTTGACGAGCTGTCATCACTCGGTGTTCACCAAGCCCATTCCTCACCTCAATCCCAAAGGTGTAGATTTCATCTCAAGTAGTGGTGCTACGGCAGTCTTCATTCTTGAGAGTGCTGTTACCAAGGGCTTGCCTTTTAATAGCGTCTGGTCAGTGGGCAACGGCAAACAGATTGGTATTGAGACGGTACTGGAGTATATGGACGTACACTTCGATCCTGAACGCGATTCATTAATAAAACTGCTCTATATAGAAAATATCAGCGATCCCGACAAGTTGTTGTACCACGCTACATCACTCATCCGAAAGGGTTGTCGTATTGCTGCTATCAAGGCTGGTTCGTCGGAGAACGGCAGTAGGGCAGCCAGCAGTCATACAGGAGCTATCGCATCTAGCGACTCTGCTGTTGAGGCCCTATTCCGAAAGGCGGGCATCGTGCGCTGCTTTGGTCGTGAAGAGCTGACGACATTGGGCTGCATTTTCACGTTGCCTCGTTTCACAGGTAAGAACTTTGCCATTGTCACCCATGCTGGCGGACCTGGTGTGATGCTTACTGATGCCCTCTCAAAAGGAGGTATGCAAGTACCGCCGCTTACGGGGCCTGTGGCCGATGAGTTGAAGTCGAAGTTATTGCCAGGTAGCAGTGTGGCCAATCCCATTGATATCTTGGCTACGGGAACGGCAGAGCACTTGGGTATTGCCATCGACTGCTGTGAACGAATGGACGATATTGATGCCATCATGGTTATCTTCGGCACTCCGGGTCTGGTGAAAATTTTTGAGGTTTATGATGTGCTTCACCAGAAGATACAAGAATGTAAAAAACCGATTTTCCCCATTCTGCCCAGTGTCAGCACAGCGGGTCCAGAGGTACAGGAATTCTTGAAGCGCGGACACATTAACTTCAGTGACGAGGTGACACTGGCCACCGCATTGACACAGATTATGAAGACCCCCGAGCCGGCACGTTCCGAAGTAGAACTTTACGGCACCGATATAACCCGTCTGATGAAGCTGATCGGCGGTATCCATGAGAGTGGCTACTTGCCGCCTAACCTGGTGCGTGAGATTCTCTCCTGTGCTGGTATTCCTCTTGTTCCCGAACTTGTCTCTACCTCAAAGGATGAATTGGCCGACTTTGCTGAACGAGTGGGCTATCCTGTGGTGGCCAAGGTCGTGGGGCCTGTTCATAAGAGTGACGTTGGCGGCGTAGCATTGAACATCCGTTCGAAGGAAGTGTTGGCAGCTGAGTTCGACCGTATGATGCAGATTCCTGAGGCAACGGCGGTGATGGTACAGAAGATGATAAAAGGTACCGAGTTGTTTATTGGCGCCAAATATGAGGATCGCTTTGGTCATGTAGTTCTTTGCGGTCTGGGTGGCATCTTTGTCGAGGTGCTGCGTGACGTGTCATCAGGTCTTGCTCCTCTGAGCTACGAAGAAGCTTACTCCATGATTCACTCCCTCCGTGCCTATAAGATTCTGAAAGGAACGCGAGGCATGAAAGGCATCAATGAGCGCAAGTATGCCGAGATTATTGTGCGTCTGAGTACTCTCTTGCGTTTCGCCACAGAGATAAAAGAAATAGACATCAACCCCCTGCTCGCCGATGAAAACGACGTCATAGCGGTTGATGCCCGTATTCTGGTGATGAAGGAAGAGTAATACCTAACTCTTCACTTATTGATTGTTCTCTTCAAAGATGGCCATGCGCTCGTCAAGCTGCTGATACTGGTGGTCTTCTATAAATGAGGTGCACACACGCAAACCCTCCTGATGAGAACCTGTGGTGACGAGGCAGATGGCCGAAACGCCATAGTACATCAGTTCGCGGGCCAGCTGACCGCTCGTCATGCCATGATAGCCGATGGTGAAATAAAAGCCGTCGGCAACAGGCTTGTCGAGATCTTTGTCATAGACAACGTGGAAGCCGTGCTTGCAGAATATATCTTTCAGTTTGCGGGCACGCTCTCCGTAAATCTTTACTTCGTCGCGGAAATTGTACTCACCATCGCAGGCAGCGCGGAACATGGCTGCCAGCGCATACTGCGCCGAATGACTTGTGCCTGATGACAGGGCATAGAGCATTCGTGTCGAGAATACCAGTCCGAAGGGCAGTCCTTCGTAGCGTGCTGCCAGGTCATCGAAATGGCGATGGAACAGCTTGTCGCTGATGCATACCACACCGATACGCTCGCCAGCATAACTGAAAGCCTTCGAGCCACTGATAAGCAGCATGTAGTTGTCGGTGTAGCGAGCTACTGTTGGTTGATAAGGCGGCTGGAAAGGTACGGAGAGATCCTGGCGGAAGTCCATTGCGAAGTAGGCCAGATCCTCCATGATGATACAGTCGTATTTCGTCGCCAGCGTGCCGATTGTCTCAAGCTCTTGCTCTGTCAGACATACCCATGATGGGTTGTTAGGGTTTGAATAGACGATGGCACAGATTCTTCCTGTTGACAGGTATGATTCCAACTTCGCTCCCAATTTATCACCACGATAGTCGTAAACGTCGAAGGTCTCGTAGGGAACACCCTGTACTTGCAACTGCATCTTCTGCACAGGGAAGCCTGGGTCGATGAAAAGCACTGTGTTCTTGCCCTTCGTGGCCTGAGAGCAGGTGAGGAACGAAGCGAACGTGCCTTGCATACTACCCGTGACGGGTACGCAGCCTTCGGGAGCAATGTCCACGCCAATAAATGCCTTGACAAAACGTGAAGCCTGTTTTTTCAGCTCGGGGTAACCCTGAATATCGGGGTAGGAGTGAGCAATACCGTCTTGAAGTGCTTTTATTTGGGCCTCGACGCCTACTTTGGCGGCAGGCAGTCCGGGAATACCCATCTCCATCTTGATATACTCCACGCCACTCTCTTTCTCTGCAGTGGCTGCCACCTGCTTTACTTCGCGGATGGTGGCTTTGGCAAAGTCCTGAATGCCCAACTTGGCAATCAGTCCGTCAACAATCTCTTTTTTTATTGGAGTCGGTTTCATTTAATTAATCATTAACTCTTCATTATTAACTATTGGCCTTGCCAATGGCCAGTGCTTTGATATTGGCTTCTACGATAGCTTCACCCTTACGTCCGAAGACACGACGGATGGCATCTTCCAGTTTTTCGTACTCAATGCCGAGGGCTTTCTGGGCTGCACCCAACAGGATGACATTGGCCGAACGGGGCACCCCATTGTCTTTGGCCATCTGCTCAATGTCGAGGGTGATGACATGAGGCAATTTGGCGAGGTCGGCATTGATGACGTCCATATCGGGATAGTTGGGAATGTTCTTAAACGGTGTACTGCTGGTGATGATCCAGCCCTCCTTCGAAAGGAAAGGTAGATAGCGCAGCGCCTCCATGGGTTCCATTGAGATGATAACATCGGCACCTCCACGGGCAATCAAATCGCTGGCGATGGGGTCGCTTGAAATGCGCAGGTTCGATTGTACATCGCCGCCCCGCTGGCTCATACCGTGTACCTCAGCTTGTTTGATGTATAGGCTCTCGTTCATGGCGGCTTCGCCAATGATGGTGGCAATGGAGAGGATGCCTTGTCCACCTACACCACAAAGTATAATATCTGTTTTCATTTTGCTTCTTTTTTTTGTTTCAAATGACGTTGTAAGGTCTGCATGCACTCACGGCGAGGAATGATTACGCTGGTACCCTTGTAATTAATCTCGTCACGGATGATTTGCGTGATCTCTGGCATATTCTTCGGTATTGGAACAACTACCTTCAGGTGCTCATCACTCAGTCCCAATCCACGACAAATGGCCTCGAACTTATTGGTACCAGCTGAATCCTGACCACCCGTCATGCCAGTGGTAAGGTTGTCGCTGATAATTACCGTAATATTGGCATTCTCGTTTATGGCATCCAGCAGACCCGTCATGCCGCTATGGGTGAAGGTGGAGTCACCGATGATGGCAACGGCAGGCCACTGACCGGCATCTGCGGCACCTTTCGCCATCGTGATGGAAGCACCCATATCTACACACGAATGGATAGCACGGAAGGGGGGAAGGAAGCCGAGCGTATAACAGCCGATATCACCAAATACGCGAGGGTTATCGTACTCACGAAGCACCTCGTTCAAAGCTGTATAGACATCGCGGTGACCACAACCCATACAGAGTGCAGGTGGACGTGGCGTCACATCGGCACACGAGTCGAAGCACTGATCGCTTTCAATACCGAATGCCTTCTTTACGATGTCAGGGTTCAACTCACCCGTACGTGGCAGGGTCCCATCGAGCTTACCCATAATGTTCTGGCTCTCGCTGACACCACGAACGATATCTTCGATGAAAGGCTGACCCTCCTCGACGATAAGTACTTTTTTACATTCGTCTAACAAGCGACGCACCAGCTTCTTGGGCAACGGATATTGCGAAATCTTCAGTACAGGATAAGGACTGCCTTTGGGGAAGCACTCATTGACATAGTTATACCCAATGCCGCTGGCGATGATGCCCAACGACTTATCCTGACCTTCGCAATACATATTATAGATGGAGTTGACGGCATCCTCTTCCAACTGTTTCTGTTGGGCGGTCACCGCATCGTTACGCTTACGGGCATTGGCGGGAAGCAGTACCCAGTTGGCAGCAACGGCATTGTAGTTGAGCTCATTCTGCTGACGTGCCTCGCTCTTTACCTCCACTACAGCACGACTATGCGCCATGCGGGTAGTGACGCGCATCAAAACGGGTAAATTCTGCTGCTCTGAATATTCGAAAGCTGCCTCCATCATATTGTAGGCCTCTTGCTGATTAGAGGGCTCAAAAGTGGGAATCATAGCAAACTTACCATAGAAACGCGAATCTTGCTCGTCTTGTGAAGAGTGCATTGATGGATCATCAGCCACCAGCACGATGACGCCACCATTGACACCCGTCATGCCACTATTCACAAACGGGTCGGCACAGACGTTCAAGCCTACGTGTTTCATACACACTAAGGCACGCTTACCCATATAGGACATGCCCAATGCAGCCTCCATAGCCGTCTTTTCGTTCGTACACCAACGGCTTCTTACTTTGCGTTCCTTCGCTAAAGGAGAGCCTTGTATAAACTCTGTGATTTCGGTCGATGGTGTACCTGGATATGCATACACACCACTCAGTCCGGCATGTAATGCACCTAATGCAATCGCCTCATCACCTAACAATAATTTTTTTTCCATATTTAGTTTTCAATTATAAATTCATCAGCATCATTTAATACAGGAAATTTCTCACGGAATGCATTCAATGTGTCTAAGTTAATGTCTGCAGAAACTGCCGCCTCCTGGAAATCGGCAGGAGCCGCCAATGTCTGTCCGTAAGGGTTGATGATGGCAGAGCCACCTTGGTATTGGCATTTCGGATCATTGCCAACACGATTTACACCTATTATATAGCATTGGTTCTCTATGGCCCTGGCACGAAGCAAGGTTTTCCAGACTTCAATTCGTGAAGAAGGCCAACTAGCTACATATATCATTGCATCGTAGTCGCCTTTGTTACGGCTAAACACAGGGAAACGCAGGTCGTAACATACTTGCAACATGAACCTTATGCCACGATACTCCACTACCACCCGATTGTCACCACGGGTGAAACGTTTGTCTTCACCACTATATGTAAAAAGATGGTGCTTATCGTAAAAAGACATAGTGCCATCTGGCTGCACGAAATAGAGTCGATTGTAGAATTTGCCATTCTCCTCAGTAGCCACACTACCTGCTATAGCGGCATCCAGCTGGGAGGCCATGCGTTTCATCCATTGCAATGAAGAGCAATTGTTTTCCGCTATACCTTCAGGCTCGGTGGCAAAACCCGTAGAGAACATTTCTGCCAGTACGTATAGGTCGGCCTTAGGTTGCTGTAACAGCATCGTTTCCAAATGCTGCTGGTTATCGGCAGGACAAGACCATTTTATATCATGTTGTAAAATAATAACCCTCATAACTGACGTTTTGAGCTGTATTCAACAAATAGAGTTGCAAATTTACTCAATATTAAACTCTCCTGCAAATATATTGTGCTTTTTTGTTCTTTATTCAGGTTTTGGGTGGCGTTCCCGATCAATCACATATTTCTGATAGTAGGCTATGAGTAAAGTGGTGATTGGTAACGCAATGATCATACCCATGATGCCCATCAACGATCCCCAAATGGATAGCGAGAGCAGAATGATGGCAGGACTAAGTCCCGTAACCTTGCCCATGATCTTAGGCGTGAGGAATGTATCTTGAATGGTCTGCACCACGGCAAACACCGCAAGGGCAGAGAGCAAGATAAGCCAGAAATTTCCCCCTGTATCCGTAGCTTTCAGAATGGCCAATATGATGGTGGGAATAAAGCCGATGAGTTGCAAGTATGGTACCATGTTTAGTAAACCAATGAACAAACCTAGACCTATCGCCAATGGGAAGTCGATGATGAGGAAACCAATGGAGAACAAGATGCCGACACAAGTGGCTACCATTGCTTGGCCACGAAAATACTTGTTCATACTGTCTTTTACGTCTCCCACCAGCCTTACACACATTGGGCGAAAGCGCTTGGGTACCAGGTTCACCCATCCTTCTGAGATGCTTTCATAATCCAGAAGGATAAAAATAGTATAAAGCAGTATCATAATCAGTGAGAAGAAGCTGAACACCACGTTGATGCTTTCGGTTACAACCATCCATACTTTGGGCAAGGCATCGCGCAAGGCGTTGAGGAAATCTTCCCGCTGGAACAAAACTTTAATATGTTCTAATTTGAGATGTTCTGTTAAAAAATTGTGGATAATAGCTGGTATGCCGTTGGGGGGAGACGATTCTATATATTCTATTAACAGGTCCTTGATGCGCAACGATTCTGTCACCAATGGAGGAATTATCAGGTAAAACACACCCAGTCCTACCATCGTTACTACCAGGATGGCACATGCTATGGCCACTACACGAAACTTCAAGCGGCATTTGTGTTGGAAAAACTGCACCAAAGGGAATATTAGGTAGGCGATGAGCCATGCCACGAAAAACGGCAGCAACACACTACTCAGTCGGTTGAGTATCATCAGGATGGCCACTGCCAGCAAAATGGCTGTTATGGTACGTATAAAACTGTCGAATGTAATTTTTTTGTCCAACATACTGCTCATTTTTTAATCTTGTTATAGCAAGCCCTACACAAAGGTTCATATTCTTGTGTCTCTCCTAGCATCACCTGCTTTTCACCGCTTACTTTGCGATGCGAATACATGGCCAAGTCGCCACACTGTACACAGATGGCATGTACTTTGGTTACTTCGTCGGCAATGGCCATCAGTTGCGGCATCGGTCCGAAAGGAATACCACGAAAGTCCATGTCCAGTCCTGCCACAATGACACGTACACCATTATCGGCCAATTGATTGCATACATCGGGCAAACCATCGTCGAAGAATTGTGCCTCGTCAATGCCCACCACATCAATGTCAGAAGATAGTAGCAGAATACTGGCAGATGTGTCAAGGGGTGTGGAAGCGATGCTCTGTCCTTCGTGTGTTACCACTTCCTCTTCAGAATACCTGGTGTCGATGGCTGGCTTGAAAATCTCCACTTTCTGCTTGGCAAACTTGGCACGTTTCAAACGGCGTATCAATTCTTCTGTTTTACCAGAGAACATAGACCCGCAAATCACTTCGATACGGCCTCTACGACGGGTTTCCTGCATGTTATTTTCAGAATAAACCTCCATACAAAGTACTAATTTTAGTCACAAATGTAATACATTATATTGATTTATTCGTAACTTTTGATAAATTACTTCATCTCAGCATAAAAAATAAGCTGCTTATTTTGTTCTGCACTCAATTATTCGTAATTTTGCCACCGAAAATTGATGATAAGCATGAAAACGGGGATACTGTATATCGTTCCTACACCAGTAGGAAATATGGAGGATATGACGCTAAGAGCCATTCGTATCTTGAAAGAAGCAGATGTCATTCTGGCTGAGGATACACGTACCTCTGGCATCTTGCTGAAACATTTCGATATTCAGCATGGGTCATTGCTTGCTCATCATAAGTTTAATGAACACCAAACGGTGGAGCCGTTGGTGAAACGTTTGCAGGCAGGTGAACAGGTGGCGTTGATGTCTGACGCAGGGACACCAGGTATTTCCGATCCAGGTTTTTTACTGGCAAGGGAATGTGCCAAAGCTGGCATAGAAGTGCAATGCCTTCCAGGAGCTACTGCTTGCATTCCTGCATTGGTTGATAGTGGACTGCCCTGTGACAGGTTTTGCTTCGAAGGCTTTTTGCCTCAGAAGAAAGGGCGCCAGACCCGTATCAATGCATTGGCAGAGGAAACTCGCACTATGGTGTTCTATGAGTCGCCGTACAGGGTGCTTAAGACCCTCACTCAATTGGGGGAGGTTTTAGGTAACGACCGACAGGCGGCAGTCTCAAGAGAGATTTCGAAAGTTCATGAAGAAACTCTTAGAGGTACGATAGGAGAATTAATTAACCATTTCACCGAAACCGAGCCACGCGGTGAATTTGTTATTGTAGTGGCTGGAAAAAACTAAATGTTTAAGTGTATGAAAAAGTTATTGTTTACATTAATGGCTGCTGCTGTATGCTTCGCTTCCTGCGACGGACTGGGTGGTGGCAGCAAAAGTTTACAGGCAAAGAATGACTCCCTGATGGCGGAATTGAATGCACGTGATGCTGAATTAGATGATATGATGGGTACTTTCAACCAAATTACTGAAGGTTTCCGTCAGATTAATGCAGCAGAAAACCGTGTTGACTTGCAGCGCGGATCGGTTTTAGAAGGTTCTGCAAGTGCTAAGCAGCAGATAGCAAGTGATATTGAGTTCATTCAGAAGACTTTGCAAGAAAATCGTGATCAGATTGAGAAGCTGACAGCTCAGTTGGCTACCAGCAAGAACCAAAACGCTCAGTTGAAGAAAGCTGTAGATACTTTCACCAAGCAGTTGGAGGAAAAAACCGCAGAGATTGCTTCTTTGCAGGAAGAACTGATGGCTAAGAATATCCGCATTCGTGAATTGGATGAGGCTGTGAGTGAACTGACAGCAGTTACCGAAGAACTGAAATCTGAAAATATGGCTAAGACAGAGGTGGTAGAGCAGCAAGATCGCGCATTGAATACCGCTTGGTTTGTGTTCGGTACCAAGACAGAGTTGAAGGAACAGAAGATCCTTACTGGTGATGGACTGTTTTCTAAAGGTAAGATTTTGGCAAGCGATGAGGCTAACATGGACTATTTCACTGAGTGCGACATCCGTACCACTAAAGAAATACGTCTGTATTCAAAATCAGCTACTCTGCTTTCCAATCACCCTACAAGCTCTTATTCACTTGTTAAGGATGAAAAAGGAGAGTTGACTTTAAATATCAATAATCCGACACAATTCTGGAGTGCTAGCAAGTATCTGGTTATTCAGGTAAAATAAAACTATCATTTATCCCCGCCAAACGGCGGGATATTTTATATCACCTTCACGATGTTATATTTAGGTGAAACCATTTCGCTAGTGGTGGCCTTTTCATGGACCATCACGGCTCTCTGCTCTGAGGTGGCCAGTAAACGGCTCGGAGCCTTACAACTAAACGTCATCCGCATGTTGCTTTCACTACTTCTGTTGGGTTGCACTATGTGGATATTCACAGGTTCTCCTTTTCCTTTATATGCCAATACACAAGCTTGGATTTGGCTTCTTATGTCTGGTTTGGTGGGGTATGTCTTTGGTGACTTCTGCCTTTTTAATTCATATATTCTAATTGGCTCTCGTTTCGGACAATTGTTTATGACATTGGCTCCTCCAACGGCTGCTTTCGCCAGTTGGATGATGTTGGGTGAACATCTTCACATGCAAGCTTGGCTGGGTATGACGATTACTTTGGTGGGCATCGGTATGTCGGTACTCAATAAAGGCAGCCAGGAAAGCCATCATAAAGTAGAGCTGAAATTGCCGGTAAAAGGCGTTCTTTTTGGCATTGGTGCAGGGGTTGGTCAGGGTCTGGGACTGGTACTCAGCAAAGTCGGCATGAACTACTATGAGGCAGGTGTGCCTGAAGGTATGGATGCCGTGAACGACTTATTGCCCTTTGCCTCAACCTTTATTCGTGCTATAGCCGGTAGTTTGGGTTTCCTTTGTGTGATGGCTTTGCAAAGACAGTTTTATACCTTACCTGTTGCCTTGAAAGATAGTAAAGGCATGAAAGCTGCTATCGGGGCAACGCTAACAGGACCATTTATTGGTGTCTCTTTGTCATTGATGGCAGTACAATATACTGAGGCAGGTATCGCTTCTACACTGATGGCACTTGTTCCTGTTTTGATTATATGGCCTGCGCATTTGCTGTTCAAACAAGAAGTTAAACCCCTTGAAATTGTCGGTGCTGTTATCAGTGTAATCGGTGCATCACTATTCTTTCTCTAAATAGTTTGCCTTTGATGCTTGGTTTTTAATAGGATTTTACTATTTTTGCCTTGTTAAAATATCGACTATCTTTTTTTTGATGAAGGAATTTGTAATATCCGAGGCTAAAACCGAGACTGCTGTACTGGTGGGTTTGATTACTCAAAGGCAGGATGAGCAGAAAACGAATGAATATCTTGATGAGCTGGAGTTTCTAGCAGAAACTGCTGGTGCCAAGGTGGTACGCCGTTTTACTCAAAAGCTGGTACAGGCTCATGCAGTAACGTATGTAGGTGAGGGTAAGCTTCAGGAGATTAAACAATATATTTTGGATGAGGAGGATGCAGAGCGCGAAGTGGGTATGGTAATTTTTGATGATGAATTATCACCTAAACAGTTGCGTAATATTGAGCAGGTGCTGAAAGTAAAGATCCTTGACCGAACATCGCTTATTCTTGATATTTTTGCTATGCGTGCCCAGACCGCCAGTGCAAAGACACAGGTAGAATTGGCGCAATATAAATACATGCTTCCTCGCTTGCAACGCTTGTGGACACACTTGGAACGTCAGGGTGGTGGTTCTGGCGCTGGTGGTGGCAAGGGTATGGTGGGCTTACGAGGTCCTGGTGAGACCCAGTTGGAGATGGACCGCCGAATCATCCTCAACCGTATGTCACTGCTTAAGCAGCGTTTGGCTGATATCGACAAGCAAATGTCCACCCAGCGTAAGAATAGAGGTCGAATGATACGTGTGGCACTGGTTGGCTATACTAATGTAGGCAAGTCGACCATGATGAACCTCATGGCCAAGAGTGAAGTCTTTGCCGAAAACAAATTGTTTGCCACACTTGATACGACAGTACGTAAAGTTGTGATAGATAACTTGCCTTTTTTGCTTTGCGATACAGTAGGATTCATTCGCAAATTGCCTACCGACCTGGTGGACTCTTTTAAGTCAACTCTTGATGAAGTGCGTGAGGCCGATTTATTGATGCATGTGGTGGATATATCTCATCCTGATTTTGAGGAACAGATCAAGGTGGTGAACAAGACACTGGCTGAAATAGATGCAGGTGGTAAGCCGACAATGGTAATCTTTAATAAAATTGATGCTTATAAGTTTGTTGAGAAAGATCCATTCGATTTAACACCTAAGACAAAGGAGAACGTGTCGTTGGAAGAATTGATGCATTCTTGGATGGCTAAGTTAGAAGATGATTGCATTTTTATTTCTGCTAAGGAAAAGACAAATATTGATAACCTGAGGGAGGAATTGTATAGGAGGGTGAGAGAGCTGCATGTGCAGAAATATCCTTATAACGATTTCTTGTATCCTCAAGCTGAAGAACAATGAATATGAATTACAGAAATCTAACAACAAACGAAGTGGCACAGCTTGAACTTCAGGGCTGTACGGCCACAGATTGGAATCACGTGTGTGTGGCACCTGATTTCGATACGCAGTATGTGGTAGGTACCCATTTCTCGGGTGATATCCGCTTAGGCTCATTGCATGGGGAGTTTACCTTGAAAGGTGGCATCATCAAGCATGCTGGTTTGAGACATGTAACTTTTCATAACGTCACCATTGGTAATGGGTGCTATATAGAAAATGTGCACAATTACATTGCCAATTACTCAATAGGTGATAATACATACATTGAGAATGTTGACAATATTGTAGTGGATGGGAAAACCCGTTTTGGCAATGGTGTTGAGGCGTCTGTGCTGAATGAAACGGGAGGTCGTGAGGTTGCCATCAGCGACAAACTTTCTGCTCAGTTAGCATATATCATGGCGATGTATAGGCATCGTCCTGAACTGGCAGTACGCTTACGCGAGATAGCCGATTACTATTCCAATAAACATGCATCTGAGGTGGGTGAGATTGCCGATCATGTGACCATTATGAACGTGGGCTCTATCATCAATGTTCGTATCGGTTCGTATGCTTCTATCATAGGCGCTAACCGCTTAAACAATGGATCAATTAATAGTAACGAGGAAGCCCCAGTACATATAGGCCACAATGTTATCTGCGATGATTTCATTATATCTTCTGGCTCTACCCTTGATGACGGTGCTATGTTGACACGCTGCTTCGTAGGTCAAGCTTGTACAATGGGACATAGTTACTCAGCTTCCGACTCTTTGTTCTTCAGCAATTGTCAGGAGGAGAACGGTGAGGCTTGTGCCATCTTTGCAGGTCCATTTACAGTGACACACCATAAATCTACCTTGCTGATAGCTGGTATGTTCTCGTTTATGAATGCAGGCTCTGGGTCTAATCAGAGTAACCACATGTATAAATTGGGACCTATCCATCAGGGTATTTTAGAACGTGGTGCCAAAACTTCGTCTGACTCTTATATCCTTTGGCCATCCAGAGTAGGCGCTTTCTCACTGGTCATGGGCCGTCATGTCAATCATTCTGATACATCGAACCTGCCATTCAGTTACCTGATTGAGAAGAAGGATACCACTTATCTTGTACCTGGTGTTAATCTGCGTAGTGTCGGAACTATCCGTGATGCACAGAAGTGGCCAAAGCGCGATAACCGTACAGATTCCAACAAGCTTGATTGTATTAACTATAACTTGTTGAGTCCTTATACCATTCAGAAAATGTTTAAGGGATGTGAGATTTTAAGAAGTCTACGCCAGGCTTCAGGTGAGTTATCCGATGAGTATTCATACCACAGTGCCAAAATCAAGAATTCATCGTTGGTAAATGGTATTAGGTTTTATGAAATAGGCATTAGCAAATTCTTGGGTAACTCAGTTATCAAGCGATTAGAAGGAATATCCTTTAAGAATGACGAGGAAATCCGTGCTCGTCTCAAGCCAGATACAACTATCGGTAAGGGCGAGTGGGTGGATATCTCTGGATTGATAGCTCCTAAGAGCGAAGTGGATCAACTGCTTGACAATATTGAAAGTGGAAAGGTCAACAAGCTGAAAGAAATCAACGCAGATTTTATGCGCATGCATACTAATTATTACACTTACGAATGGACTTGGGCTTATGATCGTATGCTTGAATTCTACGGTTTGGATTCTGATAAGATTACATCTTCTGATATCATACATATTGTTGAAAGATGGAAGGAAGCTGTGGTTGGCTTGGATAAAATGGTATATGAAGATGCCAAGAAAGAGTTTTCGTTGTCGTCTATGACTGGCTTTGGAGCCGATGGTACTAAGTTTGAGAAAGAACAAGACTTTGAACAGGTTCGTGGTGATTTTGAAAGCAATCCGTTTGTAACAGCTGTGCTTGACCATATCAAAACAAAGACTGCTTTGGGTAATGAATTGATAGATCGCTTAAAACCACTAACAGAATAATTAAAATTTAACCAAATAAAAACTAATGTAATTATGGCAACAAATCCTCCGTTCCACTATCAACCCATGTTTGAGCATGGTGTAGATAAGACTGAGTATTATTTGCTTACTAAAGACTATGTGTCGGTAAGCGAGTTTGAGGGTAAACCTATCCTTAAGATTGAGAAGGAAGGCTTGACTGCTATGGCTAATGCTGCCTTCCGTGATGTTTCTTTCATGCTACGTCGTTCACACAACGAGCAGGTGGCCAAGATTCTTTCTGACCCAGAAGCTAGTGACAATGACAAGTATGTGGCTTTATCATTCTTGCGTAATTCAGAGGTGGCATGCAAAGGCCAACTTCCTACTTGCCAAGATACTGGTACGGCCATTATCCATGGTGAAAAGGGCCAACAGGTGTGGACAGGCTACTGTGATGAGGAAGCTCTGTCATTAGGTGTTTACAAGACTTATACTGAGGAGAATCTGCGTTATTCACAGAATGCTCCTTTGAACATGTATGATGAGGTGAACACGAAATGTAACCTTCCTGCACAGATCGACCTTGAGGCTACTGAGGGGATGGAATATCGTTTCCTTTGTGTAACGAAAGGTGGCGGTTCTGCTAACAAGACCTACTTGTATCAGGAAACCAAAGCACGTATCCAGAACCCAGGTACCCTGATTCCTTTCTTGGTGGATAAGATGAAGAGCTTGGGCACTGCAGCGTGTCCTCCTTATCACATTGCGTTTGTGATTGGCGGTACCTCTGCTGAGAAGAACCTGCTTACGGTGAAATTAGCATCTACTCATTACTATGACGAGTTGCCTACCACAGGTAATGAATATGGTCGTGCGTTCCGCGACGTGGAATTAGAGAAGCAGTTGCTCGAAGAGGCTTATAACATAGGCCTGGGTGCCCAGTTTGGTGGCAAATATATGGCACACGATATCCGTGTGGTTCGTCTGCCACGTCATGGTGCTTCTTGCCCAATAGGTATGGGTGTTTCTTGTTCAGCTGACCGTAACATCAAGACCAAGATTAACAAAGATGGTATTTGGATTGAGAAACTCGACGATAATCCAGGAGAATTGATACCAGAGGCATTGCGTCAGGCAGGCGAGGGTGATGTGGTTAAGATTGACCTCAACCAGCCAATGAGTGAGGTTTGCAAGATTCTGTCTAAGTATCCTGTAGCTACCCGTGTTTCATTGAATGGTACCATCATCGTGGCTCGCGACATTGCTCACGCCAAGCTGAAAGCCCGTTTAGATGCTGGCGAGGATTTGCCAGCCTACTTCAAGGATCATCCTGTGTTATATGCAGGTCCTGCTAAGACACCTAAGGGTATGCCTTGCGGCTCTATGGGTCCAACCACAGCCAACCGTATGGATCCATACGTTGATGAGTTCCAGGATCATGGTGGCTCTATGGTGATGATAGCCAAGGGTAATCGTACCGATGTAGTAACTGAGGCTTGCAAGAAACATGGTGGCTTCTACCTCGGTTCAATTGGAGGCCCTGCTGCTGTACTTTCACAGAATAATATCAAGAGCATCGAGTGTGTAGAATACCCTGAATTGGGTATGGAGGCTGTTTGGAAGATCGAGGTGGTTGACTTCCCCGCATTTATCTTGGTAGATGACAAGGGCAACGATTTTTTCAAGCAAATCAAGCCTCGTTGCGCTTGTAAATAATAGTGCATAGAAATAAAGAAAGTTAAGAGGGTGTGCCTTGTCGGTGCATCCTCTTAATTTATATAAATTTTCAATGTGAATCTTTCTAAGATTCATTTCTTTTGTGTATCTTTGCGTATTATAATGCAGAACAATATAAAAACAGTAAAAATATGATAAAGTTTATCGTTTCAAGTGCAGACTTATCTGGTCATCTTCAGGCTATCAGCCGTGTTATCAACTCAAAGAACACTCTCCCTATTCTTGACAGCTTCCTGTTTGAGCTTCGTGATGGAACATTATTTATAACAGGCTCTGATGGGGAGACTACGATGACTACTCAGGTGGAAGTGATGGAAAGCGAGAAAGACGGCAAGGTAGCCATCACGGCTAAAACTTTACTTGATGCACTGCGTGAAGGCTCTGAGCAACCTCTTACATTTGAGGTGAACGAGGAAACATTGGAGGTAACGGTAAGCTACATGAATGGTCACTATAGCTTGATGGGACAGAACGCTGATGTTTATCCTCTGCCTCTTGGCTTGGGTGATAATAGTACGCAAGTGCTCATTGCTGCTAATGTACTGCAAAAAGCTATCAGTTCTACACTTTTTGCCACGGCAGACGATGAGTTGCGTCCAGTGATGAACGGCATCTATTTTGATATTACAGAACAAGATATCACCTTTGTGGCTTCTGATGGTCACAAACTGGTGCGTTTCCGTACTAACGCTGCTCATGGTAATAATCAGGCTGCATTTATTTTGCCTAAGAAACCTGCTGGCTTGTTAAAAAATCTGTTGGCTAAGGAAGATGGTGATGTGACTGTTGCATTCAACGATCGAAATGCCGTGGTTTCTGTAGGCGACTATCGACTGATATGCCGACTCATTGAAGGTAAGTATCCTAACTATGCTTCTGTTATTCCTCAGAACAATCCATTCGTATTGACGCTTGATCGCCAGAGTGTTTTGAGTGCCGTACGTCGTGTGTCTATTTTCTCATCACAGGCAAGCAGTTTAGTTAAACTTTCATTGAGTGAAAACAAACTTACTTTATCAGCACAAGACATCGATTTCTCCACCTCTGCACAAGAAATGGTGGATTGCCAGTATGTGGGCACCAACATGAACATTGGTTTCAAGGCTACATTCTTGTTGGATATCTTCAACAATATCTCTTCTAACGAAGTAACTATTGCCTTGGCTGACCCATCACGAGCTGGAGTGGTAGAACCTGTTGAACAGGAAGAAGGCGAAAGTTTGTTGATGCTGCTGATGCCGATGATGTTGAACGATTAAAGATTATGAAGCTGAATCTAACTTGTCCTGTTGTGTTCTTTGATTTGGAAACGACAGGGACTGACATTAATAAAGACCGCATTGTAGAGATATGCTACCTTAAAGTGTGGCCAAATGGGAATGAAGATGCTCGTACAATGCGCATCAATCCAGATATGCACATCCCAGAAGAGGCTTCTCTGGTACACGGCATCTATGATGAAGATGTAAAAAATTGCCCCAAGTTTAAGGAGGTCGCAAAGAATATAGCCAAGGATTTTGAGGGGGCTGACATTGCCGGTTTTAACTCCAATCGTTTTGATGTTCCGTTGTTGGCAGAGGAGTTCCTTCGCGCAGACGTAGATATTGATCTGGCACATCACCGTTTTATTGATGTTCAGGTAATCTTCCATAAGAAAGAACAGCGTACTCTGTCAGCTGCCTATCAGTTCTATTGTGGAAAGAATCTGGAAGATGCTCATACAGCCTTGGCCGACACCCGTGCCACATACGAGGTGTTGAAGGCTCAACTTGATAAATATCCCGATTTGCAAAATGACATGAAGTTCCTCTCGGACTATTCTTCATTTACTAAGAATGTGGATTTTGCCGGACGTATGGTGTATGATGATAATGGCGCAGAGGTTTTCAATTTTGGGAAATATAAAGGTCAACTTGTAAAAGATGTACTTGCAAAAGATCCTGGTTATTACAGCTGGATACTTAATAGCGACTTTACACTAAACACAAAGGCTGCTCTCACGCGTATTCGTTTGAGAGAAATGATGAATAAATGATCCGAACGCTCTATATACAAAACTACGCACTCATTGAGTCTCTCAATATTACGTTCGAAGATGGTTTTTCTGTCATCACGGGTGAAACAGGTGCAGGCAAGTCCATCATGTTGGGTGCTTTAGCTCTGTTGCTGGGACAGAGAGCTGATAGTAAGGCTATACGCCAAGGAGCTTCCAAGTGTGTGATAGAGGCACACTTTGATGTAAAGGATTACCATTTACAACTCTTTTTCCAAACTATAGGCGTGGATTATGACGATGATTGCATCCTCCGTCGTGAGGTGTACTCATCTGGTAAGAGCAGAGCTTTTATCAATGATACACCCGTTCAGCTTTCTCAGATGAAGGAGTTGGGTGATAAATTGATTGATATTCACTCTCAGCATCAGAACCTGATGCTTAACGATGAAGGTTTCCAACTGGATGTGTTGGACATCCTGTCTCATCACCACAAACAACTTGCTGAATACAAGGCTATCTATAGATCTTGGACGGATGACAAGAAAACTTTGAATAAGTTGATGGAGGAGGCTGAACGCAACAAAGCAGATGAGGACTATGTGCGTTTCCAACTTACCCAGTTACAGGAGGCACGTTTGCAATCTGATGAGCAGGAGTCGTTAGAACAGGAGCAAGACATGCTAAGTCATGCAGAAGACATCAAGTCGGCACTGTATCATTCTGCCCAGCTGTTGGATGGAGATGAACTGAGTTTGTTGCAATCACTGAAGGATTGCCGCTCATCCTTAGCAAACATTAGTAAGGTTTTTCCCTCTGCTGATGAGTTGGCAGAAAGACTCAATTCATCCTACATTGAATTGAAGGATATTGCTGAGGAATTGTTGGCTCAAGAGGAATCAGTTGAGTTTAACCCTTCCCGTTTAGAAGAGGTGACAGAAAGGTTGAACACCATCTATACACTGCAAAAAAAACACCGTGTGAATACTATCGCTGAGCTAATAGCTATTGAAGCTGACTATCAAAAACGCTTGGATAGTATTATTTCATCCGATGATCAAATCGATGCATTACGCTTGCGTTGCCAACAAAAGCAACAGGAATTAATAAAAGAAGCAAGTGTACTGACAAATAATCGTAAACAGGCAGCCAAGGAGGTGGAAGCGAAGATGCAGAGCAGGTTGGTTGCTTTGGGAATGCCTAATGCGCATTTTCATATTGAAGTGAATCCTCGCAAGGAGCCAGATGTGAATGGCATGGATAGTGTGAGGTTCCTGTTTAGTGCCAACAAGAATGGTGTCTTGCAGGACATCTCATTAGTGGCATCGGGTGGTGAGGTTGCTCGTGTAATGCTTTCATTAAAAGCCCTGTTGGCAGGAGAAACACGTCTTTCAACCATTATCTTTGATGAGATTGACACTGGTGTTTCTGGCGAAATAGCTTCTCGTATGGCTGATATGATGCAGGATATGGCAAATGGTAATAGAAATGAAAAACCCCAGGCAGGTAGGCAGGTCATCAGCATAACCCATTTGCCACAAATTGCAGCTAAAGGTTCTGCGCATTATAAGGTGTATAAGAAAGACAATGAGCATGAAACGGTGAGTCATATCCGAAGGCTTACGTCTGAAGAAAGAATAGAAGAAATTGCAAAGATGCTGAGTGGTGAGTCTGTCACTGATGCAGCACTTCAAAATGCGAGAGAGCTATTAAAAATTAGAAGTTAAAAGTTTAGCGTTTAAAGTTATGAAGGGCATAATCTCAAAATTGGTATTGTTGTTGATAGTTTTTAATTTTCAATCCTCAATTCTCAATCTGGTCTTTGGCCAAAACACCAAGTGGGCCGATAAAGCCAGACAAGCGGTGTTCTCTATCGTTACTTATGGTACCGATGGTAAGATGCTGGGTACAGGCAATGGTTTTTTTGTAAGCGAGGACGGTGTGGCATTATCTGACTATACTTTGTTCAGGGGTGCCTCTCGCGCAGAAATTATTAATGCTGAGGGCAAACGTTTACAGGTGTTGGAGATTATGGGTGCCAATGAGATGTACGACGTACTGAAATTCAAGGTGGAGATGAATGGTCAGAAGTCTTCGGCACTGACGGTAGCAGCCAATGCACCAGCCAATGGCAGTCGTGTATATCTGTTGCCGTATTCCACTCAGAAAAATACAGCTCCGACACAGGGTACAGTAAAAGAAAGTTCTCGAGTGGCAGGCTCCTACCAGTATTACACTTTGGAACCTGCTTTGCAGGATAAGATGGTAAGCTGTCCATTGATGGATGCCAATGGTCAAGTGTTTGCTCTGGCTCAGCAGACATCCGATGATACGGATAAAAACACTTGCTATGCAATGGATGTCCGATTTGCCATGGCGCAGGAAATTAATGCACTTTCATTGAACGATGGTTCTTTGTCAAGTATTGGCATCAAGAAAGCATTACCAGATAGTGAGGAGCAGGCATTGGTAACACTCTTCATGGCGTCTACTGCGAATAAAGAGGCTTATGCCATGTTGCTGAATGATTTTATTACTAAGTTCCCTAACAATGCTGACGGCTATGTGCGCCGTGCCACTTATGAATTAGGTCTGTCGCTTGATGAGGCTACATTAGCAAAAGCCGAAGCTGATCTCGACAAGGCCTTGGAGGTGTCAACAGATAAGGCTGAAACATTATACGAACGTGCCAACTTGATTTACAACTATCAATTGACTAATCCAGAACAGACATATAAAGACTGGACCTTTGAGAAAGCTTTAAACGAGGTTCGTGAGGCAGTGGCAACCAACGACCTTCCTGCTTATAATCAGTTGGAGTCCGATATCCTGTTTGCCATGCAGAACTATGCTGAGGCGTATAAAGCTATTGAGAAAGTAAATGCCTCTGCTTTGGCATCTGCTGCTACTTGGTATAATGCTGCTCATTGCAAAGAACTTATGAATGCATCAAGTGATGAAGTAATTTCTTTGATGGATAAGTGCATAGGCACTTTTACACCTCCCTACACAGAGGCGGCGGCTCCTTATTTGCTGGAACGAGCACGTATCTACTCAAATGCCGAGAAATATCGTCCTGCCTTGGTGGATTACGACGAATATTTGAAAGCTGTTAATGGTAAGGTTAATGATCAGTTCTATTATCTGCGTGCCCAATGTGCCATGAAGGCAAAGGCTTTTCAACGTGCAATGGAGGATTATGTCGAGGCGATTCAGCTGAATCCCGATGAGCTTACCTATCGTGCAGAGTTAGCAGTGGTGAACATGCGAGTAGGTAGGAACGAAGAGGCCGTGAAAATTCTGGATGTGGCTATTGCCAAAGATGCCACCTATGCCGAGCTCTATCGCTTGAAAGGCCTTGCCCTTCTCCAACAGAAGAAGAATAAGGATGCTCGAGTTGCTTTTGATAAAGCGAAAGAGTTGGGTGACCCTCAGGTAGATGCTTTAATCGAGAAATATTTTTGATTCTAACAAGTCGGCTACTATAAAGTTACTGCCTCCTACGAAGATAAAATCTTCTGGGAGGCTTTCTTTTATAGCTGCTTCTACAGCTGACTTTACATCAGGATAAGCTTTACCAAGCAAGCCTGCTTCAGAGGCTAATTCGTATAGCTGATTAGCAGGTAAAGCTCTATTCACACTAGCTTGGGTAAAGTAATAGATAGCTTCCTTGGGCAATAACGCCAAGATACCACTAATGTCTTTGTCATTCACCATACCAATAATAATACGTAGTTGATGGCATTTTTGCTGACACAATTGTTCCACAACATAAGTAATGCCACCAACATTGTGACCAGTGTCGCAAACCAGGGTAGGGCGGTCGTGCAATTTATGCCAACGTCCCATCAAGCCAGTCAGTTCCACCACGTGCGCAAAACCCTCTCGCACACATTCTTCGTCAATTCTATAGTCTGCTTCTTTCAGTAAAGGCAAGGCAGTCAACAAGGTACGTTTGTTTTTCTCCTGATAGAACCCTTTTAGCTCATACTCTACACCAGGGAAATCTTCGCGGTCGTTCTCTTCGGCAAAATAAATGGGAGCACCCACCTCTAATGCCTTGGCCAAAAATACAGGTTTAGTCTCTGGCGTTGTTTCACCAATCACTACGGGTATTCCAGCCTTGATAATGCCCGCTTTCTCTGAGGCAATCATTGCCAGCGTGTTGCCTAAGAACTGCACATGATCGAAGCTTATATTGGTAATAATACTCAGATCAGGCATAATAATATTGGTACAATCGAGCCTACCACCTAAGCCCACTTCCACGATGGCCACATCTATCTTCTCATCTGAGAAATATTTGAAAGCCATAGCAGTAGTCAGCTCGAAGAACGATGGATTCAACGGCTCAAAGAAGCATCGTTCATGCTCTACGAAATCCACTACATATTCTTTAGAGATGGGCGTTCCATTGATGCGTATGCGCTCACGGAAATCCACCAGATGGGGCGATGTATAGAGGCCCGTCTTGTAACCAGCACTTTGCAATATAGCGGCTAATGTATGACTGACAGAGCCTTTTCCGTTGGTTCCTGCTACATGGATAGTGCGGAAATTACGATGTGGATGACCAAAATGTGCATCCAACGCCCATGTATTCTCTAACCCTTCTTTATAGGCTGAACCGCCTACGCGTTGGAACATGGGTACTTGCTCATATAAATATGCCAAAGTTTCTTGATAGTCCATCTGAGTTTCATTATATTTGCAACAAAGTTACACATTATTTATAAAGTTGTAGAGGAAATGATGAAAAGAATAGCTTGTTTTTTGTTGATGCTTTTAGTTCTTGTAGGTGTCAATGCCGCTGAGATAGTAGATATATGCATATATGGTGGTACATCATCAGGTGTGATGGCTGCTTATACCGCTCGCAAAGCAGGGAAAACAGTGCTGCTGGTCGAACCTACCGACCGTATAGGTGGTCTTACCACAGGAGGTTTGGGGGCTACCGATATAGGCAATCCCTATATTATGAAAGGCTACACCTACGACTTCTATCGTCGCATTGGTCAACACTATGGTACCAATTCCATGAAATTTGCTTTCGAGCCTAAAGTGGCTTTATCCATCTATCAACAATATGTCGATGAGGCTGGGGTAAATATCCTTTATAACCATCGATTGGTAAATGTTGAGAAAGAAGGCAATGTTATCCGACGTATCGTGGTGGAGGACAGCCGCCATCCATCTTCTCAGTCTAATGTCACCATAGAGGCACGTGAATATATCGACTGTTCTTATGAGGGTGACCTGATGGCTCGTGCTGGGGTGAGCTATACAACCGGTCGCGAGGGTAATAGCGTTTATGGCGAGACTTGGAACGGTGCATTCTGGTCGCTTCACCATCAATTGCCCGATTACGTTGATCCCTATGTAGTGAAAGGCGATCCCAAAAGTGGGTTACTTTATGGTATTCTTCCTGGAGAACCTCCTTTGCCAGGAGAAGGTGATAAACACATTCAGGCTTATAATTTCCGTATTACCTTAACAGATGAGCCCTCCAATTTGATTCCCATTGAGGAACCTGCCAACTACGATCCTAAGAAATACGAGCTGCTTATCCGTATGAAAGAGCGTTCTCCTTTCTCCGATCGAGGCTTGTCGGATATCTTTATTTGGAGTGAGATGCCTGGCCGCAAGACCGACCTCAACAACCGAGGTGGCTTCTCGACCGATATGATTGGCGAGAACTGGGACTATCCAGAAGCTTCCTATGAACGTAGGGCAGAAATCGTACAACAACACCTTGACTATACCAAAGGCTTGCTTTATTTCTTAGGACACGATGAGCGCATACCTGCCTTTGTGCGTAATGAAATGTTACGTTGGGGGTATCCCAAGGATGAGTTCCTTACCTCCAATCATTTCACCCCACAACTTTATATTCGAGAGAGTCGTCGCATGTTGGGACGATATGTAATGACGCAGGCCGATTGTGAGAGTCAGACAAAAGTAGATGATTACGTGGGATGGGCGGCTTATACGATGGATTCGCATAATTGTGGCCGTTATGTTATCAATGGTATGGTGAAAAATGAAGGTAATGTTGAGATTGGCATCAAAGAGCCTTATCGTGTTTCCTATCGTTCGCTCACACCCAAAGAAGAAGAATGCAACAACTTACTGGTACCTGTATGTCTTTCGGCTTCCCATATCGCCTACGGAAGCATACGCATGGAACCTGTTTTTATGGTACTTGGACAAAGTGCGGCTTTGGCCGCTTGTCAAGCCATAGACCGTTGTGGCGGCATCGTTCAGAGTGTCGATGCCACCAAGGTCTATAGTCAGATGGAAAATTCAGTGAAATAAACTTATTTCTTGAACTGTCCGTAGTATTTCAAGAACTGGGTACGTTCGAAGGTGTTGATACCTTCGTTTCGATACTGCATGTTCAGCATTCCCTTAAACATGCTGATATCGTCCATGGTGTGGCTATCCATCCACTCCATCAGACCAACGGTCATCTCTTTGATGATGCCGTTTCCTTTCAGGTAAATGGCACTGCACACCTCTACCGCAGAGGCACCTGCCAAGATGCTCTTCACTACGCCAGCGGCATTGTGAACGCCACCCGATACGGCGAAGCTATAGTTGCTGATAGCTGCTGAGGCAATGCCTGTCCAGCGCAATGGTTTGCTAAGGTCAGCCTCAGTAGTGAAAGCCTTGCCTGAACACTGTTCAACCTTATCAATATTGATGTCGGTAGGATAGAAGCGGTTAAACAATACCACGCCATCGGCACCATGAGCGCGTAATTGATGAATCAATGCCACAGGATTGGTGAAATTGTCGCCCAGCTTCATGATAACTGGAATCTTTACAGCTTTCTTTATCAGTTTCAGGATATTGATATGCTTCTTCTCAAACTCTCCATATTGGTAGTCAAGTGATGTCTGTAAAGCCAGGATGTTGATTTCCAGAGCATCGGCACCAGCTTTCTCAATCTTCTTGGCGAATTCGGTCCAGTTACCCATTCCATAAGCATTGATGCTGGCAATCACGGGGATGTCCACCACCTTCTTGGTAGCACGTATCAATTCGAAATACTCCTCCAACTTTTGATGGCGAAAATATTCCGACAAATCGTTACCACCCACCACAAAAGGATCGAAGTCTTCCATATCCTCTACTTCTAAAAGAATCTGTTCTTCGAAGAGCGACTTTAGCACAATGGCACCTGCACCAGCTTCACAGAGCTTTTTGTTCTTCTCAGCACTGTCGGTCAGGCTTGAGCTACTCACGATGATAGGGTTCTTGAGTTTCAACCCAGCATAAGTTGTCTCTAATGTTTTCATGGTCATATAGGTTATTTATTATAATTTCTTTCACCAAAAATAAGGGTGCCGATGCGGACAAAGGTACTTCCGTGACGGATGGCAATAGGGTAGTCATCAGTCATGCCCATTGAGAGTTCCTTGAAAGCTGTATCATCAGCAAACCAGTTGCCTTTCAACTCCTCGAAGAATGCCTGCAAACCAGCGAATTCACCATCCACCTGCTCCATATTGTCGGTAAAGGTAGCCATACCCATCAGTCCGCATATCTGAACATGATTCAGTTGTTTCCAGGTACCCTCATTCAATAGCGCTCTGCATTCGTCGAAGGTCATGCCGAACTTGGTTTCCTCATGGGCAATGTGTATCTGTAACAACACGTTGATTACACGCCCGACTTTCTCTGCTTGTCGGTTCACCTCTGTCAGCAGGTGCAAGCTATCTATGCTATGAATCATGGCCACAAAAGGAGCGATATATTTCACCTTGTTGGTTTGAAGATGCCCAATAAAGTGCCACTCAAGATCTTTCGGCAACACCTCCTGCTTAGCCACCATCTCCTGCACCTTGTTCTCGCCAAACAATCGCTGACCAGCCTCATAGGCCTCCATCACTGCCTCGGCAGGATGAAACTTCGAGACGGCTATCAGCTTGACACCCGAGGGCAGTTCAGCCGTAATCTTCGCTATTTCTTCTTTAATTGTCATTATTGTTGACAAGTTTTATTGGTCTTCCGTCTTTGGTGCACGAAAAGCAAAGACATCCATCAATGGTGTTTCTTGCAAGCTGGCAATCACATAGTCCATCATTGAGCCACGCATACCCTCCTCAAGATTCTTCAATGCAGAACGCAGGTCGATGGCCTGTACCAGCATCAACGAACTGGTTTTCTTTTCCTTGCCCGTCTTCTCATCTAAGGTGATAAATACCAGCTTCGCCTTGTACCAACGGTCGGCCGATGCATCCTCGCTATAGAACAACTCAGAATAGTTAGCACGCTTAATGTTGGCTACAGTAAATTCGCCAGTGATAAATGGACTAACCTCCTCAATGATGCGAGCCTCGGCTTCAGTAAAGCTAAGGGCATCCACCAGATAAGGTTCTGTCACCTTCTTCGTCATTCCGTTTTCTATTGTCTTCTCGTATTGAATCTTACATTCGAACCAAGTATGTAATGCCATAATATCTTATTTTTTAGTTCCTTTATAAATCAAATATCCCACAATAGCCACACCAAGGGCAATGAAACCATAACCTATCTCGTGACTGTACTTGTTTACCTGCATCAGCAACTGTTCCTCTGTCTCTATTCCAGGCACAGTGCTCAGGTAGTAACCAATGGCCGCTAAAATGGAGTTCCAGATGCCTGCACCCAGCGTGGTATAGAGAATGAAGGTGCTGAGTTTCATTTTCGATAAGCCCGCAGGGATGGAAATCAACTGGCGAACCGCTGGAATCAATCGACCAATAAAGGTAGATAATGCCCCATGCTCAGCGAAATAATCCTCGGCACGTTTCACTTTTGCCTCGTCAATCAAGCACATGTGTCCGATGCGACTATTGGCAAACTTATACACAATGGGTCGGCCCAGCCAGCGAGACAGATAGTAGTTGATGAGTGCCCCAATGTTTGCCCCTAAGGTAGCAAAGAACACCACCAAAAAGACATTCATGCTACTGTCGCTTGCCGACTTCCACGCAGCTGGAGGCACCACCACTTCCGAAGGGAAGGGGATGAACGAGCTTTCTATCGCCATCAATAAGGTGATGGTCCAGTAGTTCAGGTGGTCAAGGCACCATTGTATAAATGCTACAGATTCCATGATCAGTCTTTAGTATCTTAAGTTATTCCTCATGCTATCCATTAAGTAATTGATCGACACTTTGTCACCACTCTCCACCATATAAATGGCCTCGTTTATCTCATACTCCGTCAGTGGCTCATCGCTCAGTGCGCTATACCTCCTGAAGTCGTCATACCTCTTCTTTAGCAACGAGAGGATACCCATTGTTCTATACAGATAATTGCGTTCAGGCTCATGATCCACCGCTAGTTGCAGTTGCCCCAAAGCAGCATCAAAGTCATTTTGACTCATATATACTACGGCTTTCTGCGTCAATACATCCGCATCGTTGGGTCTGAGCGCCAATGCCTTGTCGAAATAGTCGAAAGCGTTTTTGTCCCATCGCATGTGCGCATAGCACACTCCTAAGCGGAAATAGGTATTAATGCGTTGCTCCTCTGTAAAGTCTATGTGCTTGAGGTAGAAGTTCATCAGCTTGATGGCATCTTCCACATATTCTTTGTCCAGCAGCAAGGCCAGATCCATTTCGTTCATCTCGCCTGGCTCTACGGCACGCAGCTTGATAGCCTGTTGCAAGTTCTCCTTCGCCTTTTTCTCATTGCCCAACAAGGCATACAAGTTGCATCGAGTCAGGTAAGCCTCTCCCAGATCCTCATCATTGGTGATGGAGAAGTCGCAGGCATCCATTGCTTTGTTGTAGTCTTTCAAGGCCAGTCGGCACCTGCAAAGGCTCAGCCAGTAGTGTGCCGAAAACGGATCTTTGTCTATCAGTTTCTCGCATATCTCAATAGACTCTTCATACTTTCCCGTATAGCAATAGGCGTTCATGAGTATTGACAGATAGTCTTCTTCCTCCTCTAAACCCTGTCCGTGCTGTTTTAGCCAGTCGATGGCCTTTTCCGGAAAATGAGTCTCCATGTACATGTTGGCCACCATAATGGGGTCAAGATCCTCTGGAGGGAACGAGTTCAGCAAAGCATCGGCCTTCTCGTATTCCTCGTTTTCTATTAATAGTCGGGCCTTGAGCAACTGCAAATCGCCCGTATCGTCATCCTCAATTTGGTTGGACAGTATGATGGCCGAGTCAATATCACCTTTGTCAAGATAACGATAGGCCTGTTCAATTTGTAGCATGGTAGAGTCGGGGTACATGCTTAGGGCATAATCCATCACCTCGTCCGATTTCTCAGGGTAGTGGTTGTTGTCATACCACAAGCTGAGGTCGGCCAGATCATCCGGCTCCATATATACCGACTCCCCCTGGGCTCGCAACGATTCATACTCACGTGCCAGGTTATTCAGCCTTTTCTCATTGTCCGACAGAGGATTCTTTTTTGCCATTTACCTTCTACTTGTTAATCTTTCCCCACGTATCCTTCAGACTTACAGTGCGGTTAAGCACCATCTTCTCAGGTGTTGAGTCCTTATCCACACTGAAGTAACCAATGCGCTGGAACTGTAAGTAAGTCAGCGGCTTCATGCCCTGCACGAATTTCTCTATATAACACTTAGGTAGAATCTCCAATGAGTCAGGGTTAATCATCTGCTTCATGGCCGTCAGAGCATCACAGTTCTGTTCGTCACGAATCTGTTGCATCACATCGCGAGGGTTCTCCACTTTCCACAATCTGTCATACAGTCGCACCTCAGCCTCCATGCAGTGGTTGCAACTCAGCCAGTGAATGGTGCCTTTCACCTTGCGGTTAGCGCCAGGCATGCCACTTCTGCTCTCTGGGTCGTATTCGCAATATACCTCTACCACCTCACCGGCTTCGTTCTTCTTGCAGCCAGTGCACTTCACGATATAGGCATTCTTCAAACGAACTTCCTGACCTGGGGTCATGCGAAAATACTTCTTTGGAGCATCCTCCATAAAGTCTTCCTGCTCCATCCACAGCTCGCGACTGAACTCTATCTGATGCGTTCCTTCCTCCAGGTTTTCAGGGTTATTGATGGCTTCCATCTCCTCCACCTTGCCCTCAGTATAGTTGGTCACAATCAGCTTCACAGGATGTAACACGGCAGAAACACGGGTTGAACGAACGTTCAAATCTTCGCGAACGGCACTCTCCAACAACGCAAAGTCGTTCAGGGCGTCAAAGGTAGTATAGCCAATCTTATCCACAAACTTACGAATACCTTCAGGTGAGTAACCACGACGACGGAAGCCGCAAAGTGTCGGCATACGTGGATCGTCCCATCCGTTCACCAAGCCTTCCTTCACCAATACCAGCAAGTTGCGCTTGCTCAGCAACACATAGTTCAGGTTCAGCTTGTTGAACTCGTACTGATGAGGACGGTTATCATCCAGGTCCTTGCCGTCTTTCACCCAATCCACGAACAAGTCGTACAACGGACGATGAGGCACAAACTCTAACGTGCAGAGCGAGTGGGTTACCCCCTCGAAAAAGTCGCTCTGTCCGTGGGCAAAGTCATACATAGGATATGCCTTCCACTTGGTGCCAGTATGAGGATGCGGATGATTCACCACACGATAGATGATTGGATCACGGAAATGCATGTTCGGACTTGCCATATCAATCTTGGCGCGAAGCACCATCTTGCCTTCCTCTACCTCGCCCGTATTCATCATCTCAAACAGGCGCAGGTTCTCTTCTATAGGGCGCTCGCGATACGGACTGTTGGTTCCTGGTTGGGTAGGGGTACCCTTTTGTTCAGCAATCTGCTCAGAAGTCTGCTCGTCAATATAGGCCTTACCTTCCTTAATCAGCATCACGGCAAAATCCCACAACTGCTGGAAGTAGTCGGATGCATAGTATTCGTTGCCCCATTGGAAGCCCAGCCAGTTGATGTCCTCTTTGATGGCATCAATATACTCCATGTCCTCCTTCGTGGGATTGGTGTCGTCGAAACGCAGGTTGCAAACACCTCCATAGCGAGCAGCTATGCCGAAGTCCAAGCAAATGGCCTTCGCATGTCCAATATGCAGATAACCGTTAGGCTCAGGCGGGAAACGAGTCTGTATTCTACCGCCGTTCTTGCCATCAGCCAGGTCTTTCTCAACTATCTGTTCAATGAAATTCAGGCTCTTTTTTTCGCCTGCATCTTCGTTTTTAATCTCTACCATATTATATATAGGTGTGTTAGATGTTAATACTGCTACAAAAGTAATCAATAATTCTGGGAAGTGGAAATATTAATGCCTAAAACATGTTATATGACATATTTTTTTATTTGCATAATAAATATAAAAGGGTTTAATTTGCATCGTTATCCTGAAAACAATCTTTTTACCTTAAAAAACTAATACCTATTGAAAACTGAAAACGAGGGGCTTTGTGAAAAGCTCCTCGCTTTTTTGTTTGGTATTTACGGGAGTTTGATTAACTTTGTGCAAAGTTACGAAAAGTCGAGAGCAGAACATAATAAGCTTGCTTATTTTTTATGCCGAGACGGAGTAACTTATCTAAAGTTACTAATTTTTATTGTTATGTTTTCCGGAATAGTAGAAGAATGTGCCAAAGTTGTGGCTATAGAGAAAGATCGTGAGAATGTTCACTTTACCCTGACTTGCTCTTTCGTTGGCGAATTGGGTATTGACCAAAGTGTTTCACATAACGGCGTTTGCTTGACGGTTGTCAAGAAAACCGCTGACACCTATGTAGTAACGGCCATGAAAGAAACCCTCGACCGTTCTAACTTAGGCTTGCTCAAAGTGGGCGATGAGGTGAATGTGGAACGAAGCATGCTGATGAATGGTCGCCTTGATGGTCATATCGTGCAAGGTCATGTTGACCAGACAGCTGAGTGCATTGCTGTTGACGATGCCGATGGCAGCTACTATTTCACCTTCAAATATGCTTTCAACAAAGAAATGGCTCAGCGTGGCTATTTTACTGTGGATAAAGGTTCCGTAACGGTCAATGGTGTCAGCCTCACGGTCTGCAACCCCACCGACGATACTTTCCAGGTTGCGATAATTCCTTATACTTTCGAGAATACCAACTTCCACAATATCCATGTAGGTACTGTTGTCAACCTCGAATTCGACATCATTGGCAAATACATCAGCCGTTTGATGGAATACAAGTAAGAATGGTATAAGAAGCTTAGGAAATTCAGTCAAATTAGAAGAAGAACATGGGCCTTGAGTTCTTGGCCTTCTGTTCCAATTCCCCCTTCATTCTGTTAATGGCAGTTTGGAAGAAGAAAGACACTAAATGTTCGTCTGTACCATCGGTTCGTATCATCTTAAGCGACTTAATATAAGCATCTCTGTCTTTCAATTCAATGATTAACAAGGGATGGTTGACCCTCAGCAAGATAAAGTTGCTAAGCAAACGACCAGTACGGCCATTACCATCACGGAAAGGGTGTAGGTATTCAAAATAGCCATGAAACTTGGCAGCTATCACCATAGGATGTTGCCCTTCCTGAATAGCACGTTCTGTTGATGCCATTAGCTGAGGCACTCGAGCCATCAGCTTCTCATGTTCACCAAATACTGTATCACCAGCAGCCATATCCTCTGTAGTATATTCACCCAGGATTGTTCCTAGTGCCCGATAACCTATAGTATGCTCCGTAGCCAGTCTGTTTATTTCTTTTAGCAGAGCCTCATCGAAAGGATGCTCAAGATGAGTCACCATATAGTCGAAAGCACGGAAATGGTCAGCTATCTCAGTACATTCTAACAAAGAATGACCTACTGGCACCATTTTCATGCCTTGCTCACGCAAGATACGAGTGTCATCCACAGTAAAGGAATTGCCCTCAATACCACAAGAATGGGCAGAAAACAATATCTCATTATATTCCATCCATTCTTGAAGCTTCATTCTGTCGGCTACCTTCTTCTGGTATTCCTCTCTTACTTGCTCGTATGTTTTAATCTCTTGCTCAAACATGTTGCAAAAATACAGATTCTCAGTTGAAAAAGCAAGATTGTTCATCAAGTATTTGTGTTATGGTCATTTAAGAAGATTTCCAATATCCCATGTTAGGAATTCGTTGATAGGAATACCTCCTGAACCTACCACAAAAGATTGAATAGGGTGAAATTGCTCGCTGAACAAAGCAAGTCCATTATTGCTGGTTCGTCTTCCACTTTTTACCTCTATGGCAATACATTTTTTGTTAAACTCTATAATGAAATCCACTTCATCATCCTTTTCTCGCCAGTAATATAGCTTATAATCGTATTCATCGGCCTGATTCAACAGATGTGCACCAACTGCACTTTCCACCCAACGCCCCCATAGTTTAGGCGTGGTGTAAGCCATGTTGAAAGTCATGTCACTTCGTGCAGAGAAGAGAGCAGTATTATAAACCATCAACTTGGGAACAGAATTGTACTTTCGGGCATTATCAGAAGCATATTTCTGAAGTCCACATAGCAACCTTGACTCATCGAGGGTTGTCAGATATTTCGCCAACGTCGTTACATTTCCAGCATCTTGCAGTTGGCCTATCATTTTGTTTAGCGAAAGTTCTTTGCTGGAGTAGGTGCACCCAAGGTCAAACAGTTGCTTCATCAAGGCAGGCTTATAGATGACCTTTGTAAACAAAACGTCTTTTTCTATGGCAGGAGCAACTATGCTGTCCTTAATATACCTACGCCATCTTCGCTCGTTGTTGATGTACATAGCTCCTCCAGGATAGCCACCAAAATATATATATTGGTCAATATCCAGGTTAAAAGCCTCATACATCTCAGCGTAGCTCCAGTGCGGCATCCTAATCAGTTCATATCTGCCTGCCAGCGATTCTGTTAGGCCATCTTTTAGCAATAGTCTTGAAGACCCCAGGATCACTACTTTTAAATTAAGGTCGTTGAATGTGTCTTGATCCCATTCTTTCTTCACAGCTTCGCTCCAATTGTTTATTTTGTGTACCTCATCAATAACGAGCAGGAATTCGGAATCTTGAGACATCTTCATACGTGCACGGGCTGTATTCCACATTTCGCTAATCCATGCCGTATTAATGTGATTTACATTATCGGCACTGACTAACATATAGGGGATTTCAGTTTCTTGCAGAACTTGTTTTACCAAAGTGGACTTACCTACTTGGCGAGGACCAGATATAACTTGAATTTTGTTTCGAGGCTCTGAAAGTCTTGACTTTAATTCGGTGAATTGTGCTCTTCTAAACATAACTGTTTGTTTTTGTGTTGTAAAGATAATAAAAAATTCTCAAATCTACCGAACAAAATTCTCAAAAGTAGTTAATAAAATTCTCAATTCTTCCAAATATAATTCTCAAAAGTGGTTAATAAAATTCTCAAAGTATTTTGGGGTAACTCTGAAAGGTCACAACACGGGTTTACAGATAGCTTACAACCAACGAAAGTGTTTCCTTATTAATGGTTACTCCTGTAACCGCTACCGTTGGTGTTGGCGTAGGGTTGACAGGTACAGAAGGCCCAGAGGGGGCGGAGGGTACACCGCTGGACCCTCCACTATCTCCTCCGCAAGATGCCAAGGCTGTAAGTATTTTATTACTTAACCACCGTAATTGCTTTCGTTATAGCCCTCGTGAGTAGCGGAGGACTTCAATAAAACATTGACATTCTTATTAAAATCAGTATCGCTTAAAGTCTGCGAATTCTGTGTTGTCATATCCCAAGCATCATTGGCAAATACATCAGGCGGTTGGTATATAACAAGAAAGGAAAAAAGAAACAGCTGCCGTTTGGGACTAAAATCAGGGTGAATTTCTTACTTAGATTACCTTATCTCAAAAACCTTTCTTCAGGAAATCCTTCAAGGGAACATGAATGATGCCCTCATATTTACTGGAGTCCATGAACGGTGTCATTGAAATAACATACTTCGGGTAGTTGTCGCTGATCTTTTGCAGATTTCCAAACTCACGTTGGAAAGCGTATCGGATTTGCTACCTGTTATGATAATATCAATATCTGGACGGTCATGGTATTTTTGTTGATTATAATGAACAAAATTCAATAAAAATTACATTTGTTCATTATAATAAACGGTTTTGGCGGTAATTTAGCAGTTACATGCAGCTACTATGCCATTGTTTAGCATAGTGACATTCTTTATTGTAAACTTCCTATTGCAACAAAAAGAATTGTAAATCTACCTTCACCCTTCACCTTTTTCTTGAAACATGTTGATAGTAATGGTTTATTAAGGTGAATGTAGAGGTGAAGGGTGAAGGTGCATGAATCTAGTGCAGAAAAAGACACTCAGATATAAGTAAAAAAATATGTACAGCAAAGGCTATTGGTAGATAAAACAAGAGACTGACCTTACATCGGGGTCAGTTTCATTGTTCTGTGTATTTAAAGTACTTTTTCTTTTAAGGCTTTGACAAAATCTTTAGCCTGGGGAAATAATTCGTTAAATGTATCTTGATCACAATAGACGAAATCATCGTAATCATTGGAATGCCGTTTTTCGAACAACGTGTTGAATGTCTTTCCCAATTCTTTTGACAAAGTTCCCTTTGAGATAAAATGAAGACCCAACATCATTTTTACACCAGCATGTGTATTTGCTTGAATGTTGTTTTTAAGTAAAAGTGCAGATGCGGCATAATAACAGGCATAATACAATCTGTTTATTGATGCATTATAATAGGAACTGTTGGCTAAAAGTTTTGACTCTTCAATGGTCTGCTCAGCTCTCTCAATCCTATACTTTATCAGTTCCTTTTTGCTATGTTCGTCAAGTTGTTCTTTCATAATACTATGCCTTCATTCATTACATTTAGAAAAAAGGGTGTGTCAAACGGCCGGTTTTCCCATTTACTGCGAAGCATAACCGTTGGACTAATCTGCACCCCTGTGGACCACTCTATTTCATACAAAGGAGCAGTATATTCCTGTTCTCTTGCAACGGATAGTTTGTCACCATCTACTAAAATGAGTACGTCAATATCACTATCTGCACGAGCTTCACCACGCGCTTCTGAGCCATAAAGAATAGCTGTAGCCTTAGCATCTTTACGTCTGATAGCTTCTTTAATCTGCCTTATGATATTAGGCCGTTTCATACTCACCTTGTTTTGATTGTGTAAAGATATGATTTTTTTCTTTTCCCTCCAAACTTTTTCTCAAAACTGCAATTCTTTTTAAAAACGAGCCTTTTGCAGATTTCTGGTAAGTGTTAGTAGCTCTCATTGTTTTTTTTAATTGAAAAATAGCTGCTAAAAGTTTGGTGATTTCATCGCAAATATGCAACTTTGCAACAAAGAATAACTATAGTTGGGTATTATGAAAAAGTCGTTGAGGACAGCGTTGACAGTTGTGCTGATAGTGATATTGTGCTGTGGTGTAGTAACCTGTGTGAGGACCGCCTTTGCTGAAAAGGTACCGCCTACTGAAGACAGGAGTGAGTTTGTAACGTTGACGGATGCTGTGCCTGATGCCATATTGGAGATTCGCTACTATGGCACCTATAACTTTGTGGGCACTCGCATAGATGGCTACCAGGAGCCTACGGCACTGCTCACGCGTTTGGCGGCGCAAAGTCTGAAAGCGGTGAGTGACGATGTGATGGCACAGGGCTACCGACTGAAGATATATGATGCTTATCGCCCACAGAAGGGTGTGGATCATTTTGTGCGTTGGTCGTTGGATATACCAGACACACTGATGAAGACATATTTCTATCCGGACTTGGATAAGAGTGTGCTGTTCGAGCAGGATTATATCATGGCCAAGAGCGGACATACGCGTGGCTCGACGGTGGACCTGACCTTGTTTGATATGGCTACCGAGAAAGAAGTGGATATGGGGGGTACGTTCGACTGGTTTGGTGTGGAGAGTCATCCTGACTTCTGTGGCAACCCTGAGACGGGTGTGTATAATCCCAACGATGACCGTAGTCCTTCAGGCAAGACCATCACCGAGGAGCAGTTTAAGAATCGTATGATTTTACGTCAGGCGATGTTGCGTCATGGGTTCAAGCCATTGGAATCTGAGTGGTGGCATTTTACCTTGGCGGATGAGCCTTTCCCTGACACTTACTTTACCTTCCCTGTAAAACAGATTAAACGATAAAAAAGGAGCCTCAGTAATGAGGCTCTTTTTATGGGACTTTTTTACTCCCCCGTGAGGGAGGAAAAAATCTCTCGTGAGAAATAAAAAAAACAGTTGGCCTGTAAGCCGGGTTCTGTCCCTCACTTGGTAAAGCAAGGTGCCTGCCATTTATCTGAGCCTGATGTCACCAACAGGCTTTATCGGTCCACCCTCTGGCATTGGACGAGCAGCCCTTATAGCGCCAGTTTACATGACCTTTCAACTTCCAAGAAGCACAGCCCTTATGTCACCATAAGGCTGGTGGGCTCTTACCCCACCTTCTCACCCTTACCTCCGAAGAGGCGGTTGTTTTCTTCTGCTTTACTCAACCCTCGCGGACTGCTTCCCGTTAAGAAGTGGAATGCTCTGTGTTGCCCGGACTTTCCTCCTGCATCCCGAAGATGCACGCGGCAAGCCGACCAACTGTTTTTTATTTATGTTGTTCCTCTTAAGCTGCTCCCCTAAGATAGGGGAGCTGTCACGTAGTGACTGAGGGGTATGATTATAAGTTGGCACATCATACACCCCCGTCTGCTTCGCATCCCCCTCTATTTAGAGTGGGAGTTTGAAAAGGGGCAGCAAAGATAGTATAATTTCAGGAAACTACCAAATGCTACAAATCCTTTACTTTGGTACTGCCTGTCTGACGGAATGCCAAGCGAGCCTGCTCCAACTGCTCATAGTGCTGATGGAACTGTTCCTTCCAATCCACCTTAAAGTCCTTAAAGCCAAAGCCCTTGGTGCTAAGGCGGTCGATGGTCTCTGCCAAGGTGATATCCACACACCCTGATGCTGGCAGATAAATCTCCTCCTGGCTCTTGTCGGGAGCATTCATAATCAGGAGGTCGGCCTCCATCAGTTCGTTCAGCACCATCTGCGTCAACTGGATAGGGATGTGGCACTTGTTCGAGAGCTGGCGAGCCGAATAGGGCTTATCGTTGCCTTCGGCATATTGCTTGCAAATCATTGACATCAGCACCACAGCCAAATAATTGCGATACTCGTAGGAGGCGTTATTTACCTCTTTATAATTGTCGTAGCGTTTGAAATTCTGCATGATATGCGTCAGTTGGGCACCCAGGATGCAGATGGTCCACGACACTTGTAACCATAACAGGAACAACGGCAAGGCGGCAAAGCTACCATAGATGGCGTTGTATCTCGATACCCAAACCTGTCCGCTGATATACAGGAACTGGAATGCTTGGAACAACGAACCTGCTATGAGGCCGGCTATCAGGGCATAGAGCAACTTTACACTGGTGTTGGGCATAAAGACATAGAGGGCCGTAAACATGAGCCAGCTCAGCACGTAGGGAATCAGACTGATGCCGAACTTCATCATGGGGGCTAAGAGTGCATAGCCTTCTATCTTGCTGACCAATGTGGACATGAAGATGCTCAAACCTCCGCTGATGATGATAAGGATGGGCATGAGAATCAGTATCGAGAAATAGTCGGTGAGCTTGCGATAGGCCGTACGGCTTTTCTTCACATACCAGATGTCGTTGAAGATGCTCTCCATGTTGTTCACCAAGCTGATGAAGGTCCACAGCAAGGCAATAAGACCCACGCCCAAGAACACCCCTCCTGTTGTTTGCGAGAGGTAGGAATCAACAAACTGGAAGATATATTTGCTGGCTTCGTTGTTACCCAACAAACCTTGCTCAATCTGTTGGCGGAGAAGGTTGTCAAAACCAAAGCCACGGGCTATGCCAAACAAGATGGCAAGGATGGGTACGATGGAGAGCAAGGTGCTGTAGGTCAGGGCAGCCGCCTTGTTGCTGATACTATCGGCATTGAAGCGGTTCACCAGGATGTAAACCACACGTGTCACGTAGGCCACCGCATTTTTCAGTGATAATTGCTGATACACGCTGTCTTGCCAGATGCCGAAGGTAATAAACTTGATCAGCCACTCCCACACCTTGTCGATATGCTCAACTATCTTGTTAAACCAAGCTCCCATGTTTGTATCTCTTATTTAGTTATCTAAACGATTCCGTTCTTTTGCGTCGCAGGAACGACTGCTTTGTAAACATAAAAAACAAAGCCAGACCTGCCACATGCCCCCATGCCATTGTCCAGAAGGCGGTAGCATAGCTGAAATATTCGGCGATGGAACCTCCCAACAGGATGCCAATACCCACGCCTAAGTCCCACGAGGTGAGTAGGGTAGAGTTGGCAGTGCCTCGCTCGTTGTTCTGTGCCACATTGATAATCATGTTCTGCAAAGCAGGCCACATGTGTCCGTTGCCCAAGCCAATCAAGATGGCCGAACCATAATAACCCACCATGTTGGGCATTGCGATGAACATGGTGTAGCCTATGGTGGAAAGGATGATGCCTTGTGCCGCATTGCGAGTCAGCTTGCCTTCACGAAGCGACTTGGCCCCTTGTAGGCGAGAAAGGATGAGGCCGATGCTCAGCAACATGAAGTAGGCACCTGTGCCACCAGTGATGCCCATCACCTCCTTGCCATAGATGGCTAAGTAGTTGCTCAATATGCCGTAGCAGAAACCGAAGAAACAGATATTGAGACCAATCACCCAGCCTTTCAAGAGGAAGAAACGGTCGAGCGAAATGGCTTTTTTGTCTTTCATCAATTGTTTCTCTGGCAACTTCAATGTGTAATCTACGGCAAAGCCGATGCCAGCAACGACGAGTGCCAACCAGAACAGCACATCGAAGTTGTATACATATTTATACACAAAGACGCCAATAGTGGGGGCAATGGCCATAGCCAGGTTATTGCTCAGTCCGTAGTAGCCTATGGCCTCGTTTCTGCGACTTGATGGCACTACATCGATGGCAACGGTGTTGTTGGCCACCGTAGAGGCGCCGAATGGTCCTCCGTGCAGGGTGCGCAAGATGGCAAACATCAGCAGGGTACTTGCCAATAAATACCCCCCAAAGAGGATGAAATACAGGAACAAGCACACCAACAACACTTTCTTTCGTGGGAAGCTATCTACCACATAGCCACTGAAAGGACGGAACAACAAAGCTGTAATGGTATAACCGCTCAGCACCAAACCTATCATATCCTTTGTTGAGCCGAATGTTTCGCTCAGGTACAAGGGAAGAAGTGGTGTGAGCAGATAGAAGGCAAACGACATGGTGAAGTTTGCCACCATCACTTTCTTATAGTTGCTGTTCCAAAGTTTATCCATCATTGATTTATCTCAAATCCTCCACTGATAGCACATGCTTACTTAAAGAGTAAGGGAGCAAAGGTGTCAAGGTAGTGACGCCAGTTCTTCCATTCATGGCCTCCACCAGTAATGTAGAACGTGTGAGGCATGTCATGATTTGTTAAGAGTTTATCGAGTTCCTGTGCCTCGGCAAACCAAGGGTCAACATCGCCACAACCCAGCCAGAACAACTTATATCCTGCTTTCTTGATTCCTTCCAGGTAGTTGAATAAGGTGTTCTCATCAAAGGCATAGGCACTGTTTTTCTGGTTATGAGGATGGGCACCTGTGCTCTGCGGACAGATATAGTTGAAATAACCCGGGAACAGATAGTTGGTGCGAAGCGTATGACCTCCACCCATTGACAAGCCAGAAATAGCACGACCCTCTTTCTTGGCAATGGTGCGATAATGACTATCGATATAGGGGATGATGTCCTTTATCAAACTGGTGACATAAAGGTCAGATTGTATGTCATTCTGCATCAGGACAGAAGACTCTTGTCCGGGGATGTCGTTGATGTGGGATTGAATCTGATTGGAGTTGCCATTCGGCATTACTACCAGCATGGGAACAGCCCGCCCTTCAGCTATGAGGTTGTCGAGAATCTGAGCAGCACGACCTAATGAAAGCCATGCTTCTTCATCGCCACCGCCGCCATGCAAGAGGTAAAGCACAGGATATTTGGCTTTCTTGTTGTCGTCGTAGCCGGCTGGGGTATAAACCATCATCTTGCGTTTTGCTCCAATGGTGGGGGAATCATACCAAACAGCAGACACATTACCCCTAACGGCTGCATCCTTATAGTGACGAGAGTGGTCACCATCTATAAAGAAGATGCTTCGATAGCTGGTGCCATCACGATCTGTTGATGTGTTAGCCGGGTCGCACACTGTTGTGCCATCCACGTTGAAAGTGTAGTAATACAAGTCGGGTTGGAGGTTAGGAATGGTAACACTCCACACCAGGTTATTGTCTCGTTTCATAGCGATGGGGGATTCCCCTCTATTTTGCCATGAGCCCGTCAGGCTGACAGTGGTGGCATATTCGGCACGCATACGAAAGGTAATGCTATCTTTTGTTACCTCTGGAGAAACGATGCGAGCCCTGCGAGTATTGGCCATCTCTTGGGCATACAAGCTACCAATTAAAAGACCGAGAGTCAATAATAAAAAGATTCTTTTCATATTCAATATTGTTTACAAAGGTTTGTATTCCACAAAAGCCTCCATCGCCTCATAGCAAGCCAATCCTAACTTGTCGTAAATGCCAGCCGTGTTGCGGTTACGGTCTTCACTACGTTGCCAGAACAGACGTTCGTCGTTGCCCAGGAACGGAGCCGACTCCATCTGACTCTGGTGGCGAAGGATGGAGTTACGCTTGGCCCTTAGCTCTTCAGGACTAATAGGCACTGCCATCTCGATATCCTCAATCTCCCATTCCGCCCAAGCACCGCGATACATCCAGATACGGCAATCCTTGAGCCAAGCGGCTTTGGCTTCTTTCTCCAGATCGATAGCTGCCAAGACTGCATTGCTACATACACGATGAGTGCCATGCGGATCAGCTAAGTCGCCAGCCACGAAGATCTGATGAGGCTGTACTTCTTGTAAGAGCTTCTGCACGATACGCACATCTTTTTCTCCCAATGGTCTCTTCTGAATCTTGCCTGTCTCGTAGAACGGCAAATCCAGGAAATACACCCTTTCAAGAGGAATATTGTTGTAAGAACAAGCCGTACGGGCTTCACCACGACGAATCAGTCCCTTGATGGTCAGAATATCTTTGGTATCCAAGTCACCATCTTTCTTCTTATTCAGGAAATCCTTAATCTCCTTGTATTTCTTCTTGATTACCTCGTCTTGGTCGGCATTGAAGAGCTGGTTGAAGCCATTGATGAAATGCAAGAAGCGCGTTACCTCTTCATCGCCTACGGCAATGTTGCCACTGGTCTGATAAGCAATATACACCTCATGCCCCTGCTGCACAAGTCTTCTGATGGTACCACCCATAGAGATGACATCATCATCAGGATGAGGCGAGAACACCAGTACCCGCTTGGGGTAAGGCAATGCTCGCTCAGGGCGATGAGTATCGTCAGCATTGGGCTTGCCACCAGGCCATCCTGTGATGGTGTGTTGTAGGTCGTTGAAGATTTTGATATTCACGTTGTAGGCAGATCCATAGATAGCCAGCAACTCACCCAGTCCGTTTTCGTTATAGTCCTTGTTGGTGAGTTTCAAGATGGGCTTGCCCGTTTGCTGACAGAGCCACACAATGGCACTACGTATCAGTTTGTCATCCCATTCGCAGGAAGTAACCAGCCAAGGGTGATGTATGCGGGTTAGGAAGGTAGCAGAAGACAAATCCACCACCACATGTACGTTGTTGTGCATTTGCAGGAACGAAGCAGGTATGTTGTCAGTGATGGCACCTTCCACACAGGCCTTGATCATCTTTGCCTTGTCCTCACCCCAAGCCATCAGGTAAATCTTGCGAGATGACAAGATGGTGTGAATGCCCATGGTGATGGAGCTAAGTGGTGGATTATTGCCAAACGAACGGGCTGCTTCTGCTCGTGAGTCGGCATCCAACAAGATAAGTCGGGTAGTAGAGTTGATACGGGAGCCTGGCTCGTTGAAAGCGATGTTACCCAAGCGGCCTATGCCTAAGAGGCAGATGTCGATGCCGCCAGCTTCAGCAATCTTCCGTTCATATTCCTCGCAGAAGTTGAAGATATCGTTCTGACTGAGGGTACCTGATGGAGAGAAAATGCGAGTGGGGTCGATATCCACATGGTCGAGCAACATGTCTTTCAGCGCTTTCAGGTTGCTGAACACGGTGTCATCTGCCAATGGGTAGAACTCATACAGGTTGAATACGATGACGTTGCGGAAACTCAGTCCTTCCTCACGATGCAAGCGCACCAGCTCGGCATAGAGTTGGTGAGGAGTAGCACCGCCAGTAAGCACCATTACACAAGGTTTATAAGCTGCTTCCTTCTGTTTGATGGTGTCGGCTATCTCCCGTGCTATCTGCTTGGATGCTTCCTCTGCATTTTCGTAGATAGTGGTAGGCAACTTCTCCAGCCTCGTCAACTGTGCCTGCTCAAAAGCGTTATTAGGCTTGTAATAACGGGCGTTCACATGGTTCAACGTAATCTGTGATGTTAGGTTCGTCTTCATAGTAAGATATAAATTAAAGGGGTCGGCATTCCGACCCCCGATAGGTTATTTAAACAATAACGGAGCAAAGTCACGCAAGTTATGACGCCATACGTGCCAAGTATGTCCGCCAGGCATGGAAGAATACTCGTGCTTCACGCCAGCTTTGGTAAATGCCTCACGAGTAGCGACACCGTTTTGGTAAGCGATGTCTTCTTCGCCACCCATATAGAACTTATAAAGTTTGAAACTCTTGTTCATAGCTGCTGCATGTTCCTTCAGGTAAGGCTCCCACTTGTCGTAAAGTTCCTTGTTGTTGGTAAACCAACCAGTACTCAGTGGGAATACGTATGCGAAGCTATTGTAGTGGAGCAGAGAAACGTTCAGCGTTTCCAAACCACCCATTGACAAACCTGCCAACGCACGATGATCCTTGTCGGTATAAACATTGTAATGGCTCTCAACATAAGGAATCAGGTCGTTCATCATATCATCGGTGAACAGGTCGGTATTTACACTGCCATTAGGCATCACTACAATCATAGGAACAATCTTGCCCTCTGCCAACAGGTTGTCCATGATGAAACCAGCTCTACCGACGCCTGGCCAAGCAAAGTCATTGTCGCCACCACCATGAATCAGGTAGAGTACTGGCAATTTCTGACCACCTTTCTCGTAGCCAGCTGGTGTCCATACATGAAAACGACGGGTGTTGTTGAAGGTACTTGACTTATACCAAACCTCTGCTACAGCGCCATGAGGCACATCTTTCATCTCCCAGAAGCCATCGCCCTCAGGGTCAACATTTACAATGGCCGTATTGTCGGCAGTAGTAGCTGCCTTAGGGTCGTTCACACGCACGCCATCTACCACGAAATTATAGCGGAAGGTACCACCTTTTGCGTCCACGGTATTGGCTTTCGCCTCCCACACGCCATTGGCTTGTTTCACAAACTTTGGAGCAGGAATGATATCGCCATAGCCAGCTAAGTCTCCACCTAAGGTAACAGTCTTAGCCTCTGGTGCATAGATGCGGAATGTCACGCTCTTGTCAGCGTTCACGGTTACAGACTTCAGCGTATCATTAGGAGTAGGAGTACGCTGGAATTGTGCATTGGCGTTCATAGCCATCAGAGCCAACGCCATCAGGTAAAATACTTTTTTCATAATCTATTGTTTTAACGCTACAAATATAATTCTTTTCTGTGAGAATGTTGCGCAATAATTCACCAAAAAGGACAAAAGTGTTGCAAAAAAGATGATGGTTATGTGGGGAATATGATTTATCTTTGCATAAATTTATTGAAAACATGAAAGCAATGAAGTTTATTATCCTTACCGTATCAATGTTATGGCTGTCAATGATGACGATGGCACAATCGCTTACCCAGCAAACATGGGATTTCCAGTATGGTGATCCTGCGTTTACTGAACCCTACGTGGACGTGGATGAATGGCGAGACCAGCCTGTTCGTCACCATTATATACATGGTGGTTTCAAAAGCAACGGTACTCGTTTCTCATTCTATTTCCCAGAGAAAGAACAATATGAGGGACGTTTCTTCCAGTACATCACTCCTATGCCTGATAACGAGTTTATTGTGCAGAACTTACCGATGAACGAGTATAACAGCATTGCTTTCAGCATAAAGAACGGTGCCTATTTTATTGAGACTAACGAAGGAGGAGCGGTGGATTTATCCAACCCGATGGCCAATGATCCTACTATTGGTGCCTATCGTGCTAATGCCGCCAGTGCCATGTTCTCAAGGTTAGTGGCAAAGGAATTGTATGACTGCGACCGTCCTTACGGCTATTGCTTTGGTGGTAGCGGTGGCGCTTATCGCACAGCTGGCAGCATCGAGAGCACACAGGGCGTGTGGGATGGAGCTGTGCCCTATGTGATGGGTTCACCTTACGCCATTCCCAATGTCTTTGCTGTTCGTATGCATGCCATGAGGGTATTGGATAAGAAATTGCCACAGATTATCGATGCCATTGAGCCTGGTGGCAGTGGCAATCCCTACGCAGGATTGAACGAAGAAGAAACACAAGTGCTGAAAGAGGCTACCGCTATGGGCTTCCCCCTCAAAAGTTGGTATGGCTACAAGGAAATGGGCATTCATGGCTTCATCGTGTTGTATCCTACGGTCGTTATGCTTGACCAAGCCTATTTCAATGAGGATTTCTGGAACAAACCTGGCTATTATGGTCACGACCATCCTGAGTCGTTTGTGGGCTATCGTATCCAGCAACCCACTCGCATCAAGCGTTTTGTCTATACAGACGAGGCCGTGAAAGTGGGCTTGATTGCTCCCGTCAGCGATGCAGACCGTGGCTCTGCTGATAAGTCTTGGGCGATTGCCGGAGGTGAGGGTGGCAAGCCTGTTGCTGTAGAGCTGACAGATAAACTACAACAGGTACAGTTCTTGGGAGGTGACTTGGTGGCTACCTCTGGAGATGCAAACGGTGAAGCTTTCCAGTTATCTGCAATCAATAGCACAATGGCTGCATTTGGCCCTACGGTGAGCGATGCCAACTTGGCAAAGTTGAAAGTGGGTGATGAGGTGCGTATAGACAATAGCAATTTCTTGGCTGTGCAGACCCTGTATCGCCACATGGTTCCCGAAGGTCACTTGGCAGGTTGGCAGATGTTTGAGGATGCTGATGGCAAACCCATTTATCCACAACGCCCCATGCAGTTGGGACCCGTGTTTACACGTGGCGCAGCAGGAACATTGCCTACAGGCAACATTCATGGCAAGATTATTCTCTGCTGTTCCATCATGGACCGTGAGGCTTTCGCTTGGCAGGGCGACTGGTATCGCCAGCAGGTTCGTAAGTCTTTGGGTCATTGGGCTGATCAGAATATGCGTTTATGGTACACAGAGAATGCCTTGCATGGCGACCAGGAAGACCAGTTGGACGACAAGACGCATGCTGTGGCTTACAACGGTGTATTACAGCAGGCTCTTCTCGATTTGAGCCAGTGGGTGGAGAAGGGCATTGAGCCGGCACCATCTACCAATTATAAGATTGACCATGCCCAAGTGGTGGTTCCTGAGACAGCCAATGAGCGCAAGGGCATCCAGCCTGTCATTAAGACGATTATCATTGGCGATGACAAAAATGGTTCCGTTACCCACGATGGCAAGCGTATTGAGGTGAAGCGTGGGGCTACGGTTGAGATTCATGCCGTGGCTGAGGTACCTGCCGGACAGGGCAAGGTGATGCTTGCACAAGTATCATACGATGGCAAGGACTATACTGAGCAGGTGGATTTGTCTAATGCCAAGTATAGTGACAATGGTAGCCGTGTGGAGTTCACCATCCGCCATCAGTTCAAGGACAAAGGCACCAGCTTCCCCACCGTTAGGGTAGCATCCCAACGCAAGGTTGACACGAACTCTCCTTTTGCCCGCATCTATAATTTGGATAGGGTACGAGTGGTGGTAAAGTAAACTACTCAATCTTTCTGCAATTGATACTGACGGGGAGAGCAGCCTACTACGGCTTTGAAGTATTTGCCGAAGAAGGAAGGGTTGGGGAAGTTCAAAATGTCACTGATCTGCTGAACTGACAACTCGTTTTGGCGCAGCAAGGCCTTTGCCTCTAAGATGACATAGTCGCGTACCCACTCGCTAGGCTGTCGCCCACTATGTTGCTTCACAACTCTGGAAAGGTACTTTGTGGTGATGCAGAGCTTGTCGGCATAGAAAGAGAGTTGCCTTTCAGTGGTATAGTAACGCCTTACCTCGTTCATGAACTGATGGAACAATATATCGCCACGTTGTTTCTTGACATTTTCATTGGAAATAGCCTCCAACTTGGTGATGGTGAAGTAGGCGACCGCCTCCATATAGTTCATCAGAATCTCCTTGCAATAAGGAGAACCCATATTGATGATGGAACGCATTAATTTATAAATCATGACGATGTGCTCCATCTCAGCATCGGAATAATGAAACTTTAATGGATGGCTAAAGTGCTCACGGAACTTTAGTGAGTGTTCCATCTTCATTAGCATAGGGAAGGCACTTTCTGGTATTGCCATAATGGCTACACGGCAATCTTTCGTAACACTGACATCCTCGCCAATGGTACCAGGCACCATGATTAGCACGTCATTCTGCTCTAATCTGATGTCTTCCAGATTCAGTTGTGCCACCATCTCGCCTTGTTTGCAGATGATGACTAAGGGGAACATGAGTTTGAGGGGGAAAAGCTGTCTGTTGACGTGACTGCCCAGTTCAAGGTCTTGGGTGGAATCGAGGTTATCATCCAACAGCACAAAGTTGTCTAACACCAGCCTACGCTCGTCAGATGGCAGCATGTCGAACTGAAACTCAGTTAAATTGATATCCTTTTCCATAGTACTCATTCCATTGTCCTTTATATGGTCTCGCTGCGAAGATACTATAAATAATTCAAACTTCAAATGATTGGCTGAAGAATATGTGTAAAGGAATATTTGTCCCCTTTTTACCTATAGGACAAAAGAGGTAACTTTTTGAGCGTTGCTAATTGTTTAATTGTGACTACCTTTGCAATATCAATAATAAAAAATGAAAATATGAAAGTAGCAGGAAAAGTAATCGTAGTTACCGGAGCAGGTAACGGCATGGGAAGGGAAATCAGCCTGAACTTGTTGAACAAGGGGGCTAAAGTGATTGGACTCGACATCAATATGGAGGGGCTGAAGCAGACGCAGGAGTTAGCTGGCGAAAAAGGTGCCAACATGAAACTGATGCAGATAGATATCACCAACCGTGAGGCTGTGGAACAAACAGCTGCAGAGGCAGTGAAATTGTTTGGAGCTGTTGACGGCATCATTAATAATGCTGGTATCATTCAGGATTTCGTGCCAGTGAGCAAGATGGAGTATCGTACCATCGAGCGCGTGATGAACATTAATTTTAATGGTACTTTATATATGGTGAAGTCTTTCTTGCCACACTTGCTTACCCGTCCAGAGGCACACATCGTAAATGTGTCAAGCATGGGTGCCTTCGCTCCTGTGCCTGGACAAACTTTCTATGGCGCTTCGAAAGCAGCCGTAAAGGCTTTGACTGAAGGACTGATGACTGAGTTAATGGATACCAATGTAAAGGTGAGCGAGGTATTCCCTGGTGCGGTGGCTACCAACATTCAAAAGAACTCGGGCTTGAAGGGCGCTATTGATGTGTCTGGTTATTCTGAGGAAGAATTGAAGAAGAACAGTGTTACCACACCCAAGATGGCAGCAGAGGCCATCGTGAGCGGTATGGAGGCTGATAAGTGGAAGATCATCGTTGGTAGCGACTGCAAGAAGATGGATCTGTTGGTACGTATCGCTCCCCGTTTCGCCATGAAGAAACTGGCAGAGGCCATTAAGAAGCTTCACCAGATGTAAAATGCAAAAACAAAAGCGTGAGTCTCAGAAAGGGACTCACGCTTTTGTTTTCTTATTTCTTACCCACTATTCTTACAGGTCCTAACAAGCCAGCTGGCAGCAGTTCAGAGCCGGCATGGTAGAAGTAGTCAAACGAAGCGTAGGTGTATTTCTGCTTGGCATCAGGCTGCTTGTCGCCAATCAGTCGGTTCACCCACTGGTTCACCACCGTCACCTCGATGTCGTTCTCCCCAGCCTTCAATAAACCGGTGATGTCGGCACGGTAAGGATATTTCCACAAGATGCCCGCGCTCACGCCATTCACTTTCACTTCTGCCATACAGCTAACCTGCCCTAAATCTAATATTAGGCTGCCTTGCTGCAAATCAGCTTCATTGATTGACACCTTATTATTATAGATGGCAGTGCCAGAATAGTACTTGATGCCAGGGTCTGCTGACTCGGTATAGGAAGCCAGCTGGTCGAAAGTCACCTCAGCAGGACCACCCCATGCGGTGTCGAACTTCACCTTCCAAGGGGTACTGATTTCGCAAAGCTGCGTCTCCTGTACGGCAGGCAACGTAACTTTGTCATCGCCCTTGCCGCTGAATACCACGAATACGGCATCGTTCTCCACCAAGCTCAATTGTACGGTAGTCACGTCGCCCTTCACCTCGTAGGACACATCCTCTGCCTTGCCCGTCTCAGGGTGCCAAACCATAGGCTTGAGTCCCTTCACTCGGAAAGTGGCAGCAATGTTGCGAGCCTGCACGGTGCGGTTGTTCACCCAATAAATCTCAGCCTTGTCGGTAGAGCGATGCACATAGCGCAAGTTGCTCATGTCGTTGGCAGAGAAATCGGGTGTGATGCCAGCCTGCTGCAATGCATCAGCGATACTCTTTCCACTGATGACATTCGGTTTGCTCCACACCTCATTCGCCAGACGCTGGAACTCCTCCTTGTCGCCTTGCATGGTGGGCTCTACGCTGGGCTTCTCGCCACAGATGATGGCTCCCTTGTTGGCCAGTTCCGCTATTTTGCGCAATACGGGCAATGACATGCTGTCGCAGTTCTTATCGAGTACCAGCATCTTATAACTCATGCCACTTGGCAATGTCAGCTGCTTGCCGTTGTAGTCTAATAGGTTGGTGAGTATTTCAGGATTGATATAGTCATAGTTGTAGCCACCAGGCACAGCAGGATGCTCTTCGCCAAACAAGCCCGTCACCACATTGTCCTCACCGTAGTAATAAGCCACATCTGCCACGAACTTGCCTTGTTGCAACATATAGCTGCTGCGTGCCAGGTAGTCGGTCCATGCCTTGGCCTGCTCTGCCCAGGTCTCATGACGATGGAACCACTGACCAAATACCATCAAACCAACGCCAGGCTTCATATTATCAACAGGCTGGTGGGCACTTGTCTGAATTACAAAACGGTTGGCACCGTTCGCCAGCTCTAAGTCAGCAACCGACTTCAGATTGCCTGGATAATAACTATATGCTGCACCTTGCAGGCCGTTGGTTGTCAATGATTCAACTGCCACCAGCTTCTTGCCATATACATGGGCCACAGAAGCGGACTCACGGACATCAGACTCAGACATCGGGTAGGTGGAGTTAGAAGTTGGCATATTAGGGACTAACTGCCACATGGCGCCCATTGGAATGTCGGCATCTTTCTTGATGGCCATGCCATCGGGCATATATAGTCTGCCATTCTCATGTCCCTCCATATAACTCTCCATACCACGCTCCTTCAGCACCTGTTGGATGTTGCTGTACATATTCTCTGTTATCAGTTCACCAATGGTGGTGCGCCAGTCGAAGAGGAATTGTTCTGTTTTCTCAGCACTCTCCACAATCTGACCCGTCAGGGCTGGCATCCATTTCAGCAGGTTGTAGCCTCTGCGCTTCTCAAATTCCTGTGGCATTTGTGGCGACCAGGTCTCCCAGCCAGCCTCATAGCTGTCAATCAACAGGTAGTGAATACCCTTGGCTCCCATCAAACCGCCCGAAGCGTCTTTATAAGTGTCTAAGTAATAGTTGATATATTCAGTCATGGCATCCTTGTCCAGCTTTGTTACCTCCAAACCTGTTGCCTCTGGGGATGCAGGATGGTTGGTCTTGCCAGTCAATGTATAGCCAAAACGATAGATGCGCCAGTCGCCTTCGGGAGCATCCCATGCCAGTTTGCCATTCTGTACCCTATCGGTCAGGTCTATTACTTCTTGCGTACCATCCACCGCAGGGGTCTCGTTTTCCATCATGTCGAATGAAGAGGCAAACGCGGCTTTCTCCTCTGCATGATTCACCTTATTGACCCCATATAATACAAGTTCGCTGACTGGTGTTGCTGCCGGATGTGGAATAAAACCACCCATCAGGGCAGCGTATGTCTGGTCAGACACAGGGTTGTCGAAGTTTATGCGGAAGAACTTGGCTGTCGTGGTCGGCACATCAACGGTCTGACGAGCGGTTCCACCATGAGGGATGTCGCATACAGGCTTGAAAGTCTTGCCATCATCGCTTGCCAAAAGATGTTTGGTGACAGGAGCCTTGTTTACTTGCCATTCTCCCCTTACACCACCATCTGCCACACTCAATGCCTTGATGGTTTGTGGTTGTGGGAACTCAAACTGAATCCAGGCATATCCCTGCTTGTCGTCACGGAGCAATGGCTGGGCGATAGACAAGTCCCCGTCTGTCAATTGCTCCAAAGAGAATCTGCCGCCACTGCTCGTTACCTTCGCCTGCATCTCCTGCATGGTCAGGTCTGCCTTATCTTTACGTATGGCCAAAACATACAAGTCTTTATACCATTTCACCCCTTCTGTATCAGGCATGATGTTGCTGCTGGGTGAGGCAGGAGCATTCTGGAAGTTGCTCATTGTAGTGTATGGCTCAGGTAAATCGATGCTCAAAGTTTGCCCACCTTTCACTTCCGTCTCTCGCCATACCAGTTTTTTCATGGCATTCTCAGGCTTCACCCAAGGACCACCCGTATTGCTCCAGCCAGGCGCACTTGAAATAGCCACCTCCATACCTAATGAATCGGCAAGGCTGATGGCGTATTTGAAAGCATCCTTCCATTCATCTGACATGTAGGAGATGCGGTGGTCAACCATTTGCGGGGTAGCCAGTCCTGCCTCGAAATTATGGAAACCACCGATACCCACACGGTTCATCCACATTAAATCCTTGTAGATGCCGTCTTTGGTAATATTGCCGTTCATCCAGTGCCACCAAACACGGGGTCTTGCTTCTTGTGGCGGGTTCTGGAAGTTGTCATATAGCTGTTGGTCAAATTGTTGCTGTGTGCAAGCGCTCAAGGCAATCCCAGCCAAAAGCATCCATCTATTTATACTTTTCATATTCAATGTTTAATTATCGTACTTGTAACTTATAGCTTGCCTCTACACCCTCGCCAGCAACATTAATTATTACAGTACCTGGGGTGAAGCTGCGGACAACGGCTTGTGATTGTCCGTAGTAGGTGCTGTATTCGCCCGTAGTAAAGCTGTCTTCGGTAATCAGCTGCTGACTGCCAAAGCCTAATAGCTCGCCTCCCTCTACGGTTACTTTCAGTTTGCGGTCGGCTTTTGATTGCACGATGCCGTTCTCACCCACGAGGTTGATGTTGACGAATGCCAATTCACCAGTCTTAATGTTGCTCTTCTCAGGTTCGATGCTGAGGCTGACCTTACCAGTTGCAGAAGTTAGGGTCTGCTCATACTCCTTGCCATTGGCATCGATGGAAACAGCTTTCAAGGTGCCAGGCTCATAGGTTACATCGAACGATGCGAGGTAGTTGCTTACCTCCTGCTCACCCACCAGCTTGTCGTTGATATAGAGCTTCACCTTCTGTGCGCTGGTATATACCTCTACTACGGTTGGCATACCCTCGCAACCTTGCCAACTCCAACTTGGGATGGTGTTGGTACCTCGCCACATGGACTTAATCAGTTGCTCCTTGTGGATGGGGCGCACACCGATGTATGGCTTGTTGTCCTTCAGCCAGATAGCCTTTGCCCAAAGAGCCTCGCCCGTGGGGTTGCCAATCAGGTCGAGGGCACCGCCACCGTTGAGTTTCCAAGGATAGGTCTTGTTGGCAAAGCCAGTATCGTCAGAGTAGTACCAGGAACCAAGACCAATCTCACCGATATAGTCCCAAGCCGTCCACATGAAGTCGCCTATCAGGTAGGGCAGCTTCTCTACTAATGCCCAATTCTCGGCTAACTGATACGGGAAGGTCTCGCTACCCACTACAATACGGTTAGGGTGAGCGGTACCTTCAATGGGGTAGCGCAGGTTGGCATAGTTGTAGCCGGCAATATCAAGGGCATCCAAAACAGGGGTAGTGGCTTCATCAATCGCAGGAGCAAGTACGGCTTGCAGCATCTGTTGGCTCGATGCCACCATCATATTGTTATACTCCTCGCTGGTCACGTTAGAAGGACCGGCGGCTGCGTTCGACTGTGCGAAGATGTTCATGCCCATGCGCGTCAAACCAACAATCATCAGGTTGATACCAGCGGTGACAGGACGTGAGTTGTCTGCCTGATGAACCAGGGTTATCAGCTCCTTCGCCAACTCAACGCCTTTATCTTCGGCAGGTTCACCCACCTCGTTGCCAATGGAATACATTACTACGGACGGATGGTTGAAGTCTTTCTTGATGAAATGGCGGATGTCTTCCTTGTAGTTGGCATAGAAATCATGAGAATAGTCAAACTCTGTCTTGGTGATATACCACATGTCCCACAACTCATCCATCACATACATGCCCAGTTCATCGCAGGCCTTCAGCATGGCTTCCGACAAAGGGTTGTGAGACGAACGGATGGCGTTGAAGCCATATTCCTTCATGATAGCCACCTTGCGATAAGCAGCCTCGTCGTATTCAGCGGCACCAAGGATACCATTGTCGTGATGGATGCAACCGCCTTGCAGCAATACATCCTCGCCGTTCACCTTGAAGCCCTGTGCGCTCCAGCTAATCTCACGGATGCCGAAAGACTTCTCCTGTCGCTCGATGGTCTTGCCGTTTTGTTTCAGTTCAACAACAGCTTTGTAGAGGTTGGGATGCTCGGCACTCCATAGCTTGGCTCCTTCTATCTTCAGCTCCACCTTGTCGCCCTCGGCACTCGCCACTTGCTGATTGCCGTCATAGATGCTGACAGTTACCTCGCCACCTTGATGGGCTGTTGCCACTTGGATAGTAGCAGGGGCGATACTAAGGGTACTCACCTTCACCTCTTCTATATATTGTTGCTCCTGAACGGTGAGGTGGATGGGGCGATAGATGCCGGCACCAGAATACCAACGACTATTGGGCACTTGTGAGTTGTCCACATCCACACGGATGGTGTTCTCACCCTTTACCAACAGTCCGTCCAAGCAAACATCGAAAGGCATATAGCCATATTGGTAGCCGCCAGCTTCCTGGTCATTTACATATACCTTGCTGTTACGATATACTCCCTCGAAATTCAGGGTAACATGCTTCTGCAACAGGTCAGCAGAGGCGTTGAAGGTTTTCTCGTAGTGGTACACATTGCCTGGGTAGAAGCCGTTGTGACGGCCTTCTGCCACGTCAGCCGAGCGCGTCTCGGTTTGCATGGCATCGTGTGGGAGGTTAATCACTTGCTGGATGGTCTGTGTGTCCGACCAGAACTTCCAGTCACGGTTAATGTCGGCTTGCTCGCTGTTGGAGCAGGCGCTTGCTAACAACAGGGTTGATGCTACTGCCATTTGGTAAATTGTTTTCATGATTAATTATTATGTTTTTGCAAAGATACGGTACTTTCCCCATATTTCCCTCATCTTTTCTCGCACTTTTTTGTTCTAAAAGGAAAGTAGATGAAGTAGGCAAATCCCATTGATGGGATTTGCCTACTTCTATTGAGATAGTATTTTTTCAATTCGTATAGTCTATCCAAACTTTCATCCTTCCTGCCTCACGGTTATCCCAAGCGAAGTAAGGAATCAAAGAGAAAGCGTTGTCACCTTGCTTCACTTGAATCTGCTCGATACCATTCAGCAAGTTGGCGTTATAAGATGCTGTGAACTGAGTGGCATCATCCAACTGCATCTGGTCGTACACCTCTTTATTGTCCACCTCTTCAGCGCAGAACACCAATGGGCCACGCATGATGGCACGCTTGCCCACATCGGCCTTTACACGTGGGTCGGCAGCTACCATCTTTGTCTCTATTGGCATGTTGAGACTGATTTCGTCGCCAGCTTTCCAGGCATGCTTGATTACAGCATAGCCCTTGTCGATAGCTGCATCCGCATTCTTGCCATTTACCTGCAACTGATATTCGCTTGCCCACTCAGGAATACGCAGACGAATCTCACCTTTGTAGTTCTTGCCCATCGTCATTTTCACCTCACCGCTCCAAGGCATATTAGTTTGTATGCTGACAGGGATGTCACCTTGTGGGGTAGGCAATACTGCCTCGTTGCCAATAAACAGGTTTACCCAAATGGCATTGTTGCTAACGCCATAGATATAGTTGCCGATAGAAGGGATGAAGCGTGACACCTGACTGGGACAGCAAGCGCATCCGTACCAAGCCTGACGATGGTGGTCGCCCTTCGACTCCAGCGGATTTACATAGAAGAACCTGTCGCCTTCTGCAGAGATGCCAGCCAACACACCGTTATAGAGCGAACGTTCCAGTACGTCAATATATTTCGTTTCGCCCGTAAACTGGTTCATGCGCCAGTTCCATAACACCATACCCACTGATGCGCAAGTCTCGCAATAAGCTTCCAGGTTAGGCAGGTCGTAGTCTTCGGTGAAACCCTCGTTGTCGGCACTCGAGCCGATGCCACCTGTCACATACATATTGCGTAGCACCACATCGTCCCACAGGCGATGCAAAGCAGCTATATACTCATTATCTCCCTTCAGCGCAGCTACGTCAGCCATACCGCAATACAGATACATACTACGTACGGCATGGCCAGTAATGCTGCTCATTTCCTTCACAGGCATATTGTCCTGGAAATACTCAGCATTCCAGTCGCCGTTGCCACCCGTAGAGCCATAACCATGTCCACGTTCGTTCAACAGCCATTCAGAGAAATCCAGGTATTCCTGCTTGCCTGTCACTTGATACAGCTTCACCAGAGCCAGTTCTATCTCCTCATGCCCAGGCACCCAGTGACGCTTGCCAGGACCAAACTGAGTCATCATGTGCTGAGCCATTCTTTCGCTCACATCCAGTAACTTGCGCTTGCCTGTTGCCTTGTAGTAAGCCACAGCTGCCTCCATCATGTGACCAGCACAATACATCTCGTGCTTCACCATGTTGGTCCATCGCTGATCAAGGCCCGTCAAAGTATAGTAGGTATTGATGTATCCATCGGGCTCCTGAGCAGCAGCAAACTTGTCAATCCACTCATCGGCCTTCTGCTCTAAGGCAGGGTCGGGGTTGTTTACCAGCGTATAGGCAATGCCTTCCAGCGCCTTATAGACATCTGAATCGTCGAAGTAGATACCTGAGTGCTCGCCCTGCTTCTTGGCAGCATTCTCAAAATTCTGAATGCGTCCCGTCTGGTTTTCTATCTGGTCAATGCATACAGGAATGGTGGCGCTCACATGCTTCTGCAAGATGGTCGACCAGAAACTATCGTTTATTTTCACGTGTGAGAAGTCCACCGCCTCAATCATCTTCAGCGAGGCATTATCCTCATTTGGGTTCTTCTGTTGGCAAGCTGAAAAAGAAATCAGCAACAAAGCCAAGGCAACAAAACTGTTTTTCATTGTACTATAGGTTATTTTACTTCACAAAGTTATATTTTCCCTCGATATTGTCAAAAGGTTTATAGGAAAATGATTACCTTTGTGCATATATAAAAACGATATTTAGATATGAAACAATTTTTTATGATGTTGGCGATGGCTATGTTGGTCAGCTGTGGCCAAGGCAACCAGGCCAACAATGCAGATAATGGTCAACAGGCACAGATGAAGAGCTGTGCAGGTTTGGGTAATGCTCCAAAGATGGAGCCTACCGAAGTGTTGAATTTGTATGAGGGCAAGGCTCCTGGCTCTGAATCTTGGACGAATGTGGAGGATTATACTGATGAGACCAAAGAAATCCTTTTCAATATATCGACACCTACACTTGCCGTCTATCTGCCTGACCCATCTATTGCCACAGGTTCTGCTATGGTGGTGTGCCCAGGTGGAGGCTTTTACATCCTTTCTTATGTGAGCGAAGGCATTAAGGTAGCTGAGGAGCTTTGCATGCGAGGCATCGCCGCCTTTGTATTGAAATATCGCACTCATCCTATAGGTGATGAAAATGCTGACGGCAAAGTTGACGGACTAGACTTGACGATCAAGTCGAGTAAGGTGATGGGCGCATTGTCTCGTGAGAGTGCTACGGGTGCCTGTCTGAGTATGGAATATACCCACTTGGCTTTCCAAGATGCCGACCGTGCCATCAGTATGGTTCGCCAACATGCTGCAAAGTGGGGCATCAACCCTGATAAGATAGGTATTGTGGGCTTTTCGGCAGGAGCCATCACTTCTATGCATCAGGTGTTGGAGCATTCTGAAGCAGGCAAGCCCAATTTTGGTGGCATCATTTATGGTGGATGGACACATGACGTGAAAGCCCCAGCTGATGCTGCTCCTGTGTTCCTTTGTGCTCCAGTCAATGACATTTTTTATCCTGAGGAAAGTCATGATGTCTATATGGCTTGGAGGGAAGCCAAGGTGCCAGTAGAATTGCATTATTATTCTGATTCCCAGCATGGTTTCGGAGCTGTTCCTACAGGCAAATCATCTGATTTGTGGATAGACGAAATGGTGCGTTTCATGCGCGATGTACAATTTTAAACATACTAATATTATGGGAAAACACCTTGTTACACTATGCACCATCCAATGGGCAGACTTACCATTTGATGAGTTATGCACGCTTGCCAAGAAAATGGGTTACGACGGATTAGAAGTAGCTTGTTGGGGCAACGGCATCGATGTTGACCGAGCACTCTCTGATGAGAGTTACGTGAACTGGATGAAGGAAAACCTCAAAAAGAACGGACTGGTCATGACGGCCTTGGCTGTTCACATCATTGGCCAGTGCGTGGGCGACGACCCAGACCCACGTTTGAATAATTTTGCACCATCTGCCCTTGCCAATAACCCGGAGGCCATCAGGCAGTGGGCCATCGATACCATGATGAAGGTGCCAGTTGTCGCTGCAAAGTTTGGCGTCCACGTAGTCACTGGTTTCACCGGATCCCCCATCTGGAAGTATATGTATTCTTTCCCCCAGACAACTGAGGAAATGATTGAGGCAGGCTTTAACCGAATCGTAGAACTATGGAGCCCCATTTTAGACGTCTTTAAGAAATGTGATGTCAAATTCGCACTTGAGGTACATCCAGGCGAGATAGCATTCGATTACTATTCCACCCAACGCCTGCTGGCGAAGATGGCCGACCGTAAAGAATTCGGTCTGAATTTTGACCCCAGTCACCTCATCTGGCAAGGCATCAAGCCCCATCTGTTCCTCAATGACTTTATCGATCGCGTATATCATGTCCACATGAAGGATGCTGCGGTCACCCTTGACGGACGCTCTGGTATTCTGGGCAGTCATATCGATTTCGGTGATTTGCGCCGTGGTTGGAATTTCCGCTCTCT
>JAFSPM010000034.1 GCA_017442855.1 Bacteroidaceae bacterium | reverse complement strand
CCGTAATATATAAAAGGTAAAATCACCTTTGACGGTCGTTCATGTATAAATCACACCTTCATCAGACCTCCGATACACATCAAAAAAAAACATGCACCGGACGCTGCCTGTCCTCTGTCCATCAATCTGTCATAGAACTCACATCCCCCTCAAAAATTGGGAAATCGGTTACAAAGGTAGTAACTTTTTCAACATCCACCAAAAGTTATTCCACTTTTTTTTAATTTATTTTTTGCACCATATATATAATTACCTATCTTTGTAAAAAAAAAACGACGACCAATATGAACGATTTTACTCCTTGGACACTGTTTACCGATGTAGGTATCATCTCACTGTTGCTGCTTTTGGGCAAACTCATCAGGGTGAAGTTGCAACTGGCACAGCGTTACTTCATCCCACCCAGTCTGATGGCGGGCTTCATGGGGCTGGCCTTCGGTCCGGGCGGACTGGGGTGGTTGCCGTTATCAAACAACATGGGCACCTATGCCAGCATTCTGATAGCTTTTATCTTTGGTTGTCTGCCTTTCGCCTCAGAGGCCAAGCAGAGCGGAAATGGCAGCAGGGTGAAGCGCATGTGGATCTACTCGCAAACGGGCATGCTGTGGCAGTGGGCCTTCGGTGCCTTGATAGGCATTGGCATCTTAAGCGTCTTCTGGCCTGTGGCACCTTACTTCGGATTGTCACTACCCAGCGGGTTCTGTGGAGGGCATGGCACAGCAGCTGCCATCGGACAGGCTTTCAACAAGATGGGTGGCGAGGACATGATGACGCTGGCCATGACCTCAGCCACGGTGGGCATATTGTGCTCGGTATTCATCGGACTGGCCATCATCAAATGGGGTACTAAAAAGGGATATACCTCCTACCTCACCGCTTTTGAGAAGCTGCCGCATGAGTTGCGCACGGGATTACTGCCTGCCGACAAGCGGTACAGCATGGGGGAATCCTCCACCTCGGCCATATCCATCGACAGTCTGGCATTCAACATGGCCATCATTGCCATGGTGGCATTGGGCGGCTATGGCATCAGCAAGGGAGTGTCGTACTTCATGCCTGAGTTAGAGATGCCTGTATTCAGCTGTGCTTTCGTATTCGGTATCCTGATGCGTTATTTCTTCAAAAAGACAGGAGCCCTGCATTATACTTCCCCTCGTATCATCGGACACCTCAGCGGGGCTTTCACCGATTTCCTGGTGGCTTTTGGCATCTCGGCCATTAAGGTGTCGGTGGTACTGAACTACATCGTGCCTCTGAGCATCTTACTCCTTAGCGGACTCATCCTCACCCTACTCTACGTACTCATTGTTGGCCGCTGGCTGATGAAGAACGACTGTTGGCTGGAGAAGGCATTGTTTACCTGGGGATGGTTTACCGGCACAGTAGCGATGGGCATTGCCATGTTGCGTGTGGCCGACCCCGAACAGAAAAGTCATTGCATGGAGGATTATGCCTTGGCCTACCTCTTCATCGCCCCCGTAGAAATCAGTCTGATTACCTTTGCGCCCGTGGCCTTTGCCAATGGCTATGGTTTGTATTTCGGACTCCTGGCGCTGATAGCTGGTGCCGGCATCATGGGGTACGCCTGGATAAACGATTATAAAGCCAAGCACAAGCTTTCATCAGCGAAGGCATAGCGAACCATCTGCGAAGGAACGAGCCTTTATTTACAAAAAAGAGGGAGCGTTTTTCGCTCCCTCTTTCATTATTAAAATAATATTCAATAAGCATGGTCATCATGCTGCATCTCATCGGCATCGATGGGCTTGCTGTCTATCTTCCGCCAAGCATAGAAAATATAAGCCAACACGAATGGCACGAGCAACGACACATAGAACATGGTGGTAAGCGTAAACTCACTGCTGCAACTGTTAGCCAGCGTCAGCGAACTTTGCAAATCTGCCACGCTGGGGTAATAGGCCGTGTTGTTATAGCCAGCCAACAGCAAGAGGGCTGTCACCGTCAATACGGTACCTGTACCTGTGAGCCAGATGCCACGACGGAAGGTGCTCTTCACCAGAGACCAGAAGATGCCATACAGCACCAGTACCACACCAGCCAGCAACATGATCGTTACCAACGGCAAGGCCATGAGGTTGTGCAGGTACTTGAAAACTTCCATAGACACGATGCCCGTAGCGGGGTCAACGGCAAAGCCTTCCTTGATAAGCAGATGCACGAGCCAAGTGAGGAAGAACGCCAAGAAGAAGACAGTGTCAAAGCCTAAGCTCTTACGTGCCCTGCGATGCAGGTCGTCATCTTCAATATTGTTGATGAAATAGAGTTCACCCAGGATGCGTGCCAGGAACAGCACCGCCAAGCCCAGGATGACATTAAAGATATTCAGGCAGGCATCCAAGCCACCAGAGGCATTGCCCCAATAGCTGATGACGGGTGCTACCGTATCGGTGATATTGCCCTTGTCAACGTAGAAATTGGAACCCGTGAAGAAGGTAGATACAGCTGCACCCAACAGGATGGGTGCCAACACGCCATTGGCAATCAGGAAACCACGATAGGTATTCTTGCCCAACAGGTTGCCCAACTTCGACTGGAACTCATAGCTCACCGCCTGTACCACAAAGGTGAACAGTATCAGCATCCATACCCAGTAGGCACCACCAAAGCTCGTACTATAGAACAACGGGAAGGAAGCGAAGAACGCACCACCGAAAGTAACAAGGGTAGTAAACGTAAACTCCCACTTACGTCCCGTAGAATTAATCATCATCTGTCGCTGTGTCTCATTCTCTGGCAGGTTCAACAACAGCGAATTGCCTCCCTGCACGAAGAGCAAGAAGACGAGGAGTCCGCCCAAAAGTGATACGACGAACCACCAATATTGTTGTAAGAATTCGTATGTCATATTAGTAAATTGAAAATTGACAATTGAAAATTGAAAAAGGGAATTAAGCTTCTTCTAATTCTGGTCCTTTCTTTATCGCCTTCAGCATAATGCCTATCTCGGCAATGAGCAAGATGGTGAAGAGGGCAAGGAAAATGAAGAACGTCAGCTGCACGCTACCGGTAGTTACCTGCGAGATTGCCACGTTGGTAGGCATCATGTCTTGTATCACCCAAGGCTGACGACCTACCTCAGCTACTGCCCAACCTGCCTGTCCGGCAAGATAGCCCAATGGGATGGTGATAAATGCCACCCAATGCAACCACTTCATCTTAGTAATATCTTTCTTATACACGAGGAAGAGCACCACCAGGAAGAACAGGATAAAGTAGCCACCCAGCATAACCATGATGCGGAACATATAGAAGGTCAGTGCTACAGGAGGCACCACATCGTTTACATTCTTGATGTGTCCGTAGCCAAAGTAAGGCATGTTCTCGCGCAAAATGCCTGCCTGCACCTTGGCCTCAGCATCGTTGCCGTCGGCACGAGCCTGTCGATAGGCAGCAAAAGCAGCAATAGCCTGCTTACCCTTGGCAATCTTTTGTTCTACAGAAAGAGCAGTAGTGCCATCCTTTAGCTGGTAGCCACCATTCAGCAGGTCGTTGATACCTGGCACAAAGGAATTCATATCACGATCGGCCAACAGAGAAAGCATATAAGGAATCTTGATCTCAAACAGATAAGGCTCTACCCCATCCTGTGGTGTCTTCTTTGCAGGATTTAGCAAAGCAACTGCAGTAAGACCTGCCCCACTCTCTCCTTGATACAGGCCTTCCATAGCGGCCAGTTTCATAGGTTGATATTGAGCCACCTGATGACCCGATTCATCACCAGTAAAAGCCACCATCACTGCAGAGAAAATACCCACAATGGCACCTACCTTGATGCTGGCCAACGCAAACTTCTTCTCGCGTCCTTTCAGCAAGTACCAGCAGCTGACGCCTACCACGAAGATTGCTCCCAGTGTCCAGCCCGATAATACCGTATGGAAGAACTTGCTCACGGCAAAAGGCGATAATGCCACTTCGGCAAAGCTGATCATCTCGTTGCGGGCCGTATCAGGATTGAACGCCATGCCCACAGGATGCTGCATCCATGAGTTGGCTACCAAGATCCACCAGGCAGAGATGGTGGCACCTGCGCCCGTGAGCCAGGTGGATGCCAGGTGGAAGCCTTTGCTTACCTTCTTCCAACCAAAGAACATAACGGCCACGAAGGTACTTTCCATAAAGAAAGCCACAATGCCTTCTATGGCCAAAGGAGCGCCGAAGATATCGCCCACGAACCAGCTGTAGTTACTCCAGTTGGTACCGAACTCAAACTCCAGGATAAGTCCGGTTGCTATACCCACGGCGAAATTGATGCCGAAGAGCTTCATCCAGAATTTGGCGGTGCGTTGCCAGAACTCATCACCAGAACGGTAGTAGAGTGTTTCCATGATACCCATCACCACGGCCAAGCCCAAGGTGAGCGGTACAAACACCCAGTGATAAATGGCCGTCAGGGCGAATTGGGCCCTCGACCAATCAATCAACGAAGAGTCAATGTTTCCTATCATAGTATATTAGTTTAAAGTTTTTATTCCTGGTAACTACGACTGATGATTTGCGTACTCACATAGTCGTCTTTCTGCGCATCATCATCGGTAACGGTATTGAGAAAATTCGGGAAGAAGAACACCCGCAGAATGCAGAATATGATGAAGAGCTTAATCAAGATAAGCATCCATAGCGTCTTACCAATGGTCATGCTACGGAAACCATCAACATAGAGATCCCATATCTTAGAGAATATGTTCTTCATCACTTATTGATTTAAGGTCTAAGACACAAAAATAGGAAAGTTTTTTGAACTCTCCTATTTTTTTATCTCTTTTTTCGCTTTTACTATTCAAAAGCAATATAATGGCGGTCATAACTCAACGAGCCGAGAATACCCCACCCGCCTATGGCATTGCTGTATATCTGTACGGGTTCCGAAAAGGCATCGTTCTCTGCCACTCGAAATAGTTGTACGGATTTAAGGTAACGGTAAAAATCAGGTGTAATAGCCTGTAGTTCCAACATAACACGAGAAGGTATAGGTTCAAGATCCTTCATTGCTAAGCTCAAATCTATATAAGGAAGAGAACCATGGGCTTTCAGCACATCAATGACAAAGGTATAGCTGCTTCCTTTCATCAGCGAGTTGTCGAAAACATTAGAGAAATAAGCAGGCCATCCACCAAAGCTGGCCGTCAGTCTGTTGTCAACAAACAGCTCATCATCGGAAAAATACACATCCTGCATGCTATACCAGTAGTAGTTTCCATACCAAGTAGGAGCGAATTCTGTATCCTCACTCCTCACACGTAATCTATAGTATTGGTTTCCTCCTGCATCATTGATACGGCAAGTAATACGCATAATACTGTCAGCAGGATTGATAAGGCCATTTACTTCCTGATAGGGATTCTCGTCCAATATCTCATAACTCACTACCTCTATCTTAGGCGTTGGCGGAACAACTGTCTCTACACTCACCTGACTTTGTCCCTGCGTGGCCGTTACCACAATATGATCTCCCACACGAGGCACGTAATCCTTGTTGTGAAAACACAGACCGTCAGCATCAAAATACAGTTCAAATTCATCACCACCATTCACCACTGCTGTCACTTGGGCATTGGTAATAGCAGTGCGTTGAGAATAGTTAGGTTGAGAATAGTCGTAAGCGAATTCATCTTTTGCGAATACGGCATGTTCATAGTCAAAATACTGAGTGGGAGTTTTGTCCACCAAATAGGCACGATTCAAAAAGACCGTCAGTTGTCCGTCTGCTACTGCCAAGGCATTTATGGCCATATCATTGGCCGTTTCCTCCTTAGGCCCTTCAAAATCTATGGTACGTTCACACGAACTACCCATAACAAGCATCATCAACAGTAATGAAAAATATGTAGCTTTCATAACAATCATAGTTTTAGCGTTAGACTGATAGATGGCATAATGGGGAAAAGGCACACTGCCCGTAAAGCACGACGGTTGTTCTCATAGCCCCAATATACTGACGATACGTTTTGCTGGCAATAGACATTATAGATGCCTATATCGCAAATCATTTCGCCAATACCAATGCTTCCATGATGACTCAAACTGATGTCAAGGCGATGTACTGCTGGCATCACATAACTATTGCGTTCATGGAATGTATTCACACGCACCAAGTGGGCGAGGTAACTGTCTGCCTCATAATTGATGGTTCTATCCAAATAGGCAGGATTCTGGGAATAGTCAATATCATAGGGATCTGAGGTTACCGGATAGTAGTTGTTATATTCATCAAACATACCACTGCTGAAGGTACTGCTTGCCAACGAAGCACGACGTCCTGTCTGGTAAGTCCATGCCGCAGAGAAATCCCAATTCTTGCTCAGGCGTTGGGTAATACTGATGCTGAAATTATGACGCCTGTCGCCTGTGGCATAAAACTCCCGACCAGCATTCAGCTCCATTCCCTCACGGTCGAAAGTGCGTAGCGACTTCGACCAGGTGTAGCTGATCATACCCGTAGTATTACCTATGGTTTTCTGCGCCATCAGTTCTATGCCAAAAGCCCTACCTTTGCCTTGAGCAATCGCATCTTTCCAGCTTTTAGTTCCCATAAAGGAAGTACCATCCCGATAGTCTATCACGCCATCCAGCCATTTATAATAGCCCTCAACAGATACTTGTATGCCATTGGCAAAGTCGTGACTAAAGCCTACCGACACTTGGTCTGAGATGCCTAAGTCCATCCCTTTATAATAGGGTACCCAGATTTCCGACGGAGAAATCAGATGGCCACTGGTGAGCAGTTGCATGCCTTGACTCATACGGGCATACGATGCTTTTAACGAAGTACTCTTCGCTAACAACAAGCGTAGGGAGGTACGAGGTTCTATGGCAAACTTTGTCTCACCATCGCTTTCATATCCCTGCAAACGAAGGCCCAAGTTGGCTTTCAGCCAAGGGGTAATGCTCCAGGCATCTTCCAGAAAAGCGGCAAAGGTATTCAAACGCTGCTTGCCTGTCAGGTTGTTACTTTCAGTGACTTCAGCAAATTTATAACGATCATCTCCCAAGCCCACGTTCCATACAATCTCTTCGCTCAATGCCGTCTGGCGATACTCGTAGTGATAGATATCTATCGAAGGATTGAGTTGAATGCTGCTTGCCTGCAAACCACCATGCACCTCGTGCTTGTCTTTCCAGTTATAGGACAACTCTGCTTTCGCACTTAGGTCGTTGATCTTAGAACGATAGACGGTACTATTCTTGGCATTGTTCTGTGAATAGGTTTGAGCTCCTTCTTTCCCATGATTAAAGATATCGATACCTACCCAATGCTGGGTGTTAGTGGCATATCCCAAGCGATAATCATAGCCACTATAGGAAGCTGACACATCAAGCGTTAATGAAGGAGTAAACTTTTGTGTAAAATGCAAGCCACCCAGTATGTTGTTCCAACGATTGGTCGTTTGGCTCTGACTGGCCTTGTCGATATAGCCTTGTGCGGCACTATCGTATTCCCCTTTTTCCTCATTCCACACCCATTTGTCATATTTATAACTTTGTGTATTCTCTGTAGGTGTGGCATTGTTTTCATCATGCCCCATATAGAAGACTGCCGATAGCTTGGCTTTGTCAGAGAAAAGATGTGTTATCTTGGCATTGATGTCGAAGTAACGCATGTGACTGAAGTCGTTCATTTGTCCTGGATTGTCGTACATCACCTCTTCCAGCATGGGTTTCACGATAGCAGAGAAGTACGACATACGAGCCGCAATATTATAAGAGGTATGTCCTTTCCACAACGGGCCATCCACTTGGAAACGGGAAGCCAGCATACCAGCCGTGATGGAGGCATGGGTTTTGTAGAAATCGCCTTCCTGCAAACTCACATCCACCACACTGGATAACCTGCCACCAAAACTGGAGGGAAAGGCACCTTTGTATAGCACCACATCGTTCACCACATCAGCATTGATAGCAGAGGTAAAGCCTTGCAAGTGCTCAGGATTGTAGAGCGTAATGCCATCGATGGAAAAAAGATTCTGGTCATTCTCACCTCCTCGCACATGAATGCCTGCTCGGCCTTCGCCACTCGATTGTACACCAGGCAGATGTTGCAGCGTTTTCAGCACATCCGTTTCTCCCAACAATACAGGCATACGCTTAATCTGGTCGGCACTTAGCGCATTGGCACTCATCTGCAAACTTTGTGCGCCAAAGTTATGGCGCGTGCCATAAACCTTTACCTCACTCAGGTTCTCAGCACTGGGTCTTAGTTGGATATTCAGCACTTGATCGCTTTTCAACGTCAGTTCACGGGTTTCTGAAGCATAGCCCACATAGCTGAACACCAGCTCCATCTGTCTATTGCTGGGCAAGGTAATGGTGTAATGCCCTGTACCATTGGTAGTTGTACCAGTACGTCGTTGCGTATGATACACAGTCACGCCAATCATAGGCTCTCCTGTCTGGGCATCCGTTACTTGTCCCGTAAGCACCACATTCTGGGCGCCAAGGGGCAAGAGCATCCATAATAATATAATAGGTGTAAGAAGCTTTGGTTTCATAATTTCACTTTTTAGTTATAGATAAAATGTGGTGAAGACCAACTTTGCGTAATAACTCCTCCAAAGAACTGACCTGCCATAGATTCAGGTGAAGTGACATAATCTAACCTTACATCATCTAAATCTTTCAACTCTGGATAATAATTGAATAATGAAGGCCCACTGAAATGAATTCTAAATTTGGCTATTTGTTCACAAAAATAGCAAGTAAGGGTAAGTGTATTATCATGCCTGAACTCAGAACGATGTATTTCTTCAACCCAAGTATTGAATCCATCTTTGTAAGTGCCTGATTCTTGATCGAATATATAACCTGCAAGCTTATACTCAACCACTTTTCCGTACCTGTCAAAAGCACTTACCCTCACCGTTTCAGTTTCCATAGCATCTATCAAGTCTTGAGGAGGGTTTTCTCCAAGATAGAGACCAAAAACGCACTGATTAGTTTTCTGGTCGTGACTGATGGGATAAATCATACCAACATGGAGGTTGCCAGGCATTTTCCCTTCTATGTGAAAATACTCTTCTTCAACAACAGGCTCGTCTTGATGTTTACTACAAGCACTGAAACAAAGGATGGTTGCAAGGATTAGCAACAGGCATCCCGTTAATTTGATAGCTTTCATGGTAATTGTGTTTTTAGTTTGTGCTCAAATTTAGTCTTCCTCGTTTCTACTGACAAACATTCAAGTTTACAAATGAATATAAACAAGTTGAATTCTTTGCAACCATCCCTCAATGGGATGTACACGAATTTGTAAACTGGTTTACATGCACTTTTTGAATCAAAAGCTTTGGCGAATTAAAGTCGGGGACGTATCTTTGTAAAAAGAATGAAGCATTAATAAATATGAAAAAGCTTAGTGTTTTACTAATAGCGACATTAGCACTTACCAACCTGCTGACTTCATGCAACAATGATACAGAAGCATTGGAAGCTTTAGACAATGAGCTCCAACTGAAAGAATTGAATCAATTAGCAGTAGAACAACGTGCGAGAAAACCAGGTAGGCCTGGCGGCAATTCGGATAATACGATGAATTATGGTGAGAAAGGGCAACATGACCGTAGAGACCTGATTTTACCAACTGAAACTTTCTACAATACTTTTATTATAAACCGATGCCTAAACACTTCATTATGGATAGGCGAGCTTTATTTCACCAGCAAGACCACAGATTCAGATTGGTACCGTTTCAGTTTCTACTTTGGCGAAGAGATGACTAGCGATATATGGTGGTTTTATGAATCTTTGCTGACCGTTACTGCCTATTTGAAAGATGGTACCAGCATCACTATTTATGATAAATTTGTGTTTTATTTTGACGATTTATGGAGCTTCCCTAAAGAATACATGCCTTTGCTAGAGCGCATAGACTATACTTTTTATAATTCGTGGGTGGATAATCGTTCGTTCTCTATTAAAGCAGACAACCTCGTAATGCTTGATGAGGAACAATATCCCAACTTATCAATAGGTGACATGTATGTAGCTGAACACAACCATGAGAAAGGAGAATGTACCTTGAAGTTTTATTGGGGAGAAGATGATAAATATACAAGAAATTGTAACATTGATGGATACCCGTTATACATTTACTTCTGTGATTCTGAAGTATGGACAAATGGAGAAGAGGTCTATTCCCTCTATACGCCCTGCTATCAGATAGGTGACACATTTACCATTCCAAGTGAGATTTGCAAACGAAGTGTCACAGTCGCATTTATGGTGTTAAATGGCGACTATGCAACTACCTGGATTAAACCTTTCATTTCAGACCCTACCGTTTATTATCCAAGAAACTTTTAAACTACCATGTTGCGTCGTATCCTTGTCATTTTGCTGATTTCAGGCTTATTTGCCCTGGTCACCTGCCATCGCAAACCCTCTTACCCAGCTGTTTTATTACAGGCTGATAGTTTGACGCTGATAGAGCCAGAAGAAGCCATATCTCTGCTAAACAGTTTGGCAAAGGATATGGAAACGGCTCCCAAGGCATCGAGGATGTATTATGATTTATTGTGCATCAAGGCAAATGATAAGGCCTACATCACCCATACTTCGGATAGCCTCATCCGTCGTCTGGTAGATTACTACGAAGATGAAGGCGATAAACAACTCTTGGCAGAAGCTTACTACTATGCAGGACGAACCTATCGTGACCTCAACGATGCGCCAAGGGCATTAGACTATTTCCAAAAGAGCCTAAAGACGCAGAAAGAGAATGTCAACCCTGCCCTCTATGCGCAAATAGGAGAGATCTTCTTCGACCAGTCGCTTTTCTCAGAAGCCTTGCGGATGTATCAAGAGGCTTACCGATACGATTCAATTGCCAACGACACAGCGGGTTGTATCCTCGACTTGCGTGATATTGCCTTTACCCACAGAGTGGAACATCGTCCAGACAGTGCTTTGTTCTTCCTACAAAAAGCAGAGCAATTGGCCACTATGTCCGATGATCTTGAGATGCAGAGTTTAGTGTCTGCCCAACAAGCTGCCTTGATGAGCCGTATGGGGCAACACGAAGAAGCCTTGCGCTTGATAGAGAGTGCTTTACCCTATGCCGACAAAGTAGATAAATATGCTATGCTCGACATCTACGTCAACATCCTTCTGCGACAAGGCAAGGCTGACGAGGCGCAACCCTATTTCGAGGAAATGACCAATGCCAACGATTTGCAAGTACAACTGGATGCCTATAACGGCTTGACCCGCATAGCTGCTATGAAAAAGCAGTCGGATAACTATATCGACTATTTCAACGAATACAGGGCTTTGAACGATTCATTGCGAAGAATTACCGCCACAGAATCGATTAGTCGCATGAATGCCTTGTACAACTATCAGTTGCATGAGCAGGAGAATGCCACACTCAAGATGCAAAACCAACAAAAAAGAACCATCATCATCATCTTGCTTTGTGCTACCATAGTGCTGTTTATCTGTCTGTTCAGCTATTTCCGTTACCGTCGTCTTCAAATGAGGCTTCGATTGGAGCATGTGCAGCATTTGCTAAAGATACATTTAGAGAAAGAAGACCGACAGGAGCAACAGAAGCGAATGGAGAAAGAAATACAAGACTCTGACGTGATGAAAAGAATGCTCAGCCTTGTAGAGACCGGCAAGCCACTTAAAGATGCTGACATTGTTGATATTGAAGAACTCCTTAACAAGGTAGCTCCCAACTTCCTGCCTTTGCTGAAACAATTGGGAGAAATGACGCCTTTGGAATACCAGGTTTGTCTGCTTTTAAAGCTGAACCTCTCTCCTATTCAAATTGCCTCATTGATTCTGCGCGATAAAAGTTCTATTTCTGCTATCCGTCGTCGCCTGTATAAAAAGATAACAGGACAAGAGGGCAGTCCTGCTGACTGGGACAACATCATTCATTCTCTTTAAGCCTTTTTTTAGTAGAAAATTTCCCCATTAAACCCTATTTAATGGAGGCATTTTCAAAAGAATGCCTCCTATCACTCGTCGGAGGCTTTGCTATGGGTCATCGCAATATCTCCCATGAGTCATCGCAGTATCTCCTATGGGGGTATGGCAGATACTGCGACGAGTGATAGCAGATACTGCGGCCAGTGGTGGCAGACTTTCCCTTCTGAAATAGCAAGCTTTACTCATGGAGATAGCAAGCTTTGCCCATAGGGTAAAGAAGCATCATGGTTATTAATGGTGGCTATTTGTCGATAAAAAAAGCCTGTTTGTCGATTTTTGTTGCAAGACAATGCAGCACCCCCTACCTTTGCAGCAAGAAAAATTGAAAATAAACAATTTCAGAGATATGAAAACAAAAAGATTATTTGGAATGACAATTCTTAGCATGGTATGCATCGCCAACCTGTTCGCTCAGGACGGCATCGCTCCACGCCAGGAAGCATGGTCAACAGACACAACGAGAGTGGTATCCGTGCAGCCCGATCAGTGGACGCTGCAGGATTGCATCGATTATGCCTTGCAGCAGAACATCACCATCCAGCAGAACCGTCTGCAGGCTGTGAGCGCAGAAATCGACGTTAAGAATGCCAAGGCTGACTTCCTGCCTAGTGTTTCGGCAAGTGTTAGTCAGAACGTGAGCTATCGTCCGAATGCCAGCACCACTATGATGGTGATGGGTTCTGAGGTGAAAACTTCAAACAATAAGACTTCTTACAACGGCAACTACGGAATTAACGCAAACTGGACAGTTTTCAATGGGAAAAGAATAAACACGCTGAAGCAGCAGAAGCTGAACAGCGAGGCAGCTGACCTGGATGTGGCGCAGAGCGAGAACAACATCATCCAGCAGATTACTCAGATTTATATCCAGATTCTGTATGCTGCCGAATCTATTCAAGTTAATGAGGCTAACTTGGCCGTTAGCGAGGCGAACGCAGCTCGTGGCAAGCAGTTGTTCGAGGCTGGTAGTTCATCAAAAGCTGACTATGCTCAGCTGGCTTCTCAGGTAAGTCAGGACAAGTATCAGCTGGTGAACTCACAAGCTCAGCTCCAGAACTACAAGCTCCAGCTGAAGCAGTTGTTGGAAATCGATGGTGAGGAAGAGATGAATCTTTTCTTACCAGAACTGAGCGATGACGATGTACTGATTCCTCTGCCATCAAAGACTGATGTTTATAATGCTGCATTGGCTATGCGTCCTGAGATTCAGGCAAGCAAGCTGGATGTGGAAGCTGCTGACCTGAATATCAAGGTAGCTAAGGCTGGTTACCTGCCAACCATTAGCATGACGGGCAACATCAACAGTAACAACATGAACGGTTCTGGCAAGGGCTTCGGCACTCAGTTGAGCGACAACTGGAGTAACTCTATCGGCGTAAGCGTAAGCATTCCTATCTACGACAAGCGTCAAACCAAGAGTCAGATACAGAAGGCTCGCATCCAGAAGCAGAACTCTGAGCTGTCTTTGCAGAGCCAACAGAAGACTTTGTATAGCAACATCGAAGGTTTGTGGCTCGATGCCAACACAGCACAACAACAATATATCGCAGCTAAAGACCAGCTGAGCAGTGCACAGACCAGTTTTGACTTGGTGCAGGAACAGTTTAACCTGGGTATGAAGAATACTGTGGAACTGTTGAAAGAGCAGACAAACCTGCTGAGTGCACAGAACTCATTGCTGCAGGCTAAGTATATGGCTATCATGAACCAGCAACTGCTGAGGTTCTATGGTGGCGAGAGTATTGTAATTGGATGAAAATAATAAAAAAACTAACAATATGAAAAAGAAGACTATTATTTGGGCAGCAGTTGCCGTAGTGGCATTGCTCGTGGTTGGTTTCTGGTTGTTTGGCGGTTCTGGTAATAAGAAACAGAGTGTCAATGTGATGACTGCCCCAGCTATCAGAGGTAATGTATCAGAGTCTATCACCGCAACAGGTACCATCGAGCCTGTTACTCAGGTAGAGGTGGGTGCACAGGTGACAGGTATCATTGATCGCATCTATGTAGATTATAACTCAGTAGTAAAGAAAGGTGAGCTGATTGCCGAGATTGATAAGGTGACTTTGATGAGTGACCTGAACTCACAGCAAGCTAACTATAACGGTCAGAAGGCTAACTTCGAATACCAGGAGAAGACCTACAACCGTAACAAGGCATTGCACGAGAAACAGCTTATCAGTGACACTGATTTTGAGCAGAGCGAATATAGCTACATGAGTGCTAAGGCTCAGTACGAACAGAGCAAGGCTAACTTGGCAAAGGCTCAGCGTAACCTTTCTTATGCCACCATCTACTCTCCTATTGATGGTGTGGTGATTAACAAGGCTGTGGAAGAAGGTCAGACAGTGACTTCTGGTTTCAACACGCCTACCCTGTTTAACATTGCAGCCGACTTGACCCAGATGCGTGTGATTGCTGACGTTGACGAAGCTGATATAGGTGGTATCGAGGAAGGCCAGCGTGCTACTTTCACCGTTGACGCTTATCCAGATGAGACTTTCGAGGGTACTGTCGTACAGGTTCGCTTGGGTGAAAGCAGCGAGACAACTTCCAGCTCTGTGGTTACCTATGAGGTGGTGATCAACGCACCTAATCAGGATCTGAAGCTGAAGCCAAGATTGACGGCTAATGTAACCATCTACAAGCAAGAAAGAAACAATGTTATAATGGTACCAAGTCGCGCCCTGCGTTTCTTCCCAACCCCTGAAACTGGTGCTACACAGGTCAATGACGTGAAATCTCCTTATAAGGTATGGACCAAGGAAGGCAATGTATATACCGCACATGAAGTGACTGTAGGTCTGACCGGCAACGGCATGACTGAGGTAGAAGGCATTAGCGAAGGCACAGAAGTGGTGACTGGTGCTACCTCAACCGTACGTGAAAACGGCTTGATGGATAGAATGCCTGGTATGGGCGGTGGCCCTGGCGGCGGCGGTCCTGGCGGTCCAATGTAAAATAGTTTAGAGTTAAGAGTTTAAAGTTGAGAGTTATGGCTAAACCAGTTATAGAATTACAAAACGTTAAGCGCAAATTCATCGTAGGTGATGAAGTGGTGAAGGCCTTGCGAGGCGTGAGCTTCACCATCAACGAGGGTGAGTTTGTGACCATCATGGGTACGTCAGGTTCAGGTAAGTCAACCTTACTGAACACACTGGGTTGCCTCGACACCCCTACCAGTGGTGAATACATCCTTGACGGAGTGCCCGTAAGGACGATGTCAAGAAGCCAGCGTGCCATCCTGCGCAACCGCAAGATTGGGTTTGTGTTCCAGAACTACAACCTGCTTGCCAAGACAACCGCAGTAGAGAACGTAGAGCTGCCGCTGATGTATAATGCTGAGGTATCTGCCACAGAAAGACGCCGTCGTGCCGTTGAAGCACTGAAAGCCGTGGGTTTGGGCGACCGTCTGGAGCACAAGTCAAACCAGATGTCTGGTGGTCAGATGCAGCGTGTGGCCATTGCACGTGCCTTGGTGAACAACCCTGCCGTGATCCTGGCCGACGAAGCAACAGGTAACCTGGATACCCGCACTTCATTTGAGATTTTGGTTCTTTTCCAGAAGCTGCATGCCGAAGGACGTACCATTATCTTTGTGACCCACAACCCTGAGATTGCCCAGTACAGCAGTCGAACCATTACCCTGCGTGATGGCAAGATCAAGGATGACATTGTGAATAACAATATTTTAAATGCTGCTGAGACATTGGCTTCACTGCCAATACCTGAGGATATTTAAAAAACAGTAAGAGTATGAATTACGTAAATCTTTTCAAGATAGCCCTCAAGGCCATCTACAACAATAAGACTCGCTCACTGCTTACCATGTTGGGTATCATCATCGGTATTGCATCAGTGATTGCAATGTTGGGATTCGGTGCAGGCACACAGGAGCAGATCACCAATCAGATCTCTTCCATGGGTTCTAACATGATTATGATCAACCCTGGTGGTGAGCGCAGAGCCGGACAGCGTATGGATGCCAGCTCTATGCAGACACTGAAGATGGAAGATTACAATTCCATCCGTAGTGAATGTCCGCACGTTACCTATGTTAGTCCCAGTGTATCCAGTTCAGGCCAGTTGGTGGCAGGTAACAACAACTACCCTGCATCAGTAACAGGATGTAGTCCCGACTACCTGAATATCCGTCAATTAGAGATGCAAGAGGGTGACATGTTCACAGAGCAGGATGTAAAAACATCAGCTAAGGTTTGTGTCATTGGTAAGACCATCGTGGAGAACCTTTTCCCCGATGAGGAACCTATTGGCAAAATCATCCGTGTGAACCAGATTCCATTCAGAGTCGTTGGTGTATTGGTGAGCAAAGGTACCAACTCTATGGGTATGGACCAGGATGAAATCGTGTTGGCACCATTCAGCACCGTGATGAAGCGTATGCTCTCACAGACCCATCTTAGTGGTATTCAGTGCAGTGCTACGTCAGAAGAAGACACCCAGTTGGCGATGAACGAGATAGAAGAGGTGTTGCGTCGCAACCATCGTCTGAAAGATGGTGATGAGAACAACTTCACCCTGAGCTCTATGGAAGAAATCATGAGCACCATCTCTACAGTAACGGGTATGATGACCTTGCTCTTGGCAGCTATCGCAGGTATCTCACTGGTAGTAGGTGGCATCGGTATCATGAACATCATGTATGTGTCGGTAACCGAGCGCACCAAGGAAATTGGCCTGCGTATGTCAGTAGGCGCACGTGGCATCGACATCCTGAGTCAGTTCCTGATAGAAGCCATACTGATTTGCCTTACTGGTGGATTGATCGGCATCTTATGCGGCTATGGCTTAGGGGCTTTGGTAGAGCTGTTCTCTGATCAGGTATCAGTAGCCATCACCACCAGTTCAGTAGTATTGGCATTTGGCGTCTGCGTACTGATTGGCATGTTCTTTGGCTGGTATCCGGCAAAGAAAGCTGCTAACTTAGACCCTATTGAGGCTTTGAGATACGAATAATTGTTCGTACATTTGCACAATGCCAGAGGTAAAAATCAAAAATAGAAAGACGATTACACACATAGTGGTATGGGGCATCATACTGATGTTCCCATACCTTATGTTGTTAAGAGGCGGCCTTGAATTCACCATCAACAGTTACTTCTTATACGGTGGTTTCTGGCTGGGCATCTGGATGGTGGTGTTCTACATCAACTATCTGTGGTTGGTACCGAAATACCTACTAAAGCACCGTGCCCCATGGTTTTTCCTCTTTAACTTTGCTTTTATCCTGGGATTCTCTCTCTGCTTCCACATCTGGGGTGAAGTTATGTACTATTGGTTCTTACAGCGCTTTCCTGAGGCAGCTGATGCAGCCCAACAAGCCCGTTTTGATTTCCGTCCTCCTTTGTGGGTAGAGATTGTGCGCGACATGTTTCCATTGGTGATAACAGCCACAGTGGCCACCATTATCAAAGTGAGTGAGCAATGGCAGCTGATGGAAAAATCGCGTAACGAAGCAGAGAAGGCTCTTACAGCTGCGGAATTGCAAAACCTGAGAAGTCAGCTGAACCCCCATTTCTTGCTGAACACCCTCAACAACATCTACGCCCTGATTGCTTTCGATGCCGACAAGGCACAGGAGTCGGTACAGGAGCTGAGCAAGCTGTTGCGTCATGTTCTTTACGAAAACAAAGACCAGTTCACTACCATAGGCAAGGAGATGGAATTCATCCAAAGCTATATCGAACTGATGCGCATTCGCCTGAGTTCCAATGTGACGGTGGAAACTGAATATGATCTCAACGCTGATAGTAATACGCCAATAGCTCCACTCATTTTTATCTCGTTGGTGGAGAATGCTTTCAAGCATGGCATTTCACCTACGGAACCCAGCTATATCAAGATCCGTTTCAGTGAGGTACAAGGTATGGTGCGTTGCCTTATCCAGAACAGCAACCATCGCAAGGTGGGCTACGACAAGAGTGGCAGTGGCATCGGCTTGGAACAAGTGCAGAAACGCTTAGACCTTACCTATCCTGGCAAATATACTTGGAACTATGGTTTGAGCAACGATGGCAAGGAGTATTCTTCTTCGCTTGAGATAAATACGAGGTAACACCTTATTATTAAATATATGGCAGTGATACGTTGTGCAGTGGTAGATGACGAGCCGTTGGCTTTGGGACTGATGGCAAGTTATGTAAAGAAGACTCCCTTCCTCGAACTGGTTGGAGCCTATAACAGCGCTGTGCAAGCCATGCAGGAGATGCACGACCATCCGGTTGATTTGATTTTTCTGGACATCCAGATGCCGGAACTGAACGGTTTGGATTACTCCCGTATGATACCACCACAAACACGTGTGGTGTTTACCACCGCCTTCAACCAATATGCCTTGGATGGCTACAAGGTTAATGCTCTCGACTATCTATTAAAGCCAATCTCCTACCCTGACTTCCTGCAAGCAGCCAACAAGGCACAGGAATGGTTCAAGTTGGTCGAGCAAAGTAAGCAACCAGAAAAGACAGAAAAGAAGAATGACATACAAAGCATCTTCGTCAAAAGCGACTATAAGCTCATCCAAATTGAGCTAAAAAACATCCTTTATGTGGAAGGACTGAAAGACTACGTGAAAATTTACGAAGAAAATGCCACAAGGCCTGTGATGTCACTGATGAGCATGAAAGCCATGGAAGACATGCTGCCATCAGACCGTTTTATACGAGTCCATCGTTCGTATATCGTTCAGAAAGAAAAAATTAGGATTATCGAACATAATCGTATCGTTTTCGGTAACACCTACATTCCCATAGGTGATAGCTACAAGCAGTCTTTTCAAGACTTCTTAAATAAACGAAGCTAACTAAAAAAATCCCTCATTTTTATTTTGTGGTTTAACACAAAAGACTTATCTTTGCACAAAATTTATGTATTTGTGCAATAATTGACATGGAACAAGGTTTTTTGCATTTAATTGAGAATTCGATTAAAAAGAACTGGGACTTAGATGCCCTGACCGATTATAATGGTGCCACATTGCAATTCAAGGATGTGGCACGAAAGATTGAAAAAGTACATATCTTTCTCGAAGAGGCTGGCGTGAAGAAAGGCGACAAGATTGCCATTTGCGGTAGGAACTCTTCACATTGGGGAGTAACTTATCTGGCCATTCTTTCCTACGGAGCCATTGTAGTCCCTATCCTTCATGAGTTCAAAGCCGACAACATACACCACATCGTGAACCACTCCGATGCGCGTATGTTGTATGTGGGTGACAGAGTATGGGAAGACCTCAACGAACAGGAGATGCCTAAGTTGGAAGGTATCATACTGATGACCGACTTCTCTGTCTTGGTGGCTCGCAACAAGAAACTGCTGCATGCACGTGAGCACCTGAATGAAATCTTCGGCAAGAAATTCCCCAAGAACTTCCGACCAGAACATGTGAATTACTATAAGGAGCAGAGTCCAGACGAACTGGCCATGATCAACTACACATCTGGTACCACTAGCTCTTCTAAGGGTGTGATGATCCCTTACCGTGCCTTATGGTCAAACATGGCCTTTGCTGAGAGTGTGCTCGACTTGTTCCCTGGCGACAAGGTGGTAAGTATCTTGCCTATGGCTCATACCTTCGGCATGTCGTTCGAATTCCTGTATGAGTTTGTAGTAGGATGCCACGTATATTTCCTCACCCGCATTCCTTCTCCAAAGATCATTGCCCAGGCATTTGCCGATGTGAAGCCTCGCATCATCATCGCTGTTCCGTTGGTGGTGGAGAAGATTATCAAGAAGAAGGTACTGCCACAGTTGGAGAAGAACATCTGGGCACAGCTGATGCTGAATTTGCCGGTGCTGAGCGACATCGTGAAGAAACGTATCTGCGATCAGGTAACGGCTGGCTTCGGTGGCAACTTTATCGAGGTCATCATGGGTGGCGCACCACTGAACAAAGAGGTAGAGTCATTCCTCCGTTCCATCAACTTCAAATATACCGTGGGCTATGGTATGACAGAATGTGCACCTATCATCTCTTATGAGGGATGGGAAAAATACAAACCTTATTCTTGCGGTAAGGCAGCTCCTCGCATGGAAATCAAGATCGACTCTCCCGACCCACAGAACATCCCAGGTGAGATACTTACCAAGGGTATGAACGTGATGTTGGGCTACTACAAGAACGAGGAAGCCACCAAGGCGGTGCTCACTCCTGACGGATGGCTGCATACAGGCGATTTGGGCGTACTGGATGCAGAAGGCAACCTTACCATCCGCGGACGCTCAAAGAATATGATTTTAGGTCCTGACGGACAAAACATCTATCCGGAGGAAATCGAGAGCCAGCTAAGTAACATGCCATACGTAGCTGAGTGTATTGTCATTCAGCAGGAAGGCAAACTGGTGGGTCTGGTATATCCTGATTTCGACCTCGCCAACAAGGAAGGTATCGTGAATGGCAAGATGGCAACGGTGATGGAAGAAAACCGTGTACTGCTGAACCAGAAGTTGCCTAACTACTGCCAAATTCAAAAGATCAAGATCTTCTATGAGGAATTTGAGAAGACACCGAAGAAGTCTATCAAACGTTACCTCTACCAGAACGCTTAACAACAATAAAGGCTGCAAAAATGCAGCCTTTATTGTTTTATGGAAGTTTAGTCTCTTCGGAAAATGTCTCTGGTATAGACTTTCTCCGCCACATCATCTAAGCAAGCATCGTAGCGATTGGCAATGATAGCCTGACTATCACGCTTAAACGCTGCAAGGTCATTGACCACCTTACTGCCAAAGAAAGTAGTGCCATCAGGCAAAGAAGGTTCATATACTATCACTTCGGCACCCTTCGCCTTGATGCGCTTCATGATACCCTGAATACTGCTCTGTCGGAAATTATCGCTGTTACTCTTCATCGTGAGGCGATAGACCCCAATCATACAATGACGCTCCTCCATTGGATTATAGTCACCACGATTATAATAGTCGTAGTAGCCAGCCATGTGCAACACCCTGTCGGCAATGAAGTCCTTACGGGTACGGTTACTGTCCACAATCGCCTGAATTATAGTCTGAGGCACATCGGAATAGTTGGCCAACAGCTGCTTGGTATCTTTCGGCAAGCAGTAACCGCCATAGCCAAACGACGGATTGTTATAATGATTGCCGATGCGGGGATCCAAGCATACACCATCAATGATGGATTGTGTGCTTAAGCCCTTCATCTCGGCATAGGTATCCAGTTCGTTGAAGAAACTCACACGCAATGCCAAGAAAGTATTGGCAAACAGCTTCACTGCCTCAGCTTCGGTAAAGCCCATGAACAACGTAGGAACGTCTTTCTTCAAGGCACCTTCTAACAGCAAATTGGCAAAGGTATGGGCGGCCTCCATCAAACGAGGGTCGTTCTTATCGGTACCCACAATGATACGACTGGGATAGAGGTTGTCATACAACGCTTTGCTCTCACGCAGGAACTCTGGGGAGAAAAGGATATTCCGACTGCCAGTGCGCTGACGGATACTATCTGTATAACCCACTGGGATGGTAGATTTTATTACCATAATGGCTTGTGGGTTCACCTTCATCACCGTGGCGATAACCGCCTCTACGGCACTGGTATCGAAGAAATTCTTCATGCTGTCGTAGTTGGTGGGAGCAGCTATCACTACAAAATCGGCATGGCGATAAGCCTCTTCTGCATCTAAGGTGGCCGTTAGCCTCAATGGTTTGGTAGCAAGATACTCCTCAATCTCCTTATCTACAATAGGCGACTTACGATGATTAATCATATCTACCTTTTCAGGCACAATATCCACTGCTGCCACGTCATGGTGCTGACTCAACAAAGTGGCAATACTCAAACCTACATAACCTGTTCCGGCTACTGCTATCTTTACATCTTTCATAGCTATCATTCTTTTATGGATGCAAAGGTAATAGTTTTTCTTTTATTTCGCAAATATGTTCTTACGATACCACCTTGCAAACCAAATGATGGCAACAATCAAGACACACCCACCTATGCCGTAGGATATCATACTGTCAAGGCCAAAAGCGATGGGTGATATCAAGAGGAAGGTGGTACAAACGAATGTCATGAACAAGGCTGGTATCAATGTGATAAAATAGGGCTTATGCTGCTGGGCTAAGTAAACTGTAAAAGCCCACAGGGTAAAGATGGACAAAGTCTGGTTGGCCCAACCAAAATAATTCCAAATGACATTGAAACCGTCAGCATCGGCAATATTGAACCATAGTACCAATATTGTAACGGCAAACAAAGGAACACTAATGAGCAAACGATTGGTAATGCTTCTTTGACTTAAGTGGATAAAATCAGCGATAATCAATCGGGCACTGCGCATAGCAGTATCACCTGTAGAGATAGGAGCAGCTACTACACCCATCAAAGCCAGGATGCTACCAAACACACCCAACCAGCTTTTTGACACGATATTCACTATCTGAGGCGCACTGGCTGATGGATCGGCCCCAAGCTCTGCCGCTCCGCCTCCATAGAAGAAATAGGATGCCACTGTGGCCCATATAAGTGCAATAATACCTTCGGTAATCATGGCGCCATAGAACACGGGACGGCCCAATTTCTCATGCTTGATGCAACGAGCCATCAACGGACTCTGGGTAGCATGAAAACCACTGATGGCACCGCAGGCAATCGTTATAAACAAGGTAGGTACAATAGGACCCATCTTGGTATTCCTATTCTCTAAACCATCCCATATCTCAGGCAGGTCGGGCATCTTCAATACCAGTCCGACTAACACCGCTACTGCCATAAACATCAGAGCAAAAGCAAACAGAGGATAAACCTTACCGATAATCTTATCGATAGGCATCATGGTAGCGATGAAATAATAAACAAAGATAATCACCGCCCACATCATGAAACTGCCAGTCATACCTGACAAGATAATAGCTGGACTATACACGAAAACAGCACCCACCATGATCAGCAGCAGAATGGTGAATAACAACATGACTCTCTTGGTACGGTTGCCAAGGTATCTGCCTATAATATCCGGATAGCCAATCCCTCCATTGCGAATAGATATCATGCCACTGAGATAATCGTGGGTGGCTCCCGCGAAGATACATCCAAAAACTATCCACAAATAGGCCGAGGGACCAAACATGGCTCCCATGATAGAGCCAAAGATAGGACCCGTACCGGCTATGTTCAGGAACTGAATCATATATATTTTCCACAATGGCATCGGGATATAATCCACACCATCGTGAATTTTCAGGGCAGGAGTACGATGGTTGTGGGGACCAAACACATTTTCCACAAACTTGCCATACAGCACATAGCCCAAAATCAAAGCCAAAAGGGATAGAAAAAAAGTAATCATAATAACAAATACCTATTGCTTATCTCTAAAACTTTGCAAAATTAATAGATAGAATCGGAATTATGAAACAATTTAATAGAAAAGTGTCAAAATCTCCGATTAACTTGGTTATCCTGAAAGATTGCACTATCTTTGTGCCACAAAACTTACTGGCATGAAAGCAAAAGCACTCATTATACTATTCCTACTCTGTAGTCTGCTCTCGATGGCACAGGCCCCTACCCCCAAACATGAAGTGAGGGCAGCATGGATTACTGCTGTCTATGGTTTGGACTGGCCTAAGACAAAAGCTACCAATGCAGACGGCATCCGACGACAGAAAGCAGAGCTGTTAGACATCCTTGACAAACTGAAGATGGCCAACTTCAACACCGTGCTGTTCCAGACCCGTACACGTGGCGATGTGATATACAAGTCGGCCTACGAACCCTATAACTCCATACTGACAGGCAAAGTGGGTGGCAACCCAGGTTACGATCCCTTGGCGTTCGTAGTGGAGGAATGCCATAAGCGAGGCATGGAGTGCCATGCGTGGATTGTGGCCATCCCCTTGGGCAACCGAACCCATGTAAATGCCTTGGGCAACCATTCGGTGACCAAGAAAAGACCGGGCATTGCTGTTGCCTACAAACGTGAGTATTTTCTCAATCCGGGGAACCCCGACACCAAGAAATACCTGATGGATATTACCCGTGAGATTGTGCAGAACTACGATGTGGATGGTGTGCACTACGACTACCTGCGATACCCTGAAAACTCCCCCCAATTTCCAGATAGCAAGGAGTTTCGCAAGTATGGCAACGGTCGCGACATCAACCAGTGGCGCCGTGACAACATCACAGAGATTGTGCGTACTATATACAAGGGTGTGAAAGCGCTGAAACCCTGGGTAAAGGTCAGTACCAGTCCGGTGGGCAAGTACGACGACACCACCCGTTACCCCTCTCGTGGCTGGAATGCCTACAATGCCGTGAAGCAAGATGTGGTAGGTTGGATGGGCGAAGGCATACAAGACCAGATTTACCCCATGATGTATTTCAAGGGCAACAATTTCTATCCTTTTTCCCTCGATTGGAAAGAACAGAGCAATGACCGACAGGTAGTTCCTGGCTTGGGTATCTATTTCCTCGATCCTAAGGAGGGCGACTGGGACATTCGTGAGATAGAGCGACAGATTTTGTTCAGCCGTAGCAACGGCATGGCCGGCCAAGCCCACTACCGCGTGAAATACTTGATGGATAACGTGCAAGGGCTATACGACCTACTGACCGACGAGCTATATACAGCCCCTGCCCTGCCCCCTGCTACTCCTTGGTTGGACCATGTGGCACCTACCGTTCCGAAGAACCTTCGGCTGGCAACAGATGCTGATGGCTATACGCGCCTCAGCTGGGAGGCAGCAACAGACAATGACCCTAAGAATGCACCCATGTATATTGTGTATGGTTCCAACACGTATCCCGTTGACACCAGTAACCCTGCCAATATCATTGCCCAAAGGGTACAAGGAACGGAGTACACCTACGCCCCCATCTTCCCCTGGAACAAAAAGACATGGTTTGCCATCACTGCCATCGACCGCTATGGCAATGAGAGCGAAGCGGTACAATTAAGATAATAACAATCAATCCCACCGATTGGAGGGAATGATTTATACGATGATATAGGCAAGATTCAACGAATGGGGTGTTTCGGGAACCAATGGCAAGAAGCCACGCTGCAACTTGCCTTGCTGGAAAAGCAACGGCGCCTTGGCCTGGTTTTCTTTTACAAAGCATTGCAGTTCGTGGGGCGTACGGAAATGCCGGATCATAAACCTGCCTTGTGTCTGCTCGGCTAAGAAGCGGTCTTTAATGACACGGGCTACATAGCCCATGGTATGGCGGTAGTTGATTTCCACACAAGGGTGAATGCACACGCCATCGGGTTCCTGACAAATCATCATATCTACCCCCACGCAGCCTTTGTAGCCCTGTTGAGCCAGGAAATGACTTACAACATGCAAAGTCTTTTCCAACGATGCCTCAGGCACGTACTCAGTAAGGCATTGCTCAATCTCCTCGTTACTCAGCAAGGCATTGCCTCGGTAGGCCCCTTTCTTGTCGGTATCGAACAATGAATAGCCCATGAAGGTAACGGGATGGTCGGGTGTATCATCCACCAAAAACTCCATAGCGAAATCCTGCACCTTATTGTATATAGGCATCATCGTGACATACCCCTGGTTGCCTATCACCCGCTGGCACCAGTTCTTGTCACACGTTTCGAATGCTTCACGGCACCACAACAGCCCCTTGCCACTGCTCGACCAAGGTTCCTTGAACACCACCCCACCTTGGTCTTTCATCAAGTGGAAATAATGCTCACAATAGGCCATGTCGGTTATATTACGTGAAATGCCACAAAAGCCTGGCTCGTTCCCGAACTGCTCCAACAGCATGCCCACCATCTTGCGTTGCGAGAGCTGGCGATGATGGACAAGCTCAAGGTCGGTGGGTAGGTATTGTGGGGCTATCCCTGCTCTGCCAAGCATATTGCGAAACGATGGGTTCCATCCCCAGGGACAGACTTCGACGGGCTCAGTCAACGATGGCAGGTCGGACAGGGAAAGCAGCTGCACATCCCAATCGAACAGTTCGGCCATCTCTTTCAGAAACGCCTGGTTGTATGCCTGGTCTGCCAGTACATAGCTACCAGGTTGGGCATACCATACAGGCAGCATGGCCAGGTCACTGATCATCTGGCGCACCCCTTCAGTCGGGGTATAGTTACCTTTGCCATTGGCCAATGCCAAATCAGTATCAGGATTAAAGATATATAGCACCATTTCTGAAAGATTCTAATTTCGGTCATAAAGATAGTTAATATTTTGCATACTCCGCTTTGATAATAGGCAAAAAAGAGCTATATTTGCAATTTGAAAAAAATGAACGAGTAATAAACAATCAATAAACAAAAACAAAAATTATGGCTAAAGAGAAAAAATTCATTACTTGTGATGGTAACGAAGCTGCTGCTCACATTGCGTATATGTTTACCGAAGTGGCTGCTATCTACCCTATCACACCGTCATCTACCATGGCTGAGCATGTGGATGAGTGGGCTGCTGCCGGCAGGAAGAACATCTTCGGCGAGACTGTAAGCGTACAGGAGATGCAGTCGGAAGGCGGTGCTGCCGGTGCCGTTCACGGTTCACTGCAGGCTGGTGCACTGACCACCACATTCACCGCTTCACAGGGTTTGCTGCTGATGATCCCTAACATGTATAAGATCGCTGCAGAGAACCTGCCTTGCGTATTCCACGTTTCTGCCCGTACACTGGCATCTCACGCCCTGTGTATCTTTGGCGACCACCAGGATGTGATGGCTTGCCGTCAGACTGGTTTCGCCATGTTGGCCGAAGGCTCTGTGCAGGAAGTGATGGACCTGGCCGGTGTGGCACATCTGTCAGCCCTGACAGCTCGTCTGCCTTTCCTGAACTTCTTCGACGGTTTCCGTACCTCTCATGAGATTCAGAAGATCGAGAAGCTGGAGAACGACGACCTGGCTCCGCTGATTGACAAAGAGGCGTTGGCTGAGTTCCGCCAGAAGGCACTGAACCCCATGAAGCCAGTGATGCGCGGTATGGCTGAGAACCCCGACCACTTCTTCCAGCACCGTGAGGCAAGCAATGGTTTCTACACAAACGTTCCTGCTGTGGTTCAGCACTATATGGATGAGATTGCCAAGATTACCGGCCGTGCTTATCACCTGTTCGACTACTACGGTGACCCAGAGGCTGAGCGCGTTATCGTGGCTATGGGCTCTGTAACCGAGTGCATCCGTGAGGTGGTTGACCACCTGCGTGCCCAGGGCGAGAAGGTTGGTTTGGTGGCTGTTCACCTGTTCAACCCATGGAGCGCCAAGGACCTGCTGGCTGCCATGCCTAAGACTGCTAAGCGCATTGCCGTTCTGGACCGTACCAAGGAGCCTGGTGCTGCTGGTGATCCACTTTATATGAACGTGAAAGACTCATTCTATGGCGCCCAGGATGCTCCATGCATCGTAGCCGGCCGCTATGGCTTGGGTTCAAAGGATACTACCCCTGCCCAGATGATTGCCGTATTCAAGAACCTGGCATTGCCACAGCCTAAGGATCACTTTACCGTAGGTATCGTAGACGATGTCACCTTCACCTCTCTGCCACAGGAAGAGGAGATCGCACTGGGTGGCGACGGCATGTTCGAGGCTAAGTTCTATGGTTTGGGCGCTGACGGTACTGTGGGTGCCAACAAGAACTCAGTGAAGATTATTGGTGACAACACCAACAAGCACTGCCAGGCTTACTTTGCATACGATTCAAAGAAGTCAGGTGGTTTCACTTGCTCTCACCTGCGCTTTGGCGACTCTCCAATCCGTTCAACCTACTATGTAAACACACCTAATTTCGTAGCTTGCCACGTGCAGGCATACCTGCACATGTATGACGTGACCCGTGGTCTGCGTAAGAACGGCTCGTTCCTGCTGAACACTGTATGGGATGCAGAGGAACTGGCAGCAAACTTGCCTAACCGCGTAAAGAGGTATTTCGCTAAGAACAACATCACCGTTTATTATATCAACGCTACCAAGATTGCTCAGGAGATTGGTTTGGGCAACCGTACCAACACCATCCTCCAAAGTGCATTCTTCCGCATTACCGAGGTTATTCCTATCGACTTGGCTATCGAGCAGATGAAGAAGTTCATCGTGAAGTCATACGCCAAGAAGGGCGAGGATGTGGTGAACAAGAACTATGCAGCTGTTGACCGCGGTGGTGAATATCATACCCTGACTATCGACCCGGCATGGGCTAACCTGCCAGACGATCCTAAGCCAGTGAACGACGACCCGGCATTCATCAACGAGGTGGTTCGTCCTATCAACGCTCAGGATGGCGACCTGCTGCCAGTATCTGCTTTCAAGGGCATTGAAGACGGTACTTGGTACAGCGGCACCGCTAAGTATGAGAAGCGTGGTGTGGCTAACTTCGTTCCTGTATGGAATTCCGAGAACTGTATCCAGTGTAACAAGTGTGCATTCGTTTGTCCTCACGCAGCTATCCGTCCGTTCGTTATGGATGCTGACGAGGCTGCCGGCATCGATGCTGCCAAGCTTGACGTACTGGCTCCTGCTCAGCTCAAGGGCATGAAGTTCCGCATCCAGGTGGATGTACTCGACTGCTTGGCTTGCGGCAACTGCGCTGATGTCTGCCCAGGCAAGAAGGGTGAGAAGGCACTGAAGATGGTGGCATTCGATCCTGAAGCAGAGGATATGAAGAAGGAAGCTGCTAACTGGGAATACTGCGTGAAGAAGGTTACCAGCAAGCAGAACTTGGTAGATATCCAGCAGACTCCTAAGAACTCACAGTTTGCACAGCCGCTGTTTGAGTTCTCTGGCGCTTGCTCAGGCTGCGGTGAGACTCCTTACGTGAAGCTGATTTCTCAGTTGTTCGGCGACCGTCAGATTGTGGCTAATGCAACTGGTTGCTCTTCTATCTATTCAGGTTCTGTTCCATCTACTCCTTATACCACCAACGCTGAGGGTCACGGTCCAGCTTGGGCTAACTCTCTGTTCGAGGACTTCTGCGAGTTCGGTTTGGGTATGACTTTGGCAAACGAGAAGATGCACCTGCGTCTGACAGAGACGATGCTGGCAGCTATCGCTGACGAGAACGTGCCAGCAGAGGCTAAGGCTCTGTTCCAGGATTGGGTAGATAACCAGAACGACCCAGCCAAGACCAAGGAGCTGTACAAGCAGATTGTTCCTATGGTAGAGGCTAACAAGGACAAGTGCAAGTATTGCGCAGTAATCGCTGAGTTCCAGAACTACCTCGTGAAGCGTAGTCAGTGGATTATCGGTGGTGACGGTGCTTCTTACGATATCGGTTACGGTGGTCTCGACCACGTGATTGCTTCTGGTAAGGATGTCAACATCCTCGTTATCGATACTGAGGTTTATTCTAACACTGGTGGTCAGTCATCTAAGGCTACTCCTATCGGTGCTATTGCTAAGTTTGCTGCTGCAGGTAAGCGCGTACGCAAGAAAGACCTTGGCTTGATGGCTACCACTTACGGTTACGTATATGTAGCACAGATTGCTATGGGTGCCGACAACAACCAGACCCTGAAGGCACTGCGTGAGGCTGAAGCATACCCAGGCCCATCACTCATCATCGCTTACGCTCCATGTATCAATCATGGACTGAAGGCTGGTATGGGTAAGAGTCAGGCTGAGGAAGCTAAGGCTGTTGAGTGTGGTTACTGGCACCTGTGGCGCTACAACCCAGCGCTGGAAGCTGAGGGCAAGAACCCATTCACACTGGATAGCAAAGAGCCTAAGTGGGAAGGATTCAAGGACTTCCTGAAGGGTGAGGTTCGCTATGCATCAGTGATGAAGCAGTATCCTGCAGAGGCTGACGAGCTGTTCCAGGCTGCTGAGGACAACGCAAAGTGGCGTTACAACAGCTACAAGCGTTTGGCTCAGAACAACTGGGGCGCTGAAGTGAAGTAATGATTTCTTTCTAAAAAAGAAAGAAATTTGTAAGGCCCAGAATAACTGGGGCGCTGAGATTAGTAAATCTTTACTATATTATTTAATGGTGGCGGGGCTTAGGCTTCGCCACTGTTTTTATGTAGATGCTTTGGCAGTCTGCAAAATAATGAGTATTTTTGCGAATTATAAAAGAAAAAGATATGCAAAGCGAAAGCAAGGTAATTTTTGAACGCAATAGCGTGGAGTTCGTAACGGTAGCTGCTCAATACTGCCAGTTCTTGGAAAATGTGGAGGGCATGGAGCGCGAGGAATTTGTAGATACCATGCTGAAGATGCTGCCCCTGCTCTATGTGAAAGCATTGTTATTGTCCGAAATGGAGTTGATGGATGAGGAGGATGACGTATTGGAGACCTGCGTGACCGAAGAAACCTACAGTCTGATGAATGCCCAACTGGCTGACATCATGGGCGATCGCGATGACTATCTCGATGTGTTTGTGGAGGACATGAAGTATAGCGACCAGCCAGTGACTCGTTATATCTCTGAAGGCCTGGCGGACATCTACCAGGATATCAAGGACTTTGTATTTGTATTCCGTCAAGGAGTGAACCGCAACATGCACAATGCCCTTGCCACCTGTCAGGAAAACTTCAAGCTCTATTGGGGACAGAAACTGGTGAACACCCTGCGTGCCTTGCATGAAGTGAAATTTGAGACTCACAGAGAAGATGATAATTAAGAACAGAACAACAAAGGAAGAGGTGAAGGAGATGCCCAAGGTGGAATACCATGGGGAAATCTACATCATCAACACACCTGAACAGGCTGATAGCGCTGTAAGGTATCTTTGTAAGTTCCCTATGTTGGGCATAGATACCGAAACTCGTCCTTCGTTCAAGAAAGGCGAAAGCCATAAGGTAGCATTGCTGCAACTGGCCACCGATGAGCGTTGCTACCTGTTCCGCCTGAACAAGTTCGGTTTAACCATCCCCCTTATTCAGCTGTTGGAGAGTCCCCGTGTTGCCAAAATAGGCATCTCACTCAAAGACGACTTCTACATGCTGCATAAATGGATGCCGTTTGAACCCCAGCATGTAATCGAACTGCAGACCTGGGTACAGGACCTGGGTATTAACGATATGTCGTTGCAGAAAGTCTATGCCAACTTATTTGGCAAAAAGATATCCAAATCCCAGCGTCTGTCTAATTGGGAAGCAGATGAGCTGACCATCCCTCAACAGCATTATGCCGCTATCGACGCATGGGCATGCATACAAATATATAAAAAGGTGGAAGAGCTGAAAGAAACGGGCAATTACGAACTCGTTATCGTTCCAGAGCCTGCCCCTGTTGAAGTAAATATTCAAGAAACTACCAATTAACCGATATGAGTAACGTCTATCTTAAATCAGGCAAGGAGGAGTCGCTAAAGCGTATTCACCCCTGGGTATTCTCTGGAGCTATCAACCGTATAGAAGGCAATGTGCAGGAAGGTGACCTCGTGGAGGTGTTCACCGCGCAGCGTGAATTCATCGCCAGGGGGCACTACCAAGTGGGAAGCATCATGGTACGTGTACTAACATTCGATGCTAACGAAGCCATAGACGACCGTTTCTGGAAAAGCCGTTTGCAAGAAGCATACTACAAGAGACTTGCCATAGGCATAGCTGAACGTGCCGACAACAATACCTATCGACTGGTACATGGCGAAGGTGACAATCTGCCTGGTTTGGTCATCGACATTTATGGCCGTACGGCCGTGATGCAGGCGCATTCAGCAGGCATGCACTTCCAACGCATGGAGATTGCACAGGCCCTGATGAAGGTGATGGACGGGAAGATTGACCATATTTATTATAAGTCGGACACCACCCTGCCCTACAAAGCCGAACTGGGCCAGGAGAACGGCTTCCTTATCGGTGGTAGTAAGGAGAATATCGCCACAGAGTATGGTCTGAAGTTCCACATCGACTGGTTGAAAGGACAGAAGACGGGCTTCTTTGTTGACCAGCGCGAGAATCGTGCCTTATTGGAAAAGTATTCAAAGAACAGAAATGTACTCAATATGTTCTGCTACACAGGAGGTTTCTCTGTCTATGCCCTTCGTGGAGGTGCCGCAAGGGTAGATTCTGTGGATAGTTCTGCCAAGGCCATCGAACTGACCAAACAGAATGTGGCACTTAATTTTTCTGAGGACGAAAGGCATCATGCATACGCCGAGGATGCTTTTAAATTCCTCGATGAGATGGAGAAAGACGAATACGACCTGATTATTCTCGACCCGCCTGCCTTTGCCAAGCATCGTGACGTGTTGCGCAATGCCCTGCAGGGCTACAGGCGCCTCAATGCCAAGGCATTCGAGAAAATCAAACATGGTGGCATTTTGTTCACGTTCTCCTGCTCACAAGCTGTGAATAAAGACCAGTTCCGTACTTCGGTATTTACTGCTGCAGCTGCTTCTGGACGCAAAGTAAGCATCTTGCACCAGCTGACCCAACCAGCTGACCATCCTGTGAATATTTATCATCCTGAAGGTGAGTACCTCAAAGGACTGGTGCTTTACGTAGAGTAACACCCGTCCCCGTTTTCTAGCTGCTCCCCTAAGATAGGGGAGCTGTCAGCTTGCTGACTGAGGAGTATGATGATGAGCTGACTTATTGGATAGGGCGAGCTTTATGTTTAAAAAGTTAAAACGTGTTAAAATAAGTACGATTTCTATCAATATTTATGTTAGATAACATAAAAATGACTACTTTTGCACTGTGTTTTTCATGGTATTAGATTTAAGGTTGATAAAGATTGGGTGTCTGTGATAGATACCCTTCTTTTTTTTTGTCCAGTTAGCATATTTTAGCTTCGCCGAATTTTGTCGCGACTCAACATTAAATACAAGTATTCAAGTTTTCGCTGCTCCAAAATTTGTTTCTGTGTTCGACTTGCATTATCTTTGTACCAATAAAAACCTAATACGATGAATCTGAAAGTACGACTTATCATCATGAACTTCCTGCAGTTCGCCGTGTGGGGAGCATACCTTACTTCAATGGGTAGTTATCTGGCCAGTGCAGGTCAAGGTGCACACATTGGCACGTTCTACGCCATGCAGGGCATTACCAGCATCTTTATGCCAGCTTTGATGGGCATTGTGGCCGACCGATGGATACCGGCACAGAAGATGATGGGCATTTGTCACTTCATATCCAGTAGCTTTTTGCTGGGGTTGGCTTATTACGCCATGCAAACGGGCACTGATGCCAACTTCGGCGTATTGATAGGTCTGTTTACGGTGGGCATAGGATTCTACATGCCATCACTCTCGCTCTCCTACGCTGTAGCTTACAATGCGCTGGAGAAAGCAAATATGGACACGATAACGGCATTCCCTCCCATCCGTATTTTCGGTACCGTAGGTTTTATCTGCACCATGTTATTTGTGGATTTATTAGGTTTCCAGACCACCTACATGCAGTTTGTGGTGTCAGGTGTGTTAGGCATCTTGCTGGGATTCTTCTCTATGACATTGCCCGACTGTCCTATCAACAAGAGCGGTGAGAAGAAGACATTGGCAGATGCTTTGGGACTGAAGGCTTTCAGTCTGTTCAAAGATCGCACCATGGCTACCTTCTTAGTATTCTCCATGCTGCTGGGTGTGGCATTACAGTTGAGCAACAGCTATGCCAATCCGTTCATTACCAGTTTCCAAGGCATTCCTGAGTTTGCCAATACTTTTGGTGCTAACCATGCCAATGCACTGATTTCCCTCTCACAGTGCTCTGAGACATTGTGCATCCTGCTCATACCGTTCTTCCTGAAACGCTTAGGCATTAAGAAGGTGATGCTGATGGCCATGTTGGCATGGGTATTCCGCTTCGGCTTGTTTGGCGCAGGTAACCCTGGTGGTGGCGTTTGGATGTTCATTCTTTCCATGATAGTTTATGGTGTGGCATTCGACTTCTTCAATGTGTCTGGCTCGCTGTTCGTTAACAAGTCCACCCACAACAGTATGCGCAGCAGTGCCCAAGGACTGTTTATGCTGATGACCAACGGCATTGGCGCTACAATTGGTACACTGGGCGCACAGAACATCGTGAACTTTTATACGGAAAATGTAGAAGGCAAGATGCAAGGCGACTGGAGCAGTGTTTGGTACATCTTTGCAGCCTACTCGCTGGTTATCGCCATCCTTTTTGCCATCTTCTTCAAATATGATTTCAAACCAGAGAAGAAAGCCGAGTAAATGCCTATGAAGAAAAACGAGAAAATACAGCTACAATTAGAAAGCATCACCAATATCCCCAACGACCTCAACAATTGCAAGGTAACAATGAGGGCAGTAGGCACTGACGACATTCTGAGCATTGTCATTGGGGCTTACGAAGGGCGTGCCATCTACATGGGTGCCAAAGGCATACAACAAAGTCGCCCCATGACGCACGACCTCTTTGCAGGGGTGATGAATGCTATGGCAGTAAAACTATGGCGTGCTGTTATCTACAAGGTGGATAAAGGTGTCTATTATACGTACCTGTATTTTCAAAAAGATTATGGCATGATGCGGGTGGATGCCCGTACCAGCGATGCTTTGGCTATGGTAGTACGCATGGGTGCTCCTATCTTCACCTACAAAGAGTTGTTGGAGAATGCACTGATAGGTCAGGACTGCTTTATTCGTGTGGAAGACGATTTGGATGAGTTTAAGGAACTCAAGGTGGTGACCCCTGGTGTGGATACCCTGAAGCAGCAACTCGACGAAGCCATACAGAAAGAGGACTATGAGAAAGCGGCTGAGTTGCGCGACCAGCTCAAGCAATTAGGCAACGAATAATTTCCCATCATGCACGTTTTCTATACACCTGACATCAATCATAATAAGGCGCTACCAGAGGAAGAGGCTGCTCATGCCGTGCGTGTGTTGCGTTTGCAACCTGGCGACGAGGTGATGATCACCGATGGCAAAGGCTGTTTCTACAGGGCTGAGATCAGTGCATCCGACAAGAAACGCTGCATGGTTCATATACTGGAAAAGCAACTACAGGCTCCTCTATGGAAAAATCATATCCACCTGGCTGTGGCACCTACCAAAAACATGGATCGTATGGAATGGCTGGCAGAGAAGGCCACAGAGATAGGGCTGGATGAAATCACCTTCCTGGATTGCCGCTATTCTGAGCGTAAGGTCATCAAGACAGAGCGTATTGAGAAGATTCTTGTGTCTGCCATCAAACAATCGTTGAAAGCCCGCATGCCCATCCTACATGGCATGACGGATTTCGCTCAGTTTGTAAGTCAGCCCTTCTCTGGGCAAAAATTTATTGCCCACTGCTACAAGAACGAACGTAAAGAATTGAAAGATATTATCCAACCAGGCCAAGATGCCGTAGTGCTGATTGGTCCAGAAGGCGACTTCAGCGAAGAGGAAGTATCTCTCGCCCTCTCCCACGGCTTCACTTCCATCAGTCTCGGACCTTCTCGCCTACGCACCGAAACAGCTGCCCTTGTCGCTGTTCACACCCTAAATTTATTCAATTATTAAGTTTTTATTCTTTTATATTCTAAAAGGCTTAAAACTAAAAAATGAAATAACTACTGTTTGTCTGCAGGAAAAAAGATCAATTCATGTAAGTGTGCACAGAAGTGCCTTGAGCAGAAGGCAGATAGTTAATTCCCCACCAACACATCTGCAAGAGCACAAAAGAGATAAGCTGCATCCAAAGTGCATTCTTGACGTCATGTTTCGGCATCAGCCGATAATGGATATACGCTAAGTAAGCAAACCAGGTAATGGCTGCCCAAGTTTCCTTAGGGTCCCATGCCCAATAATGTCCCCAAGCCTCTTTTGCCCATAAGGCACCAAACAACATGCCAAAGGTCATAAAGGAAAGACCCACATAGACAAGGTTGTCGGTGATAGCCAACTCTGTAGAAAATTGAGAATTGAAAGTTGAGAATTGAAAATTGTTATCTTTATACAACTTGCCATTTTTAATTGTCCATTGGCTAAAGAAAAGCAGATAAACTGCCATTACTGTAGCCGCACCCAATAAAGCATAGGCAAACATATACACTATCACGTGAGGTGCAAACCACGGACTTTGCAAAGCAGGCATCAACGTCTTGTTGTGAATCTCAGGCTTGAACAGGTTCACACAGATAAACACCACTGCCAGTAGCGTTGAGAAGCTCAATATCCACTTGTATTTCCACCGACCATAGACAATGATACCTGCCAACAGAAGGAAGAAACTATACCACAAACGCGTTTCACCCATCGTACCCAAAGGAGGACGTTCCAACGATATCCACATACCCAAGATAAATGAGAAAAACACCAGCAAGCCAGCTAGTGTAGCGCCATAAGCCATCTTCGTCCTGTCTTTCCAAGCCGCATAAGCTCCTGTTATCCAGAAAAGCACTGCCACCAGAGCAAACCATATAAAACTACTCCACGTCATTTACATTGAATATTGAACATTATTCTCTACTTTTTTGTGCAGTAAAAAGCAATAGCACTGCCCCAGCTATCATCAAATAGATTCCCACATACACAAACGGCAACCATGGGTCGCGCACCAGTTCCAAGACACTTATATCGCTCCACTTACCACGCGTGCTATCATAACTCAATTGGTAAATCTTCCATCCCCCTATTGAGTAAGGCTTATTCACCAATATCTCCGTTTCTACCTGCTTACCATTCTCCGTCAGTATCTCCACTTTCGAAAGATAACGTTGCGGTTCACGTTCCGCCATCACAATGCTCTGGTGTTGTGTCACATTCAGCAACTGGTAAGGAAACATATAGCTACCCGAGGTAATCCATCCAGACACACTCCTACTGCCATCAGGCAACGAAGCCGTTGAGCCTCGCTTTTCTATTCACTAAATTGGAATTTACCTTATTACAATATTATTCTTTGGTACCGGTTTTGCGAGTTTCATTGCATATTTGGTGCCGAAAGTTCTTCTAATGATCGTCTCTACATATTTAGTGACGAGTGTTTCATCATTAATATGGGTGAAGAGTCTCAGCACTCTTGTCTGGTTATACCACACGATTTTCACAGAGTCGTTCAATGTGTGGCTATGTCCGGCTATACTCAGTATACCATGTTCTTCTACTAACCTTTCGAAGTTTTTCAGACCGACTTTATTCAGATTGTACACATGAGCGAGTTCTATGCTAGAAAACACAATCCACTCTTAGAAAATAGACTCTTCCGTTTCGGTGGTGAGTAGTTCAAGTGCTTTCATTCCCATGACCGAATTGCCTTTCTCGTTGAGTCGCGGACTCCATACCGCTACGGAATAGCGGGATGGATAAATGGCGGCGATACCTCCGCCCACACCGCTTTTTCCGGGTAGTCCTACAAGGTAGGAGAACTCGCCAGCCTCGTCGTAGAAGCCACAGGTCTGCATGATGGCATTGATTCTCTTCACTTGCGATGAGGTGAGGCTCACACCATGAAAGTCGAACGACTGCCGATGGTTGGCAAAGGCCAGAAATGCCTGCGACAGT
>JAFSPM010000033.1 GCA_017442855.1 Bacteroidaceae bacterium | reverse complement strand
TGGGCAATGATGTCTGGATTGGCCAGCATGTAACCATCATGCCAGGCGTTCATATAGGCGACGGAGCAATTATCGGAGCCAACTCTGTGGTTGCCTCAGATATTCCGCCTTACGCTATAGCCGTAGGAAATCCCTGTCGAGTTACCAGGATGCGTTTTGATGACGAATTCATCGCTTATCTGCTACAACTGAAATGGTGGGATTGGGGCATAGAGAAGATTGAGCGCAATTTCAAAGCTTTGTCAAGTGGTGATTTATCATTGATCAGAAACCTATAAATTCCAATTTATTGAACTGATACAAATATGGATTTCAAAAATAAAATAGTAATCGTAACAGGTGGTGCGCAAGGCATCGGAAGATGTATAGCAGAAGAATTCGAGAAACTTGGAGCAACTGTTTGTGTAATCGATAAACAGCAGGGTGACCACTTTGTGGGCGACCTTGCTGACAAACAGGTGTTGGAGCAGTTTGCAAAGGATGTCATTGAGAAGCGTGGCCATGTGGACTATCTCATCAACAATGCCTTGCCACTGATGAAAGGCATAAACGAGTGCAGTTACGAGGAGTTCCAATATGCCCTGAGTGTTGGCGTAACAGCTCCGTTCTATCTCACAAAACTCTTTGCTCCACATTTCGCAAAGGGAGCGGCCGTAGTCAATATATCTTCTTCACGCGACCGTATGAGTCAGCCACAGACGGAAAGCTATACGGCAGCAAAAGGTGGCATTGCGGCTTTGACTCACGCCTTGGCAGTCAGTCTTGCCGGAAAGGTGCGTGTAAACAGCATATCGCCTGGATGGATTGACACGGCCTACACCGTCTATGAAGGTTCCGATGCCATTCAACAACCGGCAGGACGTGTAGGGAACCCATTGGATATAGCTAATATGGTGCTCTTTCTCTGCTCTGACAAGGCTGGTTTCATCACCGGCGAGAACATCTGTATCGATGGCGGTATGACCAGACAGATGATATATCATGGCGATAATGGTTGGACATTAGACTTGTAGGTGAATTGCATACTGAATCTTATACATAGGTGAATCTTGCAAATAGAAATCAGACCTAAATAGAACTATGAATAAAACTTTCTTTTGGATAAAAACAAACATTCTCACCCTCTGCACTGCAGGGGTATTAACAGCGTGTACATCAATCAACGATAACCCGATAACGGACAAAGACATCCACGCGAAGAAGGCACTGCTCATTATTCTCGACGGTTGGGGTATCGGTGACAAGAGCAAGAGTGACGTGATAGCACAGACTGCCACGCCATATATGGACTACCTCAAAGCCAACTACCCTAACTCTGAACTGCAGGCTTCGGGCCTGTATGTCGGTCTTCCCGAAGGGCAGATGGGCAACTCGGAGACGGGGCACTTGAATATCGGTGCCGGACGCGTAGTCTATCAGGATCTTGTGAAGATCAACCTCGCCTGTGCCGACAACTCCATACTGGAGAACCCGGAAATCAAGTCGGCCTTCGGTTATGCCAAGGAGAACGGTAAGCGACTTCACCTGATGGGGCTTACATCGACAGGTGGTGTTCACTCGTCGTTCGATCACCTGCTGAAACTCATTGACATCGCGGCGATGTACGGCATCGAGAACTGCTACATCCACTGTTTTATGGACGGACGCGACACAGATCCCAGGTCTGGCAAGGGTTTCATTGCCGACTTGCAGCAGCATATCGATGAAGCGGGCGTAGGCACCATCGCGTCAGTCATAGGCCGTTATTACGCCATGGACCGTGACAACCGCTGGGAACGCATCAAGGTGGCTTATGACCTGCTGGTAAACGGAAAGGGGCGCCAGGTGACCGACATGGTGGCGGGCATACAATCGTGCTACGACACTCACACGGAGGAGCACAAGAACACCGACGAGTTCATGGAGCCACTGGTCAACAGTCATGTTGACGGGCGTATCCAAGAGGGCGATGTAGTCATCTTCTTCAACTTCCGAAACGACCGGGCCAGGGAGCTGACCATAGTGCTCACCCAGCAGGATATGGAGGAGCAAGGCATGAAGACCATCCCCAATCTTCAATACTACTGCATGACGCCATACGATGACTCCTTCACAGACCTGCACATCCTCTTCCCCAAGGAGAATGTCAGCAACAGCCTCGGCGAATATATTGCCAGCAAGGGACTCAGGCAATTACATGCTGCCGAGACCGAGAAATATGCTCACGTGACATTCTTCATCAACGGTGGACGTGAAGAACCTTTCGCTGGCGAAGACCGCATTCTGGTGAACTCGCCCCAGGTGGATACCTACGACCAGAAGCCGGAGATGTCGGCATTCGAGCTGAAGGACAAAGTGGTAGAGGCCCTCAAAACAGACAAGTACGACTGGGTTGTGGTGAATTTCGCCAATGCCGATATGGTGGGTCACACAGGTGTTTACACCGCCATCGAATCGGCTGTGAAAGTGATTGACCAATGCCTTAGCGAGGTGGTAGAGACCGCCAAGACGATGGGCTATGAAACCATCATCACCGCAGACCACGGCAATGCTGACCATGCTCTCAATGCCGACGGCACGCCTAACACAGCCCACTCGGTGAGCCCCGTACCCTTCATATACGTGACAGCGAACAAGAATGCAAGGGTAAGCAGCGGTGCTCTGCCCGACGTGGCACCCTCCATTCTCCACATCATGGGACTGCAACAACCCAAGGAAATGACAGGGAAGTGTCTCATTAACGAAAAATAAACAATACAAAAAAATGACTATAATTATGGGGGGTCATTGAATTAGCAAGAAGCAGGTACTCCAGCAAGAAGTTTGACGCACGTCAGATCAATAAGGAACAACTTGACAGCATCCTTACCGAGTATCAGCTTTGCCTGAACTTCTTCAACTTAGAAGATGCTGGCAAGGTTTTGGCTCGTGGCTGTAAAGACAAAGGAGGTATAATCAATTCGGGATATTTAGATGAAGCATTAGCATTAGGGGCAACAATATGAAAATGGATAAGCAGATGGTGAATGATTCTTTTATCACCAAAGCATGTCTGGAAGACCTGAAGGAGATTCTGCAACTTCAATATCTTGCCTATCAGAGCGAAGCTGCACTGTTCGGCAGCAATGACATTCCACCTTTGAAGCAGACAATAGACGAGGTCATAGAGGAATATCATAAAGGTGTTATTCTGAAGCTTGTGGCTGACAACAAGATTATTGGCTCCATACGTGCATGGGAAACTGAAGGTACTGTTCAAGTGGGCAAACTGATGGTTCACCCTGATTATAGGCATTGCGGTTATGGGACAAAACTGTTAAATGAGATAGAATCGTATTTTCCCCAAAAACGTTTTGTCTTATTCACAAGTACCCGAAGCATCAACAATCTGAGGATGTACCAAAGAATGGGCTATAAGGAATTTGAACGTAAAAGCATAACAGCTGAGTTAGAATTTGTTTTTTTGGAAAAGATAATCTGAACTCTTAAAATAAAGCATCATGAATATAGAAGACTATCGTGAGTATTGCCTGTCATTAGGCACAGACGTTGAAGAGAAACTGCCTTTCCAAAAGTTTAAGAACGGAGAAGGTGTCTTGGTATTCTACGTTCATGGACACATGTTCTCATTCTTCGACTGCAATGATTTCTCAGTCATCTCGCTGAAATGCCAGCCAGAGCGCATCGAAGACCTGAAGGCACAGTACGAGTGCATCGGCAACCCGTATAACGAATCGCCCAAGCACTGGATTGGCATCAATCCAAATACTGCCCCTGATGATTTGCTAAAGAAACTGACGCGAAACTCATACGAGATAGTAAAGGCCAAGTATGCGAGTAAGCGAGGGCAGAAACAAACTTTAAAACCAATAATATGAAAGCATTATTTATCAATGGAAGTCCGCGAAAGAACGGCAATACGGTACAACTGCTGAAGCGTGCCATGGACGGTGCCAGAGAGACTGGTGCCGAGGTGGAACTGGTTAATCTTTATGACCGTAGTCTGAACTACAAGGGCTGTATGTCGTGTTTCGCC
>JAFSPM010000032.1 GCA_017442855.1 Bacteroidaceae bacterium | reverse complement strand
GTGGGCAGGCGTATTAGAGGCGAGTGCATCGAGACGGATGGCTTTCATACCATTTGTCTGAGCCAGACGGATGGCCTCGCGAATCATCTCAGAACCGATGCCTTTACCTTGGCAGTCAGGACTCACGGCAAGGATATGAATTACAGCAGCCTCGTTATCTAGAACCTGCTGATACCACTCGATGGCGTGATAGTCTTCACCCTGATACATCGTGACAGCCATAGCTCCAACGATAGCACCATTTTCTTTATATAGGTACATGCTACCCTCCTCGATATAGGCTCTAATGCCGTCATGAGTGGGATGCTTTCCTTTCTGCCATCGGGCATATACTTCCATCTCCGGCGTTCTCTCCGTCACATCATTGTAGAATGCGATGATGGACTCATAATCTTCAATTGTTGCTTTGTTTATTTTCATGTCTTTTATCCACGCCCCATCATCAGTTCGCAGCCCTGCTTTTCATAATAGGCAAACATCTCTGGCAACTTCTTCAGGTCGTAGCTGGTGATACAGTCAGAGAGGACATGCACCGTGTAGCCTGCTTTACGCATATTGAAGCAGGTGGACTTTACACAGGCGGTAGCATCGGCACCAACGATATAGAACTCAGTGATGCTGTTTTCCGCAATGAACACAGTAAACGCTTCGCTCGTCAATGCATTGCTCTTTGTTTTCACAAAAATGTTATCCGAAACAACCTTCAGTTCCGGCACCAACTCCTCGCCACGAGTACCAGGCTTAAAGGTACGGGTGCCGGCGGTGATGTTGTTGTGCTTGATATAGACTACATGCATCCCTTCAGACACAGCCCAGTCGATAGCAGCGTTGATGTTGCTGACAATGTCGCGGTAGTGCTTGGTAATATCATTCTGTATGTCGATAACGACAAATGCTTTTGTTTGCATACTCTAAAGGACAAAACTACGTGGATAAAAGTCGCTGTAGAAACGGCCATCGGTGGCGGTGAACTTCAGAACGCAATAGTTGGGATCGGTCACACCGCCAGGATAATACTGTGTATCGCCTTCGTGCCAAATCATCTCCTTACTCTTAGCATCTGTCAACACTTCCATCGTGCCACGCAACATCATGCCCTTGAAACCCTCGGCATCGCAGAAATAGATGCTGGCCTTGGGATTGGCCTTGTAGTGGGCTACACGCAGAGAGAAGGTGTTGGTGGTAAAGTAGAACGTCTTGATGCCCTCTCTCTTACGTGGTGCCAGCATGGCCTTGGTGCAGGGATAGCCCTCGTTATCTACAGAAGAGATGTAGGCAATAGGTAGCGAGTCGGCCATCTTGGCAATGAGTTCTTTAACACCAGCCAAAGCAGGATTCTTCTTCATAGCCTCATCATTAGTAACAATAAGCGCCTTACGCCAACGCTTCAGGTTGGGGAAGTACATCTTCATCTGTCCGATATACTCCTCTTTTGTTATCGGATTGGACAAACCTTCGTTTACTGCATCCACAAACTGGGCACAATGTTCAATCATCCCTTCCATTGTAACATCTTGCAAGAACTTGCCATCTTGATAGCAGTACTGGCAATAGTCGAAGTTGGTACTGCCATCAGCATTGGTTCCGCAATCTTCAATCCGAGTCAATGGCATGCCGCAACTTTGGCAGAATTGAGGTAGCTGCCCCTCTTGGAATGCCTTTTCCTTCTTAGGGAAAGATGCTTCGTAGGCCTCGAAAGCCTCTGGATGCTCGTCGGCTACAAAATATCCTTTAGGCGGACAATATGTTGCTTCTGTAATGCCATTTGATTGCAGCCAACCAGGGATAAGCTCTTGAGCAAGGAAGTAAGGTACCTCGGCATCCTTTGGCTCTGCATGGTAATGGATGTTCAGTTTGCTGGCAAGGTCGAAACCTGCGTGCTTGTAAAAGTTGATGTTGCCTTCCATGCAAAGGAAACCAACACCCATTTGGCGTGCTTGTGCCAAGGCATAGTTCAGCAACTTTAATCCATAACCCTTACGCTTGTAATCGGGATGGATGCTGATAGGTCCAAATGTCCATGAAGCTATTTTGTTACCATTACCCAACACTAACTCTGCTTTAGAGAACATGATATGACCAATGATGATACTCTCCCCTTGCCTGAGGGGGAGTCCCGTCTTGCGGGGTAGGGGTGGGAGTTCCTCCATCACGAAATCCAAAGAAGGAATAAAATCGGGGTCGGCTCTATATTGATTGAGTACAAAATGCTCCGTGCATCCTGGACGATAGACGTTCCAGAAAGCCTCTCTCGTAAGGTTCTCTACCTCACGGTAATCTTTTGGTTGTTCTAATCTGATATTCATTATTTCTTTCCTTTCTCACCAAAAACACACCAGCGAACGATAGGTATGCGATGAAGTATCTCATAAATCAGCGGCGACAGTACGAATACAGCAATCGTTAAAATGACATAGATAGCTACAGGTGGCAGGGTAGTGTACATCTTCATCATATAGCCCAGAGAGGCAATCACTAAGTAGTGCACCACGTAGATGCCAAAGCTGCTTCGTGTCATATAGCTGGCAAAAGCGGAAGTCTTGTCGAAGCATGTGCTGAACCAGCCCATCATGGCCAGGCACATGAGCCAACCGTAGAGGCAGTTGAGCGGACTTCCCAAATACTGGGGCGATGTATTGTCTTCACCAAACGTGGTAACGATCAAAAGGATGCCAGTGGTCACAGCACCAACCATCAACGGAATCCAGTATTTGGTAACCTTCTGCTGTGCCTCGTCGTGTGAGAACACAAAATAGCCCAACAGGAATGGCACAAGATAGAATAACGGCTTATAGAGATTCCATAGTCCATCAAGGCTATCCGCCTTAGGATGTTGAACCAATGTTTGCTCTCCCAACCAGAAGAACACTCCCAAAAGTACAATAACTACTATTCCAGCCTTTCCAAACCAATTCCATAGTTTGTCTTTCTTGTCAAATACCAACACCAACAGCAAAACTAAACTTAGCAACCATAATGTTTGGATGAACCAAAGGGGCCCTGTGCCAGAGATGGCCATGATGCAGTACTTCACAACTGTCGGAAGTCCTTCTAATACGCCTGTCCTGGCTGCCACAGCGGTATTGAAATATCCCACCATCCAGTGGAAAACAAACAAACCGATAGTACTTGGTACCAAGAGCTTGCGTGTACGGCTCTTGAACCATTCCTTACCGCTATGTTTCTGCAAAGCATAGCGGGCACTGATGCCAGCCAACAGAAACAGCAACGGCATAAACCACGGATAGAGGATGTACATCACCACATCTTGGTATTGTGGGTACTCTGGATAGGTTCCGAAGCCGCCAATACCGCCAAACACGCCTTTGTTATTATAGAAATAAAAGACATGGTATAACAGCACCAATAGTACTGTTATCCAACGTAAATTGTCAATCCAATGTTTTCTCATAGTCTTTTGGTTTTAACGATATTGTTCTATAAAATCTCGCACCAAACGGAATACTGGCTCATAACTGTCGAATACAGCATTTTGCCAGTTGTCATGGATGGTGTGGTAGTATTTAAAGGCATCGCCCTCTTCGTTCTCTAAGAAGATGCAAGGCACATGGTGGGTGGCAAAGGGGTAGTGGTCGCTATTGCCCGCCAATGTTCCACGGTTCAGTGCCTGGAAGTGATGCTTCTCATTGTTAATCTGCTCAAACAAGGCATAGCCACGCATACCCTCGTCGCTCACCTCGCAATACTGCACAGGGTTGTTATCGCCAATCATGTCGATGTTGAAGAGATACTTAATCTGCTCTAATGGCACAACGGGATGGTCAACATACCATAACGATCCCCTCAGATAAGCATCCTCGCCAGAGAAGGCTATGAAATACATATCATAGACAGGACGGTGCTGGGCGTAGTAGGCAGCTAAAGTTACAATAGTGGCTGTGCCAGATGCATTGTCGTTGGCGCCAGCATAAAACACCTTTTTACCCATATTGCCCAAATGGTCGTAGTGGGCCGTGAAGACATAACAACTGTCGTGGCGAGTTCCTTCCACTTTGGCAATGACATTGAAGCACTCGTAGTCTTTCAAGAACTTGTTCTCAATATCGGCACTGATGCTCTTGGCATCCTTCGGGAAGCGATAGGGTACCCACATGATGGGCTTGTCCACCACTTTTTCTCCGTATGCCTTGTAAAACTTCAACGGTTCTTCCCATGTGAAGAGGATGCCTGCGTTAGGGGCACCGTCCTTCTTCTGCAAACGGGCGTAGTCTTCCCGATGCTTGTAGGAGAACATGAAATCACTTACCACGAAAGCATCTTTATACTCTGGTTTTTCCAAGTCCTGGAATATCTTATCGGCATCGTAATGCAGGGTGTCGATGTAGTAGAGTGGGAAGGTACCCTTGACACCAGGTGAATACTCACGCATGGTGAAATCCACACCAGGAGTCTGCTTTTTACCATCGACAGATAGTTTCATCTTACCAGGGAAGGTATTGATATCCAACTTGAATGGTTGGCACATCACTTCATCCACTCCTGCTTTGATGAACTCTTTCTGCAAGTATTTCCCTGCTTTGTTGGCACCATTGCGTGCATAGCCGCGCCCTTGGTATTTGGTCGAACTCAGTTCCTTTACAACGCGCTTATAATGTGCCATATCCTGTCCATTCAACTGAACGGTGACAAGTGCCAACAAAAGAATCAGTAACTTTTTCATATCATCTTTATTATCTTTTCAGCAAAGATACATGTTTTATATTTAAACTTACTATGAAAAGTGAATATTTACATTCTTGACTTTTGGTCACTACCGGCACCAGTACCACGATACTTACTTTGAGCAGCATTGAAGGTGTAACGGACAGAGAACTTCACCTTTTGGAAGTCCATTACGTTATACTGAGTGAGGGTATGATTACCGAAATCAGTATCTACATTGGTCTTAGCTGTATGGGTAAGGTCACTTCCTTCCAAACGCAACACCAGTGAGTTGTCTTTCAAGAGCGTTTTCTGTATAGCAGCAGAAAGGTTGAAATACACATCTTTCATATATATGTTCTGTGAGTAACCTTTCGTCTGCATCAAACCACCCAACTCCAGCTGCCAGCCACCATTGAACCTGAAAGTATTGTTCAACTGAAACACGCCAATGGGCTTGTCATTGAATTTGGTGGTACGGACGCCTGAAGCCATGCGTGGATCGGGCGCATTGATGGTGAGCCATTGCTTCTGTAAACCCAACGTATAACTCATCGTCCAAGGACCAATGGTGTGATTAATCATGCTATATACTACCAACATGCGGAAAGGCGTGTCGATATTGCGTGGCTTCACCAACACTACTCCTTCGTCATTATAGGGTGATGACCATACCATAATGGGATCGTTCGTACGAGAATAGTTCACCATAAAGGTCAGGAACTTCCAAACGGCAGTGGCACTGATGCTATGCGTCAGCTCTGGCTGTAACTGAGCGTTACCACTTTGCAGCAGATAACGGTTATCGTAGCTGATAGCACTGGAAAGCTGTGCGTAACTGGGACGACGTGTCTTGGCACTGTAGTTGATCATCAGTTGCGTATTTCCCACTTTGCCTGCAAAGGATACAGTGGGGAACCAATTGCTATAGTTACGTGTCAAGTCGTACTCAGGTGACAGTGCGTCCTCAAAGGTGTAGTGTACTTTCTCATAGCGGACGCCTGCACTGATCTGTCCTACTTTAGGTAAATAGAAACCATAGTTGGCAAAACCAGCATAGATATCCTCCTTCACCTCAGCCTTTGAGGCGGGAATCTCAATGCCTGTGATGGCATAATTATCTTCACGGCGAGAGAAAGACTCCTCTGTGCCCACCTGCAATTGTCCTTTCCAGATAGGGTAGGAAATGATGGCTTTGGCAGCATACAGGTGTCCTGCGTTGTAACTTTGACTATGTATCTCTGCATCATGTGTCATAGGACTCTTTTCCTTTGAAACAGACTCAGAAGAGTTCGCGTTACCATAGTAATCCAGGTTTACGTCAACGCCCAACTTTTGGCCAATGGTGCCGTTATAATACATATTCACGCCCAAATTATAAGGTTTCTTGTCGCCAATGCGGTCTTTTGAAGTAGTAGTCAGTTTGTCAATCAATACCCCATCTTCATATACAGTGTCATCTATGCCCATATCGGAATCTTGTGTGAATCGTTTGCCCCATTCCAATTTACCACCTACAAAATGCTTGTCGTTGATCTGCCAGTTTACACCCACGTTGCCATAAATGCCTTGCTCGAAATACTCTTGGAATAAATGACCATTGTCTTTAATCATGTGCTTGGCAAAAGTATTCTTTTCAATATCTGCCAACTGACGGGAGGTGCCTCTGTAGTAGTTGATGCCGGCAAAGAGATCCACACCACCTGTGCGATAATTCATATTGAAAGCGCCATTGGGATCGTTACCTTTGCTCCATTGCAGCGACTGGCCATCTTGAGCATTGAGGTTGAAACCAAAGCCTTCACCTTGACGACGGATGGTACGGATGCGTACTACAGCACGCACCGTAGCATCATACTGTGCTCCAGGGTTGGAGATGACCTCCACGCTCTGAATCTCATTACTTTGCAAACGATTCAGTTCGGAGTTGTCCGTCACCTTACGGCCATTGATATAGATTAACGGAGAGCCCTTACCCATCACTTCCAGACCGTTAGGACCCTTGATGAGGCCAGGTGTCTTTGCCAATACATCATCGGCTGTACCTACATTTTCCAGTACGGAGCCCTTGACATTGGTCTGCAAGCCCTCACCGGTAAGCTTCGTTTTTGGTAACTGTGCCTTTACCACCACCTCGCCCAAGACCAGCTCATCTTCCATCAATACGATGGAAAGGCCATCGGCAGCAGGTTGGTATTGTGTCTGATAACCTATGCAAGACACTTGCAGTAGTCCGTCGTTCTTACTGGTCACAATCTTGAATGTACCTTCGTCGTTAGTTACAGCACCCTGTACGAAAGCCGAGTCGGGCAGTGACAGCAGTACCACATTTACATAAGGTACAGGATTGCCTTGTGCGTCTGTTATTTTTCCACCAATGTCGTGTGTCTTGGCAGAAGCAGAAATAGTCATCATCAGTGCAGCCATGAGTGCTGCCATTTTCATACCTATATATTTCATTGTTGTAGTAAATAATGTAAGTTTTAAAATCTTTAATGTTAACTCTTAGTTTTTGATGGCTGTCCCTCCGAAGATATTGCTGGCTACTATATGCAGGCAAGGAGCCTTGGGGTCTCCACATTTCACTCCCTCGTTACCCACACCGCCAACGAAGCTACGACTCTTAATATCTATATTAATATTGGTAGGTACAAATAGCTCTACGCCTCCAAAGCAGGTGCGGATGTCAATTTCCTCATCTTCGTTGATGACTGCATTACGTAGATCCAGACGGATACCACCGAAAGTAGCTTCCAGACGTGCTCCATGGAAAGTTTCACCACGATAGATATACTCGTCGCCGCCAAAACTAACTTGGCATAAAATACGCTTTCCATCTTCGTTTAATGGTAAAGGACGTTGTAACCATTGGTCGCGATCGTTCTTGAAGCCATCAATAATCAGCCAGCATCCTAAATATAGGAGAATGAACAGTGCCAAATACAGTTCCAAAGAATCGGATGAAGCATTCTCCAACCAACTTAGGTGGACGAGGCCCAGCATGACAGCCAGTTTGAGTGAAAAACCCACCACCATGACGATGCCCACCACAATCTTCAGCTTTTTAACGATATAACTGTTGGGGAGATAGCCTTTAAATCCTTCTACGATGAGGTGAAGGCCAACAAAAATCAATATGGCTATGGCGAAATAATATACACCAGGCTCTTGGGTGGCATTCTCCAGCCAACTCAAATGCATAATGCCCCACATGGTAGCCAATTTAATGATACTTGCTACCACCAATATCAAACCCATAATTCCTCTGAGAGTAGATTTCGTTTTCATAATACTATACTTTTATTTAATTAGACGTTTATATTTTTTTGTAAGTTGCAGGCATTATGTCTGCCTCACTTTTCTGTTGCAAAGATAGGTTGAGGTGTTTATCCCTCCAAATATTTGGGATATATGGCAGGTTGTTGTGACGAATGGCATCTTTCTGGGACGAATGGTGTGACGAATGGCTTGTTGTAACAAAAAAATATCGTAACTTTGGCGTCGAAATGAACAATAGTTGGCAGGAAATATTACGTGTCCGTGTTGTCAGTTGCGCATTTGTCATACTGGCATTGGCTGCTTTTAAGCCGTTCGGGCTTGAGATGTGGCAATGGCAGGCCTATGTGCATTTGCTTAATATCTTTGTGATGGGTATCATCATGTGTTTGTTCACTGACTTGGTGTTGAAATATGTTGTGAGGATGCCTATGTCCAAAGATCAAGGGGTGGATTATGTTATCCGCCGTAACCTGTGGTTCCAGCTCATCAATACACCGCTTATAGCACTCATGATTTGCCTGTATCGTCATTTCGTGTTAAGCAATAGGGTGGAAAGCAACCAGTTTTCTTTTAGCAATTACATAGAAACCCTATTAATTGTTGCTTTTTGTTCATTCGCTATTGGCTTATATTGGCGCTTTAAATATCGTAGCCGTTATTTGGCAGCTGAGTTGGAAGAAACGCATATCTTGAACGAGCAGTTGCAAAAGATGCAGCAAACCCATGAGGCTACCCCAGGAGAGTACCATGAGGCTGGTGTCTCTGAACGAAAGCAGACTGTCATGCTTGCTTCCCAGCTTCCTGCAACCATCAAGCTCATGGGCACTACCAACGATAGTATCAGTTTGCAGATATCCGATCTGCTGTATATAGAGGCAGTAGGCAATTATGTAAAAGTCTATCATTTGCACGATGGCAAGGTGCGTACCGACATGATACGTGCCACCTCAAAGCAGATGGAGGATGATTTGCATACCTATCCCATGATTGTACGTTGTCATCGTGCCTTCATTGTCAATCTTCAGCAAGTGGAACAGATTGTTTCCAAATCGGGTAGCATGCAGTTACTCATCAAGCATAGTCACGATTATCTCCCTGTGTCGCGCAGCAATATGGGACAGGTGAAGGAAATTATCAAGAAGTTGTGAAGTTTTCCCTTCAATGTCCCCATGCTGAGTGGCTATTGTTCAAAACCATCTTTTTTTCGAGTTATCTACTCCTCGCCTTCAATCGTTATTCCTGTTCATAATAGTAGGAATAGTCAATGCCTTTCATGAAGATTTCGCGGTCATCAATCTTGTCCGTTAGGGCTTCTTTCAGTATCTCGTGAATACGACTACTATCAGTGTGGCTTGCAATCATGGCATTAAGGTAGTCTTTCTTGTCTATTTTGCTCCAGTCCACGCACATTTTCATGCGTTTCTTGAATATCATGTCAAGCCAGATGCGTGTTGAGCGTCCGTTGCCCTCCATAAAAGGATGGGCAGCATTCATCTCCACGTACTTCTCCACAATCTCATCGAAAGTCGTCTCAGGCATCGCCTCTACGGTTTTCAGATAGTTGTGCAGATGCTCCGCCAAGCAGAACAGCGTATTTCCCTTGGCGATTGTTTTCGTACGGATTTTGCCGGCAAAATCGTAGAGTCCGCCAAAGAGGTATGCATGAATCTGTTGTAGAGCCTTCACCTTGCCCACGTCTTTGTCAGCCACCAGATTGCTTTCCCATAGCGTATAAGCTTTCTTCCGACTCTGCCCATCAATAGTGTTGTCGCTGTAGGTGAACCAGTCAAGAAAGGCCATTGCCTGTTGGTTCCTGATGGCTTTTGCCAATTTATCAACGCCAGACTGACTAATGACGTCGGTTCGGTATTTCTTTCCGTCAGATGCTGTCAATTTCAGTTGGGTAGTGTCACTAACCACCTCACTTTGTTCTTTCCGCAATTTGGTCTTCAGATATTTCCAGTAGTTGCGGTTCTTCTCATGGTCATCTTGTTCGTTGATTGCCCCCACGATGTCGAGAACCGAGAACCACCAATGGTTGTGCTCTTCGTCCCATACAGCGCGTACCTTATGGTCTTTATAAAACCGAATTGACATTTTACACATATCGTTTCTCTTTTTTTTATTTCAAAACCATCTTATTTCGAGTTACCCACTAATCTATATTGCAGTTACCCACTAAGCGCTTTGGAGTTAACCAGCAAGTTGAAAGAATAACATTTTGTGCAAACTTCTATATTCTTTCATTATTCTTAAATCACAATAGAACAATCTCCTATTCTAACTATGGCTCTATAAAGACTGGCGTTCCTTTAGAATTGTTGGAATTCAGTTCTATGAGTCTCTCTATCAAATGATGATCAACTAAGAAAGTCAAATCCATTTCAAGAGGTACAATGTCGAATGCCATATAACTCTTTCTGGGTCTCTTATTGGGATAGTCCAATTTTATCAATTCGTCTTTACTTATCTCAAAATGGCCAGTAATCTTATACGCACTCAACTTATTTGGTTTTCCTAATTCATAGAGGACTAACATAGATGTACTCTCAAAAAGTTCTCGGTTTGCCTCCATTGAACCTTTTGTCTTGCCTAACCTTATATTATATATATTGTGAGTATGAATCCATTCTTGATACTTCTTTCCTTTATAACAACCAACAAGAATTGTCTGATTATTACCAAAGAACTCACAAATGCTTTGGTCGAACCCTTTCCATTTGTAACGCTCAAAAGGCTCGGCTGCCATCCAAACATCTAAGTCGTCAAATTCAGACTGTTTCTTTTTATGCACATTCATTTCGACAACCTTTGCTTGGTCTGTTAGCACTTGTTCGTATGCACTACGTTCTTTGGCTATTTCCTGCTTCAATCTTGCTATGCATTGCTTCTTGATAGCACTGACGTATGTTGACATAAAAGCATAGTCAATCGTGTCGCCGTCAGTTGTTACGGGCAGATATACCACATCGTTCTTGATTTTCGCCTTAGAGATGGAATCACCCCAAGAGTATTTTGGACCAAGAGTTTTATATAGAGCAGCCACCATGTAAAGTTGTGCTGACTCATTACGTCCTGCCTCATCATTGATTGTTAAAACGAGGTTATGGCTATCATTGGAGAAAAAGTCACGAGGCTGGTATGTAATGACAAGTGTCTTACCTCCTATCATTATGGAATTGCCATATTCAACCATCTCTGGCTTATAAGAAATATATGAGACGATAGAATTGTTTCCTTCACTGGCGGTAACGTATGGGGTGGTGCCACTGCTAAAAATAACATCTGATTTCAAAATGTTATGAGAGTTCGCCACCTTAAACTTTTTGATAATGGCAAATCTTTGCATTTTTTTCTTGCCTTCTGTAATCATTCGAAGAGCATCGTTTTCTGATTGCGTTAATATGCAATCTTCAAAACCAGCCTCCTTGAGATAGGCTTCGAGTTCGCGAACGCGCTCCTCTTCGAGTTCGCGAACGCGCTCCTCGATAAAAACAAAATCAATCTTCTTATTTGAAGTTATGGGAAGATAAATTTCATCCGCTTCCATTTTCTCCTTAGTCCACTTATAAGAATAGCCATAGCTTTTACCTTTCTTTATTAATGGAGCAAGGATATATAATGCAATGCGTTCATTAAAGTGGATTTTAGGATATAAAACATTTACATCATCAGAAGCCCAGAAAGGTTTCGTTTGGTAAAAAGCTTCACCAACAGAACCATTGTATGTGACTGTAATAGTCCCTGCGGGATGCAGATGCTCTGAATTTGAAATTTTAGCGGTAAGTCCATTATTTATGGATGTTGCTCCAATAAAGTTAATGTCACCGCTTGTCATCTGTGCTTTAGTCAGACGTTTACCTTTCTTTATTTCAAACAGACTTTCAATTTTAAATTTCTTATATCCGCCCTCGGGGTCTCGGCAAGGTTTCCGAGGGCTTATTGTTTTCCCAGGCTGTCCTCCTGTTTGATTACTTCAGAAACTCGCCAGGCAAGATAGTCTTTTACAACTTTTCGGAAATCTTCTTCTGTGGGTATAGTTTCTATCTTTTTATGCTGCCCATACGTCCAATCTTTGCCATTGAGTGAAATGTGGTCTTCGAGGTATGAGCCTTTGAAATAATTTAGGTTCTCATTATTTACGCCCTTACCATATATAACCAACCTCACTACCTCCGCATATCGCTCTCTGGCATTGTTGGTGTCACGCAAATTTACACTTTGGCTTGAATGACGGCGATTCATGCGAGAATAGCCATCTTCCGTGAAATCAATAAATTTTACTACAGATTCCTTTGTGTGTGGTTTACCTACTTCAAACACATAGATAGCCGTTTGTACTGACGACTTACCGATAAAAAGGTCTATCGGCATCTTAATAGAGGCCACAAGTGTATTGTTTTTTAGGATATCCTTTGTATATGGCAACCCATTACCGCTACCAGCATTCTCCTGAATGAGAACAGCAGCCATGCCTTTATGGGTCATCATATTAAGTGCGCGCTTCACGAACACAAATCCTTTGCCTGCTGCGGAGTAAGGGGGATTCAACAGGAATACATCTGCGGGGAAGGGCTTGCCTTTCAACTTTCCTTGCTCGTAATTGCCTCTGAAATCCGTCAAAGAGTCTCCTTGAATGATGTTTGCAGAACCATCTTTCATCAGAATCATGTTCAACACAGCAAGCAGATAAATGTCGGCTAACTTCTCAATGCCCAGCAGTTGTTCAGTCTTGATATGTAGGATTTTCTTTTTCCTTTTGTCAGGATCCACAATCTTGGCTTTGGCATCAGCTATCATTTGGTGCATGGCAGAAATAAGGAAGCCCGCAGAACCCGTTGCAAAGTCCCATACATACGAATCCTTGTTCACTTGACAAAGCTTTGCCATCAATTCCGTGACAGAGCGGGGGGTGAGTACCACATCGTTTTCGGCACCATCAGGAACGGCAACCCACGCATTTAGTACATTAAACAGTCTGCCTGTAAAGTCCAGATTGTGCAATTCGCCTGTGAGGAATGGGATGATATCTGCTTTAATGTCACAATATAGTGTCTTAAGCTTGCTCTCACCGTTCACAGGCACTTCAAGATGTGAATTTAAGAACACCACCTTAAGAATACCATAAATCATGTCTATTTTCTCTTCGGGCAGACTCTTGTTTTTCAGGTAAGACTTGATTCTACCCATGATGACAGCACCATCGTTGTTCTCAGCATCGGTGTTGCCCCGCAATTCGTCTTCTTGTAATGGGTGTACCTTGAACGTGCCGTCCTCATTTTTTACCCCTAATCCTGCCATAATCAGGCCCGTCACAAGCTGTACGCGCTGATTGACTACAATATGCAGTTCGTCCTGCATCTTTTGGTTCAAGTCTTTCAGCTTGCGTTCAATGTCATCCTCCAACTTGGACTTCTGCTGCTCTATCTCAGCCTCAGTTAGGTTAATCTCAGCAAGTTGCTTTAACAATTCCTGTTGATACGCTGTCAACAGGAACGAGAGGTCGCTGTAGCGTCCAATTTCTTTTGGAATGAAGAGATTCTGACGGGAAAGGAACCATGCACTTACTTCATAAATGATGTTGCCAGTTTCTTCCTCATATCCATTTACTCCGATGGCTATCACCTCTTTGTATGTTGTATGTCGCACGACAGCATTGGCATAGTGTACGGCACCATTGACTGCATATTTGGAGATATTTGCAAAGTTCGGCTCGCCTTTTTTCGTCTCATTATCGGGCAATCCTGTCTCTTCATCAATCTTTATAAGCGCATCTTCCATCCCCTTAACTTCAATCATCACAGGAATGTCCCCTTCTGCTGTCGGAATCATGCATTTAATGTCGGGGTAATTTGGTCCCTTACCTCCTTTTTTTGAAGGAGCTGTTTTTAATGCCTTTTCAATTTGCGAATTGATGAAATCGTTCTTGGTGTAAATCTTTATTCCTTTCAGTTGCTCTTTAGCCCATTGCTCCACCAGCTCCTCTATACTATGCTTCTGTTTGCTTGCCATAACATATTACTTTAATCGTTTCCTATTTCTTCTTCCTTTCTTATTTCATCTAGCACTTTCCCGTTATACGAAAAATACTTGGCACCCTGATAGGCATTAGGGGCAGGATACATAAAATAAGCTTATTGATTATCTCTTTTGTCATCTTTATTTTTCTTTACTCTCTTCACGGTATGCTTTATTTTGCCAATAAAGAAGTTCAATTCCAATGTGGATTCTGTTTCAGAGGTTTCCAAGTCAGGCATAACAATGTCAGATAGCACTTCGCCGAAATGACGCATTTTATCTTTCTGTTTGTGGCTGTCAGTCTCTTTATGGAGTTCAACGAGTTCTCGTTTCAAGCTGCGAACCTTCGCAAAAGTTTCTATGATGGCAAAGGTTACTGCTGTTGCCCGTTCACTTTTCAAGATGGTAGCAAGCATATAGAGTCCCTTCTCCGTGAAAGCCTTGGGCAATGTCCGGCTTTTGGTGGAGACTTTTGTGGACGAATTTTTCGACCGCAAATCTTGTAACTCCTCTGTTGTAAGTACAAACATATAGTCTTCGGGGAACTTGTCAGGGTTGTTCCTCACCGCTTCATTTACTCTCTTGGTCTCAACGCCATACAAGGTAGCAACATCGGCATCAACGATAATCAGTGTTTGTCTGATTTCGATGATATGACTATGTACTTGCGAATATAAAAAGGGGAATTGTTCGTCGCGATGAAATGAACTTTTATTATTCTGTATGTTACTCATGTTATACAACGTTTTATATGTTTTATATTTTGATTTCTTAAATCTTTCCTTATCTCATCCAGCACTTTCCCATTATATGAAAAATACTTGGCATCTTGATAGACACCAGAGGTGTTTCTGTGATTCCTTGCTCCGTACATCCACAGGACGACTGCTCTTGCCTATCTTTACCCAATCCTCGCGAAAGCTGGGATTAGTCAGTATATAAACGTATCCAGGTTCTTTGTTGTTCATATTGTTTGGATATTATTGTTTTATGTATATCCTTGTTGCCATAAATTGTTCAATATTTGAATGCAAATATACACAAAAAACGGTTTTTACCTAATTAAATGAAGAATAATTGCTGCTCTTACTTGAAAGAAACCTAATATTGAGTCTTGATTTTGGTGGGGCAAAGTTTTTTTCTGTTCTACTGTTCGTTGTTCGGATTTTGGTTTTTTTTTAATCTCTCACGAGGAATTATTTTCTCCCTCACGAGGGATTAAAAATTAGCGTTTATTTAAGGAGCTTGTTTAAGGTCAAACAAGTTTGGTTTTTCGCTCGACTTTCCATAACTTTAGATAAGTTACTCCGTCTCGGCATAAAAAATAAACAAGTTTATTTTGTTCTGCTCTCGACTTTTCGTAACTTTGCACAACTCTAATTAATGAAGTTATGTCAAAGAAAAAACTACTACTGATGATGTGTGGTGTCTCATTGCTCACCGCACTGGTTGTCTTGGCGATTACATTGCCATTTATCATAAAAGGCGAACCCCAACCAACTGCTGCTGTTGAGGAGGTGGAGAAAGATACTGCCATACACGATGGAAAGGACTATGCTGTGGTCAACCTCTCGGTGTGCAACTTACGTCAAACACCGAATTTTACAGCGGAGATGAGTACGCAGGCGTTGATGGGTATGCCTGTCAAGGTACTGGCATTCGACACCTGGTATGAGATACAGACGCCTGACGACTATACGGGATGGGTACACCCTGTAGGCATCTGGCGCATGACCAAAGCGGAATATGACGCATGGAACAAGGCTGCCAAGGTGACGGTGACAGAGCATTTCGGTACGGTATATGCTGAGGCGAACGACCAGTCGCAGACGGTTTCCGATGTGGTGGCGGGCGACCGTCTCAAGCTTTTAGGGAAGCAGGGCAGATACTATCAGGTGGAGTTCCCTGATGGTCGCAAAGGCTATATCGCTGATAAGATAGCAATGCCTATAGATGAATGGCGAAAGAACTTGAAGCAGGATGCTGCATCACTCATCGAGACTGCCTATACCATGATGGGTTTCCCATATATATGGGCGGGTACTTCCTCCAAGGGCATGGATTGCAGCGGCTACATTCGCAATATTTACTATATGCACGATATGATTATTCCTCGTGATGCTTCGCAGATGGTGAAGGTTGGTCAACATATTGACATTGCTCCAGATTACAGCAACATTGAGCCGGGCGATCTGATTTTCTTCGGCCGTAAGGCTACCCCGGAACGCAAAGAGGGTGTTTCGCATGTGGGCATGTATCTGGGCAATGGCAGGTTCATACACTCTCAAGGCAATGTGCATGTAAGTAGCTTGTTGCCATCTGATGAGTTGTTTGATGAAATGAATTTGAACCGCTTGCTCTATGCTGTTCGTATCCTTCCATATATTAATAAGGAGGCTGGATTGAACACCACGGACAAGAACCCCTATTACAATTAATATAATTATCACACATTTAATTGTCAATTCTCAATTCTTAATTCTCAATTAAAAATGACCGACAGAAGAACTTTTCTAAAAACAGCCGGATGGGTGGCATTAGGATCAGCCGCTGGTTTGACTATTGCCAGATGCAAAGGTAAGGCAGACACAATAGCTGCACCCCATATCAATCATGGTACGGGTGCCCGTATGAAGTTGCGCTTCTTCCCCTACGAACTGCAACTGAGGCATGTGTTTACCGTCTCTTCTTATTCTCGTACCACCACCCCGGATGTGCAGGTGGAGATAGAATACGATGGCATCATTGGCTATGGTGAGGCGTCTATGCCTCAATACTTGGGTCAGACGGTAGAGAGTGTGAGCAATTTTCTGAGTAAGGTAAACCTTGAGCAATTTGACGATCCGTTCAAGTTGGACGAGATACTGACCTATATTGATGGTTTGAGCGATGCCGACCCAGCTGCCAAGGCTGCTGTAGATATTGCTTTACACGACCTGGTAGGCAAACTGTTGGGCGCTCCATGGTACAAGATATGGGGTTTGGACAAGGCCTTAGCCCCCAGCACTACATTTACCATTGGCATTGATACGCCCGATGTGGTGCGCGAAAAGACAAAAGAATGTGCCGACCTGTTCAATATATTAAAGGTGAAGGTGGGTTCCGATCATGATAAAGAGATGATAGAGACCATCCGTGAGGTGACCGACCTGCCTATTGCCGTGGATGCCAACCAAGGTTGGAAGGACAAGGAATATGCACTCGAGATGATTCATTGGCTGAAAGAGCATGGCATCGTGATGGTGGAGCAACCCATGCCCATCGACCAGTTAGATGATGCTGCCTGGGTGACAGAACGAAGCCCGTTGCCCATCTTTGCCGACGAGTCATGTCAGCGTCTCAAGGATGTGGCTGGCTTGCAGGGAGCGTTTCATGGCATCAATATCAAATTGATGAAATGTACCGGTATGCGTGAGGCATGGAAGATGGTGAACTTTGCACGGGCATTAGGTATGAAGGTGATGGTGGGCTGCATGACGGAAACATCCTGTGCCGTGAGTGCAGCTGCCCAGCTGTCGCCTGCCGTTGACTTTGCCGACCTGGATGGCAACTTGTTAATCTCGAACGACAGATTTAAGGGCATGGAAGTGGTAAAAGGTAAGATTACACTGCCAGACGAGCCAGGTATAGGCGTTACATTGGCATAATTTCTTATCATGTTCCTTACTAAATGTAAAAATGGCAGACTCTGCCGTTAAGCCCTGTTAAGCTGTTTAAGTATTTAGTTAAAAGAGGACAAAAATAAGTGACAAAAGATACAAGTGTATGAATTTTGCCCTTATCTTAGCGGTGTTAAATTAAATCAAACAAAAATATTAACAATTAAGATAGATAATATGAAACAGACAAAAACTTTCTTTGGCATTGTGGCAATTGTATTGCTGAGTGCAGGGGTGGCAGGTGTTACCACCTACAAACTGATGGAAAAGAATCAGCCGACAGCTACTTTCACAGACTTATTCGAGCAGAATGACAACATGCGATTGGCTTCATACAATGGAACCGATGCACAGCCCGTTGATTTGACAGCTGCTGCTGAGGCTTCTATCCATGCTGTGGTGCATATCCGCTCTACACAGTTGAGCCGCACGCAGACCGTACAGGATATGCCTGACATCTTCGACTTCTTCTTTGGCGACGGTCGCGGTCAGCAGCGTCAGATCCAGACCCAGCCTCGTGTAGGTTACGGTTCTGGCGTTATCATCTCTAAGGATGGCTACATCGTTACCAACAACCATGTGGTAGAAGGAGCTGACGAGATTGTGGTAAAACTCAACGATGAGCGTGAGTTGAAAGGTCGCTTGATTGGTACCGATGCTGATACCGACTTGGCATTGGTAAAGATTGAGGGCAATGATTTCCCAACACTGCCTGTAGGCGATTCAGATGCGCTGAAGGTAGGCGAGTGGGTACTGGCTGTGGGTAACCCCTTCAACCTCAACTCAACCGTTACGGCAGGTATCGTTAGTGCGAAGGCTCGTTCATTGGGCAATACCGCTTCTAACGGACAGGCTGCCAACATTCAGTCGTTCATCCAGACCGATGCTGCCATCAACTCAGGTAACTCTGGTGGTGCCTTGGTGAATGCCAAGGGCGAATTGGTAGGTATCAACGCCATGCTGTATTCTCCAACAGGAGCATATTCCGGCTATGGCTTCGCCATTCCTACCAGCATCATGACCAAGGTGGTAGCTGACCTGAAGCAGTATGGTACCGTACAGCGTGCTTTGTTGGGTGTCAAGGGTAATACCCTGGGTACTGACCTTACCATGAGCGAGGCACAGGCAGAAGAGATGCGTAAGAAGATCGACGAACTGGGTGTGAAGGACGGTGTATATGTGGCTGAAGTTGTAGAAGGTGGCTCTGCTGCCGGAGTGCTGCAGGTAGATGATGTGATTACTGCCGTTGACAATAAGAAAGTACATAAGTTCAGCGACCTGCAAGAGGCTTTGGCTCAGCATCGTCCAGGTGACAAGGTGAAGGTGACCGTGATGCGTAAGAAGAGCGAGAAGACATTCGATATTACGTTGAAAAATTCACAAGGTAACACCAAGGTGGTGAAGAGCGCTGATATGGATATTTTGGGCGCTGCTTTCCGTGCCATCTCTGATGATACCAAGAAGCAGCTCAACTTGAGCTATGGCTTGGAAGTAACAGGCGTGAACAAGGGAAAGATGCAGGATGCAGGCATCCGAAAAGGCTTTATCATCCTTCGTGCCAACAATGAGACCATCCGTTCAGAGGAGGATCTGCAGAACGTGCTGAAGCAAGCTACCCAATCTCCTGAGCAGGTATTGTTCATCTCTGGTATCTACCCAAGCGGCCGTCGTGCCAACTTTGCAGTAGATCTGAGTCAGGAGTGAAACGTTGACTGTTGACCATTGACCGTTGATTTTCTGAAGCATTGAGTGCCAAAGATGCTTGCATCGATTTGGCCGAGTCGCAACAGAATTGATGCGAAGCATACCGTTGACTAATTAAATATAGAGAGAGTGCTGACAAAAAAAGTCGGCACTCTTTTTGGGTATTATAAATATATTATCTAATTTTGTACCCAAATTCGGTTTTTTGAAAGAATGAGACAATTAAAGATTACCAAAAGTATCACCAATCGCGAAAGTCAGTCGCTTGACAAATATCTGCAGGAGATAGGTCGTGAAGGATTGATTACTGTAGAAGAAGAAGTAGAACTGGCTCAGCGCATCCGAAAGGGTGACCGTGAGGCTTTGGAAAGGCTGACACGTGCTAATCTGCGTTTCGTAGTGTCTGTTGCAAAACAGTATCAGAATCAAGGTCTTAGTTTGCCTGACTTGATCAATGAGGGTAACCTCGGATTGATTAAGGCAGCCGAGAAGTTTGATGAAACGCGTGGTTTTAAGTTTATCAGCTATGCCGTTTGGTGGATCCGTCAGTCAATCTTGCAAGCCCTTGCCGAACAGTCGCGCATCGTACGTCTGCCTTTGAACCAGGTGGGTTCACTGAACAAAATCAGTAAGGCCCTGTCTAAGTTTGAGCAGGAGAACGAGCGTCGTCCGTCGGCAGAGGAACTGGCAGAAACGCTGGATGTCCCAGTTGACAAGGTGGCAGATACCCTCAAGGTGTCAGGTCGCCACATCTCTGTTGATGCTCCTTTCGTAGAAGGAGAGGACAACAGCTTGCTGGACGTGTTGCCTAACGACGACTCTCCAATGGCCGACCGTGAATTGGTGAACGAGTCTCTTGCGAAGGAAATTGATAGAGCGCTTTCTACGTTAACCGAACGCGAAAAGGATATCATCCAGATGTTCTTTGGCATCGGTCAGCAGGAAATGACATTAGAGGAAATCGGCGACAAGTTTGGTCTCACCCGTGAGCGTGTTCGTCAGATTAAGGAAAAGGCAATCAGAAGATTAAGACAAAGTAATCGTAGTAAGTTGCTCAAGGCTTATTTGGGATAAATAGCCATATCAATTCCAAAAAAGATTAAAAACCGGTACTCCTTTATAGGAATACCGGTTTTTTTTCGTACCTTCGCACCGTATAATATGCTTACTATTGGAATATATGAAATTTATTAGAATATTTTTCGCTATCATGTTGGTCTTTGTCGTAACACAGGCATCGGCCAAGGAACCTAAGGCCCCTAAAGTTTACAAGACCACCGTTTATATGGTAGGTGTAGCGGCGTCTTTCAACGACTCTGTGGCCTATTATACTGAGATGCAGGAACTGAATGATACCGAGCTCGACCGCAAGCGCTACCTCCATCGCCGTTCTGGCTATTCATTCCAGTTACGCGATTATCTGGCCGAACAGGGCAGGCAAAACTATACCTGCATGATGTTGTTCAACACAAAGAAAAACAAGCTGGAAAAGCGACTGGCAAAGGTGAAGAATCGTCTCACTAAAGATGCTATCAAACTGATAGAGGTTAAGGAGAATGATTTCAAGTTCACCAAGCCAGAAGAACTTTAACTTTTAGTATAAATGTCTATCAAAAACTTACTCTTATATCTTTGGCTCATTCCCTCCATGTTGCTCATCACGGCATGTAGTAAAGAAGATGACCCCGATCCTGGTCCTGAGCCTTTTGTAGTACCTGATCCGCCGGCACATGGTTCTGTGGCCGACCGTACGGTACTCTTATACATGGGTGGCGACAATAATCTGGGGCGTGATGGTTTTGCTGCCGACGATTTGGCTGAGATGGCAGAAGCCATCAAGACATTGAATAACAGTCTCTATAGCCATAACAACCTGTTGGTTTTCTACGACCAGTATTCAGCCTCCGTGCATCCTAAGCTTTACCGTCTGATAAAGAAAGGCGAGGTGAAGGCGTCAGATACCGACCCTGATAACAAAACGCTGGTGATTACTACTGAGGAGGAACTTATCTATGAGTATCCCCAGGAGATTACGTTTACTGAGCCCACCATTTTGAAAGAGGTGATGAACAAGGCCTTTACCGAGTTCCCAGCCAAGAGCTACGGCCTCTTGTATTGGTCGCATGGCGAAGGATGGCTGCCAGGTAAGTATGAGAATGTGGCCATCCGTTCTACCTCTCCGCTACGGTGGATGGGCGTTGATTGGAATAATAAATCAGCTGATTATAAGTCGGGCATCCCCGAGATGGCAGAAGTGCTGAAACAAGCTCCTAAGAAGTTCGACTTCATCATGTTCGATGCTTGCTTCATGCTTTCATTGGAAACGGCTTACGAGTTGAAGGACTGTGCCGACTATATTATTTCCTCTCCTACGGAAACCCCAGGTCCTGGTGCTCCTTACACTGACATAGTGCCCACGATGTTTACCTCGTCGCAAGCAGCGATAAAGATGGCGGAGACTTATTTCAAATATTACAACGATAAGTACAATCCTAATGTCAAGAACACCAACGCCAACTGGACGGGTGGTGTGTCAATGGGTGTAATCGATTGTACGAAACTGGATAAGTTGGCTGATGTGACCAAGGCACATCTTTCATCTACTCCTAACCTCAATACCTTGCGCAGCGAAGTATTCGATTACGACAAACGAAGTAGCGGTCATGTTGGTTACTACGATATGGTGCAACTGATGGAGAAGGTGCTTGACCCTGTAGGAGTGGATGAGTGGAAAAAAGCCTTTCAGGATGCGTTGCCATATTGGAATACTACACCGAAAAACTATTCGTCCAATGCGTCAGTGGGCCTGTTCTCCATGGAAGGCACCAATGGTGTTTCCCATTACATTCCGGCAGGTGGCTACTCCGCAACCAGAGATGCCGAGTATCAAAAAACATCGTGGTATAAGGCTGCTGGGTTAAGTCAGTTGGGTTGGTAAGTCATGAAGTCATGGTGGCTACATATAGCATGTCTGTCGTTGTCTCTCTGTGTGTGTTGTGCATGCGGAGACAAAGGTTCGTCTGCTACCACTGAGCCTTCCAATACACCTGCTCCTGCCTCAGCTCCTACAGCTGCTCAGATACCCATACCTGACCTTTCGCCGGTCAATAAGCTTCCTCGCACGATTATTCTCTATATGGCGGGCGACAACTCGTTAAGCTTCTTGCTGAAGACCAATGGGGAGTCGGGCGACTTTGCCGAGATGCTGGCTGGCGCTGCGCAGCTGGATGCCCATTTGCTGAATCAGAATCACGTATTGATCTTTGCTGATAAAAGCGATGATGATTTTCTGCCTACCATTTGGCGACTGGGGAAGTCGGTCGATGGCAAGACGATGCTCGTGGAAGTAAAGAAGTTTGATACCGATGTGTTATCTACCGACCCGGCAGTAATCAAGGAGGTCATCAGCTTTGCCACTACCAATTACCCTGCCAACAGCTATGGCTTTGTCTATTGGTCACATGGTGATGGTTGGCAATATATCGGCATTGACCAACAGAATGGTACGCTATCGGGCGATGCTCGTGGCAAGACAACTATATCCGGGTTGGCAGAAGCCTTGTCATCTTTGGGACAGAAGTTCGACTTTGTGATGTTCGATGCCTGCTATATGCTTTCCATGGAGGTGGCGTATGAGCTGCGCAACTGCACCAAGTATATTATTGCCTCGCCCACAGAGACCCCTGGTCCAGGAGCGCCCTACGACACCATGTTGGTTGCCATGTTGTCTGACAACAATGTGCCTGTGGGTATGGGACAAGCATTCTTCGACTATTACAACCAGCGCTATGAAGGCGATAACAACGGCATCCCCACCAACGACAGTTGGCATGGAGGCGTCACCATCGGTGTGGTAGATTGCGGTGTGCTCGAAGCGCTGGCCAAAGCTACTGCCGAGGGGTTGAAAGGCGTTGCAGGCGTTGACAACGTAGCCCTGCGCAATGCCATCTTCCCCTACGACCGTCGTAACTTCGTCGATAGGCATTATAATTTCGACATGGTAGATATCATGAAGACCTTGATGAAAGAAGATGCTTTCGCTACGTGGCTCAATGTCTATCAGCATGCCCTCGTAGCATGGCACACCACCCCCAAATACTACTCCAGTGCCAGTCGCTGGTTCTCTATGGAGACGGCCCATGGCATCACTCATTACATTCCCAAGACCAACGACATCTCTGATGACATGGATAAGTCCTACCATGCCACCTCATGGTACAAAGATGCGGGCCTCAGTCAACTTGGTTGGTAGTTAAAGGAAACTTTCGGGGTCCACATCAAAACTTATCTTTTTTTGTATGTATAAAAACATAAAAAGGCGATCTTCACAGACCGCCTATTTAATCAACCATTCACGAAGTCAAAAATAGAATGCAAGGTTATACCTCACAAAGGTAAGGATGCGAGTATAAAGTATTTTTATTTTTTCCCCGAGATGGATATTGTCTTCAAGTTATTGTAAAGTTGTGTAAAAACAAAATCATGACGTTATAAAAATGCCTTGGTGGACATTGACCATTAATAGCTTTTGCACCTCCTGTTGCCTGCTCCAAGTCGTCCTTGTTCAGTTCCTGGCGCATTACTACTTTCTCGTCACTGTTCGTGCCAGTGATAGAGAGCTTCTTCACATCGTTGTCGAGTTTAATGCTCAGTACTCGCTTGTTGTTTTTCTGCTCTTCCATAATCTTATAGTTTTAGCTCTGATGCATAGTTGCGGAAAATCTCGGAGTAACTTATCCAAAGTTACGAAAAATATTAAATTAATTTATTTGACTTCTTTAAAAATAGCTGCCTGTGAAGATAGCTGTTTTTCTTTTTTTATTTATCTTTGCAGTAATAACAGCAAAAACTAATACTATGAACAAGAACGAACAATTTGTTATTGCGATTAACCGCGAGTTGGGCAGCGGTGGTCGTACCATCGGAAAGAAATTGGCCGAGAAGTTGGGTGTGAGATTCTATGACAAGGCACTGATCAGAGAACTTGAGAAGAGATTTCACCTCACCGTAGAAGAAATCGAGAAACTTAAAGGACAAAACCAAAGTTGGTGGGCAGAATTCGGACGCATCATGCGCATAGGTGAGATTGATGTATATACTTATGAGGCAAAGATGGGCGTGGAGCCAGAACTGATAACCACCGATGATATATTCAAGGCCGAGACAGAGATACTGAAAGGCATTGCCGAGACTGAATCATGTGTCATTACCGGTCGTTGCGGCTTCTTTGTGTTCCGTAATCACCCCAATCATGTAAACATACTTATCCAAGCTCCTATGGAGTATCGTGTGGCGCGTGTGGCTCGCAAGCAAAACATGACGCCTGAAGAGGCACGCAAGACTATTGATAAGATTGACAAGATGCGTGAAAATTATGTCAAGAAATACACCAAGACTTCACGCTACGACACCAAAAACTATCAGCTGGTCATCTCTGCCGAAGGTAAGACCGAAGATGAGATTGTTGATTTGATATTGAGCTATATAGGCTGAGGCCTTACTCGTGGTGGTAAGGACTGCCGTGCAGGATGCTCATGGCACGGTAGAGCTGCTCCACGAAGATAAGGCGGATCATTTGGTGAGAGAAGGTCATCTTGCTGAGCGACAGCTTTTCGTGGGCAGCTTCATAGACGGCAGGTGAGAGGCCGTAGGGGCCACCGATGACAAACACCAAGCGGCGGTTGGTGGTGTTTAGTTTGCGCTTCATATAGTCGGCAAACTCCACCGAACGCAGTTCCTTGCCATGTTCGTCGAGCAAGACCACTGTATCTCCTGGCTGCAAGGCTTTTAGGATGAGTTCTCCCTCTTTTTCTTTCTGCTGTTCCTCACTCAGGCTCTTGGTACTTTTCAGTTCGGGAATGACCTCTATATCGAACGAGATATAGTGCTTGGTGCGCTGCACATATTCCTCTATCGCCTGGATATAATACTTCTCCACCGTCTTTCCAACTACCAGTAATACCGTCTTCATGTTATTCTTGCTTTTAATCTGCTTCCAAAGTTAGTATATTTTAAGATATTTGTCTATCTTTGTAGAAAATAAAATATTAACGATATGGAAAAAGAAAGAGAATTGATAGACAGACTGATTGATCTGTCGTTTGCAGAAGATATTGGTGATGGCGACCACACCACTTTGTCGTGTATCCCAGCAACGGCCATGGGCAAGTCGAAGTTGCTCATCAAGGAGGAGGGTATCTTGGCTGGCGTTGAGGTGGCCAAGGAGGTGTTTCACCGTTTTGACCCCGAACTGAAGGTGACGGTTTTTATAGAAGACGGAACGCCCGTGAAGCCTGGCGATGTGGCGATGGTGGTGGAGGGCAAGGTGCAGAGCCTCTTGCAAACCGAACGTTTGATGCTGAACATTATGCAGCGCATGAGTGGCATAGCTACCATGACGCATAGATACCAGTCGCGACTGGAAGGCACACACACCCATGTACTGGATACGCGAAAGACTACTCCTGGTATGCGTATTCTGGAAAAGATGGCGGTGAAGATTGGTGGGGGCATGAACCATCGTATTGGCTTGTTCGACATGATATTGCTGAAAGACAATCATGTGGATTTTGCCGGGGGCATAGACAAGGCGATTACACGTGCCAAGGAATACTGCAAGGCTAAAGGCAAGAACCTGAAGATAGAGATTGAGGTGCGCAACTTCGACGAACTGCAGCAGGTGCTGGACTTGGGAGGTGTTGATCGTATCATGTTCGACAACTTCACGCCCGAGATGACACGCAAGGCTGTAGAGATGGTGGGTGGCCGTTTTGAAACGGAATCGTCTGGCGGTATTACCTTTGATACCCTGCGTGACTATGCTGAGTGTGGGGTGGACTATATCTCTGTAGGGGCACTGACACACTCTGTCAAGGGACTTGACATGAGTTTCAAGGCCTGCTGATGTTGCTTTAATACTTTTTAACAAAAACCCTTACCTCCTTTCTGGCTCTCTTTGCGTCTTACTAATAGAAAGCATGAATTGAGCATAGATGTAGGTCCGTTAGTTGTGAATGCCGACGAGTTGATAATGGTGGAGGGGTGTAGAAAAGGCGATGCGGATGCTCGCAAGCAACTATACACTCAATATGCGGAGCAAATGCTTGCCGTTTGCTATCGTTATACCGGTAACTTGGACGACGCTCACGATGTGTTGCACGACGGGTTCATCAAAATCTTCACCCACTTTACTTTCCGAGGTGAAAGTGCACTAAAGAGCTGGATGTACAAAGTGATGAGCGCACAGGCAATCGACTTTATGAGGCGGAAGCATGCTAACGGACTGCTGCTGATGGACAACGAGGAGCTGCCTGACCTGCCCGATGTGGATGAGAAGGCGGTGATGGCCGAAGCCAGGGGGATAGACGAGGAAACCCTGATGAACATGGTGGCACAGTTGCCCGAAGGATGCAGGATGGTGTTTAACCTTTTTGTCTTCGAGGACAAGTCGCACAAGGAGATAGCCGACCTGCTGCACATCAAGCCAGATACATCAAAGTCTCAATTCCGATATGCGAAGAGTTTGTTAGCAAAAAAGATTAAACAATATGTCGAGCATGAAGGAGAAAGATGACTTTTCAGCACTGTTCCAAAGCTTAGGCGAAGCAAAGATGCCCGTGAAGGAGGGTTTCTGGGAGGACTTGGAGAAAGACCTCTCTGCTGTGATGACAACGCCGATGGAGGAAGTGCCTACTAAGCGTGCCGTACTCAGGCCTATCTATCGTAGGTGGATGGCAGCTGCTTCTGTCTTGTTGGTGCTGGCCCTTGGGTCGGTAGCCTTCTGGTACCTCAATTCTCAGGAACAAGATATTCAACAAGCTTTTTCTGATGTGTCAGCCAAGTTGGAGACCTCTCCAGAGAGTAACCTGCCCGAGGGAGACACACCTATTATATATAATAAGGTGGCAGAGCCTGTAGCTGCTGCTCAACGTTCCATGCTCAATGATCAACGGTCATCGGTCAACGGTTTGGAGCCTGCATCGTTTGACGAGGCTGAGGCTGACGATGATGATGAGATGGTGCCTGTAGAGGTGACTTTCCAGATTATAGAACGTGGCTATTTCAATGGGGGGAAGCCCAATAATGGATTGACCAATGCTTCTAATGGCAACTTGGTAAGTGAAGGAAGTAATGAAACTGCAACTACAGTGGCAGTAAATGATAAGAAATCGGGCTGGGCATTGAAACCAGCGTTTGGATCGTCTCTCCCTAAGGGTGACTACAATATGCCGTTGACAGCCGGCATGACGGTGGAGCGAAAGCTCAACAAGACCCTTTCGGTAGAGGCTGGTTTGTTGTATAACTACCTGCCAGTAAGTAATGACGAAAGTCAGTCATCACTATCTCTGCCTGTAAAGTTGGATGTGAATCTGACTGAAGGTAAGAAGGTGGATGTGTATGCTACCGTTGGTGGCGTGGTGGAGAAACTGCTGGGTAAGAGCTTCAGCGAGGAACCTGTGCAGTTGGCGGCTACGGCTGGCTTGGGTGTGCGGTATAAGTTTACTGACAACCTAGCGGTATATGCCGAGCCTTCGGTCTCGCATTATTTCGATACCGATGGCACCACTCGCACCTTGCGTACGGAACAGGCTGTCAATGTGAATCTGTTATGCGGTGTCCGCATGAGTTATTAATCACTAAAATCCACTGCATTATGAAGACGATGAGCCGATATTGGATTCTGCTGATGCTGTTGTCATTGGCATGTATGTGGGTTTCTTGTTCAGATGATACACTGGACATGGAGAACCCGGATGTGGATTTGTTCGTGAAGCAACTCAAGGCGGGTGCCTTGGCTGTGAACGAAGAGACGGGTACTGTGGTGATGCCACAGTTTACGACCGACGATATTGAGGCATTGCTATATTATGCCGAAGACCTGACTGAGATACCTTCTTTCCCCTTGGCTCCTGTGTCTTACCTGGCAGGTGGCAAACCTCGTCTGGGAGAGTGTGTGTTGTGGGTGATCGAGTCTATCCGCACAGGGCAGAATGCCTCTTTAGGATGCCGCATGGTGCGTGATGATGCCGTCAACTACGAGGGTATTTATTTCCTGAACGAAGAAGAATTGCTGGATGCTGCAGCTCACTACCGCCGCTGGTGGAGTCATGTAAAGCATTCGGGCGGCTTTACTATAATTGATACTGTTGGGGATGAGCCTTTAGCTGGCTCGGGCTACCGCTGGTGGTAATGGTTCTTTGAGCTCTATGAGACTGAGGTACTTCATGATGCTGTTGCTCGTGATGGCTGGGGGTGTGGCGTATGCACAAGATTGGACCCCAGCCGATTCCCTCCGCTTGGACGAATTGCTCAAGAGCGATGGTGAGATTAAGCTCAACACACGTGCGTTGGAGGAATTGAACGGGAAAGGCTTTATTGGAAGTCAGTCGGCCGTATCAGACAAACCTTGGATGGAGTTTGACTACACGATGCCCGTATTGAAGCTCCCCAAGAAGCCAGAGGTCACGATGCAGCTGGAGATTCCCAGATATGTGGCACCATCCAATGGCTTAACCTTTACTGGCGACTTGGCTTATCATCTGACGAAGTACTTTACCCGTGAGTATTGGGATTTCCGCCATAAGCGCAATGTGAAGAAAACCTTGGAGGTGCTGAAAAACTATGACGTGGCACAGGTTGATAGTTTGCAGAGTGGAAAATAATTAGTAACTTGCGCCCTCACTTTTAAAATGATGGAATGATGAATAGAATTACTTCTCTTTTTGGTATAGAGTACCCTGTAATAGCAGGTGGTATGGCATGGTGTAGCGGTTGGCGTCTGGCAGCTGCGGTGAGCAACGCTGGTGGCTTGGGCTTGATTGGCGCTGGTTCGATGACGCCTGAGTTGTTGGAAGAACATATTGAGAAATGTCAGTCAGCTACTAATAAGCCTTTTGGCGTGAACGTTCCTCTGATGAAGCCTGGGGTGGAAGAGATGATGCACATCATTGCTGAAAAGGGCGTGAAGGTGGTATTCACCTCAGCAGGCAGTCCGAAAAAATGGACAGGCTGGCTGAAGGAACGTGGCATCACGGTAGTACATGTGGTATCTTCATCAAAGTTCGCCAAGAAATGTGAGGAGGCGGGCGTGGATGCTGTGGTAGCTGAGGGCTTTGAGGCAGGTGGCCATAATGGCCGTGAGGAAACCACCACCATGTGTTTGATTCCTGCTGTGCGCAAAGCTACTTCATTGCCCCTGATGGCTGCTGGTGGCATTGGCAATGGCCCGTCTATATTGGCTGCCTATGCCTTAGGTGCTGAAGGCGTACAGATAGGTACCCGTTTTGCGCTCACTGTAGAGAGCTCTGCCAGTGAGGCATTCAAGAACTTCTGCCTGAATTTGGAAGAGGGTGACACCATGCTGATATTGAAAAAGCTGTCGCCTACCCGTATGGCGAAGAACCCATATCGCGAACAGCTTGATAAGGCAGAAGCAGAAGGTGCTACTGCTGAACAGCTGCTGGAAATAATAGGTGCTGGACGTAACCGTATGGGTATCTTCGAAGGTGATCTGGTAAACGGAGAAGTGGAGATTGGTCAGAATGCCTCGCAGTTCAAGGGCAAGGGCATTCAGACGGTAGCTGAGGTCATGAATGAGATGTTGGCCGAATACGAGGAAGCCAAACGACAACTGATGCAAATGTCTTCATAATAGCAACATACAAGCCAAAACCTAGCTCTTTCTACTGCGTCTTAGCAATTTGCTGAGGCGCAGTTCTATTAATGAATAAGGTGAATAGCCTTCTGTCAGGATGTCCATCTCGCCGTCTTCCTCGTAGAGTAGGGTGGGATAGTGCTCGGCATATTTCTCGGCAAAAAGAAACGCCTGTCGGGTGTTTTCTTCGTTCTCGTCTGAGGAGAAATGCTGGAAGAATGTTTGCTTATCGATGCCTAACTGTTCGCAGATTTCCAGATAGACCGTCTGCTCGTTCAAGTCCTTGCCTTCGTAGAAGCGAGCATGGAGGATCTGATGGGCAAACTGCAGGGTGAGCTGTGGGGCTGTAGCGCGACAGGCCATGATGGCACGACTGGGCACCATGCTGTCGAGCATGATCTCTTTCTCGTCTAATGAGGCGTTGTAGGCTTTGCCAAATGCTTTGCCTGTTTCTTTGGTGATGTTAGCATCGGTTTTACGGTGGGCGAAAGCGTTGACAGGCGATTGTACTTGTGAGAACTCACCCGCCAATATGCCAGCAGGAATCACCTCGAAAGGCAGCTTGCCTTCCAATGTGTCGTTTAGTTGCTGAATGGCATCGCTCGTAGCGTAGCACCATTTGCAGTGTGGATCCATGATGTAGAGAATCTTCATAGCCTTGTTTGTTATAAAAAATAGGAATTAGGAAAGCTCCTAATTCCTATTTACTTGTTCATGTTAGAATCGTTAGATAAGTTTGCGGGCACCGTCGCCAATCACTACATCGTAGATTTTGCAACGCTTGCCAAATACTTCGAAGTAACGTTTGCGTACTTCACTCACGAAGGTGCTGTAGAGCTCTTCCTTTACCAGGTTGATGGTACAGCCGCCAAAGCCGCCGCCCATGACACGGGAACCGGTAACGCCGCAATCGAAAGCTACGTCGTTGAGGAAGTCGAGTTCATCGCAGCTCACTTCGTACAGTTTACTCATGCCTTGATGTGTTTCATACATCTTCTCGCCTACTGTCTCGTAGTCGCCTTTCTCCAAAGCATCGCAAACATCCAGTACGCGCTGTATCTCTTCAATTACATACTCAGCACGCATGTAGTCTTCTTCAGATACCTCGTCCTTTACCTCAGCCAGCATGTCCAGCGTAGCGTCACGCAGGAACTGCACGTCTGGATATTTCTTTTGCAAGGCAGTTACTACGTTCTCGCAGCTCTCACGACGTTTGTTGTATGCCGAAGAGGCCAATTCGTGTTTCACTACGCTATCTACCAAAACCAGGCGGTAGCCCTGTGGGTCGAATGGATAATACTTGTATTCCATTGAGCGGCAGTCAAGGCGCATCAAACTGCCTTTCTTGCCAAAGATGGAAGCAAACTGGTCCATGATGCCGCACTTCACACCACAATAGTTGTGCTCGGTGGCCTGACCTACCCGTGCCAGTTCAAACTTGTTGATTTTGTTGTCGCCAAACAACTCGTTGAGAGCGTAGGCGTATGTGCTTTCCAATGCAGCTGATGATGACATACCTGCACCCAAGGGCACATCGCCGGCAAATGCTGTATTGAAGCCCTTCACCTCTACACCGCGCTTGATCATCTCACGGCAAACGCCGAAAATGTATCTTGCCCATGAGGTTCGTGGAGCATCCTCCTCGTTAAGGCCAAATTCCACATAGTCTTTCTGGTCAATGGAATATGCCTTTACCTTGTCGGTACCGTTAGGCCTGATTTCAGCCATGATACCTTTGTCAATCGCTCCTGGAAATACAAAGCCACCATTATAATCGGTGTGCTCACCAATCAGATTGACACGTCCAGGTGAGGTATAAACGACTCCGGTCAGTCCATCGAAATGCTTGATGAAGCGACTTCTAACGAATTCTATTTCCATGGTAGTGATAAAATTAGTCAACCTTGATGTCCTTGTTCACATTCTTGCTACCAATCAGTGCATAAAAGATCATGTATGCCAAAACTGCTACCACGATAACGTAGCTGAGGCGCAGTGAACCGATGGTATTGCTCACGATAGAGTTCTGGATCAGAGGCAGGATACCGCCACCAACCACCATCATCATGAAGATACCAGAAGCCTTCTCGGTATATTTACCCAGACCTTCGGTAGCCAGGTTGAAGATGCAACCCCACATGATAGAGGTGCAAAGACCCATCAGTACCAGGAATACGGTGAACAGAGGTACGTTGTTAACAGCGAAAGTACCGTTGCTGAAACCAACCATTGATACACCAGTAGCCTCAGGAATGAACATAGATATAAGCACTAGGATGATACCAACGCAAGAAACGGTGAGCAGCTGGGCGCGGCTTGATACCTTGCCAGAGATAAAGCCTGAAGTCAGACGACCTACCAGCATCAGCAACCAGTACAGACCCGTCATACCACCGATGATGGCAGCAGCATTAGCAGCGTTAGAAGCATCGAATGCAGTGAAGTTCTCAGCCTTGCTCAGGAAGTTACCGAAAGTGTTAGGGATACCGACTTCCATACCTACATAGCAGAAAATTGCTACAGCACCCAGAACGAAGTGGCGGAAGCTCCAAGGACTGTGAGGATCCTTAACGGCAGCTACCTCTACCTTCTGCTGGCGTGGTTCCTGAATCTTAGCCAGGTAGATAACGATGAATGCTACTACGAAGATGGCGATAGCACCAAACAACATAGGGCTAACGTCGGTAATCTTGGTAGTCTTGGTGATTGAACCAACGTATGCACCAACCATGATAGGAGCGATAGTACCTGCGAAAGAGTTGCAAGCGCCACCGAGCTGCAGCAACTGGTTACCCTTGGTACCACCACCACCGATGAGGTTCAGCATTGGGTTCACCACGGTGTTCAACATACATACGCAGAGACCGCAAACGAAAGCACCCAACAGATAGATGCTAAAGCCGGGAACGCCAGCGCTGAAGCCAGAAGCATATTGAATCAACAAACCTACGATACCTACTGCGATAGCAATCAGCGCAGTCTTCTTGTAACCTACCTTGGTCAGCATGTTACCTGCTGGAATACCCATGAACAGGTAAGCCAGGAAGTTCATGAAGTTACCCATGAAACCGAGTGCTGGGTTGTTACCTACTGCATCGTCCATTGTCCAGATGTTACCTACTGGAGCAGCCATGTTGGTTACGAAAGCAATCATTGCGAAGAGGAAGAACATGGTGATAATAGCTACCATGCTACCACTTTTCTTTTGTTCTTGTGACATAGTTTTTAATTTTTAAGTTATTAATATTGATGATTATATCCTTGTTAGTCTATCACGTCAAACACGTAGGCAGTGGTTTGGCGGTACACTTCCTTAGGCCTCAGTCTTGTGGATGGGAAATAAGGCCTATTAGGAGAATCTGGGAAATGCTGTGTCTCGAAGCAGATGGCACTGCGTACTGGGAAGGTTGCCCCATGGGCACCCTCAAAGCCGTTTAACCAGTTGCCGGTATAAAGCTGTACGCCTAGTTCGGTGGTAAATACCGTCATGCGTCGTCCGCTCACAGGGTCGGTACAGGTGGCTGCTTCTGCAAACTCCTCCACCTCATGCTTGTTCAGCACATAGCAATGGTCGTAGCCCGTACCGTTCTTCAGTTGCTCGAAAGGTTCGTTGATGCGTTCTCCCACCGTATGAGGCGTGCGGAAATCCATCGGCGTGCCTGCCACCTTCAGTATCTCACCCGTTGGGATGGAATCCTTGTCAATGGGCAGGTAGTAGTCGGCGTTGATGGTAACGATGTTATCGAGTACGGTAGAGGTAGGATTGCCTATGCCTCGCAGATTGAAGAAACCGTGGTTGGTGAGGTTCAGCACTGTGGTCTTGTCAGTGGTGGCTTTATAGGTAATGTACAGGCCATTGTGTGTGTCGGCCAGTTCATACATCATGTCCACCGTCAGATTGCCAGGGAAACCTTCCTCGCCATCGGCCGATACATATCTGAAAATGATTTTTGATTCATTGAAATCTACTACATCCCAAACACGTGTATGGAAACCATTAGGTCCGCCATGCAAAGTATAAGATCCGCGAGAAAGATCAAGCTGATAATCTTCTAAGTCCAGTACAAAGTGCCCCTTAGCGATGCGGTTGCCGTAACGACCTATGGTGGTGCCCAGGAAAGGCTCGGGACTGTTCATGAAATGTTGTATGGAATCGTGGCTCTGCACCACGTTGGCATATTCGCCTTGTTTGTCGGGTACCATGATGGAGAGAACTGCACATCCGTAGTTGGTGACAGCCACCTCCATTCCTAAGGGATTTTTGAGTATGTACAGGTTGGTTTCTTTTCCCTGTACCATGGCCTTGAAATCCTCTTGCTTCAAGCCCGACTTGTTGTTCTCGTCAAAAACTGTGCTCGTCATAGTACGGCTAATTTAATTATTATGCAAATAAAGCCATTTTCTTTTATTCTAACAAATATTGTATGCTTTTTTTTCGTAACTTCGCGCCTTGAAACTAAAACATGTGAAGGGAAAGATGATATATCCTATAAAATTCAATCCTATTCTGAAACCAACTATTTGGGGAGGCGATAAAATCAACCAATTAAAGCAGATTACTGACGGTCAGCCGACTGTAGGAGAGAGCTGGGAAATATCTGCTGTGACAGGCTTTGAATCGGTGGTGGCCAATGGTGCCTACCGTGGCTATGACTTGCCCAGCTTAGTGAGATTGTTGAAAGAAAAACTGATGGGAGCTGATAACTATGCACGTTTTGGCGACAGGTTCCCTTTATTGGTGAAGTTTATCGATGCACACGATGATCTTTCCATACAAGTACATCCCGATGACAATTTGGCGATGAGACGTCACCATACATTGGGCAAGACCGAAATGTGGTATGTACTGGGCGCTGATGAAGGAGCCCATCTTATAGCTGGCTTTTCCAAAAAGATTTCATCCGAACAGTATCGTGAGATGGTGGCTGATGGTTCGTTTGTCGATGCGTTGCAGACATATTATGTAAAGCCGGGTGATGTTTATTATATCCCTGCAGGTAGGGTACATAGTTTGGGTAAGGGAACTATGGTAGTAGAGGTGCAGGAGACCTCTGATATTACCTACCGAATCTTTGACTATAACCGTAAAGATAAGGATGGTAACCTGCGTCAGTTGCATGTGGCAGAGGCTGCTGATGCCATCGATTTTGATGACATCTCAGGTGAGGCCAAGATAGACTACCAAGTTACTGATAATGAACAAGTGAAAGTCGTTGCATCTTCCAAGTTCACGACGTCAGTCTATCACCTCACAGCCGAGGTGACCTGCGACTACAGTCACCTGGATTCTTTTGTCATCTTGATTTGCACAGAAGGTACTTGTCGGGTGGTAGTGGATGAGGCCCAGGAAACTATCTGTGCTGGCGAGACTGTACTTTTGCCTGCAATTGCTCAGAGTGTCAAACTGATCCCGTCAGATACAGCTACTTTATTGGAAGTATATTCCTAAATTAAGCATAAGGAGATACGTGATAATAAAGAAGGCAGCCCATTGAGCTGCCTTCACTTATTATTAACCGATCTTGTTTTTACACAATGCCCTGTGCCATCATGGCCTTAGCCACCTTCATGAAGCCTGCAATATTAGCACCCTTCACATAGTTGATGTAACCATCAGGCTCGGTACCGTACTTCACACAAGCAGCGTGGATTGACTCCATGATCCAGTGCAGCTTAGCGTCCACTTCCTCAGCGCTCCATGCCAAATGCTGTGCATTCTGGGTCATTTCCAAACCAGATACTGACACACCACCAGCGTTAGAAGCCTTACCTGGGGTATAGAGGATCTTAGCATCCTGGAATACCTTAACTGCTTCAGGAGTAGAAGGCATGTTAGCACCCTCAGATACAGCGATAACCCCGTTAGCAATCAACTTGCGAGCGTCGTCGCCATTGATTTCGTTCTGAGTTGCACAAGGAGTAGCGATGTCGGCCTTCTCGCCCCAAGGACGTGCGCCTGCTACATATTTAACGCCTGGATACTGCTCTGCATACTCGCGGATACGGCCACGATACAGGTTCTTCAGCTCCATGATGTAATTCAGTTTCTCCATATCGATGCCGTCTGGGTCATATACATAACCGTCAGAGTCGCTCATGGTCATTACCTTACCACCCAACTGCAGCACCTTCTGTGCGGTATATTGAGCCACGTTACCAGAACCGGAAATCAGCACCTTCTTGCCTTTCAATGACCAGCCACGGGTCTTCAGCATCTCAACCAAGAAGTAGATGTTTCCATAACCAGTAGCTTCAGGACGAACCAGTGAGCCACCAAACTCCAGACCCTTGCCAGTAAATGTACCGCTGAAGTCACGAGTCAGTTTCTTGTACATACCAAACATATAACCTACCTCACGGCCACCAACACCGATATCACCAGCAGGAACGTCCAACTCAGGACCTACATGACGGTGCAACTCCAGCATAAATGCCTGGCAGAAGCGCATCACTTCAGCAGCTGACTTGCCACGTGGAGAAAAGTCAGAACCACCCTTAGCACCACCCATAGGCAGCGTAGTCAGTGAGTTTTTGAAAGTCTGCTCGAAAGCCAGGAACTTCAGGATTGACTGGTTTACGCTGGCATGGAAACGAATACCACCCTTGTACGGGCCAATGGCGTTGTTGTGCTGGATGCGGTAACCCATATTGGTCTGCACCTTGCCCTGGTCATCTACCCATGTAACGCGGAAAGAGTTGATTCTGTCTGGAATGCAGAGGCGCTCAATCAGGTTGGATGCCTCAAACTCAGGATGCTTGTTGTACTCTTCTTCGATACTGTTCAAAACCTCTGAAACTGCCTGAATGTACTCTGGCTCGTTAGGAAAACGGCGATTCAGGTCCTCTAATACCTTTGCTACTTTCATGTTTAATTATAATTTAGTTTGTTTACTATTTCCGTTAATTTGTCTTGTTGTTTTACGAATACGGCTGCAAATGTATAGATAAAAATGGAAACTGCAAACAAAATTTCAACTTTTTTGCGAAAATAATTAATATTTTGTTTGCTAACGAATGAAAAATGAATAAAAATGTTATTTCCGTAAACTTTTAGCTACAGGAATGAAAACCAGTGCTGTGCCAATGAAAAGGGAGGTGAGCGTCATGCCATCGATGCGTTCTGCCTGGGTGAAGATAATGAAACAGATGAGGGCCCAGAGCAGCACGATGCTGGTCATTTGGAATTTGGATAATGGTTTTTTCATGCTGTAAAATTACGAAAAATCTTTAATTTGTGAACGGAAATTGGGTGATTATTTATATTTTTGCCATTAATTATGACAAATAGGTGGATGGCTCCTATACTGAAACGACGCTTCATACTACTGTTGCTGATGCTGGTATCCCTGACGGTTATGGCCCAAACTCAATATGCCAAACCGAAGAAGGGGGAGGGCATCACCACCTTCCTGCAACGGCACGGACGTAGTGGACAAGCCTATTATAAGGAGTTTCTTGAACTGAACAAACAAAAGCTGAAAGGAAAGACTACCTTGCTATTAGATGTGAGTTATGCGCTTCCTGCCATCAAGCCTACCGGGCAGCAACGTTCGAAAGCTCAAAATGCACCAGCCAGTGCCAGTCAAGAACCTAAGCAGTCGGCAACAGGCAAGTCTTCTCAGCAGCCCAAGGACAATAAAGCCCAGGAGCGTAAACACGAAGTAGGCTATGAGTTCAACGAACCGCTTTTTGGTAAGTCATCAGAGAAGGGGAAAGTGGAGAGCAGCAAACTGAAAGGGACTTGTATCTATGTGGTAAGCGGTCATGGAGGTCCTGATCCTGGCGCTATCGGCAAGGTGGGCAAGACAGAATTGCATGAAGATGAGTATGCGTACGATGTGGCGTTGCGGCTGGCCCGTTGCCTGATGCAGGAAGGTGCCGAGGTACACATGATTATTCAGGACGCAAAAGATGGCATCCGTGATGACCAATACCTGAGCAATAGCAAGCGGGAAACATGCATGGGTAAGACTATCCCACTGAATCAGGTGGCTCGTTTGCAGCAACGGTGTGATGCCATTAATAACTTATATAAAAAGGAGAAGGATGAATATGCTTATTGCCGTGCCATCTTCCTGCATGTGGATAGTCGCAGTGTGGGAGAACAGACAGACGTTTTTTTCTATCACCGGGAAGGATGGTCGAAAGGGCAGCAGTTGGCCACCCAGCTGCGAAGGACTTTCCAGGCAAAGTACGACAAGCATCAGCCTAATCGTGGCTTTGAAGGCACGGTATCAACACGTGGGTTGTATGTGCTGACGCATACACAACCGGTGTCGGTGTTTGTGGAACTGGGTAATATACAGAACAGTCATGACCAGAAACGGTTTGTGCTCAGCTCTAACCGTCAGGCCTTGGCAAATTGGATTACGGAAGGGTTTATAAACGACTTTAACCGTTGATTTGTCCTATTGTGATGAGAATATTGTTAGTCATATTGTTAGTTTTGTTGGCTTCCTGTGGAGGCAGACAAGTGAGTGAAGAGGAGTTGCTTCGCTCCATCAATACCACGCCTATGCTATATACTGTGCAATGTGTGGCACAAACCACAGTGATAGAGCGTTCCTCACCTGCGTTGGATCTGTTTGGACAGCGTACCGCCATCATTCCTGTGGAGGCCAATATCAAAGCAGGCATCGACTTGTCGCAGCTTAAGAATATACGTATCAGTGGAAAGACTGTGTATATTACCTTGCCCGACCCTGTAATAGAGATAGAAAGCACACGCATCCTCAACGATGAGATTGTGACGTCGGTGGCTCCGTTGCGTTTTGATTTTACCAACGACGAGTTGGCACAGATTGCCCGTAAGGGTACCGATGCCATACGCAACGACTTGGGTAAGTATAATCTGGTGGTGCCTGCCCAGGAGCAGGCTGAACTAATCATTGCCAATATTGTGGGCAGAATGGGCTATGAGGCGGTATTTGAGAACCGTCAGCAGTATGAGAATCGTGAGTTGTTCAACCTTACAAGACCCTAAGATGTATCATGGATAAGAAAAAGAAGAAAAATCTCATTATCGTGGTCATCGTGGTGGCGGTGGCTTTGTTGCTGTATCTGACAAAAGATACGGCTACCAAGGTATATCATGATATGTTTGACAGCCGCACGGAAATAGGACATGTGATGCTGTCGGAGCTGGCAAAGACAGAGAAACTGACAGTCCTTTCTTTGTATAAAGAGGTAATTGTAAGTCAATACAAAGAGGTGCCAGGACTGTTCTATGGTACTAATCTTAATCAGATTCATTCGGTGTATCCAGGACGTATAGACGTGGGCTTTGACCTCACCAAATGTACGGATGACTGGCTGTTGATGCGTGAAGATACGGCGTATGTGAAACTGCCAGCCGTGGAGATTCTTAACCAAGGTGGATGGTATCTTGACGAGGCTGCTCACCAGACACCTATTGAAGAGGGTACATGGACCAATGAGGACTATGTGAGACTATCGCACCGTGCCAATGCTTTGTTGAAACGCAATTGTGAACTGGAGGACTGCTATCAGATGGCGGAAGACAATGGCAAACGGGTGGTGAGAAACCTGCTGCAAGCCATGGGCATCAAGTTCGTAAAAGTTGAGGTGGAACCTCGTGACAGCTATCGGCCTTTTACCATCGACTATGATGGTGTGGGTCGCAAAGGCATGCACTATGATTTCTATACAAGTGCGTCTGATGGGAGCAAGTATGTGAAGTTAATGGACGGAAGCGTCCTTGCTTATCAGGGTGATATTGATGACGAAGACCTTTATTCGGTCATTGACATGTTTATTTATTTCACCCAGAATAGGGCTTCGCGCCAATGGAAGGTCAGCAAGCAAGGTAACCGCCTTATTATAGATATGGTGAATATGACACTGACAAAGGGAACGCAGGCAGCCGATACCTTTGCACGTAGCAGAAAGCGTGCTGATGTAGAGCGCCTCAGTGCTGCCCTCCGTCAGTTGTTTGGCGAGAACTTGCAACTTAGCATCAGTGAGGTGGACCGTCGGGGACAACAGCTTTATCAATACTGATTCAATCTTTCTTCTTCTTAGAAAAAAGCTTGACTTTCACGGCAGGCTTTACTTTCATCTTATGCATCTCGTTTGTGTCAGTAAAGGTAAACGAGAATTTGCCGTCAAGTATTCTGTTGGAGATGATTAACAAACCTTCGGCTACTGCTCCGTCGCTACTCATGTCAAGGGTGGTGTTTCTTACCTTGAGTATCTTGTATTTGGCCTCATCTACTTTTGCACTCACAGAACCCATAGGTAACTTACCGCCATGTTTTTGTCGCATCTCGGCAGTGCGTACTTTGGAGATGTCAAACTCGAAGTTGGCATTGGCAGCAATCATTCCAATATCGTTCATTTCTATTGCCTTACCCAATTCCAAGTTGTTGGTTCCTACCGTACCAGAGATGTACTTGGTACTGTCATTAATGATGAGGCTTTGCAAGGAAATATCACCCACGCCCGTTCCGATGAGGCCGGAAAACACCTCCCGTTTGCGCAAGACGCTGAAGTCGCCCTTGTAACTGATGTTACCCAAGTTGCCCAGCTGTTTCATCATGTATTTCTTGATGGGAAACTGTTCGATAATGTGGGCAGCACTGCCTTGTTTGGCTGTCATCTTATCCACGTGAAAGCTGATGTTGAGCAGGTACTTGTTGGTGAGGTGCTCGATGCCTCCAGTGGCGGCAAGCTGGAACTTTTTATCTTCCGTTTTTATTTGTATGTCATCGAAGACCATCGTACTGTCGGAGCCACTAACGTTTACACTCAGTTCTAAAGGTAGGGTAAACTGAGCCAAGGCAGGTGTGAACAGGCGCGAGATGTCTTGGAGGATTACCTGTGCCGTGAGTGGACTGGTGGTGTGATATTCCAGGTGAATGCCCTTTTTCTTGCTAGGCAGCTGCATTTCCACCTCTGGTATATGGATTTCAGTGTTTCTCTGGCGGATGAAGGCATCCTGCACATACAACTTCTTTAGGTTGCTGGCTACTCGCATGTGCAGGTCATTGATATGGAAGCCCGACAGGGTATCTATGGCCGTTCCTTTTATGATGGAGGCATTGATGGAGTCTTTTTGCCAGTGATTGATGTGCATCTTTAAGTTGGCTGTAATGTCCAGATGTCCGGCATCAAACCATCCACGTTTGGGCTTGCCTACATTCTTTCTGGGCTTGTAATTGTTGGTAACCAACTTCAGATTGTCCAGCTCTATAGAGTAACCACGAAGATGCAATGACTGTACAGAAATGAAGTGGTCAGTCTTTTTCCCATGCAACACAGCACTGACATTATGCAAGTCGAGCGTCAACTTTAAGAAATTGATGCTGATGCTTTCTGCCTTGATCTCCGTTCGTAATCGTTCGCTCAGTTTTCCAGTGGCATAGTGTAAGGCCTTGTTTTGCACATAGTCTGTGTTGATGGCTATTAAGGCTACTATCATCAATAAGATGATGCCGCCTACTATTCCACCTGTTATTTTGAGCAAGGTTTTCATGTGGCTCTTTATTTTTATGCGCTAAGGTAATGTTTTTTCTCGGTTTTCTTAATAACTTTGCAAATAAATATCAAAAAAATAATAGTAAAACAGTATGAATCAGCAGCAACAAGGAAGCAAACTCTATTTGTTCTCCATCGTTTTAGTGGCAGTATTGGGAGGTTTGTTATTTGGTTATGATACCGCAGTGATATCTGGCGCAGAAAAAGGTTTGCAAGCCTTCTTTCTGGGTGCGGATGATTTTGTGTATACCGATAGTTGGCATGGTTTCACCTGCGCCAGTGCCTTGATAGGTTGTGTCATAGGTAGTGCCTTGTCAGGTTGGATGGCCTCTTCGTTGGGACGTAAGCGCTCGTTGTTCGTAGCAGGCTTGTTGTTTTTTGTATCGGCATTAGGCTCTATGAATCCCGAATTTCTGTTCTTCAATCATGGTGAGGCTTCGATGAGTCTGCTGGTGGTATTCAATATCTATCGTGTTATTGGAGGCATTGGCGTGGGTTTGGCATCAGCCATCTGCCCTATGTATATTGGTGAAGTAGCACCGTCAGGCATTCGAGGCATGTTGGTTTCGTGGAACCAGTTTGCCATTATTTTCGGTCAGCTGGTGGTTTACTTTGTCAATTTCATGATATTAGGCGAACATACCAATCCTATTATTACTTCCATTGGCGAGGGTATCAATGCCGTAGCTCCAGGCAGTGACCCCTGGACCATTGAGACAGGCTGGCGTTATATGTTTGGTAGCGAGGCAGTGCCTGCCGGCTTGTTTGCCCTGCTCATCTGCCTGGTACCTGAAACGCCTCGTTACTTGGTGATGGTGGGCGATGATGCCAAGGCGCTGCATATCTTGGAACGTATCAATGGCACTTCTGTAGCGCAAGAGATATTGCGCGATATCAAGGATACTATTACAGAAAAGACAGAAAAGCTGTTCTCCTATGGCTTCTTGTGTATCTTCATTGGTATTATGCTGAGTGTATTCCAGCAGACCGTGGGTATTAATGCCGTGCTTTATTATGCCCCTCGCATCTTCGGCGATATGGGTATGGATAATCCTATGGTGCAAACTGTTATTATGGGTGTTGTCAACATTCTCTTTACCCTTGTAGCAGTGTTTACTGTCGAGAAATGGGGACGCAAGCCTCTGCTTATTAGTGGTTCTATCGGTATGGCGATTGGCGCATTTGGTGTGGCTCTCACTTTCGGCAAGGCTGGTTTGGAGATTGTTACCATGGTGAGCATCATGGTATATAGCGCTTCATTCATGATGTCATGGGGGCCCATCTGCTGGGTACTCATTGCCGAGATCTTCCCCAATACCATTCGAGGTAAGGCGGTGGCTATCGCAGTAGCTTTCCAGTGGATATTTAACTGGATAGTTAGTTCTTCATTTGTGCCAATGTTCAACATGCGGTTGGGCGATGATGCCAATTTCGGTCATTGGTTCACTTATGGTCTTTATGGCACCATCTGTGTCATTGCAGCCGTGTTTGTGTGGCGACTTGTTCCTGAGACAAAAGGTAAGACTTTAGAGGATATGAGCAAGATGTGGCGTGGAAGAGGTAAGTAACCGATTTTAATGTTTTTGTTTGCAGAATTGGGGCTTTTACGCTATCTTTGCACCTCGTAAAAAATTATAAGATATGTCATTTGCGTTTTATCTGATTATTTGTGTGTTTGTTTTTGGATACCTCTGCATAGCCTTGGAGTATCCATTGAAAATTAACAAGGCTGCTACGGCACTGCTCATGTGTGCGGTACTGTGGACCATTTTCGCTGTGTCTGGCACAGGCGCTATGTCAACTGCTTTTGCGAACGCTATCTCTGGCGATTTTCGTGATTTCTTGAGCGATAACATTACTCATCACTTAGGAGAGACTGGCGAGACCGTGTTCTTCCTGCTAGGAGCCATGACCATTGTTGAAGTAGTGGACCGTTGGGGTGGTTTCCGTGTCATTACCGACCATATCAAAGCAACGTCTAAAGTAGAACTGTTGTGGATATTGGGTGTACTGGCATTCTGCTTGTCTGCCATTCTTGATAACCTTACCACTACCATCATGATGTGTACGCTGCTTAACAAGATTATTCCTGTTAGGCACGACCGTTGGTTCTTTGCCAGCATGATTGTCATCGCAGCCAATGCCGGTGGTGCTTGGACACCTATTGGTGACGTTACCACCATCATGCTGTGGATTGCAGGTAAGGTAAGCGCATTGAACATCATGCAGATGACTGTGTTGCCAAGTATCATAAGTATCCTGGTGCCTTTTGCCATCCTCTCTCATACTTTGCGTGGTGGTCATATCGAGGCTCCTGCAAATGATGAGGTGGATAACAGTCCAGCATCACGTGTGCCAGCACATCAGCGCATGATTGTGCTTTGTTTAGGTGTGGGTGTGCTTATCTGCGTTCCTATCTTCAAGAGCATTACCCATCTGCCTCCATATATTGGCATCTTAGGTGCATTGGGCATAGTTTGGATGGTTACAGAACTGATGCGTCCAAAAGATCCTGCTGAAGAAAACTATCACTCCTTGAAGTTGTCTCATATCCTGGCACGTGTAGATTTGTCAAGCATCATCTTCTTCTTGGGTATCCTGATGGCAGTTGGTGTATTGCAGGTTTGCGGTCATTTGTCAATGTTGGCAAATAGCCTCGATGGTATAGCTTTGGCAGAGCCTTATAAATATTTCACTATTGATACTATTATCGGTGTGCTCTCAAGTATAGTAGATAATGTACCTTTGGTAGCTGGTACGATGGGTATGTATGACTTCCCGATGGATCACTACTTCTGGGAGATGTTGGCCTACTGTGCTGGTACTGGTGGTAGCATCCTGATCATCGGTTCTGCTGCTGGTGTGGCTGCTATGGGTATCGAGAAGATCGACTTTATCTGGTACTTCAGACATATCACCTGGATAGCCCTGATTGGTTACTTGGCAGGTGTCTTGTGTTACATCGTCCAATACATGGTGATTCATTAAAAATAAATCCCCGCCAATCGTGATATGCCCCCCGAAAGTTAGACAAAAAACTTTCGGGGTTTATTATGATAGAAAGGAAGAGACATGATTTTGCAGCCCTTTTAAAGTACATGCATCTGCTTGAAGGTGGCCACTCCTTTAGGTCTATAGAGAAAGGATATGGTATAAACAAAACATATCTGAGGGTTCTATGGGCAAGATATCAGAAGCATGGTCTTTCCGGTTTGAAAAAGAAGAGAATCAAGTTCAATTATTCATTAAGGAAGAAAATTGTTCTTGATGTCAAAGAAAATCATTTATCTTTGTACGCAGCTTCGCTAAAGTATGGTGCCAGTCTCCATAGGATTAGTGTATGGTTAAGGATGTATAGGGAATTTGGCCTGGCATCATTAGAGATGTTAAAAAAGCGTGGCAAGCCGCCAAGTATGGGAAGACCGAAAAAGAACAGCAAACCGTTGACAGATCTTGAAAAGCTTCAGAAGGAGAATCAAGAGCTCAAGACAGAACTTGCTCTGCTAAAAAAAGTGAGAGCCTTAGTCGAGGAAAGGAACACCCGTCTACACGCGATAGGGCAAAAGCCATCGAAGAACTAAGGCTTGAAGGACATCCACTGCAGTTTATGCTGCAAAGGATGAAGATGGCGCGTTCCGTATTCTATTACCACCTCTCGCATATGGATGAGAGCGATGGCTATGATGACCTTCGAAACAGGATAAGAGTCATATATGAGGAGAATAATGGCCGATATGGATACAGGAGAATATGTCTGGCATTGAGGAATGAAGGCGAAAGAGTGAATCACAAAACGGTACAGAAGCTCATGAGACAGCTCGGACTGAAAGCCAGATGCAAGAAGCGCCACTATCACTCCTATAAGGGTGAGGTGGGAAAGATTGCACCGAATGTACTGGAGCGTGATTTTACAGCAGAAAGTCCAAACCAAAAATGGACTACAGATGTTACACAGGTATGCATCAACGACAAGAAACTATACCTCTCGCCTATATTGGATATGTTCAATGGAGAAATTATCTCTTATTGTATATCTAGTAGCCCAAATCTGCAGATGGTAACAACTATGCTAAGAAAGGCGTTCAGGAAGTATCATGATATAGACGGGCTGATAATGCACTCAGATCAGGGATGGCAGTATCAACACATGGCGTACCAAAAAATGCTTAAAGACCACGGAATCGTACAAAGCATGTCAAGGAAAGGCAATTGCTTGGACAACGCTATGATGGAGAACTTCTTTGGGCTGATGAAGAACGAATTGTTATACGTTAATAACTATGTATCTGTCGAAGAATTTGAACGTGAACTGAAGAAATATATTTGGTGGTATAATAATAAAAGAATAAAACTCAGATTAAAAGGAATGAGCCCGGCAATTATACCGAGCTCACTACTATAGAGAAATAATAAATTAACTTTAATTAATCGTCCAACTTTTTGGGGTCATATCACAATCGGCGGGGATTTTGCTTATGTTGGCTATTTAATGAATAATAGAATGGTGATTGCTTACATTGTAAGTAATAGTATTGTAAGTAACAAACTTGTTAGTAACATTTTTATTTCTTACCTTTGAGGCAGAACAACAAAATGTTAGGAGATATGACGACAGATAATCCGTTCGTATTTGGCAAGGCAGCAGAGGGGGCTTTCTTTACTGATAGGACAGAAGATGCCAAGCGTCTTACTTCCGCTAAGCCCACCTTTTAGTTTTTCTAAGCTCTCCTTTCCAAATGCAGCAATAAATATTTAAAGAGCCTACAACACTACTTACAACCATAAAATGCTTTTATATCATAACCTTTTTTAGAAAGGGTGTGAGGTTGTAGGTTTATAATGATTCTTAAACCATTTTCATTAAGGACTCTGTTTACAGACACAAAAAAATGTGCCAACTGCTATATTATTGGCAAAAATATAGGCGAGGCATTTGCCTCGCCTGTTTTTATTCTGTACAATACTAATGCCTTCTATGTTTTGCTCCGATATCTGCTATAGGATCACTCTGATGCCTCCTATGGGTTGTTGAGAGGCTTGCTAAGGGTCGTGGCAAAGTCTCCCGTCACCCGTCGCAATATCTTCTTTACCCCCATGACAGATACTGCGACAACCATGAGCAGATATTGTGACGAATGATAGTAGGCTTTACCCTATGGGTTAGAAATCATTAACCATAGGATTGTGAAAGTGAACTTTATGCACTTATAGTGTTAATTATGGTTAATATCATGCAAGGTTTCAGGAATCTGTAGTTTTTAGAATAAAAAGATATAACTTAATTTGCGAATTAAATAAATAATACCATGAAAACGAAGTCATTATTAGTGTTTGGCATGATGCTGGTAGGTTTGACAGCATGCAGTGAGTCAAAGGATGAACCTACTTATGTACAAGAAATAGAAACTGCCGATAATACCAGATTGGCAAAATTAACCACAGAACATTATTACTATTATAATGCAGAAAAGATATACGTCAATTACTCTGATACACAATCATATGTCTTATATCATGCTTCTGATGAAGAAACAATTGTCAACAAGCTAAGGGATATGGGTGTTTCGGTATACGTGGATGAGGCTCAAGAATATGGAATCAACCAAGATATATATCCAAAAGCATACGAAACATTTGGTGATTGCAAATTTATATCTGTAGCCCTTGATTATAAGAAAGTGCTTGAAATTAATGAGGTTGTCTATGCCAGTCCACATGTGCAGTCGTTAGATAATCCTTCTTGGTGGCCTATGGCCAACAGGTGTGCCGTAGCGTTTACAGGAGATGTGGAAAAACTGGAGGAAGTCGTTAAAGATTATAATGTAATTGTTTGGGGCAAAGATCCTGATATTTGGAGCACAGCTGGTGATGTATATATCATCGGTTGTACTCGTGACTCAAAATGCAATGCTTTAGACCTTGCCTCAAAATTGTATGAAACGGGGCTATTTGTATGGACAGACCCTTGCCTCTTAGGAATCTATTATTAATAATCAAGACGTATGAAAAGGATATTTATAACTTCTTTTATTCTGCTGGTTGCCTTTTCATCATGCCAAGATGCTAAATATGAATTGGGGATGGGGAGGAGACTACGATAATGTAGAGTGTGGCCTTTATAGTATTGATGACTTGATAGCTGGTACTTACCACGATGACAACTTTATATATCATAATTACAATTGGAAATCAACTCGGAAAATTGCAAGAAAGATAGTTAATTACTAATTAATTTAATATCTTTGCTTTATAAGAGTCTATAAATGATACATAAATTTACTATTATGAAAAAGCCGATATTTGTATTTGGTTTATTAGCGGCATTATGCTTTTGTGCCTGCAGTAATGATAGTGACGATGATCCTATTGGCGGCAATGGATTCAAGACAGAAGGGACTATGGAATTGGATCTTTTATCTCAGCAGGATTTCAGCGGATTCGTCGCCAATAACATCTTCCAGTTTGACAGTTATTCATTGTCTAACATCGAAATTGCAGCAGATACAAGGGCAGTATTACCTCCAATGATTTACCAGGACACAGAAGGCAAATGGCTGGACTATTGCCCTACTTCTTTCTGGATTAAGGACAACGAATTGTATTGCAGTGCCAAGATGGATTATGCTACATACGAGCAATGGCAGGAATATACCAACTCGCATAAAGTGGAGCTTTATGTTCACTCTTCTTTCCAATACAATGAAGCTGACGGAAGCTTGAAAACCAATGCTCAAATCATGCCTGCTGAGAAGCAAAACCTTGTCTATCGTATGGGTTTGAATGGCAACAACATGGAAGATATGGTGATTACCCTGCACCTTATGCTTGACAACCCATTGTTGAGTAATTACGACGGTGTTACTAAATATTACCATATGCACATCAACTATAGGCGTGTATCTCTCAATTCACCATTTAATACAGAGTTGAAGGTGTTTGAGACCAATGACGAGGCTGTTGCATACGCCAAGGAACTGATGGCGGAATAAATATTGCGGCAGAGAGTCGTGGTGTAAATCATGGCTTATAATTACCCTTAGCTTTTAACAAAATCAAGCGAATTGTATTAAAAAGGTTGTAACAATACAACCTTTTAATAATATTTTTGTATCTTCGTAGCGTTAATTATTATTTCTTGTGACCAAATGAAGTATCTGAATATTAAGAAGGCTTTGACAGCATGGCAAGATTTGCAACCATTGTCGGAAAAGGAAAGGGATAGAATTAGCCGTCGTTTCACGGTGGACTTCAACTATAATAGTAATCATATTGAAGGTAATACGCTGACTTATGGTCAGACAGAAATCCTGTTGTTATTTGGTAAGGTAATTGGAGAGGCTGATGTGCGTGATGTTCAGGAGATGACAGCAAGTAATGTGGGACTCCGCATGATGTCTGAAGAGGCATCAGTGAAGGAGGCTCCGCTAACACAAAACTTTATCCGTACGTTACACAAAACTTTGCTACGTGAAGACTATACAGTCTATCGAGAACTTCCTGGAGGCGTAAAAACAAGCTATGTTGTCCATGCTGGACAGTATAAGACTCGTCCGAACAGCGTCATCACTCGCTATGGCGACAGATTCGAATATGCCTCACCAGAAGAAACGCCCAGTTTGATGTCAGATTTGGTGGATTGGTATAACAAGGCAGAACAGGAAGGTAATCTTTCTCCAGTTGAGTTGGCAGCCCTATTTCATTATAGATATATTCGTATTCACCCATTTGAGGATGGGAATGGGCGTATAGCAAGACTGATGGTCAACTTCATACTAACACGACATGACTATCCAATGATTGTTGTACGTAGCCGAAATAAGAATGAGTATTTAGAAGCCCTGCATCAAGCTGATGTAGAAGTCGGTCCTGTACCAAGCGACGGAGCCCATGCAGATATCAAGGATATCAAACCATTCTTGAAGTATTTTAATGAACTGGTTGCTACTGAGGTCTACAATGACGTACTTTTTGTGAGTGAGCATGATGAAAATGTGTGGTGGTATGATGGCGAGCGGATTTCTTTCCGAACCCCTAACTACACGAAGATATTGAATGCCATGCGAACTGAGCCAACTCTGACTCTGGCAGATATGAAAGAATTGACGGGCATCAGTATTGCTGCTATTCAAAAACTACTCGACCAGTTGATTCAGAAAAAATACGTTGAACGTGGTGAGAAGGATGGCAGTTGGAGAGTTTTTGTGACTCAGTGAAATAAGAAAATAGTATTTTTTGTTTAATTTTTGATATTTCATATACATAACTACATAAATAGGTGGTATATAATTGTATCATAGTCGTTTAGTATGTTATGCTACATACATTATAACTACACTAAAACTACATTTTACCTACATATAAACTACATGTTACCTACATATTAAGCATAGGTTAGTTGCGTCTTACTCATATATTAACTACATCTAAACCATATACTAATTACGTCTAACCCATATGTTAGCTGTATTGATCAGCTTGCTTTTCATCTTTGCAATGGGTATTGAGGTACGGGTAGAGGCAAAATCCTTTCCTTTCTTTCATGATGCATTGAGTAATCTTTCATTCAAATTCTCATGAGAATTTCATTGTTTGCTACTTGCAAACTGCCTTTCAGCTACGACTAAGCCACAAAATTCTCATGAGAATTTTGTGGCTTACAAGAAGTAGACACTATGTTTGCAATAATCAAAGGAGCCGAGAGGAGGTAGTAGATGAATATTATAGCACTGCAGGATTCAATCAATCCGTGTTATTTTATGTAGGTAAAAGCAAATTATTTGTATTTTGTATCAATTTATATCTGTAGTGACACTATCAGAGGTGCGAGATATTATAGATTTGTTTGAGTTAAAAGCCACAAAGTCAAAATTACATTTCCGTTATGCTAGGAATGAAATAATATATTTATCTTTGACAAATTATACGCAATGTTTATAATGAGGAAGTGGAGAATCATAATGTTAATGTTAGCCTTATGCTTTGTCTCATGTCAGCAACAGCAAAGCATAGATAAAGCTATAGCAGAGGCAGACAATTTATTTGCTATTGGTCAAAGTAGTCTTGTCAACCATCCCTTCATGCGTTCTATTCTCTATTATCAGCGTGCCTTGGATGTATTGCAAAGCAACGATAGTGTATCTTTGAGTTTCAAGGCAAGGATTTTTGCAGAGATGGGCAGGCTGTATGCACAACATCAGCTCTATGCAGAAGCTATTAACAGGTTTCAGCTTTCATTAACTTGTGCAGAGCAGATACACGATTCTTTAGGACTAATGATGGCATACAAGGGATTGGGCGAATCATATCAAAGGCAGGCTAACACCCATGAAGCCATACGTTACTATAATCTGGCAAATCAGTTAGGTATTCAACTTAAAGATGAGCAGATGCAGATATCCATCGCTATCCACACGGCAGCAGCATACGCTGAAGCGGGAAAAACGGAGCAAGCAATCAAGCAGTTGCCATCAACTTCCTATCATATCGATGAAGCTGATAAAAATGTATATAACTATGTGATGTCACACCTTTTTGAATCCCAACGACAAGCAGACTCTGCGGAATACTATTATACACGTCTTATTGACTCAGGCATCCCTTTTTACCAGCAATACGCCATCAACCAAAAGTTGCAACATGCAATTCGGCATAAGGATTATAACATGCTGCCCAACTTGCTTAACCTGAAAAGAGAAATTGAGCTAGATGACGAATTGAATACTCAATATGAAGCCACTGGCGCCATTGGGGCAATTTATCAAGCCTTAAATGCCGAGCATGAAAATACTAGTTTGCAAATTAAAAACCAACAAATACAATTCTACTCTGTCATCGGCATACTTTCATTAGTGTTGGTAATCGCTATCATAGTTATCATTCTTTACCGACTGAGGAGTGAGAAGATGCGAATGCAACGCAACCAAGCATTATTAGAAAAATTCAACGAAGTACTGAAAAAAGACTTAGAAGTAGAGAGGGCTAAGACCTCGACACTACAACCAGAAACGGATGCCAAGACTTTAGCCATCCGTGAATCTGATATCTACCGGCGATTATTGGTGGCGGAGAAACCGCTAAACGAGGCAGATGCTTTAGCCATGAAGGAGTTGATTGACTCACTATACCCTGATTTTAAGATGCGCCTCACCACTTTTGGCGTAATAAAAGATCACGAGGTAAGGATGTGCTATCTCATCAAAATGGGTTTCAAAACCTCACGCATAGCCACCTTACTTAGTCGTTCAGATAGCGCAATCAGTAATGGGCGTATGCGAATGTATAAAAAAGTTTTGGGTAAAGAAGGCAAGGGAGAGGACTGGGATAAAGTAATTCAAAGTCTGTAGGTTGCAACACATAAATCATTTTGTAAATTTTTTGTAAACTCATTATTGTACCATCCATATTGTGTGTTCACTACTTTTGTTGCAGTAATCACCAAAACAAAGAAAAAAGATGAAGCATTTATCTGTGTGGATAATGGCTGGGGCCATGCTGGCAGCGTGCCAAAGTAATGACAATGCCGATAGTATAATGACTATCGACTTAAACAAAAAATATCAGGAAAAGGAGATTATCTTGCAAGACATCATGGATGTGGAATATGTGCCGCTGGATAGCTCTGATGAGTTTGTCTCCTCTGGCAATATAAAAGCTGTAGGAGATAAATATATAGTATTAGTTTCTGGCGGGAAGATATTATTGTTTGACAGACATACTGGCAAAGGCATTAGAGTGATTGATCACGAAGGACAAGGAGCTGACGAATATACTTTGGCATATAATGTGATATTGGACGAAGCAAACAATGAGTTGTTTGTAAACGATCCCACTATCAAGAAAATATGTGTATATGACCTGGAAGGCAACTTCAAGCGAAGTTTCAGTCATGGGGAGGAACACCAGTTCATTGATGTTACAGACTTCGATAAAGATTTCTTAGTGTGTTATGATGAAGCAATCTTCATGGATATGGTAAAGACTGAGACAGATAATAGTAAAACTTATCATTTCTTGATCTCCAAACAAGATGGGAGCATCGCACAAGAGATTTCTGTACCGTATGAGAAAATAAATGCACCAATGCTACAAGTTGGTGGCATGACTTCTGTTACCTTTGTTAGAGCAGTTGTGCCATTAAATAAAGATATGCTGATTATCCAAAACTCATCAGATACCATCTATCGTTACACAGCTAACAAGCATCAAATGGTGCCATTCTTAGTCAAGATTCCTTCAACTGACCCTGAAAGATTGATAACTATAGGGACAGTAACACCACAGTATTGTTTCTTCCAAACCATTGATAAGACTTTCAATCCAGAAACTGGCAGGGGATTCCCACACCATGATTTAGTGATTGACAGGCAAACAAATGAGGTTTTCTCCTCAGTAGTATTGAATGCCGACTATTCATCTAAACAACAAGTGGACATGATTAGATTTGCCCAAAACGGGGAGGTGTTATGCGTTCAGGCATTGCAGGCCCATAAGTTGGTAGAGGCAAACGAAAAAGGCGAACTTAATGGTTACTTGAAAGAGATTGCTTCACAGCTCAATGAAGACTCTAACTCAGTCATAATGGTGATGAGAGCAAAATGAAAATCTTGATTATTGAAGATAAGGATATGCAGGCCTGCTTGCAAAGAGCCTTAAAAGACAAAGGAACTGAGATAGATGATCTCTGTAACCTTGGGCAACAGGTAAAAGCAATAGAGCCTGATGTCATTTTGATGAACAAGACTTTTAGCATCGGCTCTTTCAATTTTACTCCAGATTGTATGACCCTGGAACATAAAGGTAAGGTTACTCGCCTCTCCATTTACCAGACCAAGGTACTCTATTTGCTTTATGTTTGCATGAATATGATAGTTACTCGTGAAGAAATCTATCGCATGATATGGCATGATGTAGTTGTAACAGATCAATCTCTCAACAACATCATATCACAGCTTCGTAAGCTCCTGAGTGCAGATAGCCATATCAGCATTGACACAATCCGAGGTGTGGGGTATCGACTAAAGAATAATTCCTAATTTTTTAAATAATAACCAATAACATGATGCACCAGATGATAAAAAGAATAACGATATTGGCATTGATGATATCCTTTACAATTTGTGTAGATGCTCAGAAGAAGTCTGTGACAATTCCACCTGTCATCCAACAACTCATCAATAATATGGTTTACGTGGAGGGTGGAACATTCCTAATGGGTGGTACTGTTGAGCAAGGTACAGATATTTCCGAAAGGGAATACCCCATTCATGAGGTGACTGTTTCGGACTTCTACATCAATAAATATGAAGTAACACAGGAGGAATGGGCTGCAGTAATGGGCAAGAATCCTTCTCGCTTTCCTAATGCCAAACATCCTATAGAGCAAGTGAGCTACAGGGATTGTCAACGCTTTATCAGAAAGCTAAATAGACTTACCAAAAAGAAATTCCGCTTGCCAACTGAAGCAGAATGGGAATTTGCCGCTAGAGGTGGTAAACAGAGTAAAGGCTATAAATATGCTGGTAGCGATGATATACGCGAAGTGGCATGGATATGTGAGAATAGCAGTAATAGCACTCAAGATGTTGGTATGAAACAACCTAACGAACTAAATCTGTATGATATGAGTGGAAATGTGTGGGAATGGTGCCTTGATTTGTTGGGTGACTATCGCAAAGATGCGCAAGTTAACCCAAAGGGCGCTTATAGTAGCGCGTTCTATGTTTTTCGTGGTGGCAGTTGGGTCAACGAACCATGGTACTGCCGGGTAGCTACACGTAATGGTAACCAACCGCGGATTCGCAGTGTAAATTTAGGACTAAGGCTGGCACTATAAATATGTGACTCTCCCTCCCCCAAAAAACTATGGCGTATTGTCGCAATTTTCCCATTATTATTATGACTAGAGCCAGCTATCACCTTATGCCAACAGATTCACTAACCACTGCCCTTTACCGGGTGAGCCTTATAGGTTATATTGATTACAAAAAACGGAATAAGTGGTAATATTCCCTATATTAAAAGTGGAATAAGTGGTTGTTTTGCGCCTTTAAAAACGGAATAAGTGGATTTTTTGCTGTAACAGATTTACCAACCACTACCTTTCGTTATCTTTTACTCACCACAAAGGCAGGAAGGAAGCAGAAGATGGCGATGATAGACATGACCAGACCACCGATGGTGCCTGCTGCCAGAGGAAACCAGAAAGCTTCGTGGGCTGTGCCCACCATGAAAGGGATGAAACCGAGGATAGTACTGACCACGGTAAGGAAGATGGGTATTACCTTATGGTTCCAAGCCTTTACGTATGCACGTGCCGATGAGAGGCGTGGATATTGTATGCGAATGTTATTATATTCATTAATGATGTAGATGCTGGCATTGACTGTGATGCCGCAAAGCAGCACAAAGGAGGCAAAACCACCTTGGTCGAAGTTGAGATTGAACCAATAGAATGTTAGGAAAACACCGATATAACTTACAGGGATGACGAAGATGATGGCCAGAGGTTGTTTCCAAGAGTTAAAAAGTATTCCAGTGATAAAGAAGATGATGGCTATCACCACCAATAGCAAAAGATATTGTCGGTTGTCCTTCTTGGTCCAACTGCTGTAGTAATCAACTCCTTCAGCCGTATATCCCATCGGCAATTGTGGTATGAATTCCTCCAGTTCCCGTTCCTGCACTCTCTTGCCCATTTCTGCCGCTCCCACATATTCATATTGCAGGCACAATCGGTATTGCTGGTTTTCCTTAACAACCCGCTGTGGTTGCTGGGCTTTCTCTACAGTAGCAAATGTGGATAGTTTAAAGGATTGGTCAATGGGGAAATGGAGCATTGCCCATATATCGTATTCCTGTGACTGGCGTGAAGTGAGCTTGATGCGCTCAGAACCATTAGGTGTTGTAACTAATCCAACGTTCATATCCCTTCCAAATACAGGCTGAAGAGTAGTGAAGAGACGTGAAGGTGTAATGCCTGCATTCATCATCTGCTCGCTGTCCAGATTGATGTAATATTCCTGATAATCGTCTTTCCAAAACGAGAACTCGCTGGTAATGGCCACTTCCTGAATGCGCCGATGCTCCAGCAGCTTAGCTTTTAATTTCTCTGCCCATTCATATAGTTCATCGTAGTTGTAGCCATACATGCGGATACGATAAGAACCCGCCGTTTCTCGTACATCGTTGCTGAACCCTTGATCTGCCAGACCATAAATGCTCCAACTGCCTCCACCCAGCTGCAATGCTTGGGTTGTCATGCGGCTCTTGAGTTGGTATGGAAAACCTGTTCGGGCATATTCATCCTTAAAGAATATGCTGATGCTGGCACGGTTGGCATTGTAGATGTTGGTTTGGAACTGCTTTATTTCGCTAAAACCACTGAGAAATACTTCCATGCGCTGGATGAGGGTGTTCATCTGTTCGAGGGTACTGCCGTTGGGCAGGTTGGCATTGGCATATAGTACCACCTCATCGTTGCGGGTGAAGTAGCTGCCATTATAGACTTTATTAACGAAGATATAGACTCCATAGGCAAAGCCGGCTATCAGCAAGATGCTGACTATCCAACGAAAACGTGCTAATTGGCGCACTATGTTTTCATAGACTCTCGAAAAAAATAACTGATATTGAATGATGAATGATGTATAATGATTACTCTTCTTAATATCCATCTTCATCCTGTCAATCAAAGACGGGACAAAAAAGAGGGCCACCACAAGTGACACAGCGAGGTTGATAATTACTACTGCTGCAAAGTCTTGCAGGTTGATGCGTATGTTGTCATTGAGGAAGAAGATGATGACCAATGCCCCCATGGTGGTAAGGGTAGCTGCCAACACCGAGAGAAATGCCCTAAGGTTATGACGGTGCATGTAATGGTCGGCCATGACGATAGTACTGTCAATAATGAGATTTAGGGAAATGGTAATGCCAGCCAAGGAATAGAGTTGTATCTCTAAACCAAAGATATAATAGAAGATCAACGCCACGGCAATGTTCACAAGCAATGATACCGTAATCAGGAAAAGGTATTTCAAACGCCGACTGATGATCCAGACGAACAACAGAAGGATGACTACGGTCAAAGCTGTGCGGTAATATATTTTGTCGAGTTCCTTACGGATATATTCAGTAGTATCATAGCTGACATACACCTCATAGCCCTGTGGCAGTTGTTTTAATATTCCTGCCATTTCTGCTTTTACTGCATTATTTAACTCCAGCTGATTGGCTGATTCATTGGCAACAATAGTCAAATAGATAGAGTTCAGACCATTGATTCGATAGTAGCTTTGGGGGGATGACTCTACATGGCTGACTGTGACCAATTGATCTAAACTGATGATTTTCCCATTTGTCGCCTTTACCACTATGTCTGCAGGATTGAACGAGGTATTGTTCTGCTTTGGCATAACAGCCAGACGAATCCAACCTTGTAAGCCCTGACTATCAATGTTCTGGGTACCTAAGAACGTACGTTGTGTGTGACTCTGTATTGCTGTAACCAAATCACTGATTGTCAGTCCTAGGCTCTGCAACTCATGACTGTCGTATTCCAGTTGCCACTCCATAGGAGTAGCACCAGAGAGGGCGATGCGATAAACTCCACTTAGCTGTGATAGGCGCGGACTAATGTTCTCTTCCGCGTAACGTTGTATCTCTATAGGTGGAACAGAAGCATTGAGGGTATAGATCATGAATGGTTTATCGTTGTCTTCGTCAGGAACCTGCATGGTAATGATGGGATAACTCATACCCTCGGGCAACTGTGGCCATGTCTGCCGGATGATGGTAGATGCCTCAAATCGAGCAGCCTCAACATCCACATGTTTGTCAAGTTCAACGTTGATACTGCCTGAACCATTGTCGGACGATGACTCGATTTTCTTTACACCAGTGATGCGGGCCAGCATAGCCTCTAATTTGCTTGTCACCTCTGTCTCAACCACACGTGATGAACTGCCCGGGACGGCATAACTCACCGTGAAGCCTGGCAATGTCCTTGAGGGATTAAGTTTTACAGGCAGCAAAGGCAGTGTTGCCAATCCTATCAAAGAAAGACAGACGAACAACACTATTACTGTAAAAGAAGAAATCTTTTTCATCGTCCAATAGACATCTCTTACATTATATCACTTACTGCCAGTCAAACTTGTCTGAGAGAGAAAAACCTGTAGAAAAGTCGTGCAGCGTAAGTTTCCTTATCTTGTAGTAATTCTGCCAATAACTCTGTAAGGCAGAAATATAGTTGCGTTGTGCCTCTTGCTGACGGTTCAGCGATAGTGTCAGGCTGTTGATGTCTGCCCTGCCAATGATAAAGCGCTGTCGAGTCTCATTGTATGCCATAATAGAGAGGTCAAGTGCTTCCTCGGCACTCGCCATCAAATCTTGTTGCATATTGAAGTCACTCACTGCCATGATTACATCCTCTTCAATGGATATTTCGCTTTGGCGTGCAGAAGTGCGCACTACATTCAAGTTGTTTTTTGCCATATTATACTTACCTTTGCGCACCCCCCAGTCAATCAGTGGGATAGAAACACTAACACTTACCAATTCCTGCTGCATTGGATGACTGTAAGCGTCGCGCAGGCTCTCAGCTACCTGATTGAACCCTACACTGGCAGTAAGGCTGGCATTGAAACGCGACTCCTGTCTAGTGCGGTCAACTTGTTGTTCTGCCTCCAAAACATTCTGTCGCATTTCAAGGAAATTTGGGTTGTTGGCGCGAGCAGCAGCAATGGCATCACTTTCCTCAATAACTATTCGTTGAGGTTTGGCAGGCAGCTCTACCCTTATTTCTGTCTCTTTATCCATGTTCAGAAAAGTGGCCAGTGAATACATGGCACGCTTCAGTGCACTCTGCTTATTTTTCAGTGTGTTCTGTGCATTCACCCTATCCAAACGTAAGGTCAGAAGGTCGGCATTGCTAATGGCAGCAATCTTGAACCGTTGCATGCCAATATCATACAGTGTATCTGTATTTTGGGCATTCTCCCGTGCCAAGTCATATTCAGCTTGTGCCATCGCCAAGGTAAAGAAATGTTCAGTAGCTTGTTCAGCCACATGTTCTGTATTATAGAGGAATTCCTTTTTGGCTTTCTCATACTTCAGTGGCTCAATTTTTCGTTCCCAGCGGAAAGCATTGTAGCCAATCAAACTCTGTGAATAGCCAATGCGCAAAGGAATGGTGGTAAACTGCGTGTAGTTGTTGTGTCCGAAGCTGCGCATGTAGCCTAAGTCAGTATCCACGCTGAAGGTACCACCCGTAAGGTCAAAGTTTTGTGTCAGTGATAATTGACCAGATGAATAGAAAGACTGTTGGCTGCGGTAGATATCTATGTCCTGGTCAGAATCGTATCGGCGGGTGATATCACGGTAATACTGGGCAGGGGTAAGGTTCAGTGTCAGCGATGGCAGACGATTGGCACGATAAGAACGGTATTCCCAATAGCTTGATAGATACATGTTCTTAGTCCTGAATGCTTCTAAGGAACTGTCGTTCGCAAGGGCAATGGTTTGCTTTAAATCGAGCACCATTGTTTTTTGAGCACTGACCGTTATGTACTGGCTATTTATTAATATTACTAATGCCAACTGTACCAATATTTTTATGCCTTTCTTCATATACATCACTTTTTATAAATGTACCAATACGCTAATGGAATAACAAACAAACTCACCAGTGTTCCTACTGCCATCGCCCCAATCATAGCGATGGCAAGAGGCTTCTGTAGCTCAGAGCCCATGTCGAAACTAAATAGCAGGGGCAACATGGCAAAGATGGTGGTGAGCGAAGTCATGATGATGGAGCGCAAGCGCCTACGTCCAGCCTCATGGATGGCCTCTAACAAAGGCACCCCCTTCTTACGAAGTTCATTAATCACATCAATTTTCAAGATGGAGTCATTAATAATAATGCCACAGGTGACAATGATGCCAATGGCAGACATCAGATTCAGCGTATGGCCGCATACCAATAGCAGAATCAAAGCTGCAGCCACATCAATGGGAATCTCTAACAAGACAATAAGGGGCTGCACGAAACTCTCGAACTGAGCAGCCAGAATGAAATACATCAGTAAGATGGAAATCAGCAAGATAATTACCAACTCGCCCATCATCTCCCTGTTATCATAGATGCTACCACTGAATGACACATCCCAATGACTAGCCTCTTCTGCCACCTTTCTGGATACTGACTCCAAAGGGCGTTCATCACTCACACCATAGAACTTGAAAGGTATATATTCACCGTTTCTGCCTGCAGTAATGGTTTTGACATCTTCAGAAGGAGCTATGCTGATAAGACTACTCAGTGGAATGTGGTTCATTTTCTCTTGTTCTTCTGTCTGTGTCCGCACAAGTGTTTGTGCCAATACCTCGTTCACAGTCTTCTCAGTACCTACAATGCTGACGGGCAAGTTTTGCTGGTATGTGTGCAAGGTGGCCACATTGTTTTCCTTGAAAGCAGTCTTGAGTGTTTGAATTACTTCGTCATAGCTAACATGGTAAAGTTGCAGTTTTTCTTGTGATACATGAATATTCAGCTGGTTCTCAAATGCCAGTCCTTCCGGCACCTTGCCAGACAGCTGTATCAGTCTTTGTTGCAATTCCCTTACCTCATCAGGGCGGGGTGCCTCCCCTTTGTTCCGTGCATAGAACTCTGCCGTAAAAGGTGCTTCATCTGTATCAAACAGTTTTTCAAATACCGTCTCGGGTGGATAGAAGGTGATTACAGCTGCCGGGTAATGCTGATTCAACCAGTCGCTGATCTTCTCTTGTAAAGGTAATATTTCTGCAGATTTTTCTGTCTTAAAATACAGTTCTGACTCGGTGACACTCATTGACTCGCCTCTGTCTAACAGATAATCCTGCTGCCCAATGGCAGCTGTCTGTTCAATGGTGCTTGCGTGTGTCTCGTTAAAAAGTGCATCTACCCGAGCATGGTTTTCATCCAAATGGATATGCTCGTTCCATTCGATTTTTGCCATTAATTCCTGTTGGTCAATCTCTGGCATTCGCTCCAGGTCGATGACATAGAACAGAAGCACACAGAGGGGTAGGGTAAGTACCGTCAAAAAAGAACACAGCAGTTTATGACTGAACACCCATTCCACACCTGCATCATACCAATGTGTAAGTGAAAGTGTTTGTTTAGCTTGTACCTTACCATGCAATCCATATATCAATCTATACAAAACAGGAAGTAGCATAATACCTGTAATGTAGGACACCAACAGGCCAACGCTGACGGCAAAAGCCTGATCGTAGAACAGGGCACCAGCTATGCCACTCATGAAGATTAGAGGTACAAATACCGCTACAGTTGTGAGCGATGAGCTAAGCATTGGCGTAATTACCTCAGTTGTGCCAGCTACACAGGCATCATCTAAGGAATATCCTTTCTCTCTGTATTGTGAGATGTTTTCTGTTACTATAATGCTGCTGTCAATCATCATACCCAAGGCGAGTATCAAACCGGAGAGGGAGATGATGTTAAGAGACATATTGAAAAGATAGAAAAACACGAAACAACAGACAATGCTTACCAGCATGCTCAGGCCAATAATAAGGGGTGAGCGTAGATCACCCAGGAAAATTATTGCAACAATGATAATGAAAATAAAGCCCAGCAAAAGGTTCTGCTGTAGGTTGGTGATGGTATAGTCAAGCAGTTCTGTCTGGTTCCTGCTTACTTGGAAATCTATCTGTGGATAGCTGGCCCTAAAGACATCGATTGTCTCGTTCACAGCTTCCTTCATGTTATCCATGTTTTCATCTGCATGCTTGATGACAGCCAATGTAATTGCTCTCTTACCATTGGCTTCACTCATACCTACAGCTTTGGTAGGAACCAGCTCAACAGTGGAGAAATCGCCCATGCGGAATAATCGGCCCGACTTTTTTACCAAAATGCCTTTCACGTCATCCGTCGTACGGAGCATTGTATTGAAGCGGATGTTATATTCATAATGCCCATCCCTTACTGTCATGCTGCCTGGTGTTATATTATTCTCAGCGAAGGCATTCTCCAGGTCAGTAACAGTAAGACCCATTGATGACATTTGCGCTGCATCGGGCGTAATCTGCAACTGCTGTTTCAATGTGCCGGTAATATCTACCATTGCCACCTCAGGCAATTGCTCTATCCTGCGCTTGATAATATTCTCCGCAATTTCTGATAGTTCCAAGAAGTTGTCTTCAGTTGTGAGGTTTATGTAGAACACAGGGATGTCTGTTGCACTCGCTTTGATTACCTTTGGCCTGTCCACGTCTTTAGGCAGGTAATTCATTGAGGCATCAATCTTCTCATTCACCTCGATAAAGGCTAAGTCGGTGTTTGTGCCAAACTCAAAACTCAGCCTGATGATACCACTTCCATCACGCGTTCGGCACTCTAAGGTCTTGAGCTTCGACACTTGCATCAGCTGTTGCCTCACTTGCCTCATCACTGTATTTTCCAATTCCCGTGCAGAGGTGTTTGGGGCAGTTACCTGTACCGTGATTTCTGGAATGGCTATATCTGGCAACAACGATACGGGCAAGGTGAAATACGTCACCAAGCCAATGATGCAACAGGCTGTGAATGCCATCAGTACCGCAATAGGCCGATTTATCAGGAACCTAACCATTCTTTCTCACTTTGCTTTCGTGTGCTAAGTTTACATTGCCTGTCACAATCACCTCATCCCCTTCTTTCAGTCCTTCCAAAATGGTGAATGTGTCAGCATTTTCCAAGCCTGTCTGCACATAGTTCCACATGGCTTGATCATCTTGCAGAGTAAAGACCACCTGCCTTCCTTGCCTCAACACTACCGAACTCTTGGGCACTACCAACTGCCCAGGCATTTCTCGTCTCACGCTTACCTTGATGTTCATGCCGCTGAACAGCCTTTCACTACCCCTTACTTGTGCCTTTACCTGCACCATACCGTTGGCATCCACTATAGGATTGATTTCTGTCACGATACCCTCATGAACAGCTGTTATGTCGGCATAAGGGGTAATCACCACCTTATCACCACGATGCACAAGAGGCAGTTCGTTTTCCAAGACACTGAAAGTAGCCTCCATGCCTTGTGAGCCAACAATGGTACACACAATATCTGAAGGTGACACCTTATTAAAACGTTTAAGTTGTAAGTTGGCTATAGTCCCTGAAAAAGGAGCTTTCAGCGAAGCATTGGCCTCATTGCTCAATGCTAATTCGTATGCTGCCAGACTCTGACTATATCCACTTCTTGTTCTTGCCAATTGCATGACGTCACTTGGAATTTCTGTTTCGGGCTTGTTGCCATAACCTTGGCCTATGAGTACATCCTGCAAGTCAAGTTTTGCCTGTTCAAAAGTATTTTGCGCTTGCACAACGGCGTTGTGTAACTTAAATTTGTCAAGTTCAGCAATCACCTGTCCTTGTGCTACATGGTCACCGTTTCTGACAAGAACTTTCTCCACGATACCATCTGTCTCAAAATGAATGTCTGTCAGTTGTATCGCCTCCACTTTCCCATTGCTTATCAACTCATGTTCAAAAGGTTGTAGTCGCAAAATGATAGTGGTCACCTCGTTTGGTTCTGCTTGTGGTAATGCGTTCACCCCTTCAGCTGTACTGTCATTGGCAACTTTTCTATTGTTACAAGCCGTTAAGGTGCTTATTATGAGAACCGCTATCAGACATAAAACTATTTTCTTCATAGGCGTTAATTTTCTATTATACTACAAATGTAGATAAATGTTCTCTCATATAATATAATCGAAATGTAATTCTTATGGTTACAAATATAAGCAAAAATAGATTATTTTATAATGACATACAAGCAAATGCTTCACTAATACGCTCATTCTATCTTTTTGCCAATTCTGCTCCATCGTATATTTCCCTTGTTATCAATAGATCTCCATATTCGCCATACCTTGCCCACAATATAGTCGTCAGGTACCAATCCCCAAAAGCGAGAATCTATTGAGCTGATAGCATTATCGCCAGCCATGAAGTAATAGTCATGTGTAAACACATAATCCTTTATCACCTCATTCCCTAATCTCACAATGCCGATGCTATCAATTGTCAGTTTGCGCTTCTGCTCCCAATCCACCAACTGGTGGTAGAGTTTCCATGCAGTACTATCCATCCTCACTTTTTGTCCATGTTTAGGTATGGCAAGAGGCCCAAACTTTTTCAAACTCCATCCCAAACCTTCACCAGCAGAAGCTTCAGGATACACTGGGTCATGATACCTTGCCTGCATGATACTGTCAGAAAGCATCGCCATCTCCATTTGTCCCTGCATGTTACCTATCCTGCCTTTCATGCCACCAATCTCGTATAAGCCGTTTTTTATCTTGATTGTATCGCCAGGCATCCCTATGCATCGCTTAACATAGTATTGCATCACATGAAACCGAACGCTGTCCCATCTGGCATACTCGTAAGGGAAGTTGAACACCACCACATCATTCCGCTTCATGCCTCTCATGCCTGGCAAGCGATATATCTTTACATCTTCTTGCCTCAATGACTTGAATACGTTAAACAACCTTGGTCCCATGCTCAGTTTTTCTACCAAAATATAATCCCCTGGCATCATTACTGGTACCATAGAATTAGTAGGCACCTTGAATGACACCAAGAGAAATACTTGCAGCAGCAAATAGCCTACAACGGCCAAGCTACCGTAGAATATTATATTTACCAATATGTCAAGCCATTTCTTCAAGCCATTTTTTATCAGTCTAAAATCCCCTTCAAATCTAAATAGCCAAATTGAATCTCATCTTGGAAAGAGAGATACAGACGGTCATTATCTTCATCCACACTCATACGCCAGATTTTATAGCCAATGTCGAGTGTTTTTATATAATTGCCATCCAAATCAAAAACATGACAAATCGTAGGCATACTATCAGTTTGTCGGTCTTTCCCGTCATAAGCTGCAATAATCCAGTCTTTGTATATAACTACACTTAGGAAATGTTGTTTATTGTCACCATTCTCTTCCCATTCTGGTCCATATACTCGGGTTTTCAAATTGAGTTGACCATCGAAAATGTTTATCAAGTCATATTTGTTGCTACACTCTACTATCAAATCATGTTTGTTTGAATAATCATATACAACAACATTTCCTTTAGTTGCAGGATGCTCACTATTGTGCACTTGCACCTCGCCAGTATGCATGTTCCACCTACCAATTCTCATGGAGCTTGATTGACCATCAGGAATAATAAAAGAGCCATAGCTTAAAGTGTCACTCAAAAAGTGGTACTCATAAGGGACAACATCATTTCTTAACTCCAGTTTCACGCTTGGCAAATAATCTGGATTCTTCCTCACGTCATCCATGTTGAAGCTATAGACGTTTTTACTTCCATAATCCACAACCTGCAAACAATCATCCTTTTCATCATAGGCCACAGCGGCGATTGATGATATCTCTCTTGGACCTTGCCCTAAATTACCGGCACTGGCGATATAAGACAATGTCTCCTTATCAAACAAATGTACTAATTTACCAGACGACTTTAAATCAGGTATCGCCAAGTAATTCCCTAACACCTTGATATATGAGAAGTCACTTAGCAAAACGCTGTCAGGCTCTAGCAACTTGACATTCTTTTTGACCTCAGTAAGATTGCCTCTACTTCTTTGGGTCTTCTCCCAATAGTTGCTATCCTGGCAGCCAATAGCCAGGATAGCAACTGTGCATAAAAGTAATATCGTATAAAAGACTTTAGTCATACTCTTCTACAATTCTCTTTTCCTTACCCCAAGAAAAATAACCATTGCATTCGCAATACACTCCGCCTTTGACACATACACAATCAGGAGGGAGAGCCTGTGCCAACGCCCCCACATTAGCAGATGTCAAGTCACTTACATTCATTTCGCTCTCGTTCGAGCTTGTCGTTAAATAGCCAACTGCCACGGCAGCCATGAGGGCTACGCTCATTAAAAATTTCTTCATAAATAAAATAATAATGGTTATTTACGAAATATATTAATATTTTGGCAAATCATATATTAAAACCACAGGCTCTGGGAAATTAGTTTCTACATACATCTGTCTGTTATCCTCATCCACAACAATATGGCTTGACTTCCGATCCAGTAAAAGTTTTTGGACCAACTCGCCAGTTTGTATGTCAAAAACGTGTATCTCACGCCCACACGCATCCGGTGAATCAGCTGGGTCACCTGAGAAAATGGCATATACGCGTTCCTTTGAGAAAGACACGCCAACATAGCCCCTGGTAGATTTATAGACTGGCACATATTCTGCCTTAACCTCATAATCCAACTCACCAATTACATAATCCCATTTCTTCGAAGCATTGTTGTCAGTCAATTCATACAAAGTGATAAGTGGAGCGGCCGTTACACAATCTGCCAAATAATGCAAATCAGAAGATATAAATTGATATCCGTAATTGGCTAAAGCATGAGTCTCATCAGATATTGAACTATTAGGTTTTTGGCGATACTCCCCTGCATATTGCATAAGATTCAAGGTGTTGTCAAGCAAGGCTAACTTATGATCCTTGTAGAAGCCTGTGGTTACATATCCCCCCCTGAATTTATGTAAGTTCATGACGATCATGCCAGATTTACTTATAGACTGAATCTTTAACGGTTTGACGGACTCTTTTTCCTCAAAGATTGAAGATAACCTATATGTCACGATTTTGTTATTGAAATCATAAATGTCAACCAGTGATTCTCCATCTTCCTCATAAAAGCATAAATTGTTTAGGCTAACAAATTCTTCAGGCCCTTGCCCCATATTAGCAAAAGAGAAGCAGTAGCGTTTTTCTTTAAGATCATAAACTTGCACTATGCCTTCAGTAGCATTTCTGTCTATTAAAAATAAATATCCACTGCTAACATACATAGCTTTTGGACTACCTAATTCAAGTGCAAGCGAATCACTGGCATATATAGCACTATCCTCATTGTGGCTATGACTGCCAGAACAAGAGACCGCAAAAAACGCAGCTACTATGCAAAGGAATACAATAAATCTTTTCATATCTCAACTAATATTTATTGCCCCTGCAATGGTTTTCCAAAGCAAGGGCAAGCAATAGCATCAATAGGCTGCTTCATTATCAAATATCGGCTCCTTCTCTGTAAATAAAGCTCCTCCTACAAAACAAACATAGTGTTGACTGGGTTTACATCCTACCACTAAATTTATATCATCCGCCAAAGCTTCCACATTAGCAGATGTCAAGTCACTTACATTCATTTCGCTCTCGTTCGAGCCTGTCATCATGTAGCCAACTGCCACAGCAGCCATGAGGGCTACGCTCATCATTACTTTCTTCATAATACTTAATTGTTTAAATGGTTAATATAAAGATTATACAACTCTGCCACTGATTGATAATTTCAACGGCGATTGTTTCGCATTGCAATAAAGGGTAACCGTTTTATGAAAACCGCCTTTCTTGTCTGGGTCATAACTTACTACCACTTCTCCTGTTTCACCAGGCATGATTGGTGTCTGGGGGTATTTCACTTTGGTACATCCACAAGATACAACCACATCCTGCACTATCAACGGCTTATTGCCAGTGTTCTTCAAATTCACTATACGCTGCTGTGAAACACCTTCTGACAATTCGCCAAAATCCAATTGGCTAATATCAAGTTCAGCCGTAGTCAGTGAGGCTTTAGTTTCTGATTCTGCTTCTTGACCTGTGATAATGCTTTGAAAGAGGTCAAGTGTCTTTGGACTTTGAACAGGATTCCCAATAGCTACTACCCTGTTGTCCCTATCTAATAGCATGGTCTGGAAATTGAAATTGGTAGGGAAGTGATTCATGTTATTAAACTCTCCTTTCATATCTAACAAAATAGGATAGTCAAAACCGCTACTTTTTGTCGCATATACCACGTCCCGCAGTTTTTCAGGTGAAAACACGAAAACAAATGGTACTCTGATGTCAGCTACGGAATCAATGCGGTGAATGATATTCGTCCATTTATCTAGCTGCAATTTACAGCTGAGGCATCCAACTGAATCCACATAACTCACCACTTTATAGTCTGCATTACGGAAATTATAACTCACCGTATCCTGGCCATAAATAGTGAACACAGGATTGTTTGGAAAGAGAACTTCCTTGCCTTGCCATGCTGACACAATTCTTACCACCTGATCTGTACTGTCTGATTTCTTACAAGAGACAAATAATAGCAAAAACAACAATACCAACGAGAATTTCGGTTTCAAAAGCATAATTATTCACAAATTAGAACAGGCCATAGAGGCAAATACCATTGAAGTATAAGCTGATGCTGTATTTATCCGCATCTACCATTTCAGGTAGTATTACAGATTGCTGCCCAATGAAGCCACCCAACTGAACAGTATAGATAGCATCTTCATTGCTATCAGCTATCACCACAGTCATATTATCTATATAATATGGTGCATAGATAATAACTGTACTATTTTCATAGCTTGCAGTTGGATATAAGGCAGGAGCCTTAAAGCCACCATTTGAGCTCGAAGGCTTCGGCCTTCTATCCAAATCAATATCGTAAGGAAACGCCATAGTGCAAATAAAAGCACTCATCAATAATAATAAAATCTTCTTCATTTCTGCATACATTTATTTGTTTTTGATGGTGCAAAAATAAGAGGATGAACAAAGACTGCCAAAAAAGTAATTTCACTTAAATTTCATTTTTACTATATGGGCAGGGGGGTGTAATTTCATTTTTATTTCACAAAAACATCGGGACAAACAGACAAACAATATATTATATACCTTTAATAATCTTGTCGAATTCTTCTGCCTTTCCTTCCTTTCCTGTTATTTTTTTGAATAAATTCTTGCGCGCATTTGTTAATGTGCTTTCCCTGCGGCTTAGCAGACTGGCTATATGTGAGGGGCTAAACCCCATCTTCAGCAACAGGCATACCTTCATATCTTGTGGTTTATTCACTCCTAACGTGTGCAAACGAGTGATAAAATCGGGATAAACAATATTGATGAGTTCCTCAACATCTTTCATTTCTTTGTCTGTCACTGCTTTCTCAGAGTTCAACAATTTCTCATAAACAGCTGAACCCAGGATAGTTTGCTTCTTACTGTCACCCTGAGCCATGCGAAGCTGCTCCATCATGTTTATATTAGCCAACCTGTCACGCTCAGCCTGTATCTGCTGTATTTCCTGTTCTGTTGCCACTCTTTTCAGCTGTTCCTCTTTAAGGAATTGATCAAGCATGGAATTGTTGTGTCGCAGACGGTTTCGCTCGGCTCGAACTCGATAATTATATGCAGCAAGCATGGAGATAAAGACTAAGAACAATAGCCCTCCCAAAATTAAGAGGTATGTATATTGTAAATTTCGACGTTCCAAGCGGTCCTTCTCTTTCTCTAACCTCTGGCTGTTGTAAAGGCTGTTGATTCGAGCTATTTTCTCTGTATCCGTAATAAATGATAGAGAATCTGTCAGTTCTTTAAAGGGAGCAACATGCTTGATCACTTCATCTAAATCCTTTTCATTTACTGCCATACTTAGTAAGCCTGCCTCTCCACTTTGGCGGGCATAAAGCGAATTTGATTGAAGCAACTTACTATAATACATTCTTGCTAAATCATATTTTCTTTGCTTGAAATAAACATAACTGGCTACTTCATTCGCATAATCGATATCTGTTGAATCAACGAGATTAAAAGTCTTACTCAAATACTTTTCTGCCAATTCAAATTCACCTTGATAGGTATATGCACTCGTTTTGTCAATTCCAATAAGGCCAACCAGTGAGCTATCTCTAGCAATCACAGCTAATTCCTCTCCCTTATCATAATAATAAAAGGCATTCTTATAATCATCTTTTCCAAAATAACAATTCCCGATGTCACGATAATTGTTAATCATACCCGTTGTGTCGCCAATAGCAAACGTATAATCGTAGGAGCGTTTGTGTGCATTAATCGCCTCATCATATAGTCCTTGATTATTCAACAAATATCCCCTCTGCGCATGAATCCTGCTTAGCAAATAAAAGTCATTCTCGCCAACTACATCAAGTGCCTTGTTGAAATACTCCAATCCACGTTGGGCATCATTGAGGGATGCATACGTCCTGCCCGCATAAAAATATGCCTCTGCCAAATACCTTTTATCACCTTCAGTCTCATAGTAGTCGATGATAGGCAGGATGATGCTGTCAGTTAGTAGGGGCTTGCCAAGTTTATCTACTGCCTTGATCTTCTGCAACTCAAACCTCATTCTTGTGTTTTCACTTTTGCCTGGCATTTGGCTTTCAATAGCCAACACGGTATCATACGCCTGCTGAAAGTCATTATGAGCAAATAGGCTGTCAATATGGTCGAGAACTGACATGTCTTCATGCCAATATCTGCCTTGACAACCTGTTATGCAGAACACCACCGCCGTTAGCAATATGGGAATTAGTTGCTTCATTGGGTGCAAAGATAAGAAAAGTTCAATTATCTAATCCTTCTCAATACCATAGCAGAACGTGCTGGCACATACAATAGCAACCAGCCCTTGTGTTGCTTCTTGTATAGCTTATCAGGCATTGTGAAGTGCTGGATGCTGTCATTGTTCAGCCCGTTACCTCCAAATGCCTTGCTGTCAGTGTTCAGTACCACCTCATAACTGCCCTCTGGTACCAAGAACCCGTAATCGGTGAAAGACTTTACAGGGTTGAAGTTAAATACAAACAACAAGTCGTCGCGCTTGTAGGCCAATATCTGGTCGCCATCATTATGCCAGATCTCTTGCACTTTGGTCTTCTGGAATCGCTTCACACTCTTGATGACGCTGAGCATCGCCTGGTCAAAGTCACCCAGATAATGATAGCACAGGTTCTTATTATCTACCAAATCCCACTGACGGCGAGCATACTTATGGCTCCATCCGTTGCCCTCACGTGGGAAGTCTATCCATTCAGGATGACCAAACTCGTTGCCCATGAAGTTCAGGTAGCCACCATTGATGGTGGATGCGGTGAGCAGACGAATCATCTTATGCAGGGCAATGCCACGATGCACGGTATAGTTCTCGTCCCCTTTCTGGAAGTGCCAGTACATGTCGGCATCAATTAATCTGAAGATGATGGTCTTGTCGCCGACCAGTGCCTGGTCGTGGCTCTCGGCATAGCTGATGGTTTTCTCATCAGCGCGACGGTTGGTCACCTCCCAAAACATGCTGCTGGGTTTCCAATCTTCGTCAATCTTTTCCTTGATGGTCTTAATCCAGTAGTCAGGGATATTCATCGCCATACGATAATCGAATCCATAACCACCATCTTCGATAGGTGCTGCTAATCCGGGCATGCCCGAAACCTCTTCGGCAATGGTGATGGCATGTGGGTTTACTTGATGAATCAGGCGGTTCGCCAGTGTGAGGTAGCAGATAGCATTGTCATCCTCATGGCCGTTGAAATAATCGCCATAGCCCATGAAGGCTTCGCCAAGACCATGACTATAATAGAGCATGGAAGTAACACCATCGAAACGGAAACCGTCAAACTTGAATTCTTCTAACCAATACTTGCAATTGGAGAGAAGAAAGTGCAGTACGTTGTCCTTGCCATAGTCGAAGCACAGCGAGTCCCATGCTGGGTGCTCATGGCGGTCGCCTGGATAAAAATATTGGTTGGGGTCACCGGCAAAGTTGCCCAAACCTTCCACTTCATTCTTGACAGCATGTGAATGGACAATATCCATGATGACAGCAATACCCATCTGATGGGCCGTGTCAATTAGCTCTTTTAATTCATCTGGTGTTCCAAAACGTGAAGAAGGTGCGAAGAAACTGGACACATGGTAGCCAAAACTTCCATAGTATGGGTGTTCCTGGATAGCCATAATCTGTATGCAGTTGTAACCGTCTTTTGCTACGCGAGGCAGTACGTTGTCTTTGAACTCGCGATAGGTACCCACCTTTTCTTCTTTTTGGCTCATACCCACATGACATTCGTAGATGAGCAATGGGTTAGTATCGGGTTTGAACTTCTTTACCTTTGCCTGATAAGGCTCTGCGGGATCCCATACCTGTGCACTGAAAATTTTAGTATAGTCATCTTGCACCACACGAGTGGCCCAGGCGGGTATGCGCTCGCCTTCGCCGCCATTCCATTTCACCTTTAACTTGAAAAGGTCTTCATGGTGTAAGGCATCCAATGGAAGCTTTATTTCCCAGTTGCCATCTTCCTTAGGTTGCATGGCGAATTGAGGATTTTCTTGCCAACCATTGAAAGTGCCTATCACAAAAATCTCTGTAGCATTCGGCGCCCATTCGCGCAGTACCCAGTTCTTTTCGGTTTTGTGTAAACCAAAATAAAGGTGCCCATCTGCAAAGTCAGCTAAGGCTTTTCTACCATTTTTCGTCAGTTGCTTTTCCTTGTACAAGAAATGCTCATGTCGTCCGTTAATGGCGTCAGTGTAGGGTTCCAGCCACGGGTCGTTCTTAATCAAGTTCAAGGTTTCCATATAAGTATCTAATTTTAGTTATTTCTTATGAAGTCATCCACTGTATAGTTCAGAAAGTCAAGGAATGGTTTCGATGTCTTTGCTAAATCTACAAGAACATCCACATAGTCGGGTTGAGTAAAGAAATCGTCATCAAGATGATGCCATACACTGAAATCCTTGGGTTTCAGTAACTCCATATAGGGAAAATCTTTGGGGAAACCCTTGGGGTTTACTTTCAACCTATCCTCACCAATAGTTGGAAAGTATTTCTTGAATTTCTTGTTCTCAATAATATTGCGATACTCGTCTATACTGTCATAGATGGAATAGCGTATTTCCTGCAGTTGCTTAGGGGTAAGACCGTAAGTGCCTCCTGCATAAAAGCTGCCTTCAGGTTCCAAATGGAAATAATAACCACAGTGCAGAGATTTCTTGCCCTTGGCTGAGAGAAAACCTCCTATGTGGGTTTTATAAGGACGCTTGTCGGGCGAGAACCTTACATCGCGATAGATGCGCCAGGTGCAATCTTTAGGTTGCAGGTGTCTGACGGATGGATCAAACTCTCCTACACGGGATATGAGGATGGTCAATAGTTTGTCAAACTCCTGTGTGGCTGAATGGTAAAGCATCTTATGCTCTTGAAACCATTCACGGTCGTTATGAGCAGACAGTTGTCTGAGAAAGTCAAATATAAGTTGTAAATCCATTATTAAATCTTTAACAAATAATCCTGCTTTGATGATACTGGTGCCATGCAGGCACTAATACGCAAAGATAATTATTATTATTGACAATGGCAAATCATTATTGTATGAAACTATTCCCCCAATGCTTTCCCTGACATCAGGATATCCACCAATGGTTTGTCTTTATAAGATTCTGTGCGTTGGTCGTAGAAGCCGAAGTCACCATCATAGCACCAGGTAGTCCAGGCAATATCGAACTCGTCGAATACCTCAATCATGTCTTTGTACCACTTGTAAGCCAGATCACGCTCTACAGGCTCATACACACCCCATTCTCCACAGAATAACTGCAAACCATATTTCTTGGCTGCGGCAATGGCATCCTTGAAATCCTCACGAATCTTGTTCTTGTCCCATACCTGGGTAAGGAATGGCTTCAGGTCTTCTTTTATCTCATCTGGAGCAGCATCATAATCTTCTTGTGTAATCAGCACGCCTGGGTAGTTGACATTTCCCTTGTATCTTCCCAGTGGGGTCCAGAAGGCGCCACGATGGGTAATGATCATTGGGTGGTAATAGTGGAAGGAAAGAATGATGTTCTTATCTCCTTCTGGTACTCGCAGGTATTTGATGGTCTCGTAGTCTTGCCAACGGTTGGAACCAATGACCAGTGTGCGCTGTGGCTCTACCGCACGCAGGGCTTTGTGCACCTTCTCCACCACCACGTTCCATTGTTCATGCTCTGGGGCCACCGGCTCGTTCATAAACTCGTAAGCCACAGAGTCGTTGCTATAGCCCTTCAATACATCTGACAACTGATACCATAGGTTGATGAGTCCTTGTTGTGACTCTTCTGATGTGAACAGGGTATTGGAGTTGTCGTTATCAATGAAGCGGTGAGAGCGGATGATGTGCAGGTCAACTACTACACGTAGGTGATGCTTCTCTGCCAAGTTGATGGCATTGGTGAGTAAGTCCCACGCCTCGGGCAGTTTATTGCCGTCTTCATCCCAGAACTGTACCTCATCGATGGGGATGCGCACAAAATCGAAGCCTAACTGCTCCAAACGCTCGAAGTCGTCCTCTTGGATGTGCAATCTACGTTGCTCGCCCACTTGTCTGGATTGCGACAGCCAGTGACTCAGGTTGGTGCCACGCTTGATGTTGAAGTTGTTCACTCCGTTGCCGCCACAAGAGATGAGGGTACTCATGGTGAGGGCGACAAATGCAAATAAATACAGGAACTTTTTCATATCTGTCATTTTTAATGATTATTTATCACACAATATTTGTTAGCCTAATGACTGCATATCGTTCAGCTTTTTGTAATAGCCATCCATTTGCAGCAGTTCTTCATGCATGCCTTGTTCAACGATTTGTCCTTCATGTAGTACATAGATCTCGTCGGCATTGCGAATCGTACTGAGACGATGGGCTATGGCTACGGTAGTACGTGTTTTCATCAAACGTTCCAGGGCATCTTGCACCAAACGCTCGCTTTCGGTATCAAGGGCTGATGTGGCTTCGTCAAGAATCAAGATAGGGGGATTCTTAAGGATGGCACGCGCGATGCTGATGCGTTGACGCTGACCGCCAGAGAGTCTTCCACCACGATCGCCGATATTGGTGTCGTAGCCATGCTCTGAAGCGATGATGAAATCATGGGCATTGGCTATACGGGCAGCTTGCTCCACCTGTTCCTGCGTGGCATGATCAACGCCAAAGGCAATGTTATTATAGAAAGAGTCGTTGAAAAGGATAGCTTCTTGGTTGACATTTCCAATGAGTTGGCGCAGGTCGTGTATGCCCAGATCCTTGACATTGATACCGTCAATCAGAACTTCTCCTTCTTGCACATCGTAATAACGAGGGATAAGATCTACTAAGGTGGATTTTCCTCCACCGCTCTGACCCACCAAGGCAATGGTCTTGCCCTTTTCTATGACAAGGTTGATATGACGCAACACCCATTTGTCGGCATATTTGAACGACACATCGCGGAACTCTATCTGATGTTGGAAGTCGCTGATGTGAACAGGATGTTTTTTCTCACAGATGTTGCTCTCTGCCATGAGAATCTTATCAACACGCTCCATGGACGCCATGCCCTTGGGGATGTTGTAGCTGGCGCGAGAGAACTCTTTCAGTGGGTTGATAATGCTATAGAGGATCACCAGGTAATAAACAAAGGTGGAGCCGTCAAGGACATGCTGGTTCAGTACCAGAATGCCACCAAACCACAGGACGATGATGATCATTACCGTGCCTAGAAATTCACTCATGGGGTGCGCCAATGCCTGACGGATATTGACACGCATGATATGGTCACGGTAGCTTGAATTGACTTTGTCGAATTTCCGGTTCATTTTTTCTTCTGCGATGAAAGCCTTGATGATGCGTAAGCCTCCCAAGGTTTCCTCTACGATGCTCATAGTGTCGCTCCACAGGGTTTGTGCCTTGATGCTCTTTGCCTTCAGCTTCTTGCCGACAAACCCCATGAACCAGCCGAATACTGGTACAAAAAACAGTGTGAAGAGGGTGAGTTGCCAAGATACTACCAGCAAGGCGGCAAAGTAGGAGATGATGAGGATAGGATTCTTAAAGAGCATGTCGAGACTTGCCATGATAGAGTTCTCAATCTCCTGTACATCACCGCTCATGCGGGCTATGATGTCGCCCTTGCGCTCCTCGCTGAAGAAACCTAATGGCAGGGTGTTTATCTTCTGATACAGTTGGTTGCGGATGTCTCTGACTACTCCCGTTCGTATCGGTACGATGGTGGCAGAGGAAAGGAAGTAGGCACCAGTCTTGAGGAAAGTGGCGACTGCCAGAAACAGTCCTATTACCAACATAGTGGTGGTAGGGCCCCAGCTCATTATCATCTCCTGCACCAGGTGGTTGGCATTGTTGCTCACTATCTCGCTGATGTTGCCCAACGTCATTTCGCTCCAGGGCATCCATGCTACAGGCTCTATCACTTTCTCCGTCTGGAACAGGATATTCAAGATGGGGATGATGGCCATGAACGAGAAAATATTGAGCAAGGCGCTGAGAATGTTGAACAGCACAGTCAGTACCAAGTATTTTTTATAGGGTGGTACGAAGCGTTTTAGTACCTGCATTAAATCTTTCATTTCCTTATTTATATTAATGACTCCCGTTAAATCTTGTCATATCCCTTCGTAAATTTAGTCCAGTAATATTTCAACGGATTACTATATTTAAGCTGTTTCCAAGGCCGACTGCTGTGAGGACGATGCCATACAGGCAAGTTGCCGAACAGATAGTTGTGGAATCCGTGCTTCAGCGCCTCGTGTGAGATGGTTACATCGTACCAATTCTTTGATGGGTCCAATGCTTCAAAGCTAAATGCTTTCAGCAAGTCGTTTGTAAGCAATGAGCAGCAAAAACTGCAATGCTTGGTAGTGCGAAGCACCTGACTTCCTATGTCTTGAAAGTGCTGATAAGGGTAGTTGACACTGCCTTGCTCATCAACGGTTACCGATGCTGCAATGCCACATTGGGGAAGCTTTGTCGCCTCATGGAGTTTTTGCAAGGTGTCTTTTTTCACCATCACATCGCTTTCCACAATTAGTAGGTCGGCATTATCGGTAAGTGCTTCTCGTTGTGCGTGCTGCAACACCAACAGATAATTAGGAGAAGGATGGTGGGTCAGGTCACTTAGGTTAATCAACCTGAATCCCAACGACTTGGATGCCTCTTCTAAGCAGAGGGTGTTTTCGGCTGTGCTAAAATCATTGTAAACCGTATATGTAAACTGTATGTTGAGTTCTGCATCCAACACAGACTTGATGGTCTGCATGGTGAGATCAATGGAATCTTTTACAGGCGTTATGATATGCAACTTATCCATAATAAGAACATCTACTACAATGAAGACAGTAAACGCTCAATTACCTTTGGATAGTATTCATACTCCAATGCATGCACTCGAGTAGCCAACTTATCCACCGTATCGTCAGGCTTTACTTCACACCGATATTGAGCTACAATCTGTCCAGCATCATATACTTCGCTGGTGTAGTGGATGGTGATGCCACTTTCCTTATCGCCACTACGGAGTACATCTTCGTGCACACGGTCGCCATACATGCCCTTCCCTCCATGCAGGGGTAATAACGATGGATGGATGTTCACCATACGTTGCGGATAGGCTTTCAAAATAAGATCCGGCACTTTTGCCAAGAAGCCAGCCAATACCACAAAATCGATGTGGAAGGATTGAAGCAGATGCAGTATCGCCTCGCCATCCTGCCAGAACTCTTTTGAAAAATAGGCACAGGGGATGCCTAAGTTTCGTGCCCTTTGCAGGGCATAAGCTTTTTGACTGTTAGTCAAAATCAGTGAAACCATCACCTTTGTACTCGACATGAAATAGCGGGCAATATTTTCTGCATTACTGCCATTGCCTGAAGCGAGAATTGCAACGTTTATTGTCATAAAAAACCTTTTTTCAGTGCACACAACCCTTAATTATGTGCAAAAAATGCATTTAATTAGTCAAATATTTGTTTAGTAAAAGAAAAAATCATTCCTTTGCATCGCAAAAATAGTTTAAAGTGGAAACAAATGCAAGAAAACAGCATGAGTTTTTCTATAAACGTAATTTTTGCCACCTAAAGAAGATTATTATTTACTAACTAAAAACTAAAAGTTATGACAACAGAAGAAATTTCTGCAAAAGTTTATGGAATCATCGCTGACAAGTTGGGCGTTGAACCATCAGAAATCACCAACGAAGCAAGCTTTACTAATGACCTTGGCGCTGATTCACTGGATACAGTTGAGCTGATTATGGAGTTTGAGAAGGTTTTCGAACTGCAGATTCCTGATGAGAAAGCTGAAACCATCCAGACAGTAGGTGACGCTATTTCTTATATTGAGGCTAACCTCCAATAATCCATCATAGCTATATATGGAGTTAAAAAGAGTCGTTGTAACTGGCCTTGGAATACTTTCTCCTCTTGGTAATTCTGTTGAAGAAACATGGAAGAACCTGTTGAAGGGTGAAAGTGGTGCAGGGCCAATTACTCGTTTTGATGCCTCTCTTTTCAAGACACAAATTGCTTGCGAGGTAAAAGATTTTGATCCTAGTCAATACATTGATCGCAAGGAAGCACGCAAGATGGACATCTATACCCAGTTTGCAGTGGCTGTGGCCAAGCAAGCTGTGGCTGATGCTGCCATTGACATTGAACACGAAGACCTTAACCGTATTGGTGTAGTGTTTGGAGCTGGAATCGGTGGCATTCGCACTTTCGAAGATGAAATTGGTTATTACTACCAGCATCAGGACATGGGTCCTAAGTTTAATCCGTTCTTCATCCCCAAGATGATTTCGGATATTGCCGCTGGTCAGATTTCCATCACCTTTGGTTTCCATGGTCCCAACTACTCTGTGGCTTCTGCTTGTGCTACCTCTACCAATGCCGTTGCGGATGCTTATAACCTGGTGCGTTTAGGCAAGGCTAACATTATGGTTACAGGTGGTTCTGAGGCAGCTATCACTGCTGGTGGAGTGGGTGGTTTCAATGCCATGCACGCCCTTACTACTCGTAACGATTCTCCTAAGACAGCCTCACGCCCTTTCAGTGCTAGCCGCGATGGTTTTATCATGGGTGAAGGTGCTGGTTGCTTGGTTCTTGAAGAACTGGAGCATGCCAAGGCCCGTGGGGCAAGAATCTATGCTGAGGTTATAGGCGAAGGTATGTCGGCCGATGCTTATCACCTGACTGCTTCTCACCCTGAGGGCTTAGGTGCCATCTTGGTAATGCGTAATGCGTTGGAGGATGCCGGCATCAAACCTGAAGATGTAGATTATATCAATGTGCACGGAACATCTACTCCTGTGGGTGATATTTCAGAAGTGAAGGCTATTAAGGAAGTGTTTGGTGAGCATGCTTACAAACTGAACATCAGTTCAACCAAGTCAATGACTGGTCACATGCTGGGTGCTGCTGGTGCTGCAGAAGTCATTTTCAGTATTCTGGCTGTGGTGAACGACATTGTTCCTCCTACTATCAACCACGAAGATGGAGACGAAGACGAAAACATTGACTATAACTTGAACTTCACGTTCAATAAAGCGCAGAAACGCACCGTGAACGTTGCCCTGTCCAATACATTTGGCTTTGGCGGTCACAATGCGTGTCTCATCGTTAGGAAATATGCAGAGTAAGTTATCTTACTTGCTACAATGGACATATTGGAAGGTAAGACTCCTGTTCAAACATGACAGGAAAGCTTACCTTTCTTTGTATCATCACTTGGGCATCATGGCCAACAACATCCAGTTATATCATGTTGCCTTGAGTCATAAGTCGATGTCAATTATCGATGAAAACGGTCATAAACTGAACAATGAACGCTTGGAGTTCTTGGGTGATGCCGTTCTCAGCATGTCGGTGGCCGATTATCTTTTCAAACATTACAAGAATGCGCCAGAAGGTATGCTCACTACTACACGAACCAAATTAGTAAACCGACAATACTTAAATAAAATAGCTCTCGAATTACATTTCGACCAACTTATCAGGAAAGAAAAGGCGGTAGTGTCACCTAAGAACAATTTAGTGGGCAATTCGTTGGAAGCCATCATCGGGGCTATCTATTTAGACAGAGGCTACAGGATAAGTAGCCAGTTCGTTGTAAAATGGCTCATCAAAAACCCTGATTATTTGAGCATAATAGTCCATACCGAAACCAATCACAAGGCAAGGCTTTTGGAATGGTGCCAGAAGAATAAGAAGCTGGTGCTCTTCAACCTCATCTCAGAAACAAGAGATGAAAACAGTTACGCCCGATTTGAAATGGAGGTCTATGTCGATGATAAGTTATGTGGTCAAGGCTCAGGACGAAACAAGAAAGAAGCCGAGCAACACGCTTGCGAACAAGCATTAAAACAAATCAACAACTGATTTCAGCCGAAGCAAACGCCTATATTGCGACCTTCTACCACCAATTCATCATGCTCGGAAACATACTTCTGTTTGCCTGCCACATCGCGAACATCCACCGAAGTAATCTTATCTCCTTGTAAAGCCACCATTCTGCCATACTGCTGATTAGCTATCAGCTCAACGGCATGACCACCCATACGTGTCGCCAAATTACGGTCAAACGAAGTGGGAGAGCCGCCTCGTTGGATATAGCCTAACACCGTCTGACGTGTCTCTATACCGGTTTCATATTCAATCTCCTCTGCTATGAACTCGCCAGCGTGTTTACGTGGGTTAGTCGTAGGGATACCCTCAGCCACCACTACGATAGAATAGTTTTTGCCTTTCTTGATGCGGTCAATCAATGCATTGCCTATATTAGTGATGTTGTAGGGAATCTCTGGCAGCAGTATGACATCACCACCTCCTGCCATGCCTGAATACAAAGCTATCCAACCTGACTTATGTCCCATCACTTCAATTACCATCACACGTTTGTGTGAACTGGCGGTAGAGTGCAGACGGTCAATGGCATCGGTGGCCACACTAACGGCAGAATCAAAGCCAAAGGTTGTATCGGTTCCCCATACGTCATTATCAATGGTTTTGGGAATAGCCACCACATTAATGCCCAGTCCCATCATCTTAGCAGCTGTGTCCATAGTGCCGTTACCGCCTATACACACCACACAGTCAAGCCTTAGGTCCTGTACATTCTTCTTGATAAGTGAAGGTTTGTCGGCATCCGGCATAATGCCCCCCCGTTTGAACGGCTGTTCGCGTGAGGATCCCAGAATGGTTCCGTTCTGGCTGAGCAAGCCCGACAGAGAAGCCTCGTCAAGTGTTTCCACTTCTTTGGTAAGCAGTCCTTCAAAACCACTGTGAATGCCTATTACCTCCATGCCATAATGACTGATGGCACTTTTGCATACGCCACGGATGGCTGCGTTGATGCCCGGACAATCACCTCCCGATGTTAATACGCCTATTCTCATTCCATTATCCCCCTTTTTATTTAGCAAACAGCCAAAAAATACTTTATTCAGCCCGTAAAGTTAGAAAAAAAACTTAAAAAAGATAGAGATGCCAATAGAAAAGATTAATTTTGCACATTATTTATGATGATTGCATATAAATGGACTTCATTACAAGAATAGCAAACAACTTATATTTTGTTCCTCGATATCGTAGGATTGAGCGCTATGCCACTCATGCAACGGAGATACAGGAGCAGGTTTTCAAGCAGCTCATCACAAAAGCTGCACCTACAGAATGGGGCAAGAAATACGACTATGCTTCTATCAAAGATTATGTTCAGTTTAGTAAACGTGTACCCATTCAGACCTACGAAGAGGTAAAACCATGGGTGGAAAGGATTCGCCAAGGCGAGCAGAACCTGCTTTGGCCAGGTAATACGGTGTGGTTTGCTAAATCATCGGGTACTACCAATGACAAGAGCAAGTTCATTCCCGTTACCAGTGATTCTATTCAAGATACACACTATCGTGGTGGAAAGGATGCTGTGGCTCTTTACCTCCACATCAATCCCAAGAGTCATTTCCTCACTGGAAAGAGTCTGGTGTTAGGAGGTAGTCATGCCCCCAATCTGAATACCAATCATAGTTTGGTGGGCGACCTGAGTGCCATCTTGATCGAGAACATGCCTGCTATGGGCATGTACCTGCGTGTGCCCAGTAAGCAGACAGCCTTGATGGAACATTTCGAGCCAAAGATGGAGGCCATTGCCCGTGAGACCATTAACAAGAACGTGGTGAGCCTCTCGGGTGTGCCATCTTGGATGCTGGTGCTCATCAAGCATATCTTGGAGAAGACTGGTAAAAAGACATTAGAGCAAGTATGGTATAACTTGGAGGTGTTCTTCCACGGAGGAGTGGCATTTACACCTTACCGTGAGCAATACAAGCAGTTGATCCAGAAGTCGGACATGCTGTATGTAGAGACCTACAACGCTTCTGAGGGCTACTTTGCTACCCAAAACGATTTGACCGACCCAGCTATGCTGCTGATGATTGATTATGGAGTGTTCTTTGAGTTTATCCCTTTGGAAGAGTTGGGCAAGGAGCATCCTAAGATTGTTCCTCTGTGGGACGTGAAGCTGAACAAAAACTATGCTATGGTCATCTCCACATCAGCTGGTTTGTGGCGTTATCTGATTGGTGATACGGTGAAGTTCACCAGCAAAAATCCTTACAAGATAGTCATTACGGGCCGCACCAAGCATTTCATCAATGCTTTTGGTGAGGAGCTGATAGTAGATAATGCCGAGAAAGGCTTGGCCAAGGCTTGTGCTGCTACGGGTGCCTTGATAACTGATTATTCAGCAGCTCCCGTTTTCATGGATGAGAATGCTAAATGTCGTCATCAGTGGCTCATTGAGTTTGCCAAGATGCCCGATAACCTGAATCGTTTTGCCAAGATATTGGACGATACGCTGAAAGAAATCAATTCCGACTATGAGGCGAAACGTCAGAACAACCTGGCACTACAGCAGTTGGAGATTATCGTAGCACGCAAAGGCTTGTTCCACGACTGGCTCGAGCGTAAGGGCAAATTGGGCGGGCAGCATAAGATTCCACGTCTGAGCAATACACGTACTTATATAGAAGACATGTTAATCTTGAACAGATAAGAAATAAGTGTTATGAGAAATTTGGTCATTTACAACACACTAAGCAGACAGAAAGAAAGATTCACACCGTTGCATGCTCCCCATGTGGGCATGTATGTATGTGGTCCTACCGTATATGGTGACCCTCATCTGGGTCACGCACGTCCCGCTATCACGTTCGACATTTTGTTCCGTTACCTCAAGCATATTGGCTATAAGGTGCGCTATGTGAGGAATATCACCGACGTGGGCCATCTGGAGCATGATGCCGACGAGGGTGAAGACAAGATAGCAAAAAAAGCACGACTGGAGCAGTTAGAGCCTATGGAAGTGGCACAATATTATATCAATCGCTACCATCATGCGATGGATGCGCTGAACGTGTTGCCACCCAGCATAGAGCCCCATGCTTCTGGCCATATCATCGAGCAAATCGAACTGGTGAAACAGATTATTGACAATGGCTATGCCTATGTGAGCGATGGTTCGGTTTATTTCGATGTGCCGAAATACAACCAGCAGCATCATTATGGCAAACTGTCGGGCCGTAACCTGACAGATGTTATCAATACCTCTCGTGAACTCGACGGGCAAGATGAAAAACATAACCCGGTGGATTTCGCCTTGTGGAAGAAAGCACAACCTGAGCATATCATGCGTTGGCCATCACCTTGGAGCGACGGCTTCCCAGGTTGGCATTGCGAGTGCACGGCCATGGGTAAGAAATACTTGGGTTCCCACTTCGACATTCATGGAGGTGGCATGGATCTGGTGTTCCCGCACCATGAGTGCGAGATAGCACAAAGTGTGGCATCTCAGGGTGACGATATGGTACACTACTGGATGCACAACAACATGATTACCATCAACGGACAGAAGATGGGCAAGAGCTTGGGCAACTTCATCACGCTGTTTGAGTTCTTCGATGGAAGCAACAAGAACCTGGATAAGGCCTATAGTCCTATGACTATCCGTTTCTTCATCTTGCAGGCACACTATCGCAGTACGGTAGATTTCAGCAACGATGCTTTGCAAGCAGCCGAGAAAGGCTTGGAAAGACTTATGGATGCAGTGCATGCGTTGGATAAGATTCAACCTTCGGCTACCACCAGTGTACAATTGGCTGACTTACGTGAGAAGTGCTACGATGCAATGGACGACGATTTGAATACCCCCATTGTCATAGCCCACTTATTTGATGCTGCTCGTACCATCAATTCATTGGCAGATGGTAAGGCAACCATTACGGCAGAAGATTTGGCCGCTTTGAAAGAGACCTTCCACATGTTCTGCTTCGATATCTTAGGACTGCAAGAAGACAAATCTTCTAACGCAGGCCGTGAAGAAGCCTTTGCCGGGGCGGTGAACCTACTGCTGGCAGAGCGTCAGGAAGCCAAGGCCAACAAGGACTGGGCTAAGTCCGACCGCATACGCAATGAGTTAGCAGCCTTGGGCTTCGAGATTAAGGATGGCAAGAACGGTGCCGAATGGAAACTCAATAAGTAACATTGAAGATGAAACAATATAGAACAATCAACAACATAGTGGGGTGGGTGGTATTCGCCATTGCAGCCATCGTGTATTGCATGACGATTGAGCCCACAGCCAGTTTCTGGGACTGCCCTGAGTTTATTACCACAGGCTATAAGTTAGAGGTGGGACATCCACCTGGCGCACCATTCTTCATGTTGGTAGCCAACCTCTTCTCGCAGTTTGCCTCCGACACTACTCAGGTGGCGAAGATGGTGAACTACATGAGTGCCCTGATGAGCGCCGGCTGTATCCTCTTCCTGTTCTGGACCATCACCCATTTGGTACGAAAGCTGGTGACCATTAATGAAGATGCTTTTACTCCTACTCAGCTCATTACCATTATGGGTAGCGGTGTTGTCGGGGCCTTGGTCTATACCTTTAGCGATACTTTCTGGTTCAGTGCCGTAGAGGGTGAGGTCTATGCCTTCTCTTCTTTGTTCACAGCTGTGGTATTCTGGCTGATACTGAAATGGGAGGATGTAGCCGACCAGCCTCATAGTGACCGATGGTTGATTTTGATTGCTTACCTTACTGGCTTGAGCATCGGCGTTCACTTGTTGAACCTGCTTTGCTTGCCTGCTATTGTGTTGGTTTATTACTATAAACGAGTGCCTAATGCCACCGCCAAAGGCTCTTTGTTGGCACTGTTTGCCTCAGCCGTACTGGTGGCTGTGGTGCTTTATGGCATCGTACCGGGCATTGTGAAGGTGGGCGGTTGGTTCGAATTATTGTTCGTCAACGACCTGGGCATGTCATTCAATACGGGTGTCATCGTATATATCCTCGTTGCTTCTGCCGCTATCATCTGGGCGGTATATGAGAGTTTTGTAGAGAAGAGCGAGAATCGCATGATGTGGAGTTTCCTTCTCACTGTAGGGCTGTTGGGTATTCCGTTCTATGGTCATGGCACTACCTCTATCATCATTGGTGTTATTGTGTTGGGCTTGTTGTGGCTCTATCTCCGTCCTGCCACACAACGTAGCATCAGTCCTAACTGGAAGATATCTGCCCGTACACTGAACACCACCATGCTGAGCATCATGATGATCGTTATTGGCTACTCATCATATGCTTTGATTGTGATTCGTTCTACTGCCAATACGCCAATGGACCAGAACTCGCCCGAGGACATCTTTACTTTGGGCGAATATTTGGGACGTGAGCAATACGGTACCCGTCCGTTGTTCTATGGTCCTACTTTCGCCTCCAAGGTGGAGTTTCAGGAGAAGAACGGTTATTGCGAACCAGTGATTGCCGAGGAGCAGATGAAGTGGATCCGCAAGGAAAAGAACAATGAGAACGAACCCGACAGTTACATACAGGTGGAAGGTCGTATCGAATACAAGTACGCACAGAACATGTTGTTCCCACGTATGTACAGTTCTTCGATGAACCATCCGCAACTGTATAAGGCTTGGATGACTATTAAGGGTCACGATGTTCCCTATAACCAATGTGGTGAGATGCAGATGGTGAATATTCCCACCATGTGGGAGAACATTCAGTTCTTCTTCTCTTATCAGGTCAACTGGATGTACTGGCGCTACTTCATGTGGAACTTCGTAGGTCGTCAGAACGATCTGCAAGGCAATGGTGAACTGGAGCATGGTAACTGGATATCTGGCATCAGTTGGTTAGACAACCTGATGCTGGGCAATCAGGAACTGTTACCTGATGAATTAAAAGAGAATAAGGGACATAATGTCTATTATGCTTTGCCTTTGTTGTTGGGCTTGATAGGTTTGCTGTGGCAGGCCTATAAAGGGCAGAAAGGCATTCAACAGTTCTGGGTGGTGTTCTTCCTGTTCTTTATGACGGGTCTGGCCATTGTGCTGTACCTGAACCAGACACCAGGCCAGCCACGTGAACGAGACTATGCCTACGCTGGTTCGTTCTATGCTTTTGCCATCTGGGTGGGTATGGGTGTAGCCGGACTCATCCATCTGCTTCATGACCTCTTCACCAAACCGGAGGAATCAGGCAACGGTCAACCTGCTAACCTGTTGCTGGCATCCATTGTTTCTGTTATTTGTCTTCTTGTCCCCATCCAAATGGCATCACAGACATGGGACGACCACGATCGTAGCGGTCGCTACATGACCCGCGATTTTGGTCAGAACTATCTGATGACACTGCAAGAAACTGGCAATCCGATTATCTACACCAATGGTGACAACGATACCTTCCCATTGTGGTACAACCAGGAAACAGAAGGCTTCCGTACAGATGCCCGTACCTGCAACCTGAGTTACTTGCAAACCGACTGGTACATTGACCAGATGAAGCGTCCGTCGTACGAATCACCATCATTGCCTATTACTTGGAACCGAACGGAATACGTAGAGGGTACTAACGAATATGTGGTCATCCAACCCGAATACAAGAAGAACATTGACGAGTTGTATGCCGCTGCCCGCAAGGAGGCCTTGAATGGCAATGCCGAATCGATGGTAAATGTGGAGCGTGAGTTTGGCGATAACCCCTACGAGCTGAAGAACATCCTCAAGTATTGGGTGCGTGGAAAACATAGCGATTTGCATGTGATACCTACCGACAGCATTGTGCTCAAGGTAGATAAGGAGGCTGTACGTCGTAGTGGTATGCTGATTCCTGGTGATAGCATTCCTGACTATATGCATATCTCGCTGAAGGGGCAACGGGCGCTTTATAAGAAAGACCTGATGAAATTAGAGATGCTGGCTGAGGCCAACTGGGAACGTCCAATCTATATAGCTGTGAGTGTGGGTAGTGACGAACACATGGGCTTGTCCGACTATTTCATGCTGGAAGGTCTTGCCTATCGTTTCACTCCGTTCAATAGCAAGCAGACGGGTGTGAGCATTGACTCTGAGAAGATGTTCGACAACCTGATGCATAAGTTCAAGTTTGGTGGCATCGACAGGCCTGGCATCTATATCGACGAGAACGCTTCTCGCATGTGCTACACCCATCGTCGTATGTTCTCAATGCTCATTGAACAACTGATGAAGGAAGGCAAGCGCGACAAGGCCAAGGAGGCGTTGGACTACGCAGAAAAGATGATTCCTGCCTACAATGTGGCATGGGACTACCAGAACGGAGCGGTGGATATGGCTACTGCCTATTACGAGTTAGGTGAAAAGGAAACGGCCGAAAAGATGATGTCCACTATGGCGGAGAAAGAGATTCAATACATGACCTATTATCTCAGCTTGGATGATGTCCGTCTGGATATTTCTGCCGGTGAGTTCGAATACCATACCGCTGTACTCGACCGCATCATCTCTATCATGGAGAAATATGAGTCGCCGCTGGTAGATAACCTGAACGACACACTGGATGAGTTGTTCAGTATCTATAGACAACGAATGGGTGACAACTGATATGTTTATAGAACAACCAAACAAGTTACTTAAAAAACTGTATCCCTCGGCACTTTGGCGAATGGATCCAGAAGAGAAAGCCATTTACCTGACTTTCGACGACGGACCTATTCCCGAAGTGACGCCATGGGTGCTTGACAAGCTTGACCAGTTTGATGTCAAAGCCACCTTCTTCATGGTGGGCGACAACGTACGTAAGCATCCCGATATCTTCCGTATGGTGGTGGAACGAGGCCACGGCATTGGTAACCATACCATGCACCACATCAAGTTCTTCGACCGCAACTCCCTTCGTTACATGGATGATGTACGCGAGGCTGATAAAGTCATGATAGACAACCTACCGGAAAAAGAACATTTTTCTTTGTCATCAAGTGGTAAGCAAAGTCGCTTGTTCCGTCCCCCTCATGGCTTCTTGAACCACTATCAGTATGAAAAACTGAAATGGGCAGGCTACAAGATAGTGATGTGGGATCTTGTGACCCGCGACTATAGCTACAAGCTTCGCCCCCCTCAGGTGCTCTCCAATGTGCTTCGTTACACCCGCAATGGCAGTATCATCACCTTCCACGACAGTTTGCGTTCATGGAAAGGGGGCAACCTGCAATATGCCCTTTCTCATGCCCTCTGGTTCTTCAAGGAAGAAGGTTACCAGTTCAAGCTGCTTTGATATTTACTCCCTCGTGATGCCTCTGTTGGTCATCGCTATTTGTTCCAATATCTGTTATAGGTGAAAGTAAACTTTGCTATTAGGGTCAGTAAAGCTTGCTCTTAGGTGACGGAAAGTTTCCTACCGCTGGTCGCAGTATCTGCCATCACCCGTCGTAGTATCTGCCCTACCCCTATGGGAGATACTGCGATGACTCATAGGAGATATTGCGACGCCCCATAGCAAAGCCTGCGACAACCCGTAGAAGATACTGGAACGAATAAGGCTTGGAAAAGAGGCCTTTTTTAGCAGATAACAGCGCAAAAAAAGAGAGGGTGAACCAAAAGGTCCACCCTCTTATCATATCTGTTAATATTACTCTTTCTCCTTGATGATAAATACGGCACAAGCACCGAGCAGGAGCATGATGCCAGCAATGACCATCATGTTGATTTCTGGTGAAAGGCCTCCAGCTGGTGTCATTAGGCTCAGGATGGTGCCACCCAAGGCAGCTGCCACAATCTGAGGTACGCAAATGGTACCATTAAACAGACCTAAGTAAGTACCCATGTGTCCACCCGTCAAGGCATTGGTCAAGATGGTGAAAGGCAAAGCCAGCATAGCTGCCCAAGCACATCCGATAAGCAGGAAGCTCAGGAACAAGGCATACTGGTTATGTACAAAGTAGATGGAGATGAAGCCGATGCCACCCAAAACAAGGCTTAGGGCATAGACCAGCTTGCGGTTCTTAAACAATGGAATGACCACTGCCCATAACACAGAACCGATAGCTTGCACGGCAAAGATGACACCCACCCAGTTAGCTGCCTCCTGGTACTGGGTACTGGTGGTGTCAAGCACCAACTTCTGCACACCATCTACCACATTGCTTACTGTAGGTGCATCAAATACGTTGGCGGCAATAGAGCCATTGGTGTAGGTCCACATGAACATAAAGGCAAACCAGCAGAAGAACTGCACCAAACCTACCGTCCAGAACGCCTTAGGTGCCTTAACCAAAAGCTTGAACATATTGGTCTTTTCTTGCTTTGACTCTTCAGTGATGCCATGATACTCGGCATATTCCTGTGGAGGATATTCCTTCACCTTCGAAGTGGTGTAAAATACGCATGCTATCAATATGGCGGCACCAATATAGAATGAGTAAATCACAGAATCAGGAATAACGCCTTGAGCTGCCACGTTCTGGATGCCTATCCATGCAAAGATGTATGGGAAGAGATACCCCACCAAGCTACCTGCGTTGCAGAGGAAGCTTTGGATAGAGTAGGCCAAGCCCTTTTGCTTGGTGTTCACCATATCGCCTACCATCATCTTGAAGGGTTGCATGGCCATGTTAATACTGGTATCGAGGAACATCAGCGAGAACAAACCGAAGATCATGGCCGTACTCACTGCCATTCCGAAACTACCGGCATTAGGCAGCAGACACATCACGATGACGGCTACCAGCGACCCTATAAATAAATATGGTATACGACGCCCCCAACGGGTCCAGGTACGGTCGCTCCAGGCACCCACCAACGGTTGCACGAGGATACCTGCCAAGGGTGGCAAAATCCAGAAATAACTCAGGTTATGTGGGTCAGCGCCCAAGGTGGAGAAAATTCTACTGATATTGGCACTTTGTAAAGCATAGGCTATCTGCACGCCGAAGAAGCCGAAGCTGATGTTCCAAAGCTGCCAAAAGCTTTTGTCAGGAATCTGTTTCATGATACTTTTACGATTTAAAATCAAGTTTTAAGGTTATTATGAGACAAAGATAGTAAAAAAACACTATCTTTGTCATCAACATATATAAAAATAAATACTATGGAAAAAGAAAGAACGCCTCAGCGTCTGCAATCGCTGGATGCTTTGCGAGGCTTTGACATGTTTTTTATAATGGGAGGTGCGACCTTGATTGCCGCAATTGCGACTTTCTGGCCTAATGATTTTACCCACTGGTTGGCTACACAGATGGGGCATGTGCAGTGGAACGGATTGGCTCATCACGACACCATTTTCCCGCTGTTCCTTTTTATTGCGGGCATTTCGTTCCCCTTCTCCTTGGAAAAACAACGCTTGCAGGGCAAGACAGAAGGGCAGATTTACAAGAAAATTATTCGTCGAGGCTTGACCTTGGTACTCTTGGGCATTATCTATAATGGCTTCCTAAGTCATTGGGACTTTGCTAATGCACGCTATGCCAGTGTGTTGGCTCGTATCGGCTTGGCTTGGATGTTTGGTGCCTTGATTTTTATCAACACTAAATGGAAGACACGTGCCGTCATCGTGGCCGTTATTTTGATTGGCTATTGGCTGGTATCGGCGTTCGTTGGGGCACCTGACCATCCGGGAGCAGACCCATTGACACGTGAGGGGTGCTTGGCTGGTTACATCGACCGCATCATGTTGCCAGGTAAAATTTATTACGGCGACTATGACCCTGAGGGTATTTTCAGTACTATCCCTGCTATTGCTACGGCTTTGTTGGGTATGTTTACAGGTGAGTGGATTAAATATGAGAAAGATGGACTGACGCCTGCAAAGAAAACATTATATATGGTTTATGCAGGTATTGCTCTATTGGTCATTGGCTTGATCTGGAATACGTTCTATCCATCTAATAAGATGCTGTGGTCAAGTACCTTTGTTTGCTTGGTGGGAGCCTATTCCGTACTGATGTTTGCACTGTTCTACTACATCATCGATGTGAAGAACCATCGCGGATGGATATTGTTCTTTGTGGTGATTGGTATGAACTCCATCACCATCTATCTGGCGCAACATTTCATTAACTTCCAATACATCTCTAACCGAGTGTTTGGTGGTCTGATTGCTATGACACCGGAAGCGGTGCAACCATTCCTGAATGCTGCAGGCTATGTGGCAATGTGCTGGCTATTCCTTTACTTCCTATATAAGAAGAAAGTATTCTTGAAGGTTTAAACTTATAACATTTTGAGGTTGCAAGAAAAAGTATTATTTTTGCAACCTCAAATTTTTAATAGACGAAGATGAACAACGAGATAGCAAGGAGGCGAACCTTCGCCATTGTGGCTCATCCTGATGCCGGTAAGACTTCATTGACTGAGAAACTGCTGCTGTTTGGCGGACAGATTCAGGTGGCTGGTGCCGTGAAGAGTAACAAAATACGCAAGACGGCGACCTCCGACTGGATGGATATTGAAAAGCAGCGTGGTATCTCGGTCACTACCTCTGTATTGGAGTTCGACTATCATGACTATAAAATCAATATCCTCGATACGCCGGGTCACCAGGACTTTGCCGAAGACACCTATCGCACACTTACTGCTGTGGATAGCGTAATTATTGTGATAGATGCTGCAAAAGGTGTGGAGTCGCAGACCTTGAAACTGATGGATGTGTGCCGCATGAGGAATACGCCTGTGATTATCTTCGTCAACAAGATGGACCGTGAGGGTAAGGATCCCTTTGACCTGCTCGATGAACTGGAAGAGCAACTGGAGATCAGTGTGCGTCCTTTGTCGTGGCCTATCGATATGGGACAGCGTTTCAAGGGGGTGTATAACATCTATGAGCAGAAGCTCAACCTGTTTCAACCATCGAAGCAGGTGGTGACGGAAAAGGTGGAGGTGGATATTGATACCCAGGAGTTGGAAAAGCATATTGGCGACAAGCAAGCTGAGCAGCTACGTAATGACTTGGAACTGATATCGGGTGTGTATCCCGACTTCGACCGTCAGCAGTACCTGGATGGAAAGCTGGCGCCAGTGTTCTTCGGCTCTGCCTTGAACAACTTCGGTGTGCAGGAACTGCTCGACTGTTTCGTGGAGATTGCGCCTTGTCCGCGTCCGGTAATAGCTACCGAACGTGAGGTGAACCCTGAGGAAACCAAGTTCACGGGCTTCGTATTCAAGATTACTGCCAATATCGACCCTAACCACCGTTCTTGCATCGCTTTCTGCAAGGTTTGTTCAGGTAGGTTTGAGCGTAATACTCCATATTATCATGTGCGCCACGACAAGACCATGCGTTTCACTTCGCCTGTGCAGTTTATGGCACAACGTAAGAGTACGGTGGATGAAGCCTGGGCAGGCGATATTATCGGGTTGCCCGATAATGGTATCTTCAAGATAGGCGACACGCTGACTGAGGGAGAGAAGCTTCATTTCCGAGGCTTACCCAGTTTCTCACCAGAGATGTTCAAGTATATCGAGAATGCCGACCCTATGAAACAGAAACAACTGGCAAAAGGTATCGACCAACTGATGGACGAGGGCGTGGCACAGCTCTTCGTGAACCAGTTCAATGGGCGCAAAATCATTGGTACAGTTGGACAGTTGCAGTTTGAGGTCATTCAATATCGCTTACTTAACGAGTACAATGCCAGTTGCCGTTGGGAACCTGTTCACCTCTATAAGGCGTGTTGGATTGAGAGCGACGACGAGGCCGAGTTGCAGGACTTTATGAAGCGTAAGTATCAGTATATGGCGAAAGATCGTGAGGGTAGGGATGTTTATTTGGCGGACAGCTCTTACGTATTGTCAATGGCACAACAAGACTTCAAGCATATCAAGTTCCACTTCACTTCAGAGTTTTAGGAATAAAGATAAAGGCAAAGCTTGTTCAGCCAACGCCAGCGAAACTTGAACCAACGACGGGTGCTGAAGGTCTCGCCTCCAAAACGTAGCACGAAATCTCGATAGCCATGCTTGCGGAACGGAGTACCTACATCCATAAATTCCAAATGTTTATAGCCACTAGCTTTGGCATCTTTCAATGCTTGCCATATTGCCATCACGCTGGGGTATTGACGCAAATATGTTTTATTCATGCCGCCAGAGAACCATACATAAGCGGTGTTACCTGAGTAGATGCATACACAACCTCCTATGATCTTTTGCTGATGTTTCACGGTGAAAATCTTGAAACGTTGCCATGACTCACCGATATGTACATCCTTAATGCCTTGCTGAATCTGTTGGAAAAACTCAATGGCAGGGAAGTGCTTCCAGATTTTTGAGAGGTAATTTAGTTTCAGCATGTGGGCAAACTCCTGAATATCTTGTTCTGTTTGAGCTGTACCTACAATGACTCCGTTGTTGAGTGCTTGTTTTACTTGTCTTCTGCGTGAAGGACTAAGCGCTTGCTCAATTTCTTGGTCGTCGTCATCAAAGGTGTTGCGTACCCGCATCCAATTCACTGGGAAGAAACTATTTTGTTTGAAAGAGGCAAAGCCACTTACCGGGGAATGTAAGTTTCTCACCTCAATGACGAAACAATTCATGCGTTTGGCATAAATGGTGAGCTCTTTCAGCATTTCATTAAAGAGGGAGTCTCGTTGGTTGTCTTCACAAAAATACTCACCAGAACCGTAAGCCACACAACGACGGATGATGTAAAACGGTACGAATCGCACAATGTGTTGCACTACAGCCAGTATCTTTGCCAATACCACTCCGTCCTCACTGATTGTCAGCAAAATGGGGTTGCACCCTGGTGTTCCCTCGAAGATATGGAACAGGGCGGTGGAATGGAAGGTGTCGTTCCCTGGTAGGTCGGGTACAGCGCTTCCTCGGTAATATGACGTCATCTTTAGTGCCATAATAAGCAAAGATAATTATACGATCAATAATTTCTTGAGTTCTTGATAAAGGCGTTGCACCGGCAAACCCATGACATTGAAATAACTTCCCTCAATGCGTTCCACCCCAATAAAACCAATCCACTCTTGCACACCATAGGAACCAGCTTTGTCGAAGGGTTGGTATCTATCAACATAATGAGTAATCTCCTGGTTGCTAAGCTGGGCGAAAGTAACCTTCGTCTCGGCATAGAAGCTGTGTTGATTCTCTGCAGTGGTGAGGGTTACCCCCGTAAACACCTCGTGCGTGTGTCCTGATAGTTTATGTAACATTTCTATTGCCTCATCTCTGTCATGAGGTTTTCCCAGCACCTCATCATTGAGCCAAACAATAGTGTCTGCTGTAATGATTAATTCATCTGGTTGCAGCATCGGTTTGTATGCATTTGCTTTCTCCGTAGAGATATAAAGAGGTATGTCGCCGCCTTTCAGATGCGATGGATACGACTCATCTATATCAGGCAACGTACGCACTTCATAATCGATGCCCAACCCCGAAAGTAATTCTTTTCTTCTTGGCGAGTTGCTTCCCAAATATATTTTCCACTGACTGTTGACCATTATTTCTCAATTATTAATCTAAACAAGATCGAGCATTAGGATAAAGTCGGTTTTAGAGATGCCCTTCTGTCGTAATAGTTGATAATCTTGCTGAAACAATTTACGAAAAGCAAAGGGCGATGATGCTGCTAGGGAACCCTGACGATAATAGGCAACGGCTTGAGATAAATTGCCTTTACACCATGCAACATGACCAGCATTCAGCCAGTCGTTGGCATCTGGCTGAAGAGCAATAATCTTTTCGTTGTATTGTTGTGCCTTATCTAACTTACCACTTCGGAAACAGCACCAGACAATGCCTCTCCATGCTTTGATGTTATCTTCTTCCTCCAAGTCCATCTTGTAAAAACACTGCAACGCCTCATCAAACTCACCCAGCTCAATAAGGCAAGCTCCTAAGTTGTAGGAATAGGAAAGGTTTTCAGGCTCTATCATCATCAGTTCCTGGTAGCAGTTTTTCGCTTTCTCAAAGAGCCCTCTATGTCGATAACAGGTAGCCAAGCGACGGAGTGTCCATGTGCTCTCTGGTGCAATGTCGTTGGCCAGATTATAGTAATATGAAGCGGAAGCATAGTCTTTTTTGACGCGCTCATAACAATACCCTATACGTTGGAGCACATCCTTATCAGCCGCCTTAAAGCGTTCTAAGTCTAAGTAAATGTTCAGTGCCAGTTCAAACTTCTCTGTCTTGAAGAGGAAGTCAGCCACTTGTCTGATGTATGCCGCTTGATAAAGCAACGGCTTCAATATAGGATTCTCATGTAGCATGAGGTCATCCTTAAAGATGTCGTGAAACTCAGCTTTCAGCGGATAGAGTTTAAAGAAACGGTAAAGGTCTTGAATGTAGTATTTGCAGATGAGTGCTGGTGATTGAGCGTAGTCGGCATATCTCTCGCTTGCTGCTTCTTCTGTTAATTCTCTCAAGTCTTCTGGCAGCAAATGATGAAATACCATTTGGCGCTGTTCCTCACTCATCTGCTTCATCATAAACACGGTAGAGTAACAGTCGCTGTCGCAAAGCATGCCTAACTGCATGAGTAACAAACCCACTTTCTTCTCTTTCTCAGGGGTGTCACTCATCGCCTTGATAACTTCGGTATGATGGGGCTCGTAGGGGTAGAACCAGTTTTGGATATGCTCGAAGAAAGGGAACCGCTTCATCATCGAGAACATGCCCATGTTGATGTCACCACCTTCTTGCTGTAGCTCACCCAGCTTTCGCATTTTGTTGTTCAGTTTCGGATCCAGGTCGAAAATCCATTCCGGGTTCATCTCCACATCGCTCTCCTCCAACGGTTTCTGTTTCCTGTTTTGGATATTTTTCATTACCTCTGGCACAATCTCTTCGTTCATGGTCTTGTTGATGCGCTCAGTATCCTGACTTCTTAGCAGTTGGATATACACCGCATTTAGATTACTGTCGAAAGAAGGTTGCTCTTCCTGTATCAGACTTAGACGGGCTTGGATGCCAGGATAAAGGGCTATTCGTTCGCTTTGCAGGTGAGTCACTAAAAGGAAGCCTACCCAAGCGCGTACCTTTACGTTATTGTCTTTGTGATAGAAAGCTTCGATGAGCCAAAGCATCTTTCCTTCATCAAAACAAGTCATGAGACTCATCGTTACAGCACTTACAAAGAGTGAAAGGTCGTTGGCAGTAATCAGTTCCGATGAGAGGAATTTGTAGGCAGCATCGCGTTCGGAGGTGCTCCATCGACTGTTTACCCAGGTCTGCTTGAAAAGTTGCCCGAGGGCTTCTTCGTGCACTTTCAGGTCTTGTTGTAACTTTTGTTCGTCGTGCAGCAACTCATACAGACTGAGGCAGTCGGCGAAAGACTCTAACGTACTGAGCAGCTTGGGCAAGTTGGATGACTGATGCTTCAGCTGTTTACGTAAGGTGAAGTAGTATTGGGAAGACAGGTCTTCTTGCAGGGTAAGATGCAATTGGTCGGCCAGGTTAAAGGCCTGTGTCAGCAAACTATGATACAGTTTCTCGCGCTCTGGGTCGTTCATCCCTTGCTGCATGTATTGTAACATGTAGCCATATGCGGTCTGCATACCCTCCAACTCTTGTAGCAAAGGATAGTTGCCGCAAGCCTGTGCCATCGTTTGCATTAGTTCAAATGCTTCCTTTAGTCTGTGCTCTTTTAACAGTCCTAATACCTGCTTGTACTGTTCCTGTATTTCTTCCAATCTCATTTTGGTTATTAATATCTTATTTGAATCTGTGCTTATATCAAAGAAAAGGCGGCCCAAAATTGATATAATTATTGAGCCGCCTCTTTGATAATAAGGCTAAAATATGTGATTACTCACCCTTGATAGCTGCTACACCTGGAAGTACTTTACCTTCGATGGCTTCCAGCAGTGCACCGCCACCAGTTGAGATATAGCTTACCTTGTCGGCCAAACCGAACTTGTTGACGCATGCTACAGAGTCGCCACCACCAATCAGTGAGAAAGCGCCCTCTGCTGTTGCTTCAGCAATAGCCTCACCGATAGCACGGCTACCAGCTGTGAAAGCATCGCACTCGAATACACCGGCAGGACCGTTCCACAGAATGGTCTTTGCACCCTTGATAGCCTTACGGAAATCTTCCTGGCTGGCAGGACCTGCGTCAACGCCTTCGAAGCCTGCAGGCACCTTGTTGGCAGGGCAAGTAATGATTTCTGCACCTGGTTTCAGTGACATAGTACCAAAGTCAAGGCCATTGGTAGCGTTGCAGTCTGAGCCAAGTACCAGCTCAACACCGTTCTTCTTTGCCAGTTCCTCAACGCCTAATGCTACATCCAGCTTGTCGAGCTCAACGATTGAATCACCAATCTCACCGTCGTGAGCCTTGGCAAAAGTATAAGTCATACCACCGCAAAGGATGAGTTTATCTACCTTGCCGAGCAGGTTCTCGATGATACCGATCTTGGAAGAAACCTTTGAACCACCCATGATGGCAACGAACGGGCGCTTGATGTTAGAGAGCACATTGTCAACTGCCTGTACTTCCTTCTCCATCAGGTAGCCTAACATACGGTGATCTGCATCGAAGAACTCATCGATGACAGCAGTAGAAGCATGCTTGCGGTGAGCGGTACCAAATGCATCCATCACATAAGCGTCAGCGTAAGAAGCCAACTTCTTGGCAAACTCCTTCTGGCTCTTCTTCATGGCCTTCTTAGCCTCGTCATACTCAGGAGTGCCTTTCTCAACGCCTACTGGCTTGCCTTCCTCTTCAGGATAGAAGCGCAGGTTCTCCAGCAGCAGAGCCTCACCTGGCTTCAATGCCTCTGCCTCAGCAGTTGCGTTAGCGCAGTCAGGAGCGAACTTAACAGCTACACCCAAAGCCTCAGATACAGGCTTAACAATCTGGCTCAGCGACATCTTAGGATTTACCTTGCCTTTTGGCTTGCCCATGTGGCTCATCATGATGACAGCACCACCGTCTGCCAGCACCTTCTTCAAGGTTGGCAGCGCACCCATGATACGGGTCTTATCAGTTACATTACCATTTTCATCGAGTGGCACGTTGAAGTCCACGCGAACGATTGCCTTCTTACCGGCAAAATTAAATTGATCAATTGTCATAGTTCTTTTTATATAAAAAGTTGATAATTCCTTCTTTTGAGTCGCAAAGATACAAATAATTGAGCGAAATGCCATTCTACGAACAACTTTTTTTGTGTATCTGATTTACTTTACTGAAAATAATCTTGTCCATTACTTCATTTTCATTTCTTTTTAGTACATTTACGCACTATTTTTATAACAATGTTCATTGATTCGTTAATATAATTATGGATTAATGGTTTAAATATTTTATGAGTAGCAAATTTTTTAATAACGATACAGGCAATACCCTTTTTGATAAATTGAAGGGCATCGCTTCTGGAATGGCTAATTTCGACCGATTCTTGGCAGTTGTAGGCTTTTTCCGTTCTTCTGGATATTTCAAACTCCGTAAAGAGTTGAAAGATGTTGTGGAAATCAAGATACTTGTAGGCATTAATATTGATGATATTTTTCGTAGGCATAATAAAACGATGTTAATGTTGGAGAGTGCAGAGAAAGCCAAGATAATCTATGATGAAGAATTTCGTCAAGACATTATCAATGCGCGATATGCACCAGAGGTAGAGGAAGGCATCATACAGATGTGTCAAGATCTAGTGGACGGCAGACTCCAAATGAAGATACACTCCACTAAGAATCTTCATGCAAAGTTTTATTTATGTTTGCCTCATAATCACTCAGAGCATACAGATGGATGGGTTATCATGGGATCATCCAATATTTCAGATTCAGGACTTGGCACGACACAATCACCAAGGTATGAGCTAAATGTGGCGATGAAGGATTTTGATGATGTTGATTACTGCCATACGGAGTTCAAGAAACTATGGGAAGAAGCGGTGGCACTCACCATTGATGATATAGAGGGTATCAAACAAAAGACATATTTGGGCTATCAGCCTACTCCATACGAGATTTATTTGAAGGTGCTTATTGATACATTTGGTGACCAAATAGAAGATGACTTCTCTGTTCAGCTTCCTTCAGGAGTGATGGAATTGAAATACCAGACAGATGCAGTCATTCAGGGATTCCAAATGCTAATGCGTCACAATGGACTATTCCTCGCGGATGTGGTGGGTCTTGGCAAGACCATGATTGCCACCATGATTGCCAAGCGCTTTATTGAAGCTAATGGTAGGAGCACAAACATTCTCGTTGTTTTTCCTCCTGCCCTTCGTGACAACTGGGAGAAGACATTCAAACTGTTCGGCATATATAATAAAGCCCAATTCATTACCAATGGCATATTGGACAGGGTGCTTGACGGCAAAGATCGATACAAGTCAAAAGAAGAATTTGATTTGGTAATCGTAGATGAAGCGCATGGCTTTCGTAATGGTGGTTCTGGTAAGTATGATGACTTGCAAAAGATATGCAAGGCAGATTGTATCAACTCGGGCTTATTGAAAAGCCACAAGAAAAAAGTCATGCTTCTCTCTGCCACTCCACTCAATAACCGTCCGGATGATTTGCTTAACCTCCTGCTCTTATTTCAAGATAGCCAGAGTTGTACCATTGATGGAATTCCTAATCTTAAGGGGTTCTTCGCAGAGCATATCAAGGCTTACAATTTGCTGATGAAAGAGCGTGAGACGCGAGATGTGACGGCTGATGTAGATAAAATTTATGAAGTGATTCGCGAGCGTGTCATTGACAAGGTGACTATTCGTAGGACACGTAGCAATATAGAGAACGACCCAGAATATAAGAAAGATTTGAAGGCACAAGGTATCAAGTTCCCTAAACCACAAGCACCTATCTCGCTGGAATACAAGATGGATGCAGATACCAGTGCCCGATTCTTCTATACTTTGAATGTTTTGTCAGATGATAAGTTTGAACCTCATCTGCACTATGCCCGTTATCGTGCTATCGAGTTTTTGAAGCCTGAGCTCCGTGCCAAGTATCGTAATGCTGTGCATATTGGTCAGACTTTGGCTGGTATCTATCGCGTTCACATGGTGAAACGACTTGAAAGTAGCTTCCACGCATTTAAGCTGTCGTTGGCAACATTGTTGCGAATCACCAATGATATGCTGAAGATGTTTGATGAGGATAAAGTTATCATAGCCCCAGATCTTAATGTAAAGGATTTGCAAGCAAAAGGAATGGAACTTGACCAAATCATTGAGAAAGCCATGAGCAAAGGATATTCAAAGGATGACATTCTTTACAGGTCTGATGACTTTGAACCTGAATTTAAAGAGATGCTGGAGCATGATAAGAATGTTTTGGAGGAGCTTAATGCCGACTGGAAGAAAGAACATGACGATCAGAAATTTGACCTTTTTCGTGAAAAGTTGGAGCATGAGTTCTTTGATGACCGTAATGTTTCAGGCAAACTGGTAGTGTTCTCCGAGAGCGTTGATACGTTGAATTATCTTAAGGGAAGGTTGGAGAGTGAGTTGGGCAGGTCTGATGTCTTGACAATTACTGCAGAGAACCGTGACCAAAAGTCCACTGATATTCAGGAGAACTTTGATGCCAACAGCTTAGTGAAGAAAGATCGTTACAATATTATCCTTACCTCAGATGTACTGGCAGAAGGAGTCAATCTTCATCGTTCCCACACCATTGTCAACTATGATTCGCCTTGGAATGCTTCTCGCCTGATGCAACGCATAGGTCGTGTGAACCGAATCGGCTCTGTGGCTGACTACATCTATAACTACATGTTCTACCCCTCTCCACAGGGTAATAAAGAAATCAAACTCTACGAGAATGCACTTGTCAAGTTGCAAGGTTTTCACTCTGCATTTGGTGAGGATGTGCAAATCTATTCAAAAGAAGAAATTGTAAAGCAATTCAAGATGTTTGACAGTAATGTAAAAGATCCGATGGATGAGAAGCTGGCGCTAATACGTGAGTTGCGAGATGTTTATAATAATAATCGTGAGTTATACGACAAGGTGAAACAGCTGCCATTGAAGAGCCGTGTAGCTCGTGATACAGGCAAGCATTCAGACAAAACTGTCATTTTTGTTTCATCCGACGTGAAGACAGAATTCTATTTGGCTACTGACAAAACGATTACGCCTATTGATTTCCTCGAAGCTGTAAAATATCTCAAAGCCAAGCCAGAAGAGAAAGGATTACCTATATCGCCAGACAGTAGGAACTATGACCATGTAAACCGTGCGTTGAATAAATACACAGCCGAGTATGTAGAGGCTGCAGACGATTCTTCCATCAATCGTACCGACCTTGATAACATTTCTAAAACAGCTTTGAATTTTTTACGTAAGCTCAAACAGGTGCTGACAGATAATGTGATTAAGGCGCAGTGTGACGTTTTAGCAGCTTATATCAATAATGGTGTATATACTCAATTGCCTCGTCGTTTGCGCGATCTGTCGAAACCATACAAAGGAGACAAGATGCAGATTAAGCAAGACGAAGACAAACTGCAAAGAGAAATCGTTGCTCTTGTTGAAGAATATCAGACTATCAGTAAGGAGAAGCAAGAAGAGGCCATACCTAAGGTATCAGACCCACAAATCATTATTTCAGAAACATTCATTTAAGATATTATAGGCATGAAGCAAACATTCATATCATCAGAATATATACATGCTGTCGAAGCGATAAAACAAGCCATTCTTGAAAGTCGTTATCGTGCTGCCCGACATGTCAATAAAGAAGTACTGGCTTTATATTACTGGGTGGGAAACTATGTTTCTGTGCATAGTCGTATAGACGCATGGAACACCAATGCCATTGCAACTATTTCAAAAATGCTTCAACAGGAATTACCAGGCCTGACAGGATTCTCAGAAACGAATATAAAAAACATGCGCATTTTTTATGAGGCATGGAATCCAGTGCTAAATCGGCAGATAATGTCTGCCGATTTGAATAGAGATTTATCTTTTAGTGAGTTACTAAATCGGCAGATAACGTCTGCCGATTTGGGGGAAGAAGATTTAGAATGTTTCTTAAGTGTTGGCTTCTCTATACATCGGGAGATACTCAGAAAAACAACGACATTAGAAGAACGTTTGTATTATATCCGCCGAAGTGCAAAAGAGTTTTGGACTTACGAAAAAGCGAAGTATTATCTAAAAGAGAATCTTTTCAAGAAAGAGGGTACCATCCAACATACCAATTTCAATAGAACCATTGGCAATGCAGATTTCAAGCAGCGTGCTTTGCGTTCGTTCAAGGATGAATACTTATTAGACTTTATCAATATTGAAGATCCTGAGTTTGTGGATGAACGTGTAATAGAGCAGAGCATCATCCAAAATATCAAGAACTTTATTATGGCTTTTGGTGCGGACTTTACCTTTATGGGTAATCAATATCGCTTGGAAGTGGCAGGGCAAGAATATGTCATCGACTTGCTTTTCTTCTCGCGCCGACTCCGAAGCCTCGTGGCATTCGAGCTGAAACGTGGAGAGTTTAAGCCTGAATATACGGGCAAGATGAATTTCTATCTGGCAGCACTTGACAAATATGTGAAGTTGCCTGATGAAAATCCGTCTATTGGCATCATCCTTTGCAAGACAAAGAATGAAGAAATCGTCGAACTATCGTTTTCTGATACCTCCAAGCCAATGGGTGTTGCTACTTATCGCACAACCAATGATCTGCCTCAACAGATAAAGGAAGCATTACCAGATATGGACGAATTAAAGAAACTCATCAAATAATATAATTATGACCTATAGCAAAGACAACCTCCGCCACATATTCCAACAGCCATTCAGCATAAGTGAATGGCAACAGATGTTGCGACACTACTTCCAGGCGACAGAACTAAGGGCAGAGCCCGAGCGCATTGAAGGCACGACAGCAGACGAGCAGGGATATTACCTTGGTGCCATCGACACGACCGATAGCTACCGCATTGGTTTGTTCTATTACCCGATTCAGCATGGCAATGTGGCTCGTAAGCGTGTTGGACTCCGCAATTTGGTGAAATCATTTGTCAATCCCAATTGGGGAGAGTTCGATGCTGCTTTAGTGGTGTTCGATAGTGGCGAACTGTGGCGTTTGTCTTTTGTAAGTGACATCAAGGGCGAGAGTACTGCCCCCAAACGCTACACATACGTCTTTGGTGAAAGCGACAACTACTATAATACCCCCGTTGGGCGTTTCGATGCCTTGCAACGCAACGGTATCTCGTTTGAGAATATCAAGGATGCCTTCTCAGTAGAACGCTTGAACAAGGATTTCTTCAATGGCTACAAAGAGCGTTATGTCAAGTTCCTCAAGCATATCAATGACGACACCAAAGAGAACCGTGACTATGTAAAGAAACTCTTAGGCCGACTGGTATTCCTTCAGTTCTTGCAGAAGAAAGGCTGGATGGGAGTACCTGCCATTCAACAAGGCTGGAACGGTGGAGATAAATTCTATCTGAATCACTTGATAGATAGTTATGAGGGTAACGACCGCTTGCTGAGCGATGTTCTTGAACCGCTGTTTTTCAATACGCTAAATGAACGTCGTGGCAATGATCTTGCCGATTCGCGGCTTGGTGAGAATATCAAGATTCCATACTTGAACGGTGGCCTTTTCGATAAGAACGAGTTAGACAAGAAAGACATTGATTTCCCCTACGACTATTTCAAGGAACTCATGGATTTCTTCGCCATGTATAACTTCACCATCGACGAGAACGACCCAGAGGATTCTGAAATCGGCATCGACCCGGAAATGCTTGGCCATATCTTCGAGAACCTGCTAGAGGACAACAAGGACAAAGGTGCATTCTATACTCCCAAAGAGATTGTGCAGTATATGAGCAAGGAGAGCGTTGCCCAGTATCTGAAAAGCAATACGCCAGAGGAGCTGCATAGTGCCATCGACTCCCTCATCAAGCAAAGAGTGGTGGAGCCGATTCTGCAAAACAAAGAGAATGCGAGACTGGTCAACAAAGCCCTGTATGTAGTAAAGGTTTGTGACCCAGCTATTGGTTCTGGTGCCTTCCCTATGGGAGTGCTGAATGTCCTGTTCGATTGCCGCCATTTGTTGTATGGCTTTATTGGCAAGAATGAAGTTTTCTCATACGCCAAGGTGAAGCGTGACATCATCCAGAACAATATCTACGGTGTGGATATTGAGAAAGGTGCTGTAGATATTGCCCGCCTCCGCTTCTGGCTGGCATTGGTGGTTGACGAAAATGAACCACAGCCATTGCCCAACCTCGACTATAAGATTATGTGTGGTGACTCCCTGCTGCATCGCTTTGCCCTTGATGCTCCGTTCCAGAATGTGTTGAAGGACTACAACCAAAAGAACGGTACGCACTACACCTTGGACGACTATCGTCAGTGGGTCTATGACTATACCGATATCTCCGACCATACGCAGAAAGATGATTTCCGCAAGAGAATTGAGGACATCAAGCGTGCTGTAAAGACTGAACTCAACGACAAAGAAAAAGGAAAGATTGCTAAAGTCCGCGGAGCCATTGACAATTTGCAGATGGGTGATTTCTTTGGTGACAAAAAGAAAGAGAACGAAAAGAAAATCAAGGCTCTGCAAAAGGAACTGAAGGCTTTAGAGCAGCAACGAGCCGAAATAGAATCCAATAAAATATACGACCAAGCCTTTGAATGGCGTTTTGAGTTCCCTGCACTTTTGGATGAGAAAGGGGACTTCGCGGGGTTTGATATTGTGATTGGAAATCCACCGTATGTACAACTTCAGACGATAAAGGAGAAAAGCCTTTCATATCAAAATATGGGATATGAAACTTTTCATAAATCTGGAGATATGTATTGTCTTTTTACTGAAGCAGGCTTTAATCTTCTGAAAGAAAATGGGATATTAACATATATTATGCAGAACAAGTGGATGCAGGCAGGTTATGGCAAGCCGCTTCGGCAATTTCTTTCCAGACATCGTATAAGGAATATCATTGATTTTGGCGATGTCCAAATCTTTGAAAATGCTACTACTTATGTTTGCATTTGTACACTTCAAAGAAGTTGTCCTTCTGATAGTTTTACTGCATCATATATGAAGGAAAAGAACGTATTTAATTATCCATTATATCAAAGCATTTTCACCATTAATTCTTTAGGAACAGACACATGGGTGCTCTCATCCAGTTCTGATTTAGCCCTCAAAAACAAAATTGAAAAAACTTTCCCCCCATTAAAAGACTATGTGCAGGGAGAAGCATATAGAGGTGTACTAACTGGACTGACAGAAGCCTTTATCATAAATGATGAAGATAGGAATCAAATTATATCAGAGGACAAGAATGCATCCTCTATTATTCATCCAATAATTCGGGGTAGAGACATGAAAGTATGGGAAAACGCTCATGCAAATTCTTATCTGATTGGTACATTCCCTGCACGACATCTTAGTATAGACAATTACCCTGGTGTAAAAAAATGGCTTAATGGATTTGGACTACATAGATTAGAACAGAGCGGTAAGACATATATTATCAATGGTGAGGAAATAAAAGCAAGGAAGAAGACTTCTAACAAATGGTATGAGACACAAGACCAAATAGGATATTTTGAAAAGTTCGCATGCCCGAAAATTATGTATCAGGTATTCCAGGTAAAGCCTTGTTTCATCTATGATGACAAAGGGATGTACTGTAATAACTCTATTTGGATTTTGCCCACCAACAGCAAAGCCTTGCTTGGTATCTTCAACAGTAAGTTGGGATGGTGGCTTATTTCAAAATACTGTACACAGATACAAAATGGATACCAGTTGATATGGAAATATTTCTCACAAGTTCCAATTGCATTAAATCATGAGAACAAATATACGTGTATTGAAGATTTGGTAGAAACAATACTGACTCTGAAAGAAAGTAAAGCAGACACCTTGAAGTTGGAGCAGCAAATCGACCTCCTCGTCTATCATCTCTACGGCCTGACCTACGATGAAGTCCTCATCGTAGATCCAGAGACTCCAATAACACGAGAAGGATACGAAAAACAGTAGGAAGGAAAGCTAAACGCAATTTGAAATATGAAGCTACATATATTAGGTAAGAATAAAAAAGATAAAGGAAGCCAGTTGGAAACCCTTACTAAAAACATCTTGGCGAATCAAGGCTACACAAACATAACCTTGAATTATGTTGGTACGGGAGGACATGAAATTGATGTCCATGCTGTAAAAAGGCAAACAGTCGGTGTCAAGGTCGTGGAGTACCCTATTATATGTGAATGCAAGGCTCATGAGAAAATGATTTCAATGCCTGATTATGACAAGTTCAAGGGTAAAGTTGCAACAGCGAAAGAGGAGAATGTGAACACATCAGGTTTGCTTATTGCTCTTTCTGGTGCAATGGGAACTGTTATAGGGGCTAATGATGCGAACAAAAGTGATATACAATTAATTGCAAATGATGATTTACTAAAACTTATATCCCAATTATACTCATTGCCATCTTCATTTGATGTTAGAAAATACATTAGAAGTATAACTCAACGTGTTATAATCGATATTGATATTGTATATTATAATAATGAGATTTATTGGCTGATTATATTTAGTAAGGGTGATTATTGTCTTTACGACAGTTCTTTTGAAACATTAGAGCCTTCAGTATTGATTAATATTCAACATTTGTTGGTCAATGTTGCGCCCGTATCAGAATACATAGATATATTTCAGGAGCAAAAAGCTTTCATGCGGAAGACGTATATCGAAAGTTCTATTATAATGTTTCTAATGTCAGATGAAGTTGGAATTGACGATCTCCTTAATATAGTAAAACAGTCATCAATAATAATTACGAAAAAAGAACTTAAGAATTATATTAAGGAAATTCCATTTGTAACAAAAACTTCAGATGGAAGCTATGCACTACTATCAGAAGAAAAAATATCTTATATTGATTTTTATGAGTTTATATTAAGAGGTAGTGTTGATGTTCAAATGTTCTCCCAATGTTATTATGTAAATCATATTGATGATAATCTTCTAGAAAAGATAAGAGAGCGACAACACTATATCATTATTCCTAATGAAATAAAGAAAGAGGTGTTGTTTTTGTTAAAACATTCTCCATCAGCATTAGCATATGCTATAGAGGAAGATAAAAGTATAACCAGATATAGAAGTAAAGACGGTAAAAGTCTGTCTGAAAGAATTGATAAAGGACATAGTCTGATGTTCCTTGATAACATAATGGACCGTTTCGATAAGGATTATTGTGAAAATAGTCCTTTAGGAAATTATTACATGAATGATTTGGGTATAAAAGATATTATTAGGAAGAAAGAATTGATAATTAATTGCAACAATGGAGAGAAACATATAGTTTCTCAGGAGCAAGACATATTGTTATGCAAATTGCAAGGATATGAAAATACAATTGTACCAGTTCGCAAATTGCCAGAATAGTAAAGAATATAGAGACTTAAGTAATTAAATAGTAATTAATATAAGACGTTATTCAAAATGAAGCAAGATATCTCCCATCTTAAGAACTTGATAAATTCAGCAAAATTATTGGCTGATAATATTAGTCAATCCGTCAATTATAATACTCCTTTTGACAATCGGACACAACAACTCGCGGGGATTGTCAAACAGATTATTCCTCTCATAAAAAACAATTGCCCAGAGATTGCAAACATACTGGAAAAAGCAACAAGTAGAATTATTAATAGGCAAGTGGTTCCTATGGTCCCATATGGTCCGATGGTGAACAAAGATTTTATTAATGCTTTTTTCTTTGGAGATATTAGGACAACGATTAATATCTTAAGCATTTTGTATCCTCTACAGGAACAAGGTGGTTACAAAATCTTCATTAGTCATTCTTCAGATGACGAAACAATTGTCAATGCTTTTATAAAAGATATACTGATAGTTAGTTGTGGATTTAGGAGAACTGAAATCTTTTGCACCTTAGATCATACTGTCATTCGTACTGGCGATGATTTTAGAAATGAGATAATAGAAAACATGAAAAGATGTGATTATATCTTATGCATGATTTCTGATAATTATAGAAAGAGTGAAGTCTGCCAGAATGAGTTGGGCGCAGCATGGGCAATGACTGGAAAGCGTGTGCTACCTTTTAAGTTCCCGAATATAAATTTCAAGGAGATTGGCTTCCTCAATGTCGTTAAGCAAGCTGCAGATCTTACAGATAAATCAAAATTGGATGAACTATACGATGAACTCTGCCAATTCTATGATTTGCCACAAGATTGGAGGAACTTTAATCAGCAGAAGGATGATTTCGTAGAACTATTCAACAGGCAACGACTTTAAGATTTCACGGATGTTGGTCCATGTTAATTGATTGTATATGCAATGTATATTCTGCCATAAGGACTCTTCAACCTCAAAGAGTGTTGAGCATATAATTCCCGAATCGCTTGGGAATAAAGAGCATATTCTTCCTAAAGGATATGTCTGTGATGCTTGCAATAACTATTTCTCTGTCAAAATCGAAAAAGAAATGTTGGCACAACCATATTTTGTGTCAATGCGGAGAAGAAATGACATCAGAACCAAAAAAGGGAACTATGTAGCAGAGAATATGCTTTTCCCTGGTGCCCATAAAGCATCTGATACCATATTTGACTCAAAAGAGAATGCATTATATATTAAAGATAATGATGTAGTAAAATCTATAATTGAAGGCAAATGCTGTTATGCTATAGCTCGTTATATTGAAGAGCCTGAATATCCAGACAAAATAATGTCGAGATTCTTGGCTAAATGCGCTTATGAATCATTTTTCCTAATGGGAGGAGAACATGATTATCAATTATGGCTCAAAGAACGCGACAATAAAGAATCTATGTTTCATGATTTTGACAAATTGAGACAGTTCGCAAGATACGGGGTTGGTGAATGGCCATACTCTCAACGTCGCATATATAGTGAAGGTACATTCTTTTCTTATAAAGGATGTGAACCATATGAGGTACTGCATGAGCAGAAATTCTTTTTTCGAGAAGTAGAGAAGATAGATGAACATAAATTTCTGGCTGAACTCTACTTTGTATTAGTAATTTGCGGAATTGAATACGTTATCTGCGTTACAGACCCTGATATCTCTGGATATAATCAGTGGCTAAAAGACCATCCCAACCATTCACCCATAGAAGATGATGACGAAAAACGTTTAGACATAGGTATGTATGATATTAACCCATTCCTAATAAAAACCAAATGACGATAGAATTCATTGACAGCAGAAATAGTTTCTTTGAAGATGTGAAAGCACTGGGAAGAAAGAACTCAGCCACATTAGGATTTATGCCCGAAGGTGGTTTTGAAGATCATGCAAGGAATAAGTGCATTATTATTGCACATGATGGGGAAGTTTACAAGAGAAATATAATATGGAGCAGATAAATGACCGCAGAATAGACCAATGTCTAAACGACATTAAGAAATACGAGAAGTGGGGAAACCTGCTTGCAGGACAAAGTTTAACTCATTTGTTCAATTCTAATACCCTTGTAAGCGTATTAGCAATTCACAATGGGCTGGAATGCATCAAAGCCAAGATGAAGTTGAGTGTGCTTCAAGACAATAGACATTCTGACGATGAAAAAGAAAAGCGTTTGAAGCAAATAGACCTTGAAACGCATCAAATGGAAGAGATGATGAAGAACGACCTTAAATATAGAGGGCTGTTGATGCCATAGTATATTAAATTCTTATAGATGTGGCAAAGAAAAATAGTCATACGTCTGCGTTATTCCACTATACAAGGAATCAGAATATTCTAATCAATATTCTGAAAGAGGGTTTGAAGTTCTCATATTGTAAAGAGAAGTTCTCCGATGATCTATGCCTTGGACTCCCGATGATATCGTTCTGTGACATACCAATAGGTAATAGTGCTGAGCATTCTTCCAAATATGGTCAATATGCAATTGCTCTATCAAAGAATAAACTATTACAAGATTATAAAGGAGCATTGGGGCCTGTTAATTATTTTACATCTCTTTCTTCTGTAAAAGCAGCTTTTGAATTAAGGAAAGAAGGTGAAAAGAAGAAAAAAGAGCTGGATGTGATTTCAAAAGCTTCTTCAGGCAATGAGATTACGATGGAGATAAAAGGCAAAACCTTTAAGGGAAAAGCCTTATCACCAGAGCATGCACATAATGCGTTGCAACTTTTCTTTAATAGTATTGACTATCACCACTTTTCTACACGAGCCATTAGTTTTATGAAGTCATATCAATCAATGCACGATAGTAAAAATCAAATCAACTATGATGAATGCGAATGGCGACTTGTTTTGCCTGAAAATGCAAAGATAAATGAAAAAACTTTATGTAAATGGTTTTGGACAGAAAATGAATATGATGATTGGAGAAATGGTCGCGAAGACAAGTTTATAAACGATTTACCTTTGCTCTTCTCCGTAGATGATATTGAATACATTATTGTACCGACAAAAGAATTGATTCCAAATTTCATCAAACGATTGATTAAATTGAAGATAATTTGTGGAGAGAAGATAACAGATAAAGATAGATATTCTCTCGTTTCCAAGGTAATTAGCCTGGAACAAATAAAAAGGGACTTTTAACTGAAACGAATATGTCACGGCTTAGCGATTTATACAAAGCAATGGAAACATTGCGGAAAGAAGGTCTCTCACTGAATGAGGATTTGGAGAGACAAGTGAGTGAATTGGAAGAAGACATCATTAAGAAAGAGATTCTTCCTGTGGTAACTGAAACCATTGAACCTGCATTGAAGCAGGTGCAACGGGAATTGGTTCTGGTGGTTGACTATCATCCAGGTATGCCTATCAGTGTATCATTGTCTCGTAAGACTAATATCACGCAGCTGATAGATGCCAAGCGTTTGGAGGCTGACCCAGAAGTAGAGCATAAAGAGTTCGGACCAAGAAAGAACAAGCGAACTCAGATTGCTCCGAGGACAGGACTTTGTATTCGAAGGAAAGACGGCTCAATACTCCAAGAGCATGATGCAGCTACCACTTTTACTGCTGCCATCATAGAAGCCGGGTTGATGAGGGTACGTAAGTTGGATGTTCGGTTCTGTCGCATCAATGTTGTCTCTACCACCAAAGACAAGAAGTATGGGCATACTCAACGTGAAGCAGCACCTGGGCTTTATGTCCTCACTCATAGCAGTACCAAGGATAAAAAGAAGATGTTAGACAAAATCAACAAGGCTTTGAGCATGGGTTGGGAGATTGAGATTGTGAAGTGAGACTATTAACTTTCACTCATGTGTTCTATTGTAGTTTATAGAGATCGTTGAAATAAAACTATTACTATCATGGCAAAAAAGATATACGTTGATGGGGGTATATTAATTAATACACGTTATTTTACATGTATTGAAGCTGGATGTTTGTATAGTGAAAAACCAGAAGGTGCTGTAGTGATAGAACCGACTACATGTGTGGAAGGTCAAAAATGTTTGATAATAGATGATGATCATCCTGTTTCAATGTTTAATGAATATTATGCACGAACATTTTTGACAGCCTTATATATGGGGGCAGATTATTTAAACAAATCTTATTTTGATTGTTATAATGATTATTGTGTAAGCATTAGAGGTGTAAAGTCTATTCTGACAATTCAAAATGGTCAAGATAATGATGTAGAGTCTGCTTTGATGAAAATGATTTATGTTAATATTATCACTATTCTTGATGCTTTTATTTGCTCTATCATTTTATCAACTATTGTCAGGGATGAAAACCTATTTGTAAACTATTATAACCAGATGATTCCCAATAATGTAAAATTAAATTTGGAAAAGCATCTGATCGTTGATGAAAGGGGATATTGGGAACAAGGAATTATTAAAGAAATAATGCAAACATCATATAGTAATGCTAAAAAGATAAAAGAAGTTTTTAAGGCAATGGGACTGGCGATCCCTCAAGACCCCAATGGTGTTATTTCGCAGCATTTTCACAATAGGCATTTGTTAGTTCATAGAAATGGAAAACTAAAAGATGGAAGTTTTTTTGTGGTAAACGAAGAAATGATAGATTCTCTCATTGGCGATGTTGATTGTTATGTAAACCAAATAATGCAAATTGTTAAGAGGGTCAATTAGACTCTATTTGCCCTAAAAAGTGTTGGCACCAAGGCTGCAAGCCGCACTTCTCACAATGTGGGGTCCTCGACTGACAGACATACCTGCCATGTAGCAGCAGCCAGTGGTGGGCCTTAGGTATGTCTTCATCGGCAATGTGCTTCACCAGCTCCAACTCTACTTTCAAAGGGGTATTACAACTGTCAGGCACCAGCCCTAAACGATGACTTACCCTAAATACATGGGTATCTACTGCCATGGTGGCCTTGCCCCACACCACACTTAGCATCACATTGGCTGTCTTCCTGCCCACGCCTGGCAGCTTTACCAAATCATCCATCTCGCTGGGCACCTCACCACCAAAATCCTTGACCAGCATCCGCGACATCTCTACGAGATGTTTTGCTTTGCTGTTTGGGTAAGATACACTTTTTACATATTCATATACTGCCTCTGGGGTCGATACTGCCATTACCTCAGGAGTAGGATAGGCTTCAAACAAGGCAGGAGAAATCTGGTTCACGCGTTTGTCGGTGCATTGGGCACTCAAGATTACTGCCATCAGCAACTGAAACGGATTCTCGTAATGCAGCTCTGTCTCTGCAATAGCCATGTTATCTCGGAACCATCCGATGATTCCTCTATACCTTTCTTTCTTGGTCATTGTAAGTTTTTTTTGTTTTGCTTGTAAAGGTAGTGCATTTTTAGGGAGTATTCCAAGTTTTATAGTGTCTTTTTTGCGAAGGGAAGGGATGAGAGGTGGTTCGTTGATGAATTGTTATTAATAATTGCATCTTGACAACATTTTCTTAAAATCGTTTGGCAAATAGTAAAAAAAGTAGTTATTTTGCGACTTAATTCTATATAGATTGATAAACATGAAACATCAGTTAAGAAGTTCGTTCAGTACGCAAGGCAGACGTATGGCTGGAGCCAGGGCCCTATGGGTGGCTAACGGCATGAGGAAAGAGCAGTTGGGTAAGCCCATCATTGCAGTGGTCAACTCTTTTACTCAGTTTGTGCCAGGACATGTACACCTGCATGAAGCTGGTCAGCTGGTAAAGCAGGAAATTGAGAAGTTAGGATGCTTTGCAGCTGAGTTCAATACTATCGCTATCGACGATGGCATCGCCATGGGGCATGATGGCATGCTTTATTCATTGCCTTCAAGAGACATTATTGCCGATAGCGTGGAATATATGGTCAATGCCCACAAGGCTGATGCCATGGTGTGCATCAGCAACTGCGACAAGATTACACCGGGTATGCTGATGGCAGCTATGAGGCTGAACATCCCTGCTGTTTTCGTGTCGGGTGGTCCTATGGAGGCTGGCAACTACCGTAACGAACAAGTCGATTTGATTGACCTGATGGTCAGGGGAGCCGACAAGACGGTGAGCGATGCTGACTTGGCAGAGATTGAACAGGTAGGTTGCCCGGGCTGTGGGTGCTGCTCAGGCATGTTTACTGCCAACTCTATGAACTGTCTGACCGAGGCCATCGGCCTTGCTTTGCCGGGCAACGGTACCGTACTGGCTACCCATGCCAATCGCAAACGACTGATGCAGCAGGCAGCTAAACTAATAGTTCAGAATACCTATAAATATTATGAGGAGGGCGATGAGAGTGTATTGCCTCGCAGCATCACTACCCGTCAGGCATTCCTTAACGCTATGTCATTGGACATTGCTATGGGTGGCTCTACCAATACGGTGCTGCACTTGTTAGCTGTTGCTCATGAGGCAGGCGTTGATTTCAAGATGGACGACATCGACATGCTGAGCCGTAAGGTGCCTTGCCTCTGTAAGGTGGCTCCTAATACGAACAAATACCATGTGCAGGATGTGAACCGCGCCGGCGGTATTGTGGCCATCATGCAGCAGTTGGCGAAAGGCGGTTTGGTAGATACCTCACTGAAGCGTGTTGACGGCATGACATTGGCTGAAGAAATCAGTAAATATACCATCGAGACCCAGCAGGTGAGCGATGAGGCTAAGAATATCTACCTCAGTGCTCCAGCCAACCGATTCAGCAATGTGATGGGTTCGCAAGAGACTTACTATAAGGAATTTGATGCCGACCGTGCCAATGGTTGCATCCGTGACTTGGAACATGCCTATACCAAAGACGGTGGCTTGGCCGTGTTGAAGGGTAATATCGCCCAGGATGGCTGTGTGATTAAGACGGCTGGTGTGGACGAGAGTCTCTTCCATTTCAGCGGTCCTGCACGCGTGTTTGATTCACAAGATGCAGCTTGCGAGGGCATCCTCGATGAGAAGCGTGTCAACGCCGGCGATGTGGTAGTGATTACCCACGAGGGTCCGAAGGGCGGTCCGGGTATGCAGGAGATGCTGTATCCTACTTCTTATATCAAGAGCCGTCATTTGGGCAAGGCTTGTGCCCTGATTACCGACGGTCGTTTCAGCGGTGGCACCTCTGGACTGAGCATCGGACATGTCTCTCCCGAAGCAGCAGCTGGTGGTAACATTGGCAAGATCAAAGATGGCGACATCATTGAGATAGATATCCCTAACCGCAGTATCAATGTGTTGCTGAGCGACGAGGAACTGGCAGCAAGACCTATGCAGCCTGTTACCCGCAATCGTCAGGTGCCGAAGAGCTTGCAGGCATACGCTTCTATGGTAAGTTCGGCTGACAAGGGGGCGGTGAGGATAATTTAATAATGAATAATTATTAATTCAAATTGGAGGTTATGACTAAGGAAAAGATATCGGGGTCGGAAGCGTTGATGCGATCCTTGGAACATCAGGGAGTGAAAACCATCTTCGGTTATCCTGGTGGTAGCATCATGCCAGTGTATGATGCCTTATATGACCATTTGGGTAAGCTTAACCATATATTGGTAAGACATGAACAGGGTGCTGCCCATGCAGCAGAAGGCTTTGCCAGAGTGTCTGGTGAAGTGGGTGTGTGTCTTGTAACCAGCGGTCCGGGTGCTACCAATACTGTGACGGGCATCGCTGATGCGATGATTGACAGTACGCCTATCGTGGTGATAGCCGGACAGGTGGGTGTGAGTGCCTTGGGTACCGATGCTTTCCAGGAGGTCGATTGGGTGGGTTTGACGCAACCCATCTCTAAATGGAGTTACATGATTCGTGATGCCAACGACATTGCACAGGCGGTGGCACGTGCGTTTTATATTGCCAAGAGCGGCCGACCAGGCCCTGTGGTACTCGACTTCCCCAAGAGTGCGCAGACACAGATGATAGAATATGAGCCTGCTGAGGCTAAATATATACGTAGCTACGACCCTGTGCCTGATACCGATATGGCGTCAGTTGAGCAGGCGGTAGAACTGATCAATAATGCCAAACGACCCTTCATGTTAGTGGGACAAGGTGTGGAATTGGGTAATGCACACCAGGAACTGCTCGATTTTATCGAGAAGGCCGATATCCCTTGTGGTACCACGATGCTGGGTCTTTCTGCATTGCCTTATAACCATCCGCTGAACAAGGGTATGTTGGGCATGCATGGCAATATCGGTCCGAACGTGAATACGAACAAGTGCGATGTGCTGATAGCCGTAGGTATGCGTTTCAGTGACCGTGTCACAGGCTATCTGCCTAACTATGCAAAACAGGCGAAGATTATTCACTTCGACATCGACCCTGTTGAGATCAACAAGAATGTGAAGGTGGATGTGGCTGTATTGGGTGACTGTAAGGAGACATTACGCGTGGTATGTGAGAAGCTGAAACCGGCCAAACATGAGAAGTGGTCGGATAGCTTTACAACCTACGAGAAACTGGAGTACGACAAGGTGATAAATAACGAGTTGCATCCAAAGACCGAGACACTGAGCTATGGTGAGGTGGTGCATGCGGTGGCGGAAGCAACGAAACACGAAGGCATCCTGGTGACCGATGTGGGGCAGAACCAGTTGACTTCAGCACGCTATTTCCACCTGCTGAACAAACGCAGTATGGTAACATCGGGCGGCTTGGGTACCATGGGCTTTGGCTTGCCAGCAGCTATCGGCGCTACCTTTGGAGCACCCGACAGGACGGTATGCCTCTTCGTGGGCGACGGTGGCATTCAGATGACTATCGAGGAACTGGGTACCATCATGGAACATAAGTGTCCTGTGAAGGTGATTATCTTGAATAACCATTTCTTGGGCAACGTGCGTCAGTGGCAGGAGTTGTTCTTCAACCGTCGTTACTCGTTCACACACATGATGAACCCCGACTATATGAAGATTGCTGAGGCGTATGGCATTCCTGCCCAGCGGGTGATGAAACGTGAGAACTTGGCTGACGCTGTGAACCAGATGCTCACTACCGATGGTCCATTCATCCTGGAAGCTGTGGTGACCGAGGAAGAAAACGTGTTGCCAATGACTCCTCCGGGAAGTGCCATCAGTGAAATAATGCTTGAAACGGAATAAGTATGGAAGAGAAATTATATACGATCATCGTACACTCTGAGAATGTGGCAGGTGTGCTGAACCAAGTAACTGCTGTTTTTACACGTAGGCAAATCAATATCGAGAGCCTGAACGTGTCGGCATCGTCTATCCCTGGGGTACATAAATATACCATCACGGCATGGACCGATTCCGATACGATGGAGAAAGTAGCAAAGCAGATAAGCAAGAAGATTGATGTGGTGCAGACCCAATATTATACTGACGATGATGTGTTCCAGCATGAGATTGCCTTGTATAAGCTTAAAACGCACATGCTGGAGTCTAACCGTGAGGTAGGGCGTGTGATACGAAGATTTGGCGCACGTATTGTGGATGTTACTGCCACCTACTCAATCGTGGTACACGATGGCATGAGTGCCGAACTGACCAGCATGAACGAACAGCTGATGAAGCTGGACTGTGTGCTTCAGTTTGTAAGGTCAGGTCGCGTGGTGGTTACCAAGAGCAGCTTTGAAAGAGTGGATGAATACCTGGAGAAGCGCGGCAAGAAATACGAGCAGAGGGGACTATGAGCGAATTGGGTAAGATAGGTACTTATCAGTTAGTCACCGAACCGTTTCATGTGGATTATACGGGACACCTCACCATTGGTGTACTGGGTAATCACCTGTTGAACGTGGCGGGTTTCCACTCGCACGACAGGGGTTTCGGCATTGACCGACTGAATAAGGAGCATTATACCTGGGTGCTGTCAAGGCTGGCCTTGGAGATGCTTACCGACCTACCTTATCAATATGAACCGTTCACCGTTGAGACTTGGGTGGAGAATGTGTACCGCTTGTTTACCGACCGTAACTTTGCCGTACTCGACAAAAACGGGAAGCCAGTGGCATACGCTCGCTCGGTATGGGCGATGATTAACACTGATACCCGCAAGCCGGTAGATCTGATGGCTGTTCATGAAGGTGATATTGCTGGCTATATATGCGACAGGGAATGTCCCATCGAGAAGCCTTCGCGCATCAAGGTTTGCAGTCAGGAGCCCGTGGAGGAGCTGCCCGTGAGGTATAGCGACTTGGATATCAACGGTCATGTGAACAGCATCCGATATATCGAACATGTCCTCGACCTTTTCCCTGCTGATGCTTTCAAGGAACAGCGGGTGCGCAGGTTCGAGATGGCGTATGTGGCAGAGACTTTATCGACCGACACCATGGCATTTTATATGGATAAGGTGGATGACGGTCACTATGATGTAGAAGTAAAGAAGAACCGACAGGAAGTGGTTTGTCGGTCAAAAGTGATATTTGATAAACTTAATTAATACAAGAAAGAAAATGGCAAAAATGAATTTTGGTGGTGTCATTGAAGAAGTGATGACACGTGAAGAGTTTCCATTGGAAAAGGCTCGTGAGGTATTGAAAGATGAGACTATTGCAGTGATTGGTTATGGCGTACAGGGTCCTGGCCAGTCTTGTAACCTGCGTGACAATGGCTTCAACGTAATCGTTGGCCAGCGTCCGGGCAAGACATACGAGAAGGCTGTTGCTGACGGATGGGTACCAGGTGAGACACTGTTCTCTATTGAAGAGGCTGCTACCAAAGGTACTATCGTGATGTGCCTGCTCTCTGATGCAGCTGTGATGTCTGTATGGCCTACACTGAAGAAGTGCTTGCAGCCAGGCAATGCACTGTATTTCTCTCATGGCTTTGCAATCACTTGGAACGACCGCACAGGTTGCGTTCCTCAGAAGGATATCGATGTAATCATGGTGGCTCCTAAGGGCTCTGGTACCTCTCTGCGTACCATGTTCCTCGAGGGCCGTGGCCTGAACAGCTCTTATGCTGTATATCAGGATGCCACTGGTAAGGCACTCGACCGCACCTTGGCACTGGGTATTGGTATCGGTTCAGGCTATCTGTTCGAGACTACCTTCCAGCGTGAGGCTACTTCTGACCTGACTGGCGAGCGTGGCTCACTGATGGGTGCTATTCAGGGTCTGCTCTTGGCTCAGTACGAGGTGTTGCGTGAAAACGGTCACTCTCCTTCAGAGGCTTTCAACGAGACAGTTGAGGAGCTCACTCAGTCACTGATGCCTCTGTTTGCTCAGAAGGGTATGGACTGGATGTACGCTAACTGCTCTACCACTGCTCAGCGTGGTGCTCTCGACTGGTTCCCTCGCTTCCACGATGCCATCAAGCCTGTGATGCAGCAGCTCTATGCAAGCGTGAAGTGTGGCAACGAGGCTCAGATCAGCATCGATTCTAACTCTAAGCCCGACTATCGCGTAGGTCTGGAGAAGGAGCTGGCTGCTCTGCACAATTCTGAGATGTGGCGCACCGCAGAGGTGGTTCGTCAGCTTCGTCCTGAAAACAACTAACCAGTTCATCTCTCTGACATGTTTACAAACACCAGTGATACAAGTCACTGGTGTTTTTTTTGCATTCTGCGTCAGGCATTATACAAAAATGCGTTACGCAAATTTGTATAATTGAATTATTCCGTTTATCTTTGCATTCATAAATGATAATTAGCAACAAGATGATAAAGAATCCCTTTTTGACATACGGCTACAATGGGCCTGAATATTTTTGTGACAGGACAGAAGAGACCAAACGCTTGACTACACTGCTTGTAAATGGCAACCATGTTGCATTAATGTCGCCAAGAAGATTAGGAAAAACGGGTTTGATTCATCATTGTTTTGCCCAGCAAGAGTTACAGAATAATTTTTACCTTTTTATTGTTGACATATATGCAACAAAATCATTGGCCGAATTAACATTTGAGTTAGGCAAAGCTATTCTGAGCGTGCTAAAGTCTAAAGAAAGAAAAGCTTGGGAGCGTTTTATTCAGGTTGTCGGGTCTTTGCGAACTGGTATTACTTTTGATGCAATAGGCTTACCAAGTTGGAACCTTGAGATAGGTGATGTCAAATCACCTAAAGTGTCACTTGAGGAGATTTTCCAGTACCTGAAGTCTGCAGATAAACCGTGCCTTGTAGCCATAGACGAATTTCAAGCCATTATGGATTATCCTGAGCAGAATGTTGAGGCACAGCTCAGAACCTATATTCAGGATTGCAATAATGCTTGGTTTGTTTTCTCTGGCTCAAAACGTCATCTGATGGGCGAGATGTTTTCATCGCCTGCAAGACCTTTTTACCAAAGTGCATCGGTCATGTCGCTGAAACCGATTTCACAGGAAGCATATTCATCGTTCATCACTAATCATTTCGAGCAAGGAGGGAAGCTGATAACGCCAGAAGCTATTAGATATATCTACGAGAGGTTCGAAGGTACAACATGGTATATACAAAAGATATGTAATGAACTATATGCGATGGCAGAACCAGGCATTCCTTGTGGAATAAACGAGGTTGACACTGCGATATGCTATGCCGTTGAAGAAAAAGATGATACCTATCAAGACTTGATGGCAAGACTTACGGCCAAGCAAAAGGCATTGCTCCTGGCGTTATCTCATGCTGGGAAGGATGTTCAGCCAACCAGTGGAGAGTTCATTAAGAAATACCACCTCACTTCTGCAAGTGCAGTGCAGAGAAGCCTCTCTGCACTGCAGGAAAAAGATATTATCACAAATAATAATGGACAATACTACATTTATGATTACTTCCTCTTTTACTGGTTGAATCGAAAAAGAGAATAAGAGTGACTTTCTACCAGCATATCTTCCAGCTGATAGCAAACGAATGCCTTTTTTGCTTTTCTTTTCTTTGATAGGCTGCACCTCATCAAAATGCGAGTGAACTTGCTTTTGTTATCAGTTTGTACTATCTTTGTTCCCATGAAACGAATGGTCCACATATTGCTGTTGTTTCTGGTGCTTACCTCCTGTGGGAGCAGGCATGTTGACGATGCGCCCTTGTTACCTGAGTTACAACAGGCGGAGGAGCTGATGTTCCCTCATCCTGACAGTGCCTTGCATGTTTTGCAGCGGATGCCTGTGCCATCAGAGCGAGACCAATACCAACATGCCACCTGGGCATTGCTCCTCAGTCATGCCTTGTATAAGAACTACATCAAGCAGAATGATTCTTTGGTGAATATTGCCTGTGACTACTTCCTGCCTCGTGATGATGCAGGACGCAAAGGCTTGGCACTCTATGTAAAGGGCTGCATCTATGATGAGGCAAACCGTCAGGATGAGGCTTTGCCCTTGCTCCTGCAAGCCTCGGATGAAATAGCCAAGACTACCGACTATCGGTTGGGGCATCTAAATGAGTCTGAAATTGGAATTATTTATGCCAGACGCAGATTAATTGATTATGCTTCTGAGCGTTTTGAGAAATCTTTAGAATATGCAGAGCAATCTAATGATTCAAGTTATATTGCATCATCATACCGTTATTTGGCCAGAGTGGCTCAGTTGCAAAAGAATTATGATGAAGCAATTTCTATTCAGCAAAAAGGACTTGATATCGTTCCGCATAATACGTTTGAAGAGTCAAGCCTTCATAGTGAAATGGCTAACAATTATCGGGCATTAAAGAGATATGAACTGGCTCTCCAACATATTAAACAGTCTATAGGTTATAAAAATGCCCAAAAGCATTCTGATATATTTGTTTCATACTTATCTTTAGCAAATATATATAGAGATTTAGGAAATATAGATTCTGCATCATATTATTATGGTATTGCTGCAAAAGGGGGGCACAATGTTTATAATACAAAAGACGCATACAATAATTTAAGGATATTCAGTAAGGACGCTGGTGATTACGAAGCTGCTTCTGAATATAGCGATAAAGTGATCTCTTTATTGGACTCCATTAGAAAAGTTGACCGTAGTGAAGCTTTGATGGAGATGCAAGAGAAATACGATCAACAAGTACTTATCAATGAGAAGAACCAAATCCAGTTAAAGAGGGAGCGCGATGTTAGGATTTCATTGGTTGTGATTATTGCCCTGTTAGTGATAATAGGCATTGGAACCTACTGGTACTGGCTCAGCTCGCGCCGTAAGGAGAGGCTGATTGCCGAGCAGGAGAAGCAGATACATTCCTATTCCATAAGAATAGCTGAGAACGAGGGCATCATGACACGAAACCTGCAACAGATAGCGGAACTGACCGACAAACTGAAGGCAAGTGAGGACGCTGAAGGAGACAGGAACGGACTACAGGCAGAGATAGACCGCATCAAGAACGATGACGAGAGGTTGAGGTTAGAGAGTGCCAACATGCGTCATGCCTTGGTGCAGTGCGTTGACCAGCTCGTTAAACAGACAGATATTTTGAACCGCTTGCGCAAAGAACCAAAGCTGTTGAAGCCCGGGCAGTTGCAAGAGGTGGAAGAAAAGGTGAACTACCTCTTCGACAGATATGGGGAGCGGCTCCGGAAGTTTGTTCCCTCGCTCTCAGATAGTGAATTGCAGACTTGCTGCCTCATCAAGATGGGCTTAGGTGTTAGCGATATGGCTCAGGTGTTGAGCATTTCGCCAACTTCTGTATCGAAACGCAAGAATCGCATCAAGGAGCAGATAGTACGCTCAACAGGCTCAACGATGGAGAAACTGAACCTCGACTTATGGCTTAGGACATTCTAAGGAATAGCCTTGTCCATATTTTAACATTATTTAATTGGCAAAAGGTTGATAAACAGTCTTTTGCAGATTCTGTTTTGTCTATATCCCGTCCATGCTGTTTTGCATTTTATCCCAATGATTTGCACTAACTTTGCCAAAGCAAACCAGGCAACAGCCCCCCAAAGTCAGGGTGAGAAACTATGCCCACTCAAAAGAGCAAATAGAGCGCATAGACACGTTGCAGAATTGTCAAGAAATTAGACAGCAAGCGTCAAATAATTGGACACTTGCCAAAGTGCTATAAATACTAACCTGTTGATAATGTGTTTATTGTGTTTTTGGCATGGCATTTGCCTTGAATTTGGCAGGTAAATAGTAAGTGTAATATATATAAAAACTAACGAAGTATGAAAAAAATGATTTTTGCCTTGATGGCATTGGTGCTGACAGCAGGGCTGAAGGCACAGACGGTAGAAGGAAAGCTTGTCAACGAGCAAAACGAGGCAGTGGAGTTTGCCAATGTGGTGCTGCTTTCATTGCCCGACTCCACGTTCGTGCAAGGTGCTGTGAGCGACGCCCAAGGCATGTTCCGCATGAACACTACAATCAAACAAGGTTTACTGAGGGTTTCATCCATCGGCTACACCACTTTATATAAGGGCTTTACCGGTGAGGGAAACATGGGGACGCTGACTTTGGCAAGCGACACACAGCTGTTGGGAGAGGTGACCGTAAAGAGCGAGCTGCCAAAGACACAGCTGAAGGCTGACGCAATGGTGACTAATGTGCAGAACAGCGTATTAGAGAAGGCTGGTACGGCCAACGACCTGCTTCGCCGCATCCCCGGTTTGGCCAGAAGCGGTGAGGGCATTGAGGTATTGGGCAGGGGCAAGCCCGAAATCTACATTAACGGCCGAAAGGTGCTGGATGAGTCGATGCTCGACCAGCTCTCATCTGAGAATGTCAAGAACGTGGAGGTAATCACCAACCCGGGAGCCAGGTATGCAGCTGACGTGAAGGCAGTGGTGCGCATCCGTACCAAAGCCATCAAGGGCGAGGGCCTGAGCATCGACAATCGTGCCGTTGTGGGCTATAACAAGAAGTGGGACGGACTGGATCAGCTGAACCTCACCTACAAGAAGAATAAGGTGGAGCTGCTCGGCACGCTGAGCTATGAAAACAGCTACTACTGGCGTGAGTATGAGGCACAGCAGAATACCTACCTGACCGACAACTGGCGTGAGGACATGAACTTCAGCAACAATCGTCGCTGGCAACGCTATTACGGCGAGCTGAGCGCGAACTTCCTGCTCTCTCCCGACCACACCATCGGTGGCAAGTACAGATATACGCATCGCCCCGATTATGACGGTGATACCTATAACACAGCCCGTATGTATCAGAATGGCAACCTGTTTGAGAACATGAGCCTGCATACCCAAGGGGGAAACCGCTACAACCGTCACTTGGGCAACATCTATTACTTGGGCAAGGCTGGCAAATGGGAAATAGACTTCAACGCCGACCTGCTGATACTCAATACCCACGACCACCAGAACACTCTTGAGCAGACCGTGGGCAATGAGCAGGTAAGCACCGACCGAACGGTGACCATCCGTAGCCGTGAGAAGAGCAACCTCTATGCCACCAAGCTGACGCTGACACGCGAGGCACTTGGTGGAGAGTTGAGCTTGGGCGGCGAATACAGCTATGTGAAACGCACGGCACTGAATAACAATGCCGAGGGCATTATTCCAAACTCTGATACGAAAGTGAAGGAGAACGATGCCGCCCTGTTCGTAGAGTTCAGCCGTCCCATCGGCAAGGTGATGATGCAGGCAGGCTTGCGCTACGAGCATGTGAATTTCGACTACTATGAGGCTGGCATTCATCAGGATGCACAGAGCAAGACCTACGACAACCTGTTCCCCTCGTTGATGTTCATGACACAGATAGGCAAAGCGCAGGTGATGATAGGCTATAGTGCGGATATTACCCGACCTAACTTCTCTGTCTTGAGCAACACGGTGAAGTATGTGGATAGATATACCTACGAGGGTGGTAATCCCTTCCTGCGTCCGAACATCAACCACAGCATCATAGGTCGTGTGAGCTATAAGTGGCTGACCATGCAGCTGGGCTATCAGCGGGTGTTGGATGCCATTTTCGATACCAGCTGGCAGTATGATAGCGAAAGTGCCAACATTGCCTATACCACCAAGACCAATGCCCGCAACTACAACCAGTTTATGGCGATGGTGAACTTAGCACCTTCGTTCGGCATCTGGTCGCCACAGCTGAACCTGATGGCGATGAAGCAGGACTATAAGGCTGATACGCCCAATGGTTTGCTGAAGCTTGATAAGCCCATGCTACAAGGCTCGTTGAACAACAGCTTCAAGCTGCCTGCAGGGTTCCTGCTGACGGCTGGCGTGGATTTCATGTCTAAAGGCAACGCTGAGACGATGGAGATGCGGAAGTGGGCATGGAATGTGAATGCCTCCCTACGAAAAGGCTTCTTGAACGACAAGCTTACCTTCCTGTTGCAAGCTGACGATATCTTTAAGACCAATGGCCGGGAAATGATGGGCTACATGGGTCAGGTTCGTACTATGTGGATGAACGACCATGCCAACGGGCAGAAGATTACCCTGACTATCCGCTACCGCTTCAACACTGGCAAGACCAAGTATAAGGGTACTGGTGCTGGTGATGCAGCAAAGCAAAGACTCTAAGTTTTCTGCGCTTTTTATCTCCTCCCCTGACATGGGGGAGGAGATAAATATTATTGTGTAAAACAATCATCGAGCTGGAAGCAGAGCCGCTGGAATTTCAGCCACAGGTCGGGCGACCACTTTTTCCTACCCCTTAATAAGCGGAAACTGTCATATCTTTCACGGTTCCAAATGGGGAAGGAGGTATCATTCAGATAGCCGTTATATTCTGTAAGGGTGTCGCCTGTAAACCGAAGCACGTCGGGTAGGTGAGGGAACCAGTCGGCACTTTGCATCTGTTCTGCAAAATGTGTGGCGACTGGGTCTTTAATGTAGTTGCGATATTTCAGCACACTATAGATACAAAACCAGTGGTTCTTTCTCTCGATTATGCTTATCATCTGCTCAATTTGCTTTCGCAGACGATGGAAGTCAACTGGCTTGCCGTTAATACTGGTGTGGAATATCCTGTTGTAGATGTTTGGTTGATTGCCTTTCGGGTGGCTGTGCTCATATAAGTTTTCAGAGATCCACTGATGTTTGGCGATGGCAGCGAACAATGCCTCAAAATCTTCTTCATTCGGCACTGGATTGATGGCTGTGATGCTGACTCCCAGCTCGTTGATATCGTCTATGTGCTCCATGAAGCAAGTTTGGAATACCCTAGGCACTTGCTTTACTAATAGCCTGCGTTCTGTGTTCAGTTCTTCCATTGATGGCATTTTTCCATCATACTCGTATTTTAACAAAGCGATGAAATGACGCATCTCCTCTTTCCCTTTTGCTGTTTCTTGGTATGTCTGCACCTTTTTGGTCAGCAAGTGTCCAACTTCTTCCTTGCCTAATTCCTTGTGCATCATTTGTGCCAGGTGCTTGAAGTGAAAGGCCAGCAGGCACAACATGGAGAAAAACCTAAACGCATGTAATATCTGGATTTGCCAAGGCTCGTCAAAAGAAAACTCATACTCAGCATCTTCTTCAAAAGCGCTTACCATCATGGGCAGTATGGTGAATGCCTCCCTAGTGTTGGCATTATCAGGAGCGATAGGGAGCACCCATTCAGCCAATTTAGGCATCAGTGAATCCAGATTCATCAGACTATCCTTGGTACTGGGCCTTTCTTGTGATATCTCGTTCTGCGATGCTATTAAATCATTGGTTATGAGCTTTACCAGTGGCATGATAAGATCGCCCAGTTCAAGAAAATAGCTCTTGTTTTTCTCCTTGCGACCATGTGTGAGATCCTGTTGCTGATAGGCGAGGTCAGCGTCTATCATGTTGCATAGTCGTGACCCTTTCACGCAGAGTGAATGAATGTCGTAGGTCAGTTCTTCTGATGAACAACTGTCCCATTCATCTATCAGCACATGGGTCATCTGAAGGAAGTTCGACATAAGTCTGTCGAACAGGGCATATTTGAAATTCTCGGTTGTCATTGTATTCATGCCGTAAAGGTAGTGCAAATAGAGAATAAAAGCAAACAGAAGCACGATTTGTTTCTTTTTTGTTTACTATACACATTTATGTGCAGAATTTTGAGTACCTTTGCGGTAAATGTTAAATTGGGGATTTTGTTTCCCCTATATAAAGTCAATCGAAGGTATGACACAGAGCGAAGAGATACTGGAGCAAGGACTGATTAAAACCCTGACGGAGATGAGCTATGAGTACGTCTCCATCAAGGAAGAGGAGAACTTGCTTGCCAATTTCAAGGTTCAGTTGGAAAAGCATAACCGCAAGGAACTGGCTGAACATGGGCGTGAACACTTTACCGATAAGGAGTTCGACAAGATTTTGCTCTATTTAGAGGGCGGTACTCGCTTTGAGAAGGCCAAGAAACTTCGTGACCTGAAGAACTTCCGACTGGAGAATGGTGAACGTGTATGGATTGAGTTCATCAACAAGCAACAATGGTGCCAGAACGAATTTCAGGTATCGAATCAGATTACCGTAGAGGGGCGCAAGAAATGTCGCTATGATGTGACCATCCTTATTAATGGTCTGCCACTGGTGCAGATAGAGTTGAAAAGGCGTGGTGTAGAGTTGAAACAGGCATACAACCAAATTCAGCGTTACCACAAGACTTCGTTTCATGGACTCTTCGACTACATCCAACTCTTCGTTATCAGCAACGGCGTAAATACCCGCTATTTTGCTAACAATCCGAATAGCGGCTATAAGTTCACATTCAACTGGACAGATGCAGAAAATGTGCCATTCAACGACCTGAGTAAGTTTGCCTACTTCTTCTTTGACAAGTGCAACCTTGGCAAAATGATTAGCAAGTACATTGTGCTGCATGAGGGCGACAAATGCCTGATGGTGTTGCGTCCTTACCAGTTCTATGCCGTGGAGCAAATTCTTGACCGAGAGGAGAACACGAACAAGAACGGCTATATATGGCACACCACAGGAGCAGGAAAGACGCTCACCTCGTTCAAGGCGGCTCAGTTGGTGAGCGAGATTGACGGTATTGACAAAGTGATGTTTGTGGTTGACCGTCACGACCTCGATACACAAACTCAATCTGAATATGAAGCGTTTGAGCCTGGTGCCGTTGACAATACAGACAACACCAAGGAACTTATCAAGCGACTTTGTGGCGATAGCAAAATCATCATTACCACATTGCAGAAACTGAACTGCGCAGTTACCCGCGACTACTACAACAAGAAGTTGCAAGGGGTGAGAGACAAAAAGGTGGTGATGATATTCGACGAGTGCCACCGCAGTCATTTTGGCGACTGCCACAAGAATATTGTTAGATTCTTCAATAACCTCCAGATATTCGGATTCACGGGAACTCCGATATTCCCTGAGAATGCGAAACAAGACAAGACAACCAAAGAAGTGTTCGGCGACTGCCTGCACCACTATCTTATCAAGGATGCCATTGCCGACGAGAATGTGCTTGGTTTCTTGGTGGAATACTATAAGGGACAGCAGGGCGTTGACCTGTTCAACGAGAAGAGGATGACAGAGATTGCTCAGTTCATTCTGAACAACTTCAACAAATCAACGTTCGACGGAGAATACAATGCGCTCTTTGCCATTCAGTCGGTGCCGATGCTCTTGAAATACTACAAGATTTTCAAGTCGCTCAATCCAAAAATCAAGGTTGGTGCAGTCTTCACATACGCTGCCAACGACAGTCAGGACGACAATCAGACAGGCATGAATCAGGGTTTTGAAAACGAAAACGTGACTGCCGACGAACTTCAGGCCATCATGGATGATTATAACGGAATGTTTGGTACCGCCTTCACGACGGACAACTTCAGTGCGTACTACGATGACATCAACCTGCGCATGAAGAAGAAAAAGCCGGAAATGGAGCCGCTTGACCTGTTGCTTGTGGTGGGTATGTTCCTGACTGGCTTTGATGCCAAGAAACTGAATACGCTCTATGTTGACAAGAATCTGGAGTATCACGGACTGTTACAGGCATTCAGCCGTACCAACCGTGTGCTGAACGAGAAGAAGCGTTTCGGCAAGGTGGTATGTTTTCGAGACATGAAGGAAAACGTTGATGCTGCCATCAAACTATTCAGCGATGAAGATGAAATAGATAAGACGATTGTCCGTGAACCGTTTGAGGAAGTAAAGAAGGAACTGAACGACCTTACGATTAACTTTTTGAAGAAATACCCCAAACCACAGTATATAGATACATTACAAAGTGAACTCGATAAGCGAGATTTTGTACTGGCATTCCGTGAGATTATCAAGAAGCATGCGGAAATACAGATATACGAGGACTACGATGCTTCCAGTCCAGATTTCTATATGACCGAACAGGAGTATGCTGATTTCCGAAGCAAGTACCTCGACATTACTGTGGGAATTATCGATTCTCCTACAGATGTCCCAATGATAGCTAACGAGGGAGAAACGCTTTATAATGGCGAAAGTGGCTTGGAGGATATAGACTTCTGTCTGGAATTATTGCATAGTGATGTCATCAATGTGGCCTATATTCTTGAATTGATTGCTAACCTGAATCCTGATGAAGAGGACTACAGCAAGAAGCGTCAAGACATTCTTGACACGATGATCAAAGATGCCGTGATGCGCAACAAGTCGAAACTGATAGATGATTTCATCCGTGAGAATGTGGATAACGACAAACAAGGCTTCCAACAAGCAAAAGCCAATGGTACAATGGACTTGGAAAGTCGTTTGAACGACTATATTACAACTTCACGTAGCAATGCTGTTCACAGTCTGGCAACTTTTGAAGGAATTGACGAAGAAGCCTTGACGAAGTTTATTTCAGAGTACGACTACTTGCACAGAGAGAAGCCGGAAATCATCCAGAAAGCTATTCGTGCCAAGAAAGGACTGAGGCTGATGGAACGCTCGTTGATGCTGAAACGTATTGTGGAACAACTGCGTGAGATTATTAACACTTATAATTGGGACTAAATAGAAAACAAGATATGGGCGAAGACCTACAACAAAAACTGCGCAGCCAACTTTGGACGGTTGCCAATACGCTGAGAGGGAACATGTCGGCAAGCGACTTCATGTATTTCTCCCTTGGTTTTATCTTCTACAAGTACCTGTCTGAAAAGATAGAGTTGTACGTTAATGATGAATTGGAGGCTGACGAGACAACCTTCCAAAAGGTTTGGCAGAGTAACGACGAAGAAATGAAAGAGGAAATCAAAGTCATGTGCGTTGATAACCTCGGCTACTTTGTGGAGCCGGATTTTCTTTTCTCCACTATCATTGATGCCATTGGTCGTAAGGAGAATATCCTACCTCAACTGGAACGTTCATTAAAAAAGATTGAGGACAGCACCATCGGGCAGGAAAGCGAAGATGACTTCGGCGGTCTTTTCTCCGACATTGACCTCGCTTCGCCCAAACTTGGCAAGACATCTGACGACAAGAACAGACTGATTAGTGATGTTCTGGTTGCCCTAAATGGTATTGACTTTGGACTGGAAGATGCCAGCGACATTGACATTTTGGGCGATGCCTACGAATATATGATAGGACAGTTTGCCGCAGGTGCTGGAAAAAAGGCAGGTGAGTTCTATACGCCACAGGAGGTAAGCCAGATATTGGCGGAGATAGTAACCACAGGAAAGACCCGTCTGAAGAATGTCTATGACCCTACTTGTGGCTCCGGCTCCTTACTGTTGCGCACTGCCCGAAGCGGTAAGGCAGACTGTATCTTCGGACAGGAGAAGAACCCTACTACGTTCAATCTGGCCCGTATGAACATGCTGCTGCATGGTGTGAAGTATAACGACTTCGACATTCAGAACGGCGACACATTGGAGGCAGATGCCTTTGATGACCGCCAGTTTGATGCTGTGGTGGCCAATCCGCCTTTCTCTGCAGACTGGAGTGCTGCTGCCAAGTTCAATAACGACGACCGTTTCAGCAAGGCTGGTGTGCTGGCTCCGAAGTCAAAAGCCGACTATGCTTTCATCCTTCACATGATCTATCACTTGAACGATGGCGGCACGATGGCTTGCGTGGCTCCGCATGGAGTGTTGTTCCGTGGATCTGCCGAGGGAAAGATTCGCCAGTTCCTCATTGAGAAGCGCAACTACATTGATGCCATCATCGGTTTGCCAGCCAACATCTTCTATGGTACCAGCATACCGACGTGTATTATTGTTATCAAGAAATGCCGCAAGGAGGGTGATAATGTGCTCTTTATTGATGCCAGCAAGGAGTTTGAGAAGGTGAAGACTCAGAACAAACTCCGTCCTGAGCATATCCAAAAGATTATCGACACTTATAGGGAGCGCAAAGAGATAGAGAAGTATAGCCATCTGGCTACGATGCAAGAAATCATTGACAATGACTATAACCTCAACATTCCCCGCTATGTAGATACTTTTGAGGAGGAAGAACCCATCGACATCCATGCCGTAATGGGTGAAATCAAAGAGTTGGAAGCCAAACGTGCAGACCTTGACAAACAGATTGAGGTTTATCTGAAGGAGTTGGGTATCGTAGAATAAAAGAAACAGCGTATGACAATTGACGATATAAAGTCTATCATTAAATCAGACGAGACCCGCACGTTGGAACTAAAGAAAACGACGGGGGAACTGAAGGACGGGATGCACTCTGCATGTGCTTTCCTGAATACCGAAGGCGGCTGGCTTATCATAGGTGTTGCTCCAACGTCACTGAAGATTGTTGGTCAGCAGGTAACCGACAATACCCGCAGGGAAATTGCAGGAGCACTTACCTGTCTGGAACCTGCTATTGACATAAAGGTAGAGTATGTTGATGTACCAGATCATCCAGACAATCAAGTTATAGCCATGTACTTTGAACCGTGGGTATGGGGACATACACCATACACCTGCAATGGTCGTCCCTATTACAAGGTGGAAAGCACTACAAAAGTGATGCCCCGTGAAATGTTCGAAGAACGACTTAAACAGAGTAAACCACAATACTTTGCTTGGGAACGACAGGAAGCAGACGGAATAACCATCGCCGACCTTGACGAAGACAGAATACGCGGTGCTATTCGTTTGGGCATTGAGGGTGGTCGTCTTCATGAAGCCGCCATGACGGAACCGATAGAGACTTTACTCCAAAAGTCAGAACTGCTTAATGATGGCAAGTTGAACAATGCTGCAGTAATGCTATTCACTAAGAAACTCTATGGCTATCCGCAACTTCGCTTGCGCATGGCCCGCTTTCGTGGTACAGGAAAGAATGAGTTTGGCGACAACCAGCAGGCAGAGGGAAACTTCTTTGACCTTCTCGACGCAGGTATGTCATTCCTCTTTAAGCACCTCAATCTGAGTGGTAAGATTGTGGGCCTCCGTCGTATGGAACAACTTGAAATCCCTGTAGAAGCATTGCGCGAAACCCTTGTTAATAGTCTTTGCCATCGACGGTACGACCAGCCTGGTACATCTGTCGGCATTGCCGTCTATGATGACCGCGTAGAGATTGAGAATCCTGGCGTTCTTCCTCCAGAACTGACACCTGAGACTATCAAGCAGCCTCATAACTCACACCCATATAATCCGCTGATAGCCACATTCCTTTATAGAAGTACATTCCTTGAAAGCTGGGGCTCAGGTGTTCGTCGTATTATAGACTCTTGCGCTGCCGCTGGTGTTGAAGAGCCTGTTTGGCAGACCAATCCCAATTTCGTATGGGTCACATTCAAGCGTCCTGTCGATAAGTCCAGTTATATACAGTTGACGGTAGATACAACTACCACCCATAAAGGCATAAGTTCAGAAAAAGGCATAAGTTCAGAAAAAGACATAAGCTCAACAAAGGGTACAAGTTCCAAAAAGGAGCCAAGTTCCGAAAAACAAAGGGGTTCCGAAAAAGGAAGGGGTTCCGAAAAAGGAAGGGGTTCCGAAAAAGACATAAGTTCCCAAAAGGGTACAAGTTCGATAAAGGAGCCAAGTTCAAAAAAGGAGCCAAGTTCAAAAAAGGAGCCAAGTTCAAAAAAGGAGCCAAGTCTTAGTAAGCAGGTTATAAGATTGATGGAGGTCATGAACTTTGAGTATCTCTCTACACTGGAGTTAATGGAACGCTGTGGACTGAAGACACGATTTAGGTTTAGAGTTAATTACCTTGAACCTGCACTCAATGCAGGCATCATAGAGCGTAAGTATCCAGAACAGCCCAATCACCCATATCAACGATATCGTCTAACAGAGAAAGCGATGCACTTGAAGTATTCACAATCATCAGAGGAGTAATGAATATGGCAACAGACAAACAAGATAAAGTCCTCAATGTCCCAAATAAGAGAGAGCAGAGCCAAACTTGTTTGAACTCTGCCGAGCGTGCGGGACTTCGCCCGAAGGGCAATGTCCCAACTTTGAGATTCCCAGAGTTTAGTGGGGTATGGAAGAAAGAACGTTTGAAAAACAATTGTACTTTCTTTTCTGGAGGCACACCTTCTTCTACGAATAAGGCATATTATGATGGTGATATACCATTCATACGTTCAGGTGAAATAGCCTCTGACTCTACAGAATTATTCCTTTCAGAGCCAGGGTTAAACAACTCGTCTGCTAAAATTGTAGAAGAAGGAGATTTGTTGCTTGCTTTGTATGGAGCAACAAGTGGACAGATTGCCATAAGCAAAATAAAAGGTGCAATTAATCAAGCAATACTATGTATTAGGTCGCCATATGATAATGTCTTTCTCAAATCTGCATGGGAGAAACGTGTGGATAAAATACTCCAAGCATATCTGCAGGGTGGACAAGGGAACCTATCTGCTGAAATAGTTAAGAGTCTTTCATTCTGTTTCCCTACGCTAAAAGAACAACACAAAATAGGTCATCTAATAGCTCTTGTTGAAGAACGCATTGCAACCCAAATCAGGATAATTGACAAACTCAAATCCTTAATGCGTGGACTGAACAATGAATTGATGGATAATCCTAGGTGGGCAAAAATATATGTTGGTGACTTTATAGAGTTCTTTTCGACTAACTCACTT
>JAFSPM010000031.1 GCA_017442855.1 Bacteroidaceae bacterium | reverse complement strand
TTTCTGAATCGTCGTGGTGCCCGTCTCACACGTACCATGATATTGATCATGATAAAACAGCAGGCGAAAGAGGCTGGTATTCAGAAAACAATATCGCCCCATACCCTCCGCCATTCTTTTGCAACGGCGCTGTTAGAGGGTGGGGCTGATTTGCGTGCTATTCAAGCAATGTTAGGGCATGAGACTATCGGTACAACAGAGATTTATACCCATATCGATATGTCTACGCTCCGTCAGGAAATACTCCTACATCATCCACGTAACATGAAATAACTAGAATGCGGATGCCTTCAGCTTAAGTCCTGCGGTTTCTTCAAGACCAAACAGCAGGTTCATATTCTGAACGGCCTGACCGACTGCACCTTTCAAGAGATTGTCGATGGCAGACGTAACAAGTATCTTGCCTTCGAAACAGTCAACATGTACCAGAGCTTTGTTGGTGTTCACCACTTGTTTCAGATCGATAGCCTTGTCGCTGTAGTGAGTAAAGGCTGCGTCGCGGTAGAAGTCCTTGTAGGCAGCAATGACGTCCTCGGCACTTGCTTGGGTTTTAACAACTGCTGTACAGAAAATACCTCTCGCAAAATTGCCACGATAGGGTATAAAGTCGATGGAGGCATCGAGGTTTCCCTGTATTTGTGTCAACGACTGGCGTATTTCGGTAATATGCTGATGGCTAAAAGCTTTGTAGATGCTCAGGTTGTCGGAACGCCAAGAGAAATGGGTGGTGGCACCGGGCTTCTGGCCTGCACCAGTAGAACCCGTAATGGCATTGACGGCGACATCCTCAGTAAGAAGTCCCATCTTAGCTGCAGGCAACAAAGCAACCTGAATGGCCGTGGCAAAACAACCTGGGTTGGCTACATGCTGAGCCTTGACAATCTCGGCCTTGTTGATTTCAGGCAGACCATATACGTAGTCATGATTGCCCTTGATGCGGAAATCTTGGGCGAGGTCGATGATCTTAACATTGGCGGGGATGGTGTGTTCCTTTAGGAACGCCTCGCTTTTACCATGACCGAAACAGAAGAAAACGACGTCGACTTGGTCAAAAGGCATTGCATCGGTAAAGCGTAGATCCGTATCGCCAATGAGTCCTTCGTGGACATCGCTTACCAGATTACCAGCGTTACTCTCAGAATTGGCAAAAACAATCTCTGCCTCAGGATGGTTAAGCAGCAGGCGAATCAGTTCTCCGCCTGTATAGCCTGCTGCACCTAATATACCGACTTTTATCATCTCTTTTCGTCTTTATGGATGCCATAGTATACGCGGAGTGGCGTACTTGAAACCTTGATAAAGCCTTTTGCTTCGTCGGCAGTCCAACCAGTCTGGGTCTCGCCATATTCACCGAGTTTGCTCTTCGTCAGGTCGTTGGCACTGTCAATACCGACAGTCTCGAAGCCATAGGGACGTAATTTCAGGATGGCAGTACCTGTAACGTTACGCTGGCTAGAGGTTAACATGGCCTCAATGTCGGGCATGACGGGCTCAAGATACTGGCTCTCGTGCAGGAACATGCCATACCAGTTGGCTACCTGGTCTTTCCAGTACTGTTGCCACTTCGACAACGTCGACTTCTCCAGTAGACGGTGTGCCTCGATAATCAGCTTAGGTGCAGCGGCCTCGAAACCAACACGGCCCTTGATACCGATGATGGTGTCGCCCACGTTGGCATCACGACCTATAGCGTAAGAAGCACCAATTTCCTCAATCTTCTGAATGGCCTTGATGTGGTCATCGAACTTTTCACCATTGACAGCCACAATCTCGCCCTTCTCGAACTGAATCTTCAACAGCGACTCCTTCTCAGGGTTGGTAACGTGCTTCAGATAGGCCTCCTCAGGCAGACCCTGTGTGGGGTCAAGCAGTTCGCCACCACAGATACTGGTGCCCCAGATGCCGACATTATAAGAATACTTCAGTTTGGTGAAGTCGGCGAAGTAGCCATTGGCATTCAAATAGTCAACCTCCTCTTTACGGGTCAGGTTGCGGTCACGGGTCAGCGTGATAATCTCTACACCGGGAGCCATCACGAGGAACGTCATGTCGAAACGAATCTGGTCGTTGCCAGCACCTGTGCTTCCGTGGGCAATAGCGTCGGCACCAATCTCCTTGGCATAGCGCGCAATGGCGATGGCCTGGAAGATGCGCTCGCTCGACACACTGATAGGATAGCAGTTGTTACGGAGCACATTACCGAAAATCATGTACTTCAGCGACTTCTCGTAATACTCCTGCGTCACGTCAAGGGTCACATATTTCACGGCGCCCAATTTGTAGGCGTTCTCTTCATTCCTCTTTAACTGCTCAGCTGAGAATCCACCTGTATTGGCACAGGCGGCATAAACCTCATAACCTAACTCCTTGGTCAAATACATCACATTGTAGCTGGTGTCCAAACCACCACTGAAGGCTACTACTACTTTTTTCTTGCTCATATATGTACTTTTTATATTTTTACTTTGTTACTTTTCATCCAATGCCTTGATGCGCTCTAAGACTTCTTCGGGAATCTTGGCGGGAAGGTGTTCCTCAGGATCGTAGAGCATTGCTGTGCAGATGCAGTATTTACGACCCGTACGGTGTAGTACATCTACGTTGACGCATCCCTCACAACCACGCCAGAAGGCTTCATCGTCGGTCAGGTCGGCAAAGGTAACGGGCTGATAACCTAGCTCTGTGTTCATCTTCATCACTGCAGCGCCACTGGTCAGCGAGAAAATCTTGGCGTGCGGCCAACGGGTACGGGCCAGCGAGAACGTCATGTCCTTGATCTTCTTGGCTACACCAAGGCCACGGAAATCAGGATGGACTATCAAACCAGAGGTAGTCACATACTGTTTGTTACCCCATGTTTCAATATAACTAAAGCCTGCAAAGCGATCGCCAGACAATGCAATCACAGCCTTGGCTTCTTTCATTTTGGTGGTGAGATATTCGTGTGTACGTTTGGCAATACCTGTTCCACGTACTTTGGCAGCATCGGCAATGGTCTGAAGGATGGTATCTACATAGACCTCATGCTCTGCTCCTGCTACAAATACTTTTATTTCGTCTTTTTGTTCCATTTTTATTGTAAACCGTAAACTATAAACTATCAACTACCTCATGTTTGGTACAACTTCGCTCAGTGCCTCAATGACTTCGTCTTTCGTAATTCCTTGTTTGATAACGATGAAGATGGTGTCGTCACCAGCAATGGTGCCCAGTATTTCGTTGATGTGATTATTGTCTATATTGTATGCAATTGAACTGGCATAACCAGGACGAGTCTTAATAACACCCATGTTGCCAGAGAAGTTGATACTCAAAAAACCAGGTACTTGAAGCATTTCTTTGACGGTATGTGGCGTTGAGATACGCTTGTACATCGTGTCGTTAGGCAATACGTATACGTAATTACCTCGCATGGAAGCCGCTTTGGCTACTTTCAACTGCTTCAGGTCGCGACTCAACGTGGCTTGGGTTAGTTGGAAGCCTTCTTTCTTTAGGGCAGTCAATAGTTCGTCCTGACTGCCCAGTTCCTGACTGGAAATAATCATCCGAAGTGCTTCGAGTCTGTCGTTCTTAACTTTCATTGTTGGTATATTTATTCAAATTTGGCTGCAAAATTATACAAAATACTGCATACAGCCAAACTTTTGACTATCTTTTTTGCTCTTGTTCTCGATTTTTCTAAAAAGTATTCTTGAAGTATGTTGAAAATGGTTGTTTAGATATAAAAGTGTATTCACTTTAAAAAGATAGTTGGAATCATTTGGATTCATGTTCGGCGACTTCATATCTCAATTTCGGTTGCTTCCTATCCTTATTATTGTTCGCGCGCGTTATATATAATAAGGTGTGTTATTCTTTGAAGTTGATACACATCAAGCCAAAATATTTTTTTCGCAAAAAACTGAAAATTTTCCTCGAAAAGTTTTGGTAGTTCGGAAAATAGTCGTACCTTTGCATCCGCTTTCAGGAAGAGACCTGATGAGCATGAAAGAAAAGAGTTCTTTGAGAGTCTTACATAAAACAGAAGAAGTAGTAGTACAAGAAGCGAGAGGCTTTATGTCTCTTGGGTAATTGAACGAACCGTCAAGTAGGAAGAACGGTCGCGCAAGCAGCCGTCCTTACCGACATTGATTCTTTTAAACTACCGGATGAGCGTTCTGGGACAGAGAATACTTCTAGGTTGTCTGGTTTATCTGG
>JAFSPM010000030.1 GCA_017442855.1 Bacteroidaceae bacterium | reverse complement strand
CATCAAAGATTGCCGCATCCCTACAGCGTTAATTCCCTATACTCCAGAAGGCAAGCCTGTGTCAATGAATCTGCGCAGTGATAACACTTTTGTAGAAGATTACCATTGGCATGAGCAAAGTAGTCGCTATCAAGCTTTTGTAGCTGATGCATACGATAAACGGCTGTTGCTTTTAGAGCTGGGTGTAGGCTTCAACACCCCCGTCATTATCCGCTTCCCCTTCGAGCGCATGGCTGCAGAGTTTCCGCAAACCACCCTCGTACGCTTCAACCGCGACTATCCACAATTGACAACTGTCGGAATAAATAGGTTTATTTCCTTCACAGAAGACTTGACAGAGGTGCTGTCATCTATTGATTAGAACAGCTGGGACTTTGACCTCTTTTATCATCGATCAGGAGATACAGTATTTCTATCAAATACCCTCTAAACAAATATTCGAAAGGTGTATATAATTTGCTGATGGCATAAAAAACTCCCAAATCGCAGGAACTTGGGAGTTAATTTTGTGGATGTTTGTAAGGCTCAAAGCGTCATCACGCGCTTCATCTCCAAGTTTTCGTAGCCCTCTGGGCAGTGGGTGGAGAGATAGACTGTGGGTTGGTTCTTGATGAATTCGCGCACACGGTCGAGCGTCTGGCGGGCTGCCTTGATGTCCTCGAAGACGATGCTGAGTTTGTTGGCCTTCAGGGCTGCATCGCAGTAGGTCACGTCGCCGTGGAACATATAGTATAGGTCACCATCTTCAGCAATGATGATGCTGTTGCCATTGGTGTGGCCCTTAGCCTCGATGAACCAGATGCCGGCTGCCACTTCCTGTGCATTGGGGAAGTTCTTGTAGGCCTTGCCATATTGGGCACGAATGATGTTTCCGCCTTCAGGAAGTTTGGCTTCGCCTTCCTTCCTCGCGACTCGGCCATCTTCGAGCGAGCTCGGATGGCTCTCGCTGCTCGGAAGTTTCATGGCATCGGCATCCTCAGGCGAGATATACACCTTGGCATTGGGGAAGTACTCCAGGGCTGCCGTATGGTCGGGGTGCTTGTGGGTGATGAGGATCTTCGTCACCTGCTCAGGCTTGTAGCCGAGGGCAGCGAAGGCATCCATATAGTCAGCCACCTTTTCGCCCATATAGAGCGGTGCACCGAGTTTCTTGGCGGGAGCCGCCATACCTGTTTTGAAACCTGTGTCCACGAGAATCACCTCCTCACCTGTATCGATGAGGAAATTCTGTAGCGAACTGCGATAGATGATCTGTTCATCCAAACCCTCCTTGCTTTCTCCTCCGAAAGCGAACGACTGGTTCATGAACCCGCCGTCGAACATTCTGATTGCTTTGATTTCCATAATTCTTTTGTTTTGCTGGTTGAAATTCTTTCTTCCTCAGTCACGACTCGGGACAGCTCAAGCAAGCTTGGCTTTCCTCTCACTGCTCCTTCGGCTCCCACTTACAACGGACGGGCGATACGATAGCGCCCTCCTTCTTCAACTCGGCAAAAGCCTTGTCCACTTCCTTACGATCAGCACCCAGTGCCTTTGTCACGTCGTCTGCTGAAACGGGCTTCCCAGCCTCGCGCATAGCCTGTAATACTTTCTCTTTCATAGTTCGATTGATTTAGTATTTAACGAAATTGCTTTGGCAAATATACAATAATTCTGCCAAATCACAAGGACTTGGGAGATGATTTAGTGGATTATTATTGAATCTTGAACCTTGCACCGACGAATCCGTCGCCAACATTTCCTGCTATTAAGTCGAAGTGTTTGAAGATGGGAGGCGTGGGCGTGAGGTCGAAATAATCCATCTCGGCTATGGGCAGGCAGAAATAGACCAGTTGGTCGTAACTGCTGTAGAGACGGGGCAGAACGGGGTTATGCTCGTAGATCCACCGCTTGACATCGTCCTTTACATCGAAGTTCACCATACCAGAGCAGCGGACAGAAATGTTGTCTACATAAGCCAACACCTCCACGTTGGGGTTAGCCTGTAGTTCCTTCCAGACAGCTTTCTCGGCAGAGGTGGAGAAGTAGAGCACCGTGCCCTCCTGCTTCATAATCTGGAACATGCGGATTTTAGGCAGATTGCCCTCGCACGTGGCGAAGGCAATCTCGTTGTGGTCCTGCAGGAATTGTAATGCCTGTTGCATCATAGTTCTTGATTGCTTTGCTGGTTATATGTTTTATTACCTATACAACGCCTGTGCCAGGGCGTCAGCATCACCTGGAAGTTCAGGATAAGCAACCTTCAGAGCTTCGGCGAATGTAGCAGCATCCTTGTTGGCAGCCAGCAGTTCCTTCACCTTCTGGAGATAGGCAATCTTGAACTCCACCTGAGCCTTCTCAGCCAGACCGCCATGACCTCCGATGAAGTACTTTGCTCCTGATGCGAGCGACTTCTGTGCTTCAGCCAGTTCAGCATCAACAGCTGCGGCATTGCCAACCTGAAGCGGACTGATATGTGCCTCTGCGGGAGTCCAGTGGGTGTAATAAACCTGCTTGCCAATGATGATGGAAGCACCGGGGAAGTCGGAGGTAGCACCATGCTCGAAGTCAAATTCTACACCGGCCCAGTTCTGAGTCTGTCCGAAAGGAACCTCAGCAGCCTTCTGAGTGGGCAGTTCTACCATTGTGTCACCAAAACGATCGGCAAAGCTCTTCATCATACCACCATAAACAGGACCCTCAATGAATGCAGGCATACCCTCAGGCATAATCAATGGCAATTTGTCGGAACCACCCAAATGATAATCAGTTATATCAGTCACGATCGGTTTGCCTAATTTAGCAATATAGTCGGTAAACTCCTGAGCGTTCACTTTGAAAAGCGGATACTCCATTACTACAAGGCCGTTGTTGCCCTCGATTATGTAGCTGCAGTCGCCCATCACATCATTAGAATTATATACATGCAGTTTGAAACCATCCAGATTATAGCTCTGGAATGCACCAACCAAAGTTTCATTCACCACTTCCTGCTCATCAGCAACTTGCTGATTCTTGTTGCCATTGCAGCTCATCATAGCCATAGCTGCCAGTGCAATTGCGAAATACTTTTTCATAATGCTATCGTTTTTTTTGTTGCTTTTTAATTTCGATGCAAAATTACTTGGTTAGCGCGAGTTTTGCAAGAAGGCACTTTTTGGTGCCATAGTTACCAAAAAGTAGGAATAGGGATGTAATCGGGGTTTGCTGAGAACGACTTTAACTTTGATTAACATAGTGCAATATGGTAATTAGGTAACCATTGGTAACTTTTGTGGTAAATACCATTCTTGGTCCAACCCAGCGCATGACCTTATGAATCATCTTCCGGACGGTCTGTTTCTCTTACTCAATACTGCTCAAACTTCAGGGAAACAGCTGTGCCAACTTGAGCCCCAGGTCATCACCTCGCAGGTCTTTTGCCACCACCACACCCTCGGCATTGATGATGAAGGTGGTGGGAATCATGGTCACCCCATAGAGCGAAGCAATTTTGGTCTGGTCGCGAAAGACAGGCCACTTAATGCCTTCCTTTTGCACATATTCATCCATGGTAGGCTTGCTGCGGTCTTCAGAGATACCGATAACCTCAAACCCCTTGGCAGCATATTTCGCATACTGCTCCTTGACATTGGGCATCTCCTGGCGGCAAGGCACACACCACGTGGCCCAGAAGTCTATCATGATATACTTCTTGCCCTGGCACAAGTCGGCCAATGTCTTTTCCTTGCCGTCGGCATCCTTCACTGTGAAAGATGGCACCTTGTCGCCCACCTGTGGCATGGAAGCCGGCTCCTGCTGCGCACGTGCTACCAACGTGCAGCAGATGGCAGCCATCAGGGTAAATAAAAGCTTTTTCATAAACTGATGACTGTTTTATTTGTTAGCCAACAAAGCGTCTATCATCTCTTCCAGTTTTGTCAAACTATCAGATGGTTCAAAGCGTGCTATCACTTCACCTTGCTGATTTACCAAAAATTTAGTGAAGTTCCACTTAATATCCGATTTGTTCTTGAAATCGGGGTCTCTGCGTGTCAACATCTGCTCCATCATCTTTCCGGTATCGTTCTGCTCGAAACCCTTGAAGCCTTGTCTCTCTTTCAGGAAGGCAAACAGCGGCGACTGGTTCTCGCCGTTCACATCAATCTTGTCGAACTGAGGAAACTGGGTGTTGTAGTTCAGTGTGCAGAACTCGTGAATCTCTTCGTTGGTGCCTGGAGCCTGTTCGCCAAACTGGTTGCAGGGAAAATCCAGAATCGTAAAGCCATTGGCCTCATACTTCTCATACAGCGCTTCCAGCTCCTTGTATTGGGGCGTAAAGCCACACTTGGTTGCCGTGTTTACAATCAGCAATACCTTGCCAGAATAGTCCTTCAGCGACACATTCTTGCCGTCCAGATCCTTTACTGTGTAATCATACAGACTGTTTTGTGCAGCCACTGTCATAGCTACGAACGACAGCAATGCAAATAATACTTTCTTCATAAATCTTGTTTTTATTTGGTTTGATATTTCACAAATTGATACTTCTCACGCAGTGCCTGTTGCTGGTCGGCAGGGAGTGAGGTGAAGTAGGCTTTCCAGCCCGGACAGAAGTTGATGTGCCAACGCCAGAAGCGTCCCAACAGTGAGTTAGGTTTGGCGTCATAATTCGCACGGAATTTGCAATTTTCACATGGATGTGCCATAATTTTTATTTTTTAATGAGTTAATAATCGAATCCAGTTCTTGAGCCAGGATCATATAGTCTTCCAGCTTCAGTGGACAGGCAGCGAGGCGTTTGCCCATGCCGGCAGGAATAAGTTCGAAGGCCCTTTCCTCCATGTCCTTGCCTTTCTCTGTCAGACTTACAATCTGCTGACGTTTGTCCTGTTCGCCCTTCATGCGACTGACGATTCCCTGTTTCTCCATGCGTTGGAGTAGGGGAGTAACCGTGTTGGTTTCCAGCATCAGCCTATGTGCAATGTCATTCACAGGCAGGTTGTCCTTCTCCCAAAGTACCATCAGCACCAGATACTGCGGATAGGTGATACCCAGTTCCGTCAGCATCGGCGTGTAAGCCTGCGTTATCAGCCTCGTGGCCGTGTAGAGCCTGAAGCAAATCTGATTATCCAGTTGTAATTCTGTGTGAGCCATAATTCTCAATTGTCAATTCTCAATTAAGTATCGCTTCTACATCCTTCTCAAAGTCCTTGGGCTCAGTGGTGGGAGCATAGCGCTTGATGGTCTCACCATCCTTTGAAATCAAGAACTTGGTGAAGTTCCACTTGATATCGCAGTCTTTCTCCACACTCTTGCTAAGCTTCTTGATGAGCATAGCCATCCCTTTGGCCTTCAATCCATGGTACTCCTCAGTAGGAGCCTGCTCCTTCAGATACTCGAATATGGGCTCTGCATCCGGCCCATTCACATCGGTTTTCTTCATAATCTGGAAGGAAACGCCGTAGTTCAACTGGCAGAACTCCTCAATCTGTCCGTCAGTGCCCGGATCTTGCTCCTTAAACTGGTTGCAGGGGAAGCCGATAATCACCAAACCCTTCTCTTTGTACTTCTGGTTCAGCTCCTCCAGTCCTGCAAACTGAGGTGTAAAACCACACTTGCTGGCTGTGTTTACAATCAGCAGCACCTTACCTTCAAACTGCTTGAAGTCAATCTCTTTACCTTTGCTCGTCTGAGCCTTGAAATCATAAATCTTAGTCATACCTTTATGTTTTTTATATTATTTCTATCGTTCGCGACTTATTTCTTCTGCAAAGGTACAATAATAATTTATATCGCAAGCGATTTATCTGATTCTTTAAGGTTATTTAACGATAAATCGTGTGCGATACAAATTGCTGATGCCATAAAAAAACTCCCAAATCGCAAGGACTTGGGAGATGAAGAGGTGTTTCTAACAAAGAGATTTACGAGTCGTGTAAATAATAACGTATAAGTAAACCTGATAATATCTCTGAGATATCGTAAATCAATGGAGTGCTGAAAGTATAAACGATTATTATGGTGGTATACTTTTCAATTACAATTTACATCTCATTATATATCTAATCTTGATTTAACTGTATCTATCTTGCGGATGACACGACAAGGATTGCCTACGGCCATAGAATCAGAAGGAATATCCTTGACCACCACGCTTCCTGCACCAATGATACAGCGGTCGCCAATGGTTACTCCAGGGCACACCGTCACACCGCCTCCCAGCCAACAATCTTCACCAATGGTTATCGGAGAACATCGCTCTATGGTTTTTTTGCGTTCGACGTAATCAATAGGATGGTTCGGAGTCAGGAACTGGCAGTTCGGGCCAATCTGCGTGTTGGAACCGATGGTGATCAGCCCTCCGTCGAGCATAGTACCGTTGTAGTTGATAAATACGTTCTCACCCAGTTTTATGCCATGCCCATGGTCGCAATGAAAGGGCGGAGATACCGTGGATGATTCAGGAATGCCTGGTATCAACTCTTCTATCGTCTTCCTGTAGTCATCATCCTCTACGGTCATGGTTTGCAGCTTAGCGCAGAGATGCTTGGCTCTGAAAAAACTTGTCAGACATTCTTCGTTCGTGAAGTCATAGAACTCTTCACTCCGCATCTTTTTAAATTGAGTCTTCTCCATATTGTTTGAAAGTAATCTGCTGCGAAGATACGAAAAAATCCCCGTACCGCGATGGAAACGGCAGAAGATTTGGAATTTATTAGCGAATCACCGATCAGCAATTAAACATGACTGCGGTAGTCGGCACCGGGATACATGAACTCGTAAATCAGGGAGTCTGAACGCTCGATGGTCTGCTCGCCGTCCATTATTTCTTTACGCTGAATTTCGCCTTATACTGGCTGGGAGTCATGCCGAGAACGCGCTTCACGTAGCGGGTGAAGTAATTGGTGGTGTTGAAATCCAGCTGATAGGCTACATCCGTGATTGACAGGTCTTCGCGTTTCAGCAGGCGGGCTATCTCCTCGGCGGTGAAGTGCTCGATGAAGAAACTTGCATTATGACGGCTCGTCTTGAGGCAGCATTCTGTGAGGTAATTTGGCGTGATATTGAGGCGCGAGGCGTAATACTCTACGGTGCGATGCTGGCGGATGAGTCCTTGCTGCAACAGGTCGATGAACCGCCGCATGATCCACGCGCTCTGGTCGACGCCTTTCAGGTCGTCAGAATACTGGAGGGCATGGATATGATACATGTCGAGCACCATCATCTCGACACATCTTGACACCATGTCGGCATAATAGGCATGACCCACCTGATGAAAACGATGCTGCACATGTCGGAAATCATCGAGAATCTGAACGGCTTCGTCATCTGTCAACGGCATGACGGGATTCTGAGCCATCGCCGTCAAACCAGCCGTCTCGTAGCTGCTCTTAGGGAGCGACACCTGCATGAACTCACGGGAGACGATGACACCCGTCATTCTGAAATCTGCCGAGGGATGGAGATTGGAAACCTCTGGACGATTGGGAATAATCACGCAATCGTTCACCTGTGCGCTGAAGATCTTTGTGCCGACAGAGAATGTCACATTTCCAGCTAATACCACAAAATGAAGGCAGGTGTGAATATACCTGTCGCTCATAGCTTTGACGATGTCTTCCGTGAAAACAATATCGTCTTCACAGATGATATACTGCCCTGTATTTATGGTGTTTGCGTCTGCCATACATCGATAATTTTGGCAAAGATACGCATATTTTTCGATGTAACAACAGGAAATCTTAGAAAAGTGACATTATTGCGAGATTTTGTGTTACATCGCTATCAGATATTTGTTGTAATTTTGCAGCCGAAAACAATTAATTTTTGAAAGATATGATGAAAGATTTAGGAGCAAGAGCATTCAACTACGGTTATGCAAGTCCAGTTTTGATGGTAGCTACGTATAACGACGACGGTAGCGTAAATGTGATGAATCTGCATGAGTGTACCCGCACAAACGCAGGTCATCTGGCACTGTGCATCGGCAAGCCCAAAAAGACGCACGAGAACATCGAGAAGCGTGGGGCATTTACGCTGACACTGGCCACTAAGGACATGATGGCCGAGGTGGATTATATGGGTACGGTGTCGGGCTATCGTGTGCCAGACAAGTTTGAGAAAGCCGGCATGAAGGCCGTGAAGAGTAACCTGGTTGATGCCCCCATCATCGTAGGCAGCAAGGTGGTGCTGGAGTGCGAGGTGATAGAGTTTGTGGACACCCCCAACTTCAACTGCATCGTGGCCCGTGTGGTTAATATGAAGGCCGACGAGTCGGTGCTTGGTGCCAATGGCAAGATAGACACGTCAAAAATCGGCATGATATTCTACGAGTCGTTCAACAACCAGTATTTCTCGCTTGGTGAAAAAGCCGGAAACGCTTGGGTGGAAGGCCGGAAGTTTATGTAGATGGCTCTATGATGTTAGTGTTATAATCAATTCCAGCCCGATGTGCCTGCTTCATCTGCTGGTTTCTTGGGATATTGTAGATACGGCCATCTTTGCGGAAGTGCGCACCAGTCTGTTTGAAGTGGAACGGCACGTTGGCCGCGATGCATTGCTCACGGATGCCGAGCACCCAAGCATAATCACAGATACGAGCTTCAGAGCCTGACTCGCCGCCGACCGTCACTTGTTCACACCATGAGCCGAGACCATTGTGGAAGTCAATGCACTCCAGTAAAGGTTCACAGATGATTGATTTATGACGGATGGGCAGTTCGCGGTATATCGGCAACCGCTCATCCACTCGCCGCTGGTTTTCCATTGTACAGCAGATGGTGACATTTTCATAGCCGTCACCCCAATCCTTCGGCAGGCATTGGAGAATCCGCTCCGGTCGTTTCGTGATCATGAAGAAATGCAAATCACTGCGCCTGTGAATCATCAGCCAGGCATCTTCGCGCCATTGGTCAGCTTCCTCGATGAAGAAGTCTGATGTAAAGCATGTCCACATCAGCGTACCCGACGGCACTTTCCAGTTTCCGCTGCGGTCACGACGGATGGGAAGATTGAAGCTGGAGGTTTTGGTTACGACGTTGGAGTCCTTCTCGAACTCCGCATCGCGCCTAAACACATAGCAGTGTTGGCAGCCCTCGCTCTTCTTGTGGCAGCCGTGCCACAGGTTCCACATCTCATCCATGCTTCTTAAAGCGCATGTCCTCCTGATACCTTTATGACTTGTCCCGTAAGCATCCGTGCCTGTTCACTTGCCAAAAACAGGATAGTATCGGCAATATCCTGCGGTTGGATCAGTTTACCCATCGGAATAATAGGTATCACTTCTTTTGCGAAATCATCGTCAATCCATCCTGTCTGCGTCGGACCAGGAGCCACACAATTCACGGTAATGCCGTACTTCGCCACTTCAAGGGCGATACTACGGGTAAGGGCTTCCAAAGTCGCCTTGCTTGCTCCGTATGTAATCTGACCGGCAAAGACCTGTGCTGCATCGGTGGAAAGATTGATTATTCTGCCGTAATCGCCACGATGCTTAATGAATTCATGTGTCATCAGAATACTCCCACGGACATTGACAGCAAAGGTTTCGTCAATAACATTCTGCGTAATTTTCTCGATGGTATCAAGTCCATCCATGTCGCCGTCTGCCGCATTGTTGACGAGGATATCCACCTTCCCGTATCGTTCAAGCGTTTTCAAGAAGATTTCCTTGACGGCATCTTCATTGGAGATGTCGCTCTCAATAATCAGGTAGTCAGCGCCCATTTCCTGAAGCTTGCTTTCCACAATATCAGCATTTCCTGCATTAGCCTGGAAATATCTATCGGCTCCATTCTTGTCTGTCTTAGTCACATCAAAGGGTCTTGGAATTCTCTTATAGACCAAAACCACCTTTGCACCTTCACGAGCAAAGGCAAACGCCGTGGTCGCTCCAATGCCTTGCGGGTTGTTCGCTCCCGTAACCAGAGCCACTCTGTCCTTTAATCCGTAATCAACCATATCTCTTATTTGTTCATGAAATATATGAGGGCTATTTGAGCTAACAGAATCAGAGGAAGTCCATATTTGAACTTCTTGTGCATTGTCTTGTGATGCCAGACTTTCATGCCCAACAACGCCCCGATACTTCCACCGATAACTGCGAGAGAAAGCAAAGTGGCCTCTGATATGCGCCAGCTGCCTTGCTTGGCATTCCACTTATCAATGCCATAGACAACGAAGGTCACTACATTGATGCAAATGAGTATATATACTATCGTCTGTGTCATACGCTCAATACCACTTGTAACCGTGCTCCTTGCAATAGTCTATTGCAGGCTGATAGCCTTGGAATATGGACTTGTGAATCCACTTCAATCCCTTGCGCTCGTCCTGTGGTACGCCTGTGCCAGTCATCAGGAACCAGCCTGTGGCAAACTGTGCCTGGGCATCGCCGCCATTGGCAGCCAACTTATACCAAAAGACACACTCTTCGAGGTTTTTCTCTACACCATCGCCGTTCCAGTAGGCTGCTCCACAGTTCTTTTGGGAGAGGACATGCCCTTGGAAAGCAGCCTCACGATACCATAGGAATGCTTTATGGTGGTCACAATCAACGCCATCACCAAGGTAATAGGCGTTGGCCACGTTCACTTGCGACTGCATATCACCCTTGTCAGCAGCCTTCATATACCATTCAAAAGCAAGTTCAAGGCTGACCTTCACGCCAGTACCACGATCATAGCAGACACCGAGGTTATTCATCGCCTTGGTATCGCCCTGATACGCTTTCTCGCGGTAATCGTCTGCTTTGTTTCGCTCTTTTGGTATAAATTCACTTAAATCTGAGTACAAAATTAGCAAGAAAAGCCGAAATATTGCTGTTTTTGAAGGAAGTTTTGGGAAAAATTAGGAATTATAGAAGTACGAAATGTAGATTTTTCTCAAAATGTTTGTTATATTAAACATTATTTCTTATTTTTGCACCCAATAAAGTACAATTATGGGTAAGAATACATTTGGGAAGACGATGCCAAGGGCATTGAGCCAGAACCTGAAAATCATGGGCGAACAGATTATGCTGGCTCGCAAGCGCAGGCATCTGTCCATGCAGGACATAGCAGACAGGGCGACAGTGACACGCCTGACTGTCTCTAAAGTAGAACATGGCGACCCGACAGTCTCCATGGGCATTTATGCACGCGTACTCTTTGCGCTGAATCTGGAAAACGACATCACCCTGCTTGCTGCCGATGACGCTCTTGGCCGTCAGCTTCAGGATGCAGAATTGCTGAGGAAATGAAAAAGATTACGGTTTACGCAGATTTCGACTTCCTTTCTACACCTCAGGAGATAGGAATACTGGGCTACGAGCATGTTCGTGGCAAGGATCACTTTGTCTTTGAGTATTCTCGCGATTGGCTGAAGCAATATGGCGGGATTCTGCTGAGCGGTGACCTGATGAATGTTCCTTCGTTGCAGCATCCTCGTGGTAATGACAATGTATTCGGTTTCGTCAAGGATTCCTTCCCCGACCGTTGGGGACGCTTGTTGCTTGACCGCAGGGAACGACTGACGGCCCAGACGGAAGGGAGGCCGACACGTATGCTCACCAACTACGACTACCTTATCGGCATTGAGGACTTCACCCGTATGGGTGGCATACGCTACAAGGAAGAAGAAAACAATGGCTTCATCAATACAAGCGAAAAATACCTTGTTCCTCCAATTGAAAGCCTTCGTGCCTTGTGCGATGCATGCCATGAGATTGAGTTGGCGGAAGAACGCAACGAATTGCCGGAACAACGTTGGCTCGACCAGTTGATTGACCCAGGAACCTCGCTCGGTGGCGCTCGTCCAAAGGCTAATGTGGTCGATACCGATGGCACACTATATGTGGCCAAGTTCCCGTCAAAAAAGGATTTGGAGAATACGGAACTCATTGAGCATTTCTCGCATCAGCTCGCTGCCAAGGCTGGCATCCATGTGGCAAAGACGCGCACTATCAGGATTTCAAAAGACCGCGACCTGCTGCTCTCCGAACGTTTCGACAGGACAAAGGATGGCCGTCGTATCCATTTCGCCTCTGCTATGTCATTGCTTGGTCTTGATGACGGAGCCGGCAGCAGCACGGGCAATGGTTATCTTGACATCGTGGATTTCATTCTGCACGCTTGCACCGATGTGCAACAGAATCTCAGAGAACTCTATCGCAGAGTGGCTTTCAACATCATGTTCGGCAACACTGATGACCACTTCCGCAATCATGGTTTCCTGCTTACCCCGAAAGGCTGGACGCTATCGCCAGCATACGACATCAACCCAGGAGCAAAGTCACACCAATGCCTGCTCATCGACTCATACACAGAAGAGTCGGACATCAACGTCCTACTCTCCGCAAGCGAAAGCTATATGCTTGAAAGGCAGGAAGCCACCGAGATTGTCGAAGAGGTTCGCGCCGCCATCAAAGACTGGCGCAATACAGCCACAGAACTGCAAATACCCATCAAACTGTTTGGTGCATATTCCATGCGTTGGGATGAACTATGATAGAACCATGAAAAAGCTATTATCCATAGTTGTAATTTCTATTTATCAATACTTACCAACGTGTACTGGCGGCTGCCAAGACCAATCTTTTCGGCATGTTCGATGGTGTGGATACCGTGTTGCTTGTTGATACGGTTCAGCAGGTCGGTAGGGTCGTTCTTTGCAGTCACCTGCTGGTTATTGATGATGTCGATACAAGCCTGGTCGAGAGCCACAGGGTCTGTTGATGCAAGGATGCCAAAATCTTCCAGTTTCACGGGTGCTGGATGGTCCACGCAGTCGCAGTCTATCGACATGTTGTTCATCACCGAGATATAGATGATGCCGTTCTGCCTCTGGAAGTAGTTCACCACAGCCTGTGCAGCAGCCGCCATCGATTCGAGGAATCCGTCCTGGTTGCCGATGTACTCAGGTGTCCAGAGTTTTGACATGTCCAGCTTCTCCATCTTGCCTGCTGAGTGGATGTAGGCCTTGCCGTTCTGACTGGCACAGCCGATGCTGAGGTTCTTCAGCGCACCGCCGTAGCCGCCCATGGGGTGACCTTTGAAGTGGTTCAGCGCAATCATGAAGTCGTAGTTGGCCATGTGGCCTCCCACAATGTCGAACTTGATGTTTGTCTGGTCCTTCACGGGAATGCGAATCTCATCATATTCGTCCATGATGTCCACGGGGAAGTACTTCGTGAATCCGTGGCGCTCGATTACCTTCCAGTGGTTAGCAGAGTTGTTGCGGTCATCCTTCTTGTCAGCAGGTGCATTGCCGTAGGCGGTGTTACATTCCACGATAGTGCCGTCTACCTCGAAAATCAAATCCTTGACAAGTTCGGGTTTTAGGTAGTTGGGATTGCTACCTTCGCCAGTGCTCATCTTGACAGCTACACGACCTTTGGCAGGAACGCCCAGTGCCTTGTAGATTTTCACTAACGACTCGGGGCTAATCTCCCTGGTCAGATATACCGTGCTCTGTGCAAGAGCTGCTGTCGATGCCACCAGCACCAATACAGCAATTATCAATGACTTCTTCATAATGATACCTTTTTGCTTCATTGTTATAGTGTTGTAAGTCCATTAAAAGACGTCGCAAATATAGTGAAAAAAGTCGAGATTCCGAGCATTTTTCAGTAACTTTTCCCTATTATTTATAATTGTTTATGAACTGGATTGTTCTTTTAGGCGCTCTTTCAGACGGGTATTGCGCTTCAGCACCACCATGTTGTGGATGGAGTATGCCAGAGCTTTCGTCGTACCGACGATGGTCTGCTCCTCCCTGTAGCCCTTGACAGTGGCCTGAAGGACAGCGTAGCCGTTCTCCGCACAGCCCAGCATTTCGGCTATCGCCTCTGCCGAATACTGAGTCATATCCCTAGCAAAGGACTCTGCCTCATTTTGGAAACGAGGCGTTGACAAGCTAACATCCGGTACAGCCTTAAGCTTATCGTTGGACTTCGTCCCATGTTTCTCACGCTCGACAAAGCGAACAAGTTCACTTTGTTCTCGCTTAATCGAAACATTCATAATTTTTGCGGAAGCGAGTATTATCTGCATTACTTTGTCCTTTTCTGATAAGCGAGACGCTCATCACCGTTGGCTTCGCCTTCGTCCGTCACGACTCGGCCATCCAAGCGAGCTTGGCGGCTCTCGCTGCTCCGTCCGTTGGCAAGATAGATGATACCACAATAGGTGAAGCCGTGCTTCTATGAAATAATCTTCCTTACGGTATCGATGATATTTTGAGTGGCCACCTCCTTGCGCATGGCTTCTTCGAGGGTGATACATTCTGGATTAATGCACTCAACATGGGCAAAACCTGCATTCAACAGTTCCTGTCTGTCGCTGATTCTGCCTGCTATAAGACAAACGGGCACATTGCCTGATTGCTTCAGGATTCCCACGGGAAGCTTGCCCATCAGCGTCTGACGGTCAGCAGAGCCTTCGCCTGTGATAACGAGGCTGGCATCCTTGACTATCTCACGAAACCGGATGGTGTCAAGCAACAGTTCAATGCCTGGTTTGCAATCTGCATTCAAATATTGCAGGAAAGCATATCCCAAACCGCCAGCAGCTCCTGCGCCCTCCTGTTCAGAGCGGTCATAGCCGAAATGCTTGGCAGAAATATCTGCAAACTTCCTGGCGCGTTTGTCGAGTTGAAGTACCATTTCTGGCGTCGCACCTTTTTGTGGAGCAAAGACGTGTGCCGCTCCGTTCTCGCCACAGAGCGGATTCTTGACGTCGGAAGCTATCGTAAAACGGACATGCTTCAGCTCCTCGATGTCATCCCACTCGCCATGTTTCGCGAAACTATCAATGAGTGCACGGAGCATTCCAACACCTGCGTCACTGGTTGCGCTGCCGCCAAGTCCTAAAATGATGTGCTCTGCGCCTTTTCGGACAGCATCGGCCACCAACTGGCCCGTACCGTAACTGGTAGCCACCATAGGATTCCGTTCCTCTCTGGTAAGCAGCGTCAATCCACTGGCTTGTGCGATTTCTATCACGGCCAGCTTTTCTTCAAGCAAATAATGGGCTATGACTGGCCTCATTAACGGATCTCTTACCGTCAACTCTATTAACTCCCCACCGATAGCCGCATGGAAAGCTTCCATAAAGCCTTCACCGCCATCGCTGACTGGCACTTGCACAACATCCGCGTCAGGATATCGGTTCCTGATACCCTCAGCTGCTGCCTGATTAGCCTCTTTCGAGGTCAGGCACCCCTTGAATGAATCTATTGCGACTATTATTTTCATCATAACAATTTGTTTCGATAGTCAGCGATTGGTGCCAACTGCAACGGATGGCGGTCAGCAATCTCACAGGTCAGGTTCTGCCTACGCAGTTCATCGAGGAAAGCATCGAGATAAGCATCGTCGGTAAACCGATGGCTGAAGCTGATGGTAAACATGCCGCCTGCAGCACTGGCCTCCAGCACAATCATATAGGCGGCGTCGGCCTCGGCTACCATCTCCTTGACATATTGCTCTGCGGCTCCCAGATCGGCTTTCCCCACATAACTCAGCATACAGGAGGCCATCTGCCCCATCAGCGTGTTCACAGGGGCAAAGGCCTGGTGTCGGGCATTGACCGTGGGCAGCTTCTCCATCATGTCCATGCGGTCTTGTGTCTGCCAGAAGTAGGCTTGCAAATTGTCTGGATAAGTCTGCTCGGTCACCATCTCCCTAAAGACTTTCGCCTGATCGGAGAAACTCTTTTCGGCCAGTTCCTGTCCTAACGGGAGAAACAGACCGCCTACCATGGAGTGATGAGCCAGAGGAGTGCCCATGGCTTTTCTCAGGTTAACGGCCATGCATACCGTTGGAACCGATGGCGCACTGTCAGGATGAAGCCGTGCTATGGCACGTGCCAAAGCCAGCGAGAGGAAGGTGGCTGGCGTCGCACCGCAGGCCCGTACCTGCTGCATCAACTGCTCCTCGGCTATGCGTATCTGCACCACTTCTTTCCGTTCTGCAATGGGACTGACAGCCTCCGTCATGAGATTGATGACTTTAGGCCGTTCAGGCAGCGTAAGAGGATGAATTTCAGCAGGTCTTGGCAGTGTGGCAGGGTCTGTCCATTCTGCTTCGTCGATGGCATCGCCAGCCAACCATACCCCCTCACGGCTCAAATCATGGTCATAACGCCTTTGGCAATACTCGTAGAGGAGTGTGCGCAACAGGCGATAGGCACTGTCGCCGTCGATAAGAACATGTGAGAAATCCAATGCGACGCAGTCGTCCCACCAGGAGAAAGCCAACAGATGCTCATTGGCTTCTTCACCGAACAGGCAAACGGGCCGTTCTCCTTTACTGAGTACCCAAGGCTTAGAATTATCCTCATATACGAAGTGTTCACAGCCATCGGCATCACGCACAATGCCCAGCTTAACACAGAGATAGGGGTATCGTAGTTGTGTAGCCATCAGGGCATCAGCGAGAACCTGCTCATCTACCTTGTCTGTTAATCGCAGCATGACGCGCACCGTCATAGGGTACTCGTTGTCTGCCCGGTTTAAGTAAAATCGTTCAATATATAGGCGCTTCATCATTTACTTCTCTTCATCAGGTTGCTGGCCATCGTGAGCCTTCCATGCACATTCGGTAATCCTCATGTCCGAGAAGATTGCCGTAAAAGATGAATCCTCTGGCGAACAAGCATAGATGCCAAAGCTGATTTCGTCGGCACCGGCATACATGTGGCAGATGCGCATCTGACTGAAATCGATGCCGTTGGTGGAACACTCGATGCAATAGTCATCCTCTCGACGTGAGAAGCGATACCACATGGTCTTTACATCTGCAGGAATAGCCGTTGTAGCCCAATCAGAATAGCCTTTGTTGGTGGCTACGCTGCCCAGGTGCTGGAACTCGTCGTTCTCATATTCCACAGAGCCTTTTAGCCAGTTCTCGCTATCCAGGTACATCACAATACCGCACTGGTCAAAGCGCTGATGACTCTGTGTAAAGTCTGTCTTCACCACAAAGCTGAAGAACTTTTCGCGCGTCTTCATCTGTAACACAGGGGCATTGTCGTTCTGGAAGTGATAGTACGTGCGCTGCCAGAGGTCGGTGTGCGGTGCGGTGGTGATGAGAATGGTGTCACCCTTCACCTCGAATCCACCTGGTTCCCTCGTCCACTGAAGACTGTTCAAATCGATTCGGCCACTGTCTGCGAGGGCCTCTTTCACATTGTCTGTAAACTCCATGTTTGTTTCATTTTGTGGCTGATGTCCACAAGCTGTGAACATCAAACAGGATGTTACAATACTGAAAAGTATCTTTCTCATTTGGTTCTTTGTTTTATAATAAAAAGCGTTATTCTTTTGTGAACTCGATGATAGCACTGACCTCACTACCGATAGATAGTGAGACGATAAGACCTCCGTCAATCTGGAACAATGTCGGAATGAGTTGGTCACCCAACTTGGCTGGTACACGATATTCAACTCTCAGACCCTTCACCTCGAAGTCCTCTGGCAGCAGTTCCATCGCCATGCGGATGTAGTTGGCGTTGTTCAGGTGCTTGTTGTAGTCGATGTCGGCACGAAGCACACGGATGGGGTCAAGCGTTGTTCCACCCTCTTTTGGCAGGATGATACGACAATCTTTGTAGTTCATCTCCAACTGAGGCTCCAGCGTCATCGAGGCGATGGTGGCATCATCGACACGTTTCAGCTTGCCGTTCGACTTGTCCACGAAAGCGCCCATGCTCCAAGTCTTGTAGCAGGGCTTTCCTTCCGCATCGTAGATGAAAGTATTACGGAAACCGAACATCGGCTTCATACCATAGACGGTCGATGTCACCATCAGTTCTTCTTTGTATTCCGGCACTCGGATCACCTCCACCTGTCGCGAAGCTAACAGCTGAGCCATATTTTGCTCAGCAAAATACTTCTTCACACCAGGCTCTGAGTCAATCCACATCTCTGAGCAGTCCTGCATCATCTGTAGGGCCGAATAGAGTTTCAGCCGTCCCTCACTGTCGCAGGTACTTGTCGTTACCTTATATTTTAAGCTGTACATGTTCTATCATTTTCTTTTTATTAGCACCTTATTATATACTTTTTTTTGAACAGAGATGTGTAATTTCAGCCCAATCTTCCAGGATTTCGCCTGAAACCCATTTGTTTGTGTAGTCAATCAGCTCCATAAACTTATTTGTATTATTCACTGTAATTATGGTCTATCACTATGCTGACAATCGTGTTGGGTATTACGGCCTTCAACTCTTCTGTCAGCTGGCGGCAGAAGGCAGGCTCGTCGTGAATGGAGATATCGGGTACCACATCGACTGACACACGGTTCTCGCGCTCAAAGTAATAGAAGCCATGCACCTGCGTGATGTCTTTATGTCGGCCAAGCGTATGCATCACTGCTGTTTGCAAATCTGTCCGTTTGTTGGTACCCGTAGCTATGGCATAAATGCCTACCGTCATAATGATGCCGTGCTTGGCAAACATCTCTTCAGCAATGCGTCGTGTCAAGCCATGAATCTCATGGGCATCCATCGTATCATATACATTGATGTGCAATGAACCAATCAACACATTGGGACCATAATTGTGGAGGATGATGTCATAAACACCATATACCCCCTCAAAAGCGCATACTTCTTGCTTGATGTCATGAATCAGATCAGGAGAGATTCTGGCACCCAGCAGTTCATTGATTGGTGAAGCCAGCATCTCAATACCTGCTTTGATGATGACTAAGGATATCAGTGCGCCCAAGATACCATCGAGTGACACATTCCATAGAAGCATGATTCCAACCGACACCAGAGTGGACAATGTGATGACGGCATCAAACAATGCATCACTACCTGAAGCAATCAGAGCATCACTCTTTAACTGTTGCCCCTGTTTCTTGACATATTGACCTAAAATCAGTTTCACCACAATAGCTACAATGATGACTATCAGCGTCACTGTGGTATATTCTGGTTCTGTAGGTTCGATAACTTTTTTTACCGATTCAATTAGCGAAGTAACGCCGGCAGTCAGCACCAATACAGCAATGAGGATAGCACTGAAATATTCTACGCGCCCAAAGCCGAAAGGATGCTCACGGTCGGCAGGACGCTCCGAAAGTTTGGTACCAATAATGGTGATGACACTTGACAAGGCATCACTGAGGTTGTTGACAGCATCCATCACAATAGCCACACTGCTGGCAAGTATGCCCACCACAGCTTTAAAAGCAGCCAACAATATATTGGCAGTAATGCCAATGATGCTAGTACGTATTATTTTCTGAGAACGATTCATTATTCCACTTGTTTTAATTTGATTTCATAATCACAATACAAAGGTATGAAAAAAGTCCCAAATGTAAACATATGATATTTTTTTTTCTTATATTTGCACCTAACTGTAAATAATAACGTATAAGTAAACCTGATAATATCTATGAGATATCGTAAATCAATGGAGTGCTGAAAGTATATACGATTATTATGGTGGTATACTTTTCAATTACTATTTACAGTTCGACTCTGCTCTCGCTTAATCGCATCATTGCACCCAGAAACTTAAAACATAAACGATTATGGAACTGATTGACTACACAAACAAATGGGTATCGGGCGAAATCATGGAAGATTTTGCCATGATTGTCGGAGGCGTGGCATGCCTCGTACTGGTCCTTGTGGCTTGGCGCTGGGGCACGTCGGAGTCGGCTCGCGCCATCATCCTGCCGCTGACGGTGGTGGCGGTCATCCTCGTCGCACTCGGCGGCTCGTTGGCCTACAGCAACCACACGCGCCGTGCGCAGTTCGTGGAGCAATACCAGGAGTCGCCCGAGAAGTTCCTAGAAAGCGAGAAGGCCCGCGTGGCCGACTTCATGAAGATCTATCCGCAGACCATCATCGTCTCTGCCATCATGATGGTCGTCGCCATCTGTGTGTTCGCCTTCTGTGACAAACCGTGGCTGCGAGCCTCGGCATTAGCACTCATCCTGATAGCCCTCGCCGCCCTCACCATCGACTTCTTCTCGAAGGAACGAGGGGTTATCTATCAGCAGGAGCTGAACAGTTTTCAGACGGAACAAGTAGAATAAGACCAAACGGACAACAGTCCGCAGGAGTTCAGGGTAGGGGAGTAATGGATTACAGTCTTTTTGTATACATTTCTGCTCTAAAGGGTACTTTTGCTATTTATAAAGCCTCATTTGTTTGGCGAAATGATTGTTTGTCATTATTTTTGCCTCAAATGAAACTAATTATTATAATAAAATGAGAAAGTTTTTTGTAGCAGCAGCGGCTTTGGCCATGTCTGTAGTAGGAGCGATGGCGCAGAGCCAGCTCAAGGCTAGTCCGGTGATGGAGCAGGTTAGGGGAACCGTAAAGATGCAAATTGATCAGGGCATTATGCCTAAATTCAGCGGTGATACCGATCCTATGGAGTTGCGTCGTATCACAGAGAGGGCTCAGGCTGGTATGCCTACTAACATTCCTGGTTTCCATGCCGATCCCATAAAGATAGGTGACATTGATGGCGAGTATTGCTATATGGATGGCGGCAACGATGAGGCTATATTGGTGTATATTCATGGTGGAGGTCTGATGTGTGGCAATGCAGCCTCTTCCCGAGGTTATGCTGCTATTTATGCTAGCGAAACGGGCTATCCTGTTTATACATTTACTTACAGACTGATTCCCGAAGATTCCTTCCCTGCAGCTGTGGATGATTGCTTCAACGCCTATCAGGACATCCTGAAACGTCACCCAGGCAAGCCCGTTTTCTTATTGGGCGAGAGTGGGGGTGCCTATCTGTGCATCACTACGGCCATGATGGCTCGCGACAATGGAGTGACCATGCCTGCTGCTATCATGCCATATTCTCCAGTGATTGATATGAGTGGGGCACTTGATCGCACCCTTGAAGCTGACCACGATTTTACTGTTACGAAGGAAGGCTTGGATCATATGGCAAAACTTTATACCACGCCCGATAATCTGAAGAACAAATATGTGTCTCCTTACTACGACGATATGCATGGCATGCCTCCAACGTTGCTGGCATGGGACATGAACGAGCATCTGGGAGTTGACTCAGAGGTGCTGGTACAGAAGTTCCTCAAGCAAGGTATTGAGTGTCACTTCAAGGCTTATCCCGAGTGCTTCCATGCTTTCGCTCCGCTTGGCCGTGCTACTCCTGAGAGCAGTGAGGTGCTTGATAATACTATAGCTTTTATCAAGGCACATATCAAGCAGAAATAAAAAAGCAATCAATGAATAAATACAGACATACCTACACATCGACAGCATCGGACATCACACCACTATATAGGCTTATGCCCAATGCCATGCTGATGACCGCCAGTCATAAGAAAGTACGCTTCCCGAAGATGCAATCGTCTGACATGCAGGTGGAGCACCGTGTCACCCGTCTTGACCTGGATTTCAATTTCCATGTCAGCAACCGCAGCTATGTCAGCATTGCCCTGCTAACCATGCCCGATGAGGTACTGGCATCTCAGACATTGTCGTCAATTACCGTACACTGGTTGCACGAGACTTACCTGGATGAAACCCTCCTTTGCAGCATGTCGCGCACAGACGATGGCTGCTACCTACATACGCTGACCAACGCCCGATGTGAGTGAGGTGCTGAACAGGGATTTGTAGTAGCCATCAATTCGAGGTTTGCTGAAAACGACTTCTACTTTGATTAACTATGTTTATTCTCTGCAATATCAAACAAACTGCCCTGTAGTCGGATGATCTCCACTTGCAGGGCAGCTCTTCAAAATAAACAAATTACGACTGTTATGTCGTTTTGGGATTATAAGTCATCTATCCGACGTGTACGCTGGCGCTGTTCTACACTATCATAGCTACTTACAAATGTTCGCTGTCCCTTATCCAAAGCACGAATTTGATTCATCTCTGCCTCGCTGAGTTCAAAGTCGAAGATGTTGATATTCTCTTGGATGTGGTCAGGGTTTTTCGAACCCGGGATCACAGAGAAACCCTCCTGAATATGCCAACGCAGCATGGTCTGAACTGCAGATTTTCCATGAGCCTTGGCTATCTGCTGGATGACAGGATCTTGCGAGAGACGCTGCACACCCATGGCTCCACCCAATGGGAACCAGCATTCCAACTGTAGGTCGTAAGGCTTGATTTTCTTACGCATATCCTTGCGCTGGGCATAGATGTTACATTCCAATTGGATAACCTGTGGTTTCATCTTCTGGTGTTCGCAGATTTCATGGAAGTAGTCCTGCACCACCTTGTCGGGGTAGTCGAAGTTGCTGATACCCAACGCATGTACCTTGCCTTGCTCCACTGCCTTCTCCATGGCCTGCCAACAGGGGATTACCTCACCCACTGGATGGTGGATGTATAGCAAGTCGATATAGTCGGTTTGCAAACGTTGTAACATCTTGTCGATATTCTCCATGGTTTTCCCATTATCATAGTCGCCGATCCACAACTTGCTGGTGATCCATATCTGGTCGCGAGCCACGCCGCTGTCCTTCATGCCCTGGCCCACACCACGCTCATCGTTGTAGCCGTGAGCGGTATCAATATGACGAAAGCCGGCATTCAATGCAGCTAATACCGAGTTGCGGCACACCTCATTGTTAGGTTGAGCGAAAGTACCCAATCCTAAGCGAGGCATCTTCACGCCATTGTTCAGTTTTACTCTGGGTACATCGTTCACTGCATCAGCTATTTGCATCCATTCATTCATATTGGCAAATGCCTTGCTTGTCACAGCTGATCCAGCCATTACCAATGTCATCAGTCTTAAAAAGTTTCGTCTATCCATAATCTTCCTTCTCTTCAAAAAAACTCGTAACTCGTAGCTTGTAACTATGCTATAATATGATTCGCTCGCTGCAGCTCCTGCAAAGTTATTTTCGGATGACGCCAACGAGCGTTGGGGTTAGCCTCGCGCCCATTCAGCTTGATAGCTTTCTGTGGACAGTTGTTGATGCAGGCGAAGCACATCTGGCAATCGCCATCCACTTCGAGACCATTGTTAGTGAATTTCCAGTTGCTCTTCGGACAAACCCGAGTGCAGGCACCACAGCCCACACAGAGATCGCGTTCTACCCTGAAAGTTCTGGAAGGATTCTGATAGGAATAGCGCTCGAAGTCATGTCCATAGCGCTCCCAGTGTTGTTGGCGCTCCACCTCAGTTACAGGCTGCATCCAATGTTTCTGCTCTGCGATATCGGCCTTGATTTGCGCCAGGTTCTCCTCAATATGCTTCTCCATCTGGATTTCCTCGTCGATGTCGTGGCTTACCAAGAAGTTGTCGACCATGATGATGGTAGTCAGGTAATCAAATTTAATGCCTTCCTTCTGTGCCAAGGCGTCGAATATCTCTACAGCGTTGCACTTGCGCGCACCATAGGTCTGCACTACAAACATATAAGGAGCGTTCAGCTTGGCACGCTTCAGGAATTCACGCACTTGATTTGGGGGAGTGTGTCCATAGAGAGGACAAACGATGCCAATCTCGTCGGCGGTGTAAGAAAGTTCATCTTGTTTCAAAGCTTGAGGAATACTGATTAGCTGTCCGCCAATCTCTTTAGCCACAAAAAGGCTGTTTCCTGTACCGGTAAAGAAGAAAATGAGACGCTTCTTTCCATTAGATTCACCACATGAGGTTACGTTTACTCCTACTGCCGTAGCAGCCATAGCTGCAGCCATAAATTTGATAAAATCTCTTCTTTTCATAACAGTTAATGTAAATTGTTTATTTTGATGTTGCAAAGGTAGAGGCTTTTAATGCATCTATAAATAGACAAAACAACGAAAAAACACCCATTTTACTTTTAGGGATAAAAAAAGTGTGTTATATTTGCCCTATGGCACGCATTTATCCAGTAAAAACGGTTCGTGATTACAATAATTCCTTACGTATAGAGACTTGTAATCCTTTATTGAGCTTTGTGGATTATTCCACATTGCCCTCCATGACGCTTCAGATGAAGGCATACTCCATTTATGGCATTTTTCTGAAAGACGACTATGCCGGAACCTTGGAGCGGAGAAATATTATTTTAGACTATAAGCAGGGATGTATGTTGTTTGTACGTCCAGGTCATACAGTAGGACCTAATGAAGATTGCGTTGAGTTTTACAATCCCCAAGGCTATGCGTTGGTTTTTGACCCCAAGCTATTGCACGGAACCGATTTAGAGAAACGCATCGGCAATTACCCTTTCTTTTCCTACAACTTCAACGAACCTTTGTATATGAATGAAGAGGAGCGGCAAACCATCCTTGATTTATTCCATATTATTAATAAGGAGCAACACCATGCTCATGAGCCTCAAAACAAGGCTGTCTTGGCCGGACTGATTGGGGTGCTGCTTGATTTCTGCCATAGATTATATGAACATCAGTGTGGCAGGAAGTCTGAGAAGGTACATGCGGCTGATACCCAGCGTATCGTAGCTGATTTCCACGCATTATTGGGTGATTACTTCGATTCTGACCTACCTCAAAAACAGGGCTTGCCAACGGTGGCATTCATAGCCAACCAGCTGCACCTTACACCCAACTATCTGGGAGATGTGGTGAAATCAATCACTGGCAGAAGCCCTATACAGATTATCCACGAAATAGAAGTTCAGATAGTGAAGCGTATGATGCAGCAGAGCAAGTTGACCATCAATCAGATAGCAGATAAGATGGGCTTCCAATATCCCCATCATCTCACCAGAATCTTCAAAACCGTTACAGGTATGACTCCTAAACAATATATGAAACTTGCTGCTGTTTAACGATTCTTGCCTGAGTAACTGATATGCACATGTAAAGTATCTTACCGATAATCCGATGGTGATTGCCCTAAATAGTTCTGCACATAGCGGGTAAAGTAGGCTTGTGAGGAGAAATTGAACTGCTCAACGATGTCGGGGATGCTCATCCGTCTATTGTTGAGCAAGGCGTTTATTTCTCGAATGGTGAAGCGGTTAATCCAGTAGTTGGCAGAAAGGCCAGTAATCTTCTTACATACTTCACTTAAGTACTTGGATGTAATGCAAAGCTCTGAAGCGTAATAGCTGATTTCGCGATGCTCTTTATAGACACCCGATTCAAGCAGGTTGAAGAAGCGTTGCATGATGTCAGCGTTCTGAAAAGAGATGGGATCGTTGCCATACACTCGGGCGTGAAAATCGAAATAGTCAAGGAACAAAGCTTGCAGGGTGCACATCATCATCTCCTCTTGGAAAAGATGGTTCTCGTGTTGAAGCCTTTTCTCCACCATATCAAAGTCAGCCTTGCAACGCTCCTGTTCTTCGGGTAGGAGCTTGATAACAGGGTTCAGATATAGCGAAAGCGAGCCTTTGATGCCATAGTTACTTCGAGGTGAACTGGCTTCGAGGAAAGGACCTAAGACATAGATGACCTTTACCTTGAAATCTGACGAAGGCCTAAGGTTGGCTGTCAATGCAGGCATAATGATAATCATGGAATTGTCGCGACTAATGGTATAGTCCATGCCGTTGAAGGCAAAATCGCATTCGCCCTCGTAACAATAAACGTGGGCAATATAGGAATCATATCTGCCAGATGTCAGTCCATCCAGCTTGTCCTCAATAATTACTGTCTTCGGGTCAAATGCCATCGTTAACTTTAAACTTCGAACTTTGGTGTAAAGTTAGAAATAATCTTCCAATTTAGAAAGCATTTCCTACTCAAAATGAAAAGAACGACCTCAAAACGAAATAACGAGGCTTAACTCAGCCAAAAGGCACTCCAAATTTGGGCAGTTCTCGCTGCTCCCAACAGGAATCTAAGAATGAGCAGTTGACCGCCGACGATGAATAGAATCGTTCGCCACGAACTGCTCCACCACGAGATGCAGAACAACTGTTTATAGTCCCAAATCAGGAATGGCAGCACGGAAAGCCAGGCAAGCATAATGCCGTTGGTAATACCAAAGGTGCTTGTCAATAGCAAACGAGCTGTGTGAACAATCATCAACTGGCAGTTCTGGTAAACAAATACCATAATATATTCCGCCAAGTTCATTTGCTTGCCTACCTTGGTTTTCCTAAAAGCTAACCAGAAGCACAACAGGAAGACAGGTAACATGGCGAAGATGCTTACCCCTTGGTTCTCAGCCACAGCTTCACGTATCATGTTGATGGAAGCCCCATACCAAGTGTCATCGCTCAGGTACTGGTTACTAAGTTCTCTTTGGTTTTGCGACATCCTTACCCAACCTCTTAGGTATTGGTTTTTCAAGCTGTCAATTCTTGCCTGTTCTTCCTCCGTCTCGGGTTGAAGCCTGTTCAGATTACGAAGGTAATAGTCGCTCATGCCGAAGTTGCTTATCTCGCCAGTGTTCAGCAAACTCTCCTCCATGGCTACCCTTTCCACCATAAAAGTACTGTCGGCATACAGTTGCATCTTGTCTAAGTACTCCTTGCCTTGGTCTGTCAGTGCAATCCCTTTTAAAGCGTTAAGTTGCTCTGTAAGTGCATAGTAGTTGGTGACGTTACTGCTTCCTGCACTGGGGTCAATCACCCTGGTAAGGATGAAGTAGAGGGTTCCTAATACAAACAATAGCTGGAACGGTTTAAAATATGGCTTGCGCTTACCGTTCAGGTAGTCGCGAATCATGTAGCCAGGTCGCCAGAAAAGCTCTTTAATGGTAAACAGAAAGCCGTCTTCCAGGTTGAACAGGTCTTTGTAGATGCTCTTCAGGATGTTTCGCATCTGGAACCTCTTTACATGGATGGTCTGTCCGCATCGGGGGCAATACTCGCCACTAAAATCAAAACCGCAGTTTTCGCAGTGATTTGCATTAAGTTTTACCGACGTATATACTGGTCCCTTGATTTGCCTAATGTGTACAGCCCTTGCCCAGACCTTATATCTATGCCATATACTACCTTTCCTCTTGCCCATAAATTAAGCTACTTATAATATGATGTGCTTTAGTTCCTGAACACTGTCAACAATATGTTGTGGATGGAATGACTCCAGTTCTTCGCGAGAACGGAAGCCCCAAGTAACGCCACAAGTCTCTACTCCAGCATTGAGGCCTGTCTGCATATCCACCCCTGAGTCGCCTATATAGAACACATCATCTTTGGCCATATTGGTAGTGGCTAGGATGTCATAGACTATCTGTGGATCGGGTTTGATATTGATGCCCTCACGCTGTCCTAATATAGCTGAAAATCTTATGGTTGGTAATAATTCAGTAATAATCTTAGAGGTAGCTTCCTGGTATTTGTTGCTGGCTACTGCCAATAAGACTCCTTCGCCTTGCAACGCTTCCAACAATTCAATCATGCCAGGGTAGGGGCGACTGAGGTCGGTGTTGTGGGCATTATAATAAGGTATGAACTCACGCCTTACACGCAACACATTCTCGTCAATCTTTTCTCCTTCAGGCAAGGCACGACGGAACAAGTTGTTGATGCCATTGCCCACCTTCAGCTTATAGCTTTCTAAATCGTGCGTGGGATAGCCCAGTCGCTGCAGGGCGTAGTTGGTACTGGCGCCCAGATCGGCGATGGTGTTGATGAGCGTACCATCCAAGTCGAATATGACGAGTTTTTTCATAGGGTTCAATCTTCCTAAACGTACAATAAGAATATGCATGGTATTTTGCTCAGGTCAGGTACCTGTCCTTTCCATTCCTTCAAGGTCTTGGTCTTGATGTATTCATCCTCGCAGGTGATGTTGGCAGCGATGCAGAGTCTGGTTTGCGGGCGACAGCTTTTCAAGATATCCTCCACCATCTTGTTATTACGATAAGGTGTCTCGATAAAGATTTGCGTCTGATGCTCTGTAGCTGCACGTTGCTCTAAGATTCTCAGCTTCTTGGCTCGCTCGGTGGGCTCTATGGGAAGATAGCCGTTGAAGGCAAAACTCTGTCCGTTGAACCCACTCGCCATCACACTCAGTATGATACTTGACGGTCCTACCAACGGCACCACAGGCAAGTTCTTGCGTTGTGCTATTGCCACAACATCGGCTCCTGGATCAGCTACCGCAGGACAACCTGCCTCAGATATTACGCCCATCGGGTTGCCCTCTTCCAATGGCTTCAGGTAACCACTGATGTCTTGCGGAGAAGTATGTTTGTTCAGAGGGTAGAACTGCAACTCGTCGATGTTGATATCTTTATCCACCGTCTTCAGGAAACGACGTGCCGAACGCACGTCTTCCACAATGAAATGGCGGATGCCCAGAATTACCTCCTTGTTATAGGAGGGCAACACCCGCTCTACGGTAGTATTGCCTAACAGCACAGGTATTAAGTATAAGGCAGTCTTCATATCTTCTTCATTAAGGCTCGTTCTGCATAATAAGACGATCGTACTAACGGTCCGCTCTCCACCATCTTGAAACCTTTGGCAAGGGCTGTTTCCTTATAGGAATCAAATTGTTGCGGGGCGACATACTCTTGCACGGGATAGTGCTTGTGGGTGGGTTGTAGGTATTGCCCGATGGTAAGGATGGAACAACCCACAGCCAACAAGTCGTCCATCGTTTCCTCTACCTCAGCTATTGTCTCGCCCAAGCCCACCATGATGCCTGTCTTGGCAGGGATGGGACTCTCAGCTACCTGCTTGAGCACTTGCAGACTTCGGTCGTAGGTGGCCACACTGCGCACTACTGGCGTCAGTCGTCGCACCGTCTCCATGTTATGTGATATCACATCGGGCTTAGCTTCAATAATGCTGGCAATAAGCTCTTCTCGCCCCATAAAGTCAGGTATCAGCACCTCCATCGTTACCGATGGGTTGAGTCCCTTGATGGCCTTGATGGTGGCCACCCAGTGTGCTGCTCCGTAGTCGGGCAGGTCATCTCTATCAACCGAGGTGATGACAGCATGGTTGAGTTGCATCAGTTGGATAGACTCTGCCACATGCATGGGTTCAGCCTCGTCCAAGGGCAGGGGCTTCCCGCTGTTGGTATTGCAGAACTTACAGCAACGCGTACAGATGTTGCCCCCAATCATAAAGGTAGCAGTACCTCGACCCCAACACTCACCGATGTTAGGGCATCGTCCACTGCTGCAAATCGTGTGCAGACGGTGGGTATCTACGATGCGCTTGGTGTTGGTATATCGCTCGTTGGCACCGAAGTTTACCTTTAGCCAATCAGGCTTTCTCAAATGCTCACTCATTTCTTCAACTGGCTATTGAAGAAGTTAGTTATCTTGGTATAGAGATGCTGGCGCGTATTGCCACCAGCTATGCTATGGTTACGGTTGGTATATACCTGCATATCAAACTGCTTGCCTTTCTGTACCAGTGTCTCGGCATATTCGGCTGAGTTCTGGAAATGCACATTATCGTCGGCCATACCATGAATCAGCAGCAGGTTGCCACTCAGCTTGTCGGCACGCTCCATTGCTGAAGCAGCCTTGTAGCCGTCAGGGTTCTCCTGTGGCGTACGCATATAACGCTCGCCATATACGGTGTCGTAATAGTTCCAGTCGGTCACAGGAGCCACAGCCACACCTGCCTTGAAAACAGGCGTTCCCTCGCTCATGCTCATCAGTGTCATATAGCCACCATAGCTCCATCCCCAGATGCCGATGCGCCCTTTGTCAACGTAGGGTTGCTGACCCATATACTCGGCCACCGCCACTTGATCCTGCGCTTCTTTCACACCCAGGTTCTGATAAGTCTGCTTCTCAAAGTCAGCGCCTCTGCCACCGGTGCCTCGACCATCCACACACACTACTATGTATCCCTGTGAAGCCATGTAGGTTTCCCAAGATACACTGAACTGGTCTTGTACTTGCTGAGAACCAGGACCGCTATACTGATACTGCAACACAGGATATTTCTGTGAAGCATCAAAGTTGGCAGGCTTCATCATCCAACCATTCAGCTGGGTACCACGAGAAGTGGTGAAGGTAAAGAACTCCTTCTTCGGCATGTTGTATTGAGCCAGTTTTTGCTTCAGCTCGGCATTGTCAATCAAGGTGGTCAGTACCTTGCCGTTGTTGTCGTTCAGGGTAATCACCGTTGGGGTGGTGAGGTTGGTATAGCGATTCAGGTAATACTTCATGTTACTGCTGAAGAGTGCGTTGTTTACACCTGCCTGTTGTGAGAGTTTGGTCTTCTTGCCTTTCTTATCCACTTTATACACTGCCTTTCGCAATGGACTCTCCTCGTTGCTGGTAAAATAGAAGGTTTCGTCAGCAGGCGAGTAGCCCAAGAATTCCTTTACCTCGTAGTTGCCGGCTGTTACCTGCTTTACCAAGTTGCCTTGCAAGGTGTACCAATACAGATGATTGAAGCCACTCTTCTCGCTGGTGAATGTGAAGTTGTTGTCGTAGAAATGGATATCGTCCAACACCTCCTCCTTGATATAGGTATCGCTCTCGTCACGCAACACCAGTTTGCAGACAGTGCTACGCGCATTGCCCATATACATATCCAAGCGGTTCTGGTGGCGATTCATGGTGATAATTGCCAGCTGGTCGGGTTGCTTGGTAAAGTAGATGCGAGGGATGTAAGCCCCTTCTTCCAAAGGCACCTGCATGGTGCGCGTCACCTTGCTCTGTATGTCGAATGTACGCACCTCCACCTTGCTGTTGGCTTCACCTGTCTTGGGATATTTATAGGTATAGGCACCAGGATATTTGGCATATTCGTCATACTTGGGAGATGCACCTGCAAACAGAGGGAACGAGTAGGTAGGCACCTTGCTCTCGTCGTAGCGGATGAATGCCAGCATCTTGCTGTCGGCACTGAACTCCATCGCACGACTCATCGAGAACTCCTCCTCATATACCCAGTCGGGTACACCGTTGATAATGGCATTACGCTGACCGTCCTCCGTCACCTGACTCTCGCTATTGCCAAAGAGCAGCTTCACCAAGAAGATATTGTTGTCGCGCATGAATGCCACCATCGAGCCATCGGGCGAGAATACAGGAGCCTGTTGAGGACCACCATCAGAAAGTCGCTCTACGGCATTGCGTATCTGACCGTTGGTGTTACGGCGAAGGCTGTAGAGATAATATACTGCCTTGAAAGAACGGCGATAGATAGATTCACTTTCTGTAGCAATGAGCAGTGTCTGTCCATCGGGAGAATACTCGTAGCTGTCGAAGCGCTTGAATGGGCAATCGCGAGCCGTAGCCACATCGAACAGCACCTCCACTTGCTGGCCTGTCTTAAACGAATACTTGATGACCTGCGTACGTTCCTGGTTCATCTGCGAATAGTGCTCGCCATCGCCAGGGATAGGGGTTACACCATAGATGTTACGAGGAGTAAACTCTCCTCTTAACACGTCGTTCAATTCAAGGTTTCTGCCCTGTGCCCATGCCATCACAGTGCACAGACACAACATAAAAGTAATGCCAATATGCTTCATAGTCTTAATTATTTCTTTATTTATTGTGACTACAAAGATAGTGCAAGCCGAACACAAAAGCAAATAAAAGTATTTAATTTGGCTTTGTTGAGGCGCCGCCTATCTTATCTAAAGATAGTGCAAGCTGTTGCTCTCCCCCGATAACGGGGGAGCCAGGAGAGGGGACAAAAGCAAATAAAAGTATTTAATTTGGTTTTGTTGAGGCGCCGTTTTACACCAGGTGATACTCTAAAGCTTTACGAACCAGTGTGGCTGTGTTGTTGGCATGAAGTTTCTCGCGCAGGTATTTTGTATAGCTGTGTATGGTCTCAAATCCCAAGCAGAGTTTAGACGAGATTTCTTTCATGGTATATCCTTCGACAATCAGTTTTAGTATTTCTTTTTCACGTAAGGTAAGTTTGATGGCAATATTCTCAGGCTTGCCACATTGCTGCTTTGCCTCTTGACAGATGTAGTTCTCGCCTTTCATAACCATCTTGATGCCCTCAGTGAATTCTTGTATGTCGGTGGTCTTGAGCATATAGCCATGCGCTCCGTTTGAGATGGCACGGTCAATCACGGCACTTTCAGAATAGGAGGTCAGAATGATGACTTTCATGTCAGGTGTTGATTGCAATAGCAAGGGCAGTGCGTCGATGCCGTCACCATCGCTCAGTGCTACATCCAGCAATAGCAGGTCAGGTTGTAGGTCTCTGCAGGCCACCAAGCAGTCGGCCAAGGTATGCACGCTGGCTAATACCTCTCCGAAAGGTTGTCCGTCTATGGTCATTTCCTTAATGATACGGGCAATGCCTTCTGTTACAATCTGATGGTCGTCTGAAATGATAATCTTATACATAGCTCATTCCTTTATTTCAATGTTTACTTCAGTACCTTCGCCAGGTTTAGAGTAAATATCCAATTTTCCGTCAATGGCTTTTACACGTTGTTCTATGCTTTGCATGCCAAACCGCAACGACTGTGTTTGCTCTGGCAAGCCTTGTCCGTCGTCACTCACGTTAACGGCTGTGTAGCCCTCGTTTATGATGAGCTGTACATAAATGTTGTTGGCATGGGCGTTCTTGGCAGCATTGTTCACCAATTCATGCACGATATAATAGATAGCCTCCTCTTTAGGTTTGGGTAAGCGGTGTTCCTTTCCAACGAAAGTAAAGCTTACTGTAGGCACCGATTGGCAGAAGTTCATAAGTGCTGTATGTAAACCATAACGTTTCAGAGAGTCGGGCATGAGATGATGCGCCACATTGCGCATTTCCACGACAGCCTCGTCTGTCAGTTTCAGGGCATTGTCTTTGGCAATGGTGTCTTGGTGGTTCTTGGCAAACACTTCTAAGTTCAGCTTGATACCAGTGAGCAAAGCTCCCATGCGGTCGTGCAAGTCTCGGCCAATACGTTCTCTTTCCTTGGCCTCTGCATCTATCCGCACCAAAACTTCCTTATGCTGATGGCGCAGCTTGTACCATCGACTGACAATAATGAACAAAAGAATCACTAATAGCAAGATGACACATACTAAAGAAGTGCCCCATGTCCACCATCTCTTTTCTATTTTAAGTTGTTCTATCTCAGCTTCTTTCTTTAAAGTTTGATACCTTACTTCCATTTGAGATATGCCACTCTGATAGTGCTCTGTAGAGAATCGTTCCATGCCTTGATGCAACTTGTGGACGTATTCAGCAGCTTTATCCTTTTGTCCCATCATAGCATATATTTCGGTCAACAGAGCGTAGTTGTCCATGTCATTGAAGGTCTCATTAGGGTCTGCATCTATCGCCTTCAATGAATAATCGGCAGCTTTTTTCCAGTCGTGATTCGCCATCGCCAACTCTGCTGTAGCGCTATATACATCAGACAATGTTTCAGAGTCGGCATCCTCATCCAACAGAGACAATGCCTCTGTAATAGTTTTCTCTGCTAACAACAAGTCGGTATGTCCTTCCATCAGATGTATCCTGGTCAAACCAGCCAGTACCTGCAAATAGTCGTTTGGCTCTTCTTCTCTGTGTGGATGATAATAGGCGTAACAAGTGTTGGCTGCCTTGAGAGCCTGCTCGTAATCGTTGTTTCCGATGTGTATCTTCATCAATCCCCTGGTGGGTAATGCTACCATCAGTGAATCCCCCGTTTCCGTTCCTTTCTTTACCGCTAATTCGTAGTTGCGCTTAGCCTCATCTGTATTGCCCATGCTCAGATAGAGTTCGCCAATGTTGTGGTAGAGGATGGTCTGACTCTCAAGCCAATTATACTTTTCGAATATAGGTAATGCCTTCTGATAATATTCAATGGCAAGCAACGCCTGGTCTTGTATATTGTACAAGTTTGCTATTGAGCCATACAACGATGAGAGGTTATCGTCAATGTTCTTCTCTGTGTAGCGACTCTCTGAACGCATGGAGTCATTCACTGCCAATGCCTGGTCAAAGTATTCCAACGCAGTAGCATAGTCATTCTTTCCATATGCATGAAGTCCCAATATGCGCAAAGCATCTACTCGAAGCATCATCGCCTTGGCTGGGTAAGTCAACGCTAATAGTTTGCGGGCATTCTCTTCCGACTTTTTGCCGTCTTTTTGCAAATAACCCCATGCCAAGTCACGATAGGCACGGAGCAAGTCGTCTCCTTTAGGGGGAGTAGTACTCGTCAAGACCGTTTCTATAGAGTCAACATAGCGTCCTCGATGGTCGGCATATTGCCCCATCAAGGCTGTGGGCGCTAACATGGCCATCACTCCAATGAAAAAAATATAAATGGCGTAATTCGATTCTAATTTCATACCGCTAAGGTAATGCTTTTTGTTATTATATCCCTATGTTTTTTTCTTCTTTTTAGAATAAGTAGTCGCAAAAACCCCCAATTGGGGGGTTGTGTGTTAGGCGGATATCAGATAATTTTGTAAACACGAATTAATATAAAGTATTATAGCTATGAAAAGAATATTGATGTTTGTGACGTTGCTGGCATTGGCGTTGAGCTACTCAGCCGATGTGGAAGCACAAGGTTTCTTGAAGAATTTGGGAAAGAAACTGGTAGAGAAAGCTAAGGATAAAGTGGAGCAGAAGGTGGAGGAAAAGGCTGACAAGGCTATGGATAGTGTGCTGGATGGCGTACTAGAAGGCAACTCTGAAGGTGAAGTCGAAGCTGAAGAATCAGACGAGATTGTTACCAAGAAGAGCAAAAAATCCGATGCTGATGAGATAGAGATTGGCGAGACTGACCCTGCTACAGCTACTGTTTCTGATTTCAAACGTGGCGACGTCATCATGTTCGAAGATGATTTCAAGGGTGAACAATTGGGCGAATTTCCTTCCAAGTGGGACTTGATAGAGGGTAATGCCGAAATAAAAACCATTGGTGGCGTGAAAGCTGTCGAGATAACCAACGGTGGTATCATCACTCCTTTGATTATAGAGCAAGGCGCCTATTTGCCTGAAGAATTTACCATAGAATATGAATTCTACTATTGGAACCAGAAAGATGATATTGGCCTGAACGATATCAAGTTAGTACTTGCAAATACTACCGATCGAAATGCAAATCCATTAAGTCCTACTGACCATGCATTTTCTTTAGTTCATAGTGTTTGTGCAGATTACCAACACCATTATGAATACAACAATGGTTCTTTAAGTGAAGTTAAATCTACTGGATTTGAATATAAATTCAAGCAAGGTTGGCACAAAATAGCAATATCTTTCAACAAACGCGCTTTGAAAGCTTATATTGATGGCAATCGTGTGGTGAACCTGCCAAGAGTACAACAACCTACTTGGTTCTGCTTTCAGGTACCTTACGATTATGAGAATCTGACCTTTGTTCGCAACGTGGTATTGGCAAAGGGTGCTGTTGAGCTATACGACCGCAATGCACAAAATATGTCTGCCGTTGAGAAAGCCATTGCCGAGACAGGAAAGTTTGTTACCAACAATATCCTGTTTGAAACTGGCAAGGCAACCTTGAAGCCAGAGTCAATGGAGGAAATCCAGAAGGTGGCAGAGTATATGAAGAAGAACCCAACAGCTCGCTTTGAGGTACAAGGCCATACTGACAATCAGGGTTCTGACAAGATTAACGACCCATTAAGCCAGGAGCGTGCAGAGGCTGTGGTGAAGGCGCTCGAAGGTCAGGGTGTTGATCCTTTCAACCTGCGCCCGGTAGGCAAAGGTAGTCATGAGCCAGTAGCTGATAATAGCACCGAAGCTGGCCGTGCACAAAACAGACGTGTGGAGTTTATAAAGAAGTAAAATATACATTACTAATGTGTAAGCATGAACATTACTAATATCTAAGACCAAACGATAGTAATGTTTCGGGTATTAAATTAAGATTATGAAGAAACTGATAACTTTATTGGTAATGGCTCTGCTGTTGGTCCCTGCCCAGCAGGCCGATGCACAAGGGTTCCTGAAGAAAGCCCTCAACAAAGCTAAGGAACTGACAAAATCAACCCAAACAGTTGAAGAGGAGGAGGAAGAGGAAGACGATTCCAGCTCAAGAAGCACAAGTCGTTCTTCTCGCAGTAACAGCGACGATGACGGAGGCTTAGGAGTGGCTTCTGCCAAAGAGCAATTGCAGCCCAAGCGCCAAAGCACCCTTACGTGGGATGAGGCTGTGGTGCCCAGCACGGCATCATCAGCTGATGCCTTGATGAAGGAACTGCCAGCAGTGCCTTCAGTGGCTCAGTTGATAGAACCCGATGAAGACACGCAGATTCTCTATTATCGTGCTATCAAGAAGGTCTCGATCCGTGCAGAGGAGCTGAATGAGGATGCCACCTGCGACGACGAATACACCAAACAGTGGCGAGATAAGGCTAACCAAATCTTAAAAGACTTAGGATTGTCGGATGCGGATATCAAGGCGCTTGAGAACGATAACCTGTCGGATGCTGAGCGTGAGCGCATCTCACAGAAGGTGGCGAAGGCTGTGTTGGGCGACGGCTTCGACATGAGTGCGTTGGATAATATGGAGAGCATGGACGAGAACGCCATGATACGGCAGATGACTTCGAAGACTGATGCCATCTACGACAAGTACGATGCCCAGTTGCGTAAATATACGGGTATCCCTGCCTCTGAATACAAAAAGGCCAGCGCTATGGCAGCTACCAACCCCGATGCTGCCGATAAGCAGATGGATGCACTTTCGAAAAGGGCACAGGCTTACAGCAAACAAAAGTCGGCTACTGATCCAAACCTTGAAAAAGAGGCCAAGGCGTTTGGCCAGAAACTGAGTGCCGAGCTGATGCAGGCACAGCAAAGTGCTTCACCTATGGCGGGCATGGGCAATCTGAACGACTTAATGAACAATGTCAACCAGATGCAAAGCAAGATGGCAAGCATACAGCAGACCCAGCAGGCCATGAACCAGTACGTGAACAAGATTCAGAAACTGCTGCCAGAATCTGAATTGGCTGCAGGTGACGTGTCGTTTGCTGCCGCTGAACGCAAGAAGGTGGAGGATTTGAAGAAGCAGATTTACAGCACCGACAATGCCAGTGTATATAATCCATTGTATCTGCAAGCACTGGAAATGATTAAGACTTACCGCCAGCGAGTGGCCAAGCTGTGGCATGATGATTTGGTGAAGCGTGTCAATCAGCTCAAGCAGAATATGCCCCAAGCCATCAGTATCCAGCGTCAGGCCATCAAGGACGAACTCATTCCTGAGTGCGCTTTGTGGCGTGTGCCTTTGAATTTGGTGATTCATGCTACTGATGTGTTGGGCGAGGCCTACGCTGAGTTCCCAAGCGAATATCCTCCTATGTATAATGAAGAGGTGGTGCAGACCATCAAGATTACTGACGGTTACGGATTCATGTATCCTGAGTCGCAAGTGTCGGCCAGCGTGGATGATGCTTTGAGAGGCAAAGGCTTATACAAAACCAATAGTGCCGGTGAATTCTACGAGTGGAACAACGGTAGCTGGAAGGCTGTGGAATACAAAGCAGCTATGAATGACATCAAGAAAGTGCAAAAGCCAGAGAGTGCAACATGGACCTCTCAAGATGGCAAACGTACCGTGCGCTATAATGCTGAGGGTGGCTTTATTAGTCTGCCAGAGGGCGATGAGGTGGCTCCGCGTGCATGGGAAGTAAGTAGTAGTCGAATTATCTGGGTGGATTACTATATCTCTATTGACGATACAACAGGTGATGAAACCTTGCAGATTAAGAAATGCACCTATAAGCTTTGATGGATGAAGACTGTGAAGAAGCTTCAGAAACAGATGGCGGTTGTGCTCTTTATGGGCGCAACCGCTTTTCTCTCTACATGTCCTTTTGTTGCTGCTGATGCACAAAATGATGTCTCCGCCTTGACACAGGCATGGGAAGAGGCAGCCCGTTTTGCTGATAGTCACCGTGAGGCTTGGAACGAGATATGGACGGCGTTCGACGTGCCTGCTGATGTGGCAGAGGCCATCGTGTTTCCTGAGATGCTGCGCTATAGTGCTTTGCAAGACCAGCTTGAGACCACAGCAGTGGGTGGCACCTATGTCACCATGGGCAGCAAGGGCTTTGACTTCAGCATTGGACGCTTCCAGATGAAACCCTCGTTTGTGGAACGGTTGGAAAAACGTTGGATGAAAAGTGCTTACCCCTCACAATATGATGCTTATTTTGATACCGACGATACCCGCATGGCCCGCAGGGTGCGATTGAGCCGTATAGAGGATGAAATATGGCAATGTGTGTATGTGGCCATGTTCATCAAACTCACCTACATAGATTATCAGGGGTTGGCTGATTTGCCTGTAGAAGAGCAAGTGCGTCTGGTGGCTACGGCCTATAATCGTGGCACAATAGCTGTGGTGTCTGGTGGAGGTAGTATTGAGACGCTTCGCAAGTGGGCAAATCAGCGTTTTTTTTATACGGCACTATTGCCTACAAAGGATGTACAGCGGTATGTTTATGCCGATTTAGCTTGGCAGAGGTTCGATCAAGCAAAAAAACAGCAGAAAAATGATGAGTAAAACGAATATTTTTCCTATTTTTGCGGTTTGGAACTAATAAAGACGTAACATGAAAGATCTCTCTCTGCTGAAAGGCAAGATACATTATGTGGGTGTGAACGATCGCAACACCCATCTGTTTGAGGGTATGTGGCCCATTCCCTATGGCGTGTCCTATAACTCATATCTTATTGTAGATGAGAAAGTAGCATTGATAGATACCGTTGAGATTGGCTACTTCGACATCTTCTTGCAGCAAATTAAGGCTATCTTGGGCGAACGCCCTATCGACTACCTGATAGTGAACCACATGGAGCCCGACCATTCCAGTTCGATTGCTTTGATTAAGCAATATTATCCTGAGGTAACTCTGGTGGGCAATGTGAAGACCTTTGGCATGATTGATGGGTACTATGGCGTGGAGAGTCAGCGCCTTGTAGTGAAAGAGGGTGATACCCTTGAATTGGGGCATCATAAGTTGTCGTTCTACATGGCACCTATGGTACACTGGCCCGAGGTGATGGTGACCTATGACGCAAGCGAGCAGGTACTCTTCTCTGCCGATGCCTTTGGCACCTATGGCACAGTAGATGGTGGCCCGATAGATACCCAGATAAACCTCGACAAGTACTGGGACGAGATGGTGCGCTACTATGCCAACATCGTGGGCAAGTATGGCTCACCTGTGCAGAAGGCCTTGCAGAAGTTGGGTGCACTTCCTATTCAGATGATCTGCTCTACCCATGGTCCTGTATGGACGGAGAACATCGCCAAGGTGGTAGGTATCTACGACCGACTGAGTCGCTATGATGCCGACAAGGGTGTGGTGATTGTCTATGGCAGCATGTATGGACACACCGAGCAGATGGCTGAGCTCATTGCCAAACATCTCACGGCCAATGGCGTGAAGAATGTGGTGATGCACAACGTCAGCAAGAGTCATCCGTCGTATATCTTGGAAGATATCTTCAAATATAACGGACTGATTATCGGTAGTCCGACGTATAACACCCAGCTCTATCCTGAGATTGAAGCCATCTTGAGCAAGATTCTGATGCGCGACATCAAGGGCCGTTGCCTGGGCTGGTTTGGTTCCTTCAGCTGGGCTGGTAAGGCAGTGGGACTGCTGGGTGAGTTTGCCGAGAAGAGCCACTTTACATTAGTGGGCGAACCTGTGGAGATGAAGCAGGGCATGCTGGCGTCTGTTGAAGAACAGTGTGAGGCGTTGGCAGAAGCAATGGCGAAAGCGATAAATAACAACTAAATAAACACATTAAATTTTTTAAGACAATGAGAGTAATTATTGAACCGAACTATCAGTTGGTATCCAAATGGGCTGCCAACTATGTGGCTTCAAAGATTAATGCCGCTAAACCAACGGCAGAGAAGCCTTTCGTACTTGGCTGTCCTACTGGCTCATCACCCCTGGGCATGTACCACGAATTGATTGAACTGAACAAACAAGGTAAGGTGTCTTTTGAAAACGTCGTTACCTTCAACATGGACGAATATGTAGGTTTGCCAAAGGAACACCCTGAGAGCTACTACAGCTTTATGTGGAACAACTTCTTCGGCCATATCAATATCAAGGCTGAAAATACCAATATCCTGAATGGTAACGCTCCTGACCTGGAGGCTGAGTGTGCTCGCTTCGAGGCAAAGATCAAGGCTTACGGTGGTGTTGATCTGTTCATGGGTGGCATTGGTCCTGACGGACATATCGCTTTCAATGAGCCAGGCTCTTCACTGACTTCACGCACTCGTCAGAAAACACTGACCACTGATACTATCATCGCTAACTCTCGTTTCTTTGACAACGATATTAATAAAGTGCCAAAGACGGCGCTGACCGTAGGTGTAGGTACTGTGATGGATGCCAAGGAAGTGATGATTATCGTCAATGGTCACAATAAGGCCCGCGCATTGCAACATGCTATTGAGGGCGGTGTAACCCACATGTGGACAGTCAGCGCCTTGCAGATGCATCCAAAGGGCATCATTGTGTGCGACGACGCTGCTTGCGAGGAACTGAAAGTAGGTACTTACCGTTACTTCAAGGATATTGAAGCAGGCAACCTGTTGTGATTAAGGCATTGTTCTTCGATATAGACGGGACACTGGTGAGCTTTAAGACTCACCAGATACCCGTTTCTACCGTGTCTGCCATTGCGGAGGCGAAAGCCCGCGGTGTGCAGATTTTTATTTCTACGGGGCGACCCAAGATTATCATTAACAATGTCCAAGCGTTGGAGGAACGTAACCTTATCGATGGTTATATCACCATGAACGGAGGCTATTGCTTTGCTGGCGACACCGTCATCAGCAAGCACCCCATCTCACACCGCAGTATAGAAATCATCACTCGTTATGCCACCGAGCGTGGCATACCCAACTTGATAGTAGGGGAGCACAATATGGTGATTTGCGATAGCGGAGAAATCTTTGAAGAATTATTCTACCGACAATTAAAGGTAGGTGTGCAGCTTGAAGAGAAGACAGTGGCTGAGGCCATTGCCGAGGGCAAGGACATCATTCAGCTCACCACCTTTGTGAATGAGAAGCAGGAAGCCGAACTGCAACCATTAGTGCCCGATTGCGAGATGGGACGCTGGCATCCTGCCTTTGTGGATATCACCACCAAAGGATGCACCAAGCAACAGGGCATAGATGAGATTATCCGTCACTTCGGCATCAGCCTTGAGGAAACGATGGCCTTTGGCGATGGAGGCAACGACATCTCCATGATACAACATGCTGCTATAGGTGTGGCTATGGGCAATGCCCTTGACAGCGTGAAGGCCGTAGCCGACTATATTACCGATACCGTTGACGAGGATGGCATTGCGAATGCCTTGAGACATTTTGGAGTAATAGGATAGAACCATGATACTGAAACTCTATGAAAAGAACAACAACCCTGCCGACATACAGGAGGTAGTGGATGTGCTGAACGATGGGGGTATCATCATTATGCCCACCGATACCAAGTATGCTTTGGCTTGCAATGCCTTGAAAGAGCGTGCGGTGGAGCAGGTATGCCGTTTGAAGGACATCGACCCGCGCAAGAACCACCTCTCGGTGATTTGCTATGACATGAGTACCATCAGCGAGTATGCCAAGGTGGACAACAACTCGTTCAAGTTGATGAAGCGCAACCTTCCTGGGCCTTTTACCTTCATCCTAAACGCCACAAGTCGCTTGCCCCGCATCTTCCGCAACCGTAAGGAGGTGGGCTTCCGCATGCCCGACAATGCCATTGTGCGTGAGATATGCAGTGTGCTCGATGCCCCGTTGATGGTGGCATCGTTACCTTTCAGCGAGGAGGATGAGGTAGATTACCTGGTGAACCCCGAACTGATGGACGAGCGTTTGGGCAATCAGGTAGATATCGTCATCGACGGAGGCTTTGGCGATACTGTAGGCTCTGCCGTCATTGACTGTACCACTGGCGAACCAGAAGTGTTGCGTGAGGGCCCCAAAGAATTAGATTTCGGATAAAATAGCTGCCAGCAGCAACTTCTGTGGCCATCGGTTCCGTCTAATAGATGAAAATAAAATAATAAAGATATGAAAGTAAAGTGTTTGTTTCTGGCACTCCTGGTAACAGCGGGTGCCGTTGCCCAGGACAATCCCCTGTGGATGCGTCATAACGCCATCTCTCCCGATGGCACCGTCATAGCCTTCTCGTATAAAGGTGATATCTTTACCGTACCCGTTGGCGGTGGCAAGGCTACCCAGCTTACCACCAATGCTGCACAGGACTCCTATCCTGTGTGGAGCCCCGATAGCAAGCAGATTGTATTTGCTTCGGCACGTGAAGGTGGCTACGACCTCTATATCATGAGTCGTGACGGGGGTACTCCTCGTCGCCTCACCACCCACTCGGGCAATGAGCTGCCTATGGCTTTCTTGGATGCCAACACTGTCCTGTTCCAGGCGAATTTGATGCCCGATGCAGAGTCGGTCATCTTCCCCCAGCGTTACCAGCAGGTTTATACGGTGAGCATTCAGGGTGGACGCCCTCATCTGTTCTCGTCAGTGACGTTGGAAGATGTCAATGTGGGCAAGAATGGTGTGTTGCTCTATCACGATAGGAAAGGTATGGAAGACCAGTGGCGCAAGCATCACGAATCGTCGGTGACACGCGATGTGTGGATGGCTACTCCTAAGGGCAAGGCGTATGAATACAAACAGCTCACCACCTATTACGGCGAAGACCGTAACCCTGTATGGGCACCAGATGGACAATCGTTCTACTACCTGAGCGAGCAGAAAGGCACGTTCAACGTGTTCAAGCGTGGTATCAACGATAGCAATGATGTGCAGCTTACCACCATGAAGGACCATCCCGTGCGTTTCCTCAGTGTGGCCAACAACGGTACCTTGTGCTTTGGGTATAATGGCGAACTCTATACCTTGAAAGAAGGTGCCCAGCCACAGAAGGTGAATGTCACCGTGGTGACCGACCGCAACGACAAAGACCTGATTCGTCAGGTGCAGAGCCGTGGGGCTACTGATGTGGCCGTATCACCCAATGGCAAAGAAGTGGCTTTCATCATGCATGGCGATGTGTATGTAACCTCTGTGGAGTATAATACTACCAAGCGCATTACCGATACCCCTCAGCAAGAGCGAGGCATTGATTTCGCCCCTGATGGTCGTGCATTGGTCTATGCAGCCGAGCGTGATGGCTATTGGCAGATCTATCAGGCCAAGTTGGGCAAGGAAGACGAGAAGTTGTTTACCTATGCTACTGATATCAAGGAAGAGCGCCTCACCAATACCAAGATAACGTCTTTCCAGCCTTACTACAGTCCTGATGGCAAGAAAGTAGCTTTCTTGGAGAACCGTACCACCTTGCGTGTCATTGACCTCGCTACGAAGAAGGTTGTTACCGCTATGGATGGCAAGTATGAATACAGCTACAGCGATGGCGACCAGTGGTTCCAGTGGAGCCCTGATAGTCGTTGGTTGCTCACAAACTACATTGGTTATGGTGGTTGGAACAACAAGGATGTGGCACTGGTCAATGCCTCTGGCAATGGCGAGATACACAACCTCACTCAGAGTGGCTATAACGATGTAAGTGCCAAGTGGGTACTGGGTGGTAAGGCGATGATCTTTGCCTCCGACCGTGCTGGCTACCGCAGTCATGGTAGCTGGGGCGCTGAGGATGACGTCTATATCATGTTCTTCGACCTCGATGCTTACGAACAGTTCCGTCAGACAAAGGAAGAAACCGCTCTGCGTGAAGAAGCCGAGAAAGACAAGGACAAAGATAAAGAAAAAGATGACAAGGCTGCTGGTAAGAAAGATGCTAAAGACACCAAATCAAAGGATAATGGTGATTCAGATAAGAAGGAGGTTGAGCCTTTGCAGTTCGACTTCGACAATTGCAAGGACCGTGTGATACGCCTCACCGTCAACTCTTCCCATCTGGCAGATGCTGTGCTCAACACCAAGGGCGACAAACTCTACTACACCGCTTCGTTCGAGGCAGGGGCCGACCTTTGGATGCACGATCTCAAGGAGGGCAGTACCTCTATTGTGCTGAAGAATGTGGGTCGTGCTGAGTTGGTGCCAGATAAGGATTTCAAGAAGCTCTACCTCGCTACCCAGGGTGGCATCAAGGAGGTGGATCTGGAGAAGAAGAGCAGCAAGAATATCGACTTTGAGGCCAACTTCAACTATCGTCCTGCCCAGGAGCGTGAATACTTCTTCGACCATATCTGGCAACAGGTACTCGATAAATTCTATGATGTCAACCTGCACGGGACCGATTGGAACAAGATGCGCGACAACTATCGCCGTTTCTTGCCCTACATCAACAATAACTACGACTTTGCCGAGATGACCAGCGAGATGTTGGGCGAGCTCAACGCTTCGCATACTGGTACGCGCTATAGTCCTGCAGGTCCTCAGCTCACAACTGCTTCGTTGGGCTTGTTCTACGACTGGAGCTATACGGGCGATGGCCTCAAGGTGAAGGAAGTCGTTGCCAAAGGTCCGTTTGCTGTGAAGAAGACCGACGTAGGCGAGGGTAGCATCATCGAGAAGATTGATGGTCAACCCATCGGCAAGGACACCGACTACTATCCTATGCTGGATGGCAAGGCTGGCAAGCCAGTACTTGTGAGCGTCTATAACCCCAGTACCGGCAAGCGCTTCGATGTGACCGTGAAGCCTGTATCTGCTTCCGAGCTTACCGACCTGCTCTACAAGCGTTGGGTAGATCGCAACAAGAAGTTGGTCGAGAAACTCTCAGGCGGTAAGGTGGCCTACGTGCATGTTCGTGCGATGGATAGCCAGAGCTTCCGTCAGGTGTATGCTGATATCCTCAGCGATGAGAACCGTCAGAAGCAGGCCGTTATCGTTGATGAGCGCAACAACGGTGGTGGTTGGTTGCACGATGACCTCTGCACCCTGTTGGATGGCAAGGAGTACCAGCATTTCGTGCCTCGCAACCAGTACATCGGCTACGACCCCTATAACAAATGGACCAAGCCATCGTGTGTGCTTATCTGTGAGAACGACTATAGCAATGGACACGGCTTCCCGTTGGTATATAAGACTTTAGGCATTGGTAAGCTTATCGGCTCACCTGTAGCAGGCACCATGACTGCTGTGTGGTGGGAGACACTGATGGACAACACCCTCGTATTTGGCATCCCTCAGGTGGGTTGTGTAGATATGAATGGCGTTTATGGTGAGAATACCGAACTCAAGCCTGACATCACCGTCTATAATACTCCAGAGGATGTGATGAATGGCTATGACCGCCAGTTGGAAACCGCTGTTAAAGAAATGATGAAAGAAGTAAAATGAAACGAACTGCAATCATATTGTTGTACTGCCCTGACAGGCCTGGCATCATCTCCGATGTCACCAACTTCATCACGGTCAACCAGGGAAACATCATCTACCTCGACCAGTATGTCGATAGGGTAGAGAACATATTCTTCATGCGTATTGAGTGGCAACTCGAGAAGTTTGCCATCCCTGAAGAGAAGATAGAAGACTATTTCAATACCCTTTATGGTCAGAAGTACCAGATGCACTTCCGTCTGTATTTCTCCGACCAGAAGCCCCGCATGGCCATCTTTGTATCCAAGATGTCGCACTGCCTCTACGACCTGTTGGCACGCTACAGTGCAGGTGAGTGGGATGTGGAGATACCGCTTATCATCAGCAACCACGAGGATATGCGTCCTGTGGCTCAGCAATTTGGCATTCCTTACTACTGCTTGCCCATCACCAAGGACAACAAGGCCAAGCAGGAGGAGGTAGAGATGCAGCTGTTGCGCGATAATGGTGTCACCTTCATCGTACTGGCTCGATATATGCAGGTCATCTCTGAGGAGATGATTGCCCACTACCGTCATAAGATTATCAATATCCATCATTCGTTCTTGCCAGCTTTCATCGGTGCCAAGCCCTACCATGCTGCTTTCGAGCGTGGTGTCAAGATTATCGGTGCTACGGCCCACTATATCACTACCGAGTTGGATGCTGGCCCTATCATCGAGCAGGATGTGGTGCGTGTCACCCATAAGGACAGCATCGAGACGCTGGTCAACAAGGGCAAGGACCTTGAGAAGATTGTCCTCTCACGTGCCGTTCAGAAGCACATCGAGCGCAAGATACTTACTTTCAAGAACAAGACGGTGATCTTTAACTGATTCTTCCATTTTGGTGATCCCATCGTTATATAAAGTGAACCCCGATAGTTAGACAAAACTATCGGGGTTCACTTTGTTTTCACTTCTTTAGCACAACGGTAACTCCACGGGCGGCTTGAGCGCCATAAACGAGAGCCGACTCAATATCGGCCGTCTTGCTTGGACCGCTGATGAAGGTGCCGAACTTGTATTGCTGGAAGTATTCTGCTGACGTTGCTAATCGTGCATAGGCTTCATGCATGTTGTTCACAATATCATCACGTCTCAGGATGATGACCAGATACTCAGATGCAAAGCAGACGGCCTTCTCCTTCATCTGTTGCGGAATCCAGATGCAGGCATTTTCAGCCACACCTATGCGACCTTCAATGATGCCTACGTCCACCTTCATCAAATCTTCGACATGTTCAACAGTATCAGGATTCAAGTCGGCCTCGATGCCTGGAAGATTGCTTGCCAGCACCTTTGCCTCAGGATAGGCCTTGCGAATGAGCTCATTCAGATTGTCGCTCTCTTCCATCTCGATGAGCTTGGCCCCAGCTGTTGTGGTGGTCTTCTTGATGAATTCGGCCACAGGATCAGGAAACGTAATGGGATTCAATCCACTCAGGTCAGGAAAGTCGTAGGTTTCACGCGTATTCTTCCGCAGCCTTTCCAATATTTCTTCTCTCGCACTCATAGTTCTTCCTCCTTCCATAATTCGTGGAACGACTTCTTGGGGAATGTCATCATCTGATGACCGTAGGCCCAAGGATTCAGTTTCATATTGATCAGTGAGTCAGGCACCCAGTTGACCATCGGTGACAACCACAGGGCTCCTTTATAGACTGATGGGTGATTGAACAGGAACGACATGCCCTTCGACATCATTTTCTTCATAGGATCAGCCTTGCCGAGCGAGTCGAGTTGTTGGCGCCAACGATAGACCTGCGTAGAAAGGTCGACCTTGACAGGACACACATTGTCGCATGAACAGCAAAGCGAACAAGCCGACACATTGTCGGAATACTGCTTGGCATCACGCAACATGCCCAGATTGATGCCAATAGGTCCGGGAATGAAATAAGTGTAGCTATAGCCAGCCGAACGGCGATAGACAGGACATGTATTCATGCAGGCACCACAGCGCATACATTTCAGTGTCTGCCAATGTTCCTCGTTGCCAAGCATTGAGCTGCGCCCATTATCCACGAGGATGATGTGCATCTCACCACCAGGGCGAGGTCCACGGAAATGACTGGTATAGACGGTGGTCTCCTGACCCGTTCCGTTGCGTGCCAACAGTCGTTGGAACACTCCCATCGCCTCATAGTTCGGAATAAGCTTCTCGATGCCCATCGACACGATATGCAGCTTGGGGAATGAAGTCGACATATCAGCGTTGCCCTCATTGGTGCAAACCACCACATCGCCCGTCTCTGCAATACCGAAGTTGGCTCCTGTCATACCCGCTTCTGCCTCGGCAAACTGCTGGCGCAAATGCATACGGGCCACGTAGGTAAGGAAGGTAGGATCGTTGGGGTCATCGCTCTGATTACTATTCAGGTCGGGATTATCCATCAGTCCCTTTTTGCGGAAGCAGTCGCCGATGTCCTCACGATGCACATGAAGAGCTGGCATTACAATGTGGCTGGGGGCTAACTTCATCAGTTGGAGGATGCGTTCACCCAGGTCGGTCTCAACAACATCAATGCCACACTTCTCCAGATGCTCGTTCAGATGGCACTCCTCAGTGAGCATACTCTTGCTCTTTACTACCTTTTTCACCTGATGCTTCGATAATATGTCGAAGACAATGCGGTTGTATTCATCGGCATCGGTCGCCCAATGGACCTGAACACCGTTTTTGACGGCATTGCTCTCAAACTTTTCCAGATAATCGGCCAGATGGGTGATGGTATGCTTCTTAATCTGACTGGCAGCTTCGCGCAAGTCCTCCCATTCGGGTAAAGCCTGGGCCATGCGGTCGCGCTTCTGACGGACACCAAAGAAAGTCTGGTCATGACGCTGTACCACCTCTGGGTGCTGCTGGTAAACTTCAGCAGCTTTAGAATGTTGTGTACTCATAGGCCGGAAGCAAGTATTTGTGCAACATGAATAAACTGTATAGGCAGATGCTCTTTTTCAGCTACGCCTTGCATGTGCATCAGACAAGATGAGTCGGGACCAGTCACATATTCGGCACCCGTAGCGATATGTCGTTTCACCTTGTCGATGCCCATCCTGCGGCTGACGGCTTGCTCTTCGACGGCAAACATACCTCCGAAACCGCAACACTCGTCAGGGCGTTCCGGTTCGACTATCTCGATACCTTCCACCAGTTGCAACAGGTCAATTATCTTATTGAAACGAGGCACGTTGCGCTCTGATGGCGATGAGAGTCCCAATTCCCTCACTCCGTGGCAAGAGTTGTGAACGCTTACCTTATGGGGAAACTTGGCAGGCAAGCTCTTCACCTGGATGACATCGTGCAGAAACTCTACGATATCTGTTGTCTTGGCAGCTGCATCACACGAACGACCTTTCATCAGATGGGGATGAAAGCAACGCACATAAGCCGCACAACTGGCCGACGGAGCTACCACATAATCGTATGGAGCAAATAGTTCGTCGAACTTCTTTGCCAACGGCTCTGCCATGTGTTCAAAGCCCGCATTCCCCATAGGTTGTCCGCAACACGTTTGCCGTTCGGGGTACTCCACATCAAGTCCCAAGCTTTTTAAAAGCCTGTATGTCGATACGCCCACCTCAGGGTAGAGCGCATCGACATAGCAAGGAACGAATAATCCAATCTTCATAGATTACATATCTTCATAAGTATCCAGATAGGTCACATGGGTTACGAGATATTCCTCAACGCCATGCTTACCGTCGGCACCACCGATGCCACTCTTCTTCACGCCAGCGTGGAAACCCTGAATAGCCTCGAAGTGTTCGCGGTTGACATAGGTCTCACCAAACTCCAACTCGCGGCAAGCCTTCACAGCTACGTTCAGGTCCTTCGTGAAGATGCTTGATGCCAAACCATATTCACAATCGTTGGCCATAGCAATCACTTCGTCGATATCAGAGAATTCAATCAACGGTATCACAGGACCGAAGGTCTCCTCGTGGATGATGTCCATATCCTGACGACAATTGTCAAGTACCGTAGCAGCATAGAAATAGCCCTTTTCGCCAACCCTATGACCACCGCACAGCAACTTGGCACCCTGCTTGATGGCACGTTCCACCTTTTCAGTAACGCTCTCCAGAGCACGCTGTTCCACCAATGGACCCATATCTACGCTCTCATCAGCGCAAGGATCGCCTACTTTTACGGCACTCATCTTAGCCACAAGAATATCCGTAAACTGCTTCTTCACTTCCTTCTGCACATAAACGCGTTCGGCATTATTACAGATTTGTCCGTTATTACCGATACGGCTGTCAACTATCCATTGTGCAGCACGCTCCAGGTCGGCATCCTTCATGACGATAGCAGGGGCCTTGCCGCCCAGTTCGAGCGATACCTTAGTGATGTTCTTCGCAGCTGCAGCCATGATGCTTTCGCCTGCACTTACAGAACCTGTCACGCTGACAATATCAATCTTTGGCGAGCCAGCCATCTCGTTACCGATAACAGAACCCTTACCTGTCACAATATTGATGACGCCTGCAGGAAGTCCTGTTTCGGCTACCACCTTTGCAAATTCAGTACAGTTCTCAGGAGTGAGCTGAGAAGGTTTGATGACAATCGTACAACCAGCTATCAATGCAGCACCAGCCTTACGGGCAATAAGGAAGAATGGGAAGTTCCAGGGCAGAATACCTGCTACGACACCGATTGGCTTCTTTGTCAGCAGGATGGTCTCGTTGGGACGGTCGCTGGGGATAATCTCACCCTCGATATGACGTGCGAAGGTAGCCATATACTCAAAGTAGGCAATGGTAGCGCCCACCTCGATGCTGGCCCATGTGCGTGTCTTACCTTGCTCGCGCATGATAATCTCAGTGAATTCCTTTTCACGCTTCTTGATACCTTCAGCCATTTTCAGCAGGTACTGTGCACGCTCTATGGCAGGCGTCTTTCCCCATGCCTTCTGAGCTGCACGGGCAGCGTCCAGTGCACGGTTCACATCCTCAATCGTGCCTTCGGGCTGACGTGAGATCACTTCCTCGGTTGACGGGTTTAGTACATCAATCCATTTTCCGTTCGAGCTTTCGCAGAACTGACCATTGATATACATTTGTAAGTCTTTCATGTTTTTAGTTTTTTTAGGTTAGTAAATGATGTATTTTGTTCTTGTGAGCAAATATAATAAAAAAGAGTCACCCTACGAGTGTGAACTCGCCTCTTTTTGATAATTTAACGTGAGTTCGAAGAAATATATTGTCCCGATTTAGGTCTAAATGAGTTGAAAGAGGTGTGCAGGACATCTCAAGCGAGGCGAGAGCATATCAGGTTGCATACGTAAACGCCAAAGTCAGGGTTCTGTTATCCTCATTAAGAAGAAGTAATGCGTCACACCAAAACAACTTGTTTTGGTGTCGCTATGATGCTCCTTACAGGGTGTTAGATAGTATCGAACCACAGCAAAACAACTTGTTTTGTTGCAAGCAAAAACAGTGTAACTTCTGAACAAAGCTACACTCATATAAAACTATTAAGTATCAAGTGATTAACAAGCATAGTGTAACTATGTAACTATGACCAACACACTTCATGAACTCATATTCGTTGACGAGGGACGTAATTTATGCAAAGATGGTTTAGTTTAATTGCCAAATATCTTGCTGTTGAAGATCTTTTGGGTAACCATTACTATCTTTTATGTGTTTTTTTTGAAATTAGTGCTTAATTCGTGTTTTTTTTGTATATTTACAGCTGAAAATTTAACTGAATATGACGAATAGTCAACAAGGCGAATGCTATAATCGTGTTAAAGTGGTACTTGTAGAACAAGGAAAAATAAGCAGATGGCTTGCCGAACAGATAGACAAGTGCAAAAATATCGTGTCTCGTTGGTGAAAGAGGCAGAGCGTTACTACGAGAACACCCAGCACTGGAATTTGGATGCAGAGTATTTGGAGCCGTTGAAGGAGTTTTTGGTGAATAACATATCGAAGTGAAGTTGTAAAACATACATATTTCGAGTTGTTGGGTAACTCTATTATACTTAATAAGTAATTATAAAGTAGTTAGTGGGAAACTCAAAAATAGGTCGATAAATTATGATTTAGACTACATATGATAAATAGATATTTCTACAGAGCGTCATTATCTGTTTTTATCAACAGTTCCGTTGATGCTATCTTTGGGAGTATTTCTCGAAATGATGAGGGCGATAGTATCGCTGAACAAAAGTTTGCATGGTCTGAAGAGATAGAGATTATGCAAAGTGTATTGCGGCCTTGGAAAGAAGAAAATGGAGAAATTATTTTTGAATACTCTATTCCCCGATTGGGGAAACGAATAGACGTTGTGTTGCTGCTACGTGGAATAGTATTTACTATAGAGTTTAAAGCTGGTCAGAATACCTATTTGCAGGCTGATATGGAACAGGTGCTGGATTATGCACTCGACCTAAAAAATTTTCATTTAGATAGCCATAAGCGTATCATTGTTCCTATCCTTGTTGCGACAGAGGCAAAACAAAGCAGCCATGAGTTGTGCTTTTCTGTTTATGACGATCATATCTATAATCCTCTGCTGACCAACAATGATAATCTAAAAGAACTGATAGAAGCTGTAATAGAACGTGAAAATGCACAGCCTTCTTCTATAAGTGAGTTTTCTGAGTGGGCTATTAGTAGGTATTCACCAACACCAACTATCATTGAGGCTGCCAGCGCATTGTATCAAAATCATTCTGTTGAGGATATCACCCGCCATGAAGCTGCAGGTGCGGCATTGGAAGATACTACTCAATTTGTTTTGGATGTTATTAATCATAGTAAAGAGCATAAAGAGAAAAGCATTTGCTTTGTTACTGGTGTACCTGGGGCGGGAAAAACTCTTGTTGGTTTGAATGTCGCTATTCAACAATCAATAAAAGCAGAAAACGAAACAGAGGGTGAACGTAATCTGGCTGTATATCTATCAGGTAACGACCCACTGGTGAAAGTATTAACGGCAGCATTGGCCAAGGATAAACAAAGACGAGAACATGAAAAGGGTAATAAGTGTAACATTACAGATGCCAAGCGTGAGGTGTCGCAATTTATTCAGATTATCCATCGCTATCGTGGAAACATGCTAGCAAAAATCAAACTGCCGATAACCAATGCCCGATTGGAAATTGACGCGACGAAATCTGTAGCTCACCAGACTGCAGGACATGGTGAAGTGGAACATGTGGCTATCTTCGATGAGGCTCAGCGTTCTTGGGATTTGGAACATCTTGCTGGATGGTTGGCACGAGGCGGAAGCAGGGGTGGTATGAAGAAAGTCCCTAACTTTCCTATGTCTGAAGCCGAATTTCTAATATGGTCGCTTGATCTAAGAAAAGACTGGGCTGTAATCGTCTGTCTCGTCGGAGGTGGTCAAGAAATCAATACGGGTGAGGCAGGTATTGGTGAATGGATCCGTGCTGTCAATGAGACATTCCCCAACTGGAAAGTTTATCTTTCGAAACACCTTACAGATAAAGAATACGCAGAGGGTAATGTCGCGGAATTGGTCAGCCATAATCCTAATGCGCTACAGGTTGATCAACTGCATTTGGCTGTTTCGATGCGTTCTTTCCGTGCGGAAAACATGTCGAAGTTTGTTCATTACGTACTGGACAGAGATATAGAACAGGCAAAAAAGCTTTATAAGTCGTTCAAAGACAAGTATCCTGTTGTACTGACTCGTGATTTGGACAAGGCCAAGAAATGGTTAGAAGAGAAGGCTCGTGGTTCTGAAAGATATGGTATAGTAGTATCTTCGCAAGCCTATCGTTTGAAACCTTTGGCTATTGATGTAAGATTGCAGCCCGATATAGAGAGTTGGTTTCTTGCAGACAAAATGGACGTACGCTCTTCTTTGTTTTTGGAAGATGCTGCCACAGAGTTTGATATACAGGGTTTAGAGCTCGATTGGACGTGCTTAGTTTGGGATGGTGATTTCCGCTACACGCCCGATGGTTGGGACCATAATGCATTCAGAGGAAGTAAGTGGATGAAGATTCGTCAGGCAGAAGCCCAATCATACCAACTGAATGCTTACCGAGTGTTAATGACTCGTGCTCGCCAAGGAATGATTATTTGTGTGCCCAACGGCAATCCAGACGATCATACCCGTTTGCCAATATTTTATAATAGTACATACTTCTATTTGAAATCTATTGGTTTAGAGGAAATATGAAACAGATAGAAGTCGTAGCAGCGATAATTCGCAAGGGAGATAAAATCTTCGCCACTCAGCGAGGGTACGGCGATTTTAAGGATTGGTGGGAGTTCCCTGGCGGAAAGATGGAAACTGGCGAAACACCGGAGGAGGCGCTGAAGCGAGAGATTCGCGAAGAATTATCGACGGAGATCAACGTGGATGAGTTTCTGTGTACCGTCGAATACGATTACTCCAATTTTCATCTCACAATGCATTGCTACCTTTGTTCTTTGTTAACAGAGACACTGCATCTGAACGAACACGAAGCAGCGAAGTGGCTGTTGAAAGATGAGCTGGACAACGTGAAGTGGCTACCTGCGGATCTGTTGCTTATCGAAACACTAAAGTACGACGAACGGGAAAAATGGTGAACACGGAACGGCTAACTGACATCGTGAAGAAAGTGATGAACTGGAAAAAGACAATCGAAGAGAACAACTGATAGAGAAATGAGCGAGGATATTATAAAAAAGCAAGGTTCGTTGGTAGAGAATTCCAACTATGATGTTCTTTATCAAGATGCTTGTACCATTATTGAACAAGCACAGGTTGCGGCTTATCGCGCAGTAAATGAGACGCTGATCAAACGGAACTATTGGGTATGCGTATCCAACATGAGGTACTGAAGGACAAACGTGCAGAGTATGGTGAGCAGGTAATTGAGAATTTGGGTAAAAGATTGACAAAGAAGTATGGTGAGGGCTTTATAAAAAGGAATCTTCATCATTTTGTTGATTTTTACTTGAAGCATTCAGACTTTTTCCACGCAATGAGTGGAAAATCAGAAATAGTCCCATCACTGACGGAAAAATTTGAAAGTTTGGAGATTGTGAACGCAACGAGTTCACAATCCTCAATGACTCTAATTTTGCAATCGTTGACTGCACAATCTCCAATCAGACTTTCTTGGACACATTATCGTATCATTCTGCAGGAAAGCAGCAAGGAGGCTCGCGGCTGGTATGAACAAGAGGCGACTCGTGAAAAGTGGAGTACTCGTACGCTCCAGCGTAACGTGAGCAGTCAGTACTATCATCGTCTGCTTCGCTCACAAGACAAGGAGGCTGTGCATGACGAAATGCAGAAACTAACTGCACCACTTCAAGATAAGTTGGAATACATGAAGAACCCTGTGGTGGCTGAGTTTCTGGGATCCAAGAACAATACGGACTATACGGAGAGTGATTTGGAGCAGAGTATTATAGACCACTTGATACCCTTTCTGATGGAATTGGGCAAGGGATTTGCTTTCGTTGACAGACAGAAACATATCCATACGGAGAAAGAGGATTATTACATTGATCTCGTGTTTTATAATTACATTTGTATTGATAGACCTGAAAACAACTAAACTGAGATATCAGGATGTGGTACAGATGGACATGTATGTTAAGATGTATGATGACTTAATGCGTCCAAAAGGTCATAATCCAACTATCGGTATTTTGCTCTGTGCGGAAACAGATGAGGATGTGGCCCATTATTCTGTATTGAATGGTAGCGACCAACTCTATGCTGCAAAATACCTGACTTATATGCCTACGCAAGAGGAACTGCGTAGAGAAATAGAGCAGCAAAAGGAGTTTTTCAGACTTCAAAACGATAAGGTATAATGTACATTCTGTTTGAAGAACACCAGTACGATAGCCGCCTTGTAGAGAAGGTCCTGAAGGACATCTATGTCTTGCAGGAAGTTGACAAGAAAGTGAGCGTGCAGTATGTGTGTAAATAACAGGCAAGAACGATAGTGGTACGTTGATTTACAACGTGCGACTTGCCCCTGATCGTCAGGGCTCAATGCCAAAGACCAGAATCAGGAAGATGCGGCCAAAATTCGCTATCCTTTATGAAGAGGGACACGAGCAAGAGAATAAATATCATGTATTCCGTATCCATGATTATGCAGAGATGAGTGAGGAAAGAATGCGTAATGCCCTTTATCCAAGAGAGCCCAAGGGTGACTATTTCGTTTTCCGTTTTGACGAAGAAGTGTCAATAGGGCATTTTGACATCAACAGGTTAATCTCTACTCATCGTATTTTTGACAATAGTTTTGTTGAAGGGGCGCCCATCTATCCTACAGGGAAGGAACTGATGGATTATAGATTGTGAATTTGCCTATGGATAAATTATCTCCACAGCAGCGACACGCTAACATGGCTGCTATCCATGCTAAAGACACCAAGCCAGAAATGATTGTAAGGCGTGGGTTGTGGAGTAGGGGTTTCAGATATCGACTCAATCATAAGCGGTTGCCTGGGCATCCTGACCTGGTGCTTCGCAAATATAAGACTTGTATATTTATCAATGGTTGTTTCTGGCATGGTCACAATGTGACTTTGCCTGAAATGGATAATGGTGATTGGAGAATAAATAATTCTGCATGTTGTAAGATTCCTAAGACGAACACTGAGTTTTGGGTGAAAAAAATAAAGAGGAACCAAGAGCGGGATTTGGAGGTAAAGCACCAACTGAATGCAATGGGGTGGAACTGCATCACCATCTGGGAATGTGAACTGAAGTCTGCAAAGCGTGAAGCAACATTGGATTCTTTGGCTTATACACTCAATGAGATATTCCTACAGGATAAACGTGTAAAAATGTATGGGGAGCAAGAGACTCAGCCTTTTATAGCTGCTGACGATGGGAGTGATTATAAGTAAGCTGTCGTGGAAAACCATTTGGGTTTATTTAATCCAAGGCATTATTAATGTTTTAGGATAGTGTTGTAAAACAAGATTTTGGGGTAATTGTTTTGTGATTTGACAAAATGTTTCTAAATTTACAAATTCAAAGAAACGATAAAGACTTGTGATGAAAGCAGAAAACAAAGATAATAAGAAAGCTAAGAGCAAGATACAGCAAGAGCAACCGCTTGGAAAAGTGGGCGCTATCAAGGCTTTTCTAAAGAGTGAGACCTTGCATTTCATTCTGGGACTGGCTGTTGCGCTGATGGCTGCATTTGCCCTTGTGTCATTTGGTTCGTTCTTCCTCTATGGTGCAGCTGACCAAAGTGTGATTGACAATAATACCTCTGAACAGCTACTGGCGGGTGAGGGGGATGTGCAGAATATGGGTGCCATTCGTGGGGCGCAGTTGGCCGACTACTTCATTAACCAACAATTTGGTGCACCATCGCTCTTTATGGTCATCTTCTTCCTCGTGATGGGTTTGAAACTGATGCGCGTGGTGAAGGTAAGACTGTGGAAATGGTTCATTGGGTGTGCACTACTGATGGTGTGGTTCTCGGTATTCTTTGGCTTCATGTTCAAAGGTATGTACGAGGACACATTCTTCTATCTGGGTGGCTTGCACGGCTTTAATGTGAACAGTTGGCTGGAGAGCCAGGTGGGTGTGCCTGGGGTACTGATGATTTTGTTCTTTACCGCCGTATGTCTGTTGGCTTATCTCAGTACGCAAACCATCATCTGGTTACGTAAACTGTTGGGCTTCGGTTATCTGAAACGTAGAAAGAAAGAGAAACTTGCGGATGAGGCAGAAAGTATTCCAACTGAAGAGGAACAGCCTATGACTGTTGACCTGACAGATAAGGTGGTGGAAGATACGAAGCCAGCAGAAATAGACCTGGGTGGCCCTGATGATGACAGCTTTGTGGTACTGAACCCAGCTGCTGAGGCCACTCGTGAAGATGATATGGAATTGTTTATGGAGGAGCCTGATGATGAGACCGAGGTTGAAAAGGAGGATGGCTCAGACCCTGATTTTGATGTGGATGTGCCTGAAGACGAGGAGATGGTAGAGCTGGAGCCTTATAATCCAAGGTTAGACTTGTCTCACTATAAGTTCCCAACACTGGACTTGATGAAGCACTTCGACAATGACGGTCCAAGTGTGGATATGGAGGAACAGCAAGAGAACAAGAACCGCATCGTGGAGGTGTTGCGTAGCTTTGGCATTGAGATAAAGACCATTACGGCTACAGTAGGTCCTACTATCACACTGTATGAGTTGACATTGGCCGAAGGTATTCGTATCGCCAAGGTGCGCAATCTGGAAGATGACATCGCTTTGCAGTTGGCTGCATTGGGTATCCGTATCATTGCTCCTATCCCAGGTAAGGGTACCATCGGTATTGAGGTGCCTAATAAGACGCCAAGGGTGGTGTCTGGCCAGAGTGTAGTGGGTAGCAAGGCGTTTCAGGAGAGCAAGGCCGACCTGCCGATGGTGCTGGGTAAGACCATTAGCAACGAACCATTTGTGATTGACTTGGCCAAGATGCCGCACATGTTGGTAGCCGGTGCCACAGGTCAGGGTAAGTCGGTGGGCTTGAATGCCATGATTGCCTCGTTGCTGTATAAGAAGCATCCTGCTGAGCTGAAATTGGTGCTGGTGGATCCAAAGAAAGTGGAGTTTAGCGTGTATAGCGAGCTTGACCATCATTTCCTGGCACAACTGGAAGATGCCAAGGAGCCTGTGGTGACGGATGTGAAGAAAGTAGTGCGTACGCTTAACTCGTTGTGTGCTGAGATGGATGCCCGCTACGACTTGCTGAAGATGGCCAAGGTGCGCAATATTAAGGAATATAACGAACGATTCAATAGTCGCCGTCTGAATCCTAACCATGGACATCGTTTCTTGCCGTATATCGTGGTGGTGATTGATGAGTTTGGTGACTTGATCATGACGGCTGGTAAGGAAGTGGAGTTGCCTATTGCACGTATCGCACAGTTGGCTCGTGCTGTGGGTATTCACATGATTATCGCTACCCAGCGTCCTACTACGAACATCATCACTGGTACCATCAAGGCGAACTTCCCTGCTCGTATAGCTTTCCGTGTGGCTGCGATGATCGACTCGCGTACCATCCTTGATCGTCCGGGTGCCAACCAGTTGATTGGTAAGGGTGATATGCTGTTCCTGCAAGGCAACGACCCAGTGCGTGTACAGTGTGCATTTATCGATACGCCTGAGATAGAGAATATTGTGAAGTTTATTGCCGAGCAACAAGGCTATACCACGCCGTTCTACCTGCCAGAGGTGGCGGATGATACCGACTCAGAAGGTGGTGGTGCCGATGTGGATATGGATAAGCTCGACTCTCTGTTCGAGGATGCTGCCCGTTTGTTGGTGATTCATCAGCAAGGGTCAACGTCGTTGATACAACGTAAGTTCTCTATAGGTTATAATCGTGCCGGACGATTGATGGACCAGTTAGAGAAAGCGGGCATCGTGGGTCCTGCTATGGGCAGTAAGCCGCGTGATGTGCTGTGTGTGGACGAAATGGCGTTGGAGGAGAAATTGGCCAATTTCAAGAATTGATAATTGAAGATGAAGCGAATGGGTGAAAAAACTGTAGGGGAAGGGATGCGTAGGCACTTATTAAGTACAGCTCTCTTTATGTTCCTATTTTCAATGTTCAACTTTCAGTTTTCAATGGCTCAGACGCCTAAGGAGTTGTTGGATGAGGTGTTGCAAAAGGCCTTTGCCGAGGGGCGTGTGGAGATAGACTTTACAGTGTATATGGATGATCAACAATCGCAAGGACATATCTCTGTGCAGGGCAAGCAATTTGTGTTGGACACACCAGGTATGAAGACATGGTTTGATGGCAAGACGCAGTGGACTTTGGTGGAGGAAAACGAGGAGGTGAATGTGTCTGAACCTACTGACGAAGAGTTGCAGGCACTGAACCCCTACGCATGGATATCGCTTTATCAGCAAGGCTACGAACTGAAATTTGGCGAGACGGGTGTGTCTGATGTAAGGAAGGTGATTATGACAACCACCATCCCTCGCGAGGAGATGCAGAGCATCGTGCTGTTGATACATCAGAAGGAACTCTACCCCGTTAGGTTGAGTATGGCGAGTCGTGGCGGTTTGGATGTGGTGGTGATAGATATTAATAAGTTTGAAGTAAAAAAACGTCCTCTTCCTGCTACTGCTTTTGTGTTTGACAAGAGTCAGTACCCTGGTATAGAGGTCATCGACCTGAGGTGAAGAAATTAAAAACAAAAAGATATGGAAACAGAAAAAGTAAGATTGCTGATTATCGGTTCGGGTCCGGCAGGCTATACAGCTGCTATCTATGCATCGCGTGCCAACCTTCAGCCCGTGTTGTATGCAGGTTTGCAACCTGGAGGTCAGCTGACGACAACAACAGAAGTTGAGAATTTTCCAGGGTATCCTCAAGGGGTGGATGGCAACCAGCTGATGGAAGACTTGCGTCAGCAAGCCGAACGCTTTGGCGCAGATCTTCGTCAAGGTGTGGCTACTAAGGCCGATTTAGGCCAGCGTCCGTTTAAGATTACCATTGACGACGAAAAGGTGATTGAGGCAGAGGCATTGATAATTGCTACGGGTGCAGCTGCCAAGTATTTGGGCTTGGAGGATGAAAAGAAATATGCAGGCATGGGTGTGAGTGCTTGTGCCACTTGTGATGGTTTCTTCTATCGTAAGAAAGTGGTAGCTGTGGTAGGTGGTGGCGATACCGCCTGCGAGGAGGCTACCTATCTGGCTGGCTTGGCTGCTAAGGTGTATCTGGTAGTACGCAAACCTTTCCTCCGTGCTTCGAAGATTATGCAGGAGCGTGTGATGAACCATCCGAAGATCGAGGTGCTCTTTGAACACAATGCCGAAGGACTCTTTGGTGACAACGGTGTGGAAGGTGTGCACTTGGTACATCGTAGGGGTGAGGCTGATGAGCGTCATTATGACCTGCCTATCGACGGCTTCTTCCTGGCTATTGGTCATAAGCCCAGCTCAGACATCTTCAAAGAGTATGTGCAGACCGATGAAGCGGGTTATATCGTGACCGAGGGAAGCAGTCCGAGAACCAATGTTCCTGGTGTGTTTGCGGCTGGTGATGTGGCAGATCCCCATTATCGTCAGGCTATTACAGCTGCGGGTAGTGGTTGTAAGGCGGCTATCGAAGCAGAAAGATTCTTACTAAACGGATAAGACAATGGTGAAGATTAATATTTCGGATTTTAATATCCCTGAGATGATTTCGGATCTTTGGGCACCATTGACTCTTGAACAACGTGAACGTTTGGCTGGTAGTTTTACGCTCCAGACATATAAGAAGAACGAAATTGTGCATAGTGAAGATGAAACGCCCACTCACCTGTACTGCTTACTGAAGGGCAAGGTGAAAGTGTTTAGGGAAGGTGTAGGTGGTAGAAGTCAGATTGTGCGTATGATCAAGCCCGTAGAGTACTTTGGTTTCCGTGCCTTCTTTGCCAACGAGACCTATGTCAATGCTGCCGCTGCCGTTGAGTCTTCTGTAGTATGTCTGATACCTTTGTCGCTCATTGATGAACTGGTGAAAGAGAATATCCGTCTGGCTTGTTTTTTTATCCGCAACCTGTCGGCTTCATTGGGTGTGGCCGATCGTCGCACAGTGAACCTGACGCAAAAGCATATTCGTGGCCGATTGGCTGAATCACTATTGTTCCTGAAGGAGAGCTATGGGTTGGAAGAAGACAACTCTACGCTGAGTATATATCTTTCGCGTGAGGATTTGGCCAACCTTTCGAATATGACTACCTCGAACGCTATCCGTACCTTGTCGCAATTCGCTTCGGAAAAACTGATTGCCATTGATGGGCGCAAGATCAAGATTATCGATGAGGAAAAATTAAAGAAGATCTCTAAAATCGGATAAAAAATAATCCCACTTGAGTACCCCTCAGTCTCTTCGTGACAGCTCCCCTAATCAGGGGAGCAACTCAAGGACTATAAATAGTGAAAGTTTCCTGCTTACCTCCTGCAATCCCCTAATCAGGGGAGCAACTCAAGGGCTATAAATAATTCCTCCCCTGATTAGGGGAGGTACCCGAAGGGGGGAGGGGTATTATTATTTGGTAAACAACAACTCACGATATTTTGGCAAAGGCCATATCTCATCGTCAATCTCCATCTCGAGTTTGTCGATGTGCTCACGAATCTCCTCCAAGTAAGGCTTCACTTCTTGCTCATAAGCAAATGCACGTTCCTGGTAGTTCTCCATGTGATTGGCTTTCTTGCGAGCCTCTGTCATTTCCTTCACCAGTCTTTTGATTTCTGTTATACGGAAAGAAATTTCACGAATCAGTTCCTTGCGGTCGGCACTCTGTGTTTCATATTCTGCATCATCAAACACTTCACGCAAGCCACGCACATTCTCTAAGAGTCGGTTTTGGTAAGTAACAGCTATAGGTACAATATGGTTGATGGCCAAGTCGCCCAAGACACGGCTTTCAATCTGTACTTTCTTGGTGAATTTCTCTAACTCTACTTCCAGACGACTTGCCAATTCGGTCTCGTTGAAAATATGTTCGCCAATCAAGACAGCCCTCGACTGCTTGCTCTCATAATGCATCAAGGCCTCAGGCACGTTATTGATCATACTTAAGCCTCTCTTGGCAGCTTCCTTCTTCCATTCTTCAGAGTAACCATCACCTTCAAAATGAATAGGAGCAGATTCGATGATTGCCTCTTTCAGTGCGTGGAACAAGGCTTCTGTCTTGCTCATACCTTCTTCCATATAACTGTCGATGGTGGCCCTGAACTCCTGTAACTGGTTGGCCATAGCAGCATTGATGGCTATCATAGCACCTGCATTGTTGGCTGAAGAACCTACGGCACGGAACTCAAAGCGGTTGCCTGTGAAAGCAAAGGGTGAGGTGCGGTTACGGTCGGTGGTATCCAATAATATCTCAGGAATACGGTCGATACCCAATTTCAAGGTCAGGTTTTCTGCCTTGTCACTTTTGCTGCTATAGTCTTGTTTAACAAACTCATCCAATACAGCCGTCAGCTGTTTGCCCAAGAAAATAGACAAGATGACAGGAGGTGCCTCGTTTGCGCCCAGTCGATAGCAGTTGGTGGCACTCATGATGGAAGCCCTCAATAGATTTTGGTTCTTATAAACCATCATCAGCACGTTCACCAGGAAGGTGAGAAACAGCATATTGCCCTGTGGGTTTTTACCTGGGGCAAACAGGTTGATGCCCGTATCGGTGCAGAGCGACCAGTTATTGTGCTTACCTGAACCATTTACGCCATTGAAAGGCTTTTCGTGCAGCAACACGGCAAAGTTATGCTTACCTGCGATGCGCTTCATCAGATCCATCACCACTTGGTTGTGGTCATTGGCGAGGTTGACATTTTCAAAGATAGGAGCCAACTCAAACTGGTTGGGTGCAGCTTCGTTATGTCTGGTCTTTACAGGGATGCCCAACTTGTAGCACTCAATCTCTACTTCTTTCATGAAAGCAGTGACACGGGCAGGGATGGAGCCGAAATAGTGGTCGTCTAACTGTTGGTCTTTAGCTGATGAGTGTCCCATCAGTGTACGACCCGTCAGACAAAGGTCAGGGCGTGCATTATACAAAGCGAGATCCACTAGGAAATACTCCTGCTCCCAACCTAGGTTGGCATGTACACGTTTAACCTTTGTGTCAAAAAACTTGCATACAGAGGTAGCTGCTTTATCCACAGCAGCCAACGCTTTCAGCAAAGGAGTCTTGTAATCCAAAGCTTCACCTGTATAAGAGATGAAGATGGTAGGAATACAGAGCGTATCGTCCACCACAAAGGCAGGAGAAGAAACGTCCCAAGCTGTGTAGCCACGAGCTTCGAAGGTGTTGCGTATGCCACCACTGGGGAAAGATGAGGCATCAGGCTCCTGTTGGATAAGCAGCTTGCCTGAGAAGCGCTCTATCACATCGCCATTTTTGTCGAAATCAATAAAACCGTCATGCTTCTCAGCTGTACCGTCGGTCAATGGTTGGAACCAGTGGGTATAGTGTGTAACGTTGAGGGTTTTTGCCCAGCTCTTCATGCCATTGGCAATCAGGTCGGCCGTTTCGATGCTGATAGGCTTTCCTTTCTCAATGGCATCTTGCACAGCTTTATATGCCTCTTTGGGAAGAAACTCCTGCATCTTCTGCTGATCAAATACATGGGTACCATAGTAGTCATTCAGCTTATCAGACGGGAGGGTCACTTCCACAGGTTTCCTGTTGGCCAACTCTTGCAGGGCAAAAAATCTCATTTTTGACATGTCAGTATATCTTTTACGGTAATTTGCCACAAAAGTACAAATTTAATTTATACTTTTGCTAATTAGATTATGAAAAAAGAGCACAAAATAGGATTCATCTCGTGGATAGTCTTGTTGATGACTTTCTCGCTGACAGCAGTTTCTGTCAGTGCGAAGCAACATGAAGTCATCGATGTGTTGGCCGATAGCCTAATGCAACTGACGGTCAAAAGAGCCACAGGCAGCGTGGGCTTAGCGAGTGAATACAATGCGCAACTCTATATCAAAGGGCAGGTAAATGTGCGCAAGAAGAATGTGTTCTATCACCAGATACCAGGTATGTTCCGTGTCAGTAAGAAAGGACAACGGAAATTCTTTATCGAGACCATCAATCAGGTGCATTTTACTTCACCGGATATCTACGACCAACGAACAGAGGCTATGCTGGGCACCACTAATAGCTTCTTTGAAGCAGACGGTAGGTTGTCTGACTTTTTCCACATCACACCCTATAATCACATGTTGTTGCAGGACAAGCTGATTTCACCGCTATCCCCTAATAGGAACAAATATTACACCTATACTATGGACTCCGTCTTTTATAGGGGAAATGTCCAGCATTATAAGGTGAACTTCCACCCCAAGGTGGTTAGTTATCAGCTGGTGGAAGGATATGTCATCATCACCAATGGAGCCTGGACTATCAGGGAGATGTATTTTGAGGGGCGTAATGAGTTGATGATTTTCAAGAATAAGATGACAATGGGGTGGGTGGATACCCAAACAGAGATGTTGCCTGTGAGCTACGATTTGGATGTACTTTTTCATTTCATGAGTAACCGTATCGATGCTACCTATAAAGGCTTGGTGAGTTATCAAGACATTCAACAGGAGGTGCCAAACCTCACCCTAAAAGAACTGCGTCAGCGAGAAGGAAATAAGTATGATTTGTCGCGCTATTATAGTTTGAGTAGTGATAATAGTGCTCCCATAAGGGATGTGCGTTATTTCGAGCAGCATCGTCCTACACCGCTGACCAGCGAGGAGCTGGATATATATACCGAATACATCAACTCGCAGTTTAAAATGCAACGAGACAGTGTGGGGAGTGTAAAAAATAAGCGCGACCGTTTTTGGAACAATGTTGGGGAAGCATTTATAAATAGAAGTAATTTTTATGTCAAAGATGTAGGCAATTTCCGTATTACACCTTTGTTCAACCCCCAACTGGTGGGCTATAGTCATCGTAACGGTGTTTCCTATAAGATGGATATGCGCTATACCCGAAGGATGGTCAACAACCATGTGTTTGAGATAACCCCCCGTTTGGGCTTCAACTTCAAACATAAGGAGTTCTACTGGTTGGTGAGGGGTACTTATGAATACTCGCCTTCGAAACGAGCCTCTTGGAATTTTGAGGTAGGCAATGGCGATAAGGTGTATAACAACGAGGTGATAAATGACCTTGAAGCAGCTATGGGTGAGAAGGTGGATCTTTCGGAGGTGAACCTGGAGTACTTCAACCACACCTACCTCAAGCTCACGCATAGTTGGGAAGTATTCAATGGCTTTACTTTGGATTTGGGTCTTAACCTGCACAGAAGAGCTGCCACAGGAAATAGTAACGAGAATTACAATCGTACCTACAACACATTTGCTCCGATGATGAGGCTTACGTTTACGCCAGGACAGTATTATTATATGGATGGTAAACGTAAGGTAAACCTCCATTCTTCGTATCCTACCTTTATCTTCGAGTGGGAGAAAGGATTGGGTGGCATATTGAAGAACTCAACGGTATATGACCGTTTCGAAGTGGATATTCAGGATGATTATCCACTTGGATTGAAACGTACATTGTATTTGCGTTTTGGTGCAGGGGCATTTGCTTACAAGGACCATCTGTACTTTATCGACTTTGAACGATTCCGCCGACATAACTTACCCTTGGGATGGAGCGATGATATCGGTGGTGTGTTCCATCTGCTTAATAGCGATGTTTACAACTCTTCAACAAAGTATTTGAGGTTTCATGCCACCTATCAGGCACCATTCCTGATTATTCCACATGTGGCCAAATACCTGAAGTATGTGATGAACGAGCGTATTTATTTCAATACCGTGTTCTTGCCCCATCAGGATCCTTTTTATGAGGTGGGCTATGGTTTGGGAACACACATTTTTGACTTTGGATTCTTTATGTCGTTTGCCCAACAGAAGAAGCGGGAGTTTGGAATAAAGATAACGTTTGAGTTGTTTAATAGATAATTATATATTAATGATACTATGAAAAAGTTAGTTGTTTTATTTGTAGGATTTGCTCTGTTGGCAGCTTGCCAGAAAGGAAGGCAGGCTGGAAGTGAGCAGGAGATGAATTTTACACAGTATGTCGATCCATTTATTGGATCAGGCGGACACGGACATGTGTTTGTGGGTGCCAATGTGCCATTCGGTTTTGTTCAGTTGGGGCCTTCGCAAGTAACGCAGGGGTGGGACTGGTGTTCTGGTTACCACTATTCTGATTCTGTCTTGGTGGGGTTCACACATCTACACCTTAGTGGTACGGGTTGTGCCGACTTAGGTGATATCGCTTTTCTGCCCCTAGCCAATAAAAGTCAGCGCACAGATAAGTTCAGTCATGAGATAGAGATGGCGGAGCCTGGCTATTACAGTGTGCATACCTTAGAAGCTGATGTGCAGGTTGAACTGACGGCCACAACACGTACGGGTTTTCATCGTTATTTCTATCCTGAAGGCAAAGAGCAATTGTTGTTAGTAAACCTTAAGTATGGCACAGGTGGTGGTGATGTGGTACGTGAAGCCTCTTTGCACCAGCAAGGTGACAGAAGCATAGAGGGTTATCGTTTCTCGAAAGGATGGGCTGAGAACCAACGGGTTTATTTCGTGGCTGAGTTCAACAAGCCTATCCGTAGCTTAGAGCAAGCAGAAGATAATTTCAGTGTGTTGTCATTTGAAGGTGGTAGCACCCCTCTGATGGTGAAGGTGGGACTTTCGGCTGTAAGTACTGAGAATGCTCGTCTGAACCTGCAGACAGAAAATCCAGATTGGGACTTCGACGAGGTATGGCTGGATGCCAATGCCTTGTGGGAGCAGCAATTGGCGAAGATAAAGATTGATACTGACGACGAGGTGGCACGTAACATCTTCTATACCTCACTTTATCATACTATGATAGCTCCGTCAGTGTTCAATGATGTAAATGGCGATTATCGTGGTTCTGATGATAAAGTGTATCAGCATGCTGACTTTACCAACTACACCACTTTCTCTTTGTGGGACACCTATCGTGCTGCTCATCCGTTATCTACACTCATCCATCCTGACAAACAACGTGATTTTGCCCAGACATTCCTCAAAATTTGCGAACAACAGGGGCGCTTGCCTGTTTGGCATCTGATGGCGAATGAAACCGATTGCATGGTAGGTAATCCTGCCATTCCTGTGTTGGCTGATATCGTTTTAAAAGGTTTCGATGTGGATGGTAAGACAGCTCTGGAGGCGATGAAACAGACGGCTATGGTGGATAGCCGCTCCATCGGCTTGATAAAGAAATACGGTTTCATTCCTTGGGAGAAAGAACCTACCAACGAGACGGTAGCCAAAGCAATGGAATATGCGTTGGCTGACGATGCTTTGGCACGTGTGGCAAAAGAATTGGGTGATGATGAGGCTTACGAGATTTTCTATAAGCGTGGACAATCTTATAAGAAATACTTCGACCCCAATACAGGCTTCGTAAGAGCCATAGATGTAAATGGCAAGTTCCGTGAGCCTTTCGACCCTATCAAGGTGATTCATCGTGCTGACGACTATACCGAGGGCAATGCTTGGCAATACACATGGTTGGTACCACATGATGTGAAAGGTCTCGTTTCTCTCTTTGGCAGTGAGGAGGCATTTGTCACCAAGTTGGATTCTTTGTTTGTAGTAGAAGGCGATTTAGGCGAGGAGGCATCACCCGATATCAGTGGTCTGATAGGTCAGTATGCACATGGCAACGAACCCAGTCATCACACCATTTATTTATATAACTATGTAGGCCAGCCTTGGAAGACAGCCCAGCGCTTGCGTGAGGTGATGACCACCCTTTATAAGGCTGATCCAGATGGCTTGTGTGGCAACGAGGATGTAGGGCAGATGTCAGCTTGGTATATCCTGTCATCTTTAGGCCTTTATCAGGTAGAGCCAGCTGGAGGCAAGTATGTGTTTGGTTCACCGCTGTTCAATAGCGCAGATGTAAAGGTAGGTGACAATACGTTGCATATCATAGCCCACAACAATAGTGCTGAGAACATCTATATCCAGTCGGTTCGTTGGAACGGTATGCCATACGATAAGTCATATATTGATTTCAAGGACTTGCAACAAGGTGGTACGTTAGAGTTCGAGATGGGGGCCTATCCATCAGAATCCTTTGGCGTAGCTCCTGAGAGCAGACCTTGATCTTCTTCAACACCTGCGTTGAAATAATTCTCCAGCTCTTGCTCGGCCGAGTTGTTCTCGTTCACCAGGTCACGGATAATCTTGCCATGCTCCATCAAAGCGATGCGAGAGCAGATATCTACCGTGTGGTTAAGGTTGTGCGAAGAAATAATTACGGTAGCATTGTGCTCCTCATGGTACTTCTTCAGCAACTGCTTGATAATGGACTGCGAAGTAGGGTCAAGGAAGTTGAACGGCTCGTCCAGTATCAGCAACTGTGGGTGATGAATCATGGCACTGATGATGCCCACCTTCTGCTTGTTGCCGGCTGAATAGTTACGGATGTATTTCTTCTGACCAACCACCTCACCATTCATGAAATGCTCGAAAGGTTTCAGGCGTTCATCCACCTCCTGCTTGCTCAGTCCATACATCTTACCGATGAAATAGAAATATTCTTCAGGGGTGAGGTAGTCGATGAGGAAACCATCATCGATAAACTCACCCGTTATCTTCTTCCAGTCCTCGCTTTTGCTTACATCAATGCCATCGATGGTTACATAGCCGTTGTTGGCCTGCAACAAATCCAGTATCAGTCGGAAGAGAGTAGTCTTACCCGCTCCGTTGTTGCCTACCAACCCCAGCATATCGCCTTGGTTGATGACATAGTTGTCGATATCTACGGCTCTTGTCTCGCCAAACTGCTTCAACAAATTATTTATCTGTATCATAGTTGTTATTTTTGTCTTGAGTCTCTAAATCCTTCCATATTAATATATCTACGCTTCATGAAACGCTGGTACACGTTCATGATCCACCAATTAGAGGTAGCGATAAACGCCACACCAATAGACAGGATGATGATGGCCATCCACATTTCACCTACCATGCCTTTCAGTGCCAACCCTATCATGACAGGTACACCAAATGCCACCAATGAGATGATGTTCTGTTTGCCTGTACCCATGTAGTTTCGGTTGGTCATCTTCTCGTTCATCGGGATGGTACGGTTATTATAGACAGCCAACTGGAAATAGCAGCAGAACACGGCACCACTGGTGAACAGCATCCATGCCAGGCATGTCAGGAAATACACCTTGCCTGTAAACACGGCTGGTAGCATGAACAACAAAGGAATCAGCATCGCCACTGAATAGATGTAATACTTGGCCCTCAGCAAGGTGTAGATGCTTTCCTTACGACTCATCAGTCCGTCAATGTAGTTACCCTCAAAGCTCATCAGCATACTTAGGAACATCGTACCATAAATCACGAAGTTGTAGATGATGAGGAAGTCTCTGAAGCCACCCTGATATACATCCGAGAAGCTGATTAACAATGAGAACACAATCACCAGGATGGAGATAGATATCAGTTGCTGACGACTCACCTTGTTGCGCGTCAGCATCTTCAATTCCAAGCGCATATATTCGCCAATCTCTCCAAAGCGGTCGAAGAACTTGTACTCGCTCACATGCTTCACTTTCGTATCAGCCACTTTGTTCATCTCATCGTACATCAGTCGGCCAATCAGCCAACGGTTGACGAAGAACAGCACAGCTATTAATGCCAATACCCCTAAGAAGGTAAGGATGTTGCCTTGTATGAAACCTTCGCCCAACTCCAGGTGGAAGTTATACAGTGGGTCATAATCGGCTACTGCCAATCCGATAATGGCCCCCCAGAAGACGATAGGCAACAGGAACCACCATATTTTCTCGCCCATGAGCATTTTGCACAGCTGGTACCAGTAGTTGTTGGCAACAGCCAAGAGCCAAATGCCAAAGCAATAGGTGATGACGCCCCAGATGCCATAGAACTTGGTGACAGTGAGGATGGCGAACGGCACGAAGAAAAACAACCAGTAGAGGTTGAAACTGCCCAATGCCGAACGTGCCAGTAATACGTTAATCACACTGCTACGCTTGATAGGCAACAGCATATAGGGCTTCATCTCCTGGGTAGGGAGCTTCTGGAAGCCAAATCGCATAAGGAAGTCGATGGCGAAGAAGATGAATAATCCCGAATTGATATAGTGATAGGGCTCTTTCGCTCCGTCTTCCAAGATAAAAGCGAACAGCACGCCAAAGAAGATGAGGTAGCACACGTAGAAAGCAGCGGCCAGGTAGATAAAGAACTGGGCTACCTGACTCTGCTCATAAAACGGACTGCGCTTATTGCTCAGCTTGTCGTGACGTCGTAATTCTAAAAACAGATTCATATCAACACTAGTTTTCTGGAACTGTCAATACTACCGTTACCTTGTTGCCTTGCTTGATGAGGTCAGTAGCGAATGCCTTCACATCATCAGCCGTCACGCCATTCACAATATTCAGGTAGTCGGCATTGAAGTCGGTGCCGGTATAGTAATACTCGTCCAGGGTACTGATCCAGTAGGAGTTCTCCTTCTGGTTGTCATTATAGGTCTTTACCATAAAGTCGCGTACCTTCTGCATCTGCTCAGGGGTAGGACCTTCAGCTGTTATTTTCTGCACCAGTTCGTCAATCAGTCCGTTCAGCTTATCCTTCTTCGTGGGGTCAGTCTGATAAACAATCTGCACCAAGGCTTGCTCATGCGGATACTTGTTCAGCGAACCGTATGATTGTACGCCGTAGGTACCACCTTCTTTCTCGCGTACCTCTTCGGTAAAGATCATGTCGAGTATCTGACTCAGGTAATCCATCAGCACGTTGTTACGCAAGTCATATTTTTCCTTGCCTGAGTATATCATGATGGTGGTAGCCATTGGGGTTTGCATCTCCTTGCTATACTCCTTTACACGGGTACCAGGCAAAATATCCATCTTCCTGTCTATGGCTGCCTCTTGGCGTTGCTTGTTGGGAAGTGCACCCAGATACTGGGCAATCAGCGGTTTCACAGCATCCATATCAATATTGCCAACAAAGTAGAAGGTAAAGTCGCTGGCATCGGCAAAGCGATTGGCAAACATATCTAATCCTCGTTGATAGTTGATTTCGTCAACGGTCTCAGGTTGCATCATCACAATACGAGGATGGTGACCATACATGGAAATCGCTAAGGTGTCGTTGATAGTTGACAAAGGATTGGCTTTTGCATTCTCCAACTGGGCCTTCAGACGTGTCTTGTATGACTCAAAGGCATCGGCATCCATGCGAGGAGCTTGGAACCTCAGGTACACTAACTGCAACATAGTCTCAAAATCCTTTGGTGAACTATTGCCGCTTATGCTTTCACGCTGAGAAGTAACTGAAGCGCTCATTGATACCTTTTTACCAGCCAACTGCTTGTTAAGATCGGTCTGACTGAAGTTGCCCAAACCACCAATGCTTCCCAAGTCATCCAGCACCTCGATTTCTAATTTGTCGTTGTTCTCAAACTGAGTAGTACCGCCAGGACTCACGGCACGCATTCGAATCTCATCCTCCTTAAAGTCGGTCTTCTTAAGATAAACTTGCACACCATTGTTCAAGGTCAGCTTCGTAGTGCCATAAGCACCTGTCTCTTCTTTTACAATCCGTCCGCCTTGAGGCAGCTCGCTCACCAGTGGCTCGTCAGAAACCTTATCTACGTAAGCTTCTACCTGCAATTGACTCATGCCATTCAGCATGCTCAATACCTGTTCCTTGTTAGGACATTTGTCAACAGCGCTTTCAGGTACGGCAATAAATACCACACGGTTATTGTCTGGTATCAGTTGCTGTTGCACCAGGGCGTTGATAGCCTCCAAAGGGATGTTAGGTGCCAACTGGTTGATGAGACTATACTCGTTCTCAATGCCTGGGATAGGCTCACCATTCAGAAAGTGCTGCACATACTCATTTACGAAACTGGCGTTCTGGGTATTTTTACGCTCCTTGTAAGCCGACTCCAATCTTTGCAGGTAGTTGGCACGGGCACGCTCATATTCCGAGGCAGTAAAACCATAGCGTTTCATGCGTTCAATCTCTGTCAGAGCAGCTTGTAAACCAGTTTCGATACCATCGGGTTTGGTCAGCACTGTTACGTTGAAAGATTCCTTTGTCTTGCTCAGGAAATAATCGCCGTAATCAGGGGTTGCTCCAGTGAAAGGAGGATTGGCTTGCTGCGTCATCTCTTCGAAACGTTCATCCAACATTTGGCAAATCATGCCCAGCATATATCTTTGCAGCAGATACATGATGCCCTGTTTTTCCTCATTGGTGGTAGCGTCATGCTTGAAATAAATCTGCACATTGGGCGTACTTACCTCTTTGTCATTACCTATATATATAATAGGTTCGTCATTGTCGGCTACAGGATAGTAGATACGCTCAGGCTTGCCCTCGGCTTTAGGAATTTCATTAAACAGTTTCTGCACTTTGCCTTCCATCTCATCCACGTCGATATCGCCCACGATGATGATGCCTTGCAGGTCTGGATGATACCACAGGTTATAGTAGTCGCGCAAGTCCTGATAAGGGAAGTTGTTGATGACGTCAATGCTGCCAATAGGCATACAGTCGGCATACTTCGAACCAGGGTACATGGTAGCCTGAGCATCGGTATAGATACGCAATAATCCATTGTTACGGCTTCGCCATTCCTCACGAATCACACCGCGCTCCTTGTCAATTTCCTTATCCTCTAACAATACATAGCTGCTCCAGTCGTGCAGAATCAGCAAGCAGGAGTCGAGCACAGCCTTGTTGTCGGTAGGTATGTTGCTGATGTTATATACTGTTTCATCTACACTGGTATATGCGTTGAGGTCGTAACCAAACTTGATGGCATGTGCCTCACACCAATCCACGATGCCCTTGCCACGTTCGTCACCTGGGAAGTTCTTTGTGCCGTTGAAGGCCATGTGTTCCAGGAAGTGTGCCAAGCCACGCTGACGAGGCTCCTCCTGAATGGAACCCACTTTCTGTGCAATGTAAAACTCCACTCGGTTTTCAGGTTTTTCGTTATGACGGATGTAATAGGTCAGTCCGTTGTCAAGATGACCAATTCTTACAGCAGGATCCACTGGGATAGGAGGCAGTTGCATTTCTTGACCATTTACCATGATCCATTGTCCATTGACCAATAACAATGCAACAAGCCAAAACAGTGTTTTCAATACTCTTTTCATAATCATATTTAATTTTTAATTAAATCCAAAATAGTTTTAATCTTCTCTTCCATTGGCAAGGTAGCCTCCACCCAGTGAATCATTACACCCCGTCGTTCCATACCCCTGAACCACGTCATCTGTCGCTTGGCAAACTGGTGGATGGCTATCTCCAGTTGACTTACCATTTCCTCATAGCTAAGCTGACCAATGACATAAAGCGTGAGGAACTTGTACTCCAACCCATAGTAAATCAGGTCTTCAGCAGCAATACCCTCCGCCAACAGGCCCTTCACTTCCTCCACCATGCCTTCGTCCAAACGCTGGCGCAATCGCCTCGATATCTTCTCCCTTCGCAGTTCACGGTCTATCTTAACTCCTATTACCAAGGGGTGATACAATGGCTGGTTGCCCTCTGCCGTCTGACTGATTCCATGCCTCACGTAATACTCTTCGATTTCTATCGCACGGATAGCCCGCTTGGCAGTATCGGTATCGGTGGTGTTGTGCAAGGTTTTGTAAGTCTTGAGAATCTCTGTCAGTTCTTCTAACGACTTGCCCTCCAGTTGTTGGCGAAGCTCCTTGTTTTCAGGCACATCAGCCATCTGATAACCACGCAACACTGACTCGATATATAGTCCCGACCCTCCACAAACAATGGGCAGCATCCCCCTGTCAGCGATGTCTTTATATGCCTTCAGGAAATCCTGCTGGTACTGAAAGACATTATACTTGGTACCAGGTTCCACAATGTCTATCAGGTGATAGGGGATATGTCGCCCTTCCACCTCATAGTCAGCTAAGTCCTTACCTGTGCCTAAGTCCATTCGGCGATACACCTGGCGAGAATCGGCACTGATGATTTCTGTATCCAGCTTTGCTGCCAAATGTGCTGCCAATGTAGTTTTGCCTGTGGCAGTAGGCCCCAATATGGCTATCAGATCATATTTTTTCATGGTGCAAATATAGTTAAAAAATAATTATCGTTATCTTTGCAACAATTAATATTATTAAAACAAATACTTACTATAATGAAAATCTACAAAAGCTGTTTATTGGCAGTTGCTTTACTGACCACTGTGCCCATGTGCCTCTTGGCACAGGATGAGACTTTGCCCGAGTATGATGCCGCACGTTTATGGACACCCGACAAGAACGAGCAGAAAACCTTCTCGTTGAGTATTCACCCCAACTATTTCAAGGGTTCCACCCGCTTTTGGTACAACTTCAAGACCAGCGACGGGGAGAACTGGTATGTGGTAGATCCTGCCACTCGTACCAAGCGTGTGTTGTTTAGTGCCGATGATCTGGCATCACAGATTTCTGCACAGAATGACCAAAAAATCACTGCTCAGCAGTTGGCTATCAAGGATATGAAACTCAAGGACGATAATGTTACCTTCGAGTTCACCGTCGATAGTGTGAAGTATGAGTACCAGTACGTACAGCAGAAACTCACCAACCTGGGCAAGGAAAAGAAAGAACGCCCAGGCATGAAGTTTGGCAACGTCAGTCCTGACAAGCAGTGGGTGGTGTATGCCAAGAACTATAACCTCTACATGATGAGCAATGCTGACTACGAGCGCATTCAGAAGAACCCCAAGGACAGCACTATTACCGAGATTCAGCTATCTAATAATGGTATCAAGGATTTTGGCTTCACGATGGAGCGCAAAACGGTGAGTGACGGCAGTGACCCCAAGGTAGATACTTCCCGTCGTCAGATGGCCAACGGCTACTGGAGTCCTGACTCCAAGTATTTCATCAGCATCATCAGCGACCAGCGTAAGATCAAGAACCTCTGGGTCATCAATGTGATGTCAGAGCCTCGCCCTACACTGGAAACTTACAAATACCAGATGCCAGGCGAAGAAGGTGCTGTGCCACACATGTATGTGTTTGATATGGCTACCCGTTCGCAGAAAGAGGTGAGCTTAGGCGACTGGATAGAACCTGTGGTACGCATCGTTACGGGCAAACAGGGCAGTCCTTACAGCTTTAACCCCGATGAGGTGCGCACGTGGGAGAACCATCCTGAATGGTGCTACGTCATGCGCATGAGCCGTGACTTCAAGAAGGTGGATATCTGTACCTATACGTTCGGACAGGATGCTATTGTGCCCGTATTGGAAGAGCGTATGCCACAGTCATACCTCGATACCCGCAACCTAATCTCGCTCGACAAGGGCAACCGTTTCATCTGGTGGAGCGAGCGTGATGGCTGGGGACACCTCTATCTCTACGACAAGGCAGGTAAGCTCATCAACCGCATCACCAAGGGGGCTTGGCATGTGGAAGACATCAAGGGTGTTGATGAGGCCAAGAAAGTGATTTATTTCAGCGCCAATGGTCGTGAGCCAGGCGACTCTACGCCGTACTACGAACACCTGTATAAAGTGAACTTCGACGGCACAGGCTTGCAACTGCTCACCCCAGGCAACTATTTCCATACCTCATTCATGGATGAACAGCATGCCTATATCGTTGACAACTACTCACGTCTCGACACCAAGCCAGCCATCGACTTGCTCGACAATGCTGGTCGTAAGTTGATGACCTTGGAGGAGGCCGACTTTAGTCAGCTGTTTGCTGCCGGTTATAAGTTCCCTGAGCTTATCAAGGTAAAGGCAGCCGATGGCATCACCGACCTTTATGGTGCCATGTATAAGCCATACGACTTCGATAGTACGAAGGTCTATCCCGTTGTCGATTATGTCTATCCTGGTCCACAGACCGAAGGCCCGTACTGGCGTTACAACCGAGTTTCTCCTCGCACCGACCGCTTGGCACAGGCAGGCTTTATTGTCATCAGTGTAGGTCAGCGTGGCGGACACCCCAGTCGCTCTAAGTGGTACCACGACTTTGGCTACCAGAACCTGCGCGACTATCCGTTGGCTGATCATAAGGCAGCCATCGAACAGCTCTGTGCACAGCATAAGTTCATGGACATTACCAAGGTGGGTATCTTTGGTCATAGCGGTGGCGGTTTCATGAGCACGGCAGCCATCCTTACCTATCCCGATTTCTTCAAGGTGGCAGTATCTTGCAGCGGCAACCACGACAACAATGTCTATAACCGCAGCTGGAGTGAGAAATACCATGGTGTTACCGAGCGTATCGACGAGAATGGCAAGGTGCATTTCGACATCCATATCCCAGCCAACCAAGAGCTCGCCAGTCGCTTGAAAGGTCATCTGTTGCTCATGACGGGCGATATCGACGACAATGTGCATCCGGCAGGCACCCTCCGCATGGTCGATGCCCTTATCAAGGCAGGCAAGCGCTTCGATATGCTCATCATGCCCGAGAAGCGCCATCAGTACGAGTACTTTAACGAGTATTTCTACTGGAAGATGGTCGATTATTTCAGCGAGCACCTCAAGGGCAAGAGCGAGAAGAGCATCGACATCAAGGACCTTAAGTTAGGAAACTGGTGGCGTGGTGCCCAAGAGGATATCTAACATCGTAGCTATAGTTTCCCTTTCACAAGCCATCACTCATCTTGGGTGATGGCTTTTTGTTACCCAACACACCTCTCTTCTTGCCACTCTTTAAGAATCTTTAACAAAAATAATTCATTTTCTGATGCAATGTTTTGCATTTTCGCCATTTAAAGGGCAAAAGGAAGTGAAAGCTAATTATTGTGAGTTGATGAAAAAGTGATGATATGAGCAGGCTGCCAAACAACAGCGAGCGTGAGCTCGTAGATAGGCTTCGACGAGGTGATGCTTCGGCGATGGGGGAGGTGTATGCCTGCTTTGCCAACTATCTGACGGCTGTTTGTTCGCGCTATATCATTGAGGATGAGGATATCAGGGATGTTTTACAGGAAAGCTTCATCAAGATATTTACCAAAGCCGACACCTTCCATTATGAGGGCGAAGGCTCGTTGAAAGCTTGGGTGACACAGGTGACGGTGAATGAAGCCTTGCAACACCTGAGGAACCAGAAACGCAAAGGCATGGTGGGTTTTGATGATGAGCGAATAGAGGATAAAGCAGAACTCACTGACGAGACGCCTCCTATTAATGATATACCTACTGAGGTACTCATGGAGATGATTAGGAATCTTCCGCCAGGCTACAGAACGGTGTTCAACCTGTATGTCATAGAAGGCAAGCGCCATAAAGAGATAGCCGAACTTTTAGGCATACAGGAGCAGACATCAGCCTCACAACTAATGAGAGCCAGACGATTGCTGGCCATGTGGATAAAAGAATATAACACCCATAAACAGGAAACAAGATGAACGAACGTTGGATGAAAGACATACAAGACCGTTTCGCTGACTTTGAGAAGCCGGCACCTGAAGGTCTGCTGGCTGACGTGCAGCGAGAGATGCAGCGTCGTGGCTTGACTCCTGCGGAGGAGAAGCGAGGAAAGCTTGTCCCCATGTGGGTGAAAGGGGCAGCTGTGGCTGCTTCATTGGCAGTGGTGTTGGGTGTAGGCACATTGTTGCTGATGAATAATGAGGAAGTGGTAAATAACTATGATGTTCAAGCTGTTGTAAATGAACTGCCTGATTTGGAAACCCAACCCGAAACACAAACACACAATATATATAATAAAACTGACTTGTTGGCTAAACAAGTGGAAGCCCAACCGGTGGTTTCTGCCACCTATCAGGACGTTGTTCCTGTGCTAGAAGAAGTCGTAGTGTTGCAAGAAGAAGCAGTGACGCAAGAAGAAACAGTTGTGCAAAATGAAGCTTCCTCAGAAACGGATGATGACACAGGGACAGAGAAGCAAGTAGAAGATAGTAAAGTAGAGCAGACTCAAACTCTGCCGAGCAGAAACAATCTAAAACAATCCCCTACAACCTATGTTCCACGCCCAGCGGTAAACAGAAAATCTCGGAAGAAGTGGGAGATTGGTGCCAGCATAGCCGGTATGCAGGGATTAAGCTCTCCTGATTATCAGTATCTGCTTTATGGCAATTTGTTGTCTGCCAAAGATATGTCTTACATTAATTCCAATGCAATTGTTAATCATAGAACAGAAGTTTTGGCTCCCGACCATCCTAATTACGGAACGGGTGTTGCGGCTCCCGACAATCCTGGTTATGCTGGTACAGGTAGCTTTGATGGTGAAGTTGTTCCTATTGGCACACCTGGCGGCATGCAAGACTCACCAACGAATGTAACAAATATTGGTCACAATCCTAATGCAGGCAATCCCTACTCGAACTATAGTTCCAATTACGCCTATACTCGCTATATGAACTATAGGATGATGTCTGTGAACAATCAGCTTACTCAGGTTTATATGAATGCCCAGCATCGTCAGCCTGTAAGGATAGGATTGTCGCTGCGCTACCATTTCAACGAGAAGTGGAGCTTGCAGGCCGGCATTGACTATAGCTATCATTCATCCGACTTGATATATCAGGTGGCGAATACTCAGATTCAGAGAGGACAAAAACTGCATTTCTTGGGTGTACCAGTTGCATTGTCATATACATTGTGGAGCCCAGGTAAGTTCAACTTCTACCTAAGTGCTGGTGGCGAGGTGGAGAAGGTAATCAAGGGCTCGCGTGATGTGTTGAGACTTGCCTCTAATGCATTGGACGTAGCCGACCGTGAGGATATTGATGAGAAGCCTTGGCAATTCTCTGTCATGGGAAGCGGAGGCATGCAGTTTAATATCAACAACCTGCTTAGTATCTATGCAGAACCAGGTGTTGCCTATTACTTCGATAACAAGAGTGTTGTGCCCACCATCTATCAGGAAAAGCCCTTTAACTTCAACCTGAATCTGGGCTTGCGATTCAATATCTATGGAAAACAATAAAAACAATCATAATATGAAAAAGTATTTATTACTCTTAGCTTTGCCCTTGTTAGTGGCTTGCTCGACTGATAATAACGATGAGCCAACGTTGATTATTGACCCTGTAACATCTAGGGCGAATGTGAGCTTAAGCGAATTGCTGTATGTGGGTCAACCTGTGAGTCTGGCAACTACTGCTGTGCCTTTTGATGCAAGTGTAGATGCGATCTACACCAGTGGACAATATACTGTGGATGAGGTATATAATTATCCTAATAAACCTGGTTATGGTTCGGGTTGGAACGCTCTTGCTCCAGAGGAAGAAAACTTGGCTAAGACTCAGGTACCTCAAGAATTGGTGGAAAAGATGACAACCCGTGCGTTGGTAGAAACCTGTATCGAGCATCCTCTGGCACTAAATTATATGCATGGTGAAAACTATCATAGACATTTCATTGAGCGACTGATAGCACAAAACAATGCATTCAATGAGTTGACCAAGCGTCCAGATGCAGGCTGGGAACTAGTGATTGCCTATAACGACTTGAACTATGTTATGAATGCTTATGCTGAAGGTTCTCATAAAGATCTCTATATTATTTGGGGTTTTTTAGAGCTGATGATAGAAAATGACAGGTTTTTCAACCAGTTGACAGACGGTCAATTGGTTCAATTATACAAGGCTTCCGAAGCTAAGTATTCCATTAAGGAACAGCATTACCCACTGGTGTTCGGTCTTAGTCCATACGATATTGGCCTCACCCTCTTGCCTTTGGCAAAAACCTTGCTGAAGGTAGGAAACATTAGTGATCCTACTGTAAAGGAGTTCTTGGAGAATTATGTAACCAACTGGGATCCTTATACTACCACAAGTATGGACGTATTGCAGGCCATTTCTTTGCTTACTGGCAGTGATATGAAAGTTTACGAGGAGTTAAATGTGGGAGACTTAATCAACTTGTTGGTAGGTACTTGGAAAGTGAAGACCTATGGCTTAGGGGAAAAATGGTGGGATTATGAGAAAGATGAGTTTATCACTTTCAAACCAAATCGTGAATTGGGTGGCAACTGGCTGATAGATAACGCTGGCACCTATGACATCGAGGGCAATATCATCAAATTGATTACTGGCAGAACCGATAATTGTGGTCAAGCAATAGACTTTCGCATGAAGGTCATCGAACTAACAGAGGATAAGATGGTTTGCTATGCTTGGACAACCTGGCTTTTGAGCAGTTGGGGTGGCTCTTGGTTCATTTTGGAGAAAGAATAATAATGGCTACTACGGCAACTAAAACTTATATACTAGTTTTTAGTTAGTAATTGTCTTCTAAGAAGATAGAAATAGGCAGGGCGTGATGCTCTGCCTATTTTATTGAACGTAGCGAGAAAAGGCCTGCAAATGTTTGCGGATATAAGAAAATGGCGTATCTTCGCAGGCGAAGAAATAATAAATGCATTCGTAACAATGAACAATTATGTTAATCAATCCCAGTCATTTTTTATTTCTTGACATCCAGAATAATTTCTAATTGTTTTGGATTTGATATCAAATGTAGTATCTTTGCGTTGAAGGAGTATTGATATGGATTACTTAGAATATAAAGGATACAGAGGTAGCGTTGAATACAGCAAGGCTGACAATTGCTTGGTAGGTAAGGTGCTTGGCATGAGTGGCAACCTGATAGCCTATGAGGGTAAAACTATCGATGAGCTTCGTGCTGATTTTGAAGCAGGAATAGACAGCTATCTGGAAGCATGCAAAGCTGATGGTATCGAGCCCCGAAAGCCCTATAGTGGCAATGTATGGGAGTGGTGTAATGACCTGTTGGGTAATTACAGCTATGCCCAGCAGAAAAACCCCGTAGGTGCTTATAGTGGCACATTCTATGTGTTTCGTGGAGGCAGTTGGGTCAATGAACCTTGGTACGCCCGTGTCTCTATGCGTAATGGCAACCAGCCTCGTGTTCGCAGTGTGAATCTGGGGTTGAGACTTGCAAGTGATTTCAAATAAGTGTATATTTGCATTATTATTTACAAATGATAAACTCGAAGTCATAGTTATGAAGACTAT
>JAFSPM010000007.1 GCA_017442855.1 Bacteroidaceae bacterium | reverse complement strand
TTTCGGTACTACCAAGTTTTCACAATTTCTAAAAGGATCATTGCCCAGCATCAGTCACGATAAATTTAATGATCTCATGAGGACTCTTGCAAGGCTCAGACGAGACGAGTTCCTTGACTTCTGGATGGAATTGGGGAAGAAATTATTATAAGAAGTGTTATGCTTATCTTTTTTAATACAAAAAAAGAGACGCCTCATTGAGGCGCCTCTTTATGTTATTGAATATACCGTTACTTTGACTGGCGATATACGTAATCCATGATAATATCTACAGCATCATCTTCCTTTAAGTGTTCCATCGAGATTACCAAGTCGTAGTTACGGGTGTCGTAGCGAGAAGTACCACAGAATTTCTGCACATAGTTCTCACGACGCTCATCTACCTGGTTAATCACCTTGATGGCCAAGTTGCGAAGCAACTCTTGACGCATCATGACACGCTGAATGCGCTGCTCCATAGGAGCCTGAATCAAAATACTCAGGTGGTTAGGATGGTCTTTCAATACATAAAAAGCACTACGTCCAGTAATCACACAAGACTCCTGGTCAGTGATACCCTTGATGATTTCTGTTTCAGCCTTGAACACCTCCTCGGTAGTGATAATCTCTGTTTCATTGCCTCCGTCTAAGTCGTTGGAAACATCGGTGAATGGAACAACACGGCGCTGAAACTCAGCCCACCATCCTTCTTTCTGACCTTTCAGTTTCTCAATCTCCTCAGTGGTGAGGTGATACTTAGCCTTCAATGCTTTCAGAATGGCCTTGTCAATGAATTTAACACCTAATCTATCAGCCAGTTTCTGACCTACACTACGTCCGCCAGAGCCCAGCTCGCGGTTAATAGTAATGACAAATTTTTCGTTTCTGTTCATGGTATTGTACGTTTTATTTATTAGCTAATAGGTATGCACACATTTGTACATTTGGCGTAAAGTTACGATATAATGAGTGAAAAACCAAATAATAACGTAAAAAAATATTCACTTTGACGAAAGATAGTGATGCGGCTCTTTCCCACAATGTGACAAAGTGACACGCTATGTCTGCCAAATATTCAAGCATAGCCATGTTTAGTGACTTGGCACGAAATTAGTACTTTTACCAGCGTCGAAGAGAAGCTACGCCATAACAAATAGCCAAGCATATTTGGTTATGTGTTTAGTTTAGACTATCTTTGTCGCGCAGAAAACTAATAACAAATAAAAATAATAAAGATTATGACAGTTAAACCAATGGCAGACAGAGTTCTGGTATTACCAGAAGCTGCTGAAGAGAAGACTTCTACTGGTCTGTATATTCCAGACACAGCGAAGGAAAAGCCTGTAAAGGGCGAAGTTGTTGCAGTGGGCAACGGAACAAAAGACGAGGAAATGGTACTGAAAGTAGGCGACAAGGTGCTCTACGGCAAGTATGCAGGAACTGAGTTGGAAGCAAACGGTACTAAGTATCTGATTATGCGTCAGGGCGATGTACTGGCAGTAGTTGAATAATTAATCAAAGGAGAAAACAACAATGGCAAAAGAAATTAAATTCAATATCGAAGCCCGCGATCAGTTGAAGAAGGGTATCGACACACTGGCAAATGCCGTAAAGGTGACACTGGGTCCTAAAGGCCGCAATGTAGTGATTGAGAAGAAGTTTGGTGCACCTCAGATTACCAAGGACGGTGTGACCGTTGCTAAGGAAATTGAGTTGGCAGACAATATGCAGAACACTGGCGCTCAGCTGGTGAAGGAAGTGGCAAGCAAGACTGGCGATGCTGCTGGTGATGGTACCACTACTGCTACTGTATTGGCACAGGCTATCGTGGCTGAGGGTCTGAAGAACGTAACCGCTGGTGCAAGTCCTATTGACATCAAGCGTGGTATCGACAAGGCTGTGGCTAAGGTAGTAGAGGCTATTCAGAACCAGGCTGAGAAGGTGGGTAGCGACTACGACAAGGTTGAGCAGGTGGCTGCTGTATCAGCTAACAACGATCCTGAGATCGGTAAGCTGATTGCTGACGCTATGCGCAAGGTTTCTAAGGATGGTGTGATCACTATCGAAGAGGCTAAGGGTACCGACACTACCATTGGTGTAGTAGAAGGTATGCAGTTCGACCGTGGCTATCTGTCACCTTATTTCGTAACTGACACTGAGAAGATGGAGTGCGTGATGGAGAATCCGCTCATCCTGATCTACGATAAGAAGATCTCTAACCTGAAGGATTTCCTGCCTATCCTGGAACCAGCTGTACAGACTGGCCGTCCTCTGTTGGTAATTGCTGAGGATGTGGATAGCGAGGCTTTGGCTATGTTGGTAGTTAACCGTCTGCGTAGCCAGCTGAAGATTTGCGCAGTGAAGGCTCCTGGTTTCGGCGAGCGTCGTAAGGACTTGCTGGAGGATATCGCTATCCTGACTGGTGGCGTGGTGATCAGCGAGGAGAAGGGTCTGACACTGGACAAGACTACCGTTGATATGCTGGGTCAGGCTGAGAAGGTGACCGTTAACAAGGACAATACCACTATCGTTAGCGGTGCCGGTGACTCTGAGGCTATCCAGGCTCGTATTGAGCAGATCAAGATGCAGATGGAGAACACCAAAAGCCAGTATGACATGGAGAAGCTGCAGGAGCGTCTGGCTAAGATGGCTGGTGGCGTAGCAGTTCTGTATGTGGGTGCTGCTTCTGAGGTAGAGATGAAGGAGAAGAAAGACCGCGTAGATGACGCTTTGCGTGCTACTCGTGCAGCTATCGAGGAAGGTATCGTTCCTGGTGGTGGTGTGGCATACATCCGTGCTCAGCAGGCACTGGAGGGCTTTAAGGGCGCTAACGACGACGAGACCACTGGTATCGAGATTGTGAAGCGTGCTATTGAGGAGCCTCTGCGTCAGATCTGCGCTAACGCAGGTAAGGAAGGTGCTGTGGTAGTTCAGAAGGTTCGTGAGGGCAAGGCTGACTTTGGTTACAATGCTCGTACCGATGTGTTCGAGAACCTGCATGCAGCTGGTGTGGTTGATCCTGCTAAGGTGACCCGTGTTGCTCTGGAGAACGCTGCTTCTATCGCCGGTATGTTCTTGACTACCGAGTGCGTGATCAGCGAGAAGAAGGAAGATCTGCCTCCAATGCCAGCTCCTGGCATGGGCGGTGGCATGGGTGGCGGCATGATGTAATTCTTCGCAACTCATATATAATAAAGAGACGGGGCCAAAAGCTCCGCCTCTTTTTTTACACAATAAAAGCTGCGATTCCTCGCAGCTTTTATATTTTTCAATAGTTGCTCCCTTGTTTAGGGGAGCTGTCACGAAGTGACTGAGGGGTCTTTAATTCTTTCTGTAGGCTTCCAAATCTTCTGCCTTGAAGCTGTTGATAAACTTGAAGTGTTTCTCAACCTCTGATTCTACCAGGTTCACATATACCTTAGCTGAGTTGGCAAACAGCTCAGGAGCACGAGAGGCATCCATCAGCAGGAGGTTGGCCATGACATTCACAGCTGCCATCTCATACAAGCTACGAGCCAGGATGTCGAGTAACTCTTGATTAGCTGCTTCCTTCACAAGGTTGGTAGCTGCCTCAAACTTGTTGGTCATCTCAATGATGCGCTCCTGCAATGGCTTTAGCTCATCAATCACCTGCTCTTGCTCAAACTCACGAAGGATATCCAAGTAGGTGCCGTTGGTGACGTAGCGAATAGCTGCTACCACCTGCAACTGGGTAGTACCCTCGTAGATGGAGAGGATGCGGGCATCACGATACAGGCGCTGTGCCTTGTATTCCATGATGAAGCCTGAACCACCATGAATCTGGATGCAGTCGTAGGTATTCTGGTTGGCATACTCAGATGTCATACCCTTGCCCAGTGGCGTGAAAGCGTCTGCCAAACGAGTATATTTTTTCTGCTCCTGACGTTCCTCTGGCGTCAGCTTGCGCTCACGGCTGATGTCGTTCAACGCCTTATAGATATCCACATAACGGGAGGTCATATACAGGATGCTACGGCCTGCATCGAGTTTAGCCTTCATACGTGCCAGCATCTCATACACAGCTGGGAACTCAATGATGGCCTTGTCGAACTGCTTGCGGTCCTTGGCGTATGCCAAAGCCTCGTTATAGGCAGCTTGGCTCACACCAGTGCTCTGAGCGGCAATGCCTAAGCGGGCACCATTCATCAAGCTCATCACATATTTAATCAGACCTAACTTGCGGTCGCCACAAAGCTCAGCTTTGGCATTCTTATATACCAGCTCGCAGGTAGGTGAGCCGTGGATACCCAACTTATGCTCGATGTGGCGAACGGTTACACCACCTTGACGCTTGTCGTAGATGAACATAGACAAGCCACGTCCGTCGCGTGTACCTTCCTCAGAACGAGCTAACACCAAGTGGATATCAGAGTCGCCGTTGGTGATGAAACGCTTCACACCATTCAATAACCAGCAACCTTGCTCTTCGCTGTAGGTAGCCTTCAGCATCACGCGCTGGAGGTCGGAACCAGCATCTGGCTCTGTCAAATCCATTGACATGGTCTCACCTTGGCAAACGCGAGGGATATATTTCTGGCGTTGCTCTTCGGTGCCAAACTCATAAAGCGTCTCGATGCAATCCTGCAACGACCAGATGTTCTGGAAACCTGCATCAGCTGAAGAGATAATCTCTGAAATCATGGAGTAGGGCACGGTGGGGAAGTTCAAACCACCATAGCGGCGAGGCATAGGTACACCGTTCAAGCCAGCCTTGATAGTGGCAGCCAGGTTCTCCTTGGTCTTCTCGGCATACACCATGCGTCCATCTACCAAATGCGGACCTTCAATGTCCACGCTTTCGCTATTGGGTTCAATCACATTAGCAGCAATGTCACCTGCAATCTCCAATACACGGTCGTAGTTGTCGATAGCATCGTTATAGTCAACGGGTGCATCATCAAATGTATCCTTGTCGGCATAGCCGCGTTCCTTCAGTTCCACGATGCGTTCCATCAACGGATGCGTCAGATGGAATTTCATTTCTGGATAGTCGGTATAATAATTTGCCATAGTTATTTCGAATTTTGCTTGTAATACTTAATCAACTTGGGAACCACCTCTTCCACGGTGCCAGTAATCACGTAGTCGGCAATCTTGTTGATAGGTGCATCAGGATCATTGTTGATGGAGATGATGATATCGGAATCCTGCATGCCGGCAATGTGCTGGATCTGTCCGCTGATGCCGCAGGCGATATATACTTTTGGATGAACGGTTACACCAGTCTGACCAATCTGGCGGTCATGGTCACAGAAACCTGCATCGACAGCAGCACGACTGGCACCTACCTCGCCATGCAGCACCTTAGCCAATTCGAACAGCATGTCGAAACCTTCCTTGCTTCCCATGCCGTAACCACCGGCTACCACAATCTTGGCACCCTTCAGGTTATGCTTGGCAGCTTCCACATGATGGTCGAGCACTTTCACTACGAAAGCCTCTGGGCTGACATACTTGCCTACCTCAGCATACACCACTTCTTTCTTGCAAGCACCTTCATAAACGGCTTTCTGCATGACACCTGAACGTACGGTAGCCATCTGTGGACGATGGTCGGGGTTGACGATAGTAGCCACGATGTTGCCACCAAATGCCGGACGAATCTGGTAGAGCAGGTTGGTATATTCAGCGCCTGTCTTGGCATCGGTATGGTCACCAATCTCCAACTGGGTACAGTCGGCTGTCAAGCCGCTGGTCAGTGATGAAGAAACACGAGGACCCAGGTCACGACCTATCACGGTAGCACCCATCAGGGCAATCTGTGGCTGCTGCTCCTTAAAGAGGTTCACCAAGATGTCGGTATGGGGAACTGAGGTGTAAGGAAACAAGCCTGGAGCGTCGAAAACAAACAGCTTGTCAACGCCGTATGGCAGGATCTGGTCTTCTACCTTTCCTTTTATATCGGTGCCTGCCACGATGGCATGCAACTCAACATTCAGTTGATTGGCGAGCTTGCGACCTTTGGTCAGCAGCTCCTGAGATACTTCGGCTACGGTTGTGCCTTCAATCTCACAATATACAAATACATTGTTCATAGTCTTAGCCGATGATCTTCTTGTCCAACAATTCTTTTACCAAGCCATCCACATCAGCATCGCTGCTGGTCAGTGTCTGGCTTTCCTTAGCTTGGAACACAATGTTCTGAACAGTCTTTACCTTGGTGGGTGACCCGTTCAAACCGCATTGGTCAAGGTCAGCATTCACATCAGCAGCTGTCCATTCTACCAGATTCAGGTAGGGGCGCTGCTCATAGAGCTCAGCGTAAGGAAGAGCTGCGCCATCTTTGGTAATGGCTGCTTTCTCTTGTGCTCCCAACGCACGTTTGTATTTCTGTACCAGCTTGGCATTGCGAGGACGACAAGGAGCGGCGCTTCCGTTAACAGTCACTACCAAAGGCAGTGGAGCCTCTACGGTTTCCACACCACCATCGATATGACGGCGAATTACTACTTTGCGAGTCTTTTCGTCCAAGCTGATGATCTCTTCAGCGTATGTTACCTGTGGCAATCCTAACTTCTCTGCCACCTGAGGACCTACCTGGGCGGTATCACCATCAATAGCCTGACGGCCACCGAGGATAATGTCATAATCGCCAATCTTACGAATGGCGGTAGCGATAGCGTAGGAGGTTGCCAAGGTATCGGCGCCTGCGAAAGCACGGTCGGTCAGTACATAACCGCCATCGGCACCACGGAATAATCCTTCACGAATAATTTCTGCTGCACGTCCAGGACCCATGGTGAGCAGTGTCACGGTTGAGCCAGGGAAAGTGTCTTTCAGTCTGAGTGCCTGCTCCAAGGCGTTCAAATCTTCTGGATTGAAGATGGCAGGCAGTGCCGCACGGTTGATGGTTCCGTCGGCTTTCATGGCATCTTTCCCCACGTTGCGAGTGTCGGGTACTTGTTTTGCCAATACTACGATTTTCAAACTCATTATTGTTTAGTTTAATGTTATTTCCAAATAGGCTGCAAAGTTACGAAAAGTCGAGCGCAGAACAAAATATGCTAGCATATTTTTTATGCCGAGACGGAGTAACTTATCCAAAGGTAGCCATTTTCTCTGACTTTACCATATAAAATAAGAAAAAAGTGGAACTGCCTTCAGGTAACTCCACTTTTTTATTCTTACAATAGTTGGTAAGGCGTCAACTTTATTTTACGCCCAGCTTATCCAAAATGTACTTAGGTACAGCTTTCTTGTTCACCACAATATTCATGGTCTTGTAGCGAGCAAATGCCTTAGATACATACCACAGTCCATGATACTTGCCACTGTCGCCCCATGAGTTCTTCACCATGTAGTACTCGGTGCCGTTCTGATCCTTGGCAAGTCCGTAGATCTGCATACCGTGATCGTCGGTAGTCTCATAGTTGTCGTAAGCAATTTGGCGCTCTTTCTGGGTCACCCACTTCTCAGGACCAGGCTTAGAAGTTACATCACGCTGTGGTGCAGGCAGCTTCAGCCAATGAGCCATATCTGAACCACTCAGCTCGGCCAACTTCTCAACATCAGGCACAACACCAACGCCCTGTCGATTGAAACCTTCCTCGCTCACGTCAGAACCCCACAATACGGTGTAGCCATTGTTGATGGCATAATCAAATACCTCCATCAGTTCGTCGATAGGCAGGTTGTAGCTCATTCCCCAGCGCCAGTTGTCCTGAATCTCCAGCACGAACTGCTCATAGAATGGGTGATGGGTGTAAGAAGTCAGTGAGATATAATCGCTGGCCTTCAAGCCTGTACTTTCGAAGAAGCTCTTCGGAGTGTATGTCTTGCCTTTATAGGTAAAGGTAGTGGGGTCTTCACCCAGATATACATCGTGGATAGCCTTCACAGCTTTCTTCCACAACATGTTACCATCATTGTCGTGCTGCAAGCTGCGCTGACGACCTTTGGCAATGGCTGCCACAGCTGCATCAGCAATGGCACTCAGCTCAGTGTGGTTACTGATGGTGTCGCCATACATCTTACCTGCAGGCATCACCTCATCTGGCACCAAACCAAAATGCTCCATACCATAAAGTACATCGTAGAAGGAACCACCCTGTGAGAAACTTACGTCTCCGTGTGTGCGAACAGCTGCGTCAGCACGATCCATGTAGGTGTTCTTTACGATGAACATCTCACTGAAATCATAGGTCCCTTTGCCGGCTTTCAATAATTCTGACTCCAGGAATGCCATACCAGAATAGCACCAGCAAGTGCCTGCACGGCTTTGGTTCTTGATGGAAGTAATAGGATTTTCCTTAACTACTGTAAACTGGAAACCCTCTTCTTCTTTAGGGGTATCCTGTGCTGCAATGTTTAGGCTCATCAACCCCAGGGCAGCTAATAATATTGACTTTTTCATCATACTTGAGTATTAAATAAGTTAGAATTGCCACAAAGTTACATATATTTTACAAACTTTCGCTATCTTTGCATGAGAAAATGTCAAATCATGGGGCAATCTATTATAGTTGATGATAAGACAGCGTTGGTCCTGGAGGGGGGCGGCATGCGTGGTGTATTCACCTGTGGTGTGCTCGATTATTTCATGGACAACAATATCTATTTCCCTTATACTGTGGGAGTAAGCGCGGGAGCCAGTAACGGACTTTCCTACATGTCGCACCAGCGGGGTCGTGCCAAGTTGGCCAATATTGATTTGCTCGATAAATACCATTATATAAGTTGGAAGTACCTGTTTACCCAACGTAATATCATGGACTTTAATTTGATGTTTCGCGATTTTCCTGAACGTATCATCCCTTATCATTACGATGTCTATGCAGCCAATACAGACCGTTTTGAGTCGGTTACTACCGATTGCCTCACCGGTAAGCCTGTCTATTGGGAGGAGAAGAAAGATTCTCGTCGCATCATCGACATTGTAAAGGCTTCATGCAGCTTGCCTTTTGGTTGTCCTATTGCCTATGTAGATGGGCGCCCTATGTTAGATGGTGGCATTGCCGACTCCATCCCTTTTGAACGAGCATTCTCACAAGGTTATGAAAGGGTAGTGGTGGTGCTTACTCGCAATGTGGGCTATCGTAAAAGCGAGAAGAAGCCCTATATCCCTGGATTCCTCTATAAGCAATACCCATTGCTCAAAGAAGCCATTCGTCTACGTGGTCAAATGTATAATCACCAACTGGAACAATTAGAGGCTCTTGAACGTCAGGGAAAGGCCATTGTCATACGTCCGGTCAATCCTATTAACGTTAGTCGTATCGAAAAGAATGTCACTAAGTTGCTTAATTTGTACGATGAAGGCTACCAGTGTGCCGCTGCTAACCATTATTCTTTTGTAGAATAGTTTTTGTATTTTATTAGTTAAAAGCTTTTACTCTTCATATCTTTTCTATTAGATATCCTCTATGTTATTCATTCTGTCTAATTGAAAGTAAACAGATTTCGTTGTATTGTTAACTATTTTTAACGGAGGTTTGTTGGGAAATATGGATAATTATTCCTTATATTTGCAAAAAAAAGTGTAAGGAGTACACTTACTAATACTTTTTATATCTGAACGTTAGGATGAATTGCTGTTTTCTTTCGTGTGGAAAAATAGAACATTCACTACACTCTTTATTATATTCAATTCCGCACTACGACATGCTACTTCTAACTTAAGAGAGCACTCACCGCCTGAGTGCTCTCCTTATTTTTGTTTTTTACGCACTATTATATAGATAATTATGTAAAACTAAACAAAAATTTAACATATTAACATAAATTAAGAAAGAAAATAATTGTGGCAATAAAAAAATAATTACATTTGTACTATCAAGTGTAATAAATACTCTTTTAATATAGTGTAAAAATGGTTGAGGGGGGGTAAAAACATTTGATAAATAACAATTTTATATAATTATTTTGTGTGTTTTTGTAGGCATCTTATGACAAAGTTTAAACCTGTAATCGGAGAGATGAAGATTTTGACAACACTGTTGTTGATGCTTTCTTTTTTGTCTGTGTTTGCACAGCACACGGGAAATGTGCTACCCCTAAAAAATAATAGTATAGCTGCCAACAATCCTACTCTTGTTTCTTATGCCAGTTATATCCCATATGACAGTACTCAGGTCCTGCGTAACGACCCTTCATTGTTGTATGTTAATTTTGAAAGAAACGAGTCTGTCTTGAAGCATGACTTCCGCAACAATGCTGCCACCCTCGATAAGATGGAGGAGATGATAGGGCGTATGCTCAACGACAGTCTCTTTCGCGTGCGTACCATATTAATTATTGGTATGGCCTCTATCGAAGGTTCGTTTGAATATAACAAACGACTGGCTATGGATCGTGCTACATCTGTAAAAAGATACCTGCAACAACGTTTCAATCTGCCTGATTCGGCATTCGAGCTGGTCAGCGCAGGTGAGGCATGGACAGAATTACGCAGCCTTGTTGAGGAGAATCAGTTTGAGGGCAGAAAACAAGTGCTGGATATCATTGACAATGTTTCCAATCCTTGGTTGCGCGAAAAACGTATCAGGGAACTCAATAATGGTAAGGTTTATCAGTATTTGCTCGACCAGCATTTTGCTGATCAACGATCTGCTGGCTATATCCGCATTTATTTCGATGAAATACAGCCAGCCATAACTTCACCCATTGCTGTTGCAGAGGAGCCGGAGCCACAGCCAATGCGGGAAGTCGTAGCTGATGCGTTGGTGGAAGAACAACCTCTGATGGTTGAGTCGCAGTCTGTTCCTGTGATGGACGTAGACAGAAAATGGTTGGTGGCTGTTAAGACAAATATGTTATTTGACGCTGCTTTGGCACCAAATATTGAAGTGGAAAGATTGTTCGGCAAGAACAACCGTTTTAGCGTGATGGCCGAGGTATGGTTTCCTTGGTATGTGTGGAGGCACAACAGCAACGCTTACGAGGTGTTGAACATTGGCTTAGAAGGCCGTTACTGGTTCACCCACAGTAAGAAGTACCCCAATCGTCCTCTTACAGGCTTGTTTGCCGGTGTCTATGCAGCTGGAGGTAAGTATGACATTGAGTGGAAGAGCGAGGGAAACCAGGGAGAATATACTTCCTTAGGTGCTACCATTGGCTATACTTGGCGTATCGGTCGCAATTTAAATTTGGAGGCCAGTGCCAGCGCAGGATGGGTATCAGGCCCATATCGCCACTATGAGGGTCGTTTCGACGATACTCACTTGATTTGGCAACGTAACGGACAACTTAGCTACTTTGGTCCTACCAAACTGAAGTTTTCATTAGTATGGCTGTGGCCGGATAGGAGGAGAAGATGAGAAGAATATTGAAATATAAGTTAGATGTTAGATCATTCTGCTCGTTCTTGCTGGTAGTTTTGGCACTGGTAAGCGGTTGTGACCGTCGTCCTCTTGAGGTGATGGAGCCTATGAAGGCAGAGGTGCGTTTGGATTTTGACTGGATGTCGCGCTATGGCTTTACTCCTGAGAGTATGACCGTGATGATTTGGCGAGAGAACACTTTGCATCCGCAGGTTACTCACACCAACAATGTGCATAGCATGATGCTTGACCTCGACCCGGGTACCTATCGAGTTATTGCCTATAGTTATAGCCCCGATGAATATGGCTCGATGGATTTCCGTGATACTGACGACTATAATACCATCAGTGCTCGTGGTAAGGACGTAACGCTTTATGAAAATGGCGATTGGGACAAGGATGTGCGCTATATGACCGACCCAGAGGATATTGGCGTGGTGGCTGAAACCTTCACTATCACAGATGCGATGTTGTTGGAACAGGTTACCTTCCATCCTTATGAGTCATGGATAAGGCAACGTTTTGCCAATACACGATTCTACCAAGAGGCTGATGGAGTGTATAGTTTGCCGTTGGTGATAAAGCCTGTGATTACCAAACTCAATGTATATGTTGAGGTAGGAGGCTTGGAAAATCTGGCTGAACTTACTGGCAGTATCACAGGCATGGCCGATGGCTTCTATCTTACCCATTCCTATCGAACAGAGGATGTGCGTACCATGCTGTTACCTACTAATAAATGGACAAAGGCAAAAGATATTAAGGAACACGGCACCGTATATCTCTACCACCAGACGCCAGTGTTTGGCTTGCCTCATGGAAAAGAGCATCTAAGTGCTCGTGGTGATGATTTCAATGTGTTTACTATCCATGCTACCATGCGTGATGGCACTACCAAACTCTATACTTACAACGTAGGCAAGCTCATTAAGTATCGTGGCTTGGAAGAAGGCATGGAGTTTATCCACGATATGCACCTGGAACTGGAGATGGATTTGGTGTTAGACATCAGCACTGTTGGCGAAGAGAATATTCCGATTTTCCCAGATGTGATTCCGAGTGGAGATACAGGAAGTGGCTTTGGAGCAGAAGTAGAAGCTTGGCAAGAGGGAGAGTCAACAGATTTAAGATTTTAAATACAATAAAGATAATAATAATTATTAATTAAACATTTTATAGAGTTATGAAAAAGAATTTATTATTTGTAGCAGCATCGGCGACCTTATTGTTCGCTGCATGCACTTCAGAAAGTGGTGGACCTTCGTCGAACATCTCGTACGACGCTTTGAAAGCAGCAGAGAAAGCTGATGTGGAAACTCCAATTACGTTTGGCATTTTCATGCCAAGAGAAGCTGTGACACGTATTGGTACTATCGGTAATGAACTCCAGTTGGCTAATCATTATGGTTTTGGTGTATTTGCTTATTACACCGAAGGCGCTGATTATTCAACAGCAGCTAAGCCTAACTTTATGTTTAACCAGCAGGTAACGGCAGTTGGAACAGGAGATGCTCCGAACATGACGGCTGTTACAAGTTGGGAATATTCTCCTATTAAGTATTGGCCTAACAATACCCAGAAGGATGCTGAAAATACTGCTTATAATATCAGTGTTAATAAGGATAAGTTGAGCTTCTTTGCTTACGCTCCTTATATTCCTCAGGCTAATATAGAAGCTGACGGTACTGTAATGGATAATACAGTTGCTCCTGCCGTTGCCAAGACAAAAGGTGTCATAAAGGTTGTGCCTGTAGATGGCGCTACAGCTGGTGATGTGAAACTGACTTATATAGGTGGTAGCTCTAAGTATTCTGATGAATTATTGTTTGGTGTTGCACAGAATAATACTACTTGGAATAGTGTAGATGGCGGTTCTATGACGATTAATGCCGGAATGCCTTTCAAGGACCTGGTAAAGCCCGTTCAAAATGATAAAACCATTACGTTCTATTTCATGCATGCACTGACCAGAATCGGTATGACAGTGCAAGCAGCCAATAACCAGGTTGCTGGAGGTGGTTCTGCTTTATGGGTAGATGGTGCCGCAGATCCTAATAAGACCAAGATCCTGATTGAGAAAATTGAATTCAACAGAGATATGCATTATGGTGGTGTGCTGAATTTGAACAACACAACTGCTGGCCAACCAGAATGGGAGGAAATTGCCACTTACCGTCAGAATCCATTTGCAATTAAAGAGACAGGTTTGGGACATGCCGATCTTGAAGCTGATTTGACATGGAAAGCAGCATACGCTACTAATCCAGCAGAAGCTTGGACAAAAGAAGGTGTAACACCAATAAAAAAGTCTGTGTTTGGTCAGCATGGCACACCTCTAAGAGATGACTATTTGCTGTTGATTCCTGAGACAGCTGCACCTGCAGGTGCTACCTCTATAACTATTACATACCATGTGATGACGCAAGATGCTAACCTGCCTAATGGTGTGTCAGACGTGAAGAATGTAATTACGAAAGAGATTCCTGCTGCTTTACAGTTAGAAAAGGCTAAATCTTATAACTTTAATCTGATTCTCGGCGTTAATTCTGTGGTATTGGATGTAGATGTTCAAGACTGGACCGACGTTGCTGAGGGTGATACTTATCTCCCAAAGAACAAGCCTTCAGCACCTTAATTTAGTATACGCAATTTAACTGTATAAACAAATGATACTTCACTGCCCTTCCGCTTTGTGCGGAAGGGCAGCAGAAGAATCACAAATAAAAGAATCACCAAAATATGCCATAGGCATGATCGTTATATTATAAAGATATGAACGTTGATAAAAGACATAACAGCATAACTGATAATAAGCAAACCATCACCCGATGGCTCATTTTGGCTATTCTTGCCTTCAACTGCTCTTTAGCAGCTATAGCACAAAACATCGAAATAAACGAAACAAACTTTCCTGATGCCAACTTCCGCAACTGGCTTTTGACGGATAACACAGCCAGAGGTGGAGATAACGGAGGCATGGGAGGCTATGGCACAGACGGTGTCTTGACTCCCACAGAAATAAATGGAATAACTACATTAGTTATCAATAACAAAGGAATTAAAAACTTAAAAGGCATAGAGTTTTTTACCAATATCAATATGCTCCGTTTGGCGCAAGGTACACAATCCAATCAAAACCAAATTGCCACGGTAGATCTGTCAAACAACAATAAACTTCAGCGTTTCTATGCTGCAAATATTGGTTTAACAAACCTTATCCTTCCTACAACAAAAACCGTATTAAGACAGGTTTTCTGCCAGAACAACACAAGTTTGACTGGTACATTGGACCTATCAGGATATACCGCACTGGAACAGTTTGACAGTTCTGGTAGTAATTTAGAGGAATTAATATTTGACGGTTGCGTGAGCTTGCTGACAAAAGGAGCAACTTTTAATTTTAATGACAATCTTAAAAAAATTGACATCAGCAATTGCACCCAGTTGCAGTTTTCGTCATTAAACTGGTCTGGCAAAAACCTGGAAACTATTATTGCCAAAAACTGTACCAGATTGTCCTCTCTGAGTTATAACAAGAATACAGTAAAATATATAGATCTGACTGGCTGTACGAATCTTACTTCCGTTAATTTCAGTGGCCCAAGCAAAGAGAATTATGGAGTTTTAGAGACTTTAATTTTAAAAGGATGTGCTAACATTACATCTTTAAACTGCCAAAACAATAGCCTGACCTTATTAGATGTGACAGACTGTACAAAAATAAGTACACTTAATTGTAATTTTAACTTGCTCCCAAAGCTGGAACTTCAAACAACCCCAAATATTGTCCAGTTGCAATGTGCCGATAATTTAATACAAACCATTGATTTAGACCCTGCGGTACACACAAAATTAGCGACCATCGTGGCCAATCGCGCAGGTCGCTCTGTCCATCACAACTTGGCTTATTTCCCTACGCTCACCAATCTTCAGATAAATGGAGGCCCGTATCTAAGAAAGGTAAATGGAGTGGAACAAGAGATGAATGATCATTCTGACCCCAATAGAGACCACATCTCTATGGATGTGGACTATGTTGAGCATCTTGATTTATATGGCCCTTCATTGAGAAAACTTCTTTGCCGACATGAAAACTTGTCAATTATAGACTTGTCAACTAATACAGGCATTACCGAAATCGAGTTAAGGAATAACAGATTGCTTTCTTTAGATTTATCCGGATTATCTTCTTTAAACGCCATGGGGGGTATCGAGCCCAGCAATGTAATTAATCAGTTCTCTGTGGAAGACCTGGTTGTTTTTGACAGAGCTGAAGTTGGCATCTATCTACCTAATGCCAGAAGTGCCTCTGACGCGGACGTAAGCCGATTCTCGTATTTAGATAATACCGTTATCGCAAATCCCACATTAGATACTAAATCCGTTACAGATGGTGGTGATACCAAATATTATCTGATTATTTCAAAGAACGCCACTGTTGATATGGACTTATACGGGAATAAGTTCAAATATAATTACGATACCAAATGCCCCAAATATCCAGAAACGATGAAAAATATGGATGTTACTATACAGGGCAATACTTATATCATGTATATTAACCCTAATTCTGGAACACCTAAAGAAAGTCCAACATTCTATTCAGGCACTATTATACTGCAATACGATGCCATTGTTCCCGCAGGGATGAAGGCTTATGTGCTGACGGATATTAAAGATATTGAGAAAATAAGCACAGATAAAGCCGCGACCTCAGTTACAAGCGACCAGTTTGTACTGGGAACTGCAGAATATGCAAACGCAGGCGATGTTATTCCTGCAAACACACCAGTATATGTAACAACCACGTTGCCTGGCCTTTATGCCTTTAAGAAAAATTCTGATAGGGATTATCATGGTTGGAGGTATGACGCTACTCTACCAGGTGCTACACCCAATGACAAGACTGCATTGCATTTTACAGAAACAGATATCTATCCCGTACTTTCAGCTCCTTCGGTCAATATGTTGGAAGGAACCGTCAACGATAAGTCCGTTGGTTCACATACATTGCTGACTTTAGGCCGAGAAAAAGACACTCGTAATGTTGGCTTCTGGATGTTTACCGGCACTAACGTTCCTGCACATCGTGCATACATAGACTTCAACAGTCCTTCATGGACAACATATATCAGGAAGGGGGCAATACTTGACTTGATTAATAACCCTGATTACGTCTTTAAGAAATGAAAAAACTGATACATTATTTCATATTGTCATTTGCTACGGTTTCTGGCTTGTTGCTGACCGCTTGCTCTAAAGACGAATTAGTGCATGAAGAGATTGGCAACCCTGTGGTCAGCAAGGAAAAGGCTTCTCCTGTTGTCTTCGAAACCAGTGTCTCGCTGTTTGATGCCGATACACGCGCGGAAATCACTTCGAAGTCTGATCTGGCCATTTCAGGTTTTGGCGTATTTGCCTACTATCATGATGGGAATAATACGACTGATGGTGCGTACAGCAGTGCTTCAACCCCCAGTTTCATGTATAACCAGGAGGTTGCCTCTGCTGATGCAGGTGTCAGTTGGACCTATTCACCTATCAAGTATTGGCCCAATGAGACAACAACCGATGGCAATGGAGCCACAAGTGAGCATACCGACAAACTCTCTTTCCTGGCTTATGCCCCTTATACCAGTGTGCTGAGTGGAACAGATCCGGGTATCTATGCCTTTACTTCCGTGACTGCTGCCGGCGATGCCAAAGTATCATATCGTGTATCTCCCGATGACCCTTCAAAAGGTGTTGATTTGATGTGGGCTGTAGATCCGACTACAGGTCAGCCTTTGCTAAATCTGACCAAGAAGGCTATCGGCGAAAAAGTGAATATGAAATTCTACCATGCTCTTACGAAGCTGGATATAAAGGCACAGCTGTCAGTCGAGCAGTTGCCGGGGGGTGGTACTTTGGATCCCAATACCAAGGTATATGTGGAAGGCTTATACCTGATTCCTCAGCAGACCGATGCTGACAAGCTGTTGGGCTTGGAAGGTAATTTTAACTTGAACACCACCTATTCGTCCTCTTCAAGTGCAGGTTGGGAAATCACCACTAAATATGACGCGACTGCAGCTAACAACAATAACATCAAAATCAAGGATGCCAAGAAATATGGTGCAGGTGGAGCAGGTGTGACCACCACCAGCGAGTCATTGCTGGACGGTCCGCTGATGTTCATACCTATTAATGGTTCTGCTACCTACAAGTATAATGTAAGATTGGTATATCATGTAGTGACCGGCACATCTGATGTTACTAATGACATTGTGCAGGAAAATGTTGAGATTCCGTTCCTGCAAGGTACTGGCAACACTTTGGTGGCCATCATCGGCCTTACCAGCGTGAAGTTTACGGTGAGTGTATCTAATTGGACTGACGATACCAAGGCCGTTACCTTAAGAAGCACTGACGAGGTGTTTTAAAGGAGTGATTATAAAGAAGGAAGAATAAATATGAGAAAGCATATCATATCCAAGTGGCTTTTAATGACAGTTGTCGTGTCTTCTGTCATGACAGCATGCTCTTCAGATGACGTTGAGCTCTTCATGCCTCAGGAAGCCCCCGTGCCAGTGCTCTTTACTGCTACTGATGTGGAGGTGGTGACAAGAGCTAATGAAGAGAAAATGACTACTCCTCAAATGGTAGCCCAGGCTGGAGGCTTTGGCGTATTTGGTTATTATACGAATGGCAATGGTGCTACTGACGGTGCCTATAGCGCTTCAGCCACACCTAATTTCATGCATAACCAGTTGGTGACCGGTACTAATGCCGTTGATCCTGTGTGGACCTACACGCCCCTGAAGTATTGGCCCAACGAGACAGGTGCTACTGCCAAGAGTAACCATGTTGATAAACTGACTTTTTTTGCTTATGCCCCATATGCGGCAGCAGGAACAACCTATAATATTACGGGCTTTTCAGCTGAGAATGCAACCGGGGACCCATGGGTGACCTATAATTCGCCTAAAACGGCTGGATATGATTTGGTTTATGCCAAAGCTGTTGATCAAGTAAAACCAAATATCAACGACAAGGTATCATTGAGTTTCTCACATGCCTTGGCTAATCTTTCTTATGAAATAACCAACACCTCTAGCTTGAACATACAAAAGATAGAAGTTCTTGGCTGGAGAACCAATGGCATCAACATTGCAGGTAAATTGAATCTCAATACAGGCACTTGGAGTGAAATATCTGCTAAAAAAGATAAGACCGAAGTGGTGTTTGAGAAAGAGGCAGATCCTCTCCCCCTGACAGGAGTTAACTGTGGCAATTGGAAAGTGATTCCTGGTGATAACCAAGAGTTCTTTGTTAGAATCACTTATAAAGATGCAGGCGATAATTTAAAGGTGTTGCCAGAGATTCCTTTCAAAGAAAACTTTGTGGCTGGATATAACAAAGTTCTCCAAATAGCAATCCCATAAAAAGGAAGCGATAACACGGTTCGGTTAGTTATAAAGAAAAAGCGAAATGGAAAACCATTTCGCTCTTTTCTTCTGGGTGGCAGGTGGGACTCGAACCCACGACATTCAGAACCACAATCTGACGCTCTAACCAACTGAACTACGGCCACCATATATGCATTCTCTCAAATGCGGATGCAAAGATAGGGTAAAACTTTGAAATAACAAAAGGTTTGCCCTGTTTTTTTTATTGATATATTGCTTTCTTGCCTGCCAGTAAGGTGTTTTTCATCAGTGACACGATGGTCATGGGTCCTACACCACCAGGTACAGGAGTGATGAATGAACACTTGGGTGCTACTTCATCGAACTTCACATCACCATTCAGGCGGAAGCCGCTTTTCTTGGTGGCATCAGGAATGCGGGTGGTACCTACGTCAATGACTACAGCACCTTCTTTCACCATATCGGCAGTAACGAAATTGGGCTTGCCAATAGCAGCAATAATGATGTCGGCTTCTTGGCATTCTTTCTTCAAATCCTTGCTGTGGCTGTGGCACACGGTTACGGTAGCATCGCCTGGGTTAGCTTTCTGCATCATCAGGGTAGCCATAGGCTTACCAACGATGTTGCTTCTGCCCAGTACAACGCACTTCTTGCCTGAAGTTTTGATGTTGTATCGACGCAACAGTTCGATGATGCCGTTAGGGGTAGCAGATACATAACAAGGCAGACCAATGACCAATCGCCCTACATTGATGGGGTGGAACCCATCCACGTCCTTGCGATAGTCAATCGCCTCAATAACTTTCTGCTCAGAGATGTGCTTTGGCAAAGGCAACTGAACGATAAAACCATCTACGTCGGCATCCTGGTTCAGTTCCTCTACCTTTGCCAACAGTTCGTCTTCAGTAATATCTGCCTCATAGCGGATAAGGGATGATTTGAAACCACAAGCCTCGCAGGCCTTCACCTTGTTAGCCACATACGTCTCGCTACCACCATCATGGCCTACCAGAATAGCAGCCAGATGTGGACGTTTGCCACCAGCAGCCACTATCTGTTCTACTTCAGCGGCTATCTCTTGCTTGATTTGTGCTGATACAGCTTTTCCGTCAATTAAAGTCATAAAATATAATAGTATATTCGCCCTTGTCCTATAGATTCCTGGTCAGGCTTGGAATGGGGGTGCTGGGCTTATGTTATTACTTAAAATGGTCTTCTTCCTCCACCAGATCTCATCATCTGTGGCATCTGAGGAATCTTGCCGCTGGTAACGGTCTTCATCATCTTACGCATCTGGTCGAACTGCTTGATCAGACGGTTCACCTCCTGAATATCTGTACCACTACCTTTGGCAATGCGCTGACGGCGGGAAGTGTTTAGTACTTCAGGATGTGTACGCTCCTGAGGTGTCATAGAGTGGATAATGGCCTCAATGCTCTTGAAGGCATTGTCGTCAATATCAATATCTTTGATGGCTTTACCCACACCAGGAATCATAGCTGCCAAATCTTTGAGGTTGCCCATCTTCTTGATTTGGGCTATCTGCCCTAAGAAATCGTTGAAATCAAACTGGTTCTTCTGGATCTTCTTTTGCAAGCGTCTTGCCTCTTCCTCATCGTATTGTTCTTGAGCACGTTCTACCAGAGAAACGATATCACCCATACCGAGGATGCGGTCGGCCATACGCTCGGGATGGAACTGGTCGATGGCTTCCAGCTTCTCGCCTGTACCCACAAACTTGATAGGCTTGTTCACCACCGTACGGATAGATAGTGCAGCACCACCACGGGTATCGCCATCGAGCTTGGTCAGTACCACACCTGTAAGGTCCAGACGGTCGTTGAACTCCTTAGCAGTGTTTACGGCATCTTGACCTGTCATTGAATCTACCACGAAGAGGATTTCATCAGGCTGAATACCTTCCTTGATGGCTGCTATCTCGTTCATCATCTCCTCGTCCACTGCCAAACGACCAGCGGTATCGACAATGACCAAGTCGTAGCTCTTGGCCTTGGCCTCTGCAATGGCGTGTTGAGCAATACTTACAGGGTCTTTGCTCTCTGGCTCTGAGTACATAGGTACATTGATCTGCTCAGCCAAAACACGCAACTGCTCGATAGCAGCTGGACGATAAACGTCGCAAGCTACCAAGAGTGGGCGACGGTTCTTCTTGGTCTTGAGCATGCGAGCCAGCTTGCCAGAGAAAGTGGTCTTACCAGAACCCTGCAAACCTGACATCAAGATGACAGCTGGCTTCTGGGTAAGGTTCAGTTCGGCAGTCTCACCACCCATCAGTGTGGCCAGTTCATCGTGTACAATCTTCACCATCAGCTGACTGGGCTTTACGGCAGTAAGCACGTTCTGTCCCAAAGCCTTCTGCTTCACAGTGTCGGTAAATGTCTTGGCTACCTTGTAGTTAACGTCGGCATCGAGCAACGCCTTGCGCACATCCTTGAGGGTTTCGGCTACATTGATTTCGGTAATCTTGCCTTCACCCTTCAGTATCTTAAACGACCGTTCGAGTCTATCACTTAAATTTTCAAACATTGTTTCCTTTTCTTTTTACAAACTCCTTTGCCTTCTCGAGGTAAAATCTCTAACTAAGGAGTTGTTGAGTTAACAAAGTATCGTTGTTACTATATTTAAGAATTCATGCTCATGAGGAACTCCTGGTTGTTGCGTGTCTGTTCCATCAAGCCCTTCACCTTCTCGATAGCCTCCTGAGGTGTCATGTCGGCCATGAAGCGACGCGCCACCCACATACGATCGCGTGTCATCTGGTCTTGCAACAGATCGTCACGACGCGTACTTGACAGGATAACATTGATAGCAGGGAAGATACGCTTGTTGCTGAGGGTACGATCCAACTGCAACTCCATGTTACCCGTACCCTTGAACTCCTCAAAGATCACATCGTCCATCTTTGATCCCGTCTCTGTGAGAGCCGTAGCCAAGATAGTCAGCGAACCACCACCTTCGATGTTACGAGCAGCACCGAAGAAGCTCTTTGGCTTATGCAGGGCGTTGGCATCCACACCACCAGAGAGTACCTTACCTGAAGCAGGAGCCACTGTGTTGTAGGCACGAGCCAATCGGGTAATAGAGTCGAGGAAGATTACTACATCATGACCGCACTCTACCAAACGCTTTGCTTTCTCCAATACAATGTTGGCAATCTTTACGTGGCGTTCAGCCGGTTCATCAAAGGTAGATGAAATCACTTCGGCATTTACGGTGCGAGCCATATCGGTCACCTCCTCAGGACGCTCGTCAATGAGCAGCACCATCATATATACTTCAGGATGGTTGGCAGCTATGGCATTGGCAATATCCTTCATCAAGGTAGTCTTACCTGTCTTTGGCTGCGCCACAATCAAGGCACGCTGACCCTTGCCGATAGGTGTATAAAGGTCCACGATACGAGCATCGATGCTGTCGCGTCCGTCACCTTTGCACAACGTAAACTTCTCTTCTGGGAAAAGTGGGGTAAGGTGCTCAAATGGCACACGGTCGCGCACATACTCAGGATTCAGACCGTTGATTTTGTTTACCTTCACTAATGGGAAATACTTCTCACCTTCCTTGGGTGGACGAATAACGCCTTCCACCACATCACCTGTCTTCAAGCCAAACAGCTTGATTTGTGACTGAGAAACATAAATGTCATCAGGTGAGGAGAGGTAGTTATAGTCGGATGAACGCAGGAATCCATAACCATCCTGCATGATTTCCAGTACGCCCCATCCTTGCAGGATATCTTCGAAGTCGTACAAAGGCTGCTTCTTTTCGATATTCTCATTGTTCTGCTGATTTCCCTGAGGGGCAGATTGGTGAGGCCTGTTATTTTGGGGTCTTACAGGAGCGTTATCATTCTTTGGCGAATTGAATTTGCCGATGAGCTCGGTAGGAATGTCCTGATTGTCGTTGGGCAAGTCCTCGATTGCTACAAACGAACTCGTTGGCAATGGCTCTTGGATAGCCTCCTGCATCTTAGGCTGAGCTTTCTGTGGCTGGTTAGCAACATGCTCAGCTGATTTTTCAGCTTCCATCTTGGCCGCATTTTTCTGTTGCAGGCGTTCCAACACCTTCTCAACATCCAAAGCCTTGCGAGGGCGACCTCTGCGCTTGGCAGTTGGAGCACCTTCTGCTGCTTCTGCAGGCTCAGCAGGTGTTTCTGCCACTGGAGCAGGAGCAGCAACTTCTGGCTTCTCTTCAGGAACTGACACCTCAGCCACCGCCTGCTTCTTGGGTGGCCTTCCTGCTGGTTTTGCCGCCTTAACAGGAGCAGGCTTTGCTTCTGTTGGTTCTGCTGCCTTTGCGGGTTCAACAGCCTTAGCTGTTTCTGCTACAGGCTGCTCGGCAGCTTTCTTCTGTATAACGGAAACAGGTTGCTCTTCGCGAGAGATCGTACCTTCCTTGTTGGCTGAGAATACTTTATTCAGTTTGCCGTTGGTCACGGTCACACGTTTACGCTTGGTCTTTTCTTCTTTCTGCTTGTCTTTAGCAGCTATCCTATTGGCATTCGAAATAGCTTGCTCATCAAGAATTCTGTAAACTAAATCCTCCTTGCTCAAGGAGTCTGTTTTTGTAATGCCCAGCTCTTTAGCTATGGCTTGCAAGTCAGTTAATGACTTTTCGTTTAATTGAACGATATTATACATGGAAAATTATAAATGTGTTTTAAAGGGAAAACGTTGAAGAAAGGGTTTATTTTTATTCAACGGTGCAAAGGTAGTAAATTATTTTTGAATAACAGCTATTGTTTACGCCTTTTTTCTTACGATAACCACTCTTTTTGTGCTTTCATCTACCCTGAAGCGATTGTCGATGCGTTCGCCGATGACCCAAACCACCTCATTGCCACAGCAAAGCACGTATTGCTGGGCTTTTTCGCTGATGCTCTTTTTCTGGTCAGTAAGGAAGTCGCTTACCAGTTTCTTGCCCTTCATGCCAAAGGGAATGAACCAGTCGCCAGGTTGACAAAGTCGCACATGTAGTTCGCCTTTTAGCTTATCGGCATCCAGACAAGCAATGTTTTTGTCTTTGGGAATATTAAACTGGGGTGAATAAGATACCTTTTCTTGCTCCAACTCAGGAGGAGTAGGGACTTTAATCTCCTCAATAAGCAAGTGGGTGCGGTCTTTCACGATGCGCCAATCCTTCGACTCAAACACCTTGCCCGACTGGCCTTGTAGTGCCTCCATCACATCATTCACCTGTGAGGCGTTAAACCCCAGTGGTGCCACTGCTTCGTAGAGCAGACATTGGGGCGAAGGCTCCTGCATCAAAAGATCAATATTGATGCCTTGATTGTCTTTCACCCTTGCCAACCCTTCGGCAATGCTCTTATTATAGATATGGAGTACCTCGTTCAGGTGACTGGCCGTCTGCAGCAAGCCCTCCTTGATAGATGGGTTGATGCTGGATAATAGTGGAAGCAGTTCGAGACGAATCTTGTTGCGGGTATAGTCGGTCTGCAGATTGGTACTGTCGGTCACATAGGCTTGTCCCAAGTGTTGCAGGTAGTCAAGTATCTCTTGACGGTTCACACATAACAACGGACGTACAATGGCTCCGTTCTTCGGACGGATGCCTTGCAAACCCTTGATGCCTGTGCCCCTGATGAGGTTCAGAAGGAAGGTCTCCACACTGTCGTCTTGGTGATGGGCCACAGCTATGGTGGAGCATCCCGTTGCTTGGCGCAATTGCTCGAACCAATCATAGCGCAACTCACGAGCTGCCATTTCAATAGAGATACCTTTGCTTTCGGCCGTTGCCTGTGTGTCGAAATGCTGTACATGCAACGCTACTTGCCATTCTTCGCACAAAGTCCTGACAAATGCCTCATCACGATTGGACTCCTCACCACGCAGGTGGAAATTGCAATGAGCTGCTTCACACGGATAACCCAGTTGCAGCAACACACGCAACAATGCCACCGAGTCGGCTCCACCACTCAGTGCTACCAGCGTCTTGTTGCCTTTCTCCAGCAATTCTTCCCGCTCGATAAACTGTCTGACTTTACGCTTCAACATATTCTGAAGACAAAAGTACAACTTTTTTTCTATACCACTACTTATTAATAGGTATATTGTTTTCGTTTTCTTTAAAATCGTTCTAAATAGTTTGGGTATTGGATGTCAAAACACTATCTTTGCAGCGTAAAACAAGAAAAGTATGAAATTGTCCGAGCTGAAGACTGGTGAGAAGGGTATCATCGTGAAGGTGTTGGGTCACGGTGGTTTCCGTAAGCGTGTGATTGAGATGGGTTTCATCAAGGGTAAAGAGGTGGAGGTATTGCTCAATGCTCCCCTGCAAGACCCTGTTAAATATAAGTTGATGGGCTATGAGGTGTCGCTTAGGCATGATGAGGCTGAACTGATAGAAATCATCTCGGAAGCAGAGGCAGAGCGAGAAAGACTGAATGATACATTGGGATTGAATGATTCTCCCTCAGGTAACCTTTTTACGGATTACAAGCTGAAACTGGCCAAGCAAAAGCGTCGCATCATCAATGTGGCACTGATTGGCAATCCCAATTGTGGGAAAACATCTCTCTTCAACTTCGCCAGTGGGGCGCATGGTAGGGTAGGCAACTATGCCGGTGTGACGGTAGATGCCACAGAGGCTCGGGCTTCGTTCGAAGGCTATGAGTTCATCCTTACCGACCTTCCTGGTACCTACTCGTTGTCGTGCTATAGTCCTGAAGAGCTTTACGTTCGTAAGCATTTGTTCGATAAACGTCCTGATATTGTCATCAACATTATTGATGCCAGTAACCTGGAGCGCAACCTTTATCTCACTACCCAGTTGGTGGATATGAACCTCCGCATGGTATGTGCCTTGAATATGTACGACGAGTTCGAGCGTCGTGGCGACAAGGTGGATATCGAGACCCTGAGTTCGCTCTTTGGTGTGCCTATGATTCCCACTTCTTTCAAGACGGGCATGAATGTCGATCTGCTCTTTCACATTATTATTAATATGTACGAGGGTGCCGACTTTATTGACGAGAAGGGTAATGTCGATCCTGAGGTGGCGAAGGAAATCAGGGAATGGCATGACACGTATGCTACCAAGTCGCCTCAACACCATATCGAGGACTTTGCCGAGGGCAATCGTCCGTTGAAAAACTACTATCGTCATATCCACGTCAACCATGGTCAGTATGTGGAGCGAGGTATCAATACGGTTCAGGTGCCTTTGAAGGAGAACGAACACATACGTCAGCTCTATTCCACTCGTTATTTGGCAATTAAGTTACTGGAGCATGATAAGTCGGTAGAACAAATCATCGCAGAACAACCCAATGCCGATGACATCATGGAAGCTTGTAAGCAAGCAGCCATCCAGATAGAACAAGATACCCAACAAGATGCCGAGACAGCCATCATGGATGCCAAATATGGTTTTATTCATGGTGCTTTGGCTGAGGCTGGCTATGTGGAGGGCAAGGTGGTGGATACCTACAAAACAACACACCTTATTGACAGCATTTTGTCTAACAAATGGATGGGCTTTCCTATCTTCTTCCTGATGTTGTTTCTGATGTTCGAGGTGACCTTCGAACTGGGTCAGTATCCGATGGATTGGATAGAGGCTGGTGTGGCTTGGATAGGTGAAGCGATAAGTAACACCATGCCTGAAGGCTCATTGCGCTCGTTGTTGGTCGATGGCGTGATTGGTGGTGTGGGTTCCGTCATCGTGTTCCTGCCCCAGATATTGATACTCTATTTCTTCATCTCGCTGATGGAAGACTCTGGCTATATGGCCCGTGCGGCTTTTATCATGGATAAGCTCATGCATAAGATGGGCCTGCATGGCAAGTCGTTTATCCCTCTCATCATGGGTTTCGGTTGTAATGTACCAGCCGTGATGGCCACACGTACTATCGAGAGTCGTCGCTCACGCATCATCACCATGATGATCTTGCCGTTCATGTCATGTTCGGCTCGTCTGCCTATCTATATCATGATCACAGGCACTTTCTTCTCATTGCAATACCGTTCACTGGCCATGATTTCGCTCTATGCCATTGGTATCTTTGTAGCAGTTGTGATGAGTAATATCTTCTCGCGTCTGGTAATCAAGGGAGAAGATACGCCTTTCGTGATGGAACTTCCTCCTTATCGTATGCCTACGGCTAAGGCCATTGGCCGACATACATGGGAGAAGGGGAAAGAGTACCTGAAGAAGATGGGTGGTATCATTCTGGTAGCATCTATCATCGTGTGGACATTGCAATATTTCCCCCACAATGAAAACCTTACTACCCAGCAACAACAAGAACAGTCGTATATCGGACGCTTGGGCAAGGCCATTGAACCAGTATTCAAGCCCCAGGGCTTTAACTGGAAACTTGATGTGTCACTTATTGCTGGTGTAGGAGCCAAGGAGATTGTGGCCTCTACCTTGGGTGTTATCTACTCTGACGATGACTCTTTTGCCGATGATGATTCTTTCAGCGAGGAAAGCGAGAAATATTCTCGTCTTCGTCAGGCAATGACAGAAGATGGCATCACGCCTTTGGTAGGCTATTGTTATCTTCTGTTCGTGTTGCTTTACTTCCCTTGCATCGCCACCATTGTGGCCATCAAAAATGAAACAGGCAGTTGGCGCTGGGCTTCTTTTGCCGCCATCTATACTACTTGTGTGGCTTGGATAGTATCAGCTTTGGTTTATCAGATAGGTATGTTGTTATGATGCATGATTGGCAAGACTGGATAGTGGCACTTATCTTGGTGTTTTGCGTGGGTAGGGTAGGACTGAGTTTCTGGCGCTTGTATCAGAAAACAGAGCGTGGTGATGATCCTTGTGCCCATTGCACTCAGCCTTGCGATATCAAGCATCAATACCAATATAAAAAGGATAATAGTTGTCCGTGTAATAAAAAAACTAAGAATTCTTGCTGCGAATAGTTGGCAATTCAAAAAATTGTTGTACATTTGCATCCGCATTCAACAAAACTCGGTGCCTTGGATGAGTGGTTGAGTCACTGGTCTGCAAAACCATGCACGGCGGTTCGAATCCGCCAGGCACCTCCAAAGGAGTCTGATATTATCGTCAGACTCCTTTTTTCTTTTTCTCATTTTTAAGTTACTGTTTTGGGGACCTTTTCCCTTGTTGTCTTTATCAAGCAAGAAAAGAAAAAACCATCATTTAACTATTATTAACGTCTAATTATTTGTATAATTACGAAAAGTTCGTACGTTTGCATCGTAGAACAATAATGCAAACTCTGTATGGTTGGAATTGTTACATTATTAATAAAGGTGAATGTGCTCTTGGCAGTACTTTACC
>JAFSPM010000029.1 GCA_017442855.1 Bacteroidaceae bacterium | reverse complement strand
TCCAACTTCTTTCAGCCATTTCTCCACACGATCCTTAGAAGAACGGGCATCTGTGCCCTTCACAGCCAATGCCTTCTCAAACTTGGCATTAGGATAGAGTTTCTTCAGGTCGTTGACGGTACTTCCTAATCCACTGCCCTCGTGGGTGGTGAAAGGGATGATGGTCTTGCCATTCAGGTCGTACTTGTCGAAGAAAGTGAACATCACCTGTGGGAATGTGCCCCACCAGATAGGCGTGCCAATAAATATGGTGTCATACTCGTCTATGTTCACACTGCCCTTGAAGGCTGGCTTCTCACCCTTGCGTTGTTCCTCCTGCGCCACCTTGATGAGGTCACGATAAGGCATATCGTAACTCTTCTCCGCTACTACCTCAAACTGGTCGGCACCAGTCAGTTCCTTGATATAGTCGGCCACCACCTTCGTATTGCCCACTGTAATATTTCCCACTGCATAGTTCTCTCCGGCGTGAGAGAAGAACACGATCAAAGCCTTTCCTGTTTGTTTCATCACTGTTGCTTCTTCTTTAGGTTCATTACTGTTGTTATTCTCACTCTTTTGTGCGGCATTGCAAGATGTTGTTGTTATCAGCAAGCCTATGGCAGATGCCATCAATGTTTTAAAAATGCTCATATCAAAATATAAAATAATAGTGGAATGGTTATCCACTGTATAAAAGTTTATAAGGTTCCTTGTTTCAATGCCTCCACAAAGTTGTTGATGCGCTGCATAGCGGCAGGAATATCAATTCTCTGTGGACAGTGAGGTGAACACTGGTTGCAACCTGTGCAGTGGTCAGCCTGTCGGAGTTTTGGCACAGTGCGGTCATAGCCCACGAGGAATGCCTGACGAGCCTTGCGATAGTTTGGGTCCTGTTGACTTTCAGGTACGAACCCCTGATTTACACACTTGTTGTAATGTGTCAGGATGCCAGGAATATCCAGTCGGTAAGGACAAGGCATACAGTATTGGCAATTGTTACAAGGAATGGTTGGGTACTGCTGCATCAAGTCGGCTGTCTCATACAGGAATTCCTTTTCTTCATCAGTCAAATCGACTAGTGGTGAGAAGCTGCGTACATTGTCCTCGAGGTTTTCCAAATAGGTCATACCACTCAGTACGCAGAATACATTCGGATGTGAACCTGCGAAGCGGAATGCCCATGATGCCACACTTCTCTCGCTGTCCTGCTGCTTCAGACGAGCCACCATGTGAGTAGGAATGTTTGCCAAGCGACCGCCCAGCAAAGGTTCCATAATCACCACAGGGATGTTGCGCTTAGTCAGTTCGTTGTACTGATATTCTGCTGTCATCGCAGAAGAAGTTTCATGACGCCAGTCCAGGTAGTTCATCTGGATCTGTACAAAATCCCAGTGATATACACCCTCATCGTGCTGCTGCATGCACCAGTCGAATGTCTCTTTATCTCCGTGGAAAGAAAATCCCAAATGGCGGATACGGCCTTTCTTTCTTTCCTCGTCCAGAAAATCATACACTCCATTGTCGAAGAAACGGCGCTTTGACATCAGCAAGCCACCCATACCCATCACATGCAATAGGTAGTAGTCGATGTAGTCAACAGACATCTCCTTGAACGAGTTCTCATACATCGCCTTGGAACCCTCAAGACTCTGTGAGCGAGGATCGAAGTTCGACATCTTGGTAGCTATGTAGTATGATTCGCGCGGATGCCTTTTCAACGCGTCACCCGTTGCTTTCTCCGATAAGCCCATGCCGTAGGCAGGAGATGTATCGAAATAATTTACTCCATGAGCAATGGCATAGTCAACTAACATGTTCACCTGTTCCTGGTCAATGCCTTGAGGTCTGTCATCGGAACTCATAATCATCGGCCAGCGCATGCAGCCATAGCCGAGGATGGAGATCTTGTCGTTGTGCAAACTTGGCCAGGTGCGATACGTCATCTGGTCGGTTGGTACGGGGGTGGTATGATGCCCCGCTGGGTCATACTCCGCATTCTTCTTGGGTGCGCAGCTTGCCATTGCGGCGCCAGCTGCCACCGTTGCGCCTGCTCCCATCGCTTTCAGGAAGCCACGCCTGCTTATATTGTTCTTGTTTTCTGACATAATCTTCAATTTTAAATCACTCTATGAACTTGATGACCTTCTACGTAGATAGCGGTAATCGGACGAGCAGGACACAGATTCTCGCAAGTTCCACATCCAATACACATCTCCTCGTTCACTACAGGAATCTTCCTTGACTTCGGATCGTTAGCATCCATTGGAACCATCTGAATAGCACCTGCGGGGCAATGACGTGCACAGTTGCCGCACTCCTGTTCGTCTGTGTTTACGATACACAGCTCCTTATTCCAAACGGCATGGCCAATCTGGATGGATGATTTATCTTCAATGCTGATAGGCTTGATGGCACCAGCCGGACAAACTTCAGAGCACTTCACGCATTCCGGACGGCAATAGCCACGCTCGTAGCTCATCACAGGCTGCATCAGCGTCATCAGGTCCGTACTTGGGCGAAGCACATTGTTCGGACAAGCGGAAACGCAGAGTTGACAGCCTGTACAGTGGTTCTTCATATTGCGAGCGCTCAACGATCCCGGAGGGGTGATAGGTGTTGTACGAGGTGAAGGCTTGCGTTCTGGAATTGGCGCTAAACCACCATCCACCTTCTTGTCGGTAGCCTCAGGAATGGTCTGGCCTCTCATCACAGCCGTAGCGGCACCAGTGCCCAGAATAGTCAGGAATGTACGCAGGCTCTTGTCGGCTACCTCAGCCTTAGCTTTAGCAGAGCTCTTAGACTCCCCCTCTGAGGTAGAGGGGGTGCCGCTTGCAGCGGGGGCGTATGCTATATCATTCTTCGGGAATGCGGTCTTCATACTTGGTACAGCGAACTTATAGCTCAATGCCCCGAACTTACACTTCTCCAAACAGTTGCCGCAAGTCACACAACGGCTGTAGTCAACTGTATGTGTCTTATAGTCTATACAAGAAGCCTTGCAGTTGCGTGAGCACATGCTGCAGTTCTTACATTTTTCAGCGTCGAAAGTCACATGGAAGAAAGAGAACCTTGCGAAGAATCCCAACACCGTACCCACAGGGCAGATGGTGTTGCAATAGGTACGTCCGTTCCTCCATGCCAAAACGAAGATGATTATCAAGGTAACGATGGCAATAATAAGCGTAGGCATCGACTTCACCCACACATCCACATCGTAGATGGCATAGCTCTCGTACTTCTCAGCAATGGAAGCCAGTACGTTATTACCCAAACGGTAGATGGGCTGGAAGATGTTGCTGGCGATGCGCCCGTATGAGCTGTATGGAGCCAGCAGGGCTACGAATGAGCCAACACCTACGATGATGGCTAATACGAACACGCCCAATACGGTGTACCTCAACGCACTCTTTGCCTTAGAGTAAGTGTAAGGAATCTTACGTTCCTTCTTGGGACGGGCCTTCTTGCCCAGCCAGGCGATGATGTCCTGGAACACGCCCATAGGGCAGATGACCGAGCAGTAGATACGTCCGAACAAAAGTGTGAGGACGATGAGTAATAGGATGATTCCCACGTTCAGAGCCAGTACGGCAGGCAAGAACTGTAGTTTGGCCATCCAAGAGAAATAAGCGTGTGTCACACCCGTAAAGTCCAGAAACATCAAGGTGATGCACACATAGAAGATGATGGCCAGCGTTAGTCTGATTTTACGTACCATAATAATTAGTGATTAGTATTTCTTGTTCACAAAGGTACTTAACAAATCAGACTAACGCTTTATACATTTTACGGTTGATTTTATCAATTTTACAGATTATTCATCTGATTGGCCCTTTGGGGTATATATTAATGTGTTTGCTTTAAATACTGCAAATCCCCATACCAATAGCTGGCGGTTGTGCCACCATCTATCAAGAAGTCGGCACCAGAGATGAAGCGTCCGCGAGTGCTCATCAGGAACTCAGCCAAATCACCAACCTCATCAGGCGTACCAGCCCTGCCAGCCGGACTCGCCTGCAGCATCTTGCGGTAACCCTCGCCACGAGATCCGTGCAACTCATCGTTTGCCAACGGGGTGATAATAATGCCCGGACTGATGCTGTTAATGGTAGCCCCACGCTTGCCCCAGCGGGTAGCCTCATACATCACTCTCAGCACATTGCAACGCTTGGAATATTGATAAGCCTTCAGCG
>JAFSPM010000028.1 GCA_017442855.1 Bacteroidaceae bacterium | reverse complement strand
TGATCTTCAGGGAGAAGTGGCTGATGATGGGCGGCAGGTTGCGGTCGTAACCGAAGGTAACGTCGCGCAATTCTATCTCGCCCGAAAGTTTGGCCACATCGGGCAGGTCATCGTCTTCAGCCAATTTCAGGTCTGCGCATTCTTTGCCACAGTCTGACACATCTTTGATGCGCTGGATAGACGAATTCAGGCCCAAGAGGGTCTGTACGCACTCTATGGCTTTGTTGATGGGGAAAATAGAGGTGTTGATCAATCCCTGAGAGGCCAGTATCATACCGGGTGTCATCTCGCCTTGCAGGATAAGCCACGTGCCTAAGCACAATATCGCACCGTTGGTAAACTCAAGCACCAGCACGGGCAGGGCACCTAAGTAAACCGAGATGGTGGTGGTCTTAGAACGGGCATTCATAGACTGTGCGTAGGCAGTTTCCCACTGGGCATAGAAGTATTGCTCGCCACCCAATGACTTGATGGTATCCAGATTACCCATTCCCGTCATCGTAACGTTCTGCAGCCGCGCCTCGGTCACCTCCAAGTTCATGGCTAACTTCTTCTGCCTGCTGGCAGTGCTGCGCATTACGTAAACGAGCAACAAGATGGAGAAGATCTCCAGCAGTCCCAGTTTCCAGCTGAAAAGCATGACCAGGTAGCAGCAGATGAAAGGGAAAAAAGCAAAGGCTACGATGGGCATAGAGTGGTCTATCATCTTGATTGTTTTGGGGATAGTAGTATAGCGGGCCACCAGCTCGCCAGGACTGAACTGGCTGAGCAGGGTCATCGGCAAGCGCAATACCGTCCACAAATAGTTCGACGAAGTGGTGACGCTGATCTTTGCCTGGCTCGCACGGCTTAATAAGGAGAAAGTTATCCAAACTACCAGTTTACCCACGAACAGTATGGAATAAAATGTAATTAGCGGGGTAAACCATTCCGGGTTCTTGTGTGTGATGATATTGTCGGTATAAACCTGCTGAAGCAGTGGTGGGAATAATTTACCTATGGAATTGATGATATATAGCACAATGCCGTTAAGGGCGAATAATTCATTGCCCTTCAGGAAATACCTGAATGCCCCTATCAACGATAGCTTAGATTCTTTTCCCTGTGTCTGCCCTGTGGTCATTCAAACTTCAGCTTTAGGTTACGTACTTGTGTGCGAGTTGTCTCAAACAGATACTGAAACATGCTGAGTCGGCGAGTCTCAGTCAGTACCGAGCAGTAGGTGCCAAAGTCCATGCTCACATTCTCTGGCACGCCGAACGACCAGTCATAGCTCTCAGGGTCGGCAGGATCCCGCTGCAGGTCGATAAGCACCTCATACACCGCATCGCTCTGTTCCGTCAACCGCTTGGCCAAGACATCGGATTTCAGGGTCTGGCGCACTTTATCGACATCAGCAGGATAGCGCACCACCTGAATGATGCGCCCACGCACATAGCCTATCTCGTCACGCTTCTCGTTGGCTGGCCACACCTGTGCCTCCATGCCGATGCGCAAGTCACGTTGCGCGTCATTGTCGGCGTAGGCCACAAGCAGGGTACGCTGTGTCTGTTCGCCTGTAGGGTTTTCTTCCATGATACTGATAATGGGGTCGTAGGCCTCAAACGGCTCATTGTCTATCTTTGAGCTGACAACCATACCGTTAACCGTACTTGTTAAGAAACTATGGCTGTCGTCAACTGATACCAGTGCCACCGCCTGTCCCTTTTTCACGATGTCGCCATCGCGCACCATGATGGAGCGCACAATACCCTTATGGGGCAAGTAGATATCGGTAGTACCTTGTACGGGGAACACTACTCCCGAATAATAGACTTTGTCACTCACGGTACCGAACACGCCCCATACAATGAATGCCACCAATAGTACTGCTGCTGCCGTAGCCAACAGATAGGTGGGGACGTATGTCACGCGCAGATGATCGCCAATCTGATCAGGAGACTGTAATGTATCCATAGTCATTTTATAGTTTGTTAATATAAGTTGCTAAGATAAGCAAATAACTCCTATCAACAAAGCTATGAAACCTGACTAATTCATATTTTGTAAATTTTGAGACTTTTATTGAAGATTTTGAGAGTCCCCTACTCATTTCAAAAATCTAACCAAGGTAAAAAGACAATCCCCGCCACTGACGGGGATTGTCTGTTAATCGGGATACATCTTACGCCTTAAAAACTTCCTCGCCATCCACGATGGTTGCAACGATATTGGCCTGTGCGACCTTCTCGATGTCGTCGTGCAGGAAATCGCAGTCGAATACCGTCATGTTGGCTATTTTGCCAAACTCGATAGAACCCATGCGATGCTCTTGGTGCCACTGACGGGCCACGTTGATGGTCATCGCGCGCAGCGACTGCTCACGGGTGATGGCCTCCTTGATATTACGCGGTTGGCATATACCACCCAACATGTACTCTGGAGTCGTGCGCTTTTCTGCCATGTAAATGCTGAACTGGACATTCATCATCGGGGAAACGGGATAGTCGGAATGGAAGACCACGTTGGCACCTGCATCATAGAACGACTTGATAGGATAGGCCTGATCTGTCAGTTCCTTACCAACGTAGGAAACTTCCTGCTCGTAAGGACCTCCAGGAATCTTCGCAGTCCATAGCGGAGCCACAGCCGGCACGGAACCGGTTGCTCCCATACGGCGCACATCTTCATCGGTGACGAAGTGCAGATGCGCCAGCACGTTACGCTGATCCAGGTCGCCCGTAATCTTCTCGGCATCCTCAATACAGCCCAGCATGAAATGCGTGGCACCACCACCCTCTGAGTGAACATGAACAGCCATACCCTCCTTGTCGGCCTCAACAATCAGCTGCACCATCTTGTCGTGGTCGTTGAAACGCTCCACACCGTGATAGCCGGGCTGGTCGGCATAATCCTGATTCTGCCAGCCAGTGTGTGCCTCGGTTACGCCATCGAGGAAGGCCTTGATGCCGACCACGTTGAAGTATTCGCCGCTGTACTTGGCACGGTCAGCAGCCACACGGGCCACCTCAGCCTTCGGGTCAGCCACATTGTCGGGCGACAACAGATAGGCGTAGGTGCGAAGCTTGAGTTTGCCTTCCTTTTCCAATTCATGGTAAGCCCTGACACAATCCTTGTAGAAGATCTCGACACCGGCATCAGCTACACCGGTAAAGCCGCTCTGAAGAGCGAGATCCTGCCATGCGAGCAGGTAGTTCTTGGCATCCTCGAAGGTGGTAGGAAGCTTGGTGATGAGTTCCATCACTGGATTCTCACAGATGTATCCATCGGGATCTCCCTGGACATCTACGTGCACCATGTCGTAACCCATTCTCTTGGCGTATGCCGCATCGATACCTGCCCACTCCAGTGCCTTGGTGTTGAGCAGCATAGAGTGTCCGCCGCCAGTCTGCATGATGAGTGGCTTCTCCGAGCAGATATCGTCCAGATATGCCTTTGATACATATTCATCGCTTTCTACCCACCCTGCAGCCAGGTAGAGCGTTTTTTGTGGGTTCATCGCAATGAACTCTTTGATGATTTCGCGGTATTTGGCGTAATCGGTCAAGCCCACCTGCCCCAGGTTCGCCTGTCCGATGGCACGATCGCCGGCAAAATAGCCGTGGCAATGTGACTCAAGGAATCCAGGATAGATGTAGTTGTCACCATAATCCAGTACTTGCGCATCCGTGCCTGCGAGCTTCTTCGCCTCTTCAGCACTACCGATATAGGCAAAAACACCGTTCTTCACTAATGCGGCCTTGGCAAAGGGTCGCTTTTCATCCATCGTGATGATGTTGCCGAGAATAATCGATTCTCTCATTGTTACATAATTTTAGTATTAGACATTTTACGCCTTCAAAGTTAGCATTATCCCCTAAAAAAGAATCACGGTCTATATCCTAAGCCGTGATTCTTGTAAATTTTACTATTTTTTTTGCTGATTATTCCACTTTAGGTCTTTCCCTGCCCTTCTTGAGTCTTGATTTCCGATCGATCCTGCTTATACTCGGCAGCTTTCATCCAGAAAGTTACTGTCTGCCCCATCTTGTGTTTGAAAGCATTGCTAAAGGTACGGTAATTGTGGTAGCCACTCTCATAAGCCAACTGCTGGGCGGTGAAAGAGCTATGAGCAGCAACAGCATTGCGATAGAGATTCATAAAGTGGTTAATGCGCAGATTATTGATATAGGTATTGTAGTTCATGCCCAGACAGGAGAAATACTGGCTGAGATAGGAACGGTTGGTGCCAACGGCTGTTGCAAGCTGTTGCAGGGTCAGGTCGTTTTGTAAGTAGAGCAGTTCGTCAATGCAATGCCGCTGTAGCAATAATCCAATATTGTTGCGAATAGATAATGGTAGGTCATTGTCTTCCACATGCTCTGTGGTGACAATTTCCACTTCCTCATCATTAGTATGGATGCTCAGTTCGCTCAACGTTTCCACTCGCCACAAGAGATAGCCGATAAGTACGATGCCAATCACCTGTATGGCGTATTGGAAAAGCGGGCCTTCGTTTACAAATGCATAGAAAAAGATCACAAGTAGTATGAAGGACAACACTACAAAACTCTGCCACACCTCCTTGTGTTCCAAGTCGGCATAATTGTCACGCAGCCAACGTCCGTATTGTCTCGTCGCGCGAACCATATATATAACTATGCCTACGCTCAACAGCAGCAGATAGACATATAACATCGGAATAAAATCATAACTAAGGGTGGCGACGCTGAATATCCCTCCTACAACAAACGGTGCTATCATCAAAGCAATAGGCCATAGCGGTCGCTGGCGGTCTTGCAACATGTTGAGCATGACGATGATGGCCAAAGGAAAAATTGTCATGCTGTCAAGCAATCCGCCTACAAGGTCGATCATCATAATATCCTCACTTGAGGTGAGAAAGAATATCGGCATATACCACAAGTGGCCCAAAGCAGCGGCGGCAAAGTAGGCTGCAGTCCAGCGACGCAGGCGCAAAGGCGGCGTAACATCACGGGCAAAGGCGTTACCCTGACGGAACAACAGGTAACAACTGGCCGTCAAGGCCATAGCTGTCACAAAAGTATATAATATGATAAAGAGAGTATCTTCCCGAATTTGCTCGTACATGAATTGAATGGAATTATTTCTGAAACTCTTATTAAGATGCTAATATGGTGTATAAAGATAGAGATAAATCTCTAAACAGCATTGCCCAAAACTCGCCCAAAGGCAAATTTTGTAAATTTTGATACTGCTTTTGCATATTTTGAAAGTGTGGAGGCAGGAATTGTTCCGGCATATAGACGATTTACATTATGCAAATTACATAATTCAAATTAAATAAATCAAAATGCATAATAACAGTTTATCGCATAAACAAGAGGTTGGAGCCTTAGGTATCTAAACAGACAATCCCCGCCGGCGGGGATTGTCTGTTAAAAGGGGTTTGAGTTTGAACTTGCTAATTGCAATAATACCTGGTTATGAAATAGGTGCGCTCCCAGTCGAGTATGCCGCGCAAGCTTCACGCCCGCATTAGCAGACCCTCTTGGATGACCCATTACCAAGGCGCTCTGCCCAGGACATCATCAGGTCCTCACGCCTTCCGAAAATATCCTTCTGCATACCGATAGCATCGTCGAAAACCATGGTCTGGCGGTCATCCCCCGAGAACTTCTTCCACTCGTATTTATCGGTGGAGGGGTTGCCCGTCCGAGCGAAGTTAGTCCACATCTCCTTTACGACATGGCGGAACTCGCAATCTTCGGTGCTAACGATTTCTCCGCTTCCCATTGGGTCCGGTATGGGATTATCGAACAGGTACGGAAGCTCGGCCGCGTGCATCACGCCAAGATAGGGGGTTGTCACCGGCTTCTTGACGAAGTACATGTAGGTGTTGCCGCCGGCAGCAGCGTGCCTGATGGCCATATTGGTGTTACCGGCGCGGAAGTTGATATCGTTGCAGTATTGCTCCAACCTGCTCAACTCGCTTTCGTTGGCGAGCGTGGCCATGAATTCGTCATACATGGTCTTCTCCTGGTTGTTGAGCAGCGCGCGATCCCGCTTCGCGATCCACCTCAGCGTATTCGTAAAGGCTTCTTCACCGCCCTCGAGTGGTAGGAAGTATCTGATTTCGTCCTGGTTAGACCCAATCAATAAATCGATTTTGGACCTCTTTTCGTCTCCCCATATCCCGTACATGAGAGCTCGGTCCTCGGGTAGCGTGACACCGTCGAGAAGCGGAAAGTTGGCAGCTCCCAGAAGGCAGTTCGCATCAATGACAGTTGCTTTCAGATAAGCGTCTATAAGCTGCTCGGTGGTGAGTTGCATCAGCTCGTCCATGGTCTGGCAGCCCATTACGGACAGGAAGTTCTGCGTGACGTGGATACCGTGTTCCATCGTGTCGCAGTAAGCGATGTTGGCGCTCTGTGCGATGCACCTTTTGAAGAGTCCTTCGCTTCCTTCGATGAGCGGGAGGAACGTGACACTGGCCGAGCCTGCCGACTCGCCGAAAATCGTCACGTTGTCGGGATTGCCGCCGAACCCTGCGATGTTTTTCTGTACCCACCTGAGAGCCTCAAGCTGGTCGAGCAGACCAAGATTTCCTGCCTCCTTGAAGTTCTCTCCACCCGGAACCCGCTCGAAGTTCATGAATCCCAAGAAGCCAAGCCGGTAGTCGATGGACACGAACAGGATGTCGGGGCATTGTTTAGCAATGTTGGTTAGGTTGTAGAGGGGAGACGCCTGGGATTCGGCGCAGAACCCGCCGCCGTGAATCCACACCATAACCGGCTTCTTGCTGTCGGTGCAGCTGGTGTTGCAATAGATGTTCAGCACCAGACAGTCCTCGCCGAACTCTGCCGTTCCCTCAGAGTCGTTTATGAGTCCGATGGGAACGGAACCTGGCTTTGTCGCGTCATACACGCCATCATCGTCTGCGGCAGGAAATGCCTTCTGCCAACGAAACTTCCCCACCGGCTGCGTTGCATAAGGAATGCCCTTCCAAATAATCATTTCGTCAGTCTTCTTGCCAACAAAGGTTCCGTTGTTGCACTTGACAGCCAGCGACTGGTCATAATTGCCGTCTATAATCTTTTTGTTCTCGCCATGCATGGTTCTTAATTCATTTTTCATGGTAAAGTCTCCTTTTCTTTATTTTATTTTCTATCATTAATAGCAATATTTCTTGTGTCTTTTGTTATCTATTAAATTCTTACGCCCAGCATAAAGTCAAGACTGGCGGCCTTGGAAAATCTATGGCTTTTGCAGCCAACACCGAAATACATGTTGGCCAACTTGGGAAAGACGATTTTCCCGCCGAAACGCTGGTATAAAGAGCCTTCCTGCTCGGCAACGCCCAAGTGTTTGTAAAGATAGGCTCCCAACTGAACCCAGAAAGTAAAGTTGCCGTAATGTACTTGCTGAACAGCCGATATACCCATGCTCAAAGGGTGGTAATCATAGTTCTCCGGATGCAGTTCGGGATGAAGGATAAGCTCGTTCATGGCCACGTTTTGCTGGAATTTACCCGGGAAATAGAAGAAGTCCAAACTCAAACCCGAGGAAAGGGTTGGAATGTACTGATAACAAGCACTGGCACCAAAAGTGTAGGTGGGCCATGGCGTTGTTTCACCCGTAGCCTTCCACTCCTGGGAACAACGGTGCACACCGTAACCGACATATACCTCATATAGCATGTGCTTTTTGAAAAATGAACTGGGGGAAACTTTGTGCTCCGGAACCTTGGGCTCTTCCAATGTGTATCGTGCCGATGCCAACAGTTCCAGTCCGTTGAATCCCTTGTTGGGAAAGGCTTGGCGACCGGTGGACATGTGCGTAAAACGGGCCATCAAGCCCAGCTCCAGATGGTTGGAGGGCCGGTAGGCCATGCGCAGGCCGGGGGCAAGATAGGCCGTCATACCAGAACTGAAAAGATCATTATCGGGATTATCCTCCTTGTCATAGACGGCGCTGGTGAATCCCACTCCCAAGGAGAATTCATAGCCAAGGGAGAACTTGCGCGTACGAATGACATCCCTTTCAAAAAAACCATATACGGAGATAATGTCGCTCAGGTGGGATTTCCCCACCCAGTCTAAGTGACTGGACCCTTTCCAGTTCACTCCTATTCCCATATTTGGGAAATTGTACAGGGAGGCATAGGACGTAGGATCATCGGAATACACATAGTGCCCGATGCGCAAATCGACCGTTGGGTACGAGAAGGAATGTGCCAGCTTATCGTAGTGTTCCGAAGTATGCCCCATGTAACCCATGCCCATAAGAGCGGTTACATTCCACCGATTTTTCTTCTCCTGCGCCTTCAGCGGGGAGAATATTAACAGCAGCAGAATGGTCACTAAACACACCTCTGCCAGCTTGTTAAAGTTAAACCCCTTCTTTTTCTCTTGATTGCACATGACTTACTCTAAATCTTGCTTCGCTTAATTTGACTTTATTAAGCTCGAAATATGCTTCTTCACAAAAGCTACTGATGTGACTATACTACCCTTTTTGTTATTTTTCCGTTTCCGTCACAAAACAGGCCACCAAGCCATACGTGATGGTAGGACGAATCCAAATCTCCGTGAGCAAATAGTTGGTGTACTCATTGATGGGCTCAATGAATATGTCGTAGTTATATAGTGCGGCAATGAGCATATCGATGATACAGATGGCCCATAGATTGCTTTTGGTGTAGCTCTGCCAGTCCTTGCGGGCATAGAAGAAGGTGAGCATCAGGAGCAGCAGCACTGACAGGGTGAGACACGCCAAGTGGAGCCCATAGAAGGCCAATGGCGGTGCAAAGAGAATGTCGCGCAACAGCACCGTTATACCCACACAGACAGAACACCAATAGTTAAACTGCTGTGTAGTGATGCGGTAATTGAAGAAGTACATCCAGATCATTACCAGACATGCTATATAGAACAAGTTTAGGACCAGTTCAGGCCACGACTCGCTCAATCCGAAATGGGCTATGCCATAAAGCATGACGCCCACTGACACCATTCCCGCTACAGCAGTAATGGCAATGTCGAAAATCTTTGCACCTTTCTTAAATCTTGTTTCCATAGTTTTAATTTTACTCATTTTGTTTTCAAATCTACTCATGTTTCATCAAACAAAAAAGCCATAATGCCTAACACATTCAAGTTTTGCAAATTTTGAAACAATTATTGCAGATTTTGATAGTCTAATTGTTCTCAATAATGATACTTCCTTTGGAGCGCAACCATAAATATGTTCCCGACGGTAGCTGCCATCAGTTCAGCGAAAACAATAGCACACCAAATGCCGTCAACGCCAAGCAGCAATGGCAACAGGAGTACAGCTCCAAGATCAAACACAAACGTTCGCAAACTGGATATCAGTGCCGATACCTGCCCGTCATTCAGAGCAGTAAAGAAGGCTGAGCAGAAAATAGCCATCCCTGTGAACAAGTATGCGGCAGAGAAAATACGAAACGCGTGTATAGCGTCTGGCAACAGACTCTCAGCTCCTTGCATAAACAAGGCGGAAAATGGGTGGGCAAGTACTTCCGAAAGGACAAACATCGCAATGGATGCAAGTCCGATGAGCCTCAGACTCCTTATTCGCAGGCTTTTGAGTTCTCTGTGATTCTGTGCACCATAATGATAGCTGAATACCGGTCCAATTCCATTGGAATATCCTACAAATATAGCGTTAAAAATCAGGCTGACATACATTAGCAGGCCATAAATGACAACGCCATCTTCCCCCGCATATTTAAGCAGCTGTATATTATAGACAATCGCTACTAAAGAAAAGGCTGCTTCCTCCATAAATTCTGAGGATCCGTTTGTCATGGATTTGACAATCGCCCAGCCATTCCATACAGGCTTTACCAACTCCAAAAGACTGTCATTCTTTCGAAGAAAATAAATGAGAGGAAACAAGCCACCCACAATCTGACTCAATGCTGAAGCTGCTGCCGCACCTGCAAGACCCCATTGAAAGCCGATGATAAAAATAGCATCGAATGCAATGTTGCTAAGTCCTGCAAGTACAGTGACAGCCAACCCTAACCTTGGCTTTTCAGCAGTGATAAAGAAAAGCTGGAACTCATACACCCATATCCATGCGGGTAGGGCCAGAATAAAAATCCTTCCGTACAAAACACTGTCTTCAAGGAGTTGTCCTTCGGCACCCAGCATGGTTGTGACCTGGGGCATAAAGATAAAGCCCGCCACCATCATCAAAGCACCCAAACAAGAGGATACCAGTACAATCAAGGAAAACAGCCGATTCGCTTTATCCTGATTCTTTTCCCCCATCGTTTTGGCAATCAGTGCGCTACCTCCGACACCGAACATATAGCCTATGGTTCCGAGGATATTTAGTACTGGCATAATCAGGTTGACCGCTGCAAATTCCGTCTTGCCCACAAAATTAGCGACAAAAAAACCGTCCGCAATGATGTACAGGGAAGCGAATATGTTCATCACAATGGGTGGTAACGTAAACCGCAGCAGCTTACTGTAGGTAAAATGCTCTGATAAATGGATTCGTGACTTCATTTACCACAATTAATTCATTTTCTTACCGCCGAAATACACCTCTGCCGGTTTGTTGTGGCTGAAGCCATCGTGTTCTGCTGCAAGCAGATCATTGTCGAACACCAGGAAGTCGGCGTCCTTGCCGGCCTCGATAGAGCCCTTAGTAGCCTCGATGCCCAGCTGCTTGGCGCCGTTGATGGTATAACCGATGATCATTTCTTCCGTGTTCATTCTCTCTTCTGCCGGAGGATTGGGAACAGGGCAAATAAAGTATTCGGGAACGCATGCCTTTTCCGATATGCGGCGCACCATGCCAATCTCCATACCCAGGTAAGGACTCCAGGTCATGAAATCGCCGTATGCCACATTGTCGCTGGACCAAGCCACCGTAGCGCCAGAGTCCCAGACCGTCTTGCAGCGGTACATGGTCGTAGCACGCTTCTCTCCAAGCATAGGGGTCAATACACCCGGACCGCCTCCACAATGCCACCATGGGGTATAATTCGCAAATACACCCAGTTTGGCAAAACGAGGAAGGTCCTCATCGGCCTGCACCTCCAGGTGGGCACAGGTAACCTTCATCTGATATTTGTCTCCCAGTTCCTTTTGGGCCAGCTCCACACCGTCCAGCACCACGCGGGAAGCGGCAGCACCCACGGTGTGCACGTGGAGATCCAATCCCGCCTCGTTGAGGACCTTGAGTATCTCGGCCACCTGATCGGGCTTGAAGGCTGTGGTACCCGTTACACCGGTGTCAACGTAAGGCGTAACCTGTGCTGCGGTCTCGATCTTCAGAGTGCCGTCCATGAAAATCTTCAGCGTGTGTACCTTCAGGTGTTCCGAGTTGAACTTGCGACTGAAACGCTTCACCTCCTCTATGGCCTCATGCATCTTGCTGGGTCGGGTGAGTACATAACATCCGTCAATGTAGATGGGCAGTTTGCCTTCCTTATCCAGTTTGCACAGGATTTCATACATCCGTTCATGGATGGGGTTGTGTTCCGGGAAACCAGCATCGAAAACAGCACTTACGCCGGCATTCTTAGAAAATTCTATCCAACGCGAAATAGACGTGACAATCTGCTCGTCCGTAAGGTCGTTTACACCGTCGAAGAGAATGGGCCAGCTGGCGGTTTCGAATGAGTTGCCGGTCACGTGGCCATCCTTTCGAACGTAGTAGGCCAATCCCGGAACGGGGTCTGGCGTATCATCAGCGATTCCCATCCTTTTCAGGACTTTGGAATTCACCCAGTTGCTGTGACATTCGCCCTCCAGAAGAATGAGCTCGCTGTCAGGGCAGACGGCATCCAAATCCTCCTTGGTGATTTCCTCTCCATTCAAAAACCTGCGCTCCAACAAAAACCTATAGCACTTCTGGCCGGGATGCTCCTTGATGTAAGCCGCCATGAAGTCTATGGCTCCCTCCTTTCCATTGGGTTCAAAACGGACGCCCAGGTCAGCGTACTCAAATGCAACAGGAATGGTTACATGCACATGGCTGTCGATGATACCTGGCATAATGAATTTGCCGCCCATGTCAGTGACCTCACCCTCATAATTGGATAGGCCAGCCTCGTTGCCCACATAGATGAACTTACCGTCCTTCACCACCAGAGCTGTTGCTTGTGGATTATTCTTGTCAGAAGTAAAGATTTTTGCATTTTTGATAATCTGATCTGCTTTCATGATATTCTCTCCTTATTTTAAATTTATTAATTGCAATCATATTTGGTCAGGAAACAGCTCTAAAAATTCACTAAGAACGAAAGTCCCAGCGTCAGGTAGTTCATGCTCTTGCGGGTCTTGTACTCCCTGGCATCAACACCCAGACCGTCGGCGTAATCGCTCGTCGAGGTTATCAGCGCAGTGTCCGTCAGTAAGCCAGCACCAGTGGTCATACCCTTCTGCACAAAGTGGTAAGGATCATATTTTGCCGTAAATGTCTTGCGGGTGTAATCGTAGTCACAGAAAAAACGCCAAGAGAAATTGGACTTGTAACGATAGGTGAGCGAGAGGCCCGTGCCAAACGAGGTGGACGACTTGGCACCCACGGTAAGGTATTCCCATTCGTCGGTCCATTTATTACCCGTATTATTGGGATATTGCAGGTCGTTAAGCAACAAGGTGGGGTCGCCATTGGGCTGCTGCTGACCAGGACGGTTGTCGATTCCTATTGTGTAGCTGATATCTTTCATGTTACCTTCGGCGTAGCCGTCAATGTCCAGCTCTTGTGTGATGGAGCGACCGATAAGCGCCTTGGTACCCAAAGAGAAGTGGGAACCAAGTGGCAGGTTGAAATAAAGACCTAAACTGCCCGTAAACTCGGTGATATGGTCGCTCTTCACGATACCGTAGCTATTGGTTACAGGAGCGTTGGCATTCCACGCACTCTCCGACTCTGTCTGATAGCCCACTTTGTTCAGGAAGGTAAGCTCATTCTGGAACCTTTCAGCCTCGGTGGTACCAGGCAGATAGTCACCTGGGAAAGCCGACTGATAGAGGGGCTGCAAACCTTCCCAAGCATAATAATCCTCAACGGCTACATAATTGGCAAAGTCGCCGAAATCCTTGGCAGACTGTGCCCTTACCCTAAGGCGACCACCCACACCAACGTACTTATTGAAGAAGTAAGCTCCTTCGGCATCAACCACAGTGGCAGCACGGAATTTGATGCCCACCTTCTGTCCCTGACTTTCAAACTCAAGGTTCTTACCGCCAAGGCCTACACCCATGGAAACGCTGAAGAAACTTGGTTTTTTACTTTCGAGTATCAAATCGTTGCGAAGCAATCCCTTCTCTTTGAACAGCAGATCCATGAGGGCATAGCCCAACTCACCGGACAAGATACCGATGCCGGCACCCGACATGACATCACTGATCCAGTGACGGTTGTTGAGTACACGCATCACACCTGTTGCCGTAGCTACGCCATAACCAGCCACAGACCACCAGGGAGAACGGGTGAGTCCATACTCCTTGTGGAGCAATGTGGCACCAACGAATGCTGTTGCTGTATGTCCTGAAGGCCATGAGTTGGCGGTAGAGCCGTCGGGACGCATCTCCTTGGCCGTGTACTTAATGCCATTGACGAAAATAGCCATGACACCATACGAAGCGGCAGCACTTGCCAACATGCGAGGCCAGCTACTGCGACCTTGATAGCCACCCAACTTCAAACCAATCACCATTGCGGGGCCGAAGAATTGGGTATAGTCGTCGATGCCTGTCTTGAAGTCAGTCAGGAGCTGCGTATTTTTCTTACCTCCTTGCTCTGCTTTCGCATTGACGCGGAACATCGCCTTGTCGCCTTTAATAGCCCAGCCGCCCAAGAAGAGGGGTACACCCACGAAGGTCATGTCGTTCATGAACTTATAGGGTTTAACACCAGGATTTGTCTTCAACTTGAAAAGAGAAAAGTCCATCTTCGGACTGGCCGTAGGGGCCACCTTGGCTAAACTAAGGGAGGACGGCTTGGCCAAACTGATTGTTTCTGTTTTCGATTCAGGTTCATCGAGCAGAAATGAATCCATATCTCGATAGTTTACCGCATTGGCCTGAATGGTCAGGGCAACAGTCATTAATGTGAGAAAAAGTCGGATTTTCATAACATTATTATTAAGATTAAATATTGTAAAAGTTATTCAGGTTTTCAGCGCTAAAATAAGTAAATTACCCCAAATAACACAGACCTGAATGCCAGATGCATTCAGGTTTTGAAGATTTTGAAACAATTATTGCAAATTTTGAAAGTCGCCCTGCAGATTACTTAGACATTTCTCGCATCCAAGCTGTTACACTCAGCCCCATGCGCTGCTTGAAAGCAAGGCTGAAAGTGCTATAACTTCGGTAGCCACTGTCAATGGCCAATTCTTGGGCAGTGGCGGACTGCTTGGTAGCGATAGCCTCGCGATAAAGATCCATGAAATGATTGATGCGGAGATCATTGATATAAGCATTGTAAGTCGTGTCGCGACTGGAGAAATACTGGCTAAGATAGGTGCGGTTGGTCCTGACAGCTTGAGCCAGCTGCTGAAGGGTCAGGTCGTGTTTTAAGTATAGCTGCGTGTCCACGCAGTGCGCAGCCAACCGTTGCTCGATATTGGAGGCAATGATCAATGGCAGTTGTGCTTGTGCAGGGGTATTGGAGTCTTGAGAAGTCTCTGGTGTTAATGAGTCTTTTTCTTGTCCCACGAAAATGTTTTCCAACTGCGGCAGCGTCTCCACCCGCCACAGCAAAAGACCGAAAAATACCAGTTCGACAAAATGCATGATGAAGATTAAGAACATGTTGACAACGAATATATAGAGGATGAACAGCAGCATGAAGCAGAGAGTCAACAGTTGGCTCAGCCATACCTTTTTATTCTCCAGGTCGGCATAGTTGTCGTTCAGCCACCTTCCGTATCGTCTGACGGCCACCACCATATATATGGTAAAGATCAAGTAGAGCAACAGGATGTAGATACCGGATATTAGTTCAAGCAGGTAACTGGGATAAATCATTTGCACTACACTGAGCACCACGAAAGGTATCATGGCAATCAGGGCGGGCCATACTGAACGGCGGCGGTCCTGGAGCATAGCGAGCAGCGTACCGGCGATGGTGAAGAGTAGCAATACGCAGTCGAGCAAGACCACAGCAACGTAAGCCGCGGAATGCAGGTCGCCAGAGTAAATATAGAAAAGATACCACCATATATGACCCAAAGATGCTACGAAAAAGAAAGACGCAGCCCAACGTCGCAAACGCAGTGGTGGCGTGACATCAGACGCAAAGGCATTGCCCCTGCGCAACAGCAGGTAAATGGCAGCAATGAGTGGCACCACTCCTGTTATGCCATAGAGGATAAAAAACAGTATTAAATCAGCAGATATTTGTTCGGTAAACATAGATTCAAAATAAATATTGGGTCTTCATTCAATCTAACACATTTGTTTCGAGGTCATGATATTGAGCACCATGTCGTCCGTCTTAATCATGGCATCGGCACCGATGCTGGTCAGGTTGTGGATGCTCTTATCCACACTGTCATCAACAATACCTTCCGACGAACCGACACACTTGCCCTCCATGGCCAGCAGGGCTGAGAGTACAGCGGTGGAAACGCCCGAGGTAATCTTGAGCGAACAAGCCGGCTTGGCACCATCACAGATCATACCCGTCAGGTTGGCAATCATGTTCTTTACCGAGTAGCAGATGCGCTCGTAGTCGCCACCCATCAGGTAGGTGATGCCACAACTGCTACCTATGCTGGCTACCACACAACCGCAGAGTGCCGACAAGGTGCCGAGCGACTGCTTGATGTAGATGGCCGTCAGATGACTGAGCATCAGGGCGCGGATAAGTTCCTCCTCCGTATTCTCGTTCTCCTTGGCATAAACACAAACAGGGTTGGTGGCACAGATACCCTGGTTACCACTGCCACTGTTCGACATCACAGGAATCATGGCTCCGCCCATACGGGCATCGCACGCCGAAGCAGTACGCGAGATGATGTGTGAATAGATGCTGTTGCCAAAGATGCCTTTCGACAAAGGGCGGTCGATGGTCTTGCCCAGGTTGTGGCCGTAGTTGCCCTTCAACGACTCGCGAGCAGCATTCATATTCAAGGTACGGGCTTCCAAGATGAAGTCTATCTCATCAAGAGGAGACGTAGTGGCAAAGTCGTAAACCAGACGGAGGTTAAGGGCGGGTTCATCGACTGAAGAAACATCAACAGTCTGCATCTCACCTTCATCCACAAAGTGGGTGTGACTGCCGGCAATGATGGCCGTTGCCTGCTTATCGCCAGCCGTACAGATGACCTCGGCATATAGTTTTTCACTGATATTCTCTTTCTGTTTAATGACGATGGAATGTTCTTCCACATATTTTTTGCCTTCGGCCAGAGCTTCGGGCGTCAAGTCCTTGAGTACCTCCAACTGATAAGCACTCTTACCGATAAGGGCTCCGAGGGCAATAGCTATAGGCAGCCCTATCATACCTGTTCCTGGTATGCCTACGCCCATAGCATTCTTTATAATATTGGCACTCAGCAATGCCTCTATTCGGTCAGGACGGCAACCTAATCTCTCAGTGGCCCTTGCCGTACACAATGCCACACACATGGGTTCCGTACAACCTATGGCAGGAACCACCTCCTGATGTACCAGCGCGATAATACGTTCACGCAGTTCTTTGTTCACCATACTTATATCATTAATAAGCTATCGTTAATGTTCGTGCTAAGATACTACATTTTTTTGACAATAGTGCACAAATCACTAAAAATACATTATCTTTGTTCCCACTATGATTTATCCGCAGAACTTTGAACAGAAAATAGGCTTTGACCTGATACGCCAGTTGCTGAAAGAGAAATGTCTTAGTACGCTGGGGAAAGAAAAGGTTGATGAGATGGCTTTTTCGACTGATGCCAGTATGGTGAACGAATGGCTCAACCAGGTGCGTGACTTTCGGCGTTTGAGGAGTGAGAACGACAACTTCCCCATGCAGTATTTTTTTGACGTGCGCGAGAGCATCAAGCGCATCAGAATTGAGGGTACCCACTTAGAGGAAGAGGAGGTATGGGACTTGAGGCGCTCATTAGAGACTATAGCCAATATGGTGAAGTATCTCAACGATGCCGAAGAGGACATTACCGACCCCATAGCCCACATGGCCTTGGTGGAATATAAATACCCATCACTTCAGCGCCTTGCCAACGAAGTGGTGACCTTCCCAGCCATACTCCGTCGTATCGACTCCATTCTCGACAAGTTGGGAAAAATAAAAGACTCTGCCTCCATGACACTGGCTGGCATCCGCCATGACCTTGAGAAAACCCAAGGCGGCATATCCCGTACGCTTTATACCATACTACATGCTGCCCAACGTGACGGGTTGGTGGATAAGGATGTGGCTCCCACGATGCGTGACGGCCGATTAATGATACCTGTGGCTCCAGGTCTGAAGAGAAAAATAAACGGCATCGTTCACGACGAGTCTGCCTCAGGCAAGACGGTCTTCATCGAGCCTGCAGAAGTGGTGGAAGCTAACAACAAGGTGCGCGAGCTGGAAGCTGCTGAGCGACGTGAGATAATCAGAATATTGACGGTATTTACCGATGAGATTCGACCACACATACCAGAAATACTGGGTTCTTACGATTTTCTGGCCCAGATAGACCTGATACAGGCAAAGGCTGCTTTTGCAGAACTCACCAAAGGCATTGAGCCAGGACCGGAGGTTCATGCCATACCTTATATCGACTGGATCAATGCCCGTCATCCGCTGTTGCAACTCTCGCTCGAGAAGCAAGGCAAGAAAGTGGTGCCACTGGATATTGTATTAATTGATGAAGATTTCAAGTGGGCAGCAAAGAATCAGCAGGGAGGCAGACTGCTGATTATCTCTGGTCCCAATGCAGGTGGAAAGTCAGTGTGCCTCAAGACGGTGGGACTGCTTCAATATATGCTGCAATGCGGCATGAGCATCCCAGTGGGCGACCGTTCTACATGCGGCATGTTTCACGACATCATGATTGATATCGGCGACGAGCAGAGCATTGAGAACGATCTATCTACCTACTCGTCACACTTGATGAACATGAAGCAGATGATGCGCCAGGCCAACGAACGGACGCTATTGCTGATAGATGAGTTTGGAGGCGGCACAGAGCCAACGATTGGCGGAGCTATCGCCGAGGCAGTGCTGAAACAATTCTGGAAGAAAAAAACATTTGGTGTCATTACTACCCACTACCAAAACCTGAAACATTTTGCCGATGCCCATGAGGGTATCGTAAATGGCGCGATGCTCTACGACCGCCACCTCATGCAACCGCTCTTCTTATTACAGATAGGCATGCCAGGCAGTTCGTTTGCCGTGGAGATAGCCCGTAAGATTGGGTTGCCCGAAGAGGTGATAACCGATGCTTCAGACATTGTAGGCAGCGACTATATCAACTCCGACAAATACTTGCAAGATATTGTGCGCGACAAGCGTTACTGGCAGAACAAGCGTCAGAACATCCATCAGCGTGAAAAGGTGATGGAGGAAACCATTGCCCGCTACGAACGCGAGTTACAGGAGTTGCATCAGGAGCGTAAAGACATTCTCCGTACCGCCAAGAGTGAGGCCGAGCGACTGGTACAAGAGGCCAACGCCCGCATTGAGGGTACCATCAAAGGCATCAAGGAAGCACAAGCTGAAAAGGAGGAAACGAAAAAGATTCGTCAGGAGTTGGCTGACTTCCGCAAGCAACTGCAAGAAAAAGAGGCGCAAGAGAAAGAGGATAAGATAACCCGAAAGATGGACAAACTGCGTGAGCGACAGCAACGCAAAAAGGATAAGAAGGCCGAGAAGGGCAAGACACCTGTCCTGTCACCTGAGGAGCAAGCGGCCTTACAAGCCAAACGTGAATCCGAGCAACTGGCATTGCTGGTGGAAGGGGCTACCGTGAAGCTGAAAGGTCAGCATACAGTGGGTACCATCATGGAAGTACACGGAAAGGATGCGACTGTTGCCTTCGGCAGTATCAAGACTACGGTGAAGCTGAACAGGCTGGAGCCCGCACAAGCACCATCGAAGCAACCTGACATCACGCAGAAAGCTACGTACCTGAGTGAGCAGACGCAGGACTCGATGCACGACCGCAAACTGAACTTCAAGCAAGATATCGATGTGCGTGGCATGAGAGGCGACGAGGCCATTCAGGCAGTGACCTATTTCATTGATGATGCTATCCTGATTGGGGTATCACGTGTGAGGATTTTACATGGTACGGGTACTGGCATCCTGCGTACTTTGATACGTCAATACTTGCAGAGTGTAGCTGGTGTGAAAGATTTCCACGATGAGCATGTTCAGTTTGGGGGAGCTGGAATTACTGTTGTTGACTTAGAGTAAGCATTAACCATTCTGAAGGATAAAACTGTCTGAGTTTCTTCCACTAAAAATCGCTCACGTTTTTCTAAAACGCAAAAAAACATAGCGCTCTGCCCTGTTTGCGTTTTTATACGAAAAACTTTCCCGATTTTCTTAACGCTACAGAAACATAGGCCAGTTTTACCCATCAAAATGTAAAAAGGCCTTTGTTCAAAAAAACTTTATTTGTTTTGTTCAGGTTCAGGCTCTGGCTCGTAGTCGTCCATGAGATCAGCCTTATCGATAGAAAGGGAACCATTGGGAAGTACCAGAACATGGAAAGGTACATAGAGGTCACTCTCAGGATAGCTCACGCTGGCGGCGAACATCAAGCCATCATCGGTCACCTTATCGAAGACTAAGCCTTCGAGGATGGAGTGTTGCAGGAAATCAGCCTCGAGATAGGAAGCAAAAGTATTCTTGTTGAAGATCTTATTCGCAAACAATCTGCCACCAGTAGATATTTCTAATGTAATGGTGTTGTCGTAATACTTCACACCTTGTGCATCAGTTACAATAGGCAAAGTACTATCAGCTCTGCGTACCACCTTCATGTCGTAAGTCCTGCCTTTGAAGTCGGCCTGCGAAGAAGCACTGATAGTTTGCAACTGATGAATCTCTGTGCTGACTACATCTTCCTGAATAGACTCCACCACATAGTTGTCGGGGTCTTTCTTCGTATTACGATTATTGCATGATGCCAACGCCAGCAACGACAGGCACATCATTATATATAGGTATCTTTTCATCGCTTTTATGTTTAAATGATGGTACAAAGGTAGCATAAACTTGCGAAATATCAAAACTTACACTAATTTTGCAACGATTATGGCAACGGAAAGTGAAATATTCAACCGAGCAGAATTGCTGTTGGGCAGCGATGGCATGAAGCGTATTGCCTCTACCAAGGTATTGGTGATGGGCGTAGGAGGCGTGGGTAGCTGGTGCGCCGAATGCCTCATACGTACAGGCATCAGACATCTTACCATCGTAGATGCTGATGTGGTGCAGGCTTCCAACATCAACCGCCAACTGATGGCACTCACCAACAACATAGGACAATCCAAGGTGGAAGCGTTGAAAGAAAGACTGCTGCTGATTAATCCAAAGGCTACCATCGATGCCATACAAAAGGAATATAACGAGGACACTGCCAGTGAGTTTGACTTAGACAGCTATGACTACGTGGTGGATGCCATCGACAGTCTGAAAGACAAAGCATTGTTGATACTACAGACCACCGCCTCGAAAGCCAAACTGTTCTCTTCTATGGGCGCTGCATTGAAGCTCGACCCAACGAAAATAGCGGTAGCCGAGTTCTGGAAAGTTAAGGGCGACCCTTTGGCAAAGGCCTTGCGCAACCGATTCAAGAAAAGCGGACAGTTCCCGACAAGCAAGTTCAAGTGTGTTTATAGTGAGGAACGATTGCCCTACAAGACCGAGGGAAAGGGCTCGATAGCACAGGTCACGGCAGTATTTGGTTTCATGTTGGCCAGCTTGATTATTAAAGAACTAACAAACAATTGATATATGAAGAAATTATTATTTGGAGGCATTTGCTTAGCATTGGCACTTACCTCATGCAATGGAGGAAAAGGTAAAGAGAATGGCAACGGCTACCTGATTAACGGTGAGATATCCGACATCAAGAGTGGCATGGTATATCTGAAGGAGTATCAGGACAAGAACTTCACGTTAGTGGATTCTGCCGAAGTGAGCAACGGACAGTTCGAGTTTCGTGGTTTTGCCATGCGGACATTGGCATACGGCCTGACCACCGATAAGGAAAGTAACAATCCGTTGGTATTCTTCCTCGGCAACGAGAACCTGAACATCAAGATGAGCGAGGAAAAGAAGACGCTCGACATTGAAGGATCACCCATCAACGCACTCTATCAGGAGACTGTAGGAAAGGTTGGTAAGGAAGGTTTCGACATCAATGAGTTCGTAACAGCTAACCCTGCTTCTGCCCTTGCACCATATTATATTATGCGCAACCTGGCATGGGGACTCGACCTTGAACAGCTGCAGACCTTGCGTAGCAAGTTGGACGCATCGCTGGATGGCAACAAATACGTGAAGCAGATGGAAGAGCTGATAGCCAGAAAAGAGGCAGTACAGGTGGGAAAGACAGCACCCGACTTCACATTGCCCGACCCGGATGGCAAACCTGTAAGTCTGAAAGATTTCCGTGGCAAGTATGTGTTAGTAAGCTTCTGGGCAGGATGGTGTCCTGACTGCCGTCGCGAAAACCCATTTATCGTTGAAGCATACAACAAGTATAAGAATAAGAACTTCACCGTGCTGGGTGTGTCCATCGACCGTAACCGTGAGACGTGGCTCAATACTGTTGAGCAACAAGGACTGGTATGGACACAGGTATCTGACCTGAAATATTGGCAAAGCGATGTGGTAGAGTTATACGCTATCCGCTGGGTACCAACAGGCATATTGCTTGACCCCGATGGCAAGATTCTCAACATCAGTCTAAACGAGGATGAGCTGGTCAAGAATTTAGCCAGCGTCTTTGAATAAAGGCAAGTTACCACCTACGCCCTCGTTGTATGGCACCACCCCCTCTCACTAAGAGGGGGTTCTTTTTTGCTTGATGGCAAAGCACAAATCCTGTCTCTTTGTCATTAATTCATCCCGATTTTCTTTCGATAGCTGACAACTTTACGGAAAACGACCCTATCCATTGACAAATTGTCATTGCAATCTACTTGGCATGCAACTTGCAATTTAATAGGTGCAAGCCGAAGCGAAAGCAGAGGCAAGTGGATGTATAACAATTAAAAAACTAAAATAAAAATGGAGGTATTTACTATGTTACCAGCAATGTTTAGAAACACTTGGTTTCCTACAGTATTCGATGATTTCGATTTCACACCTCGTGCCAACACAACCGCACCGGCAGTAAACGTAATGGAAAACGAAACGGCATACACGATGGAAGTGGCCGCTCCTGGCATCAAGAAGGAGTTTTGTCGTGTTAACATTAATGAAGATGGCAACCTGAGCGTGGCTATCGAGAACAAATGGGAGCACAAGGAAGAGGACAAGCAACAGAAGCAGCACTACCTGCGTCGTGAGTTCTCTTACAGCAACTACCAGCAGAATTACACCCTGCCAGAGGATGTTGATAAGGAGCATATCTCTGCTAAAGTGGAGAACGGTGTCCTCACTGTGGTTCTGCCTAAGTTCAAGAAGGAAGAAGTCAAGAATGCACGTACCATTGAGATTGCATAACCACTTGCTTGCGAATAACAAGCATTGTCGAGAAAAGACGTGGCCAAGTCCACGTCTTTTTTTTATTGAGCCTGTAAACTGAGGTGTACTAATTTAGGTTGACAGTTTACAATTAAATTATTGCTAATATAGTTACATAGTTACACTATGCTTGTTAATCACTTGATACTTACTGGCTTTATGCGGGTGTATCTTTGTTCAGAAGTTACACTGCTTTTGCTTGCACCAAAACAACTTGTTTTGGGTTGGTTAAGTACTATTTTACACTCCTTGGAAAGCATCTTAACGGCACCAAAACAAGTTGTTTTGGTGCGACGCATTACTTCTTCTTGATGAGGATAACAGAACATAACATTATTTATAATACTACTATTCTGTTCTGCTGAGACCATAACGGACACCGCCGAGACTCCCGCAAGAGTCTCGGCGGCGGATATTCTTTTTATATAGGGAAACTGCAAATCATTCGTCCTTTACAAGTCTTGTCTTCATGAACTCGTCAAGCGTCACAAGGTTTAACTGCGGGAAGGGAGTCTTACGGAGTATGCTGAAGTGACTATCCTCGGACACCAAGTAGTCGGCACCGGCCGCAAAGGCGCAATCCACGAACTTGTTGTCGTCGGGGTCACAGGATTCATTGCTTACTTGTTATAAGGTGTGCGGAAGTGAGAGCCGCGCAGTTCCTGCAACTTCTTCTCGTCAAACTGACCGCTCTCCCATAGTTGGTCCATTTCCTCGTCCACATGTTTGGCATAGAATGTTGCAAGTTGTTTGCGCAGTTGCTCCAATCCCAAAGAGGATTTGATATGAGATACCAAATTGAACACATGAACCTGTGCCGGACTAAAAGTGATTGCTTCCATTTTTTCTCCTTGTTTATACGTTTACGGCTGCTAATTTACGAAAACATTCCGAATAATCGTGCGATTATCCGATTTTTCTTCCTTTATCCGTCTGTCTCAGTATGTCGAAGAACGCACGAGGCGAGTGGAGAGCCATGCTTGCATGAGCTATCCTGAGCCGAAGCCGTTTTTCGAGGCGAAGCCTCAAAGAACGATGCATGGCTCACGGCGGGGGTTGTCCCCGCCGTGAGCGGTGCTTTATGGGTCAGGGCTTGTAAGTGTAGGGGCTGGTTTCGATGTTGCCCGTCACCTTGCCGCCGATGGTCACCGTGCCGCAATAGCTTTTGACTCCTGCGCCGATGCTATAATTGGATTTTTCACCTTTGGTGGCGGTGACGCTGGTCACGCCGCTGGTGATGATGATGTTGCCGCAATCACCACCAAAACCACCGCCGATGCCAGCGCTATGTTGGCCGCCCGTGGCGTTGATGGTGCCGCCCGTGATGATGATGTTACCGCATCCAGGACCCCAACCGGCGCCAATGCCCGCAGTATAAGTATTGCCAATAGCGTTAAGCGATCCGTCTCCCTTGATAGTCAGCGTCTTGCCCTGGGGAACGTAGATGCCGGGATACTCATAGAATCCCCTGACGGAGTTCGCTCCCTTGATGATGATGGTGGCATCGCCCTCGCAGGTGATGCCTGCCCACTTGTAACTTTCGCTGTTCGTGCCGTTGATGGTCACGTCTTGGAGCGTCACCGTGGCTCCATCGGCGATGCTAATCTTCACGTTCTTGCCGAGCGTACCGGAAAGTATTTCGGCGTTTTTTGCCACATAATTGCTGTTCAGCGTGCTGAGGTCTATGTTTTTTGCTTCGGGCAGTTTATACCTCGTGATGATGTCGCTGATGCGCTTCATCTGATAGTCGTAGAGGTTGGTATGCCCATTCATCTTACTGGCGTAGGGCCTTGTCTTCTTTTTGCTGTTATAGAAGTCGGTACCATCACCGTAGTTCTTGATATCGGGCAGGTAGTTGCGGCTGAACACGATGGGCTGCTGCATACCCTTCATCTTGACGAGGACTTTCACGTTGATTTCGGGGAAGGGCACATGGAAAGTGCGTTCACCCTGGTCCGCATAATATTGAGGTTCTATGGCATAATCGTTATTACCTCTACCTACTATAAATTCATATACATTTCCTATTCCATTCAATTCTGTCTCATGCTCTAAATAATACTCTTCTTTCAATCCAAATTTGTCCTCATGATTATAAAGGAAATCAAAAAGACATCCCCGGAAGGATCTGTCAAAACTTTCATTCTGATAATTATCAATATCTTTATAGGGAATGTGGAATTTATTTACATCATAGGCAAGTCGTATATTGTCAGTAGATAGATTAGCATCCCGTCCTTTAGTAATTTCTTGCATGGACTTTCTTGCTATACATAAAGCATCTACCTGCATCCACTCTATTTCGCTTTCAGGGAAGATGTTGGGATTCAGTTCCACCTCTATGCTATGAGGGTTAAAAAAGTATGGAACACAAACCGGCCATCCTGATGTAAGTGTAAAGTTCGTAGAATATACCACGGGTGCGGTCTTCAGGTTCCACACGCCCTGCCCTATATGCGAGTTCTTCAAATCGAAGTCGCTCAGTGAGAACGTGGGTGATGGGATACCCGTGATGGTTTTCGAACCATCGATAACCCCGGAGGTGTTGATGTTGCCATCGAGTCCGAGGCTGATAGTTCCGTCGAGCGATCCGGTGTATCCGGTGGTGCCGCCGTCCTTGCCGAGACCAGTCAAGGACGCGCCGGTGCCGAACATCTGACCTAATGAGGTGAGTCCTCCTGCCCAGTTTTGGGAAGCAAAATTTGCAATAGCGCTACCCGCCTGCGCTGCGGCCTGCAGTCCCATCAATACGCCCTTAGCCGTGCTGCTCGATTTCTTGGCCACTGCGTCGAGTTTCAGGTTGGCCTTGATAGTTCCGTCGATGTTGGCGGTCATGGCGCTGTAGAGCGAGGTATTGTGCACATCCCACGAGCGCATCTGGAGTTTGATGCTGGCCTTCGTGTCATGGTTGGCATTGGCGCGGTACATGGAGAGGTCCACGTCGAAGGCCCACCATCCGCCGTTAGGTGTTACGAGACCGTCGCTGCTCAGATAGTCCACCCATGGTGTGACGTACTCCATATAGGTGTCGCTTCCCGTCTGTCCGATGGCAGCCTTGTTGGAGATAGAACGGTCTGAAGGCACACCGTAGCCGTAGAGGGAGTGCTGGGCCAGATTGTCGCCCATGGATACCTGCCAAACGTGGTCGTTGCCTGATGCAAAATCTGCGGGCATGAAGTAGAAGAAGCGCAGAATGCCGAGATACTTGTTGTAGAGTGCGAAGAAGTTGTTGTTCTTCACGCCGCCAGTGCTTTTGCCGCAGACGTTGAGGGCGAGTTCCCATCCGTTCTCGGGGGTGATGTCGTTGCAGAATCCGTCGGGGAGGTTGGTCTGCAGGGTGCCTTCGCTGTGCTCTGTGTTCCAGGGTAGCGCCACGATGGTGAATCCGTTCCTGGTGGGGTGGTCGGAGCCCACGCCGTCGTAGATGTATATCCACTCCTCGCTGCGCCAGGTGTCGGCCGTGAAGTCGGTGTTGGCATTGAACGACGTGGGTGTCAGTCCGCCGTTGAACTGGTAGTCCCAATCGTGTATCAAGACGGCCATCGCTTCGCTGGGCTTCTCAAGGGTGAGGGGCAGTGTGCCGTTGGTGGCAGTGACGGTCTCGTTGGTGTAGCTCATCGTCCACTGCTTGAAGTAGTCGGCGTATTCCTTATAGGCTTTGTCGAAATTCAGGCTGAGCTGTCCGTCAGCAGTGCTTGTATAGGTGAACGGGGCCATCGACTCGCCACCGATGATGGCGATGGGGTCGCCCTCGTCGTCGTTGAAGAAGAAGGTGACGCCGTAGCCCGTGCCGTCCTCATTGAAACAGATGGCCTGCCCTATGCTGGTGTAGGGGTACGAGTCGGCGGCATCGCTATAGGTGCCCTCCTGGTCGGCGAGGCTCCACCAGAGTCCGCTCACCTGTGCGGCCAGCGGGTTCGGGTCAACGGGATAGTCGTTGTCCGTACACGATGTCAGGCCTATCACCATCGGCAGAGCCATGAGCATTAGAAGTCTGAATGTTGTTTTGAGCTTCGCTCCAAATTGCTCACGCTCGGCAGAACCAGTACAAGCACCGTTCCGCACTCTCTTAATCGCAATTATCATTGTTCTGTTTGTATTTATTATTAAACTTATTGTTTGTTGTTTTATACCTTAAAGTTACACGGAATCAAGGTTGCAAGTTCCGATTGTTTACACGAAATCAAAGACAAAGTTACGATAATTTACTTAAATAATGGCATAAACAGATGTATAATTCCACTTCCATATTACCAACCACGATGAAATTCAACCTTCAATTTCGGAGAGTTCGAGCCAACGGAAGGATTTCTCGTCCAACTCCGCCTCCAACAGAGGCAAGCGTTTGGATTTCTCTGTAAGGGCATCGACCGACAGGGTGCCGCTGCATAAATCAGTTTCCAATTGCTTCTTCTCAGCTTCCAATGCTTCTATTTCTTTTCCTAACTGTTCAAACTCCCGTTTCTCCTTGAATAACATGCGTCGTTTATCATTCTGCTTAGGGCGTTCGGCTTTTTGCACTACAGGTTGTGCGGCCTTTACCAATTCACGGTCGTGTCGTTCCTTTTCCTCTTTCCAGGCACGGTATTGGGTATAGTTGCCAGGGAAGTCGCGTATATCGCCTTGTCCGTTGAACACCAGTATATGATCCACCACCTTATCCATGAAGTAACGGTCGTGACTCACCACGATGACACAACCGCCAAAGCCTTTCAAGTATTCTTCCAAAACTTGCAGGGTCATAATGTCAAGGTCGTTGGTAGGCTCATCCAGTATCAGGAAATTGGGATTGCGCATGAGCACCGTGCACAGATAAAGTCTGCGGCGCTCACCGCCACTTAGTTTATAGATGAAGTTATGCTGTGTCTCTGGCGAGAACAAGAAGTATTGCAGGAATTGTGATACACCCAGTCGCTTACCATTGCCCAAATCCACTACCTCGGCGATATCACGGACGGCATCAATCACCTTCATCTGTTCGTCGAATTGCATGCCCTCCTGCGAATAATAACCAAAACGTACGGTAGAGCCAATCTCCAACGTACCACCATCCAGCGGCAGTTCACCCAGCAATATCTTCAGGAACGACGACTTACCCGTACCATTATTACCCACGATGCCCATCTTCTCATAGCGCGAGAAGATATAGGAAAAATCATCCAAAATCTTTACATCACCAAACGACTTATAGAGGTGGTCGGCCTCAAAGATCTTGTTGCCGATATAGGCAGACTTCACATTGAGCTGCACCTTGTTATCATAGATACGCTGCTTCGCCACCTTCTCCAGTTCATAAAAGGCCTCTTCACGATAGCGTGCCTTGTGTCCACGAGCCTGGGGCATGCGACGCATCCAGTCCAACTCAGTACGATACAGGTTGTTGGCACGCTCAATCTCCACCGCCTTGGCATCCATCCGTTCCTGCCTCTTCTCCAAGTAATAGGCATAGTTGCCATCATACTGGTAAAGTGATTCGGCATCCAATTCCATAATTTGGTTACATACCCGATCCAGGAAATAGCGGTCGTGTGTCACCATGAGCAATGTCATGTTGCTGCGTCGCAGGAAATCCTCCAACCACTCCACCATATCTAAGTCGAGGTGGTTGGTGGGCTCATCCAATATCAACAGTTCTGGATCATTGATGAGGGCATTGACCAGGGCGATGCGTTTTATCTGTCCGCCTGAAAGCTCAGACACCCGTTGTTGCAGGTCAGTAACCTTCAGTTTAGTCAACATCTGCTTGGCAGCCAGTTCATAATCCTTATGGGGATCCAGCTGACAACTGCCATGTTGCAGACAAGCCTCCAAAACAGTAAGATGAGAGGGATATTGAGGCGTCTGTGGCAGATAGCCCACACGCAAGTCACGACGGAAAGTAATCTTTCCATCATCGTACGGTTCCTCACCAGCCAAAATATTCAATAAGGTGGATTTGCCTGTGCCATTCTTGGCAATAAGTCCTACATGCTGCCCCTCCGCTAAGCCAAAGCTGATGTTGTGGAACAACACCAGCACGCCAAACGACTTCGTAAGGCCTTCTACCTGCAGGATGGGATTAGGAGTAACGGCCATCAGAGCATGTGAGCGTAGGTATCAGCCAAATTGACTGCTTCCCCATTTTTAACCTTACTCCACACCAGCTTCATGGGGTCGATGGTTTTACCATCTTTCGAATTCACCAGTACGGGCACTTCACGGGAACCATCAATCAATGTCATCCATTCGATGCCATCTACTTCGTTGACGAGAATGACACAAAGTGTGATGCCCAAGGCTACCCAGGCATCCCGCTTGCGTGGGTTCAGCGAACCATTATCAATGATGCGTTGCATATTTTGGATGTCGCTTTCCTCGCCACGGAAATCTCTCTTAAGTTGTTTCTTAATTTCCGACTGCACCCAGTCGTAAGCCTCATCTATCTGGTAGATTTCCATGAGACGTACAGGAATGGTTTCAGCATGGTATTTCACGCCTGGATAGCGCAACTCCAAAGATGCGATGACCTCTTGCGCCTTACGGATGGATGCATTCTTGGGCGTAGCGAACGATACTTCAAAAGCCACATCCCCTATGCCCGTCACCCATTGATGGTTTTCGTATGCCTCACCATCTTCGGTAAACACTTCACAGCTATAGGCACATGGCAGGTTGCCCACGATGACAGCCTGGGCACGTCGGCTTCGTTTCAACTCTTCACTCACCGTCTCTTGTCCGTAGTCAGCATGATCACCACGGAAAGCCGAAATACGGAAATTACCATCCCAATCGTCGGGATTATAAAAGAGAAACGACTCTTCCCCTCCCTCGAACTCATGCCAATCTGCCGGATAGGTCATGGCGAACCATGCACCAGGAGCTATAAATTTCTTACCATTAACCATAGTTGATGTATTTTGGGAGTAAAGATAGTGCAAGTAGAAGACTCTGCCAAATAATAGTTATGCTTTTTGCAACAAGATAAAGCCATCTTGATGCAACTTAGAGATATACATGGCGAGACGTTGTGGGAAATGCTCCTCGTCGGGATATTGCATCGCCACCTCATGTATCACCTCTTCGGTAGTACGTTTGCCATCTATCAGTTGCCACACCTCAGTACCGAATGACTCCAAAGGAACATGTATCTGTGGAGAGTACCAACGAGCAAAGAGCTTAGCCAACCACGCCTTTGGGAATCGTTCATAGACCAGCACCAGACATCCATCATCAGCTTTCTCGGTCCACACATGAGGGGCATGAACGGGAATCGTATCCAACAAACTTATTTTATTCATTGAGAATTGAGAATTACGGCTTTCGTTAACGATTTAACTTAGGAACTATTCCTTTATGTTTGGCTTCTCCAAGCCGTAGTTCATCTTCTTGTCCAGATACAGCATAGCTACCGCTACCAGTACGCCAGCCAAACCCGTACAAGCAAAGATTTGCATGCCGGAGGTGTAGGTAGGATCCGTTTCATTGGCCTTGCCCACAAACATCGGGATGATGGCACGACCAAAGTTCTGGATAAAGAATATCAGTGAGTAGGCGGTGCCCAGACATTTCATCGGCATAATCTTAGGTACAATGGGCCACAAAGCAGCTGGTGTCAGTGAGAAGCCAATGCTCAAAAGTACCATCATACAGATAGCAAAAGCACTGGCATGTATCGGCAAAGAGAAACCGAAATGTACCAAAGTCAACAAACCGGTACCGATGATGATGAGTGTTACGCCACGACCATATTTATCATAAATAGAACCGAAGAGCGGTGTCATCAGGATGGTACCAAACGGTACGATCGAAGTAAAGAAACCTGCTATATCTGGCGCTACGGCATATTTATCAATCATCAAACGGGTAGCAAACTTCAGGAACGGACTCACAGCTGAATAGAACAGCACCACAAAAAGGGTGATCAGCCAAAAGCCCGGACTCTTCAAGATCAATCCTATGTCACGAAGGTGGAATTGCTCATCATCGTTGACCGCTAAACGGTGTCCGTTAATCCGCTGCTCGTCCTTATCCAAACGGATATCAAGGATACAGAACACAAAGAAGGATACCAAACCAATCAGAAGACAGATCAAGCCTACGAGCAAAGGAGTGGAAAGGGTAAAATACCGGGCAAGTGGCGCACTGACACTCAGAGCTGCTGCCGTACCCAAACGGGCCATCGCCAATTGGATGCCCATTGCCAACGCCAGTTCATGTCCTGTAAACCAACGTACCATGGCCTTGCTGACCGTAATGCCAGTCATCTCATAGCCCACACCAAAAATGGCAAAACCCAGACTGGCTATGGCAGCCGACAAAGGAAGATGCACATCCCAGAACAAAACATTGAAGTTGAATGTCTCTCCTGCCAGCGGTGCCGTCACAGCATAATACTTGACACCTACGCCTATCAACATCAACGAACAAGATAGCACTCCGGTAAAGCGCACTCCCATCTTGTCCAGTATGAGTCCACTGAAGAACAGCATCAGCAGGAACACATTGATAAAGCCTCCCGAACCGGAGAAGAAACCATAGTCTGTGCTTGTCCAACCCAAGCCACCCTCCTCCACTGGCATTTCAAGGAGCGTTTCCAATGGCGACATGATGTCATTTAGGAAATAACCCATCATCATGGCGGTAGCCACAATGACCAGCACTACCCAGCGCACGATTGGCGTATCGTTGATTTTCCTCCTCAGTTCGTTCATAATAAGTGCCAGATATTAAAATTAGGAGTTAGAAAATGGGACATCCATCTCTAACTCCTAACTATATATACTAAATAAAAATCATTTAATGTTGGGTTCCTCCAAGCCGAGACCTTTCTTCTTATCCACAGCCTTGAGCACCAAACCCAATATCAACGCTGCCACACCTAAGCAAGCCAGCATCACCAGCGGCCAGGTATAGTCGAATTGTGTCGGATCGGTCACACCAGGATTGGTATTGTCGAGCACCTTGCCAATCAGCAATGGGAAGAGCCACAAACCGATGTTCTGAATCCAGAAGATCAGCGCGTATGCCGAACCAATGATCTTTGGCTCAACCAACTTAGGCACACTTGGCCACAAGGATGCAGGTACCAATGAGAATGAAGCACCCAGCACCAAGATGGTAAGGTATGCTACGATGATACCGCCCACCATATTACCCTTAAAGCCTGGCAGGATGAAGGCAAATGTCAGGTGGCAGAAAATCAACAGCAATGAGCCCAACACCAACATAGAAGCAGCTTTACCCTTATGGTCAACATAGCTACCCAGGATAGGAGTGATACCCACAGCCAATAATGGAAACACAGCAAATACAGACTCTGCACTCTGACGCATGTAACCCATGTAGCAATAAACCACCAAAGCCACGATAGCCAGTACCAGCAAACCGTATTTCTTTGCTTTGTCCTTCATAAAGTTACTGCTGAACGATGCAGCAGCCACCACCAGCATGATAACATACTGCACAATCGTTACACTGCTGTCAGCCCAGAAAGAATTAGGGTCAACCTCTGTGAAATCAAGGTTGCACTGCAACATGTTCACCGCATATTTCTGGAAGGGGAAGATGGCACTGTAGTACAGCACGCAAAGCAACGATACCAGCCAGAAACCAGTACTTGTCAAGATTTGTCCTATGTCGCTGATCTTGAATGGATCATCTTTCTCTTCTGCCTCACCTGTCTGTGCATCCAGCTTCTTGTCCATGAAGAAGTAAACCACTAACATGATCAAGCCGATTGCCAGCAGTACCACACCAAAAGCCACAGAACGGCTCACACTGATGTTACCGCCTAACTTGGCAAAGAACGGTGAGAAAATCATACAGGTGGCTACACCTAAACGAGCCAAAGCCATCTCACTACCCATCGCCAAGGCCATCTCACGGCCCTTGAACCACTTCACGATACCACGGCTAACCGTAATACCCGCCATTTCGCAACCGCAACCGAAAATCATAAAGCCACATGCTGCGAACTTTGCCGATGCAGGCATACCCTCATAGAAAGGAGATACACCCAACTCATCAAAGATTGGGATATAATTCAGGTTATTGGTAAACCATGTTTCCAAGCCGCTACCCATGAATGACTCAGTAACAGCATACCACTTGATAATCGCACCAAAAAGCATCACCGCACCAGAGAGCAACGCGGTAAAGCGTACGCCCATCTTATCGAGGATGATGCCGGCAAAGATTAAGAAGAATACAAATACATTGAGGAATACCTCACTGCCCTGCATGGTACCAAACGCTGTTGAGTCCCAACCACGTGTCTCCTGCATCAAATCTTTGATGGGAGACAGGATATCCATGAAGATATAGGCAAAGAACATGCCCATTGCTAAAAGCAAAAGGGCAGTCCATCGCATACCTGCAGAATCACGCAGAGTTTGTTGAATCTTGTCTGTTGTCATGACAATACTTTTTCTTCAGAGATATCAGTTAGCAGGGGTCTCTGCAGGAGCCTCAGCAGGAGTCTCGGTAGCAGGAGCGTTGGTACCAACTGGCATGTTGTAAGGGTTGGTATTGGCGTTCTTCTGAGCCTGCTCCATGATAGCATCCTGACTGCTTGAGTTAGCAGATGGCAAAGAATAAGCAGATGCCACACTGCAGATCACCATGATGGCAGCCAATGTCCACGTAGCTTTCTCGAGGAAATCGGTGGTCTTGCGAACACCCATGATAGCGTTTGATGATGAAAAACCAGAGGCCAAACCGCCACCTTTAGAATTTTGAATCAACACAATGCCGCACATCAGGATAGATGCTACCAGCATTAAAATAATAATCAGTAAATACATCTTTTAATTATGATTTTGTTTTCTCATTAATAACTAATTTTTCCAAAAATCGAATTTGGTCTGCAAAGTAAATACTTTTTTTTGGATATTTCAAGTTTAATTTTCTAATTATTTCCAAAGCCTTGCCATATCGGCGCTGTTTGATATAGATTTTGGCCAAAGTCTCGGTAAAATAGCTATCGTCAAGCTCTTCTGCTTCCGACTCCACCGTTTCTTCATTACCGATATTGTCATCCGTCAGCACATACTCTTCAGTCAAGGGCGACAGGTCCAGTTCATCGTTGACCGTCTGGTCGTCGGGTACTTCTGCCAAGAAAGAATTGATAAGTGAGAGCGTACGGTTTTCATTGGGTTCTTCCTTCTGCTCAGGCGCCAATGTCTTTGTACCTTTGGCAGGTTTTACAGCCAGCTTGTCTCCCTCGATGAGATAATACAACTTGCTACGATCAGCCACAAACAAGGCAGACTTGCGGAGCTCTGGTCCGAAAGTCTCGTCATGTAGCAGATAAAGGTTCTTTAAGTACAGCAACCGGAGCGTCTGGGAACAGGGATACCGAGCCACCATCGTACGCAGTTCGTACAGCGTACTTGTATTCAGCAACTCAGGCTGCTTTATCCATCGTATGATATCACTGGTCGTCATCTTACCAATTGGCCACTGTTGAGTTAAATATCTGTTCGGAAATATCCTTCACCATCACTTCTATCAGCTGATCCTGCACAGCTGTCAGCAACTGAGTAGCATCATAGGTCTGAAAGGCGCTGAAGGTACGATTCTCGAAGTCCTCATCATGATTGGTGTTATTAGTGAACGATACTTTCACCGTCAGCGTCAAGCGCACCTTAGAAGAATAACCACTGGCATCTATCGCCTCATTATACTGGTTATAGCCGGTGATCTCACCTTCTATCACTATATCGCCATTCGTATTCACCAACGACAATCGTGTCTGTCGCATGAACAAGTCCTTCATCTGGTCGTTCAGTGCAGTGGCCAACGGACCATACACATAATCGGCATGGTTCTGGAAATCCACAATCTGCATCGTATGCACCTTGCTATAGTCTATGGAAGAGATGGGTGCCAAGCCTATAGAGACCTTGCAAGCCACCATTATCACGGCTAAGCCTATCACCCATGTGCCATGTACCAACTTCTTATTCCAAGTCATACAACTTTATCTTTCTATACAATGTACGTTCAGAAATGTTCAGTTCCTTGGCTGCTGCCCTACGCCTGCCACGGTTTCTCTCCAACGCTTTCTTGATCATCTCCTTCTCCACTTCATCCAGCGACATAGTCTCGGCATCTTCCACTGCCTCAGTATCTTGGATATTGTCGTCGTTATGCAACGAAGCCGTTGATCGTCCGTTGGCGGCTGGATGCTGAATGATAGGAATGACAGTATCCGTTGAAGGCGATGCAGGAGCATAATAAGGCGTTTGCGTAGCTTCTGCGGCTACCGTCACCTGTTCGCCTGCCATCAGTTTCTTGACTACCTGTTTCAATTCAGTCACCTCGTTGTTGAGGTTATACAACATCTTGTACAGGAACTCACGTTCTCCTTCAAAGCTTTGTCCGAAATCCTTAGCCCCAAACAAAGCAGGTAACCGCTGACCTTGTTCCTGCTGTGGCAGATAACGCCTCAACATATCTGCCGTAACATCACGGTCGGTCTCTATGATGGATATCTGTTCGGTTACATTCTTCAGCTGGCGCACATTACCCGGCCAACGATAATTGATCAACATACGCTTCGCCTCGTCGGTCAACTGGATGGCTGGCATGCGGTATTTTTCTGCAAAATCACTGGCAAACTTACGGAACAGTAAAGCGGCATCATCACCTCGTTCACGCAATGGCGGTACCTTGATAGGCACCGTACTCAAACGATAGTACAGGTCCTCACGGAAACGACCGTCGGCTATCGCCCTGTCTAAGTTGACATTGGTAGCAGCCACGATACGCACATTGGTCTTCTCCACCTTAGAAGAGCCTACCCTGATGTATTCACCGTTCTCCAGCACACGCAGCAGTCTGGCTTGCGTCGGCAAAGGCAGTTCGCCCACCTCGTCCAAGAAGATGGTACCACCATCTGCCTCGCTGAAATAACCTTTTCGGTCGCTGATGGCACCTGTAAACGCACCTTTCTCATGACCGAAGAGCTCTGAATCAATGGTTCCCTCAGGAATGGCTCCACAGTTCACGGCAATATACTTTCCATGCTTTCTCCGACTGAACTGGTGAATAATCTGAGGGAAGCTCTCCTTACCCACACCACTCTCGCCCGTGATCAGCACAGACACATCGGTCGGCGCCACTTGCATGGCGGTATCAATGGCATGTAGCAGGTTCTCATCATTGCCGATGATACCAAACCTCAGCTTCACTTGTTGTATTTCAGCTCTTGTCATAATGTCTCTTCCTCAGGTTCAGCCATTTGTTTCAGCTTGTCGCTATCATCACGTTTATCGTAATACTGCTTGCGCAGAGGGTTCGCCAATGCTTCTTCTTCACGGTTTCTGTTGCGCAGCACGTCAATACCTAAGTAGATGGCATTTCTCAACGAAGATTCATCCGCTAATCCCTTGCCTGCCAATTCGTATTCCACCCCGTGTACTGGTGTAGCACAGATGGCCGACATGCCAGTAACAAACTTCACGCCACTATTCATACTCAGTGCCTTGAACAGTCCCAAGCCCTGATCGTGGTACATAGCAAAGATACCATCGAAATGAGTATAATTGCTTGTCTCCATCAGCGAGTCCACCGAATAAGGGCCATAACAGATGACTTTCTCAGCTATCAGCTCTTCTATGGCTGGCTGAATCACCTCCTGTTCCTCCTGCCCCACTGCATCGTTCAATACGGAGCCTGGGTTCAAGGAAAGCACGGCAATGCGGGGAGCGCTGATATCGAAATCCACTTTCAGCGACTGGTTAAACACGGCTATCTTCTCTTTTATCAATTCTTTGGTCAGCACCGACGCTACCTCTTTCATAGGTACGTTTTCTGTAGCGAAAGCCACACGTAAATCATCCTTTACCAGTACAGACAAGGCCACTTCACCCTGCTCGCCCAATTCTTTTTGCATCAAGTTGGCAAAGCCAGGATAACTGATTTCAGCCTGTTTGAATGCCAATTCGTTGACAGGAGCCATCACCAGTACATCAGTCAGTCCGTCACGGTACTCCTCCATGGCCAGTTTCATTGCGCCCCATGCTGCCTTCCCAGCCTCGGCATCAGTCTTAGCAAACTCCACCTTGGGATCATCATCATTGCAACTCACAATGTTCACTGCATTATCAGCTGTTTCAGCAGCTGATTTGATGATGGTGAAAGGTGTTTGAATATCCATCGTCTTACGATGATAGGTAGCCACCTTGGGGGAGCCATATATGACAGGCGTACAAAGTTCCAACATGGTAGGATCCTCGAATGACTTCAGTATCACTTCCCAACCTACTCCGTTGATATCACCTTGTGTTATCGCTATTCTAATCTTTCCTTCTTCCATTGAAAGTTATGTATTTTTATATTGATATCATTAATATTATTCATCTTGCAAAGGAATCTGTGCATCATCCATCACCTTACCAGGCAACTTGATGGTATAGAGAGCAGCTTCCATGCCACGTACCAGATTACGCTTCAGCTTCTCTGGCGCATAGATAAAGATCTCCTCTGTAATCACTCGTTGGTTGATGGTATCCACACGACTTTGCGAAACGAACGGACCACCCATCATGTCCCCCTTGACTCTCCACAAGCCACGGGCCTCGAACACATATTCTCCTTTCAGCATGAAAGCACGGGTAGTGACGAAACGGGCATCAGTCTGCATATAGGTACCCTCAGCAGCACCCGGGATATTGATCTTCATCACCGAGTCACGCTTCTGGATAAAGAAATCCTGGGTAAATGTGCGACGGTCCTTGTAGGGATAGGAATAAATCACATAGTTCTGGTCGCCAGAGGCAGCATTGGCACCCGCCCAGAAGAAATCCTCGCCACGTTTGGACGACTTCAGTTCACCCGATACCCACACTTCGCAATCGAACATCTCCTTTACGTTCTTATAGATCATGTCACTATGCTGGTATTCCAGCACCTGGATCTGACGATTCATCTCTGCACGGGTAAAGAAGTCGATGATAGCTTGTCCGTTTTTGGTGATGTATTCAGCCACAGAGTTGGCATCTGGCCCCTGGATGGTCAGGATGGCCTGTGGGTTGGCATACACATTCATCTCTGAACGGAACTTAGGCTGGGTATAGGTACTCGGATCAATGTCCACCTTGATAATATTGCGCAACATCTTCAGTGTCGCATTATACCCGTAAGGAGTGGTGTTCATGATGCGGAAAGAACGCTCTGACTGAGGCAAGCCTGGTACGTCGGTATCCAACACATCATACAAAGCACGGCCTGCTACACCTTCCCAATTGGCATCGTCGCAAACCACCAGCAGCTCATATGCCCTGCCACTGGATGTAGGGGTAAAGATATTCAGTGAAGAGCGTTTGTTGCCTCCACGGTTGCAGGCACCCATCAGGATGGCAGCCAGCACGATTATTGTCAAATAAACTGTTCTTCTCATATTTCCTTCTATTTTTGTTTTGTCACCACAAAACTACGAATAAGTGAGATTAGAAACCAACTCTTTCCTAATAATTTATATTAATTCTTGTTAATCTCCTCCTGCTTTGCTGTTGAGAGCATTCCACATGCCGCAAAGATATCTTCACCGCGTGAGGCACGGATGGTAGTAAACAACCCATGCTGGGTGAGGTAATCACGCAGTTCCGTCATCTTCTCCATCTCCACCCCTTGCAAATCCACATTCGGAATAGCATGGAAACGTATCAGGTTCACCCTGCAATCCAACCCACGCAACAGTTTCAGCAGTTCTTTGGCATAAAGCACACTGTCGTTCACACCCTTGAACACAATATATTCAAAGGAAAGTCGGCGCTGGTGACTGAAATCATAATTGCGCAGCAAATCCACTACCTCAGTAATGGAATAGGCTTTCTCCGCCGGCATCAGTTCCCGGCGCAAGGCTGGTACAGGTGCATGCAGACTAACAGCCAAGTGGCACTCGCTTTCTTCCAGGAAACGTTGCAAGCCTTTCTTCAAGCCCACCGTAGAAAGTGTGATGCGCTTAGGACTCCAAGCGTAGCCCCAAGGAGCCGTCATGATTTCCAGTGCCTTCATCACCTCGTCTATGTTGTCAAGTGGTTCGCCCATGCCCATCATCACCACATTGGTCAGTTGTTCATATTCAGGCAACGACTGTACCTGATTGATAATCTGGTTAGCTGTAAGGTTGCCACTGAAACCTTGCTTGCCCGTCATACAGAACTTACAGTTCATTTTGCACCCCACTTGTGAAGACACGCACACTGTGCCACGGTCTTCATCCGGGATAAACACAGTCTCTACGAAATGATTGTCGGGAGTGTGATAGAGGTATTTCACCGTACCGTCCTGCGAGCGCATCTCGTTGACAGGAGCTGCTACCCCCACCACATAGCTATCGGCCAGCATCGAGCGATGCTTCAGCGAGAGGTTGGTCATCTCATCGATGCTTCTTACCCGCTTTACATAGAGCCACTGCGCTAACTGCTTGGCGGCAAAGCCGGGCATTCCCAAGCCTTTTGTCACCTCTTGCAGCTCGCTGAGCGTCATTCCCAAAAGTGGTTGTTTATCCATCATTCTGAACTAGTGCAAAATCGGGTGCAAAAATACAAAGAATTATGGAGACTGCCAAATTGTCACACCACTTTCTCAAGGACAAACCAGCAAGTTAGCCATCAGCTCAATACTCCCTCTGTTTCTTCATACAATAAAGAAGGGAGGCAACCCTTAGGCTGCCTCCCTGTATCATGTAGGAAAGATATTCAGATTAGTTGAAGTAGTACTTGATACCAATCTGCATTTTCCAACATTCATTGTAATCCTTATAGGTATCATAGGTCTGAGTTGGATACTCCCCATTAACCTTATACATTGAGAATGTTGGAACGTTGTTAGCATCACGTCCCTCATATTTTAAGAAGCGAGCATTGTTTGATACAGCAGCATTCTTTGAAATACCCCACTTAGAGTTGATCAAATTACCAATATTCATAATATCAAGACTTAGCTGGAAATTATGCTTTGTCTTTCCTATATTGAAAGAGAAATCTTCCAACAAACGGAAGTCGAACCTGTGCACCCAAGGAGCACGAGCTGCATAAGCTTCAGCATATTCACCCTTATGGTTGCTCAGATAGCTATCCTGATTTACAAATTTCCAGAAAGCAACACGGTCAGCCTCATCCTTGAAGTTGATTTCGCTATCATTACGTGGAATATACATCAAATCATTATTAATGCCATCGCCATTCATATCATTTGTATAGCAGAAGCTATAAGCGCCACTTGAATAACCTGTGTAGAAGAGGCTCAAATGAGTTCCACGAAGCAAACCCTTGTGGGTGAATGGGATATAGTAGCCAATACTAGCAATAACTTTATCAGGAACTACATACTGAGAACGCTGAACAGTTCCAAAGTTGGGACCATCTACTGTAATCAATCCCTGCCATGTAGATACGGGGTCAGAACCTGGCATACCAGAAATTTCTTTCTGCTCTGTATGAGTATAAGCAGCCATGATATTCAAATTCTCCACAGGCTCAGCATTGATAGTAACGTTAGCAGTATAGCCATGCCCCTTTGATGTATTACCCAAAACCACAGCATTCTTTCCTTTGACATACTGATAATCGGAAGGATAAATCAAACGATTGTCTGCACCCTGGAAGCGCTCCCAACCAGAAGTGTCTTTAATGTTAATATTATTAATAGTAACAGCATTAATGTTGCGAGTGTACATAAACTCACCCGTGATAGACAATGGGAAAGAAACAGGAATCTGATAATCTACTGCGATAGAAGACTTCCAAATCTGAGGCATTCTGAAATCATGCTCGACACCTGAAATCTTGTTAGTATCCTGATGCTTTTCAATGGAGGTTGGCAAATTGAATGCGCTTACAAACTGATTAACATCTGTAATCATGTTTCCAGCAAGCTGATCCAAACGAGCATCATGTCCACTTTCTACACCCTTGTCATAGGTAGTCTTGAACTGCACAGAGTTTTGAACCATATTAGAATTAGTAGGCATATTGGTAAAGAATACCAAAGGAAGACGGCCTGTAAAGATACCCGTACCACCACGAATCTTCAAACGCTTGTCACCAAATACATCCCAAGAGAAACCTAAACGAGGAGAGATTTGTAGACGTGCATCTGGCCACTTTCCAGTATCGATATGACGACCGCCAAAATCATTAGCATAGATTGCATCGTTACGCTGAATGTCCTTATTGTTAAAAATAAGATCATCAAAACGAATGCCATATGTCAACTTCAAATTATTAAGAACATTCCACTCATCTTGAGCATAAAATCCTAACTGATTGAAGGTAACTTGTGCATTGGGATTTAATTCACCTCCCCAACCATAGGTTATAGCAGCCGACTCGGGAGCCACCTGAGAGAGAAAATCATTAACATTTTTGTAACGATAATAGATCGTACCATTACGCATGTAAGCATTATTAGCAAACTGATGCTCATAGCTTGCACCTGCTGTAATTTTGTGAGAACCCAGATACCATGTAAAGTTGTCAGTTATGTTAGTAACTTTGTTCTTAACACCATTATTCCAAGTAAAGAGCTCATAACCCAAAGACATGTAAGGCTCTAATACGTTCACACCTTCATCATTCTGATACATGATATCAATATGTGGGAATGGAGAAGAGTTGGAACCACGAATGTCCTCAATGTTGGTATAAGTGAAAAGCAGCTGATTTGAAATACTGTTAGAGAAGCGGCTGTTCAAATCAGCAGACAATGATTGTACCTTATTATCCATTGAGTACATGTTGTTTGCAAAAGCCATTGACTGAGGGCCTACACGGTAGGTTCCATTCAAGCGATAACCTGTATCTGAAGAGTTTCCATTAGGAGCAAACCAAGATGTATTCTTAGTGTTATTATAACGAACACTTAATTTGTGATTATCTGTGATGTTCCAGTCTATACGAGCTAAAATCTTCTGATTACTCTCATCAGCAGGGAAACTGGTGTAAGAACCTGCGTTATAACCATATTTACTCTGTACAAAATCTGACACTCTTTTCATATCGGAAGCCAAAGTGCGCGATACCATGTCACCTGCAGCCTCGCCATCTTGACGAGCGCGATACTTAATTACCTCACCTGGAGTTTTCTCTTTCTCAAAATTTACAAAGAAAAACAATTTGTTCTTGATGATAGGACCACCCAAAGTGAATCCATAGGTGGTTTTGCTCTCATCAGCACGTGCTCCCAAATCCTCACCATTGATGCGATTACCACGCATATCCTGATTTCGATAATAAACGTAAGCTGTACCCTTAAAGGTGTTGGTACCCGATTTGGTCACAGCATTGATACCACCACCAATGAAGTTAGTCTGGCGAACATCGAAAGGAGCCACCACCACCTGAACTTCCTCAATGGCATCCATAGAAATAGGATTACCTCCACCAGGCAGATTAGAGTTCAAACCGAAGTTGTTGTTGAAGTTGGCACCATCCACTGTGAAGTTGGTAGAACGACCATCGCCACCAGCAAAACCCATACCATTTGCGTAAGGAGAAAGCCGAGCGATATCCGAAATACTACGGCTTACAGTTGGCAACTCACGGATGGTTGCGTTGTTGATGTTGGTAGTAGCACCAGTCTTCTCCTGTGCGAACTTTGAAGTGGTACCAGTAACGACCACTTCACTCAGCAATTCTGATGATTCAGAAATTTCAACGTTTAGGTTAAAGATTTCACCCAGTTGCAGTGTAATGTCCTTGTAAGTCCTGGTAGAATAACCGATGTAAGAAATAGTCACTGTGTAAGGACCACCGGTACGCATACCCTGGATGGCATAACGACCGTCAACATTAGTAATCGCACCGTAAAGCGTACCAGAAGGCTCGTGAACAGCCTGAACGGTAGCACCAATGACGGGCTCGTTGGCATCATCAACTACTTTTCCACCCATAGATGAGGTAGTAATCTGTGCCTGTGCGCTTACAGCCACCAAGATAGTAGCCAATGTAAGCAGCATGAATCTTACTTTTCTTAACATAATACTTTGTATTAATTTTGATAAATTAAGCCTTTAAGGCGGTGCAAAGATAGCTATTATCTCAATACAATTGCTAAAAACGCTTAAAAAAAGTTTTCAACAGTTTATTAGTCGTTGGTTAATTTCCTGTATCTCACCCTTGTAGGCTCCGTCTTACCCAAACGTTTCAGTTTGTTTTCCTCGTAGTCGGAATAAGAACCTTCAAAGAAGAACACGTTTGAATCGCCCTCAAAGGCCAGTATGTGGGTACAAATCCTATCTAAGAACCAGCGGTCGTGACTAATGATAACGGCACAACCGGCAAAATTCTCCAAACCCTCTTCGATGGCACGCAAGGTATTCACATCGATATCGTTGGTGGGCTCATCCAGCAATAGTACGTTGCCCTCTTCTTTCAGTGCCAAGGCCAACTGCAAACGGTTACGCTCACCACCTGAGAGCACACCGCAAAGTTTCTCCTGGTCAGCTCCCGAGAAATTAAACCGTGAAAGATAAGCACGTGCATTCACATCACGGTTACCCACCCGCATCAGGTCCATGCCGCCACTCACCACCTGGAATACGGTCTTGTTAGGATCAATAGTGGTGTGCTGCTGATCCACATACGCCAGCTTCACCGTCTCTCCTACCTCAAAGGTACCACTATCGGGCTTGTCCAAGCCCATGATCAGGCGGAACAATGTCGTCTTACCGGCGCCATTGGGACCTATCACACCCACGATACCATTAGGTGGCAAGGTGAAATTCAGGTCATCATACAACAGCTTGTCACCAAAGGCTTTCGCCACATGGTGAGCCTCAATGACCTTGTTGCCCAGACGTGGACCATTCGGTATATAGATTTCCAACTTCTCTTCCTTTTCCTTTACATCGGCGTTGAGCAACTGCTCATAGGAGTTCAGACGGGCCTTACCCTTTGCCTGACGTGCCTTGGGGGCCATGCGAATCCATTCCAACTCACGCTGCAAGGTTTTCCTGCGCTTGCTCTCGGTCTTTTCTTCCTGTGCCATGCGCTGGGTCTTCTGCTCCAGCCAACTGCTATAGTTGCCCTTCCAAGGGATGCCCTCGCCACGGTCCAGTTCCAGAATCCAACCTGCCACATGGTCAAGGAAATAGCGGTCGTGGGTAACGGCAATCACCGTTCCTTCATATTGCTGTAAGTGCTGTTCCAACCAGTCGATGGACTCGGCATCCAGGTGGTTGGTAGGCTCATCCAACAGCAACACATCGGGCTTCTGCAACAACAAGCGACACAAAGCCACACGTCGGCGCTCACCCCCACTCAAGTGCTCGCACAGCTGGTCGCTAGGCGGACAACGCAAGGCATCCATGGCTATCTCCAATTTGGAATCCAGGTTCCACGCATCTGTAGCATCGATGATGTCCTGCAACTCTCCTTGGCGAGCCATGAGCTTGTCCATCTTGTCGGGATCCTCATAATATTCGGGATCCCCAAACTTGAGGTTGATTTCCTCATACTCCTTCAAGGCATTCACCGCCTCAGCCGTGCCTTCCTGCACAATCTCCTTCACCGTTTTCTGCGGATCTAGGTAGGGATCCTGTGGCAGATAGCCCACGGTATAGCCTGGCGAGAATACCACTTGTCCCTCGTACTGGTTATCCAGTCCGGCAATGATTTTCATCAAGGTAGATTTACCAGAACCATTCAGACCGATGATGCCTATCTTGGCACCATAGAAGAATGAGAGATAAATGTTTTTCAATACTTGCTTGTTGGTCTGCCTGATGGTCTTGTTCAAGCCAACCATAGAGAAGATAATCTTCTTGTCGTCAACTGTTGCCATATCTATCAATATTATTTTGTGCAAATATACGATTAATAATTGACTTTTTTATTATCTTCGCAGCTGTTTTAGAGCAATTGACATGATAATTATCACCACCATATTGGCCTATTTCGCTGTACTATGGATCTTGAGCCGATTCGTCACACGCAAAAGCAGCAACGAAGTGTTTTTCCGTGCCGAACGCAAGTCACCCTGGTACATGGTGGCTTTCGGCATGATAGGTGCTTCCATCTCTGGCGTAAGCTTCGTGTCGGTGCCTGGCATGCCTGTACACATCAACATGTACTACCTGCAGATGTGCCTGGGCTTTATCTTGGGCTATTTTGCCATTGCTTTCATCCTGCTACCCATCTATTACAAGCTGAATCTCACCACCATCTACAGCTACCTGCAACAACGGTTGGGCATGAAGGCTTACAAGACGGGGGCATGGTTCTTTCTACTGAGTAAGATGACTCGTGCTGCCGTGAGTTTCTATGTGGTGTGCATGTTACTGCATCAATTCGTGTTTGAGGCGCAAGGCATCCCCTTCTTTGTAACGGTAATAGGCCTCGTAGCTCTGATTTGGATGTACACCCACCGAGGCGGAGTAAAGACATTGGTGTGGACAGACACGTTCCAGACCATCTTCCTCTTTGGAGCGTTGATTTTAATCATTATCAATGTGACGGATGCTTTAGGTATGACGTTGGGTGAGGCCACTAACACTATTAGAGAGAGCACCTATAGCCAAGTATTCCTTTTCGACGACTGGCTCTCGAAGCAGAACTTCTGGAAACAGTTTCTGAGTGGCATGTTTGTGGTGATTGTAATGACGGGCCTTGACCAAGACATGATGCAGAAGAACCTTACCTGCAAGACTTTGCGGGAGGCACAGAAGGACATGTGTACCTATGGCTTCTTTTTCATACCTGCCAACTTGCTCTTCCTCGTCTTAGGTGTGCTGCTTATCATGCTTACCCAGCAACAGGGATTACAACTGCCTGCCAATACCGACGACCTACTGCCCATGTATGCTGCCACAGGCAAGTTGGGTACTACCGTCACCGTGTTGTTTACCATTGGCATTGTAGCGGCATGCTTCAGCAGTGCCGACTCTGCCCTTACCGCCCTTACCACCAGCTTTTGCGTGGATATCAAGGAGCGTCCGCACGATGAGGGCTTGCGACGCAAGGCACATCTTGGCATCTGTGTGGTGTTTGCCGTGTTTATCCTGCTGTTCCGCGCAGTAAACAGCACCAATATCATCGATGCCATCTACACCCTCTGCTCCTACACCTACGGACCACTATTGGGCTTGTTTGCCTTCGGACTGTTCACCCATCGCCAACCTACTGACCACTATGTACCGTTTATCGCCATAGCATCACCGGTAGCCTGCTACCTGCTGGATATCCTGACCACCCATTTTACTGGCTATACCTTCGGCTACGAACTGCTCATGCTGAACGGTCTGCTTACCTTCCTGGGGCTATGGGTTTTCAGCAAGAGACAACAAACCAAAGACAAATGACGTCTTTTGTTTTGCCATGTCGGAATTAATCGCTACCTTTACATCAAATTAACTAAAACCATCATTCTATGGCAACAAAAAAGACCACTACCAAGAAAACTACGAAAAATGGGGTGACCGTGACCACTACGACCACCACCACTTCATCGTCTAAGAAGAGACGTAAAAAGACGTCTGGCACCCAGATAATACCAGGGGTGAACCTCACCATCTCATGGAAGAAGCTGCTGGGCATTACCAGCCTGAAACGGTGGTTTACCAACAAGACTGGCATCCCTACAACGGAAGCCGGCATAGAACGCAAGATTGGACGATGGCTTATCGGACTCATCACAGGTGGCAACAAGAAAGAGGAAAAGAAAACAGAAAAATTCGTTGACACAGAAGTTGAAAACCAACCAGAAGAAATGGCAATACCCCAAACAATTGAAGAAAATGAGGGGTAAATTCTTAATATTATTAAAAAAAAGAGGGAAAATATGGTGGGTTTTGCAAAACTTTTCCTACCTTTGAGACCGAATACGAATTTTTTTATCATTATTTATTAACAATATCATGAAAGAAAAGAACGGAATTTCAAGAAGAGATTTCCTGAGCTATTCAGCTCTGGGTCTTGCCAGCTTGACCATCTTACCAAGCTGGGCTAATTCTAACGGCGTAAAGGTTGCTCCAAGTGACCGCGTTGTTTTAGGTTTCATCGGCTTAGGCCAGCAGGCACTGAACGACTTCGGTGGCTTCGCAGGTTGCGACGGTGTTCAGGTAGCAGCTTGCTGCGATGTTGACACCAACAAGACTGAGCGTTTCCGCAGAAGAATCGCACAGTGGCAGAGCCAGAAGGGTATGAACGAGCGTTGCGACAAGTACGAGAACTACGAGGACTTGCTGGAGCGTAAGGACATCGATGCAGTTGAGGTTGCATCTCCAGACCACTGGCATGCACTGCAGGCAATCCACGCTTGCCAGGCTGGCAAGGACGTATATTGCCAGAAGCCTTTGACTTACACCATCACTGAGGCTTATGCTGTTGAAGCAGCTGTTCGTCAGAACAAGCGCGTGTTCCAGGTAGGTAGCCAGCAGCGTTCAAGCGGCGAATTCCAGAAGGCTATCGAACTGATTCAGGCAGGTAAGATCGGTCACGTAGAGAAGATCTACTCTAAGGTAGGTGATCCTCCACGTCCAATCGAGAAGATGTATGAGGAGTACGGTGGCGTTCAGCCTATCCCTGCTAACCTCAACTTCAACCTGTGGTTAGGCCCATTGAACGATCCTAAGATCGAGTACAACGACCAGCTCTGTCCTCCTATCACTCTGGAAGAGTCTATCGTTAAGAACGGTAAGACTGTCGTTACAGTTGCTGAGAAGCGTGAGGCATTCTGGGGCGCATGGCGTTGGTATCGTGAGACCGGTAACGGTTACACCGCTGACTGGGGTGCTCACATGCACGATATCGCTAATGCAGCTATGGGTTACGATGGCTTGCAGCCAGTTGAGTACTTCCCACGCAACACTTGGGGCGAGGGTGAGGCTTACTCAGCTAAGTATCCTAACGGCACCATCCTGATGGAGCATGCTTATCTGACCAAGGACATGGACGGTGAGGACAATCCTAATGCACAGGGTCTGAAGTTCATCGGTACCAAGGGTTGGATCAACGTAGCTCGTGGTTATCTGGAGTGCTCAGACAACTCACTCGTTCCTGACAACCTGCGCGGCAACAAGCCTCGTATGATGACTGCTGAAGAGCGTGCTAAGATGTTCGAGGAATATCGTAAGCGTGCTGCTCAGGCTGAGCGTGGTGGTCAGCGTCAGGCTGCTCAGAACTTTGAAACCAGCTCACCTCACATGCAGAACTTCATCGACTGCGTTCGCAGCCGTCAGAATCCTATTGCTCCAGTTGAGGCTGGTACAAGCTCTGCAGTATTCTGCTGCTTGTGCAACATCGCATACGAGCTGGGTCGTTCAGTGAAGTGGAATCCTGCTACCCGTACATTTGTTAATGACAAGGAAGCAGCTGCTCACCGTCTGTACTACTACGACTATCGTCGTCCATACGTATTGCCATATCTTGACAAGCGTTGCTAATGACAGTCGTTAGAAAGATGACTATGGAATCCCCGAGGCGAAATCTTCGGGGATTTCTTTTTTATTATGTCTAAACTTTTTATCTTTGCAAAGAATAAAAAGCGCCATGGGAGCAACAAGTAAAAAGACAGCGGTTGAGATAGCTCGTGAGATGACCGAACGGTTTGTGCATCTAAATGATGCTGACCTCCAGCTATTGGCCAGTATTCTGGTGCGCAAGGAAGTAAAGCGAGGCGAAATCATCATCCCCGACGGTGTAATATGTCATGACCATATTTATATAGAGAAGGGATTAGTACGCCAGTATTATTATAAAAACGGGCATGATGTGACCGAGCATTTCTCTACCGAAGGTGATACTGTAATGAGTATCGAGAGCCTATATGCCGGTGTTACAAATCACCTGCTGGCAGAAGCGTTAGAGCCCTGTATCCTCTGGCTGCATAACTACAACAAGTTTATAGAACTGACAGAGAAATCGTGGGGCATTGCCAAATACTACCGTGTCTTTCAGGAAGACGACCTCATCATTACCCAGCACAAGGCCGATGCCTTCCGTTTCGAGAGTTCCCGCGAGCGCTATGAGCGCTTCGTGAAGGAATATCCAGAAGCCGCCAAACGTGCTCCCCTACAGCACATCGCCTCCTATCTCCTCATGACTCCCGAAACCTTAAGCCGTATCAGGGCTGGGGCAGTATAAAAGGGATGCACCTCACGATGCATCCCCCCGAACAAAAAACTGATTACGTGCAATGCTGCACAAGAATCTTCATCAGTATGGTTGTTATATTGACATTAACTTTGGAACCTAAATTGTTATCTCAATCAGGTTTTTCTCTGGACCCACAATACAACTCTCATAGTAGCCATCTCCTGTAGTACGAGGACCACTCAACACCTGATAGCCAGCCTCTTTTAGCGATAAGGTCAGGAAATCAACCTGCTCCTTGCTTCCTACGGATAAAGATAAGTGTATATAGCCCATGTGGCAATACTCATCACCTATCAAACTTTCTACATCAGGGCGATGCATAATCTCCAAGCGGGTATCTCCATCGGGAAACGATAGAATATAAGTCTGCAAGCCCGTATGAGGATTGTGATACAGCTCGTTAGTTTTTGCGGCGAAGAAGTGCATGAAGAAATCCTTCATGCCTTCTAAGTCGCTACAGAACAATGCAACGTGATCTATTTTCATTATCTTCTTTCTTTTCTGGTTGGAATATAGAAATCATCACGGGTCAAGCCACACAGGTTAGCAACCTCTTTGCAATAATCCAATCGGAATGTGCGATGGTCGCGGGTATCACTACCAAAAGTGAACTTACAACCAGCCTTCTTGGCCATCAGGATAAACTCAGCATGAGGTGTACGAGCCAGGTCGTTAATTTCGAAAGCTACACCTCTCTTGGCTGCTGCCTCGATTATCATCTCCATACGTTCCTTGGTCCACAGACGATAATAGTCGCGAGCAATTGATGGTGGCAAATAGAGCGGCCAGCCAAAGATGTCCAGTGGCTCAGGGTTATTGATAACCTCTAAATAGAACTCCATATTACGCTCCATGAAAGCTTCTTCATCAGGAACATAGCAGTTATGGTCCCACACTTCGCCTTGGTCACCGTATTTATTCATATTAGGAATCCACTGTGGATCCATCAGTACATAGTCGAACTTGTCAATGGTCTCCTTTGAGAGATTCTTGCTCCAGCCAATATACACAGGTTGCAGGGCTATGAAGCCAGGAAAGTTCTTTACCGACTCATAATGCTTCTTTAAGTCCTCATCTGTACGAATCCCCCAAGGTGCCACATTCTGCATCAAGCCATACATCTCAATGCCGTTGACCTTGGCTTTCTCTACAATCTGCTCCTGTGTTTGAGATTGAGAAGTATGCACATGCAGGTCGTACAAAGGGAAGGAATTTGCATCTTGAGGTTGATATGTTGTAGATTGTTGAGTAGCTTTTACCTGCTGGAAACCTCCACCCAATCCCAATGAAGCAATCATCAATCCTGAGTTCCTGAGAAATTCTTTACGTTTCATGATTATCAGTTTTTAAGTTATTTGCTGTTGCAAAGTAAGACAAACCTCCAATTTTGTCAATTGATTTATATCAAGAAACGCAAAACAGATTGGATAATTGACATACATCAAGAAATGAAGAGCTTGAAACACAAGTTGATATAAATCAATTGAAGTTTTCCTGTAAACATAGACCTTTGTCCTGTCAACTGATGACAAACGTAAATGTTTAACTTAATAAAGATACAATTATGAAAAAGGTGTTATTATCAGCAGTGGCAATAATCGCCCTGACAATGAGTGCAACAGCGCAAGGTAACTTCAGTACTTTAACCTCAGGTTATTATAAGGTACACGTGTATGAACCCACCGATGCATCACAGCCAAAGGCTCTGATTGTGGAAGGCGATAAAGGCTTGGTAGTGATTGACCGTCCACAATCCTCTCCTGCTTTTGAAGAGCAACTCACTAATTTCTACATGCCTGTATTGATGGAGATCAATAACTTCAAGCCAAGCGGTGAAGGTGTTCCTACAGAAGTGAAAGCTGGTGGAAATGTAAGCAAAGGCGGCATGAAGTTCATTTTTACAGAAGGTACAGAAACCATTGACTACCAAGCAGCTCTGATTATCGGGGGCAAGATCTATTATAGTCGTTATGCTCCAGTCAGAGAGCATCTCTCTGCTGATCGCCTGAATAGCCGTGAAGCAGTAAATGCTGAATTCGAGGCTGCACAAAAGGCGTTTAGCAAGAAATGCCTGTATTATTTGGGGCAATATGGCGATTACAGTAACCAAGCTGCTCAGGGCTTTGTGTTAAACTACTTGCGTGATGTTAAGAAGAATATGGAAAAATGCTCATCAGCCGAAGAATTCGTGGCAGCTATGAGCAAGGCTTATCCAAAACTGAAAGGTGCGGAAAATCTGGAATCCGTAGCTGCAAAGCTTTTCTAAATGGATTACACCATATTGATAATATTAAGGATGTGCCATGCACATCCTTTTTCTTGACCTATATCAATTGTCAACTCGTTCAAATCATATAATTTTGCATCCAGAAACAAAAAACTGATAAACAATGAAAGCAAGAATCACCTTACTTCTTTCTGCTCTGTGCCTGACAACAACAGTATTGGCACAAGAGACAGCTGTGAAAGACTCTGTACCCCAAACCAAAGAAGAACGTAACCGTAACGTGATGCTAAATGCATCGAGCGATAACCAACCCCGACAGATTTCTATCGGCTTGCCTGATGGAGAGGCGGTGGATATCATGGAGGACGGCACACCCGTGAGCTATCTCTTCTGGCCCGACTATCCCTATTATTCTTGGCGCGGAGGCGTGAGCACGGCATCCCAGAGTCTGCTATCGCTCAGTGAGAGTACATTGCAATACGGCAAAGTGGGCTATATGCTCAACTCTACTACTGTGCAAGCAGGGGAAAAATTCCAAGGTTTGGTGAACTATACTACCAATATTTTTGGCAAGCAGGTAGCTGACTTGAATGTGTCAGGCCCCATCGCCAAAGGTTGGGGCTATATGGCAGGTGCCTACTTAGGTTTTGACCCACAAAGCAACCGCCTCGATGCTTTGGATCCCCAAGACCAAATGCAGATATACAAGGTAGGCATCAACAATCGATTTGCCAATGGAAAAGGTGGTGTAAGCTTGCTCTATAAATACGCCAACTACGTTTCTATGCCTGATAATTATGGCCTGTTCTACTACAACGGCAAGGATGGTAGCGTGGATGAGCTGGATGATTTCAATTTAGGTCGTGACCAATTGTTGGCCGACTACCAATACATTAATTATATAGACGTGCGCGATGGCAGTCGAGTTAGAAGAACCATGAGGCGCGCCAATACCGTGCAGAATCACCAGATTACCTTCAACCTTGACTACAACTTCAACGACAACCTTAAGTTGGATATCAGCAGTAAGGTGAAGTTTGCCGACATGAACAAGGTAATGATGAAACTGGCCGGCATCTTTACGGCTACAGCCGACGATGGCTACACCTATACCACAGGTGTTCCCTATGCAGGTGTCATCCAGAACCGCTACATGCTTTACTTTGAAGGCTTTGAGAAAAGCTGGATGACGACTGCCCAGCTGACTGGCAAGAACAATAATCACAGTTGGCGACTGGCTTTGAACGAATGGTACAACCGTGCTGGCATCTATACGGAGACAGGCGTCTATGCACATGAAGCCAAGGCATCTCCATCACGTTTGTTGAAAGATGGCGAGGAAGGTTCTTCCTACAATGATGGAAGCGAGTACTACAATGGTCATGAGAACCGTTTGGCTTTGATTGCTTCCGATGACTGGGATGTAAACAAGAACTTGTGGTTGTCAGCTGGCGTGCGTTTGGAATGGATGACACAAGGTGGACGTGCTGCATTGGCCTATACCGCAGACGGTCAGGTTATTGAGCCTAAAAACGAGCGCGTGTATATGTTCAACCTCAAACAAGGCGTGAAAAACCGCTTTGGTAACTACAGCTGGTTCAACCCATCTGCCACCTTCAATTTCCGTTACACCATCGCCAAAGGATTTGGTTTGGTAGGTGAATATGTGTATTCTAAGCAACGTCCTAACCTACAAGATTATGCCGGACCGTATATGCCGTTGATGGATCCTATCAATGTCCACATGGCTAAGGGAGGTATCTACTGGAACAACAGTTGGATGCAGCTGACCTCACAGATTACCTTCATCAACCAGACGAACTATAAGTTCCGTGAGCAGTTTACCAACCCAAAAGACCAGAGCGAAACGATTATCCTGCCTATCGTGAATGATGTGCAGACCTTGGGATGGACCACCGATGCGGTATTCACCTATAAGGGCTTCAGCTTCCACGGACTGCTGACGCTGCAAAACCCGAAATATAAGAACTTCACTTTCCAGCCTGTGTTCAGCGACGGTCCTGGCCAGCTCTACGATTTCAACGACAAGAATGTGATTGCCATGTCGAAGCTCATCATGGAGCTTGACCCCTCTTATCAGTGGGACAAATGGCGTGTGTGGCTCAGTTTCCGCTACCAGAGCAAGCAGTACATCAACCGCACTAACACATTGTATTTCAAGGGCCGTTGGGAAACTTTTGGAGGAATCGACTATGAGGTGAACAAGCACTTGTCACTCTCACTGAATGTCATCAATATCCTGAACCAGAAAGGGGCCAGTGGCAGCATCCCCGCAGCTGACTTGGCAACTGACGTGAAAGATTACCAACAACACTACTTGATGTCGGGTACTTACATCCGTCCGTTCACAATGGAACTGACAGCATCACTGAAATTCTAAGCTTATTCTTCTTTTACTCGTACCTCATAAATATTTGAAGTGTGTTTTTTTGCAAAACACACTTCTTTTTTTATTCATACCTCATAGAAGTGGCAGGAAGGATACGCGCCACGATATAAGAAGGACCTACCAGCATCAAGACGGAGATGAGCAAGGTGCCAATGTTCAAGAGCAACCATACAGGGAAGCTCAGCGATACTGGCACCTTGTCCATATAATAAGTACTTGGATCGAGCGTAAAGACGCCCGTGTATTTCTGTATGAAATAGAAAGTAAGACCTATGACATTGCCCCACAACATGCCCCGACCAATCAGGAATACCGAGAGCCACAAGAACAAGTGCCTTACGGTGGTATTATTGGCGCCCAACGATTTCAGTACACCGATCATCTGCGTACGTTCGATGATAATGATCAGCAAACCGGCAATCATCGTAAAGCCTGCGATGCCTATCATCAGCACCAAGATTACCCAGATATTCACATCCAACACCTCCAACCAAGAGAACACGGCAGGGTTTTGCTGTTCCACATTCAAAGCGCAATAAACAGTGCCGTTTCTATCGGTAAAACCATTGAGCGAAGTCCCCACCTCAAAGGTGGCATTCTCCAACTTGGCATAATCATTGATGGTAATCTCCACCCCCGAAGCCTCATCATTGTCCCAACGGTTCAGACGGTTCACCAGATTTAGGTCAGTAAACACATAAGTCCCGTCATAAGCGGAAAAGTGTGTCTCGTAGATACCAGCTACCAGCAACTTCCGCGCCCTGATGTTCTCGTCAAAGAAATAAGTATCCACCTTATCTCCCACCTGCAGCTGCAACTTGTCGGCCAACGTCTGCGAGATGACCACACTATTGGAAGCCACCGTGTCACTAAACTGAGGAAACGCACCTTGCTGGATATGCTGCTGCAGGAAGTCGGTCTGGTAGTCAGGCCCTATACCTTTCACCACCACCCCTTGAAAGGAGTCGGCGGTCTTTATCATCCCCGCCTTTTCTGAATAGCGTTGCACATGCGTTACCTGTGGGTGGGCAGTCAGTAGGGCCTTCAGGCTGTCGTTATAAACTATAGGAGTGGTCTCGTTGCCCAATACCGCATTGGCATCAGTAACTTGCAAATGGGAAGCGAAGCCCGTTACCTTGTCGCGTATCTCACTTTTAAAGCCGGTAATCACCGACACAGCTATAATCATCACCGCCAAACCAATGGCGATGCCAATCATTGATATGATGACAGCCGGACGAGAGACCTGCTTGGAAAGAGCAGGACCTTTATAGATACGTTGGGCAAGGAAAACAGGCAGGTTCATCAGATGGTTCTTCCCGGATAAGCCTCCAATGCTTTCTGCAGCACGAACAAGGCTCTGAAAAGATCATTCTTCTTCAGCACATAGGCAATACGCACCTCATCCCTGCCAATACCAGGCGTGGTATAGAAGCCCGATGCAGGTGCCATCATCACTGTCTCACCCTCAAAGTTGAAATCAGTCAGGCACCACATGCAGAACTTCTCGGCATCATCCACCGGCAGTTTGGCTACTGTATAGAAAGCGCCCATAGGGATAGGAGAATACACACCTGGAATACGGTTCAAGCCGTCAATCAAACATTTGCGTCGTTCCACGTATTCATCGTAAGTCTCACGCAGGTATTCCTCTGGTACATCCAATGAAGCCTCAGCGGCAATCTGACCAATCAATGGAGGACTCAATCGTGCCTGGCAGAACTTCATCACAGCCGCACGTATCTCAGCATTCTTGGTAATCAGCGCACCGATACGGATACCGCACTCAGAGTAACGCTTCGATACCGAGTCAATCAGCACTACGTTCTGCTCGATACCCTCCAAGTGACAAGCCGAGATATAGGGCGAACCCGTATAGATAAATTCACGATACACCTCGTCGGAGAAGAGGAAGAGGTCGTATTTCTTCACCAGGTCACGTATCTGATTCATCTCGCGACGTGTATAGAGATAACCCGTAGGATTATTGGGGTTGCAAATCAGGATAGCACGGGTGCGTTCGTTAATCAGCTCCTCAAACTTCTCCACCTTGGGCAGGGAGAAACCCTCCTCAATGGTAGTGGTCACCGTGCGTATCTTGGCACCGGCCGAAATGGCAAACGCCATATAGTTGGCGTAGGCAGGTTCAGGAACGATAATCTCGTCACCTGGGTTGAGGCATGATAAGAAAGCAAAGAGCACCGCCTCCGAACCACCCGAGGTGATGATAATATCATCCGCCGTCAAGTTGATATTGAATTTGGCATAATAGCCAGTAAGCTTCTGTCGGTAACTCTTGTAACCCTGACTGGGACTATACTCCAGTATCTTGCGGTCGATGTTCTTGATGGCATCGATGGCACACTGCGGTGTAGGCAGGTCCGGCTGTCCGATATTCAGGTGATAAACTTTGACTCCCCTTTCTTTAGCTGCATAAGCCAATGGAGCCAATTTCCTAATAGGAGATGCGGGCATCTCGGTGCCTCGTATGGAAATTTTCGGCATAAATGTATTGCGTATTAATAATTGGGTACAAAAATAGTGCAAAATGTAAGCAAAACCAAACTTTTTGTGTCTTTATTTTAACCACACACGTTCACCTATCTCAGGAATATGGTCGTTGGCCATGCGGTTAAGCTTATACAAAGTCTTCAGGCGAACACCGTACATCTGTGAGATGGTGTGCATGGAATCGCCTTCACGCACTTCGTGATAGATGACATCCGCCACTGTCTTCTTGTTCTTCTCCTTTAAGTAGATGATGTCACCCTCTTCCAAAGTATAGTCACGTTGCAGGTCGTTATACTTGGCAAGCTTCTTCCAATTGATATCAAACTCGCCGCCTAACAGCTGGAAGGTATCACCATCGCGTGCTACCACGTATGCCAGTCCGTTGCCTATCAGCACCTGGTGAGGATTAACCAGCCAAGGCTGTTTCTTAATCAATTTCTCCCACTTGCGAGCCTCCCGCTTGCTCAATCCGTCGGTATCATACTTATACAGGTCGTACGTCTCGATAATGGTTATCAGCTTGTTGGCATACGAAGGATCAGTGGCATAGCCCGCCCTCTTCAGGCCACGCGCCCACCCTTTATAATCGGTTTTATTCAACCTGAACAGCGACGCATAGCGTTGGTTACCCACTAAGAACAGCGAATGGTCCTCGTAGGAGTCTTCCACCTTGCGGTAGGCCCTGAAGCATTCGTTGGGAGCATCATCGTTCGCTCGCACGCTCCTGCCTCGCCACCCATTGCCACACTTGATGCCAAAATGATTGTTACTCTTGAGGGCCAGCGTACTCAATCCGGCACCACTCTCCAACAGACCTTGTGCCAAGGTGATGCTGGCAGGCACATTGTGCTGCTTCATCTGTTCCACCGCCAAGGGTGCATATTGTTTAATGTAGTTGTTGTAACTGGTCTGGCGACGTTGTGCAGTGGCAGCAGTGACCACCATCAAGCAGCATGCCAGAATGATATAACGTATGAAATGCTTCACGCTGATAAGTAGTTTTAGTTTCAGGTAACAAAATTGAGCAAAATAATTGAAATATGCAATTCCTTTCTTATATTTGTAACATAAAAAACAACAGAAACCATGAAAGAACGCAAGATTGAAATTCCGCTCAAAGTATATGCCTACGAAGAGTTGAGCGATGCCGACCGCCAACTGGTGGACAAAGCCAAGGAGATGACCAATCACAGCTATGCCCCCTACTCGCATTTCTCGGTGGGTGCAGCTGTGTTGTTGTCCAATGGTGAAACAATATGTGGCTCCAACCAGGAGAATGCCGCCTACCCTTCCGGACTCTGTGCCGAGCGCACCACCCTGTTTTTCGCCAATTCACAATATCCCGATGTGGCAGTAACCACCATCGCCATAGCTGCTCGCAACGAAAGTGGTGAGTTTGTGGAGCAACCCGTATCGCCCTGCGGTGCATGTCGCCAAGTGATGCTCGAAAGTCAGTGGCGTGGCGGCAGGCCTCTGCGTATCTTGTTGTATGGTAACGAATGCACGTACGAACTGGACCGCGTAGAAGATTTATTGCCCCTGTGCTTTACGGCGGAGAATATGGAATAAAGGGGATTCGCTTCGCGCATCCCCAACACTCCCGTGGGGCCGCTGTAAACACAAAGGCGGCTTACTGGGGAATTCACTTCGTGCATCCCCAACACTCCCGTGGGGCCGCTGAAAGCACAAAGGCGGCACTTCGTGCCTTCATCCTTTTTCCTTTTATTTCGTTTGAAAGCAAGCTTTCACGAAACAAAAACAAAAAAAGGCTGGATAGTAATCCAGCCTTTGTACTTGCGGAAGCTGGGGGATTCGAACCCCCGGTACGGTTACCCGTACGGCAGTTTAGCAAACTGCTGGTTTCAGCCACTCACCCAAACTTCCAATCCGCACTTGCGCTCAAATGCGGGGCAAAGGTAGGCTAAAGTTTTGGGATTAGCAAATGTTTTGGCATTTATTTTCACAATTAACGTCACAACGCTTTCCAGAAACGGCGAAAATCGCTATACTTACCAAAGAATGTCAGTTGGTCGCCCTCCTCCAACGCCATATCATCAGGTGCATCCATCAATACATTGTGTTCCGTATATTTAATGCCTAATGCATTCTTCTGCACCTTGCCACGAATGGTCGCAATGTGCTTGAGTCCGAACTCCTCTGTCAGACGTAACTGAGGCACCGAATAACCAATCAGCTTGTTAGGCACACTGAATTTCACCACTGCATGGTCCTTGTCCACATGGAAGACTTCAAAGTCGTAGCCAAACTCAATAATTTCCACCAACTTATGGGCAGCATCGACCTCAGGCGACAAAATCTTTTCTATATTGAACGCCTGCATAACGGAACGGTGTACCTCATCGTTGGCACGGGCAAAGATATGCTCCACCTTATGCAGTTTCAGTAACGCTGTCACTCGCACAGAAACGCCAAAATTCTCGCCAATAGCCACTATCACGGCATCCACATTATTCAATGGCAAGGCCGATAATGCCTGTTCATCAGTGGCATCCATCACAAAAGCAGCGGCCAACTTTTCCTTCAGTGGCTCCACGTGAGAGGCCTTATTATCCACACCTATCACCTCATGCCCTACAGTAGCCAGCTCGTCAGCCAGCGCAAAACCATAGTCTCCCAAACCAATTACAATGTACTTCATATCTTAATTGAGAATTGATAATTGATAATTAATTTATTATAATCTCACCGCTCGGATAGCGATAGTTCACTATTTTCTTTTGTTTCACCAATCCCATCATGATGGTAAGCACACCTAAACGGCCTATAAACATCAAGGGAATCATAAATAGCCTGCCCTCGTCGTGTAGCATAGATGTGGCGCCCAAGCTTACGCCATCAGTAGAGAGGGCACCCAAACATTCAAAGAACACCGATCGCAACGGCACTTCTGGCTCCAGCATGTTCATGATGAATATGGAGAGTCCTAATGCCGCTATAGACAGCAATACCGTAGTATTGGCTCGTCTGATGGAGCTGTGCGACAATTCTCGATGAAACACCTCCACACGATCGGAGCCTCGTAGCATAGAACGCAGGTTGAGCAGCATCACAGCAAAGGTATTGACCTTGACACCTCCAGCCGTAGATTGAGCACCACCACCAATCCACATCAGTACGGCAAACATGATCATCGACGAGGTGCTCCAAGTGACAGGATCAATGGAGGCAAAACCTGCCGATCGGGGGCACACAGCCATAAAGAATGCATGTGTGAGCTTATCTTCTGTTGTAAGGCCCAGCAATGCGCCGTTCCACTCCAACACGGCAAAGCAAATGGTCGGCACTATGAGCAAAAAGGTTGTCATGATCAGCACTATACGTGAATTGAGGTTATAAGCATGATAGAGCTTGCGACCCTCCCAATGATGGTAGCGCAGCAACGTCCATACCCTATGCAGAAAACTTATAATCGTGTCCTTGAAGTTCACCAGAATGGGGAAGCCTATGCCTCCCAGCATGATCAGTATCGACAAATAGATGTAGAATGGTGCATGACTACTAAACACCAGCGGATTGGCCAAGCCATTGGGCAACGTACTGAAGCCTGCATTACAGAAAGCTGACACGGCATGGAAAACAGAGAATTTTATTTCGTCGGTTAGTTCATAGCCCAAAGTGCCATGAATGTCTGACCATATCATGAATGCTCCAGTTGCTTCAATGACTATCGTGAAACTGAGGATATAAAGCAGGGTAGAAAGCAGAGAATTAAGCGAGTTGCCGCTTACCATATCTCGCACCATCATGCTATTATAGATGCTGGTATTGCCCATAAAGAACAAGGTAAAGAAACTGGTGAATGTCATCACACCCAAGCCACCTATCTGGAATAACGCCATCAGCACCGCCAGTCCTGGTTCTGTGAAAGTTTGCGTTATGTCGATGGGACTCATGCCCGTTACACACACAGCACTGGTGGAAAGGAACAGTGCATCAATCCACGATATGCCATTATAGGTGCATCGTGGCAATAACAACAATCCTGTCCCCACAAGAATGATGAACAGAAAACTGATGGCTAATATAACTGAAGGATTTGCCTTCCGACTCAGTAATCGTGATAAGCCGCCCGAAAGAGTGACAAACGCCAGCAGCATGCTCATCACCAAACGGTATGTGCGACTATTCATGAGCAACCAGAACTGCTTTATCGGGCCATCGTCAGGCTGATGAAATATTACTGGAACCAACGTCAGCAGGTATAATGTCACCAATAGCCACGACATGATGTTCATCTGCTGCCTCGTACTACCAAAGCGCAACAACAGATGGGAAATAATATCAACCAGGAAGACGATCCATACACCATGATATACTTTTGACAACGTCTCTACATCGGCATATGAAATCACGAAACCATGCTCATAGATAAAAGCCACTATCAGCAGCAAAGATGCCACTATAGCCAAAAAGCGGATGGTGCCCAACAGTATCTTCACATAGGGATAAATCCAACGATGACGATACAGCAGATATTTGTTGTCAGATAATTTCATGAATTGCACAAAAACAAATAATGAGCAAACTTAATCAAAAGTAAGATTATAAGCAAAAAAAGAGAACAAAAAGCGCCAAACTTAAAAATAATCATTATTTTTGTGGCTGTTTAACACTAAAAGAAACAAATATGAGTAACAAAACTAAAAGATTTATCCTCCCTGAAGAGGAAATACCACATTACTGGTACAACATTCAGGCAGACATGAAAAACAAGCCTCTGCCACCCATTCACCCAGCCACCAAGCAACCTTTGAAGGCTGAAGACCTCTATCCTATCTTCCCAGAAGAGTGCTGCCGCCAGGAGTTGAATCAAACTGACCAGTGGATTGAGATACCAGAAGAGGTGCGCGACATGTATAAGTATTATCGCAGTACACCGTTAGTACGTGCCTACGGTCTGGAAAAAGCATTGGGCACCCCTGCACATATATATTTCAAGAATGAGAGCGTGAGCCCAATGGGTTCTCACAAACTGAACTCCGCTTTGCCACAGGCTTATTATGCTAAGATGGAAGGCACCACCAACGTCACCACGGAGACTGGTGCTGGTCAGTGGGGTGCTGCTTTGTCGTATGCAGCCCGCTTGTTTGGTCTGGAGGCTGCCGTTTATCAGGTGAAGATCAGTTACGAGCAGAAGCCTTATCGCCGTAGCATCATGCAGACTTACGGAGCTCAGGTTACTCCTTCTCCTTCTATGTCTACCCGTGCCGGCAAGGACATCCTTACCCGTGACCCCTTCCATCAGGGTTCTTTAGGTACGGCCATCTCTGAGGCTATCGAGTTGGCTACCACTACTCCTAAGTGTAAATACACCTTGGGTTCTGTACTCAACCACGTGGGTTTGCATCAAACCATCATCGGCTTAGAGGCAGAAAAGCAGATGGAAATGGCTGGCGAATATCCTGATGTAGTGATTGCTTGCTTCGGTGGCGGTTCCAACTTCAGTGGTCTGGCATTCCCATTCATGCGCCATACCTTGCTGGAAGGCAAGAAGACACGCTATGTGGCAGCTGAGCCCGACTCATGTCCTAAGTTGACACGCGGCAAGTTTGAATACGACTTTGGCGACGAAGCTGGCTATACTCCATTGCTGCCTATGTACACCCTGGGACACAACTTCCGCCCTGCTAACATCCATGCTGGTGGCTTGCGCTATCATGGAGCTGGTGTAATTATCTCTCAGTTGCTGAAAGACGGTCTCATGGAAGCTGTTGACATCCCTCAATTAGAGACATTTGAAGCTGGTACACTGTTTGCTCGTGCCGAAGGTATCATCCCTGCTCCAGAGTCAAGTCATGCTATCGCGGCTACCATTCGCGAAGCCTTGAAATGCAAAGAGACTGGTGAGGAGAAAGTGATTCTATTCAACCTCTCAGGTCATGGTCTTATCGATATGGCTGCTTATGACCAGTATATTGCTGGTAACCTGCAGAACTATCGTGTAACCGATGAGGATCTGAAGAAGTCAATGGCAGATGCTGATGCCTTGAACAAGTAAAAGATTATTGTTTATATAGAAACGGCTGGACCAGGGTTATTCCTAAGTCCAGCCGTTATATTTTGCAGCATCCTGTCAGTTCATCTGCTGGGTGCCACGCTGACTCATGATAACATAAATAATGACAGGGGCACCTATGACAGGCGTAACTGCATTAAGGGGGATGATGCCATTCTCACCAGGTAAAACGCAAATAAGATTGCAAAGCAAAGCTATGGCACTGCCTGTAAGCATGGTGACAGGCAAGAGAGAGTGATGGTTCTCTGTGCCAAGTATCAATCGTGCCACATGGGGCACTGCCAAACCAATAAAGGCGATCGGACCACAGAAGGCTGTGGTGATGGCGGTGAGCAATCCTGTAATAACCAGTAGATAATTACGCAATCGCCAAGTATTCACGCCTAGGTTGGAAGCATAACGCTCACCCAGCAACATAGCATTCAGTGGCTTGACCAGCAAGATAGAGCAGAGCAGTCCTAGCAGTACTACAGCAGCGAACGATGGCATCTGTTGCATAGACACACCACCAAAGTTGCCCAATCCCCACACCAAATACGACTGCACCCCTTCTTCTGTCGCGAAGAAGTTGAGCAACGAAATAGCTGACGAGGCGATATAGCCCACCATGATGCCCGTTATCAAGAGCATCACACTACTGCGAATCAATGTAGAGAAAAACAGAATCAGTGCCATGATGGCCATAGCTCCTACAAAAGCACCCAGCATGACAGACAAGAATCCAGAGATACTAAAAGCAGCTGTAGTAATGCTACCGCCAAAAGCCAGCATAACCAAAGCAACACCTAAACTGGCACCAGCGTCTATACCCAAGATTGAGGGCCCTGCCAGTGGATTTTTCAGCACCGTCTGCAGCAACAAACCGCAAACCGCCAATGAGGCTCCACACAGCAAGGCAGTCAGTGCCTGTGGCAAACGGCTCTGCCAAACAATGAACCGCCAACTGGCTTTGCTTGCTTCATCACCCATGAGTATACGCACCACATCCTCGGCAGGGATGGATACCGACCCCACTAGCAAGTTTGCCAAGAACAGCAGCATGATTATCACTGCCAGGCCAACACCATATCTCAGTCCTTTACCCTTCAGCATGGTTCCTTATAATAATTTCTCCTTTTCTTATTCCTCTATTTTCTCAAAGTAATTCAGCCCACCCAGCTCCATTTCCGGATGACAAATCTGGATATAGTCGCGCAAAAGTCTGTCAGGATGAAACGGCGTCTCCTCATAGAAAGCAGTATGGCCAGTATTACACCCATACACCCTGCGTTCCTTGAATGCCTTCAACTCGGCATTACCATGATAGTCGGCAGCCAACTGGCGATAAGTCAATGCTACAGGCTGATTGTAACGAATCACCCAGATATCAGCGTCGCCAGCTTTGTCGAACACTGCCTCAAACGCCAACGCCAACGAGCCGCTATGGTTGTCATCAGCATAGGGATAGACCGCATTGGCGTCTGCCCACAACTTACCCTGAGTGCTCTGCCCACCAGGTACATACCATACCGAACCTATTTTCATATCGGCTATCACCGAAGGCTTTTCATTAGCATCGGCTGCCTTAGCTTTCATCTGGAGATAGTCGTCATTCACCTGTCTAAACAGCTGGTCAGCCTCATCACCCACACCAAACAGCCTACCATAGAACTTCATCCATTCAGCCCTGCCCAGTGGTGATGTTTCCATATAATCGGCACACTCTATCAAAGGTACACCCAGTTCCTCTACCCTGCCGTAGCCACCACTGTTCTCAAATGGAGATAGCAACACCACATCGGGCTCCAAGTCAATAATGCGTTCCAAGTCGGGAGTCATAGCATCGCCACAGTCTTTGATGCTACCATCATGTACCCCATCGATAATAAAAGGCGAATGTATATACTGGAAGTCACACACGCCCCCGATTTGTTTTCCTGCTCCAAGCTCTATGGCCAGCGCACTATGCACCGCGGTGTATATCAATGCATTACTTACAGGAGTACGTACTATCGTGGCCTTTTCAAAACCAGATGGTACCTCAGTGCCCTTTGGCAGCAACACATACTCATGCAACATACGGCCTTTGTTCCAGGGGTCACGAATGCTTGCTACGCTATAGCCATCATATTCAACAATGGTGAGTAGTTGGGCATAATCCACGGCAAGGGTATCTCCTCCTGAAGATACCCCACCCTGTTTGTTTCCCTGGCATGCTACCAGGGAAACAAACATTAGGATGGCTGCAACTATATAGCCCGCACGCTTCATTTAACTCAGCACTAACATATAGCAAGGACCAACACCTACATCATACTTCTTCACCAGCTTGCCATTTAAATCATATTGGTTCACATAGCCATCGGTATCGTAAGAAGTGTTACCCTCCACTTTACTATAGGATGACACAAACAGCTGACTGCCTTCGGCATCAAAAGCGATACCAGCTGGAGCATCCACAACATCCTCACCTAAATAAGCGCTATTCTTAACACTCATATCGCTCAGGTCATACTGTGTATAAGCATCAATCGTGTACCAATTACCGTCAGCATCACTGGTCCATACCGAACTGATAGTATAAAGCATACCATTGTTCACAGCCAACCAAGCTGCCTCTACTTTCAAGTCTGTAGTAGAGTCATCAGGAGCGATCTTATAAATCGTAGATGGCATAGTGTAATAGTCGCCGTTGCAAAGGGCATAAACATTAGTACCATCGGTAGCTATGCGAGCAGGATTTACTCCTACTTCAATCTTTTTCACCTCAGTAAATGACGACAAGTCTATTTTAGAAACACTCTTACCATTGACATATCCGTTGTCATAGTTCAAGCCATCTGAGTTCACTACATAGAGGAATCCATTGACAATCACCATTTCTTCCGGATTAGGACCTACGCTAATGGTTTTGTCAATCTCGTTGGTGGCAGGATTGATGCGAATCACCTCACCACTATAGAGTGATGCATACACATATTGATCATCAGCCACTACATACCTCGGGCCATCAGATGTTGACGGAGTAGTTATCTGCTTGATGCTTTCCAATGTGAGTTTATCTACCACTTCAATGGTCTTAGAGCCATATACGGCAATGAACAGACTGCCTTTGAAAACAGCGCCATTTTGAACAGTAGCACCTAAACTACGGTTATTCTTTGCTGCAAAGACATTGTTGCTTACCTCTTGTTTTGAGAAATTGATGAATGACAAAGACCCATCGATGCTCTTTCCCTGGTTGCCACCGTTGAAAACATACAATCCCTGTTGGTCAGTAGGGACGGAATAATCTGGCTCTGGGTCTGGCACTGGTGTAGGTTCCGGAGTTGGACTAGGCACTGGACCATCGTCATCACTACAGGCAGCAAATACAAAAGGTACTGCCAACATCATTACTAAAAGCTTCAAAAAATCTCTTGTCTTCATAATGTTTGCTATTTAAATTGTTACACTTATCGTAAATTTGAAAGAACGCCCAGGCATGGGGTAACTTTTCACAATGCTGTATTGCTTGTTACCGAGGTTGATGCCATCCAAGCGGGTAACCACCTCAAATGAGCGGAAACTAAAAGAGCGATACAACGAAGCACCCCACTCGCCATAACCAGGCAAGCGGTTGCTGGGTTTATGGTCTTCTACTGTATAGCGGGCACTCGACATGGTAGTGTGTAATGCCAAATTCACCCATGGGTTCTCCCATGCCAATGATGCCGAGCCCGAGTTCTTAGGTGTATAGACTATCTGGTTCTTATAATAAAGCGAGGTAGGGTCGGTCATGTTCCTGGCCGATTGCAGGGTATAAGAACCGTTCAACAGCAACTGATGCCCCTTACCCAAGTCAACCGTAGTATCTATATTCACATCGGCACCCCAAATATCTACACGTCCCAGATTGATCATTGTCCAGAAGAACATATTGAAAGGAACCGCAATAATCTTGTTCGTCACACGGTTATAATAGCCGTCAGCCGTAACATTCACGCTCGACAGCCAGGAATCAGGTTGCTGCAAGCCGTAGGTCACACCCACATTATACTGTCGCGCAATCTCAGGTTTAAGGTCACGACTGCTGTATCTGGCAAAATAATTCTCGCTAAAGGTAGCCACACGGAAGATATCCTTATAGGCCATACGCAGATAAAAGTCTTGCCCCGCTATAGGTTTCCACGACAACGACACCGATGGCGACAATCGTCTGGCATCCATAGAGGAAGTTCCGCCCTTGGCCCCATTCTCATAGACAGATGCCAACAAACGAGCCGTCACCAGCCAGTGCTTGTCCTGGTACTTGGCCGTCAGCGTTTGCAATAGCGTATTCCTATACGGCCTCACCCCAGCAGTTGTATTGCTGTTGAAGTTGTTGTAGGCATAGTCGGCAGCGTATGCCAACGCCCAATGATCTGTCGGCGTGTACATCAACGTACCCGAAGCATAATACTCACGCTGGTAATAGTAATTGCTCAACTTGCCACCCGGGTATTGGTTGCCCTCGTCCGAATAATTGGTATAGGCCCAGTTGAATTTGCCATTCAATTGTAGGTGCCACTGATTCCCAAAGAGCGTCTGGTAATGCAGCTGGACAAAGAAATTACGGTCGGTCTCTTTCTCGTGGTTCTCGTTGTTATAAAGCACCACAGCCCCCGGTAACTGCCTGAACGAGTCATAATAATAGGCCTTGCCCTGTAGCAAACCTTTTTCGGAAGTATGCACTATGAGGTTAGCCTCAGCACGGTAGGTCTCAATAAAGTTGTTGTTGCGCTTCTCTGTGGTGACATACTTGCCATTCACCAAGCGGAAAGGATAGCGATTGTCGGCACGCATATAATCGCCGTTCACAGAGAGGCTGACACGTTCGCTTAACCGCTGGTCGTAACGCAAGTAAGGATTCAGCAAGCCAAACGAACCCGTCTTCACCTCCACCTTGATGCGATAAAACTTCTCCGTAAAGTCGGGCACCTCTGTCTGCAGGCGCAATAATGCCGCCGAAGCTACTGTTCGTGCCGGAAGGAAGACATCATCGTTATCACCAATGGTCAGGGAAAGCAAACGGATATTGTCCAACGAAAAGCGGGATAGGTCAATCTGACCGCTTTGTGCATCAGTAATGGTGATGCCGTCATACGCCACCGCCGTATGTTGGGAACCTAAACTTCGCACCGAGATGGTCTTTACACCACCAGCACCGCCATAGTCCCTGACATTCACGCCCGAGAACCTGCGCAAGGCATCACTCAGGTCCGTCACACCCTGCGAGAGCAACTGCTTCTGGGTGACCAACTGTGTAGGCGCCGTACTGATGACGTTTCGGCTACGACCTGTGGTGCTTACCGTCACCTCGTCGATGACATGCACCTTACTGGTGATGGTATCGCTCTGGGCATAGGTCAACGCCCCCTGTCCAGCGGCTACAATCATGCCAAGTGTCAGCAAGGCATGTCTCATAGATTTACCCACAAAGTAGCAGATTCCATTCATATCGGTAACGAATTACGCACGTCCTCGCATGACGTATTCAACAACAGTGCTTTGCAGGTCTTCTGACTTATTCCTGTGCATGGCCTTCCCACCTTATCAGGCAGTGGCATTGTGGTATGCACAACAATCGGAAAATACAGCAACGGGACTGTTCGGGACTCTCACCCGATTCCCTTTTTCATCCACATGACTCGAAAAAAGGCATGTAGAACAAAGCAGATGCAAAATTACAACTTTTCTCTAAATAAAGCAGCGTAATCACAAAAAAACGATAGCAATGTTTGCAAATGAACATTACTATCGTTTAGACCTTTATAATAGTATCGTTTAACCTATCACATTACTAATGTGTCCGGTTAGTCCTTCTCTTGCACCAGACCGCTACGGAATGCTACTAATAGTTTTTGCAATTCGTTGATCTGCTCCCTCAACTCACGGCCTTTGTCCGTATCCTTCACCATCATGCGGCGACGGGTATAATCCACCAGGAAGGTGGTAGATTTGATGTCGAGCCCCTCCTTGATGGCTTTCTCCCTACTCTCAAAGGGTTCGTGCTGCACCAGCTCAAAACCATGACTGTGATATACCAGCGTGTAGCCCGCAATGCCTGTCGTGGGTTGATAGGCTTTTGAGAAACCACCGTCAATCACCAACAGTTTACCATCAGCCTTCACAGGCTTCTCGCCCTTGATGGTACGCACCGGCACATGTCCGTTGATGATATGCGAGTGCGACCCTGGTTCGATGCCAAACTCTCGCAGGATATTGTCGCATACGTCGGCCTGGTCGCGCAACTCGTAGTAGTAGCCCTTCTCCTCCTTGTAGGTTTCCTTGTCGGCCACGAAATAACGCTCAAAGGTAGCCATCTTGCTCTTGTCGAAGGTAGGTGTATCAGCCCCACACCACAAGTACCACACATAGTCCATCGCATCGCGCTTCTTCTGCTTGTCGTGGTACTCGTAGTAGGCCGCACGCAACATACGGTCGGCTTTCAGCATCAGGCTCTTGCCCCAATACTCCTTCTGTCCGATACGCACATGCTTGAACGTGCCGTCGGCATTCAGCGGTATTGAGGCGTGGAACAGCAAGTTGCTGTTGGTCACCTTAAACATACTGCCGTTGCTATACAGGCAATGCATGTGCTTGCGCAACTTCTCGCTGTTCAGGAACGAAGCCACAATCTTGTCCATCAGGTCGCGCTCCTCGTCGGTCAGTGCATACGGATCGGCAGGATTAACAGTGGGCAGGAAGCTATCCAGCATCACATAGTCCTTGCCGTCTATCCTCACGGAACCCTTCTGGAAATCAATCTTATCCAGCAGCAGGCGGTCCTCCATCCTATACTCAGGATGGCGACGGATAATCTCTGCCTCCAACTTGAACTGTATGATGGTAATGGCCTTGTGCATCTGAGCAATCAGCCGTGCCGTCTTCTCATCGGGCTTGTTGTCGCTATACTCGCTCAGCAGGGGCTGGAACTGCGTGCAAGGGTCATCCTTATAGACATCCATCGCAAAGGTGGCCAACGGCAACAGATTGATGCCGTAGCCATCTTCCAACGTAGTGAGGTTGGCATAGCGCATACACATACGTATCACGTTGGCGATGCAAGCCGTGTTGCCCGCAGCGGCACCCATCCACAGCACATCGTGGTTGCCCCACTGAATATCAAAGTTATGGTATTCGCACAACGTATCCATGATGATATGCGCCCCCATGCCTCGGTCGAAGATATCACCCACAATATGCAGTGAGTCGATGCACAACCGCTGTATCAGGTTACACATGGCCACGATGAAAGCATCGGCACGGCGGGTAGAGATGATGGTGGTGATAATCACCTCCAGATAAGCCTCCTTATTATGGTCGCCACTCGATTCGTGCAGCAACTCCTGAATGATGTACTCAAAATCCTTAGGCAAGGCCTTGCGCACCTTCGAACGCGTATATTTCGACGATACGTTCTGACACACCTTCACCAAGCGGTTCAGGGTGATGCGGTACCAGTCGTCCAGATTCCCCTCCTGCTTCTTGATCAGTCTCAGCTTCTCCTCAGGATAGTATATCAGTGTGCAGAGGTCTTTGATTTCCTGGTCGCGCAACGAATGGGCAAATATCTCCTCCACCTTGCGCTTTACGGTGCCAGAGGCATTCTTCAGCACATGCTGAAACGCCTCATACTCACCATGCACATCGCTCAGGAAGTGCTCTGTGCCTTTGGGCAGGTTCAGTATAGCCTCCAGGTTGATGATTTCCGAACTGGCAGCTGCCACCGTAGGGAAACTACGTGCCAGAAGCTGCAAATACTTCACATCATCCACAATATCTTCGGGTGTCAGGTTGCCTGTCATAATCATCTGTATTTAGTTTAGTGCCGTAAAGATAAGGAAAGTTGAGGGCAGTGCAAAATTTTCTCTTACAAATTACTCAAGTCGTAAGGCACATTGATCTGATCGGGCCACGACACATTGTTGATAGTAATGGTCCACGACCCGTTAATCTGAAAAAAATTGCCATTGCAATAGGTGTTATACTGCGGTTTCATCTGCACATCGTTGAAGGTGTAGGTTTTCACCACCTTCTCATTGGCATCATAGGCAGTGGCCTTCACCGTTACGGTGGCATTGGCCGATGGCAAGAACACATACATGCCGCAATGCACCGTTGCCCTGCCCGTTTGGTCAAACGTACTGGTAAGCGTGGTGCTGCCAGCGGCCAGTCCCGTCACGGCATTGAACACATTACTGCCACCCGTCAGTTCCAAGGTGAACGATGCCACCTCCGACGGCTTGGCATCTGTCTGAAACTCAAACAGTGCCACAGCACGATCCAATTCTACCGTCACGGCTCCAGCCTCTAAGTTGGCCTTCGTCAAGGCCCCATAATAATAAAAGGTATCGTTCACCTTACCCCCTGTTGGATAGATATTGGTCAGTGCCTCAATGGTCATCTCAGCTTTCGAGGCAATCACCACCATGTCATAATTCTCCGGCACCACCAGGGCAGTGATGGAACCAAAATCCTCATCAGCCGATGTCTGTGCAAACTCATATTTCTTCGTTCCATCCAGAAACAGCGCCACCTTCAGGTAGGTAGCGTTGCCACTCAGCGCAGCACGTGTATCGGCCATGCTCACCCCCATTTTCTTCAGTGTCTGCTCAAAGTCCAGCACGCTAAAGGTAATCTCTTGCAGCACTTCCTTGTTATCATTCTCGTTCTTGTCAGCTATCTGGTTCTCGCAAGCGGCCAGCATCATCATGGCACCGCACAGGGCAATGCCTAAAAAGTTCTTTTTCATTTTTCTTGATTAATGATTAGTAAAACAATAACATCACAACAACGACAGGCCGCAACTCCACTTTGCGGAAGGCAATGTTGGTTTGCTAAATCAAGAGATGGTAAATGATGTGCAGTCGTTGTTGACTGCCAAGGCGGATGGTTTCTTCCGCAAGAGAGATGTGAGTTGTTCTTAAATTCATAGCCTTCATTGTTGTTGATGAATTAACGGGGGCAAAGGTAGGAAATAATATGTTATGCGCAAACAAATCAGTGAAAAATTTGCATGATTAGAAAAAACGCACTACATTTGCACCGCATTTAGGGGTAAGTTCGTTGTTCGGGGTGTAGTTTATTATTTGTTTCGGGGTGTAGCTCAGTCCGGTTAGAGTATACGTCTGGGGGGCGTGGGGTCGCTAGTTCGAATCTAGTCACCCCGACACAAACAAAGAAGCTGAAAGTCAAGTTTGACCTTCAGCTTCTCTATTTTTAATTCTTTCGATTCGCGTATTCATCAGCTTTCCAATCTTCGTACTTGAAGTACGGAAAGCCTGCTTCGGGTGGACGGAAAGCCTGCTACGAGTGGAAGTAAAGGCATCTACGGGGGAAAGGGATGGCAGCTACGGGTGGTCGCGATATCTGCCACGGGTGAAAGAAATATCTCCTATGGGGGTAAAGGAGATATTGCGATGACTCATAGGAGATACTGCGACGGGTGATAGAAGATATCGCGACGACTGGTAACAGATACTGCAACAATCCGTAGATAAAAAGTGTAACTTCCTTTAGAAGATACACTCGTGATAATACATAGATTTCATTATATTTTAAGAGAAGTGTAACTATGCACCTTTTATGGCATATCTTTTTTTTCTGTGTTAGAACTTATAACAGATTATGCTGACGTAACCAGTTCTTTCCATGAGGAGTGTAGCTGTAAAATATAAACAGCATACAGGAACACCCACAACTAAAGCCATTTTATGCAGTGATACAAAATGCAACCATGCCATACCCCCCGAAGAGGATATGGCATGATAAGGATTGATGATATAAAAACACGAAATAGTAGTTTCAAAGATTCTTAATTCATGATATCTTTCACGCAACGCACGTAATAGTTTTTTCCATCAAGCGTAGAAGGTGTGAAGGTGGTATAATTGCCATTGACAATATTGTTGGAGTTTGGCTTAGCGCCAGTCATGTGCATACCCCATCCCTCGCTGTCATGGTTGCCGGTAATCATGCGCCCCCAATAGCCTGTAAAGTTCCATGACGTACCAGTCAGGAAATTGGTATCGGCATTTCCTTTTTCCAAGAAGAACCATGGATTACTTTCTTCCTCCACCTTATTACTGCCTTTGCTCTCGTTATATGAACGCAGCTGCATCACCATCAATGCCAACTCTGCCTGGTTTGGCACTCGCCATGAGCCTAAGTCATTACCTCCCATATCCTCAGAATATTGCTGACAAGGTCTCGACTGTTCAATGAGATCTTTAAAGGTGGTATAACCCGATTTATTCACAGTCAGTGGACTCTTGGCAACCTTGAACTTTCTGTAAGGCAGGTTAGTGGCAGAGAACAGATAGTGCTCGGGCAACTCTTCCGCATCATAATAGATGCTTCTCATGCTACGGGAATCAAACAGATTGACAGTAAACACCTTCTCACCTGAATCATAGGCGAAGACTAAGCTCTGGCTGTTACTTGATATATTTGTTTTGGTACTACCATCTCCGTTACGCTCCGTTTCACCGCCAAGGTTTCTCATGCAGCGCAAATTGTATGGGCCTGTCACCCAATTTGCACCCGTATAATCAGGAGAGTTAGTCATCTGTTCCGCTGCCAGCATCTGGTAATCGCTGGCAACATAACGGAATTCCCACAATTCATTATCGGCCACAGATGCCAATGGCAGACGTTGGCTTCCGTCAGCAAGCACATAGTCATTGTATTCCAACAACGGGTCTTGCAGCGAGAAATGTCCCAGGTTGGCCAGCTCGTATTGTCTGGCAGTTGGCAGGAACCATTTCAACTCCTCCTCGTCAATCTTACCATTACCGTTCTCGTCACGGTTACGGTTCAGGCACATGCGTATGGCACCTGCCAAATAAGGATTCTCCTGAATATCATTCCTGGCATCACCTGTCCTTTTTCTCATATCGTTATTCCAGGTATTACCACTCAACCTCATAGCTACGTTATTCTGCAATCCGTTATGGCTATCATACGTCAAATCGCTGACATAGTAATCCCACAGGGTTGTGCCGGTTAGTCCTGTTATATCCTGGTTCACATAATTGATAGTGTTCAGCCATCCATTATAGGAATAGTAGTTATTAACTCCATCAGCCTTTGTAGTTGATATCTCATGTCCCGTCCAATCACCAAGGTCCGTCCAACGAGGGTCATGCGTCTCGTTCACATGCTCCAGTCCGATGGCCACTGATTCGGCAGCTGCATTGTCCTGCGAATAGAATGTCTGGATGCTGGGTTGCACCACAGTCAGCTGCGTCAGCATGACACCGCTCTGCTTGTCGGGACTCAATATATAGCCATTGACCGATGATGCCTCACCCGTTGAATGATAACCGAAGTTGACAAAGCGAGAAGTCTGGTTGGCAAAGTGTTTCCAATAGGGATTCGTCCAACTTGTCACTCCGTAGGGTTGCGTATGATAGTAGTACTCATCCAGATAGACGGTATAGAACATGCGGCGGATATGTGTTACCTGTGCTTTTTCTTCATCCGTCAGCGAACAATGTTCTTTGAAGTATTTCACATAGTCTTCGGTGATATAATATTTGCCATCTTCATCAGTGCATGTTTGATAAGAATTATTGTTACTTACCGCATTGTCGTACACGGCCTTGCTGACCTCGTACTTCACTTCATCCAGCAAGAAAGGCAGTGCCTTGTCGCCATGATATGTCTTACCACCCACCGAACACTCGAATGTGCTGGCCAGCAAATTCGCCATCCTAGTATCGGCTGCATCAGATGTCTCATCTGGCTTAGGCGCAGCCGCTGCCGAAGCCTGTTCCAAGACAATCATGGTCTCCGTAAAGGTAAAGAGGTTCCACATAACCGTAGAATTATACTTTGTGGTTCGCCGAGTTTGCTTGTATGTGGTCTCATTGGAGGTATAAGTGCTCTCTTCGTCAAACATGCCAGCCTGGTCGTCGTTAGGTGAGAACTTAAACCAGTTGAAGTCAGGATTGTTGCCATACTTCGCCAAATAGTTTTCATAACCAGAAGTTCCTTCTGTAGAAGAATATCCCGCAGTTATATCTGTCTTAATCTCTTCCGTGCTATAGGTGCGCCAGGGTGTATGCATCTCGAAATAGAAGTTGTTGAGCGAGGCTTTGGTAAGCATCATGTTAAACTGGCAGAAATGTGCATCCGTGTTATATACAGTGCCTCTGGCCAGGTTCAGCATGCCGTCGGCACCCGGCTGTTTCTTCACACGATACTGACTGCCGCTGCCATTATCCAAGCTCGACTCTACGGTGGTATAGATGCTGTTGATGCCGTTGATGGTTACCGTATAGTTGTATTCCGTATTACGCAGACAGTTGAAATCGTCAATGCTTTCATTAATATTGCCCAGGTGTATGGTGTAGGTCACATCGGCATAACCGTCATGATAGGTGTCGGTTTGCGAAGTCAGGTAATCACCATCCTTACTGCTGCCATAGTTCACCAGGTTGAAGCCTTCGTCCGTTGTTTTCTTCATTCTCAACCGCCCCTTGATAATCACGTAGGTAGCCTTGTCATCCACATACACAAACTTCTTGGAGCTGTACTTCATCTTCAGGTAGTTGTTTTTTATTTCATCGGTGGCAGATGCCCAAGGGCCATATCCTTCATCATTGGGATAATAGTCACCAGCCCTGTTCCACACAGATGTATTGACCGACCTGCGTTTCACCTGAAACTCACGTTTAGAATAAAGGAACTGTTGAATGGCTTCTTCGTTATTCTCGTCAACTGTACCTTTCGTAAGGCCATAGTCTGCCTCTTGTTTTGCAAGAGTGGCTCCATAACCATATATGGTCTTTAGTTTGGGTAAGGGGGTATTTGAGCCCTCTGTCACCTCCCACTGATTCAGTTCATTACCAAAGTGATGCTTGTAATACCCAATGATATCATTTTCCGGGTTATCATCTTCATCTTCAATTACATCTAGTTTCTCATTTTCATCTGGTGCAGCCACATAAAGATATTGATTCTTAAACTCGGAATTTGACGTGTTAGCAGATGACACATAATTAGAAGTAACAACAGAGTAACTCAATGTGTTGGTCAGATCAGACGCCTTTCTTGCCTTCTTGTGGTTTTCAAACATCCAGAAGTCGAAAGTAAACATGCCATTGTCGTGAACCATGTTATTAGTCATCTCCGTACTTTCCATAAACTCAATCTCGGCTTTCTTTACTGGAGTCTTATCTCCTTGGTCCATCAGATACACACGCTGGGGAAGATTCACCACCTGCCAATATTCTGGCTCAAAGGCTGTGAACACATCCGAGTTGATCTTGATGTTAAAATTTATGTGGGATGTGAGCGTACGTAGATAAATCATCCCTTTCTTACGCAGGTCAATATTACCGTCGTTGTTTATAGTCGGATCCGCAGTTATCAAATACCCTATATCAACCTTGCCGTTAAGCTCTTTATTGGTTTCTAAGTCTGAACCGTAAGCTCTCCACGCCCCGCTGTAGAGCAAGTTGGGTGTATCACGTATCAGAATGTCGGTCTTGGCGCCAGACATAGCATCCATCTGCACCTCATACAGCTGGTCGAGTGTTCTGAGATGATCCAGCTTATAACGGGTGGATTGCAGTCCTTCCTTCAGGTTTTCCTTCACCGCCACCCCCTCGAGCTTTGGGTCAGCAGCCATGTCCTCTTCGTTGTCACTGCCTATATTGGCAAAGCCGAAGATGTAACAAGTACTCGTAACAGCTTTGGCCAGCACATAGCCGTGGGTTGAGTTGGCCTGTTTCATGTCATCTATATGATCGGACACCGATGACCATGTACCACCTTCATAGCTGATTTTCCCTTGCAACTCTTCCAAGGTGTAATATTTCCCGAAAATCTTCTCTTGGGCCTCATTGAATATCAACAGGTAGAAGTCGTTGATCTGATGTTCTTCCTTATCGGTCAACGTGCGTGTCACTGCTACCTGATCCTTCAGTGGCAACTCAAAGCCCAGCAATATATCTACGGGTTCGCCGGGTTGGATGTCATTGATGTAGAAAGTATCTCGCTCGCACGACAAGCCGGTCAGTGCGAAAAGGCACAGCAGCATTTTAGCCAACTGCATCAACAGTTTATGGATTATGTTTTTATTCATCGTCTTCATGCTTTATTCAAATGAGGGTATTGACACGTTAATGCCTCCTGCATCGTTATCATCCCAGTCGGTTACCTCAAACTCTACCTGCATCATCTTACCCAAGCGGATGGCTATGTGATAGGAATGGTTGGCCTCGAACGCCACATTCAATGGGGCTTCAAGCGTTTGCGGTTCAAGTGTGGTGCCAAGCACCCCGGTCCATTCAAAATCAAAAGCGCCTGTATTTGGTTTTGGCACTTCATTGTCAAGCGTATAGTTACCCGTCAGTTTGAACCTACGGATAATCTTGTACTTAATGACAAGCGCCAATTCGTCCTCCGTATTTGCATTAACTTCTTTTGGCACCATCAGGAAGTAGTGGCTCTTGCCGTCCATACCTTCACCAGTAGGCACCGTCAGTGGAAGGGTTTCAACACCCAATGAGGGGAAAGACGACCAGTCGTCACCAAAGGTAATGCTACTGATTTCACTTGAGGCCTTATAGAACTTGGGATTCAGCAAACCTGGCGGTATTTCATAAGTTGTCGTTGTAGTCTTATCACTCCAGCTCACGCCTCCATCAACACTTGCATCATGGTTCAGTGTGGCTCCCGTCACCAAGTTCTTGATTTCAATGCTTGTAATAATCAGCATGGCACTATTGTCCAGTTCTTCAAACTTATGGCAAAGGGCATTTTCCCCAGACTTTTCATATAATCGGGCATAGTAGCCAGTAGGCCCTTCACCATCTGCGCCAGTAGCTGTATAATGAAAAGAGTATGCATCCACGCCACCAGCACCTACAGTACCGCCATTAGGAGTCACAGACAAGCCATTAGGTATTACGCCTGCCGTACTTTCCTGATAGATATCCAAGATATCCTTGAAGTTAAAGATGCTGAACTTCACGCGCGCCAACTCGTGTTGGAATTTCCAGTGCAGCGTGCCATTGTCGGTATCCGAACGGTGGATGTTCTGGAAAGGTTTATTGGTATCCCTGTTCATGCCCCACACCACATCCTGCTGTTCGTCGAAGTTCCAGACAACGGAAGGAACTTTTATGTCTTTATTATAGTTAAAAGTATATGTTCCTTTCATTCCATACGATGTACTCGTCTGTTTGGAATAATCACCATCTGAAGCTTTATCACCAATTGAAGGATAAATGGTGCTGCTCCACGGTGCGTAAGCATAAAACGACATATAGTTCTCACTGCCTGGCCAAAAACGCATAGGCGTGTAGGTCCATTTCGAATTGACGGCATCCCAAGTCACTTGTTGGTTCAGCATCACGATTTCCTTGTCCTTGACAATGGTTGGTTTATCATCACCAGTGCCACCAACTAGCTTCTCTCCCGTATAGAAGGAATAGACGCCAAAGCCTGTCTGCTTAAGGTCATCATTGTCCTCAATGCCATCGTGGAAGGATATGCTAGTAACGTCACCGCCCCCGTCTCTGGTAATGGCGGAATACACGATGTCGTTGCCATAGGTCAGCGCACGTGTATCGGCCTCTTCATTGATGCTGGCTGAGAAGGCAATAGGGGCACCATCCGCAGGCAGGTTGCCCACAGCGGTTTGCTCTGGCTGCTCAGGCTTATTCACCTCGGGCTCGTCTTTCCCCTCGCTGCATGCCACTATAAGCAACAGTCCTATTATCCATCCAAATTCTCTACACTTTCTCATGATCATCATTCCTCCACCACACCTTTACCTTCTTCAATATTATAATACTCCTCCTCATCCCAGTCGGCCATGGTGGCATCCATGCTAACGCTTTTTAAATAGAAATAAACATTAAAGACTACACGCTTGCCCGCAGGGAAATCAAATGTACCCGTTGGTAGCTTATAGCTTTCTTTGCAATTTTTATAAACGACCTTTAATGGTTCTATTCCTGTATTGTATGTATATTCCAGATCATAATCTATCTTCAAGTAAGTGTTCTCATTGGCTTTTTGAGGCAATGCTAATATTAGCCACTTTAAGCCAGCACCATTAGAAGTAGTATATACATTATCTTTTTCAAGATATCCACTACCTGTAGTTCTCTTGTACTTCTGAGATAACGGTTTATCAGAAGTATAATCATCTTTAAGTGAAACGTTAAAGTTTCCAATTGGTCGGGGATCTTCTGTAAAGATAGTATAATCCACAGGTGATATTGGATTCCCTAATTCATCTTCAGTTATCAACGTCCAATCGAAACCTGTACCATTGGCCGTTGTTTTAGGAGTAACGGTTCCTTTGTCGTACACTCCAGCCAATGTTACAGAATTAATAGTCCATTTTACATTATCAGGCATTTCTTCTACATAGACATTATTTGATTCCCTTGCCCAACCATCGAAATTAACCTTCACATATACAGCACATAAAGCATGCCTTAAATTCAAGGTAACATTATTTCCAATGTTCTGCTTAGTAACATCTTCATTGATACCCAGCATGAAGTCCAAGTGGTCTTTGGTTTCCGCTTTCTGCTGGAATCCAAAGGTATAGGCGGCTTTCCATGTAGCATTCTTTGCAGGCGGTGTGATGCAAGTGAGGTTAATGTTGTTTTTCGTTTTATATACAGCGTTGTCTTCAAATGTCCAATATTGAATACCATCTGCCGGTATCGTTGCAGTGTTAGATTTAAGCGTTGCAACTGGCTCCGTGGTACTTGTCCCTGTTCCATCTTTGTAGTATTCACCACCGCTGTAATCCTGAAAGGGATAGTAGCTGATAAACGTCACTTTGTCGGTCTCAGTGCTATAGCCATTGGTACCCCCTGATGCATTGTTATTGGGCCAATACTTCAAAGGACTGTATGTCCAATAGGGACCATCGGTATTGTTTTTCCACAAGTGCAACAGGGGTTGATTGGTCATAAAGTCGGCCTGCAAGGTAGTCTTGTCTTTATCGGTTTCCCAGTCGCTGCCATCGTGCCAGAATCCATAAACGCCAACAATATAATTGTTATAAGCTGCATGACCAATTCTAGTATGACCAGAACGTTGTTCTCCTAAAAAAGGGATATTCCTATATCTAAACTGATTATTGCTTATATTAAAATCCCTCATATAATAACTAAGGTAATTCAAGTCAGCTCTAGTAGTAGCCTCTACTTCCTGTTCTGTGCCTACGTAAGGAGAAAATGATATAGGTATGGGATTATAAGTCTCCTTCACCACTTCGTAGGTTGTCAGAACTTCATGGTCTGTGCATCCTACTAATAGGAGTGCAGTCAACATTACCCATATACTAATATTCCTGTACATTTCCATTTATTTATTGAGGCAAATTCCAACTAGATGACACGTCAGTGAAGTAAACATCATGTTCATTTGTATTATTAAACTGTTTCACATCCAACCCCACTGATGTCATCCCCAACCAAATGGTGATGGTATAAAACTTGTTGCCATCTGGTGCAAACGACACTTTGTTAGTGACATTATTTTCCACTTTCGAAATGCCATCGGCATTACGAGGGTCGAAAGTCCACACGTGATAGTTGCACGTAACCTTATACGTCACTGCTGTGGCACTGGGCATAATCATCAGATACTGGTCAGCCCCGTTCACCTGCTTCATTAAAGTCCGAGTAGTTAAGGCATCTGAAGCTGTACCATTATCATTACGTCCCACGCCTTGATTCACTTCCCCTGCCGCACCGCTATTATATGCCAAGGTGGCATTGCTTTTATATTGCAGTTTCTCATTAATATCATCTAACAGGATAGAGGTAGAAGCCTCAGCAGTTGCTTGGTCTTGCCAAGTGCCGGTAGTTAGATTCAGCCACCCGTCATAGGGCATCGCATCAGAAGCTACAGACACCGACTCAATGGTGATATAGGTGCCATCTGCTATCTGCCCACCACTCACCGCGTCAAAATTACCACCCACCTCGAACCTCAAACCTGAGAGGGCATGGGCAAACGCAAAGGTTGGCACATAATTGATCAGTGGCGTACCCGTCATCTTGGTCTTGTCTTTCAAGCTCGACCACACCAGATCCTCTGCTCCTGCGCCCAACCTAAAATGCACCTTGGGATCACTGGTAGTTGAATTGGATTTGAACCCCAAAATGCCGGATGCCCCTGTCTGTTCATCAAAATAGTTACTTCCGTTCTTGAACCTGCCAGTGGAGGGTTCAAGGGTATAAGTTGTTGCACTGAGTGTTACTTGGTTGGCGTATGGTCCGTAAGCAAAAAAGCTGAGTTTGTCTGTGCTTGAGCCAGTGGCGGCAGGGTCTTGGTTATCTACTGCACCTGTACTGAAGTCGTTCGGCCAATATTTGGTGGGGGTATAATTCCAGGCATCAGGGTCTAAATCCGTATCCCAGTACACCTTCTGGTTATACATGAAGTTGGGGGCAACATCCGTAGCCTCAGATGTACTGTTACTATTGGAAGCAGGGTATGCCCCATGCGTGTAGTAGGCAAACACACCAAAGCCACTGCCATCTTGTTTCAAGATATCCTCAGTAGTCAAGGCTCGTGTGGTGGCTTGTTCTTCTGAAACAACATCGAAGATCACTGGCACAGGCTGGTTGTTTACCTCCTGCTGAGTGGGTTGCTGCTTAGTATAATCTTGCTTTGCAACCTCTTGCTCATAGGATGTAACAACTTCGCTCTTGGAACAGCCTGTTACCAAGAGCAAAGTAGAAAACATTAATGTCAAACCCTTTACGGTCATTCGTGTTGTTACTATCACCAATCCTTATATCATTGCTCGAAACGGGATGTTTGACCGTTTCTAATAATCTTTCTATACCCCTCCGCCCCATTGGGGCACCTCCCCTATGTCAGGGGAGGAGTTATTTCTTTCTTCCCTGCTATGGGAATTATAATTTACATTACATTGATAGGCAAATCAACTGCTGTTGAGCCACCATCGCCCCAAGTACTTACGGAAGCATCAAACTTCACGGAAGTGAGACCCAGGTGCATCACAATGTTATATTGCATATTTTGAACCACGGGGACGGTAAATGCCACTGTCTTAGTGATGGTTTGCCAAACCTCGGTAAAGCCCTTTGCCAACTTGGTATCCTTGGTACGCACGCAATACTCGATGGTAAACTTCAAGTGAGGCGTGGTGCCTGGGAGGAAGAGTATCGGGGTGGCTTCAACACCATACACATTGGTCTTTGACCCTGTCTGCACACCGGCAATACCATCAAGGTCGGTCCATGCTGTTGGATTAGTATCAGGCTCCTTAATAGCAGCATTCAGCGTATTACCCTGTGTACCACCAGACTGAGTAATCTCATGATTGATGGTGAAATAGGTAGTGGCATCGGTTGCATCAGCCGCTGTTATATCCCACTTTCCTGTAGCCAAGTTGAACACACCTGTACTAGGCATAGGATAGGTCAACACAGTGCCTGTTTTTGCGTTATCATGCGTAATGGTGATGCTCCTAATCGTCACCTTGGTGGTGGCGGGCTTGTCAGCAGTCGCTGTAGTGCCGTCGGTATCAATCAGCAAATCTGCCATAAGACCAGCATTAACAGCAGATGATCCATCAGCAGAGCCACCCACCTTTGCCAACGCATGCTTGAAGTTGAACTTCACCTTGCCGTCGGTCTCATGCTTGGTCATATCAATATTGGTAGGATCTTCAGCAAACACTGCTGTAGCTATACCATTATCCACCGAGCGGGTCACCATTCCGCCGTTCTGGGCGGTACCCACCACATTATCACCATTATCTGTTCCACCGGCTGTGCCCCACACCAGATCTACCACCTTGGTAGCATCGTTGCTCATGCGATAGGTCAGGAACGGGTCGCCATTGAAAGCGTTACCACTGGCTGCAATAACACCACTATTGGTTCCGTCACCGCTGGTAGTTGGAGGCGTAGCACCACTTCTGGTAGTAGCAGAAGTTTGCGTAAATTCTCCTGCGTATGGAGCGTATGCGAAGAAGCTGATATAGTTCAGCTTGGTACCTGTGGCATCAGGTGCAGCGGGAGTGTGGGTGTCAACAGGGTTGCCATTGCCGTTAAAGTCGTTAGGCCAGAACTTTTGATCGTCGGGGTCGAAATAATCCCACTTATTATTAGTACCGTCCCAAGCGATGTGCTCATTATACATGAAATCTGGAATCAGGTTTCGTGTACCGATGGGCATATAATTAAAATTAGTATTCTCTGTGTAATAGGCAAAAACCCCGAAGCCCTTGGTTTTGAGCTGAGCATCAAGGTTGATGGAGCCAGGAGTACCCGCACGAGTGATAGGGGCGTTAGCATTGTAGGTGCCGAAAGTGACAGGCACTGGCTTCTGAGCCACGTACTCACTAATGCTGATTGGCGCCGCCGCATCGCGGTCGTTGGTGCAGCTTGTAATAGCTGCCAGCAAAACAAATGATATTAAATAAAATACTCTCTTCATCAATCCAAATTTTAATCAACTAGGTTTTTTCTCTATCCCAAAAACAAGTAATTACAGTTGTGTTGACCTGTAAAACTAAAGTCTTTAGTATTTCTTCCCATGCCGAAATAACCACTTTTGATAGCTATTTCGGCATTCGGAAGTTTTATTTATGCTGCATCCCACACTATGGGTGCAGAGGAACGGTTGCTAAGATAGGATTACTCTACGTTGATTGGCAGGTCAACTGTATGATTTGTTCCAGCACCCCAGTCAGCTACAGTTGCATTAATATCAACACTATTCATTCCAAGAACAAGATTTAAAGTATATGCCTTACCGCTCTGGAAATTAATACCACTAATAACCTTTGTAATCCTATTATTAACACTTGACATACCAGCAGCCAAATTAGCATCAAGTGTCTTCACATCGTAATCAATTACAATTGTTATATTCTGATTTGTACCAGTAGCTGATAAATCTTGAGGTATAAGCATAAAGTATACATTAGTAGTTCCATTAACCATCAAGTCGGTAGGGCTTTTAGCTAATACACCTGGTTTTTGATCACCTGCATCTAAAGCTTTACCTAAATCGAAAACCAAGTCAGGATTAATATTACTTCCATTAACATTTAATGTAGTTGAAGCAGCTGCACTCTTGTTCTCCCATTTAGCAGTATTAGCTGTTACATTGTTCAAATTCAATTTACCAGATGTACTCATGGAAGACGTAATTGTTACAGAATTAACATAAATTCTAGTCTTGTTTGCAGCATCACTATCCCATAATTCTTTACCATCTGCAGCGCCTACACCTACCTGGTCTTTTGCAGCCCGAACAGTTAAGCCTAAACGAGCCAATGCATGATTAAAACTAAAGTCAACCTTCTCACCTGTAGTTTGCTTTGTTAAGTTCTTATTAGGCAGACCTGCAGTCACAGGCTGTGTTGTACCAGTAGTAATTGTATAGGCAGTAGAAGTTGGGGCCACACCCCATAATAAATCAACTGATGCGTCAGGAGTAGTTGCTATAGTATATGACACCTTAGGATCGCTTTTATCGGTATTTGCTGTAAAAGCAGTAATACCTGTAGGACCTGTTGCACTGGCTGTAGCAACATAAGGAGCATATGCAAAGAAACTAACTGTGGTATTCTTACTACCCTGAGCAGGAGTACTTTGATTATCCACAGCTGCATTGTTGGCAAAATCATTTGGCCAATATTTAAGAGGAGTATAAGACCAAGCAACTGTCTGAGAAGGATAAGCTCCGCTCACATCGCCATTCACCAACTGGTTATACATAAAGTTTGGTTCTAAAGAATTATTCTCAATAAATGATGGCGTTAATGTTTCTGGATAATTACCAGCATTATTATAATAAGCAAACACACCAACCCCCCCCTTAGCGACTAAGTTAGCTTCAGCTGTGTTAGTTCCATCATCTGCTATATTACCAGCGATTCCTGCACGTGTAATTGCCTGTTCACCCATATATGTACCAAACGTTACAGGGACTTGTTGCGTTGCTGCAATACTCTCATAAGAGATGTTTGCAGAAGGACCATTCTCACTCTCTGAAGTGCAAGCTGCGAGCATTGTGGCTGCTCCAGCTACCAAAACCATTCTAAAAAACATCATTTCTCTCATAATCGTTGTAATTTAGTTGTTAATATTTTCTAATTACTGCGTAATTATCTTTATAAGCCTACATCTACTGTGCCACCATCTTCCCAAGGATCTACCTGGGCATCAATGCCACTTGTGGTGGGCGGTTCCGGATCTACATCGGGCAATTCTGGTATATTGTCCACCGTATCGATATTGATCACCAGGTCGAGCTGCAAATCCAAGAGGATAGTGGTGTCTATATCAATACTGGTATCCAGGTCAGCTCGGGTAGTATTCATCAAACGCGTCGCCACTTGTTCATCCAGTCCTCGGTAGCGAATAATCTTTCCCACATCGTAGATAAAGTCGAGCGAAGAGCCATCTCTCAGCACGACGTGCAGCTTCAGCACATTGTTGTCCTCCGTACGCTGAGACAAATATTCCTTTCCGTGTGGCAAACCAAACACAGGCATGGTGTAAAACATATAGCCCGTATTGTCATCTTGGTCATCTTCAACAAACGGCGACCATTTATCGGTCTCGAACAGCATGTAGCGTTCGTCGGTAGTGCGCCATACCTGTGAAAGATAGAACCCGTCTGCCATACCGGAAATATTGCCTGTCATAGACCGCATGTTATTTCTGCCTTTTATCTGTACCCACACATTCAACTTGGTAATCTGTGGTCTTGCCTCTACCGTCATGGAATAGGTGCCATCGGGCTCTATCACCCATCGGGTGGTACCATAATGCGTCTCAATCCAATCTTCGTAGGGGTAGAAGTTTACCTGTTCCAACAGCATATCATCGGTAATGGTAAACTCATCAACCACCACGCCAATATTCTCAGGGTCTGCCATGTAGGTGATATCCTTGTCCCAGTCGCCATGTACATACTGCGTGATATCTTTTCCTCTGGCAGATATCAGCTCGTAGCTGTCGGTGTCGGCGAACTTCATGGAGCCGTACTCGTCGAAGCTCTTGTTAAAGATCAGCAAGCGATAGTGACCAGGGTCAAGTGCTACTTTCACAGATTCAACATCGTTGGTTGAGGTAGTGTAAGGCCTTTCCCATCCATCACCCCACACCATCACCGTCATACCGTGAGGTCGTGCACCAAAATAGGTGAGCCAGTCAACATCTATGCGAATCTGAGCCTTTGTGGGTTCCATCACCTCTAACTGACGCCGGTCGCAGCTGGAAGCTACAAACAACAGCACTACTACCAAGCACAACCAAGCCGTAAAGCTGCTCCTATATATACGCGGAGCTGCACCAAGGGCATACCCCCTCCCGGCTTTGCCGTACTCCCCCTCTATCAGGGGAAGAGCTTTTTCTGGCTGCTCCCATAAGGTAGGGGAGCTGTCACGCAGTGACTGAGGGGTATAATCATACCTCCTCCCGGCTACGCCGTACTCCTCCTTGCTAAGGAGGAGAGCCTTTAGGCACTTCAAGCTCTTCATCATCTGCGCCTCCTTTCTGGCCACAGCCACACTAATGAAAGCTTCGCCTTGGTAGGACCAAAGTAGTTGAGCTGAGCATTGTGCTGCCAAATGAGGTGGGTGTCGTCAAAACGGCCCTCGTAGTAGCGATAAGGTCCTGCTACCCATCCACCAGCCACGCTGGCTTCAAGGTTGAGGTTGCGACCAATGCGCCATGTGTAACCCACGCTCAAACCCAAGGAAGTATATTCCCCCTGATAGCCCTTGCTGTTCCACTCAAGGTCGTACTTACCGCCAGCAGCATAGGCACCGATAAACCATCCTGTAATGGGTCGGTTGTAGTGCTTCTTGCTGTGGGTGAGCCAATAACGAGCCTCCAAACCAATGTTGAGCACCTCGTAAGCCCTGCTGTTGCCTTTCCACACATACCAAGGGAACCACACTTCTGCCATCACGCTAAAGCGGTTGCTCTTGCCAAACCAGCGCTCCACTTCTACATTGGGTGCCAAAGCGGCATCGAACAGAAGGTTGGTCTTAACGGCCAAACGCCAAGGGCCTTCGTTGTCGATATACGCCTCTGGCGCTACCACCACTGGTACAGGCACTGGCTCTGGCTCGACAATAGACTCTGGTTCTGGTGCTGGCTCAACTACTGGTTGAGGCACAGACTTGGGTTGTGGCACCATATCATAATAGATGCGCATATAACCCGCCACGCGTTGCCCCACAAACAGGTTATCCTTGAGGTACTGATACACCTTGCCATCATTGAGCTGCTTGATGCGTGACTCTCGTAACCACAGGTTCTTGGTGCTTTTGATAATGTCCAGCACCTGGGCTTTGCCTTCAAACTCGGAATCTTCCACCAGGCTCTGAAACTCTGTCCATGCCTCACCCCCTGAGTTGAGGTCAAACACCTCATCGCCCAACGTAGGCACATGCTGCTTAAAGTAACTTCTCAACGCCTCGGCACGCTGCATACCTAAATTATAGTTATAGTCAGCCGCGCCTTCAAAAGAAGCCATACCCACAATCTGCACACAACGCACCACCAGCGTGGGGTCATCCGTCACACGGCTTATGCTATGCACAATGTGGTTCAGTGCTTTGGCATTGTCAAGGAAGTTTTCATCAAGCTCTACCTTGTCATATTCAAAATTTACAAAGATCACGGTGGTGTCCTTGCGTAACACCTGCGTACTATCGTATGGTACGTAGTTCTCTATCGGCACCAATACAGGGTCTTCTCCGATTGCCATCACGGGTGTATCACCTGTCATATCCTCAGACAAATCGAGTGGCATTGCTGCCGATTTCAAACTGAAGGCTATTAGGAAACATGCTCCTACAAAAGCTTTCAAAAATATTTGTCTTATATATATCGAGTGCCTCACTATTTTTCTATTTTCTTGAAATACAACGTCCTATTTGCGAAAGGAAATAGTATTTCATGTTACAAAAATATATATAATAATGTATTATCTGGCTAATTACTGCGTTAAATAATGTTAACTACCCCCCCCCGATGCGTTAAAGTCTCTTTCACGGGTCAAATAGATTGGCTCAAATGATAAGAATTTTTAGTGCATATTCTTGCATTTCCTCAGTAATTCTGTCAAAACATTTTTAAAATATAATCTCAATCTTTAGTAGTTTACGCGACAAAGTTACAAATAAAACCAATTGGGTGTCCTATGACATCCAAAAAAATAAAAAATTTAACACAAAATGGCCGAAATAACCAGGAAAAACTTTTTTCCTAACTAGGGCGCAAAAAAAATCCGGTGTTTTTTATTTCGCTGCAATGCACTCTATCTCGACCATAGCGCCCTTGGGCAAGGTCTTAACTGCTACGGCGGAGCGAGCAGGATAAGGGGCCTGGAAGAAAGAGGCATAAACCTCGTTCATGGCGGCAAAGTCATTCATATCGGCCAAGAAGACGGTGGTCTTCACTACATTGGCCAAGGTAAGGCCAGCTGCTTCAAGGATAGCTTGGGCATTGAGGATGCTCTGACGGGTCTGCTCCTTGATGCCTCCCTCAGGGAACTGACCAGTTGCCGGGTCGATAGGTAACTGACCTGATGCATAGACAAAACCGTTGGCCTCGATGGCCTGACTATAAGGCCCAATAGCAGCAGGAGCCTTTTCTGTACTGATTACGTTTTTCATATCTTGATGTTCTTTGATTGTAAATTCTGTGTTCTCGTTCTTTGGGGCGCATCCTGCCAACAGCAAGACGGCACCAGTGATTAAGTGTACAAGTTTCATACTACATCGTTTTAATAATCTGTTGAGCAAAAGTAAGAATTCTGTAGCACTTTACCAACAATTAATTTGGCATTTCTCTCGCTTATTCGTAATTTTAACTTCGTTGAAATTACTCTCGCTCGGAAATTCAAAAAAATTATTTTGTTTTTCTCTCGCTTATTCGTAATTTTGTGCCATTCAAAAAAAGTATTTCATGGAAACAATACAGGTTAGAGACAAAAAGTTCGCCATTTCCATTAGGGAAAAGGAAATCTTGAAAGAGGTGGACAGGGTGGCAGAGGAGATTAACCGCGACTTTGCCGACAAGGATCCATTGTTCATCAGCTTGCTGAACGGTTCGTTTATGTTTACTGCCGACCTGATGAAACGCATCAATTTCTCATGCGAGGTGCAATTTGTGAAGTTCTCATCCTACGAGGGCACCAGCTCAACAGGAAGGGTGAACGAGATGATTGGCCTGAAGGGTGACCTTACGGGCAGGACGGTGGTGATTGTTGAAGACATAATCGAGTCGGGCACCACCATGAAGTATATGTTGGATAGCCTGAAGGCAAAGAACCCGAAAGAGATTCATATCTGTACGTTGCTGATGAAGCCTGAGAAGCTGAAGGTAGATTTGAACATCGATTATGTGGCGATGAAGATTCCAAATGACTTTATCGTGGGGTACGGACTTGACTATGATGGATATGGGCGTAATTATAAGGACATTTACTCTGTTGTTAATGGATAATTGATAATTATAGATAAGTATGTTGAATATTGTGATTTTTGGTGCTCCCGGCTCTGGCAAGGGAACACAGAGTGAGAAGATTGTAGAGAAGTATGGCATCAACCACATCTCTACGGGTGATGTGTTGCGTGCTGAAATCAAGAATGGCACCGAGCTGGGCAAGACCGCTAAGGGTTATATCGATCAGGGACAGCTGATTCCTGACTCATTGATGGTGGATATCCTGGCTGCCAAGTTCGACAGCTTCGAGGATAGCAAGGGCGTTATCTTCGACGGTTTCCCTCGTACCATCCCACAGGCAGAGGCACTGAAGCAGATGCTGAAGGAGCGTGGACAGGAGGTGAGCGTGATGCTGGACCTTGAGGTACCTGAGGATGAGCTGATGACTCGCCTCATCAAGCGTGGTCAGATGAGTGGTCGTGCCGACGATAACGAGGAGACCATCAAAAAGCGCTTGGTGGTGTATCACTCACAAACTTCTCCGCTGATTGACTGGTACAAGAAGGATGGCAAGTATCAGCACATAAATGGTCTGGGTGAACTTGACCGTATCTTCGCTGATATCTGTGCTGCTATTGACAAAATCAAGTAATAGAAGACTGGCATACCCCCTCCCGGCTTCGCCGTACTCCCCCTATCTTAGGGGGAGAGTTAAAGAGCCAACACTCCTCCCCCATGAAAAGGAGAGAGTTAAAGGGGCAACAGCTCCTCCCCCATGAAAAGGAGAGAGTTAAAGGGGCATCAGCTCCTCCCCATGAAAAGGGAAGGTGTTAAAAAGCCAACAGCTCCTCCCCATGAAAAGGGGAGGTGCCCGAAGGGCAGAGGGGTAAGTCAAAACATCTGTAAAGATTAAATAAAAATGCCGGAATCGAATTTCGTTGACTATGTGAAGATCTATTGCCGCTCGGGAAAGGGCGGTAAAGGCTCTACCCACATGCGCCGTGTGAAGTACATCCCCAAGGGTGGTCCTGATGGGGGTGACGGTGGTCGTGGGGGTAGTGTCATCTTGCGTGGCAACCGAAATTACTGGACGCTGCTGCATCTGAAGTATAACCGTCATGTGATAGCTGGCAACGGCGAGCATGGCTCACAGAACAAGTCGAGCGGCAAGGCGGGCGAGGACAAATATATCGAAGTGCCTTGTGGTACGGTGGTGTATAATGCTGAGACGGGCGACTATGTGTGCGATGTGACCGATGATGGTCAGGAGGTGGTGCTGCTGAAGGGCGGACGAGGCGGATTGGGCAACTGGCATTTTGCTACTGCCACACGTCAGGCACCCGACTATGCGCAACCTGGTGAGCCCGAGCAGGAGATGACCGTCATCATGGAACTGAAGTTGCTGGCCGACGTGGGGCTGGTGGGCTTGCCCAATGCGGGTAAATCTACCTTGCTTTCGGTGGTTTCTGCTGCGAAGCCTAAGATAGCCAACTATCCCTTCACTACCTTGGTGCCGAACATCGGCATCGTTTCCTATCGTGACAACCAGTCGTTTGTAATGGCCGATATCCCTGGCATCATCGAAGGGGCGAGCGAAGGCAAGGGATTGGGCTTCCGTTTCCTGCGTCATATTGAGCGTAACTCGTTGCTGCTCTTTATGGTGCCTGCTGATGCCGATGATGTGAGCAAGGAATACGACCTGTTGCTCAACGAACTGATTAACTTCAACCCTGAGTTGGCCGACAAACAGCGTGTGTTGGCCATTACCAAATGCGACATGCTGGATGAGGAACTGATGGCCGAGATGGAACAGACACTGCCTGAAGGGGTGCCGCATGTGTTTATTTCCTCCATCACGGGGCTGAACATCCAAAAACTGAAGGATTTACTGTGGAGCGAACTGCAAAAAGAGGTTCCTGTGGCGAATGAGACATTGGTACATAGGCCCAAAGAGATTACCTACCTCCAGCAGGAGATGGAAGAAGAAGGTGAGGATGAAGATATTACTCCTACCACCATCTTTATGGACGAAGAGGAGGAGGATTGGCACGACTTCTACGACGAAGACGAAGATATTGACAATTGAAACCTTTTGGAGCAGTGAGGCAAAGCGATGCTAGCATCAGCTATGCCGATTCGTGACAAATTGGGTGGAGCCAATTGACAATCAAGCTTCACTCAAACAACATTGAACGGTCCTGGAATATAACTACTTCTGATTCTCCATTCTTGGGGATAGAGGTTGTTGGCTCTGTTACCCAAGTTCTTGACAAAGCCAAGGGGCAATTTCCTATAAGTGAGTAGGACATAGCCCTTGGGAGTATCTGGTGGCAATACCACCGACTCTTTGCGCAGGTAAGCAATGGCCTGTGCATAGTTCACTTCCTGACAAGCAAAAACATCTGTATTGAGTTGAGTACTCATGGCCAGAGGATGCGCAGGGATAGGTTCTTTCCCTTTTAAAGATGCTACTTGAACACCTGCTTCCAATATCTTTAAGCATTTATTCTTTCCCCAAAGATAAAACGAGGCCATTGACAAAGGTAAGGCTCGCACACCATCTTCATTTACCTGCCAGTAATAATTCTCTGGATGGAGTATCCAGCGTTGCACTTCACCAAGTATTTCCTTTACAGGCAATGACACTTGTTTCTTATCTTTCTTCTTTTTCTTGTCCTTATCAAAGGAAGAAATATCGGGTAAATGGAAAGGTCGGAAGCCTGGTTCGTCTGGCTTGCGAACCACTGCAAGGAAGAACCCTTCCCCTCTCACCTTATGCTGCATAAAATGATAAACTGGGAAGTCGCTGCCTATCAAATTGCCCATAACATCGCAACCTCCAGGCACATCTACTGGCAAGACACTTGCGCCAAACTCCTGCATGATCCATGAAATATTGTGTTCATCTTCTTCTGCATTGTAGGTACAGGTACTATAAATCAAAATACCTCCCGGCTTCAACACTGGCCAAATATTATTAATAAGGTGTCGCTGACGCTCAGCGCACATCTGCACATTCTCTAAACTCCAGTTGGCTATCGCCTCATCATCTTTTCGGAACATGCCCTCGCCAGAGCAAGGCACATCAGCAAGAATAAGGTCAAAGCAATTGGTACAATCAGAGAAATCCTCAGAAGCATTGTTAGTGACCATCACATCAGGATAGCCCCACTTCACCATATTCTCAGCTAATATCTGGGCGCGGTTACGCATGATTTCATTACATACAAGCATACTTCCTGTTGGTAGAGAGGAGCGAAGCAAGGTAGACTTGCCTCCTGGTGCTGCACACAAGTCGAGTGCGAAAACTGGTTTGTCAACATACTGGTGCACAGCTTGACTGACAAACATAGATGAAGCCTCCTGCACATAGTAGCATCCAGCATGTAGCAATGGATCGAAAGTAAATTGTGGACGTTCATGGAGATAGCGTCCTTCACTGCACCAAGGCACTCGTTCCAGAACATCCTCCCCTTTCGTCTTCAAAGGATTAAGCCTGATACTGACAGGTTGTTCCGCTTGTAAGGCATCTAACAGCTGTTGACACTCTTCTTTTCCCAAGAGGGAATCCATCAGCGACATGAATTCTGGAGCGAGTTTTTTCATCTTTCTAACTATTTATGTCTGCAAAAATATAACTTTGCAAGGAAATAGTGAAAAAAAACTATCACAGATGCAACTTTTAATGCCATGAGTTGCGTCTAATGTACAAAATAACGAAACAAAAACAATTGCAGATATGAAGAGAATAATGATAACAATGGCGGTAGCCGCAATGGGAATGACCGCAATGATGGCACAAAGCCATGAGGTAACCACCACCGACAAAAACGGCAACAAGGTGGTGTATGAGATTAGCGACGCAGCTGCCACCAAGGGTGACACGCTGAGCATTACAACATTTGATCCACAGAGTGTGGCAAAGAGTGACAGCATCAATCGTGCAAGTAGAGAAGAGAATTATGAACTGACGAAAGAAGACATCAGGTCAATCATGCGTGAGATGGATATTGACACCGACTGGGTACCTACCGCATTGGGGGGCATGATACTGGGAGGCATCATCTGCGTGGTTCTGCCTATCGTGATTGTAGCAGCAGTACTTTTATATCGCTACTATAGCCGCAAGAAGAAGTATGAGTTGGCGCAGAAGATTTTAGAGAGCGGGCAACCTTTGCCTGAGAATTTCTTAAATGACCTGAAAGAAGAATACCACGAAGACGCAGGACTGTTTGAGAAAGGTGTGAAGAATGTGGCAGTAGGTATTGCATTATCTATCTTCCTCTGGTTAATGACCAAGACAGCCTTTCTTGCCTGCATCGGTCTGTTCGTGGTAGCCAACGGTGTGAGCCAACTCCTTTCTTACTACCACCACAAAGGCAAAATCTTTAAAGAGGACAGCACTAATAATATTGATACTAACAGCAACGACTAACTGAGAGATGATTAATTCACTGAGTGATATATCACTGGTGACCCAAGTAGTGGTATTGCACAATAAAAGTGCATTCGACCAGCTGGTCAGGAAGTACCAATCGCAAGTACGAAGGTTCTTCCTGAACCAGACTTGCGGTGATAAGGAACTCAGTGACGACCTGGCACAAGACACATTCATCAAAGCATATACAAATTTAAAAAGTTTTAAAGGATCAGCAAATTTCTCAACTTGGCTCTACAGAATTGCATATAATATATTTTTTGATTATATTCGCAGTCAGAAGCCTACATCTGATTTGGAAGTAGTGACTACTGATAGTGCATATAGCCACGAACAACAAGATCTAGCAAAGAAGATGGATGTTTATGCAGCACTTGGGCAACTGAAAGAAGTCGAAAGGACCTGCATCACCCTTTTCTATATGGAGGAGTTGGAGATCAAGAAAATTGCCGAAATAACAGGCTTGGCAGAGGGAACGGTGAAAAGCCATCTGAGCCGTGGGAAAGAAAAGATGGCCTACTACTTAAAGCAGAACGGATATGGAAGATAACGATAGACTGATTGAGCAATTTATGAAGCAGAGCCGGCAGGAAATTGCCGACGACGGCTTCACAGAGCGCGTGATGCGTGGTTTGCCAGAGCGCAAGCCTCAGCGCGACTGGTTGGCAGAAATATGGAACATGGTTATGATAGTGGCAGTCATCATCTTGTTTGTTGCTTTCGGTGGGGTTACGGCCATTAAGAATGCTTTGTATCAGTATATAGACAGTACGCTGACGCAAGGTGTTGACATTAGGGTTATCTTTGCATTGATGTGCGCTTTTGTCTTTTACATCTCCCAAAAGGCACTACAGAAAGCTTGATGATTGTTGAACCATTAAATCTATACAATTATGGGAATTATTATTAGTATTATCATTGGATGTGTCTGCGGTTTCTTGGCAGGCAAGATTATGAAAGGTGGAGGCTTCGGCATTTTAATTAACTTACTCTTGGGTATTGTGGGTGGTGCTGTAGGTAGCTGGCTCTTTGGTTTGTTAGGTATCGATTGGGGTGGCCTGATTGGCGAGATTGGTACTGGTACTATTGGCGCTATCGTGGTGCTCTGGATTGCTTCTCTGTTTAAGAAATAAGACCTGATTACAAACTTGCAACCTGGTTGCGAAACATTTGCCATACTTTTGTAGCGTTAAACTAAAAAAACATACAAGAGTATGGCAAATTCTTTACATGAACATCACGAATGCTGCGAGTATGAACATGAGCATCATCATGAGCATAGTCTGAAAGAGCAGTTGGGACTGATAATCACCACAGCTTTGCTGTTAATCGTTGCTGTGTGGATAGAGCATAGCTTTGAATTGCCAACCTGGCAATTGTTGCTCATCTACCTGATACCTTATTTAATAATAGGACACGACACATTGAAGGAGGCAGTCGAAGGGATTACCCACGGCGAAGCCTTTAACGAACATTTTCTGATGTCTATCGCCACCATTGGCGCATTGTGCATCGGCTTCTTGCCTGGGGCAGAGACACAATTTCCAGAGGCAGTATTTGTGATGCTTTTCTTCCAGGTAGGCGAACTCTTTGAGGGCTATGCTGAGGGTAAGAGTCGTGAGAGCATCAGTCACTTGATGGATATCCGTCCTGATGTAGCCCATGTGAGAAGAGGTGCCGAAGAAATAGAGGTGCATCCTGAGGAGGTGGGCATAGGTGAGATGATTATAGTAAAACCAGGAGAGAAAGTACCTCTGGATGGTGTGATCATTACAGGACAGTCGTCGCTCAACACGGTAGCTTTGACAGGCGAGAGTGTGCCTCGCGATGTGAATGTAGGAGACGAAGTCATCTCTGGTTGCATCAACCTAAGTGGCGTCATCACGATACGTACCACCAAAAACTTTGGCGAGAGTACCGTTTCCAAGATCATCAACCTGGTAGAGCATGCTACCGAACGGAAGTCGAAGAGCGAGACCTTCATTACCCGCTTTGCCAAAGTATATACCCCTATTGTGGTATTTGCCGCCATTGCCTTGGCTTTGTTACCTCCTATCCTCTCAGGCAATTTCACGGACACCTTCCCCACCTGGCTCTATCGTGCCCTGATGTTTTTGGTGGTTTCTTGTCCTTGTGCCTTAGTCATCAGCGTTCCCCTTACCTTCTTCGGAGGCATCGGTGGGGCATCTCGCAAAGGTATCTTGATTAAAGGAGCCAGCTATATGGACATTCTGGCTAAGACAGGAACGGTGGTGTTCGACAAAACTGGTACCCTCACCCACGGACAGTTTGCTGTGACGGCCGTTCATCCTGAAATCTGCGACGAACACCACCTGTTGCACTTGGCCGCTCATGTGGAACATTATTCCACCCACCCTATCGGTGCAGCATTGAGAGATGCCTTTCCCAATGAAGCTACTGATGGTTGCGAGGTGAGCGAAATGGAAGAGATAGTCGGACAAGGCATCCGTGCAAAGGTGGAAAACGACATGGTGTACGTAGGAAACCCAAAGATGATGGAGGCTATTGGGGCGAAATGGCACGATTGTCATCATGTGGGTACCATCATTCATGTGGCTATCAATGGGGAGTATGCAGGACATATCGTGATTAATGACAAGATAAAAGACGACAGTTTGAAAGCTATTCAGCGCTTACAGGCTTTGGGCGTGAAACGAACCGTGATGCTGACAGGCGACAGGAAAGAGGTGGGTGCAGATGTGGCTAAGCAACTGCAACTGTCAGAATATCATGCGGAGCTATTGCCTACTGACAAGGTATCCATTGTGGAGCGATTACTGGAGGAAAAGAATGTTGGTAGTACCCTCGCCTTTGTGGGCGACGGCATCAACGATGCACCCGTACTGGCACGAGCAGATGTGGGTATTGCTATGGGTGGCTTAGGCAGTGAGGCCGCCATCGAAGCAGCAGATGTGGTGCTGATGGATGACAAACCTTCAAAAATACCACTTGCCATCCGGATAGCCCGAAGAACTATCAATATTGCAAAACAGAACGTCTTGTTCGCCATCGGTGTAAAGATAGCCGTACTCATATTGGCTACCTTCGGAATCGCCACTATGTGGATGGCTGTCTTTGCCGATGTGGGCGTTACTGTTTTGGCTGTTTTCAATGCCATGAGAGCATTGAAAATAAAAGTGTCTTAAACTACTATCACGTTCTATCAGTTGCAGAGTTAACGAATATTAACGTCTAATTATTTGTATAGTTACGATATTATCGTAAGTTTGCATTACTAAACTTTCATATATAACTATTATGTTTGACGTTAAAGCACTCTTGACACTGATTCTACTGGTGATTCCTTCTTGGGCAACAGCTCAATACAGTAGAAAGTATGTGGAGTTGACCATAAAGGCAGACTCTCTGTTTATGTTAGGTGAATACAAAGCTGCCAGCCACGAATTCGGTGAAGCCCTGCAGATGACGGAATTTGTACAGCCTCAACACAGATACAATGGAGCCTGCGCAGCAGCTATGGCTAATGACCCAGAGACAGCTTTTAGCAGGCTCTATACCAAACTATACCAAGAGAAGGACTGGTATTCTGATAATATTGCCAATGACGAAGACCTCATTTCTTTGCATGGAGATAGCCGATGGCAAATTTTGCTTGACAGCCTTAGTACTAGGAAGCACCGTATTGAAGCAAACTTTGACAAGCCTTTACGACGCAGACTTCAAATAATCATGAAGACTGATCAAGAAGTGAGGATAGCATTCTTGGCAGCACACAACCGCCAACCCCACGACTCCATCGCGGAAGCTGAAGCCTTGCACGAAATGCAACGGGTAGATAAAATCAATCAAGAGCAAATATGCAAGATTTTAGATTCAAAAGGATTGGTAGGAAGGGACAAAGTGGGTAATGCCGTCGGCACATTCTGGGCTGTCATACAACATTCAGACGTAAATACTCAGAAAAAATACTTACCTTTGTTTCATGAAGCAGCCAAAAAGGGCGACATATCCAAAGAAGGTGTAGCCATGATGGAGGACCGAATTAATATGTTTGAGGGAAAACCTCAACGCTATGGTTCACAGATCGAGGAAGACGAGCGTGGCAATCCAAGACTCTATCAGTTGCTTGACGAATCCAAAGTGGATGAATGGCGAAGTGAAATGGGCATGGAACCTTTGAAAGACTATCTAAGAAAGATGAAAATATACAGATAACGAGATCAAAATGAAAAAATATCTGATTTACACACTACTGATTTGTTGGAGTTTCTCCACTGCATGGGGACAAAACTCTATTCAAGAAAACGACTGGCAAACTATCTATCTGCAAGGAATGAAATATAAGGACGCTTCGAATAACAAGAAGGCTCTACAACTTCTAGAAAAAGCATACGAACTACATCCTTCCGACAGCATCATGCGCGACATCGCCAGTGTATATTATGACCGAGGAGTTTATAGAAAGAGTATCAATATCAGTCAATCATTGCTCAACAAAGACAGTTTGGAAGCAGACCTTGTTCTTATCGCTAAAAGCCATGAGAAATTGAACAACGCCGATTCTGCATTGGTGTATGAAAAGATTATAGCCAAGAAGAATATAGAGAATGCCAACAATATTATCAATTTGGCTAAAAACTACGAAGATCGGGATATGTCGGACTCAGCCTTGGTAGTATTAGATGATTTCTGCCTCTATGATGACGAGAACATGGCAGTGAATGGTTTGAAGGCTTATCTACTATATCAAACAGGAGAATATGAAGAATCACTTGAAGAATACCGTAAACTTAGAAATGCGGGCGACAACTCCACAACGACCAACTACTATATGGGGCTGGCTTACGCCCGTGTAGATAGTTTGCAAGAGTCATACGACTGCCTGAAGATAGCGGCTAGGAAAGACCGATACAAAAATCAGTATATCCTCGCGCAATATGGTATTGTGGCATCTAAGCTGAACGGGAACGAGCAGGAAGGAGTGAACATCATTTCTCAAGCTATTGAGAAGATATTGCCAGATGAGACACTAATGTGGTCACTCTATAATACTCGTGCCAATGCCAACATACGCATTTTCAAATTTGAGGATGCTATTGATGACTACAAGCGCTCACTAACCTACAAACCTGATAGGTTGACTGATATCTATCACATCGCATACCTCTACACCATTATACATGATAGAGCCAATGCAGACAGACATTTCAAGATGTTCATTAATAATGCTCAAAAGAGTGCGAACCCCGATAGATATAAACGATGGATAGAAGCAGCTGAAGGCTATCTCAAACGGAGCAAAGAGGAACATTTCTTTCAAGGTGACGATGAGAATCTCAAAGATTTTTGATTAAAAACCATGTCAGCTCTTTCATTATTTATAAATAAAGTGTATATTTAAGGTCGAAATTGTTTCATCTTTTAATAATGGTTCATTATGGGAGATCTATTAGGTAATATTCTGAATTCTGTCACATCTGGCGGCGCTGCTAGTGGTGCACTGGGCGACATTTTAGGTCAGGTACTAGGCGGACAGACAAGCCAGCAGGCTACCAAAAAACCAACCACTACCAACAAGACAACGACACAGCAACCCACACGCAAGGGGATTGACATCTCAAAGGAACTGGACACCATCAACGGTATCCCAGCTAGCACTGAGAGTAAAGGTGGTATCGACTTGGGTAGTATCTTAGGTGCAGCTACAAGTAAGGGCGGCATAGACTTAGGAAGTATTTTAGGTGCTGCTACAGGTAAAAGCGGAGGTTTAGACCTCGGCTCTATATTAGGTGCATTGGTGGGTGGTTCTCAGCCTAGCGGCGGTCTGGCGGGCAACTTATCAAATGCTAATATCGGTGAAATAGCTCAAAGTGTAATCTCTGTTATCGGAATGGCATCAAATGCATTCGGTAGCGCTAAATAATAACAATTATGGATACCAAACCTATTGAGAAAGTGATATGGCTTGTGGCCAAGACAGGTCTGTTTTTTGCTCACGCCGATGGGAGATATGATGTGCGTGAAAAGAACTTCATTGAGGGATTCATTGACAAACTGGCAGCTATAGGTCCTGTTGATGATGTTAAGGCTGAATTGGAAAGTTCGCTTCAAAAGCACTACAAGTTGGAAGATATCGTGAATGATACAAAAGATTTGCTCAGCGGTTTCAACCCAGCAGAACAAAGTGTTATTAAGTTAACGCTCAGTCAGTTTGTAACCAATGTCATCAATGCTGACTGCGTGGAGAACAAAGCCGAGAGTATTCTTTTTGAAGAATGGAAAAAGGCACTGGAATAATGGACATTAAAGATTTCTGCACAGGGCTTCAACATATTGGAGTTCCCACATTGGATATAAATAAGACCATCGATTTTTATCAATCCTTGGGGTTTGAGGTGGTATATCAGCGTACCAATGGCAACGGGCAACAAGTTGCATTCCTACAACTTGGCAATTTACAGATAGAAACTTACGACAAAGAGCCAGCAGCCATGCAAGCAGGTTCGTTTGAGCATATAGCCATCGACGTAAAGAATATTGAGGGATTATATGAAGTAGTTAAATCGAAAGGCTTCTATATATGCGATTCGCCTATTCATGAATTGCCCTATTGGGAGCGAGGAATTAAGTACTTCAAAATTGAAGGCCCTAATAAAGAAATCATAGAGTTTTGCGAGAAACTATAAAAAAAGAAGGTAGCCCAATTGGACTACCTTCTTTTTTATTTCTATCGCTAATATTAGAACTTAGGCAGTTCCCAGCCATGACGATATTCGCGACGGAAGAACTGATTAGCCTCAGGCAGATTGGTAATCTGCATCTTGTTAGCATCATATTCCAAGGTAATGTTACGACGCTGTGACAAAACTGCAATGTTAGTCAGCAACATAATCTCAGTCAGCTTAGCAGCTACATCGAAGTTGTTAGCAGCCTGACGCTTCTCCTTGATAGCCTCAACCCAGTCAACATAGATGTTCTTAGGACGCTTCAGAGTCTTCTCTGGTTCCTTCCATCCTGGACGAGCAGGGATAAACTCAGGAGTTGCACCGTGAGTACCGTGCATCAACATACCCTTTGTACCAATGTACAAGCACTCCTTCAACTGGCGGTTAGCTTCCAATTCTTTTGGACGAGACAACTTAACGCCACCATCTGTCCAATATACTGTAACCTCAGGCATCTTCTTGCCATCAACAGTACGAGCAGGGAAGTGATATTCGCAAAGCTCAGTGATAGGCAGATACTCATCGTTAAACGGAGTGGTAGTTGCCTGGATGGTATCTGGCATACCCAGACCTAATGCCCAGATAGGAGCATCGAAGGTGTGAGCACCCATGTCACCCATTGCACCAGTACCATAGTCCCACATACCACGCCAAGCGAAGTGGCAAGCTTCATGGTTGTAAGGCTTCAGAGGAGCCGGGCCTAACCACAGGTCGTAGTCCAGATTCTTAGGAATAGCCTCACCCTCAGGACGCTTGTAATCACCCTGACGCCATACAGGACGGTCTGACCACATGTGAACCTCGGTTACATCACCGATGGCACCGCTACGGATCCACTCAACAGTCTGGTAAGTACCCTCGATGTTGTGTCCCTGGTTACCCATCTGAGTAACAACACCAGTCTTCTTAGCCAAATCGCGCAGGTAGCGAACCTCTTCGATAGTCTTAGCCATAGGCTTCTCAACGAATACAGCCTTGCCCTGCAACATAGCATAAGCAGCGATGAGAGCGTGAGTGTGGTCAGGAGTACCAATCAATACACCATCGATTTCCTTACCAATCTCATCAAGCATCTTGCGGAAGTCCTGATACCTCTTAGCCTTTGGATAGCCAGCCATGATATGACCAGCATAGTCCAAGTCAACGTCGCAAAGTGCATAGATGTTAGCATGATGAATAGGCTGCTTGCCTGCATCACCCATCTGCACACCCTGATCAACCATTCTTCTCTCAGGTGCCAGACCTGCGAAATTTGGAGATACCCAACCACCGTACTTACGGTCTGGATTAGGTCTTCTGCCAATCTTCTCATCTGGGTCAGCGATGTTCTGGATATCGCCACCACCCTGACTACCTACACCAACAGCTGCGATGTTAGGAGTGTCACTTGGAGCCATGTGACCATGAGACTTACCCAAGATGATGTTTGGAGCAATGGTAAAACCTGCTACAGCAGCTGCTCCTGTCTTCAAAAAGTTTCTACGAGTAACGTTCATAATAAAACTATATTAAATGAAACAATGATCCGTTAATGTACGAATTTGGTGTAAATGTAATAAAAAAATAAATACGTTGTGCTATTTCTTCTATATTTAACAAAGAAAAAGCCCCTCAACCATGGGTTGAGAGGCTTATTCATGATAAAAGGAAAGTTTGTTTTTCTTAGAGAAGGATCTGACGCGCATAATTAACGCAAGTCTTTACCTCCTTTACAGCGTCAGACCAAGGCTTCACATCATACTCGAGCTCGATATCGCAGTAGATAGGATACTTCTTCTCCTTGATGTAGTTCAGCACTTCTGCCAAAGGCATCTCGCCCTGACCCCATACCTGATTCTGGTTTGGAGTTGGCTGGGTCTGAGGACCAGTCTTATCCTTGATATGGATGCTGACGATACGATCGTGGTACTTCTCGATCATTTCGATTGGGTTACGACCTGTTGAACCAAAGAAGTGACCAGCATCGAAGTTCAGGGCAACAGCAGGAGAAACTGCCAATACTGGATCGCAAGCGTTAGGATCCTCGGCATACTGCATGTGGTTGTGGAAGATAGCCTTCAAACCATACTTCTCAGCGAAAGGAGCCATGTTCTTAGCAGACTCAACGCTCAACTCATCAGATACACCCTTTGCACCCATAGCCTTAGCTACCTTGAATGCATAGTCAATCATTTCAGGTTCCCAGTTGCCCGGAGAGAACTTCACGATGTGAGCCTCGATGCCATTGTCATCCAGATATTTCTTGGCAGCAGCCACCTTGTCCATATCAATATTGGCACGCCATTTCTTCACATCTTCATTGTACTTGTCAATCTCAGCTTGCTGTTCTGGGGTGAAACTTGGACGGCGGAAACCGCCAGGACCACCAGGGCCACCTGCACCAGGACCACCTGCACCTGGGCCACCTGCACCAGGAGCACCAGGACCGCCAGGACCAGGAGCGGCAGCTGCAGGAGCAGCAGCTGCCTGAGCAGCTCTAGCCTCAGCCATGATACGCTGCATCGGACTTTCTGGAATGCCGAGGTAAGCCTCGAGGTCATTACTCATCAACTCGAGAGTACTGATGCCTGTTTCCTTGCAATACTTAACAATATTCTCCAAGCCACCAGGCATAGAACGCCAGCTATAAGTAATGGTACCTATAGCCACACCGTTGAACACTGAATTTGGCTTGCCGTCAGCTGCAGGAGCAGCTGCATTGCCTTCGCATGAAGAGAGCAGTTGGGGTGCCAACGCAGCGGCACCGATAGCTGCAAATGATTTGCCTAAAAAGGCACGTCTTGATTTATCCATGATTCTTTTTTTCATAATTAAAGGGGAGGCCTTTTTGAACTGAGACCTTCCCCTTTGATAGTTTTTTAGATTGCTGGTAATTCCCAACCCTTACGATACTCGTAGTGGAAGTAGTTGTTAGCTTCCTCAAGGTTAGTGATGCGCATGTTAGCTGCGTCGTACTCCAAGGTGATGTTGGTGTTCTGAGCTGCTACTGCGATGTTGGTCAGCAACATAATCTCAGTCAACTTAGAAGCAATTTCGAAGTCGTTGGCTGCCTTGCGACCTTCCTTAATAGCCTCCACCCAGTCAACGTAGATGTTCTTCGGACGAGTGAGCACCTTAGCAGGCTCCTTGAAGTTAGGACGGTTAGGAACGAGTTCTGGACTTGCACCGTGAGTTCCGTGCATCATCATGCCCTTGTCGCCTACATAGAGGCACTCGCGCAGAGCACGACCATTCTCCAGTTCAAATGGACGGTATGGCTTGATACCACCGTCGGTCCATGTTACAACGCACTCAGGCATCTTGATCTTTTTCTTGCCATCCAGTGAGTCAACCTCACGAGCTGGGAAGTGATACTTCACAGCCTCAGCCTGTGGCAAGTATTCATTGTTATAAGGAGTGGTAGTAGCCATGATCTTGTCAGGCATACCCAGACCCAGTGCCCAGATAGGAGCATCGAAGGTGTGAGCACCCATGTCACCCATAGCACCCGTACCATAGTCCCACAGACCACGCCAAGAGAAGTGCAGTGCTGCTGGGTTATATGGTTTCTCAGGAGCCGGGCCTAACCACAAATCATAATCTAAGTTCTGAGGGATAGCCTGTCCTGCAGGACGATCGAAGTAACCCTGTCTCCACATCGGACGGTTTGACCACATGTGAACCTCAGATACATTTCCAATCACACCACTGCGAATCCACTCAACGGTCTGATAGGTACCTTCGATGTTGTGACCCTGGTTACCCATCTGAGTTACAACGCCAGTCTTCTTAGCCAACTCAGCCAAGTAGCGAACCTCCTTGATGGTCTTTGCCATAGGCTTCTCAACGAACACAGCCTTACCAGCCTTCATAGCTGTAGCAGCGATGATAGCGTGAGTATGGTCAGGAGTACCGATCAATACACCATCAATATCCTTTTCCTTCTCAATCATTTCACGGAAGTCGGTATATCTCTTAGCCTTGTAGTAGGCGTTGAAGATATGAGCAGCATACTCAGTATCCACATCGCACAATGCATAGATATTTGCATGGTGGATTGGAGCCTTACCAGAATCACCCATCTGAACGATGTTGTCAGAAGCACGACGCTGTTGCTGAAGCTGAATGCCAGCGTATGGCTGACGAGGTACATAAGCCATACCACCCATACCAGAGCGCTTTACAGGAGCATCTGGATCAGCGATATTCTGCAAGTCACCACCACCCTGGCTACCGAAACCGATACCAGCGATGTTGATCTGATCACTGGGAGGAACATGACCATAGGTCTTACCCAGCACTACGCTTGGAGCGATTGTGAAACCAGCTACAGCTGCTGCGCCAGTCTTTACGAAGCTCCTGCGAGAGAACATCATTGAATCATTTGAATTACTCATAAACTTAAATTTTAAATAATTAAACTTTTGATAGTTTTTCACCTAATATTAACCTATGCCCAACATCCACTGATGTCAAGGCAATGCTAATTTACAACACCCCCTATTAACAGAAAATTAAGGTTAGTTTAACACCTTATTAATATAGGGCTACTTTAGGGCTAACTGATAATACATATATTTCATTATCAACACAAAAGAAAATCTTAATGAAATAGTAAAATTTTTCTGAAGGGGGCTAATTATCGCCTACTTTTGCACCTGTAGTAAGCTCCTCAAAGCCAATCTTGAACTCCTCACCATAGGCTTTCTGGTATTCTGTGCAGAAGCTGTCATAGGCATAGCGAGCCTGCTTAAAGTTATTCTGGCTGAGCAACGCCTTCGTCAAGAACTGCAATGCCTCCTCGTTGCAAGGATCGTTCACCAACATCTTCGATGCAATGTGCTTTATCGCGTCAGCCTCTGTTTCCAGTTGGTAATCTGTAATGAAATGTGCCATCACATCCACGGCCGTATTGCTTACATAGCCCTTGGCATCATCCAACCAGTCGAACGACTCACCCTCGAAAGCCTCTCCGCGGCTAATGATTTCGAAGAAGCGTTCAAAATCCTGACGATCGTTCACTCGCTTGCCCTCCAACATGGCCAAGCATTGCAGGTAGTCGCAATAGACGCTTCCACTCATCACCACAGCGTATTTGTTAACATTGAAGGCTATCTCAACCTTGTCAAGCCTTTCCAATATCTTACGGAGCTTCAACACCGATACACTCCTCACACTCTTGGCATTCTTGGTGTCTTTTCCCCAAATGAAGTCGTTCATCTCACTACCGCTGATACCATGCTTCCCTCTTGTCGAGTTTACCAACAACAAGATAAAGAGTCGTTTCAGTTTAGGCGTAAACAAGGCCGTAATATCCTCACCGTCCTTATCCACCACCTGGAACTGGCCGAACAACCTGATGCAGTTCTTCTCTGTAGGAGGCATATTCGAATAAGCATTCATTGAAGCTTCCGACATTTCTTCCAAGTCTTGTGCTGATGAAAGACCCTTGGCATGATGGCGTTTCCACCTTCTTTGTCCGAACAACAAAACGGCCAACAAAGCTATTGCCAACACGATGGCTACCGTCCATCCGTTGTCTTTAAAAATAGAAGGACGCTCCGACAGTTGCAACTCAATCGTCTGATTACTCAAGCCCAAGATCTCCTTGTCGCTCAACACCCTTGACCAGATAGCTAAATTGTCAAGCATACCCGTGAAATAGGAGGTCTGACTAAAGCCCGTATAACCTACATAGATGCTATCACTACCCATATACCCAGGTCTGCCTGTTGCCACAGCATCCAGCTTGCCATTCACGAAGATTGCCTGCTCGCCGTTCTGCTTGTTGTATCGCCAGGTAATGTTATACCATTTGTTGGGTTCAATCACCGTATGCCCCTCAATATCGTTGTTGAAGAAGCCCATATAGGGTTTGCCATTGCGAATCAGTAAATGCAACGCCTGTTGGTAAGCACTGCTCTTCGAACCCAACACACAATAGTCTTGTTTGCCATCAACAAACTTAGGGATTTTCAGCCAAGTCTGCACAGTGAAGTCATGATCCCTCAGTTGCAGATCTTGTGCCGTAGGCAAGTTGATTCGACTCTGCCCTGCAAACGATGCTGCTTGCCCGCGACTCATCTCGAACTCGAAATCCACTCCCTGACCCTCCATGGGCACCTTACGCAACGACATATCTTTCACCTCACCATTAAAAGGCAGGTAAGCTTCCAGCCCATCGTCTATTGGTAAAGGGGTGGCTCGGAAGGTATCCATCATGATGCGTTTCTGGTTACCTTTGGCATACATTTTCTCAGGTTGTACCTTGTAACCTGGCACTATCGGACTCAGCATCAACTCCATACCATTTTCCAACGGGAAGCAATAGAGTCCTGCAGTAACATTGCTCATGCCTTCCCAATTCACATAGTTCACCAACTCGTCATTGTTGATAACGGCTCCATATACCAGGTTGAAATCCCTCACATTGCGCAAGGTACTCGGTACCCAGCCATCAAACCGATCGACCAGAACAAAGTTGGGCACCTTTCCTTCACTGCTCCACATATCTTTGATAAGGTTCACCAAATAAGGGGTATAGCGAGCCGTCTCATACAGGCTTCCTCCCCTGAGTTGCATGGCCTCCACATTCTTGAAGCCGGTGAAGACGCTGAGTTGCTTTTTCGATTTCTCCTCTTGCGATTCCACACTGTTCATGGCGTTGCCCCAATCGGGATCGGTATGCTCCACCATTTCATTCATGTTGTGCAACCACTCCGGACTGTTCACATGCCCTTGCACCTCAAACACCACCAAGCGCTTGTCCTGTTCCATCATCTCCTTTAGCGAGGGCCAGTTGCTCCGTTCACCATATTCATATAAACAGTCTGTCAGCCCTACCTCATCAAACGCCTTAGTCAGATTCAGCTCGATGTTAAAGTCTAAAAAAAGGGTAACAAACTGATAGGCATTCTCACTCAGCGACTGTTTGATGGCCATCAATGCCACCTTCAACGGAGCAAACGAGCCATCTGGCTTGCGCATCATGATCTGTTTCGTCCGACTGTCTTCCTGTAAATAGAAATAGAAACCATCCGTCTGTCGTTGCAACAGTTCCTCTACCGAGGCCGTTTCCCTCGAGAACCTATTTTGACAAGAATAGTTGGAAATAGCAAAGAGGCTTTCAGCATAGGTAATACCCGCCTCAACGTCCAACATACGTTGGGCATAAGCCTGCTGTTGTGCCTTCGTCGGGTTCAGCCAGCAGCCTATCAGCAAGCACAAACAGATGCATATATAGCGAGTTCTTTTCATGTTCTTTCGGTTCAAGGTACGACAAATTTAGGGTTTTATTGTGAAATAGCCATAAAAAAACGCAAGAAAACGCATTATCCCAAATTAAAATCGTATATTCGCAGGGATGAAGCGAATATATTTTAACCAAATAACAAACTAATCTATGAGTACTATTCTGGATTTAGCCCCTCAGGGGGTATGGAAAAACTTTCATGCTCTCACACAGATTCCTCGTCCATCAGGACACTGCGAACAAGTGAGTGAGTATTTAGTAAACTTCGGAAAGAACCTAGGCCTTGAATCTTTTATTGACAATGCGGGCAATGTGGTAATACGCAAGCCTGCAACCCCAGGCATGGAGAACCGTAAGGGTGTGGTGCTGCAAGCCCATATGGACATGGTCCCACAGAAAGTGGTGGATGTGGAGCATAACTTCACCAAGGATCCCATCCAGACATGGATTGATGGCGACTGGGTACGCGCAAAAGGTACTACCCTTGGTGCCGACGACGGTCTGGGTGTAGCTGCCATCATGGCTGTATTAGAATCTAAAGACATCAAGCATGGTCCGCTGGAAGCCCTCATTACGAAAGATGAAGAAACAGGTATGTACGGAGCCTTTGCTCTTAGTCCCGATACATTGAAAGGGGATATCTTGCTCAACCTCGACTCAGAGTCAGAAGGTGAGCTTTACATCGGTTGTGCCGGTGGCGTTGATATCACCTCTACCATGCAATACCAAGAGACCACCCCCACTGCCGGCTTCATCGCCAAGAAGATTGTGTTGAAAGGCTTGCGTGGTGGTCACTCTGGCATGGAGATCAACGAAGGTCGTGCCAATGCCATCAAGCAGCTGGCACGTGTAGTACACGACCTGTTGGTTGAGTTCGACTGTGAGTTGGCATCATTCAACGGCGGTAACATGCGCAACGCCATCCCTCGTGAGGCACAAGCCGTACTGCTGTTCAATCCTGACGACATGGAAGGTCTTGACACCTACATTCAGGAATATGAAGCTCAGCTGAATGCCGAATTCCATCCTATCGAGAAAGACATTTACCTGAAGATGGAGGATACTGAAACACCAGCTACCAAGGTGCCAGAAGAAATACAAGACAACATCATCGCTGTCATCATGGCTTGCCAGAACGGTGCCATGCGTATGATTCCTACTGTGCCCGACACAGTAGAGACTTCATCCAACCTGGCTATCGTCAACATTGGCGGTGGTAATGTAGCCATCAAGATTCTGGCTCGTAGCTCAAATGACGCCATGAAGGACTACTTGACCGACTGTCTGGAATCTTGCTTCAACATGGCAGGGCTGAAGACCGAGACAAGCGGTGGCTATTCAGGCTGGCAACCCAATGTGGATTCTCCTATCTTGGCTGCTATGCGCAAAAGCTACAAGGAGCAGTTTGGCAAGGAACCATTGGTGAAGGTCATCCACGCAGGTTTGGAGTGTGGCATCATTGGTGCTATCTATCCAAAGATGGATATGATTTCCTTCGGTCCAACCTTGGAGTCTCCTCATACCCCAGGAGAGCGTGCTTTCATCCCGAGTGTTCCTAAGTTCTGGGATTTCCTCGTGGCTACATTGGCACAGGTACCAGAGAAATAAAAAAGGTTCTAACTGAACCAAGTAAAATAATTAGGGGGCACTTTTTCAAGTACCCCCTAATTTATTATTAAGCTATTGCTGATGCCAATCAAGCATCCAGTCCTTTCAGCTCCCAGCCCAGTGCACTTGCACCCAGCACAGCAGCATCAGCATCCTTCAATTCACTCATCAACAGCTTGCATTTGCCCTTGAAGATAGGCATTACGTTAGCGTCAACGGTCTTCTGGATAGGTTTGAAGAGCAGATCGCCTGCATGAGCCAAACCACCAAACAGGATGATAGCCTCAGGGCTGCAGAAAGCGATGAAGTCAACGAATGCCTCACCCAGCAACTGACCCGTGAACTCGAAGATTTCCTTAGCAATCTTGTCACCCTTCTTTGCTGCATCAAACACGTCCTTTGAGGTAATGTCATCTACAGGAATCTCACGCAGCAAACTTGGTTCTGTGCTCTGAGCCAATTTCTCACGTGCAGAACGAGCCACACCAGTAGCAGAGCAGTAAGCCTCTAAGCAACCCTTGCGACCGCAACCGCAGAGACGACCGTCACGACGGATAGTAACGTGGCCCAACTCGCCAGCGAAACCATCGCAACCATACACCATCTGGCCATTGATAACGATACCGCTACCAACACCTGTACCCAGGGTGATCATGATAAAGTTCTTCATACCACGAGCAGCACCGTAGGTCATTTCACCAATAGCAGCTGCGTTAGCATCGTTAGTCAATGCGGTAGGGATGCCAATTCTCTCCTCGAACAAACGAGCCAGTGGCACGATACCCTTCCATGGAAGGTTAGGAGCAAACTCAATAGTACCTGTATAATAGTTGCCGTTAGGAGCACCGATACCAATGCCCTTTACCTTGTCCTTACCACCGTTCTTCTCGATCAGTTTCTCCAGGCCTGTGCAAACAGCATCTACATAATCCTCAGCCTTCTCATACTTACCAGTCTTGATCTTGTCAACATCAACCACTGTACCGCGTGCGTCAACCAAACCAAATACGGTGTTAGTACCACCGATATCAATACCCACTACATAGGGTTTCTCAACTTTTAAAGATGAATTCATGATATTATAATTTTAAAGTTAAAATGAATATTCTGTTCACAAATTTAGCAAAGTTTGAATACACTACAAAAATATTGGGCTAAAAAAAACTATCATTAAACAAGAATTAGTATATTTGCAAACGAACCCCAAAAAAATTACTTATGAAAAGAATTCTAATTTCACTGACTATCCTTGTTTTATCCGCTACCACTGCGATGGCACAAATTGGCGTATTCAACCATCTGGCAGTTGGTGCAGGTGTTGGCACACAGGGTATTAGCGTTGATGTGGCTACCACCTTGACCAAGTATGCTGCATTTAGAGCAGGCGTTAACTTTATGCCTGGCATAAAAGTGAGTGATACGATGAATGGTGATATCAGCGTAGGTGGATTGATTGTACCTGCTTATTTCGATGTTGAGGGCAAGTTCAGCCGTACAACTATCGACGTGGCTTTTGATGCCTATCCTTTTGGCAACGGTTTCTTCGTTACAGCTGGTCTTTCTTTCGGCGGCAAGAAGGTGGCTAAACTGACAGGTGACCTAAGTAAGAATGCCAACATCGGTGACGGTGATCTGGAAATCGGTGAGTATAAAATACCGGTTAAAAACGGTAAGGTAGATGGTGCCATTGAAGTAAAGGGAGTACGTCCTTATTTCGGACTTGGTTACGGTCGCGCCGTACCTAAGGGACGTGTAGCATGCCGTATTGAACTGGGTGTTCAACTGCATGGCAAACCAGTGCCGACTTCTGCATACGGCGATGTCACCAAGTTGCTTGGTGTAGAAGCCCAAGACGATATTTCTAAAGTCGTCAACAAGCTGACCGTCTATCCAGTGCTGAAGTTCAGAATAGCTGGTCGCATCCTATAAATAAAAACTCCCCCGGCGGGGGAGTTTTTATTTTAGTTGCAGTCCGTGGTCAGTAATTTCGATTAGGCGTCGCTTATAAAGGTCGCCCACCGCTTTCTTGAACACCTTCTTACTCACCTTGAAACGGTCGTATATTTCTTCTGCCGGACTCTTGTCGTGCAAATAACAGCGTCCGCCGTTACGCTCCATATATTTTAATAAGGTATCGGCAAAATCAAGTGTCTGTTGCCTACCCGAGCGCTGCAAAGCCACATCTACCTTGCCGTCTTCGCGCACTTGCATGATATAGCCTTTCAAACTGTCGCCTATCTCCAAATCCCTAAACACTTGGTTGTCGTAAACCAGTCCCTGGTATTTGTTATCGATAATTACCTTATACCCCATGTTGGTATGTTGCCACACCAAAAGATTCACCTCATCATCAGGGGCATAGGGAGGCTTTTCCGTGGAGAGGAATTTTTCCACCTTCGAAGATGCCACGATACGAAAGCTCTCATTGTCAATATGGGTGTGAATGATATAGCTGCGCCCCACCTCCATCTTCCGTTTCTGTTCACGGAAGGGACAAAACAGGTCTTTCATCAAGCCCCAATCCAAGAAAGCACCATATTGGTTCACCCACGATACCTGCAAATAAGCAAACTCGCCCACCTGCACATAGGGCTTGAGGGTAGTAGCCACCAAACGTTCTTCATTATCAAGGTAGATAAATACTTCTATCTCCTGCCCTATCTCATAGTTATAAGGCACATAACGGGCAGGAAGCAAAATCTCACCTTCTTCGCCGCCGTCCAGATAGAGTCCAAAATCAACCTCCTTTACTATCTTCAGCTTATTGTATTTCCCAAGTTCAATAGCCATAACAATTTTTTTTCTACGAAGATACGGTAAAGTTTGAAGAAAAACAAATTTTTCCTCTATCTCGTTTGCCGTATCGAAAAAACTCTTTAACTTTGCATTCGCTTTTTCAAGCCACTGGTGTCATAGCTCAGTTGGTAGAGCAAAGGACTGAAAATCCTTGTGTCCCCGGTTCGATTCCTGGTGACACCACAGGAATATAATAAAGAGTGTTTCGGAAAGTAGCGCAGTTGGTAGCGCACTACGTTCGGGACGTAGGGGTCGGGCGTTCGAGTCGCCTCTTTCCGACAAAAAAGCAGGATTAATCCTGCTTTTTTCGGCAATTTTGTCGCGACTCGGCATAGCTCAAGCAAGCTTGGCTCTGCCCTCGCTGCTCCAAAAAGTCCGACAATGGTTGTTCCCAATACCTTTTCTTATTTTCTGCTATCATGTCGCGACTCGGCATAGCTCAAGCAAGCTTGGCTCTG
>JAFSPM010000027.1 GCA_017442855.1 Bacteroidaceae bacterium | reverse complement strand
CATCAAAGATTGCCGCATCCCTACAGCGTTAATTCCCTATACTCCAGAAGGCAAGCCTGTGTCAATGAATCTGCGCAGTGATAACACTTTTGTAGAAGATTACCATTGGCATGAGCAAAGTAGTCGCTATCAAGCTTTTGTGGCTGAGGCATACGATAAACGGCTGTTGCTTTTAGAACTGGGCGTAGGCTTCAACACTCCCGTCATCATTCGTTTCCCCTTCGAGCGCATGGCGGCTCAATTTCCACAGACCACCCTCGTACGTTTCAACCGTGACTATCCGATGTTGTCTTCAGAGGGTGTCAAACACTTCGTTCCCTTTACAGAAGACTTGACAGAGGTGCTATCATCTGTTATCCCTTTCACATAGCATTATAATATGAACCAAAAGGGGAAAAATCATGGCTTACTTCAAGGATAACCTTGAAATAAGCCATGTTCTTTATTGATAATTGATAACAATTACTTATACAGATTCTTTGCAACCTGAGCCAATCCCTCTTCTCCCTGTAAACCAGGATAAGCCTGCTTCATAGCTGCTATAAAATCATCTGCATTAGCTGACTGCTGTAACTTTTGCTTCATGGTGGTGTAGTATTCTTTCATGAAGTTGGCTGGATTTTCTGCCAGCAAGCCGCCATGACCAGAAACGAAATACTCAGCACCCGTATTAGTCAGTTTTTCTGCAATTCCAAGCTGCTTGTCGATGTCGGCAGCACTGCGGATAGATCGAGCTCCTGCGTGAGCCTTGCCTGAAATAGAGTGGGAGAAGAACACTTTGCCGCCAATTATAATGTCGGCACCTGGCATACCACCGAAAATAGACTTGTCAAACTTGACATCTACGCCTGCCCAATGTTGTGTAGTACCAAAAGGCACTTCCTCGCCAGTTAGTTCTGGATAATCTACCAGTTGGTCGCCATACTGCTTCTGAAAACCTTTCATCATGGTGTCGTAAGATTCGTCACCCATATAGTCAATCATTCCTTCCGGGAAAGTAACATTTACATTCTTAGTACCACCAATGTGGTAATCGAAAATAGTACGCACCACAGGCATGCCTAACCTATCAATATAGGCATTAAACTCTGTGTCTGCATTTTTGAAAAGAGGTGGCTCCAAAGTAATGAGTCCATCGTTTCCTTCTACAATGATGCTGGCATCACGCATCGTGTCATTGGTTTGATAAACATGCACCTTGAAATCGTTGAAGCTAAGTACATCAAACTGTCCCTGAGCCATAGCTGTCAGAGATACCAATCCAAGTAATAATCCAAATAGCTTTTTCATCTTCCTTACCTTTTTAATGTTTAACTTAATTACACAGCAAAGTTAAACACTTCTCAAATGACTGCCAATAAGGCACTAAAAGGTAAGGCGCTTACTAAAAAGTAGGAACAATGAAGGAATCGGAGTTATCTCAAACCAACCTTAACATACATTAACTATAGTAATAAATTTGTATTGTTGTTCAATTCACCATTTTTACACCCACCAATAATGACGTCCGTTTTCCTTTTTGTACATATATTTTCGTTTTGACGTTCAAAAGCTGCCTAAATAGGAATAATATATGTATCTTTGCATGAAGTTAAAATAGTAAATAAATTATTAGTATGAAAAAGGTATTATTCGTTATCATGTCATTCTTTGCAATGACATTGTCTGCTCAAAACAGTCTATATGATATCAGCGTAAAGGATTTGGATGGTGAGAATGTCTCTATGAAGGACTATGCTGGTAAGATGTTGCTAATCGTCAATACGGCGACAAAGTGCGGCTTCACCCCCCAATATAAGGAACTTGAAGCATTGTATGAGAAATATCAGGCCAACGGCTTTACCATTCTGGATTTCCCATGCAACCAGTTTGGCGAACAGGCTCCTGGCACCAATGAAGAGATTCATGAGTTTTGTACGCTGAACTATAACACTCAGTTTCCACAGTTCGAAAAGATTGATGTAAATGGAGAGTACCAATCGCCTTTGTTCGCTTTCCTGAAATCAAAGCAAGGCTTTAAAGGTTTTGACCCCGACAACGAATCCAGCAAGTTTATGGACGACATGATGGCTCGTCGTGACCCTGAATACAAGAGCAAATCAGACATCAAGTGGAATTTCACGAAGTTCTTAGTGAACCAGCAAGGAGAGGTCATTGCCCGCTTCGAGCCAACGGCCAACATGGAAAAAGTTGAGGCAATGATCAGTTCTTTATTGGCAACCAGATAAAGAGTTTTTGCCATCATGAAAAAGTACATCATAACCATCATTGCCGCTTTTTGCTGTATCCCGATGTGGGCACAGAATGCTATGCCTAAGGTGGGCGATAAAGTACCATCGTTCACCGTCAAGGATGCCAATGGTCAAGAAAAATCACTTGACGACTTGTGCGAGGGAAAGGAATACATCATGATTGATTTCTGGGCAACCTGGTGTGTGCCTTGTCGCCAAGAGATGCCGAATGTGAAAGAGCAATATGCCAAATATGCCGACAAGGGTTTTGAGGTTATCGGCATCTCTGAAGACCGTAGCAAACCCACCATGGATGAGTTTGTGGAGAAAGAGGGCATTAAATGGCCCGTTTTTCGTGATCAGACGAAAATAGCCGCGCTTTATGGTGTGGCAATGATCCCCACCACCTTTATCATTGATGCCCATGGGGTGGTGGTTGCCAAAGATCTCCGTGGCGATGACTTAGGCGCTAAGTTAGCCCAACTATTTCCGTAGTTGTTTACTAGCCTATTGCCATAGTGTAGGCAAACTGTTCCTTCGCTCAAACAGCCTGTTTGAGTATATGAGTAGTATACTTAGAGCGAAGGAACAGTGAGAAATAAGTATTTTCCGATGCTTTCAGTCAGTCGGATTCCACTGGCCGAACCAGCGTTTTTGATCTTCGTAAGACATGTTGAAGTAACGGACTTCCTTGTTGAGTGAGCGTATCTGCTGCATTTCGCTGTCAGTCAGTTCGAAATCGAAAACCGTGATATTTTCGCTGATATGGGCAGGATTCGACGAACCAGGAATAACGGAGAAGCCTTCCTGCAAATGCCATCTGATGATGACCTGAGCAGCTGTCTTGCCATGAGCTTTGGCTATCTCATTGATGACGGGATTGCGCAGTATTTCTCCTTTAGAATCACGACCTCCGAGTGGGAACCAGCACTCAATCTTGATGTCGTGCTTCCTGACCATCTCCTGCCAGTGTTTTCGCTGGGCGTATGGGTGACATTCTATTTGCATAACTTGGGGCTTTATGCGAGCTGTCTCAACCAGTGAATTGAAAATGCTGTCGTTTACATCGAAGTTTGAGATGCCGATGGCTCGTACCTTACCCATCTCCAGGGCTTGCTCCATTTCTTTCCATCCACCTACATAGTCGCCAATGGGTTGGTGGAAATATACCAGATCAACATAAGCCAATCCAAGACGGCCCAGCATGCGGTCAATGGCCTTCAAGGTCTTGCCCTCACCATATTCATTGGGCCATAGTTTGCTGGTCACCCAGATACTGTCGCGAGAGATGCCGCTATCTTTAATGGCTTGGCCTACATTGGCTTCATTCTGATAGGCATGAGCTGTGTCGATATGACGATAGCCGCATTTCAGTGCCATCATTACAGAATTGTAAGTCTTTGCACCAGCAGGGATACTATAAACACCCAAACCAAACTGTGGCATTTGAACACCGTTGTTCAGTGTAAGATATGTTTGATTGTTTTGTGCGCTCATTGTTGTAATACCAATAATAGCGAATAAAAGTAATATAATCTTTTTCATAGCTCCTTATCCTTGCAACTTGAACATGCCCGTGCGAATGGAGGGAATCACACCACCGTCAATGAGCAGGTCGGTGCCGTTGATAAACGTGGCGTGCTCACCTAAGAGAAACGAGGCGGCGTCGGCAATCTCGTCACTAGTAGCCACACGACGGGCTGCAGAGGCGTCAATCATGGCCTGATATCCATCGCCGTTGGCATTGAACTCATCGTAAGCCAATGGGGTGACAATGATGCCCGGACTTATGGTGTTGATACGGGCACGACGGTCGCGCCATGTAGTTGCAGCAGCACGCTGGGCCTGCAGGTGGTTAAGACGCTTGGCAATCATATAGGCAAAGCCTGAGTTCTGCATGGCAACCTCCTGAATGAACTTCACGTCTTTAAGTCCCTCCGTTGGTGTGTTTACTAATTGCAATTCGATGTCGTTAGGAATGGGGTACATATAGGCGGCCTGACTTGAGATGATGAGGCCGGCACCACCTTCAGCCATAACTTGTCCGAAAGCATCGACGGCATAACCAGTGCCCACCATATCAAGGTTGACGATATGCTCTGGATTGGCCTGGTTGGGTGATGCGCCAGCAGTATCAATGAAAAACATCACAGGACCCAGCTCGGCTGCTTTCTTTGCAAAAGCCTCGATACTGTCTTTTTCCAGTGCATTCACCACACAGGTTTCCACATTATACCCACTACGACGGAAATCATCGCTTACTCTTTCCAGAGCCTTCTCGCTGATGTCGCCCAGCAACACCTTCTTGCCTGCAGCAATGCGACGTACAATGGCTGTTCCCATACTACCGGCACCCAACAGTGCCACTACCTGTTTCTTCTCGTTTCTGTCGAAAATCATAGCCTGTTTCTTTAATACTGTTTATAATTGGTCTGGATTTTACTCGTTGAAAAGGATGTACTGGTCGCGCTCCACAATCCACCAACGACCGTCTATCTTCTCATACTTGTCGAAATAGCGGAGGTACATGTGACTTGCATTGCCCTTGTTCACCATCAGTGCGGTGAGATAAACCCATCCTGTAGCGTGGGTAGCATCGGCAAAGTCGAGCAGCTGCTGACCGGTTTGGTGGAACGAGATGTCAACGGCACCAGCGGCCTTGTAGATATTGATCATGTTGTCAACGCCACTGATTTCATTTACATTGTCGCCTACATGGATGCGCAGCTTCAGGTCTTTGTGGAAAATCTCACTATAGTTTTCCTGTTTGAACTGGTCGCTCTCAAGAGCATAGCGGTCAACGAGGGCACGAATCTGGATACGGTCACTCATTTCTTGTGCAGAGATGGTCTGCTGTGCTTTGATGCCCACTACCATGGCGAGCATCATCATGGTTGCAAATAACTTTTTCATATTCTTTCTTTGGTTTTAAATGTTCTTGATAAACTTGGCAGGATTGCCTCCCACGATGGTATTCGGTGCCACGTTCTTGGTGACGATAGCACCTGCGGCTACGATGGCATTCTCACCAATGGCCACGCCTGGCAGGATGATGGCACCAGCCCCAATCCAGGCGTTTTTACCGATATAGATGCCTTTGCAGCGCAACACCATTCGGTCTTGGAAATCATGGTTGTCAGTCAGAATCTTCACGTTAGGGCCAATCATCACGCCATCATCGATGGTGATGCCACCAGCTGCCATGCAGGTAAGGCTATGGTTAATGAAAACCTGCTTACCTAACTGCATCTGGCAGGCAAAATCAACCTGTAAGGGAGGCATGATGTAAGTGGTCTCGTCTAACTTGCCGTCAAAAAGTTGGTTTTCCAACTGGCGGATAGCAGTCGCATCTGGCTCTGTGTTGTTGATGCGGAAGCAAATCTTGTTACATTCATTCATGTGGGCGATGGCGTTGCCATAGTCATTATCCAGCATGTTCACACCTTCACCCGAACGTAGTCTCTCAAAAATGTTTCTCTTTTCCATATTCGTTGTCTTTTGGTTTTTGTTTTCCTTTTCGTTTGCAAAGATAAGACATGAAAACCACGACAATGATATGAATTTTACCAGAGGAATGTTACAAATTACAGTTTATGTTAAATTCTTGCGAAATTCAGTGGGTGAGACACCCAAAACTTTCTTGGCATAGCGGCTAAAGAACGACATAGATGAGAAGTTCATCTCGTCGGCTATGTCAGTAAGGGTAAGCTGCCGGTTGCTGAGTAAATGCCTTAATTCGTTAGCTGTGAAGCTCTCTATCCAGGCAGAGGCAGGTGTTCCACTTATGTTCCGGCATATCTCAGAAAGGTATTTGGGGACGATACAGAGCTTCTCGCTATAGAATTGTACCTCGCGCTCTGTCTTGCAATGCTCTTCCAGCAAAAAGAGAAATTTCAGGAAAATGCGCGAGGCATTGTCATCAATTTCCGTTTTGTCAAGCTCTTCTTCTATCACATTCCACATGTCGTAAAGGAGAAGTTGCAGCAGACAGCCCACCGCTTCATCTTGAAAAAGGTGCTTCTTCTTGCGGATGCGGAGCCAGCATTGCCTGAAGTCGTTGTTTATCACTTCTAAGAAATCTCCCTGCAAAGGAATGACTGGCTGGCTTTTGATGAACACATAGCCTTTGGTGGCATAGACCATCTCAGGGTTAAACTGCCCCAGGAATTCATTGCTGATGAGCAGGAAGTCGGCATCGAAATCATCGGAGTAGGAGATGTTCAGCATCGGAGTTGTCATTTGCCAAATCACCAGGTCGTTGGCATGAGCATTGAATGTCTTGCGTTTGGTAGCGAAACGCATTTCCCCAGCATGAACGAGGATATGCACATGATATTGATTTCTATAGGTATCGGGAAAAAGGTTGTCCGTGCGCGTAGTATAGATAAGGTAAAAGCCTTCTGTTTCCATCTTTTTCTGCTTTTTTGCCGTAAAGATTGTAAAAAACTGCAATATGTGAAAGTCTTGTTGAGAATTATGTCATAACCAACAGTGTTTTATTGCCTACTTTTGCATCAGAAATTAACAATATAAAAAAACGAATATGAAAAAGTTATTATTTACAGTTTTAATTCTTTTATCAGGTATGACAAGTATGTATGCTCAGAACACTCAGTCAGACAAAGATTTGTCTGCTCGTATCCAGCTGTTGGAAGACCGTGCGGCCATCAAAAACGTAGTTGATACCTTCTCTGTGTTGGCAGATGTGAAGGATGTGGATGCCCAGGTGTTGCTCTTTACTGAAGATGCGGAGGTTAAGGGCGTGGATAACGATGGTAATGTAAACAGTGTAATCAAGGGGCGCAAGGATATTGGCATTGCCTTCAGCAGCTACTTGGCATTGTTTGAGACGGTATATCACCAGAACGGTCAGCAGACGGTGACCATCAATGGTGACAAGGCCGATGGCATCAACTACTGTTATGTGGTGCTGATTCGTACTCAGGACGGCAAGCGCATCAAGCAGACAATGGGTGTACGCTATCATGACTTCTTCACCAAGCAGGATGGCAAGTGGCTCATCTACGAACGCCAGTCCAATTTCATGTGGACAACGTTTGACGAGATACAATAAATATTTTGCAGGAAGTTCAAAAAAAGCCACCTTGAGAGGTGGCTTTCATTACAATCACGTGCTAACCATTCTATTTTTTCAATGCCCACTCCAGTAAATCGGTCATGTAGGCACGGCTGTCCTTTCCCCACCAGTGCGTTTCCATTCCGTTTGTTACTTTGCGAACACCATCCTCATAGCCTAATAACAGCCCCACCATTGTATCGCCTCCTGCAAAGAATTTACCACCGTTCTTCAAAGTAACGTAACTTCCATGCAGCCAACCGCCTTCCATGCAGACGCTAACGGGTGTTCCGCCTGTCATTACACAGGCTCCGCTATAGGGAATCTCATACCTTTCCTTGAAAATCTCGTTCTTGAAAGAGACGGCTCCCACATTACCAGGTAATGGCACATCTTCTCCAAACTCAATACCGAATGCGCGGGTCACATCGTTGGCACCATAGCGGGCTAAATCCACACGATGGTTATCATCCACGAAGAAAAGCAACGAACCGCCTTTCTTCACATAGTTCACTAATGTTTTCTTTTCTACCTCCGTCAAATCTTTCTGCAATTGATTGCTCAAAGGAGACAGCATTACCAAAACATCCACCTTTTTCAGCAACTGGGGTGTTATTTCGCTGTCCTCGTTTACTATCAAAGTAGCCCCCAACTCCTGTGCCATTTCCTGATAGGCTGGCAATACCTTCGGATAAGTCTCGAATCCAGGCTCTATGCCTCGGCACTGGCTGTGGGAAAGGTCGAACATAATGGTTTTCTGTGCATGATCACAAGAAGTCAGTGCCAGCAATAACAATGCAATTGTAAAAAGGTTTTTCATATATCTTTATTGTTATTAAAACTTTGTGTTACAAATTTATGAATTACTTCCAAGTTTTCCAAATCTCTCTCCCACAAATCCGTTTCCTTCCTCGCCTGCCATCAGGTCGTAATGCTTGAAAAGAGGAGGAGTGGGGGAGAGGTCGTAATAATCCATTTCTGCAATAGGCATGCAGAAATAGACAAGTTTATCGTAGCTACTATAAAGGCGGGGCAGCACAGGATTGTTTTCGTAAATCCATCGCTTGGTGTTTTCCTCCACGTTGAAGTTTACCATGCCTGAGCAGCGTACTGACACGTTATAGGCATACGCCATTATCTCCACATTAGGATTCTCCTTCAGTTCACGATAAACAGCCTTTTCTGCTGATGTGGAGAAGTAGAGTACATTGCATTCCTGCTTCATAATCTGAAACATACGAAGTTTGGGAAGATGGCCCTCGCTCGTTGCGAAAGCCACCTCCTTATGCTCACTTAGGAACTGTAAAGCTTGTCGCAACATAACCCATTACCATTTAAGGGGTTCCTGAAGGATATTTCCGTCAGTCATAGGACTGTCATCCTCGGTGAAGGCATTGGCCTTGTACTGGATGCAGAGCATCGTCAGGTTCTCGCTGCCAGTGTTCTTCAGCGCACGCTTACCATCGGGAGCCACACGAATGATGGTACCTTCGCTGACAGGGAAGATCTCACCATCTACCTGATACTGTCCTTCACCTTTCAGAATGAAGTAAAGCTCCTCGTGGGTCTTGTGGGTGTGCAAGAAACCGCTGTCCTGACCAGGAACAAGTGTCTGGAATGAAAACTCACTGCCCGTAGCTCCAACAGCCTGACCTGCGAATACCTTGCCCTGAATGGTTACATTAGGTCCAAAAGGCAGCTCGTGTTCAATAATTTCATCAATCTTACCTACGCTTACTGCGCTGTAATTCTTACCAGTCTTAATAGTTTCAATAGTCTTCATAATACTAATTTGTTTAAATGATTATTGTTTCTTTTTGACAGTGCAAAGTTATGTCGGAATATTATTGTATGCAAGAAGGCACCTTGGGGTAGGTTAGTTACCAAAAAGTAGGAATTGTGAAGGCATCGGAGTTTACAGAAAACGGCTTTAACCTATATTAACTTGGTATCTCTTGGAAATATGGTAACTGTTGGTTACTTTTGCTGATATAATGGCGAAGACAGGCTGCACCTCAGCAATCTAAAGCAAGCTTTGATTGCGTTTGGTTTGCACTGTCATTGCTGAAAATAATAAGATTATGGCAGATATCAAAGCAGAGTATTTAGCCTGTCCCATCAGGCAAGTCATTAGTCGTTTTGGCGACAAGTGGTCAATGTTGGTTCTCTTCATGTTGAACAGGAGCGAGACAGGTGTGTTACGTTTCAACGAGATTCACCGCCTGATGACGGATTGCTCACAAAAAATGCTCTCACAGACACTGAAGAATCTGGAGCAGAGTCATCTGGTGCATCGCCAAGTCTATCCCGAGGTTCCACCACGTGTTGAGTATTCTTTGACAGACACGGGCAAATCACTGATTCCTGCCCTCACAGCCCTTATCGCATGGGGAAAGGAGCATTTCAATGAAGTGGTGACAGATTAAGTAGCCTTGCATTGTTATAGAAGAAATATGAAATGGAAGATTGAGCATTCTTGCTCTTCTCAATCATAATCCTTGTGTGCCTGGCCAATGAGTGCGAAGGCTTCGTCGGTTATGCGCTCCGTTAGCGTCTGCGCATTTACTGTTGCCATAGTCATGGCAGCTAAAAAAAATGATATTCCTTATCATCTCTATTCCATTATTAGTCAGACATTAATTTCTCTGATTATTCGACAAGGATTTCCAACAGCAACGACGTTAGGAGGTATATCTCTTGTCACCACAGAACCAGCTCCGATGACCGTACCGTCACCAATCGTCACGCCTGGAAGCACAACCACGTTGGCACCAATCCAACAGCCCTGTCCGATGCGGATGGGCAAGGCGTATGTGCGCCACCGATATTCGCCGCTGTCAGGATTCCAGTCGGGAGTCAGACGGTCTGCCAATTCCACAGGGTGCGTAGCCGTAGTCAGATGGACGCAGGGAGCAATTAGCGTGTCGGAACCGATGTCGATGCGGTTACAGTCGATAAACGTGCAGTTGAGATTGACCGACACGTTCGAGCCGATGTAGATGTTGCGCCCGAAGCCGCAGGTGAAGTTGTCGCCGACGCTGACGTTCTTGCCCACAGCTCCAAACAGTTCTTCGAGCATCTTGCGCCGCTCGCCACGTTGTGAGTAGGGAACGGCGTTATAGCGTGTGCACCACTCCGAAGCTTTGGCCTTAGCTTCGATGAAGTAGGGGTCGTGGCAGTCGTACCACTCTCCGGCCATACATTTTTCCAATTCTGTCTTCATATTTTTGTTTAGATGAAGCTTGCTTGGTAAAACTTTTTTGGTTAGAATATCAATTTTCTGGAGCCGTGATTTCACAAATCCACTCAAAGAGCTCGTCAAGGGCATAGTCGCCGCTGTGCGGACGGTTCCATGCCAGCAGGTAGTCCACGTCCTTACCCGTGTTCTGCAACTTCAGGGCGAGGTTCAAGGGAATAGGGAACGACGTGTCGCGGTCGCGTGCTCCGTGACGGATGTACCAGTGGGGAGCCACGTCGGTCTTGTCGTCTCCGATATAGTTCATGGGGTTCAGCAGGCGTACGTTCTGACGGATGGAGTTGGACAGTACGGAGCCAGTCTTCATGGCAGCATAGTCCGTAAAGTTGACACTCGTGCCAGTGGCATCGCCAAACTCATCGTTCTCACCAGAGGCATTCTGTCCGCAGACACCCTTCGTGTCGAAGGCGGGGGCAGTCTTCAGCGGTTGGGTGGATACAACGTAGTTCAGGTATTTCTGCATGTCGAGGTCAGTGATATACTCACCCACTTGTCTGCCACCCATCCTGCCACCACGCATGGGACGCATACCCATTGGTGGCTGACCTCCCTGCATCTGCTGCTGACGCATGCCTCCTTGTGGCTGCTGCACGCCCCCGTTTATCGGAGCGGCAAACATGCCCATTGCCGAATTGCTGAACGTGAAGCCAATGCTGTCAGGAATGTCGGCACCTGCATTCTTGGCTATCTGTGCCGCACGGATAATCTCACGCTTGATGAAATCCAGGTAATTGTTGGCTGTGAGCGGTGTTCCATCGGTTGTTTTCAGTCCGAGACTGTTGATGTATGCAGCGAACTGTCCTTTCAGTTCATTGCTTACGGCAAGCACATCGGGATTGCCCTGCTGTCGTGAGTCAGTTCCGTTATACAGCCACTCGTATGCCATATCAGCATGGTCGAGGTCGGTGATGGGACAGTAGCATACTGAGGCAAATACATTGTCGCGCTCCTGGGCAGCCCCCATCGCTTGCAAAAGAGGCTCATAGTCGGGATGGTTGCCCGTGGCTCCCATCAGAGCGGACATGGCACCACCCGCACTCGTACCATCGGTGATGATACGTTCGGCATCGCCCAGCATCTGCTTGTCGAAATGACGTAGGTAGCGGATAGCAGCCTTTAGGTCGAGGATGGCCTTGGGAGCACGACCCGTATAGATGGTTCCAACCATTGAGTTTCGTCCTCTGGTACCTGGAATCACCACCACGTAGCCCTCCTTCAGTGCTCGTCCGCTGGCATCACCTGCCTGTGGCTGTGCTGCTGCCGAAGCCATGTAGCCTCCTACGTAGGTACGCAGGAAGATGGGCGTTTGCTGTGTCGCCTCGTCTGGCACAAAGACGTTCAGGTACTGGTAGGTAGAGTCTTCCACGTTCGTCACATAGAACAGCCTCTCGTAGGCTGTATAGGAGACCTTGGTTCCATCATACAGCTCCATCGATGACTTCACGCCCGAATTGGCGTCAAACTTTAATGTTGTTTGTGCCGATGCTCCAAGTGCGAGGCATACGCACAGAATCGTTGAAAAAACTTTCTTCATCTTGCCCTTATTTTAATGTCATTCCATTCTTTGCCATTTAAGTTCTTCACCCTCTTTGTCATACTGCTTCCGCTTGCCAGTAGGAGGTTCTGTCAGGGTTATCTTCACTACGGCAGTACGTTCGAGGCTGCAAGCAATGGCATCGTCAAAGGCATCCATGTGCTTGGGCAGGAATCGCTGACAGATAGCACGTAATGCCTCTATTTTCTCGTCTCTATCTGTTACAACCTCAGCTGTGCCAACAGCCATTGCCGATTTAAACTGTAGTGTGAAACTGCCATCTTTCGGGCCGACGGTAGGCGTGCATCTGGTGACTGCCGACAAAGCCACATTCGGATTGCTGGCCATGCAATCCAACTTCTCACCCTCCAAAGCACAATGAAAGTAGAATGTCTTTTCGTCAGTGCGTGCCAACGACAAGGGTACACCGTATGGCGTTCCATCTGGTCGTGTGAAACTGACTGTGACATACGGTGCCTTATCCAACACCTCCAACGCGAAGGCCGCATCCATTGCTCTGCTTGCTTTTCTCATCCTTTTATTCCTCAAAAACTATATGGCAAAGATACTAACAAAGGTTAAAATATTCCACTTTTTCATCTTAAAAAATCGAAAAAGTGACGCTCTGTAGCGTTCATTAAACCGACCTTTTTTTATATTTTTACGAAAGAATTATTGTTTTAATGTGTAATAAACTAACTAAATTTTAAGTATGTCAAAGACAACAGAAATCCAAATTGAGAAAAGTCGGAACCTTATTAAGGGACTGCGCCGTCATGTGAGAGAAATGGGTGAAAAAGAGATTACAAGAAGTAGAATCAATGAGATGGAACAAGCTCTGACAATACTGGCAGAAGCCAATGCCGAGGTGGACCGTCTGCGTGAGGAGCTATCGCCCAAGGTGAAGAAGATGAATGAGATCCTAACTGCTGTCAAAGCTGCTTATTCTGATTCGAAGAAGACCCTGAAAGCCTACCACTCGCAGGAGCATTGGCTTGATTATGGTATTCCCGACAAACGATAGGGTTCCTTGGGAGTCAAAACAGGGAGCGACATCCTTTGCGGTGACGCACCCTGTCATATTCATTGGTTCTCTATTCTCATCTCCAACAGCCGCTCCATGCTCACCAGCTCCACCTGCTTGCATGACCCGCAGTTGGTGCAGCCGACGCACGTTGGGACGCTGGTGCATTCCAAGCAGCGGTGGATGTTGAAGCGGGGAACCATCAGTTCGCCCTCTTCCAACAGATGACCGTCTATGGGGTGATAGAGTTTGTACTTGGGCTTT
>JAFSPM010000001.1 GCA_017442855.1 Bacteroidaceae bacterium | reverse complement strand
CGCCTGCCGCCTCAAGGTAATGGTAGTAACCTCATTTGGCTCTGCCTGAGCTAATTCATTCACTCCTTCTTCTGAAGTGTCGTTACTGCCAGTCTTACTGTTACAAGCCATGCACAAACCAGCCACCAACCAAATTCCTATTCCAGTTCTTATCTTCATATTAATCTTTCATTTTTATATCTTACAAATGTAGCGATAACCATTCGCAAGAAATATAATTGAAATATAATTATTCCACTTTTTTCATCACCCTGTCCCATCTCGTCTTTCCATCCCTTCCAACCGACTTCCAAATACGCCAAGCCCTACCCACGATGTAGTCATCCGGCAGCAAGCCCCAGAAGCGGGAATCTATGGAGCTGACCACATTGTCGCCTGCCATGAAGTAATAGTCGTGGGTGAAAGTATAATCACTGTCTATCGCCACCTCCCCCTTCTGCTCCCACTCTACCAACTGATGGTAGAGCTTCCAGGCAGTTGAGTCCATCTTCACCCTTTGCCCCCGTTTGGGAATTGGTAGCGGTCCGAAATCCTTCAAAGTCCAGCCCATTCCCTCACCAGCTGATGCCTCAGGATATATCGGGTCATGATACCTCGCCTGAATGATGCTGTCCGACAGCATAGCCATTTCCATCTGCCCTTGCTTAATGCCTCCCTTTAACTCCCCCATCATATACAATCCATTCTTTATACTGATGGTATCCCCAGGCAAACCGATACAACGTTTCGTATAATACTGCATCACATGAAACCTCACGCTGTCCCATCGGCCATACTCGTAAGGGTAATTAAACACCACGGGGTCATTTCGCCTGATGCCCCTCAGCCCGGGCAAACGGTATATCTTCACATCCTCCGTCCTCAGCGCCTTGAACACGTTAAACAGTCTTGGCCCCATACTTAGCTTCTCCACCAATATAAAGTCCCCTGGCATCATTGTAGGCACCATAGAATTGGTTGGCACCTTGAACGACACCAAGAGAAAAACTTGCAGCAGCAGGTAGATCACCACAGCCCAGCTGCCATAGAACGTTATATTAACTAGTATGTTAAGCCATCTCCTCACTCATATATTTAATCTAATAACCCCTTCAAGTCCAAGTAACCAAATTGAAATGCGTCTTGGAAGGAAAAATACAAACGTGAGAGGTTTTCATCCACGCTCATGCGCCAAATCTTATATCCTATATCCAAAGTCTTGACATAGTTGCCCTTCAAGTCGAAAACATAACAAATCGTTGGCATTCTGTCTTCTGAAGCCCTCTTCCCACTATACGCTGCGATAATCCAATTCTTATAAAAAACTACACTTAGGAAATGCTGTCTATCATCTCCGTTCTCTTCCCATTCCGGACCATAAATACGGGATTTCAAGTTGAGCTGACCATCGAAAATATTAATCAAGTCATATTTGTTGCTACACTCCACTATCAGGTCATGCTTGCTTGAGTAATCATAAACAACCACATTGTTTGCGGTTGCAGGATGCTCATGGTTGTGCAGTTGCATCTCACCTGTCAGCAGATTCCACTTACCTATCCTCATGCTGCTTGAACGGCTTGCATTGAGACTGATAAATGCACCATAGCTCAAAGTATCGTTTAGGAAGTGGTATTCATAAGGAATGATATCATTCCGCAACTTCTGCTTGACAGTCGGCAAATAGTCCGGATTCATCTTGACACTGTCAACAACGAAGTTGTAGATGTTTTTGCTTCCATAATCCACGACTTGCAGACAATCCCTGTCATTATCGTAAGCCACTCCAGCAATGGATGAAATCTCCCCCGGGCCTTGACCCAAATCTCCTGTACTGGCAATATAGGCCATCGTTTCCTTATCAAACAAATGCACTAATTTATCTGACGACTTCAAGTCGGGAATCACAGCGTAATCTCCCAGCACCTTGATATAAGAGAAATCGCTTATCAAAATGCTATCTGTCTCAATCAGTTTGATATTATCTTTGACACTGACAACTTTATTGCGACTATTTTGTTTCTTCTCAATACCTTCAGCATTCTGACAGTTTATTGTCAGAATGCTGATAATACATAATAAAACGAAATGGAATAAATCTTTAATCATCTTGCATTGACCTGTCTGCGGTTTTGCCCCATTCTACTTGTAGTTTACAATCACAACACACGCCAGCGGGAAGACATTCACATTGACGTGGAAGTGCTTGTGCCAGTGCCTCCACATTAGTTTGTGCCAAATCACTCATATTCACATCGCTCTTTTCAGAGCCAATCATACTGTAGCCAGTAGCAATAGCAATTGCTGATACAAGGGCTACGCTCATTAAAATCTTCTTCATAATACTATATGTTTAAATGGTTAATAAAAAAGTTATACGACTCTTCCACTTATGGAAATCCGAAGTGGAGATTGTTCTGCATTGCAATACAAGGTAATGGTTTTATGGAACCCACCCTTCTTATCTGGGTCATAACTGACAACAACTTCTCCTGTTTGATCTGGCAAAATGGGAGCCTCCGGGTATTTCACCTTGGTACAACCACACGACACTACCACATCCTGTACAACTAACGGCTTATTGCCAGTATTAGTAAGCCTAACGGTGCTTTCCTGCTTTTCACCCAGACTCATTTGTCCGAAGTCAATGGCAGACTGATCAATGCTTGCTGTCGTCAAGGTAACATGGGGCTTTGAATCTTTATCAAGACCTAAGATGACAGATTGGAACAGATCCAAAATTTTAGGACTTTGCACAGGGTTACCTATGGTTACCACTTTGTTGTCTTTATCAAGCAACATGGTCTGAAAGTTGAAATCAACGGGAAAGTGATTCAAAGTATTGAATTCATTTTTCAGGTCCAACACTATGGGATGGTCGAACCCTCCGCTCTTGGTGGCATAAGCCACATCGCGTTGTTTCTCTGGAGAGAAAAAGAATACAAATGACACACGGACATCTGCAACCGAATCAATTCGACGAATGACATCCTTCCACTTGTCAAGCTGTAATTTGCAACTGAGGCACCCCACCGAATCCACATAACTCACAACCTTATAGTCAGCATTTCTAAATTTGTAATCAACCGTATCCAGACCATAGATAGTAAACACAGGATTGTCTGGGAACAAGACTTCCTTGCCTTGCCACTCACGCACAATATTAGAAATCATATTAGTATTAGCATTGTTCTTACATGATGCGAAGGCAACTAATGACATCATCCAAAATCCTATCTTAATCCTAGCATTCATATCCTCATTACAATAATTATATTGCAAATATAGATATAACCACTTGTATGAGATATAATTAAAATATAATTATTCTATTCAGATTAGTATTATGAAACTAATCCATTAAAGGGTTCACTTTTGTTACTTTTATATAGTAAATTTTGCCAAGATTGCAGTTCTCAAATCCTAAAATACAAATTCGCTACAAATAATACTCTATTAGCAAATAAAGTCAGAAAACATAATCAAAAAGGAAGGGGGAAGCCAATCACTTCCCCCTTCTTCATTTTGTTCCACCTCCATAATATCACAAACTCAAAAGTAACAGAGACATTAATAATTAACCGCGTTGCACTCAAACAACAGCCAGCAGTCCTTCTACTCGTAATGATGTTCGCTACATTTTTGTGATGGATTTTGTGGTTGTTTTTGATGGGAATAGCTGCTATGAGCAAAAGGAAAGTATGCTATGAGTGAAGGGAGAACTTGCTATCAGGTGACGGAAGGTTTGCCACCACCAGATGCAGTATCTGCTATCACCCGTCGCAGTATCTGCCATACCCCCATAGGAGATACTGCGATGACTCATGGGAGGCTTTGGAACGACCCGTAGCAGATACTGCGAGCACCCGTAGAAGGCACTCCTTTAAAAATGGGCTGATTTTCGACTATAAAGCTACCTATTTTGATATTGTTTTCAGTTTTCACTCCTCATAAATCAGATACTCCCTCCTGTCCTTTTTGAACTGCTCCACATCGGGCTGCCAGCGGGCTTTGATGTCGGCGGCGGTGGCGCCCTGCACAATCATCGTGCGCACCCAGGAGACGCCTATCAACTTCTCGAAGAAGTCGGTGAAGAACTTACTGCCCATGCCTAAATCTTTGTAGGCATCGATGACATAACTGAGGTCGATGCCCTTGGTAGTGAGGCTGTCCATGTCGAGGGTGGTGAGGTCAACTCCCTGGCAGCGCTTGCCGAGCTGTGGGGGGCTCTTGGCACCTGCACGGCTCTCGGGGGTGAAGCTATAGGTGCGGCCCTTCATGGCGGGATGGCCATAGATCTGGAAGGGATGGTCGGTGCCTCGACCTACACTGACGGGGGTGGCCTCGAAATAACACAACGAGGGATAGAGGTAGATGGCACGCAGGTTGGGCAGGTTGGGCGAAGGTGGCACCTGGATGTCGGTCAGGGTGTGATGGGTGTAATGCTCGCAGGGGATGACCACAAGCTGACACTTGGTCTTGGTACCTAACCAGCCTTTGCCAACGGCCATCTGCGCCAGCTCACCGAGCGTCATGCCGTGCAGCACGGGGATGGGCAACCAGCCTACGCCGCTCTTGTACTTCATATCTAACAGGGGACCATCGACCAAATGTCCGTTGGGGTTGGGACGGTCGAGGATGATGACGGTCTTGCCGGCATCGGCACAGGCGGCCATGAGGCGGCACATGGTGATGTAATAGGTGTAGAAGCGGAGGCCTACGTCTTGGATATCGACCAAGAGGACATCGAACTTACTCATGGAGGCTGCCGAAGGGCGGTTATTGCCGCCATCGTATAACGAGAGGATGGGGATGCCTGTCTGGGCATCGACACTGCTGGACACATGTTCGCCAGCATCGGCGATGCCACGGAAACCATGCTCGGGGGAGAAGACGGCGGTGACTTTCTGGCCGTCGCGCAGGAGCTTATCGACCAGATGCTCGCCATCGGGCAAGAGGGCGGTGTGGTTGCCAAAGAGGGCCACGCGCTGACCTGCTATCAGGGGGTAGTAGAGTTCGGTAAGGGCATCACCGGTAATGACGGGGCTGGCGGTGGCCAAAGATGCTGCTTCCTGGGGGGCGCTGTCGTGGCGCTGGGTGCGGGCCTGACAACTGGTGCAGATCAGCAGGGCGAGGACGAAAAAGGAAAAATAGTGTATTTTCATCATAGTAAATTTAGGTTTCAAATATAAGGCAAAAAAACGGGGATTGCAATAGTAGTGGCGGATTTATTTAGTGTAACCGATACACTTTTTGGGATTTTGTATTGGAAATATGGAAAAAAACATTACCTTTGCAAAAGTAACCATCTAGGGGATCCAAATGAAACTAATCATAGAGACAGGCTCGTTCGGTACGGAATGGGCTTGCATAAACGACAAAGAGGTGATGATCGAGGCGCAGTCAGAGGTCATTAACCCATTTTTCCAAACTCGCAGAGAGATCAGCAGGATGGTAAGGCTCAGCTTGCCTCCTATTTTTTTCCATAGAAGATATGAGATGGTGTACTTCTACGGGTCGAGATGTGGCTCGCAGGAGCGTAAGAAGAAGGTGGAGGATTCTCTTATTTCGCAATTTAAGTCGCGTGTTCAGATAGACTCTACCTTGCTGGCGGCAGCAAGGGGGGTGCTACAGGATAATGCGGGTATTGCGGGTGTGCTGGCTAACCACTCGGGATCGTGCTTTTATGATGGTAAGCAGATTGTGGCTTCGGTATTGTCGGGGGGATATCTGCTGGGCGATGAGGGCAGTTCTATTGCGCTGGGTCGTATGTTCTTGTCGGATGTGGTGAAGAACATGGCTCCGGTGGATATGGCAATGACTTTCTATGAGCACTTTAACGTGACTTCTAACAATTTGCAGGACTTGGTGTATGAGCAGAAGGAGCCTGAGTTGTTCTTGGCAAGGGTGGCTGAGTTTCTGAAGAACATGAAGGAGCATGACTATGTGAGGTGGTTGGTGGTGCGTAACTTCAAGGAGTATTTCGACCGTTGCATCTTGCAATATGACTATAAGAACTTGCCTTTCTGTGCGGTGGGTCACATGGCTAACGACTTCAAGGATTTGCTGGAGGAGGTGGCTATGGGATATGGTACGCAGGTGGTGACGGCGGTGGAGCTAACGCCGATGAAGCAATTGCTGGAATATCACATAAATCATCCGGAAATTTGATGGATGGGGAATTGAAAATTAAAGGCTGCGAACTTCGCAGCCTTTATTATTGATACGTTATTTCGTCTTAGTGTCAAAGTGCCTTTTCTTTGATGAGGTACTCGGCAATCTGTACAGCATTGAGGGCGGCACCTTTCTTGATCTGGTCGCCGACAATCCAGAAGGTGAGACCATTGTCATTGGCGAGGTCCTTGCGGATGCGACCGATATAGACGGGGTCTTTGCCGGCCAGGAAGAGTGGCATAGGATATTTCTTCTCGGCAGGATTGTCCTCGATGACCAGACCCTCGGCCTTGGCAAAGGCGGCCTTGGCTTCCTCTACTGATACAGGACGTTCGGTTTCTACCCAGATGGCCTCGGAGTGGGAACGCAACGAGGGTACACGCACACAGGTGGCGCTGACGCGTACATCAGAGTGCATGATCTTACGTGTCTCGTTGAACATCTTCATCTCTTCCTTGGTATAGTCGTTCTCGGTGAACACATCGACCTGCGGGATGAGGTTGAACGCCAGCTGGTACTGGAAACGCTCGACGGTGACAGGCTCACCTGCCAATACCTGACGGTACTGTTCGTAGAGCTCCTTCATGGCGGCGGCACCGGCGCCACTGGCTGCCTGATAGGTAGATACATGCACACGCACGATGTGTGACAGCTCCTCAATGGGCTTGAGGGCTACGACCATCTGGATGGTGGTGCAGTTGGGGTTGGCGATGATGCCGCGTGGACGTATCTTGGCATCGGGGGCGTTGACCTCGGGCACTACCAGGGGCACATCGGCATCCATGCGGAAGGCACTGGAGTTGTCAATCATCACGGCTCCATACTTGGTGATGGTCTCTGCATATTCCTTAGAGGTGCCGGCACCTGCCGATGTAAAGGCGATGTCAACACCCTTGAAGTCGTCGTTATGCTGCAGGAGCTTGACCTTGATTTCTTTACCTCTGAAAGTGTAAGTACTGCCCGCACTGCGTGGCGAACCAAACAACAGCAGTTCGTCGATGGGGAAATTTCTCTCTTCCAGTACACGCAGGAACTCTTGTCCTACGGCACCACTTGCTCCAACAATTGCTACTTTCATATCTTCTTTGGTTTAAATTCAGTGCAAAATTATAACAATTTGCTCAATTAATAATGCAAAGTGGGAAATTTTTCGTTATTTTGTAGGGAGAAAGGGACTTCCCTACCCTTCTAAGAACAGACAGCATGGAGTGGTTGTACCAATATATCAGTTTCCCGATTACCGATCCCACCTGGATATTCCTGTTGGTGCTGGTGATTATACTGTTCGCTCCTGTCTTGCTGGACAGACTGCGTATCCCTCACATCATAGGCATGATCATTGCGGGCTTGCTGGTGGGCGAGCATGGCTTCAACATCCTGGCGCGCGACAGCAGTTTCGAGCTGTTCGGCAAGGTGGGTCTGTACTATATCATGTTCCTGGCCGGACTGGAAATGAACATGAACGACTTCAAGGAGAACAAGTATAAGGCGCTGACGCTGGGACTGCTGTGTTTCTTCATTCCTATCACCATCGGTGTGGTGACCAACCTGAGCATCCTGCACTACGGCATGGCTACGGCGGTGCTGCTGGCCAGTATGTATGCCTCGAACACGCAGGTATCGTATCCCATCACGCTGAAATATGGCATTTCGGGACAGCGTGGGGTGAGCATAGCCGTGGGTGGCACGGCGGTGACGGACACGCTGACGCTGCTGGTGCTGGCGGTGGTGGCGGGTGTGCACAGTGGTGATGCCGGTGGGGGCTACTGGCTGTTGCTGGTGGGCAAAATCATCGTGATTGGGGCGGTGATCATCGTACTGTTCCCACGCATCGCTCGCTGGTTCTTCCGCCGCTACGACGAGGTGGTGACGCAGTATATCTTCGTACTGGCACTGGTGTTCCTGGCGGCAGCACTGATGGAGCTGGCGGGCATGGAGGGCATCCTGGGGGCTTTCCTCACGGGCTTGGTGCTGAACAGGATGATACCGAAGGTGTCGCCGCTGATGGGACACCTGGAGTTTGTGGGTAACGCGCTGTTCATCCCTTATTTCCTCATTGGCGTGGGTATGCTCATCAACCTGCATGTGCTGTTTGGGAGTCTGAACGCGCTGGAGGTGGCGGCGGTGATGATTGGCGTGGCGCTGACGGGCAAGTGGATAGCATCGTTCTTGGTGCAGAAGATTTTCGGACTGAAGGGCATAGAGCGGCGACTGATATACGGACTGAGTACGGCACAGGCGGCGGCCACACTGGCGGCGGTGATGGTGGGCTATAACATCATACTGCCTGACGGTAGCCGACTGCTGAACGAGGATGTGCTGAATGGTACCATCCTATTGATTCTGGTGACGTGCATCGTGAGTTCGTTGGTGACGGACAACGCGGCAAGGCAGATAGCGATGGCCGAGACACAACCTGACGAACACCAGCGTCGCTCGACGGAGAAGATTCTGATTCCGGTGGCATACCTCGACACGATTGACTACCTGATGGAGTTGGCACTGATGATCAGGAGCACAACATTCGAGGATAATATCCTGGCGCTGCACGTGATGACGGATGCGGGTACGGAGCAGAGTGAGATGAAGGGGCGACTGTGTCTGAACAAGGCGGCGAAGGCGGCTGCGGGGGCGAACGTGAAGCTGGTACAGCTGAGTCGCTATGACGTGAACATATCGTCGGGCATCATACACACGGCAAAGGAACAGGATGCGTCGTGCCTCGTGGTGGCCTTGCACCGCAAGATGAACATCATGGACTCGTTCTATGGCAAGGTGACGGAGAACCTGCTGAAGAGTCTGCACCGTGAGGTGATTGTGGCTAAGTTCCTGATGCCGCTGAGCACCATACGGCGCATCGTGGTGGCGGTGCCGCCGAAGGCTGAGTATGAGGCGGGCTTCCAGAAATGGTTGCGTAACGTGTGCCGCATGGGGGCGGCGATGGGGTGCCGTGTGCATTTCTTTGCCAACGACAAGACCACGGGCTACATACAGAACTTTGTGGAGACGAAATATAAGCAGACGCGCACGAACTTCTCTAACTTGGAGAAATGGGACGACCTGCTGCTGCTGACGGGCTATGTGAGCTACGACCATCTGCTGGTGATTGTGAGCGCACGCAGGGGCTCGATATCGTACAACCCGCTGTTTGAGGAGCTGCCTAAGCAGATTGGCACGTACTTCAACAATAGCAGTCTGATGCTGGTATTTCCCGATCAGATGGGCGATGCAGTGCAGGAGACGATTACCTTCTCGAAGCCTCTTGGCAGCAACGATGTACAGCTGTATGAGAAGATTGGCATGTGGCTATATAAATGGTTTAAAAAACAATTGTGATGATTCATCTGGAAAACATAACGAAGAGCTTTGGCTCGCTGCAAGTACTGCGGGGCATCAGCTTAGACATCAAACAGCACGAGGTGGTGAGTATCGTGGGACCAAGTGGCGCAGGGAAGACGACCTTGCTGCAGATCATGGGTACGCTGGATGTGCCGGATGGGGGCAAGGTGATGATCAACGGACAGGATGTGCTGCAGCTGAGAGAGCGGGCTTTGTCGGCGTTCAGGAACCAACACATCGGCTTCGTGTTTCAGTTTCACCAACTGCTGCCTGAGTTTACGGCCATCGAGAATGTGATGTTGCCGGCACTGATTGCGGGCAAGGAGCGTCAGGCTGCGCGGCAGGAGGCGTTGGAGCTGCTGACGTTCATGGGGTTGGAGCAGCGTACGGAGCATAAGCCGAACGAGTTGTCGGGGGGTGAGAAGCAGCGTGTGGCGGTGGCGCGGGCCTTGGTGAATCATCCTGACGTGGTGCTGGCTGATGAGCCTTCGGGCAGTCTTGACTCGCAGAACAAGCTGGAGCTGCATCGTCTTTTCTTTGATCTTCGTGACCGTCTGGGGCAGACGTTCGTTATCGTGACGCATGATGAGTCTTTGGCGCAAATGACGGACAGGGTTATTCGCCTCAAAGACGGAATTATCGTCTAATCTTCTTATTTTTTCCCCAGCATATTGGTCTACTCCGACTGCATTTCTTCCGCTAAAAATCGCTCTCGTTTTCTTAAAACGCAAAAAAACATAACGCTCTGCCCTGTTTGCGTTTTTATACAGAAAACTTTACAGAATCTTGGCTGCACCTCAGCATAGCTCAAGCAAGCTTGGCTCTGCGTTCGGTTTGCACAAACTTTCACGATTTTTTTAACGCTGCAGAAAAGAATGTCGGATTAGACCAACAAGGCTTTTCCCAAATTGATAATAAAGGCAATCGTAAAGCAACTTGATGCTAAAAGGACATATGCGGAGAGGCGTTTAGAAATTTCGAGTTTTTGCGTAAAGAGAAAAAATCAAATAAGAGTCGCGAAGCGCTCGTCTATTTTTTCTTAGCAAAAATGAAGAAATTTTAGCCTTGGAGAATCAGTCCTTTTAGCATCAAATGTTGATGATAAGGACCTTTAATAAAAATATGCAGACATAATCAGTCAAAAGAGAGGTAGTGAGAGAGCCTGTCTAGGTCGGAGGCTGTAAACTCTTCGTAGAGGACGAAAGGCTGAAGACTAGTGAGGGCACCGTGCTTGCGACGATGCTCGACCAAAGCCTTGGCTTGATAGAAGTTGATGTAAGGATGGCGACGAAGGCGGTCGGCACTGAAGGAATTAACCGAAAGTTTGCGGATATCGGCCTCATCGATGGCGAACCACGACTGCAACTGACTGGCATCAAGATGGATGTCGCGAAGTTGCCCGACCTCATAAAAGCCACCCAGCTGAGTACGGTAAGTGACTATCATGCGGGCAATGGCACTGCCGATGCCTGGAATCTTCTTGAGTTCGGTAGTATCGGCCTTGTTCAAATCGACCAGCGTACCAGGCTCGTATTTCTCTATTTTCTCATAAGAAGCTTCTTTCAAAAGAGAAGGGACGGAATCCTGATGGGCAACCTCGTTCCGCTGCCATGTTTGGCGGCTTGAGCCATACGACCTTGACGACCCATCAGAAGAGGTCTGTGCTACAGACTCTTGGCGCTGGACAGAAGACACTTCGGAGGTGGAACGAATCACGATATAAGGCGCCAAAACCGTAAACTCCTCGTCGGTCAACCCATAGATCTTGCGGAAGTCGGATGCCTGACGGAACACGCCCCCTTTGGCACGATAGCGCAACACATTGTTCACAACAAAAGGACGAAGGCCCAATTGTACCAATGTTAACGTGTCGGCTGTATTGGGGTCGAAAGGCTCCAAACGCTGCTGGGCAGCAGTTTCCGTTGAAATGTCGGTACGACGATCACCAGCTTGCTGCTGCTGAGAGTCGGCAAAAACCTGGAGAGCAGCAGCTTCCTCAGGCGAGAGGACAAGCTGGTGTGTTCGTTCATACCAGAAGGTAGCGCCGATAGTAAGCACGATGAGGGTGAGCAACACCACGATGGCACGCTTCTCTGCGGGGCGGTAGAAATGATAATCTTTGAAAAATTGCCACATAATGCGAGCTGGTTACAAGACACCTAACTCGTTGATGAACACGAAGCCAATGCCGATAGGTGCCACCACACGCAGGATGAAGACGATGGCCTTATAGACATACAGAGGCAGATGACCACCGCTGTTGAGCTCATCGCGCAAAATCTTCTTATCGAGGTACCATCCCGTGAAGATGGAGATGAAGAAGCCTCCGAGCGGCAACATCAGCTTGGCCGTGACGAAGTCGAAGATATCAAACAGGTTCATGCCAAAGAGGGTGTAGTCTTTGCCAACACCCATAGACAAGGCACAGAAGACACCGATGATGCCACATACCGAGGTGACCAGCCAGGCAGCCTTGCGACGACTCATCTTGAACTCCTCATGCAGATAGACCGTCACCACCTCGTGCATGGAGATGGTGGAGGTGAGGGCAGCCAACGCCAACAAAAGATAGAAGGCGGTGCTGAGGATATAGGTGAGCCAAGGCAGTCCGGCAAAAGCCTGCGTGAGCACATTGGGCAACGTAATGAATACCAAGCTGGGGCCCGCATCGGGCTGTATGCCTACCGAAAAAGCAGCGGGGAAGATGATCAAACCAGCCAGGGTGGCCACCAAGCTATCGATGGTTGCCACATTGAAGGCCGTCTTGGTGAGGTTGGTATCGCTCTGGAAGTAAGAGGCATAGGTACACAAACATCCCATACCGAGACTCAAAGAGTAGAACGTCTGTCCCATGGCCGAGAGCAGCACGCCCGAGTTGACCTTGTTGAAGTCGGGCTTGAGCAGAAACTCCAAACCCGGACCAGAGCCGGGCAACATCACAGAGCAGATGGCCATGATGATGAGCAGCACGAAGAGTACGGGCATGAGGATCTTAGCCGAACGCTCGATGCCTTGTTGTACGCCCTTGACGATAACGAAATGGGTGGCAAACATAAACAGGGCCAACCACATCACGGGGCGCCACGGACTAGCTGTGAAGGTAGTGAACGACTCGGTAAACTGTTCGGGAGTCTTACCTATAAAGGTATTGCCAGCCGCCTGCAGGAAATACTCGAGTGTCCACCCTGCCACCACCGCATAGTAGCTGAGGATGAGGAAACCCGTGAGTACGCCCCAACGGCCCACCCACTTCCACTGGGTGCCTGGAGCGAGTATCTGATAAGCCCTGGCTGTGTTGGAACGGGAATGGCGACCTATGGTGAACTCGGCTATCATGACGGGGATGCCAAAACAAAGGATGCAAACAATATAGATAAGGATGAAAGCAGCACCACCATCGTTGCCCGTCTGATACGGGAAACGCCAGATGTTGCCCAAGCCTACGGCTGAGCCTGCCGCTGCCAAGATGGCTCCTATCTTGCTTCCAAAGTTAACCCTACTCTCGTTACTCATAATGCCTGATACAAATCAATATTTATTGATTTCTTAGATTTTAGGTGCAAAAATACACAATTATTCGTATTTTTGCGCCACAATTATAAAGATTTTACGTATGAAAGCATTTATCTTACGATATCCGTTCTCTATTGCCATCATTTTGTTGGTGACATTCCTCTCCTTTTTCAAGCCCCCACAGACAGAGTTGGATGATGTGCCAGGTATTGACAAATTGGTACACACAGGCATGTATTTCGTGATGGCTGGCTTGTTGTGGCTGGAGTTCTACAGGGGAAGGAAAAAGACCAACGCCCCTATGTGGCATGCCTGGATAGGAGCGTTCGTCTGTCCGCTGGTATATGGCGGCGTAGTGGAACTGTTGCAGGAATACTGCACGGAGTACCGTGGCGGCGAATGGCTGGACTTTGGTGCCAACTCATTGGGTGTTATCCTCGCCGCTATGGTGGGTATCTATCTCCTGCCAAAGGTACTACAGAAGTTCGGGCAGGGTAAATAGTTTCGTTCCGTTAGATCCCTTGATGAGGATGGTCTTGCCTTGGGGCTGGTGAGCTTTCAATACTTCTGACAAGGCATTGACATCGCTGAAACAGCGGAAGGCTGTGCCCGTCTTGATGAACTCCTCACCCACCAACAACACATCCTGGAAACCATAGTCGTGTATGAGTTGCACGATTCGCTGGTGCTCTTGCTGACTGTCGGCGCCCAACTCACGCATCTCGCCAAGAATCAGCATCTTGTCGTTTGCCTCCATGTGATAGAAATTATCGAGGGCAGCTTTCATGCTGGTAGGATTGGCGTTATAAGCATCAATAATCAGGGTGTTGTGTTCCGTCTTGGTCAGCTGCGAGCGGTTGTTGTGGGGCTCGTAGGAGCGTAAGGCATCGCAGATATCTTCGGGCGCCACACCAAAACGGATGCCTACTGTGATGGCTGCCAGCATGTTGCTGAGGTTGTAGTCACCAATGAGGTGGGTCTGAACGTCATAAAACGTTGACCGTTGACCATTGACCGTTGACCAACGGAAATGCAGGAAGGACGAGTGTCCCACTATCTCACCACGCACGGAGAGGCTGTCATCGGCTTTCTCGCCATAATAGATGGCTCGCTGGTTCAACTCCCTTTCGCTTATCATCTGCATCAAGTCGGTGCTGTCGGCATTGACGATGACCTCACCGTTGGTAGCCTTGAGGAAATCGTACAGCTCGCCCTTGGTGCGCTTCACCCCCTCGAAAGAGCCGAAGCCCAACAAGTGTGCCCTACCTACATTGGTGATCAGTCCGATGTTGGGTTCGCAAACATCCACCAACTCGTTGATGTCGCCCGGATGACTGGCTCCCATCTCGATAATGGCTATCTGATGTTCGGGTTTCAGGCGCAACACCGTAGTCGGTACACCGATACTATTGTTGAGGTTGCCCTGTGTATAGAGCACATTGTATTTCTTGGAAAGAACGGCAGCGGTGAGCTCCTTGGTGGTAGTTTTGCCATTGGTGCCCGTAATGCCGATGATGGGGATGCCCGCATCAAGTGTCGTAGTGGGGATGGGAGTCCCTAGCTGACGGCGGTGGTAGTTGGCCAAACGTTGAAAAGTCTGGAGGCAGTTATCCACCAAAATATAGCGAGCGTCGCCCTCAGGAAGGAAGGCAGCCTCATCTATCACCGCATACTTACATCCTGCCTCGAGAGCCTTGGCCGCAAAGGCGTTGCCGTTGAAATTCTCTCCCTTGAGGGCTATAAAAAGCGAATCCTGCGGACAATTACGGCTATCGGTGGTGATGCCGTTGCACTGCAGAAAAAGCTGATAAAGTGTTTCTATCATAATTTCTTGGGTTTATTTCATGCAAAAATAATGTTTTTTCCGTACATTTGTCATCAAAAACACAGAAACTTATGTTTACAGGAACCATAAACGTCAACGGACAGCTGCTGGACTTGTCAACACCCAAGGTGATGGGCATCGTGAACCTGACCCCCGATTCGTTCTTCGAGGACAGCAGAGCGCAGACTGCCGAACAAGTGGCTCGGCGAGTAAGGCAATTGCTGACGGAGGGGGCAGACATGCTGGATATGGGTGCCTACTCGTCTCGTCCGGGAGCCGACGATCTGCCGATGGAGGAAGAGATGAAGCGACTACGTGAGGGGTTGGCAGTTCTGCGAAAGGAAGCTCCCGATGCCATAGTTTCTGCGGATACTTTCAGGGCCGATGTGGCGAAGATGTGCATTGAGGAATATGGCGTGGCCATCATCAACGACATCGCAGGTGGCGAGTTGGACAGCAACATGTTTGACACTATCGCACGCGCACACGTACCATATATTATTATGCACATGCAGGGGACGCCACAGAACATGCAACAAGCACCCCACTACGAGAATGTGCTGAAGGAGGTGATGCTGCATTTGGCCGAGAAGGTGAGGATCTTGCATGAGATGAAGGTGAACGACATCATCCTGGACCCAGGGTTTGGCTTTGGTAAAACGCTGGCACACAACTTTGAGCTCTTGGCCCACCTGAATGAGTTCGATATCTTCCAGCTGCCTCTTTTAGTAGGCGTGTCGAGGAAGTCGATGGTGTATAAGACACTGGGCATCACTCCCGCAGAAGCCCTGAACGGTACCACCGTGCTGCATACCATCGCCCTGAGCAAGGGTGCCAACATCCTGAGGGTGCACGATGTGAAAGAAGCTGTGGAAGCCATCAGACTTTGGCAAAACGTGAAGCAGTATGAGTTTAACCAAGATAACTGAAACAGAATAAGATATGTTTTTCCAATTTGGCATTAAAGATTTGATTGACATCCTGCTGGTAGCTACATTGCTGTACTACATCTACAAGCTGATGAAATCAACAGGCTCAATAAAGGTATTTACGGGTCTGATGATATTTGTGATTATCTGGCTGGTAGTAACCCAGATACTGGAAATGAGGTTGCTGGGTACGGTATTTGACAAACTAATCAGTGTGGGTGTGATTGCCATCATCGTACTCTTCCAGGACGAGATACGTCATTTCCTCTTCTCATTAGGTTCGCACCATAGTGCCAGCGCTTTTGTGAAACTGTTTTTCGGCAGTAAGGATAACCAAAGCACACATGAAGATGTGTTGCCCATTGTGATGGCTTGTCTGAACATGTCGAAGGGAAAGGTAGGTGCCTTGATTGTGGTAGAACGTAATGTACCGCTCGACAACATCGTACGTACGGGTGACACCATAGACGCCAACATCAACCAGCGTTTGATTGAGAACATCTTCTTTAAGAATAGTCCGCTGCACGATGGAGCGATGGTGATCAGCCACAAGCGCATCAAAGCGGCAGGCTGTATCTTGCCAGTAGCTCATAACTTAGACATACCCAAGGAGTTGGGCTTGCGCCATAGAGCCGGTATGGGTATCTCGCAAGAAACGGATGCCCTGGCCATTATCGTAAGCGAAGAGACGGGCAGTATCTCTGTTGCCAAGAAGGGAGAGTTTTTCCTGAAGCTGAGTGCTGAAGAACTGGAACGACTACTGACCTCAGAAGAATAATTACAGTCCACTTTATCGCGACTCAGCATAGATCAAGCTGGCTTGGGTCTGGGCTCGCTGTTCTAAAAGCGACCGTTGAAAATAATAAAAATGGAGAATGTTGCCATTCTCCATTTTTATTTTATATTCTTCATTATCTTGTACGCGTACGAGTACGGGTAGAAGTGTTGGTAGTAGTAGTGGTAGTAGTGCTGCTACTGCCAGAGTTGCTGTTGTTGTTACGTACTCTTGTACCAATGGTTGTTGATGCAGGAGCAGTAGTGTTGCTGTTGCTACGAACCCTCGTACTGTTGGTAGTAGGAGTAGTAGTATTGGTATTATTGTTGCTACGTACTCTGGTACCGCTGGTAGTAGGAGTCGTTGCAGTACCCGTATTCGTATTGGTATTGGTACGAACATTGGTGCTGGTGTTACCTGTACGAGTGCGGGTAGCTGGAACAGTACCATTGGTGGTGGTATTGTTGTTAACCCTCTCAGCGTTCAGGTTAGGGTTCACGCGTACGGCGTTCACCTTCTGGTTAGCCTTCTTGGCGTCATCGCGTACCCTGCTCTCAAACACGGTGTAGTTCTGGTTGCCCACGATAGACTTCACGCTGCGGGTATATTCCTTAGCGGCAGCCTGGAGGTCGTGCTCCGTCATATTGACATCGTAGTTAGAACGGTATCCACCCTGTCCGCGTCCAGTATAGTTGCCATAGCCATTATTGCCATAGCCGCTACCATAAGGAGGACGGTTAGAACCACCATAGTAACCAGGTCCAACAGGATTGCGACGTGGTGGTGGAGGTCCTGGGTTGAAGTCAAAGTAACCAAAGCTAAAGTTTGGCATGCTGTGGAAGATATAGAAATACCTTCTGTTCAGCTCCAGCAGACGAGCAGCACGAGCCTGGTCGAGTGCCATAGCCAAAACCATACGGTTAGTGATAGCGTCAATCACGCCAGCTTCGTAGCCGTAGCGATAGCCATTATTGTAGATGACATACTCCTGATCATAACCATAAGTATAGTTAGTGTATCCAGTTCCATCGTAAGTATCATACATGGTTCCGCAGCTGATGAGCGCAAAACCGAAAGCCAAAGTAAATAAAACCTTCTTCATATCCATGCCCTTTCCTTACTTTAAGTGATTACTCTTTTACTACATAATGAGCCTAAAACAAGAATACTGCGCAAGAAAATGGAAAATCTTGCGCAGTATTGATAGATTTTTAACTTTTAGCCTTTCACAATGTTCATGGTGTCTTGGGCAATCATCAGCTCTTCATCGGTAGCCAAGATTACCACTTTCACCTTGGAGTCTGGGGTTGAAATGATACCTTCCTTACCTCTTACGGTAGCTTTGTTCAGTTCGGGATCTATCTTCACACCCAAGAATTCCATACCCTCGAGGGTATTGGCACGCATACTAGCTTGGTTCTCACCCACGCCACCTGTGAAGACGATGACATCGACACCACCCAGGACGGCAGCATAAGCACCAATATATTTTTTAATACGATAGTTATACATTTTATCAGCCAAGATTGCACGAGGATTGCCCTCTTTCTGTGCCACCTCGAGTTCACGCATGTCGCTGGATACGCCCGTGATGCCCAACATACCGCTCTTTTTGTTCAAAAGGTCGCTCATCTGTGCAGCATTCACGCCCAATTTATTTTCAAGGAATGTTATCACACCACCATCGACATCACCACTACGGGTACCCATGATGAGACCCTCCAATGGCGTGAGGCCCATAGAGGTATCCAACACTTTACCATCCTTGATGGCAGCGATGGATGCACCATTGCCAATGTGGCAAGTGATGAGTTTCAGACCTTCCTTCTTCACGCCCAGATATTCGCAAACATACTGGGTGATGAAGCGGTGTGAGGTACCATGGAAGCCATAACGACGTATTTTATATTTCTCATAGAACTCATAAGGTAAAGCGTACATGTAGGCATAGTCAGGCATCGTCTGATGGAAAGCGGTGTCGAACACACCAATCTGAGGTACGTTAGGCAGGATGGCCTTCACTGCATTCACACCTTTCAAGTTGGCAGGGTTGTGAAGTGGAGCCAGGTCATTGCATGCCTCGAATTCCTTGAGCACTTCGGGCGTCAGCAACATTGACTCGGTGAAACGCTCGCCACCATGCACCATACGGTGACCCACAGCATCGATTTCATCGTAACTCTTGATGGCTCCATACTGAGGATCAATCAATGTTTGGAGAATCAGCTCCACACCCACAGTATGCTCTGGGATGTCTTTATGCACAATTTTCTTCTCGCCGTCAGGTAATGCAAACTTTAGGAATGAATCAGCCAGGCCGATCTTTTCAATTCCACCAGAAGCGATGACGGATTTATCTGTCATGTCAAACAATTTATACTTGATTGACGAACTACCACAATTTAATACTAGAATCTTCATTATTCACTATTTTTAGGTTACTTTTTAGCTGCCTGTGCCTGACATGAGGTGATGGCAATCATATAATACACATCATCAATAGAGCATCCACGGCTTAGGTCATTGACCGGACGGGCAATACCCTGAAGAATAGGACCAATAGCCAAAGCATCACCCAAACGCTGTACCAACTTATAGGCTATATTGCCCACCTCCAAGTTGGGAAATACCAATACGTTGGCATTGCCTGCAATTTCGCTGCCTGGAGCTTTCTTCTTACCTACGGATGGCACCAAAGCAGCATCTGCCTGCAACTCACCATCAATCTTCAGTTCGGGAGCCATCTCTTTCGCCAACTTAGTAGCCTCAACCACCTTATCCACCACTTCATGAGAAGCAGATCCCTTGGTAGAGAAGCTAAGCATCGCCACTCTAGGATCGGCAAAGCCACCAACGGCACGAGCCGTCTCTGCCGTACAAACGGCAATCTGTGCCAACTGATTAGCATCAGGTATTGGGGTTACGGCCACATCGCCTACCACCAACACACCGTTTTCACCAAACTGCGGTTGCTGGGTAATCATCAGCATAGCGCCACTGACACAAGTAATGCCGGGAGAGCACTTGATGATTTGGAGAGCAGGACGAAGGGTATCGCCCGTGGTACTCAGGGCACCAGAAATTTGTCCATCTGCATCACCTGTTTTAATAATCATACAGCCCAAATAAAGTGGATTCTTCACCAACTCGCGAGCCTGCTCAATGGTCATTCCCTTTTTCTTGCGAAGCTCAGCCAACAATTGAGCATATTCCTCAGCCTTAGGATTGTCCAGCGGGTCAATCAATGTGGCCTTATCAATGTTTTTCAAGCCAAACTCATCGGCCATGCGGTGAATCTCTTTGATGTCACCAATCAAGATGATGTCGGCTATGTTGTCGCCCAAAGCACGGTCGGCAGCCTTCAATGTGCGTTCTTCGGTAGCTTCAGGTAAAACAATGCGTTGGCGGTTAGCCTTGGCACGTTCAATAATACCTTGGATTAGTTTATTCATAGATTTTTCTGTTTTTGTTAATTGTTTAGCTGCAAATATAATGAATTTTGTGCAATCCACCTTGCAAAAAACAGCACGATTTCTGCCCAGCATGAAGATTGTTGAATAATTTAACAATCAGCGACCATAATTTTTGGATAAAAAGGAGCGACATCTGTCGATAGACGCCGCTCCTTTTCTAAAATTATCTTCTTTCCTACCCCCTAATCATTAAGTTTGTCCAAAACATTTGCACTTACTTTGAACTTAATGGTTATACGTTCAGGAATATCATGATACTCACCATTACGAGGATCACGTCCTGGACGTCTAGGCTGACGGTGAGGAATGAATTTGCCAAAATATTGAAGCTTAACCTCCTCGCCTTCACACATCTTGTCAATTACCAAATTATTGTACTCATCTACAAAGGCTTTTGCTGCTGTGTCGGTGATTTGTAATCGACGTGCCAATTCTTTTACGAAACAAAATTTATTCATATTTTTGATCAATTGTTGTTTTTCTATCTAAAAGATTATTATCAAATATTGTTACAAATATACGCTATATATACTTCTTATAATCTAAATAAATGCAAAAAAGTTTCAACAAATCATAATTTCATGGTTTAAAAACTAAAAATTGTCATAAACAGCAAATAATTATTGTCCAACTATGATTTAGTAAGAACATTTTCTTATTATCTTTGCCATCACAACTATTAATATTTTGATTTATGAAAAAGTTATTTGTTGCATTGTTGCTTGTAATGGCAGTATGTCAAATACATGCCCAACAAGCTAAATACGTATTTTATTTTATTGGTGATGGCATGGGCCTGAATCAGGTAAACACAACAGAGATGTTTCTGGCTGAAGTTGAAGGACGTATAGGTATCAAGCCTTTGTTGTTCCCTTCATTCCCAGTAGCAAGCCATGCTAACTCTCATTCTGCTTCCAGCTCTGTTACTGACTCTGCTGCTGCTGGTACCGCATTGGCAACGGGTGTAAAAACTTACAATGGTGCTATGGGCGTGGATGCTGACAAAAACCCTGTAGAATCATTTGCTGAAAAGGCCAAGAAGGCAGGCAAGCGAGTGGGTATCACGACTTCAGTAAGCATTGACCATGCTACTCCTGGAACCCACTATGCACATGAAATAAATAGAAACATGTATTATGAAATTGCCTTATGGTTGCCAAAGTCAAACTTCGACTTCTTTGCAGGCAGTGGATTCCAAAAACCTGAAAAAACCTACGACGGAAAGGATGCTCCCAGTATCTTCCCTATCTTTGAGGAGGCTGGCTATACTTTAGCTCGCGGTGTGAATGAGTATAAGGCAAAGCGTGATGGTGCCAAAAAGATGATACTGATGGAGAAGGCAGAAAACAACCAAACCAGTTTGCGCTATGCCATCGATCGTCAACCAGGCGACCTGACCTTGCCTGAGATTACCGAAAGCGCCATCGATTTCCTGATGAAGGAGGATGCCAAGAAGGGATTCTTCCTGATGGTTGAAGGTGGTAAAATCGACTATGCTGGTCATGGTAATGATGCTGCTACAATGGCATACGAATTGGAGGATATGGACAATGCTGTGAAAGTGGCTTACGAGTTTTACAAGAAACATCCAAAAGAGACTCTTATTGTGGTTACAGCAGACCACGAAACAGGTGGTTTGTCAATGGGTCGTTCAAGTGGTGGTTATGCCTTGAACCTAAAGGTATTGGCTAACCAAAAGCAATCTATTGATGTGTTGTCTAGATATATCACCGACCTTCGTAAGCAGGATAAGGTTACTTGGGAAGATGCCAAGGCTTTGTTGAGCGAGAAGATGGGCTTCTGGAAAGAAATAACCATTACATGGGAGCAGGAAAAACAGTTGCGTGACTGCTTTGAGGAAACCTTCACCAAAAACAAGGCTAAGTTTGATGAGAACTTGTATTCTCGCACAGAAGCGTTGGCAACGGTTGCCAAGCAGGTAATGGCTGAGCAAGCATGTTTGCTGTGGTCATCTGGTAGTCACACGGCAGCTTATGTTCCTGTATTTGCCATAGGCGCTGGTAGTCAAGAATTCTCAGGCAGAATGGACAATACAGATATTATCCGTAAGATAGCCAAAGTTTCTGGCGTAAAGTGGTAAAGAACACTATTAAAAAGTAAAGGCGTGCTGATTGGCACGCCTTTTTTTATAAGCATCATATATATTACAGCACCGGTAAGATATGATCCCATATCAGGTTGATCTCAGCCTGCATATCACCAATATTTGCAGTAGTAACTACTACAGCATCTTTATCGGGAATAATGATAATATATTGTCCATTAGCGCCATCAGCACGGAAAGCATTATGACGACAACGCCACATTTGATAACCATAACCTTGTACCCAGTCGCTGTTTTCCTTATTCAAGCCCAGCTCTGCAGCTTGTTGAGGCTTAATGCCTGCTGGCACACATGGCACTTGGGCTTTCTGCATCTCTTCTACATAATTAGCTGGCAACACCTGTTTGCCATTCCACTTACCACCCTGAAGAATGAGCTGACCCATTTTTGCCAAGTCTTCAGTCTTGAGGAAAAGCCCCCAACCACCTGTATTGATGCCTTGTGGGCTCTCCTGCCATTCTGGTTTTTCAATGTTCAATGGTTCGAAAAGACGAGGCATCAGGTAATCAACTACCTTTTCACCTGTTACCTTTTGAACAATGGCTGACAACATATAAGTACCCAAACTATTATAGCAATAGAAGGTACCAGGCTTGTGCTCAACAGGATAAGCCAAGAAAGCCTTGATCCAGTCGCCTTCTTCGGCATTGCGGATAACACGCGTTGGATCGGTATCATGCCCACAATTCATAGTCAACAGATCATGCACGGTGATAGCTTTGAGGTATTCGCTCTGTTCTGCTGGCAACTTGTCTGGGAAGAAATCCACCAACTTGTCGGTAAGGCTAAGTTTGCCCTCTGAAATAGCCAGACCAACAGCAGCCGAAGTGAAAGTCTTGCTTACCGAGTTAAGGATATGAGGCTTATTCTCCTCACCTTCGCTCAACCATTTCTGATATATCACATTGCCATGCTGTACCACCATAATGCTATGCAAATCTTGCTGAGCATCCTCAACACCTTTTAAATACCCATCCATTGCCATTGCGACAGCAGTTGGTGTCTCAATGCGTGGCAGGTTAATAATCTCCACAGCGTCCTGCTTGTTGTTGTTCTTGCATGCTGTCAATGCCATCAACAGCATACCTGCTAAAAGAAGTTTGTTTTTCATTACTTTGTCTTTTTAAAGGTTACAATACCACAAAATTATAACTTTGTTTGCAATTCTCAATAAAAATGCCGAAAATTGCACCTTGAAAAATAAAAATACCTAAAATATGAGAACTAAACACCTCTTTGTATCATTGTTGGCAATTGCTGCCATACAACTCTCAACTCCTGTTGAAGCATGCACTAACCTGATAGTTGGCAAGGCTGCCTCTGTTGACGGCTCTGTTATTTGTACCTATAATTGTGATGGATACGGTTTTGCAGGATCCATGAGTCGCACACCTGGCGGCAGACATGAACCAGGAGAAAAAATCGCTATCCGTGGTTGGGGTAACAATGGTCAAGTAAGAGGCTATGTTGACCAGGTAGAATATACCTACGACGTGATAGGGTATATCAATGAGAAGCAAGTGAGCATCGTTGAAACCACCTTTGATGGTCGATTGGAACTGCAGAACCCTGAAGGTCTGTTGAATTATGATACTATGATGCAATTAGGTCTGGAGCGCTCAGCAACTGCACGTGAAGCCATTATCATCATGACCGACCTATTGCAAGAATATGGTTATAATAGTACGGGTGAGACGATTACTGTTTGTGATAAGAACGAGGCATGGATATTGGAAATCATGGGTAAGGGACCTGGTCGCAAAGGTGCTGTATGGGTGGCTGTTCGTATTCCAGATGACTGTATCTGTGCTCATGCCAATATCTCCCGTATTCGTCAGTTCCCACTAAAAGACCCTAAAAACTGCCTATATTCTAAAGATGTGATTTCTTTCGCTCGCGAGAAAGGCTACTTCAGCGGAAAGGACGAGGATTTCAGTTTCCGTGATGCATATTGTCCATTGACATTCGAGAACGTGCGTTATGCCGATGCCCGTGTATGGAGTTTCTTCCGTCATCACGTAGCCGATGTAGCAGAAATGGACCAATATTTACCCTATATCAATGGTCAGTTTGATGTATGCGACCACCTGCCTCTTTACATCAAACCCGCACAAAAGGTATCTGTTCGTGATATCATGAACGATATGCGTGACCACTACGAAGGGACACCTCTTGACATGACAGCTGATATGAGTGCTGGTCCTTGGAGCTCTCCCTATCGTCCATTACCTATGAACTGGGAGGTAAACGGCAAGAAGTACTTCCGTGAGCGTGCCATTGGTACACCACAATCTGGCTTTACGCTGGTATCTCAGTTGCGCAACTGGCTGCCAGACGATGTGGGTGGCATAATGTACTTCAACTGCGATGATGCCAACATGATTGCCTACGTACCAGTGTATTGTGGCGTCAAGGAAGTGCCAGAGGCTTTCCGTAGAGAAAACAACCAAAGCAATGTGTATAGCGAAAAGAGTGCTTTCTGGGTGAATAATGTGGTAGCCAACATGATTTACCCACGTTATAGTGTGATGATAGGCGACTTGCGTGATGCACAGAAGGAGTTGGAGGATTTCTATGCTGCCGACCAAGAGCAGGTATTGAAAGATGTAGAGAATCTTACGAAACGTGAGAAAGCCACTTACCTTACTAATAAGACTGCTGCTTATACGAAGCAGATGATGGAACGTTGGGACAAGCTTTTCCGTCTAATTGCAGTGAAGCACAACGACCAGATAGTGAAGCCATCGGAGAACGGTGTGGTGATTCAAGGCCAAAGAGCTACGCCTGGATATGACCAGATGTTCCGTGAAGCCATCAGCAAAGGAACAGGCGACAGGTATGTTATGCCAGAGAACGCACAAGATATCAAGTCGCTATAAGAAGAAACGAATCATGGACAATATTCTGGTTACAGGGGCAAGCGGATTTATAGGTAGCTTTGTCGTGGAAGAAGCTATACGCAAAGGCTTTTCCACTTGGGCTGCTATTAGGAAAAGTAGCAGCAAGGCCTACTTACAGCATCCTGACATCCATTTTATTGAACTTGATTATACACACCCTGATATTTTACAAGAACAACTGAAGGAACATGCTTCCAAGTATGGTGCCTTTACCTATGTTGTGCATTGTGCCGGGGTGACCAAATGTGCTGATAAAAGGGATTTCGACCGAGTGAACTACCAACAAAGTAGATATTTGGTGGAAGCACTGATTGCGACAGGGCAAACTCCAAAACTGTTTATCTTCATCAGTACATTAAGTGTCTTTGGTCCTATTCACGAAAAAGATTACCAACCAATTACAGAACACGATATTCCCCAACCAAATACGGCCTATGGAAAGAGTAAGCTAAAAATGGAGCAATATCTGCAAGGTTTAAGTGATTTTCCATACTTGATTCTTCGTCCTACAGGAGTTTATGGTCCCAGAGAAAAGGACTACTTCCTGATGGCAAAATCCATACAGCAACACTTGGATTTATCAGTGGGTTACAAACGTCAGGACATTACCTTCGTATATGTGAAAGACGTTGTACAAGCTATCTTTTTAGGCATTGATAAGGGAGTAAGCAACAGGGTCTTCTTCCTTAGTGACGGACAAGTCTATCAAAGTCGTACTTTCTCTAACCTTATCATGCGAGAACTGAAAGCGACGAAGGTATTACGTTTCTGCGCCCCACTTTGGGCTTTGAAATTGATATCCATTATAGCTGAGTGGTGGGCTAACCTGCACCACACCACCAGTACGCTTAATACCGACAAATATCGAATCATGTCTCAACGAAATTGGCGTTGCGACATCACACCCACCATTGAGGAATTAGATTATAAACCTCAGTATCAATTAGACAAGGGTGTGAAAGAGACCATTGCATGGTACAAGGAGGCAGGATGGCTTTAGGCTGGCTAAATAAGATGGGTCCCAGCAAAGGGCAGTATTTCGTGGAAGGAGCTTCTTTGATTTATACTTTCCTGACCTCCATTGCCATCATCATCTTGTATCACCAAATGGATCATCCGGGAGAAATGCTGATGGGAAGGGCTTTAATTGTTGTAGGTACCTTCGTTTTTATCTCAGTGTATCGGAAATATCCTTGTAAGGTGACCGCATTCTTGCGCATTGCTTTTCAGATGTCGCTATTGACTTATTGGTATTCAGATACATTTGAGTTTAATCGACTATTACCTAACCTTGACCATATCTTTGCCCAAGCAGAACAAACCTTGTTTGGTTCCCAACCAGCCTATTGGTTTCAACAAGAATTACCCCAGCTTTGGGTAAGCGAACCGTTGAATATGGGCTATTTTGCTTATTTTCCACTCATTGCAGCCATCGTTTGTTGGCATTTTGTGATGCGTTTCGACCTGTTTGAGAAAGTTGCCTTCGTGCTGATGTCTTCGTTTTTCCTCTACTACATTATTTATATTGTACTACCTGTGGCAGGTCCTCAGTTCTATTTCCCTGCCATCGGCGAGGAGAATGTATTGGCAGGAGTGTTCCCTGCCGTAGGCGATTATTTCAACCTGCACCCAGAACTTTTGCCTGGGACAGAACATGGACAAGGATTCTTTTATAGTTTAGTTGAAGGCTCTCAAGCTGTGGGAGAAAGACCAACAGCAGCTTTCCCAAGTTCACATGTGGGCGTATCCACCATCATCATGCTGATGGGGTGGCGTAGCAGCAAGAAGTTGGCATTTTGTATGTTACCTTTCTATATCTTGTTATGTATTGCTACGGTTTATATCCAAGCCCACTATGTGATTGATGTATTTGCCGGCTGGATCTCTGGCTATCTGCTGTATGTATTTACATCCTGGCTGTTCAGGAAGACTTGTGCAAAGTTGGAGAAGAATTGAGTTTGCTTGATTGATGCTGAGTCGTTGCCAAGTTTATGTAAACTGACTCAAGTCTAAGCCATCGAAAATCTGGAACAAGTCTTCCTTGGTTTCCGCACGCAACATCGCAATACGTGTTTCACGGAAATTGGGAATGCCCTTGAATAAAGGACTTGCGGCAATATGGCGCCTTACGTGCAGAATGCCTCTACGCTCATCCAGCAAATTGACGCTATCCAATACCTCTTGTCTCAACACATTCAGTCGCCACTCGGCACTGAGAGGTGGCAACAACTCTCCCGTCTGCAGGAAATGTTTCACCTCCTTGAAAATCCATGGTCTGCCAAACGAAGCACGACCTATCATCACGGCATCTACACCATATTTATCGAAGCATTCCTTGGCCCGTTCGGGGGTAGTGATATCTCCATTACCTATAATGGGTATATGAATACGAGGGTTCTCTTTCACCTTGCCTATCAACGTCCAATCGGCTTCACCAGTATACATCTGTGCACGCGTCCTGCCATGAATCGTCAAAGCAGCTATGCCACAATCCTGTAGTTGTTCTGCCAAATCCACAATGATTTTGTTGTTATCGTCCCAGCCCAAACGTGTTTTCACCGTTACTGGCAATCTCACGGCATCCACTACGGCACGAGTAATCTCCAACATCTTGGGGGTGTCACGGAGCAAGCCTGCCCCAGCTCCTTTACCTGCCACTTTCTTAACGGGACAACCAAAGTTAAGGTCAATCACATCGGGATGTGCCTCTTCTACCATGCGGGCAGCTTCCACCATCGCATCGGTGTTCTTACCATAAATCTGAATGGCCACTGGTCGCTCTTCGTCACTGATGTTCAGCTTGCGCATCGTACTATTAACAGAACGCACCAAAGCATCGCTCGACACAAATTCGGTATATACCATATCTGCGCCAAAACGTTTGCACATCAGTCGGAAGGCAGGATCAGTAACATCCTCCATCGGTGCCAGAAACACAGGATAATTCCCTAAATCCAGATTTGCTATTTTCATGTATTTCCAAGAATCGATAACGGTCAAAGCATCATTGTTATCAATATTTTGCAAAGATAAAGAAAAATCACTAACTTCGCACACTCAAATGTCACTAAGCTATGAAATATAACATCAATGACTTTGAAATCATGGCACCTGTAGGGTCAAGAGATTCATTACAGGCAGCTATTCAGGCTGGCGCCAACTCTGTTTATTTCGGAGTGGGGCAACTCAATATGCGTTCACATTCCGCTAACCCATTTACCATAGCTGATTTGCGTGAGATAGCGGCTATCTGTAATGAGCATGGCATCAAGAGTTACCTGACTGTCAATACGATTGTCTATGATGCTGACATGGAACAAATGCATACCATTGTGGATGCCGCCAAAGAAGCAGGCATCAGTGCCGTGATTGCCATGGACATTTCCGTACTGACTTACGCGCGAAGCATCGGACAAGAAGTACATTTGAGTACACAGCTGAACATCAGCAATGTAGAAGCGCTGAAATTCTATGCCCAGTTTGCCGATGTAGTGGTTTTGGCTCGCGAATTGAACTTAGAGCAGGTGGCAGAGATACATCGTCATATTGAAGAAGAAAACATCTGCGGACCGAGTGGTCAGCAAGTTCGTATCGAGATGTTCTGCCACGGAGCCCTTTGCATGGCCGTTTCTGGCAAATGTTATCTCTCTCTGCAAGAAGAGAACAAATCGGCCAACAGAGGCGAATGCCGTCAGATATGCCGCAGGGGGTATGTGGTAACAGACAGAGATACTGGCGACGAACTCCAAATTAATAATAAGTACATTATGTCACCCAAGGACTTAAAGACCATCCATTTCATCAACAAGATGATGGATGCTGGTGTGAGGGTGTTTAAGATAGAAGGCAGGGCAAGGGGACCAGAGTATGTACGCATTGTGGCCGAATGTTATCGTGAGGCTATCGAGAGCGTGATTGACGGTACCTACTCTGATGAAAAGATAAAAGCATGGGATGAACGACTAAGCACCGTATTCAATCGTGGTTTCTGGAATGGTTACTATCTGGGGCAACGTTTAGGCGAGTGGACACACACCTACGGATCAGCAGCAACCGAGCGTAAAATCTATGTAGGTAAGGGTATCAAATATTTCAACAACATAGGTGTGGCAGAGTTCCTTTGCGAAGCTGCCGAACTGAATGTAGGTGACAAAATGCTGATAACTGGTCCTACCACAGGAGCCATCTTCCTCACGTTGGAAGAAGCAAGAGTGAACCTCAAGCCCGTACAGACCGTACACAAAGGTGATCATTTCTCGCTGAAAGTAGAGAAGATACGTCCTTCCGACAAACTGTTTAAGTTGGTGAGCACCCATGAAATGTTACAATTTAAAGGATTAGAGTCATGAGTAAATACATCTACGAGCTGGAAATGAAGGTACGCGACTACGAATGCGACCTTCAAGGCATTGTCAACAATGCCAACTACCAGCATTACTTAGAACATACCAGGCATGAGTTCCTGTTGACCACAGGGGTGAGTTTTGCTGACCTCCATCAGCGAGGCATAGATGTAGTGGTGTCAAAAATTACTATGACATTTAAGGTACCTCTTCATAGTGGAGACGAGTTTGTTAGTAAACTATACATGCAACGTGAAGGCATCCGATTTGTATTTTACCAAGATATCTTCCGAAAAAGCGACAACAAACTATGTCTAAGAGGGGTCGTCGATGCCGTCTGCGTAGAGAATGGCGTGTTGACCAGAGGTGAGATGTTTGATGAATTATTTGCTAATTATTTATAAACTTAAAAGCTTTCATAACGATGACCAACGATGAAAAGACTTGTGCCATTGCCTTGACTCTTTGTGAAGGTGTCGGCCACATCAATGCCAAGCGTTTGATTGATGAAGTGGGCAGTGCTTCTGCCGTGTTTGAGAACCGTCTGCATTTACGCGAACTAATACCTGATGTCAGTCAGCGTTTGGTGAACATGCTAGATTGTCCTGATGCCTTCAAAAGGGCAGAAAAGGAATTGAACTTTGTAGAAAAGAACCACATTACCTGCCTCACCATAAAGGATGAGAACTACCCTTCCCGACTCAGGGAATGTGAAGATGCTCCCATTGTATTGTTTTTTAAAGGCAATGCAGACCTAAATCGTCTGCATATGGTATCAATGGTGGGAACCCGCATGGCCACCCAATATGGCAAACAGTTTTGTGCTGATTTTGTAAGGGATCTGTCTGCCCTGTGCCCAGATGCCACGATAGTTAGCGGTTTGGCTTATGGCATCGATGTCCATTCGCATCGAGCAGCGATAGACAACCACCTGACTACCATAGGTGTATTGGCACATGGTTTAGATAGAATCTACCCTTCTCAACATCGACAAATAGCAAAAGAGATGTTATCCAATGGCGGGTTGCTCACTGAATTCTTAACGGATACAGAGCCTGATGCGTACAACTTCATATCGAGAAATCGCATTGTAGCAGGCATGACAGATGTCACGATTGTAGTGGAATCTGCTTCAAAAGGTGGTTCACTTATTACGGCCTCTTTAGCAAATACCTATAACAGAGACTGCTTTGCAGTTCCAGGAAGGATCAATGATGAAAAATCGAAAGGATGTAACCACCTTATCAGAGACAATAAAGCCTCTTTAATCACTAATGCCGAAGACTTTGTAAATGCTATGGGCTGGCAAACTCCTTCTGCCAAGCCAGAAGCCATCCAACGCAATCTGTTTGTGGATCTTACTGACGAAGAAACATTGGTAGTCAATCTCCTGCAACAAAGAGGCGACCTGCATGTCAATACCTTGACTGTCGAAGCCAACATGCCAATACATCAACTCACCTCGCTGCTTTTCGGCTTAGAGATGAAAGGAGTCGTGAAAGCTTTGGTGGGTGGCGTTTACCATCTACTTGCCTAACATAGCTTAAATGTTTACCCTATGCAGCTGTTTTTCCCTAAAGTTTTATTACTTTTGCAGCAATAAGATAAAACAGTTATGAAGAAGATAATACCCGACATCATTGCCATACTGATATTTGCAGTCATCTCGTTCGTTTATTTCTATCCTGCCGACTTTGAGGGAAGGATCCTTTTCCAGCACGACACCACTGCCGGAGCAGCTGCTGGTCAGGAAGCCAAGGAGTATTACGAGCGTACGGGTGAGCGTACCCGTTGGACCAATTCTATGTTTAGTGGCATGCCTACTTACCAGATTTCACCTTCTTACGATTCCACCGATACGTTGAAGAAAGTGGGCAACGTCTATGAACTATGGTTTCCGGAGTATGTACGCTTAGCTTTTATCATGCTGTTGGGCTTTTACATCCTGCTTCGTGCTTTTGGTATGTCGCCCTGGCTTTCGGCATTGGGAGGTATCTTGTGGGGATTTTCCTCCTATTTCTTTATCCTTATAGCCGCAGGACATATCTGGAAATTCGTCACCTTAGCATACATTCCACCCACGATAGCTGGTATGGTATGGGCCTATCGAGGAAAGATTTGGCAGGGAGGCATTGTCTTTGCCCTATTTGTAGCCTTGCAAATACTCTCTAACCATGTGCAGATGAGTTATTACTTCCTGTTCGTAATGCTCTTTATGGTTATCGCTTTTGGCATAGAGGCCTATCGCCAACACACGATGCCCCAATTCCTGAAAGCCTCAGTTGTTTTGGTAGTAGCTGGTTTAGTAGGTGTTGCCATCAACCTCAGTAACCTGTACCACACCTATACCTACAGCTTGGAAACCATGCGAGGCAAAAGTGAATTGACACAACATCCTTCTGCTGGCTCTTCGGCTACGGGTGGGTTAGACAAGGAATACATTACCCAATGGAGCTATGGTGTAGATGAGACGCTAACCTTGTTAGTTCCCAATTTCAAAGGTGGTGCTTCGGTAGCCATTAACCAAAGCAAAGCTGCTATGACCAAATCCAATCCAAGGTATAGCAGCTTATATGGTACCTTGTCACAGTATTTTGGTACCCAACCAGGAACATCTGGTCCTGTTTATGTGGGTGCCTTCGTGCTTTTCCTCTTCCTTTTGGGTTGTTTTATCGTAAAAGGACCGATGAAATGGGCACTTTTAGGAGCGGCACTTTTCTCCATCATTCTTTCATGGGGTAAGAACTTCATGCCAGTCACCGATTTCTTCATCGATTATGTGCCGATGTATAATAAGTTCCGTGCAGTTTCATCCATCTTGGTCATAGCTGAGTTCACCATCCCTTTGTTGGCAATGTTAGCACTCAAGCAGATTATCGAGAATGGTCAATTGTCACTTTCTGGAGCAGCGAGCGCCAAAGATGCTGGCATCGGTTTGGCCGAGTCGCGACAGAATTGGAGCATAGCTCAATTATCAATTCCTCTATTGTTGACCGCCGGCCTTAGCTTGCTTATCTACCTCTCCCCTGGTACCTTTACCGAATTCATTCCTGCTCAAGAGGCACAGATGTTGCAAAGTGCTGTTGACCAAGGAGGTATCCCTGCCAACGAGTTAGCAAGCATCATGGCAAATTTAAGTGAGATGCGTGCCGCTATGGTTTCTGCTGATGCCTTGCGCTCACTTATTATTGTCCTTATTGGTGTCGTTATTTTATTCCTTTTCTTCAAGGGCAAGTTGCGCAAGGAGTTCACCATTGGTGGCATTGCCCTGCTCTGCTTGTTTGATATGTGGCAAGTAAACAAGCGTTACCTCTACGACGACCAGTTTGTAGATAAAAGCATACAAACCACCACCTTTGCCCAGTCGGAAGCCGACAAATACATTTTGGAAGATACTGACCCCGACTATCGTGTATTGAACTTTGCCGTTAGTGCTTTCAATGAAAACAACACCTCCTATTGGCACAAGAATGTAGGCGGTTATCATGCAGCCAAGTTACGCAGGTATAACGAACTGATAGAGATTTGTCTCAAGACGGAGATGCAAGATGCCTATGAGGAAATTGCTAATGCAGGAGGAGATATGGAACAAGTAGATCCGTCCAAGTTCCATGCCCTTAATATGCTTAACACCAGGTATTTTATCCTACCGACCAAAGAAGGAGAGTTGCCTTTGGAAAATCCCTATGCTTTAGGTAATGCTTGGTTTGTCAAAGAAGTAAGCTATGTGGCCAATGCCGATGAAGAACTCGACATGACCACCACCAGCAACTCACATGTAACAGCTGTGGTAGATAATCAATTCAAGTCGGCACTGAACAACGCCACCACTTTCGAGGTAGCTGACGATGCCATTATTGAACTTACCGAATATGAACCCAATAGCCTGACTTACCAAACTCAGAACCCATCTGACGGAGTAGCTGTATTTTCAGAAGTATATTACCCCGATGGTTGGCAAGTAACCATCGATAGTCAGCCTGTAGAGTTGGCACGTGCCGACTATGTGTTACGCACGCTCTATGTGCCAGCAGGGAATCACACCATCCAGATGACATTTGACCCACAGAGCATCCATGTGACGGAAACCATCGCCTATGGTGCTCTGATACTTTTGCTCATTGCAACTCTTGCCGTTCTAGGTATTTATATAAAGAAAAATGTTAAAAAAACTGCTCCTCTTAATTAAGGGGAGCTGTCAGCTTACTGACTGAGGGGTATTAATTATCAATTTAAATTTATCAATTTATTATGGATAGTACTCGACAGAATAAAATCTCTCGCTTGATTCAGAAAGAATTAAGCGACTTGTTCCAAAAGCAGACCCAAGGCACGCATGGTGTTTTGGTGTCTGTAAGCGGCGTTCGCATTAGTCCTGACCTGAGCATCGCCAAGGTATATCTCAGCATTTTCCCCTCAGAGAAATCAGAGGAGTTGCTGAAGAATATCACCAGCAATATGCGCACCATACGATATGACTTAGGTCAGCGTGTTCGCCACCAACTACGCATCATCCCCGAACTGAAGTTCTTTGCTGACGATTCGTTGGATTATGCCGAGCATATCGACAACCTCATCAAAGAGGCGAAGGGCGATGGTTACAAAACCCCAGAAGGTCCGGAAGAAGATTATCTGAATAGTCAATGAACCTACCGCTTTATATTGCCAAGCGTTATCTCTTTGCCAAGAAGAAACACAACGCCATCAACATCATCTCTGCCATATCAGTATGCGGAGTAGCTTTGGCTACCCTCGCTTTGGTGTGTACCCTATCGGTATTCAATGGCTTTCACGAGATGGTGGAAGGGTTGTTTACTGCTTTCGATGCCCCAGTGAAAATCACTGCTTCACAAGGCAAGGTGTTCAGTAAGGACGATAGCAGAATTCGGCAAATACTCCAAATGCCAGAGGTGGAAATAGCTATGCCTACCATCGAGGAAAACGCTTTGGTGCAATATAAGGACAAACAACTGATGGTAACTATCAAAGGAGTAGATGATACATTTACCCAAATTACCGAGATTGATAGCATTCTCTATGGCCGACAACAATTTCTCTTACAGGAAGAAGGCGTAAATTACGGCATCTTAGGCATGGGAGTAGCCTCATCATTGGGTACAGGCTTGCAGTTTGTCGATCCGTTGCTCGTCATTGCCCCCAAGCAACATGTACGCGTGAACATTGCCAACCCAGGAGCAGCTTTTGCCAGAGGCTATCTGCACTCGCCTGGTTCCCTTTTTTTGGTCAACCAAGAGAAATACGATACGCAATATATCCTTACCAGTATGGATTTTGCTCGTCAGCTCTTTGGCTATCGCGATGAGGTATCGGCTATGGAGATAAAACTGAAACAAGGCACTAACGAGCGCCGAGTACAAGCCAAGATGAGAGAAATGTTAGGCAACGATTTCCAGGTACAGAACCGCTTTGAACAGCAAGCCGACGTGTTTCGCATCATGGAGATTGAGAAGTTCATTTCCTATCTGTTCCTGACTTTCATCCTAATTATTGCTACCTTCAACGTGATTGGCTCGCTGAGCATGCTGATTGTAGATAAGCGAGAAGATGCGGAAACTTTGCGCAACTTAGGTGCCGACAATAAACTGATCGAGCGTATCTTTATGTTTGAGGGTTGGCTCATAGCGGCTTACGGAGCAATTGCAGGCATCGTATTAGGAGTGATACTATGTCTTATTCAACATTATTTTGGCATCATCTCCTTAGGCAACAACTTTATCGTCGAGGCCTACCCTGTGAGTGTGCATCTCACTGATGTACTGCTTATTTTCATCACCGTATTAGCAGTAGGAGCCCTCTCCGTCATCTTCCCTGTGAAGTACATGAGCAAGCGCCTGATGCAACGCTTGTAGCCCTATAGAACAATATCCATTGTGCCCCATAATAAGGCACCATAACGCACCAAGAGGCATTATCTATTGGACTCACAAACTTATTCCAAGCCAAGATAAAGTCAGAGCAAACAAACAAAGCGGCACCCAATGCAAAGAGCCAATCTTTTTGCAGAAAGGCCGTCCACATCATCGTGAGTATCAGCACACAATAGATACTAACACCAATTTGCAAAATGCCTTTAGGCACTTCAGGAATCACCCAAAAGATGGCCACCACCCCTATTATTAAACAAGGTATAATAGCTGAAACAACTAACTTCCAATCAGGCTTGTGCTTCAGTCGGCTGATGAAATAGGCAATATACGCCACATGTGCCAAGGCAAAGCATCCCATCTGACCTAAGAAATTGGCTTGTGTGCCTTGCCAATCGCCCAAAGCTGAAAACACCAAGCCCAACGCCATCGATATACCGATATGCTTATAGTCAAGCAAGGCCATCAATCCTAAGAAAGCCACAGGGTAAGCCAATTTGCTGGGTAGCCTCACGGGGGCAAAATACATTGCCGCCAGTACCAAGAACACCATGAATAATATGCCCATCCGCCTCTTCATGCTGCAAATGTAATAAAAAAGTTTAATTTTCTATGCTTTAAGCTACACCAACCCTTTTTTATCCTTACCTTTGCTCCCAAAATTAAATACCATGGAAGAAAAAAAGAAAAGCGAGTGCTGAACATTGAGCTCAACAACGATGAAAAAGAAGTATCCATCACCGCCAATGACGCTGATGAGCAAGTAGTTATGAAGAAGGAACTGAGCGAGGACGACTTAAATCAGGCTACCGGAGGTATAGAAATAAAACCTGTGTGTGTTACATATTGAACCTGTTAAGACGGAAAGCTGAAGCGTAAAGTAAACAAATTTTGAAACATATTAAGCTTTAATGCAAATGAAAAAGTTATTTATGATGTTGATGGCAGGCATGTTAGTAACAGCTTGCGCATCAAAGCCAAAGGCAGAAGAGGCAGAAGAACCTGCCAAGAAAGTATTGGTGCTCTACTATTCAGTGACCAACACCACCAAGCAGATTGCTGAGTACATCCAGCAGAAGACGGGTGCCGATATCGAGGCTATCCAGACCGTCGAGGAATTACCTACCGACTATCAGGAATTGCTCCAGCTCTCAGGTAAGATGAGAGAAAGCAATACTTTGCCAGAGCTGAAGCCATTGGCGCACAACGTAGCTGACTACGACTTGATTTTCTTCGGCTATCCTATCTGGTTTGGTACCTACGCTCAGCCAGTGAAGACCCTTGTGGCAAGTGGCGTTCTCAGCGGCAAGACCGTTGTTCCTTTCTGCACCAGTGGTAGTAGTGGTGTAAAGGAGAGTGCTGAGAACTTGAAGAAAGATGTTCCTAACATCAATATTCCAGAGTCATTTAATGTTCGTGCTTCTCTGATGGACAAAATGCCTGCTACCGTTGACCGTGTGTTGATCTCATTAGGTCTGATGGAAGGCGAGAACGAGGTATTGGCCGATTATTCAGCACAGCAAGCTCCTACAGCTGACGAGACCGCCATCTTCGATGCAGCCATCTCTACCTACCCAATGATGAAGGGCGCTAAGGTAATCAGCGCTGGTAGCCGTACTACCTCAAAAGGCACCGACTATAAGTTTGTAGCTGAAGGCGGAATGGGAGGCACGATGGATGTTTATGTTACCAAGGAAAATGGTGATGTAGCTCCTTACTTCACTGCTGTTGACAGATAATAGTTCACCTATTTATAAGAACAGGCTCCTCTGAATCATCAGAAGAGCCTGTTCTCTTTAATTATACAAATGCTTAGGGATTTCGTAGCCATCGATTTTGAAACTGCCAACCAACAACCATGTAGTGTTTGTTCGGTGGGCATCGTCATTGTGCGTAATGGCGAGGTGGCCGATTCCTACTATTCGCTTATCCAACCAGAGCCCAATTACTACAACTATTGGTGCCAACAAGTGCATGGTCTTACCCCCAACGATACTGATGATGCCCCAATCTTCCCGAAAGTATGGAAAGAGATTGAGCAACGAATTGCTGCAATCTTTCCTGACAAGACCGATGTGCCCTTTGTTGCCCACAATGCCCGTTTCGACGAAGGTTGCTTGAAGGCCGTCTTCAAGGTCTATCAATTAGACTACCCCGACTATCTTTTCTATGATACCCTTTTAGCTGCCCGTCGCCAATTCGGGCACTCCCTACCCAACCACCAACTTCACACTGTTGCCTCCGCTTGTGGCTTCGACTTGCAACATCACCACCACGCATTGGCCGACGCCGAGGCTTGTGCCGCTATTGCCCTCGACTTACTGTAGCAATATAATGTCCTAAATTTCCCTTATCTATGCTAGAACGTTAGCAAAAACTTTTTCCCTAACTAGGAAAATATTTTTTCCTAACGAGGGAGAAAAAAAACGAAGCTTAGTCAACGGCTAAAGTGTTCTATTTTTCCACAAAATGATTGATCGAAAACTTCTCTCCTATTACTTCAAGTAAAAGGGCGGCTTAGTTCAAGTAAACCCTCCTTTTACTTCTTTTAAACGACCCGCTTAGTTCAACTAAATTTTAAGCCTCCAAAATGTGTTCTAAATATCTCCATGAAGAAAGAAATAAGCGAGAACGTAGCTCGTCGCTAACGAGAACGGTTCTCGTTGCCTTTGAGAACGGTTCTCGTCTCAAGATTCTCTCGAGAATATATCGGCTTACTAGTAGTAAGCAATAGGTTTACTAGTAGTAAGCAATAGGTTTACTAGTAGTAAGCGGTGGGTTTACTAGTAGTAAGCTAATTAAAACTTTTACCTTCACCCTTCACCTTTTCAAGATATATCATGAAACACATATTCTATCTAGGTGAAGGTTAAAGCCGTTAACCTTCACCATCCTTCACCCGTCCGTCACCCATTCTTGACCTCAACCTTCACCCTTCACCCCTACCTTCACCTAAAAAGATTATAAATATCAGCATCTTTTAAGAAAAGGTGAAGGGTGAAGGTAATAAACAAAATTCTTTTTTATTTTGGTGTTAAAGCTCAAAACACGCAAACCCAACCGAATCTTTTAATCAGTCTTATTGGAGATGATGGATGGAAGTCAACTATGTATCTGAGACATAATGGTACAAATTATTTTATGAGTGATTCGATTAAAAAGAGGGGGATTTATTTGGTAAAATCGTCAGAATGATATAGAACGAATAGCCCTGTATAGGTAATTCACTTGAACTACTAAATGATGTTTTTTGTTTGATTTTGGGCTATAAAGCTTTAATGTTTTTCCATTTGCCAAAACAGGATGCTGACTTGGGGGCTTTATGTCCCTAATGGCAGCAGACTGTTCATCTCAAGAAAAAGACAAGCAAATGTTTGGTAAATGAAATAATAGTTGTATTACAACCCTTCTGTCAGGAACTTCCTCAAATGCAAATGAGTGATGCCGTTATCATCATTACGAGTGACTAAAGGAGTCATAGATATGACATACTTGGGATAGTTGTCCTTTATGGCTCGAAGATTGCCAAATTCACGCTCACGAGTATAATCATCAGCTATGATATAGGATGCTTGCACATATACTCTTCTGCCATCAGGCTTGGTACATACGAAATCTACTTCGCTTGATTGTAACTGCCCTACTGTTACTTCGTAGCCAAGACGAATGAGATGATTGTAGATGATATTTTCAATTACCTTCTCAATGTCACCCTCGCGTGTTCCTCCTGCTAAAGCATTACGGATGCCGTGATCTTCAAAAAAGTACTTATCGTTGCTCTCAAACAATTTTTTCCCATGAATATCATAACGGTTCACTTTATGGGTAACATAGGCATCACAAAAATACTTCAGATAATTTGTGACAATGGTTGAAGTGACATTTTCTCCTTGCGACTTCATATATTTAGCTATGCTGTTAGCTGATATTATTTTACCTGTATTGTCTGCAAGAAAACGTACCAAATTCTCAAGAAAAGGAACATTGCGTATCTGATTACGCATAATGACATCTTTTAATAGTACTGTATGATAAACATCAGTCTGGTACTCAAGCGCATCTTGCTCGTCAAGTCCCATTTTCACCAAACCAGGGAGGCCTCCGAAAAGGATATACTTAGATAAGGTATCGTCTAAATCTGGCAACTGATGAAATTGCATGAACTCGTTATAGCTAAGAGCCTGGACATAGACTTCTTTATACCGTCCACCTATACGTGTACTCAAATCACTGCTTAACATATTGGAATTGGAACCTGTGATAATAATCTCAATGTCAGGTTCTTCATAGTAGCTACGCACACTTTTTTCAAACTCTTCTATCTCCTGAATCTCATCGACAAGAATAAAGTTTCGCTTTCTTTTGTCACGCCTTTCATCAATAAAACTATTTAAATCCTGGTATGTCTTGATATAATCGAATTCTTTTTTTTCTTTGTCTATGAAAATGGCATTAATCTGTTCGTCTGTTTTAATTTTATCTCGTAACAAACGAAGAATATAACTTTTGCCAACTCGTCGTTGACCTGTCAAAATGATTATGATATTCTTGCCTAGATATTTCTCAATACTATCAAGATAAGTTTGTCTAATTAAAGCATTCATATCTTTTATACTTAAAATTTAGTGCAAATATACTAATTTTATCTTGTATACAAGAAAAAAGTTGGGAAAATTATATTTTTATCTTGTATACAAGAAATTTTATGCATTACGCTTGTAGTAACTTAAGTTTTTCCACTCCATGATTTCTACTTTATGAAAAATCAATTGCTAATGTTCCCCTTTTTTATTATCTTCGCAAGGTAAACAACCAAGGATTGACTATGAACAAATTATTCATTTCATTGACTCTGGTAATGGCTGGATGGGTGAGCATCCAAGCACAGACAAAGCATTGCGTAGTGATGGATGGTGGTGGATCTGGTCCTTATAAGGCAGTGATGACTGACGATGAAGGTTTGCCCGGCTTTACCATCTATCGGCCAAGTGACATACAATCAGCCAGTAAGGTAGAAGGTGCTTTGCCTGTAGTATTGTTTGGTAACGGAGGATGCTATCGAAGCTCGCAACCCTATGCCAAGTTCCTGACAGAGATAGCCTCACACGGCTATGTGCTGATGGCTGTAGGAGAATGGAGCGAAGAACATGACCCCAATGAAGCTAAGATATGGGAGATAGACGATGAGAAATCTACCTTGAAAAACAATGATGCCAAATCGCTGGTAAATACTGCTTTGAATTGGTTGGAGAAAGAGAGCCAACGACCAGGAAGCGAGCTATATCAGACAGTAAACACCCAAAATGTAGCAGCTATGGGTTATTCATGCGGAGGCATACAAGCACTGATTATGGGCACACTTGGTGACCCTCGCATCAAAACGGTGGTGGGCATGAACACAGGTGCCTTCCAACCAGGAAGTGCCCTCGATGGCATGATTACCAAAGCAGACCTTCAAAAGCTCACCACTCCTATTATATATATGCTGGGTGGCAAAGAAGATGATGCCGCACCTAATGGTAGGGATGACTTCAAACGCATCAACCATGTGCCCGTGGTGTTGGCAACTTACCCCAGTGTAGGGCATGTATCTACATATCATGAGCATCAGGGGGGTGCCTTCGGACAAATGGCGAGAACTTGGTTGGACTATCAGCTGAAGGGCAAGAAGCAATATGAGAATCTGTTCCGCTATAGCGACAAAGGCAACGACTTCGAGGGTTGGGAAATCACACAAAAAGGTTTCGACAAGGTGGAAACCATGCGTCTTTATAAAGAGGCAATGCCTAATAATGAAGTGGCGAACACCAATGATATTGGCGAGGTAGTAAGATATGAAAAAGTGACTGATCCCACCATCAGCGTAAGTCTGCCAGATGCCGATAAAGCCACAGGAACGGCGGTCATTATTTGTCCCGGAGGCGCTTTGGTGTCGCTCTCTTGGCAAAGCGAGTTTCAAGACATTGCCCGTTGGTTGAACGCCAGAGGCATAGCAGCCATTGGTTTGAAATATCGTCTGAGAAACAGTTTCCCAGACATGAGCAAGGTGGATAAAAGCAAGGGCTTGCCTCGCACAGTTACCGTTACGGAATTTGACATCATCAAAAATGCCAATGCCAACCCTTCGGTAATGAAAGATGGAGACCCTGAAATAGACAATGCATTGAACGATGCCTTGGAGGCGATGAAGATTGTTAAAGCACATGCCAAAGAATGGCGCATTGATGAAAACAAGATAGGTTTTATGGGCTATTCAGCTGGTGGTGGTGTAGCTGTTAATGCTACCGTAAAGGCTACTCCTGAACTGATGCCGGCTTTCCTGTGCTCACTTTATGGTCCTGCTCTGGATGATGTCATCGTACCAGAGAATGCTCCCAAGTTGTTTATTGGCGTACATGCTGACCATCCCAGTGTAGCAGCTGGTTGTCTGGCACTGTTTATGGAATGGAAGAAAGCGGGAGTGGATGCCGAATTGCATATTTATGGCGACAAGACAGGTGGCTTGTTTGGAGGTAATGGTCCTTCTGCCGATAAAAACACGCCTAACGGTTCGTGGCAGGAAGCCTTCTATAGCTGGCTGGTAGCCAACGGATTTACGAATAAAAACTAATACAATAGAGACATGAGCAAAAAGGAAAAGAAAGCGGGTAAGCGCATGAACAAACAACAGCTTACGGAGTTACTGATGGCACTGTTTCAACAGCATCCTACTGATGAATTGCCACAAAAGTATATTTTCGACTCACTGAGGCTCACCACTCATCCTTTGAAGATGCTGTGTATGGAGATTTTATACGATTTCATCGCAGATGACTTCATCAAGGAATCGAGTAAGCACCGCTATAAACTGAACAATCGTGGTATAGAGATGACAGGTACTTTCCAACGCAAGAGCAACGGCAAGAATACTTTCATCCCTGACGATGGAGGCGACCCTATACTTATCGCCGAACGCAACTCGGCCCATGCCATGAATGGCGACAAGGTGAAGGTTTCGTTCTTCGCCAAAAGAAAACGCCACATGATAGAAGCTGAAGTGGTGGAGATATTGGAACGAAGCAACGATACTTTTGTGGGCACGTTGAGTGTGAACAAGTCGTATGCTTTCTTGTTGACGGAAAGTCGTACATTGGCCAACGATATCTTCATCCCGAAGGACAAGCTGAAAGGGGGCAAAGATGGCGATAAGGCCGTAGTGAAAGTGATGGAATGGCCTAACGAATTCAAGAACCCCATTGGGGAGGTAATCGACATCCTGGGTCCTGCTGGTGACAACAATGCCGAGATGCACGCTATCTTGGCCGAGTTCGGACTTCCTTATGTGTATCCCAAAAAGGTGGTAGCAGCTGCTGAGAAGATTAGCACTGAGATTAAGGAAGAAGAGATTGCTAAGCGTGAGGACTTCCGCAACGTACTGACATTCACCTGTGACCCTGCCGATGCAAAGGACTTTGACGATGCTTTGTCCATCCGTAAAGCAGAAAGCGGACTTTGGGAAGTGGGTGTTCATATTGCCGATGTGACACACTATGTGGAGGAAGGTAGCATCATCGACAAAGAAGCTCTGAACAGGGCCACATCTGTTTATTTGGTGGATCGAACTATCCCTATGTTGCCAGAAAAGCTGTGCAACAACCTTTGTTCGCTCAGACCTGACGAAGATAAATTGGCTTATTCAGTGATTTTTGAGTTGGATGAAGATGCATACGTGAGGAAATCTCGCATTGTACATACCATTATCCGAAGCAATCGTCGATTCTGCTACGACGAGGTACAGGCCATCATCGAAAGCCAAAAGGGTGAGTATGCCGATGAGATATTGGTGCTCGATAAGATGGCAAAGAAACTGAGGGAGAGACGTTTCAAGAACGGAGCTGTCAACTTTGACCGCGTGGAGGTAAAATTCAATATTGACGAAAAGGGCAAACCTTTGAGCGTGTATTTCAAGGAATCGAAAGATGCCAACAAGTTGATTGAGGAATTCATGCTGCTGGCCAACCGCACGGTAGCCGAAAGGATTGGTAAGGTGGGCAAAGATAAGAAAGCCAAGACATTTGTTTATCGAGTACACGACTTGCCTGATCCAGAAAAATTGGAGAACCTGTCGCAATTCATTTCTCGCTTTGGCTACAAACTCAGGACCAGTGGCAGTAGAAACGATATTACCAAGTCGTTGAACAACTTGCTGAACGACGTACATGGGAAGAAAGAGGAGAACCTTATTGAGACCATTTCCGTTCGTGCCATGATGAAAGCCTATTATAGTACCCACAATATCGGTCACTATGGCTTGGCATTCGATTATTACACCCACTTCACCTCACCTATACGAAGGTATCCTGACATGATGGTGCATCGCCTGTTGACTCACTATTTAGAGGAAGAAGGACGCAGTGCAAACCTGAAGAAGTATGAGAGCATGTGCGAGCAATCGAGCAAGATGGAAGAGGTAGCCGCTCAAGCCGAGCGTGCTTCCATCAAGTACAAGCAGGTGGAATTTATGGCCGACAAGATAGGACAAGTATTTGAGGGCGTGATATCAGGCATCAGCGAATGGGGCATCTATGTAGAGCTGAATGACAGCAAATGTGAAGGCTTGGTGCCTATGCGAGATTTGGACGATGACTACTACGAGTTTGACGAGAAGAACTATTGTTTACGTGGACGTAGAGATCATCATGTTTATCAGTTGGGTGATGTGTTGAAAGTGAAAGTGTCGAGAGCCGACTTGGAAAAGAAACAGTTGGATTTCGAACTGGCATAAAAGAAGATTCCTTCGCAAGACCCCTCCGCCCTTCGGGCACCTCCCCTCACGAGGGGAGGAGCTGTATATAAAATAGCTCCCTGTGTTTGGGGAGCTATCTGTTTGGGGAGCTATCTGTTTGGGGAGCTATCTGTTTGGGGAGCTATCTGTTTGTTGAGACGAGGAACTCAATATAAAAATAGCTCCCTGTTTGGGGAGCTATCTGTTTGCTGAGGAGAGGAGCTTTATATGACCTATAGAGGATATTCCTCGAATGCATATAAAACGGTGGAGAGATAGCGCTCTCCAGTATCAGGCAACAAGGCCACAATGGTCTTGCCCTTATTTTCTGGACGTTGCGCCAATCTTACGGCACCAGCCAAAGCTGCTCCAGAAGAAATGCCTACCAACAAGCCTTCACTTTGAGCCACTTGGCGACTTGCCAAGATAGCCTCATCATTATTAATTGTAAGCACCTCATCAATTACTGCTGGATTATAGTTATCTGGTACGAAACCAGCTCCAATGCCTTGGATCTTATGTGGACCAGACTTTCCGCCACTCAGTACAGGAGAACTGGCAGGCTCGACAGCTACCACCTTTACTTGTGGATTGTGCTGCTTTAGTGCCAACCCAACACCACTTACGGTACCACCAGTACCTACACCAGCCACAAAAATATCTACTTTCCCATCGGTATCACGCCATATTTCTTCACCAGTAGTCTTTACATGGATGGCAGGATTGGCAGGGTTCTTGAATTGCTGGGGTATCCAGCTTCCAGGTGTACTTGCCTGCAATTCCTCAGCTTTGGCAATAGCACCCTTCATGCCTTCAGCACCTGGAGTAAGTACCACCTTGGCACCCAACGCTTTCAACAGGTTACGACGCTCCACACTCATGGTATCAGGCATCGTAAGTATCAGATGATAGCCTTTTGCAGATGATACGAAAGCCAAACCTACGCCTGTGTTGCCACTGGTTGGTTCGATAATAGTAGCACCAGGTTGCAATATGCCCTTAGCCTCAGCATCTTCAATCATAGCCAAAGCCACACGGTCTTTTACGCTTCCTGCAGGATTAAAATACTCGAGTTTTGCAATAACGTTTGCTTGCAGATCTCTTTTTACCTTAAAATTCGTCAGCTCTAACAGTGGTGTGTTGCCCACTAACTCGGTAAGCTGTTTAGCAATTTTTGCCATAGTAGTTACGTTTAAATTGTTAATAATAAAGTTTTGTCGGAGCAAAGATATGAATAATCCAATAAAAATAGTAACTTTGCGTAATAAATTTTAATGTTTTATGCAGGCAGGCAACTTTTCAGAAACATTGGCTAACGTGGTAAGGGAGCTGTCGGATAGTAAATCTTACCAAGGCTTGTTCCATCGCCACTCGGATGACAGTCCGCTTCCTTCATCCAACACCATCCACACCTTAGTGGAAGAGTTAAGGGTTTTGCTCTTTCCAGGCTACTTCGGCAATTCGGCTGTAAACAGTCGCACCATTACCTATCATATAGGTGTGCATACAGAGAAAGCATATAACCTGTTGAAAGGTCAGATTCTGGCAGGACTCTGCTTCTATGATATCGATGAAGATGGTGGATGTACCGACTGTCAACAAAAAGAAGCTGCTCAAATAGCTGTGGAGTTTTTGGCATCGTTGCCCGACTTAAGACGTATACTGGCTACCGATGTGGAAGCTATGTATAATGGAGATCCTGCTGCTCACAACTATGGTGAGGTAATCTCCTGCTATCCTGCCATTAGAGCCATTACCAACTACCGTATTGCTCACCAATTATTGTTACTGGGTGTACCTTTGATTCCTCGCATCATCACTGAGCAAGCACATAGCGAAACAGGTATTGACATACACCCAGGAGCTCAAATAGGCAACAGCTTTGCCATCGACCATGGTACTGGCGTTGTGATTGGCGAGACATGTGTGATTGGCAACAATGTGAAACTATATCAAGGTGTGACACTGGGTGCCAGAAGTTTTCCGTTGGATGCCGATGGCAAACCCATCAAAGGCATACCTCGCCATCCTATACTGGAAGACGATGTGATCATCTACTCTAATGCCACTATCTTGGGAAGAGTCACTATTGGAAAGGGTGCTACCGTAGGTGGCAACATCTGGGTGACAGAAGACGTGAGACCAGGAGCAAGGATTACCCAAAACCGTGCCAAAGAAATAGACAACTTTAAGAATTATGCAATATAACGAAAACTTTACATTGATAGCCAAAACCTTCCAAGGATTGGAAGATGTACTGGCGAAAGAACTGGCTACATTAGGCGCAGAAAACATTGAGACAGGTAAGCGAATGGTGAGTTTCACTGGCGACAAACGCATGATGTATTTGGCCAATTTCTCACTACACACTGCTTTGCGCATCCTCAAGCCCATCAAACAGTTTGAAGCCAACACGGCCGACGAGGTGTATGAAGCAGTTAAGAACGTAGAATGGGGTGATTACCTGTCTGTAGGTCAGACTTTTGCCGTGGATGCTACGGTTCATAGTGAGCATTTCCGCCATTCTATGTATGTCAGCTACAAGGTAAAGGATGCCATTGCTGACTATTTTCGCGACAAAGAAGGTAAACGTCCGAGTGTCAGCGTGAAGAACCCTGATATCGTACTCAACATTCATATCAATGATAACCAATGTACGCTTTCTCTCGACTCTTCTGGTGAATCGCTCCACATTCGTGGATATCGTGCCGAAACGGGTAAAGCACCTCTGAATGAAGTGCTGGCAGCTGGTTTGATTATGATGACCGGTTGGCAAGGAGAGACCGACTTTATAGACCCTATGTGTGGTTCTGGCACCCTGCCCATTGAAGCTGCCTTGATAGCCAAGAATATGGCTCCTGGCATCTTCAGAACGCAAGGCTATGCTTTTGAGAAGTGGCCCGATTTTGATGCAGAACTGTTGGAATCTATCTACAACGATGAGTCAAATGAACGAGATTTCGAACATCATATTTACGCTTATGACATCGATCCTAAGATGGTGGCTACCACTCGTGGCAACATCAAACGTGCAGGCATGACACGCATCATAGACGTGGAGATGAGAGACATCAAGGATTTCGTGCAACCTGCCGAGAAATCTGTGATGATTACCAATCCACCTTACGGCGAGAGAATATCATCTGACAATATCCTGGAACTGTATGCCACTATTGGTGAAAGACTGAAGCATGCGTTTGTGGGTGGACAAGCTTGGATATTGAGCTATCGTGATGAATGTTTTGACCAGATTGGGTTGAAGCCCACCCGCAAAATTGCCGTATTGAACGGTGAATTGGAGTGTTCTTTCAGAGAATATGAAATCTTTGAGGGCAAGTATGTGCAATTCCGTGAAGCTGGCGAGGAACTGAACAAAGACAAAGAAGGCGACAAGGAAGAAAAGCCAAAGAAACGTGTCAGTCATAGCAAATGGCTCACTCCTGAACAACACCGTCTGGCAGAGTTGGAACGATATGAGAAAGCGGAAGCCAAGAAGAAACGTTTGGAAGAAGTAAAACTTCATCCTGAACTGAAAGAAAAACGCGAGAAGAGTTTCCGTAAGGAGGGAGACAAACCTTTCCGCAAGAATAGCGACAGAAAACCTTCCGGAGAGAAAAAGTCATTTGGTGACAAAAAGCCTTTCCGAAAAGACGGAGAGAAAAAACCTTTCCGTAAAGATGGAGAAGGCAAGTCATTCCGCAAAGATGGCGACAGACCTTTCCGTAAAGACGGTGATAGGAAGCCTCGCAAAGAGTCGTATCCGGAGCGCAAGAAGCGTGAAATGAAAGCAAAAAAGGAAGAATAATATGATACAGATGATAAAGAGAACGGCACTGCTATTGGTAGGTGCTTTAACAATGGGTAATCTTATGGCTCAGGAACTGAAAACGTTAACCTTGAATGATTTGCTTCCAGGAGGTGAGACATACCGCTATGCAGAAAACATCTATGGTTTGCAATGGTGGGGTGACGTATTGGTAAAGCCTGATATTGATAGGATGGTGACCGTTGACTTGAAGAACGGCAAAGAAACTGAGTTGCTGACTATTGAACAAGTAACGGATCTATTGAAGAAAAACAAAGTAGATGCCAATGTACCTACTCTGCAAAATGTCCAGTTGTTATGGCCTGGCAAGACTCAGATGCTAATACGCACCCGTACAGGCTTATATGTACTGGACTGGAAGAGCGAAGCTATTGTGGCAAAACAGGAGATGCCTAGAGGAGCAGCTAATGCTGATTTCAATAGTGAAAGCTGTAACTTGGCCTATACCGTCAAGAACAACCTCTTTGTAAATGGGATTCAACTGACTAACGAGCCTGAAGGCATTTTAGTGGGACAAAGCGTGCACCGCAATGAGTTTGGCATCAGCAAAGGTACCTTCTGGAGTCCCAAAGGCAACCTGTTGGCTTTCTACCGTATGGATGAAAGTTTGGTGGCAGAATATCCATTGGTAGATATCGATGCCCGTATAGCAGAGCCTACCCCTATTCGCTATCCGATGGCCGGAATGACCTCACATAAGGTAACTGTTGGCGTATATGACGTAAAATCAGGTAAAACAATTTACCTTGACGCAGGAGATCCAACCGATCGCTATTTCACCAATATCAGTTGGGCACCTGATGAAAAAAGCATCTGGCTCGTAGAACTGAACCGTGAACAGAATCATGCCAAGTTGTGCCAGTACGATGCTCAGACAGGTAAACTGATGGGTGTTTTCTACGAAGAAGAGCATCCTAAGTATGTAGAACCTGAGAACCCTATCGTATTCTTGCCTTGGGATCAGAGCAAGTTCATTTATCAGAGTGAACGAGATGGTTTCAATCATCTTTACCTGATGGATACACAAACAAGTGTTTATCCAGAGAAGCATTCTGTGGGTAGTTTTACTTACAAAGAGTCTTTAAAGACTACTCAGTTGACAAAAGGCAACTGGCTGGTACAAGGCATCTTGGGATTCAATGAAGCAAAGAAAGAAATCATCTATTCCTCTACAGAAGTATCCCCTTTGCAGACCAATATTTATAAGGTGAATGTCAAGACGGGAGCAAAGACCACACTGAATGACTGTGAGGGTGTTCATAGGGCACAAGTATCTGCCTCTGGATCTTATCTGTTTGACAGTTATGCTACTCCTACCATTGCCCGCAAGATAGACGTTTATGATACTACAGGCAAAGGGCTGGCAAAGGCTATCAACCTTCTGACAGCAGAGGATCCTTTGAAGGACTTTGCTTTGCCACAAATAGAGACGGGCACCATCAAAGCCGCTGATGGGGTGACAGACCTTTATTATCGCATCATTAAACCGGTAAACTTCGATGCCAATAAGAAATACCCAGCTGTGACGTATGTCTATGGCGGTCCTCATGCACAAAACATCTCAGCCAACATGCGTTATGGTGCCCGTGCTTGGGAACTTTACATGGCCAGCAAGGGTTATGTGATGTTTTGCTTGGACAACCGTGGTAGCGAGAACCGTGGATTGGAATTTGAGCAGGCTACCTTCCGCCACTTAGGAGTGGAGGAGACCAAGGACCAACGCAAAGGTGCTGAATTCCTGATGAGTCTGCCTTATGTTGACAAGTCCCGTATGGGTGTGCATGGATGGAGCTTTGGCGGACACATGACCACCAGCATGATGTTGCGTATGAACGATGTTTACCAAGTAGGTGTTGCTGGTGGACCAGTCATCGACTGGCAATGGTATGAGGTGATGTATGGTGAACGCTATATGGATACCCCTCAAGACAACCCAGAGGGCTATGCAGAAACCAACCTACGTAATTTGGCAGGCAACTTGAAAGGACGACTGTTGATGATACATGGTTACCAAGATGGAACTTGCGTGCCTCAGCATACGTTGGGCTTTATCAAGGCTTGTGTAGATGCCAAAGTACAACCCGACCTCTTCCTCTACCCTGGACACCAGCATGGTGTTTCTGGTAAGGATGCCGTACATCTATATGAAAAGATGACTCAGTATTTTGAAGATAACCTCTAAAAACTCAAAAAGAATATGAAGATATTACTCTTAGGCTCAGGTGGACGTGAACATGCGTTGGCATGGAAGATTGCGCAAAGCAAAAAGGTAGAGAAGCTATTTATCGCTCCTGGTAATGCAGGAACTACCCTTGTGGGCAAGAACGTAGCGATGAAAGCTACTGATTTCCCTGCTATCCGTGAGTTCGTTTTAAAAAATGCCATCGATATGGTAGTGGTTGGCCCTGAAGATCCATTGGTAGAAGGGATCTATGACTACCTGAAAGGGGATGCCGAAACAGCTCATATCGCCGTTATTGGTCCTACAAAGGCAGGTGCCCAACTGGAAGGAAGCAAGGAATTTGCCAAGAGCTTTATGATGCGACATAACATCCCTACTGCTCGCTACTTGAGTGTTACCTCTGCCAACTTGGAGGAAGGTCTGCATTTCTTAGAGCAATTGGAGGCTCCCTACGTACTGAAAGCCGATGGTCTTTGTGCAGGAAAGGGCGTATTGATATTGCCTACCCTTGACGAAGCCAAGAAAGAGCTGAAAGAAATGTTGGGCGGTATGTTTGGCGATGCCAGTTCTACCGTATTAATCGAAGAATTTTTAAGCGGCATCGAATGCTCTGTGTTTGTCTTGACGGATGGTGAGCATTACAAAGTGTTGCCTGTTGCCAAGGACTACAAACGTATTGGTGAAGGTGATAAGGGTCTCAATACTGGTGGTATGGGTAGTGTGACACCCGTTCCTTTTGCCGACGATGTGTTTATGGAGAAAGTACGTACTCGCATCATCGAACCAACAGTAAACGGTTTGCGCCAAGAGAACATCCTCTATAAAGGCTTTATCTTCTTGGGACTCATCAACGTCAAGGATAATCCTTATGTTATTGAATATAATTGCCGTATGGGTGATCCAGAGACAGAAAGCGTGATGTTGCGTACCAAGAGCGACTTAGTAGAGCTGTTTGAAGGAGTAGAGGCAGGAAATCTTGACCAATATACCTTAGAGCATGACCCTCGTTGTGCGGCTTGTGTGATGTTGGTAAGCGGTGGCTATCCAGAGAAATACCAGAAGGGCTTTGAGATTAAGGGCTTAGAAAAAGCTGCTGAAACAGGTAGTATTATTTTCCATGCAGGAACAGCCATCAAAGATGGAAAGACGGTTACTGCCGGCGGACGAGTGATTGCCGTTTGCTCATACGGTGAAACTCGCGAGGAAGCACTGAAACAGAGCTACTTTGCTGCCAGCTTGATTGAGTTTGAGAAAAAGTATAATAGAAGGGACATAGGCAAAGACCTTGGCTAAAAGTATTCAAAAAAAGATTGTTACTAATCAGCTGACGCTGACAACTGCCATTATAGTTTCTGTTGCCATTTGGGTGGTTTGTTTTTTAGTACGCCCTTTAGCTAGCTTAGGAGAAACTATAGGGGCCTATGCTTTATATACCCTCATTGGATATTTGCTGATAGTCATCAATAAGTCATTTGCTATCATCCGCCTGAGGGCATCTTTCCAAACGATCATCTTTTTGATACTAACATCCATCTATCCTGAGATTCATACTATCTTTGGGGGCAATCTCATGGCCATCTGTTGCTTGGCAAGTATTTTCATTTTATACAACACTTTCCAGGTTTCTTGGTCGGCCGGCCTGCTATTCCATGCTTTTATTCTGTGGGGCATTGGTTGTTTGTTCGTTCCCAAAATGGTTTGGCTCATTCCCTATTTGTGGTATAGCTGCTATGTATTCAGGTCATTGAATATTAGGAGTTTCGTCGCATCTGTCTTTGGATGGTCAATTCCTATAGGAATATTTACCATATATGATCTTGTTACCAACCACGGGGCAGATATTATCGCTAAGATAGCGGAGGTGACAAGGTTTGAAAGCATATCTTCTGTTAACTTAGAGCTCTCAACAGTAGTAATGCTATTTTACACGCTCATGCTGTTTTTGGTAAGTGCCACCCACTACTTCATGTATTCTATGGAAGAAAAAATGCAAACACGTAGTTATCTTCAGCATCTTATTGTCACAGGTTCACTCTTGTTTGTGCTTGCTTTTACCAGCATCTCTATCGCCTTGCAATTAATGCCGATGATTCTGATAGTCATCAGTCTGCTTTATGGCCATTTCTCTATGCTTACCAACAGCAAATGGTCGAATATCTTTTTCATTGGTAGCTTACTCTGTTTTATGCTTGTATTTGTCGTTAACCTGCTATACTGATGGATGCATTTATTCAACTGATGACCGACTGGGGCTATGTGGGTATGTTGCTCACCGCTTTCTTGGCAGGTAGTCTGATTCCTTTCAGCTCTGAACTTGTACTTACAGGACTTCTCTCGTTGGGATTGAACCCGATAGGCATCCTTATTGCTGCTACCATCGGCAATACGATGGGAGGCATGACTTGTTATTGGTTGGGTAGCTTAGGCAAGATGGAATGGCTTGAGAAATATTTCCATATCAAGGAAAAGCACGTACTCAAAGCGCAAAAGTTCTTGCAAGGCAAAGGTGCCTGGATGGCTTTCTTTGCCTTTCTGCCTTTCATTGGCGGACCTATAGCTGTGGCCTTAGGACTGATGCGAAGCAACTTGCCCATCACTATTACCGCCATGACCATAGGCAAGGCGGTGAGATACATTATCCTTATTGGAATCCTGCTATCTATTTTCTAAAATCCTGCTATCTATCTTCTAAAGACGGAAAAGCAATAAGCTTTACACTTGTTCTGATATCTGTTCCCTTTTGTTCCCAAGGAGGGAACAGACTGTTCCCCCAAAGGGAACAAGCAGTTCCCCTGGGGGGGAACAGTTCTTTCTCTTATCTCTTTTAAAAGAATACAAATAAGACAGGACACAAAAAAAGGGTATGCATTATCAGCACACCCTATTTACTCATTGTATATAAACCGATGTTTATTGAATCTTGGCAGCAAAGCCTCCACCAGGAGCCAAATGGATGGTCATCCTACCAGCAGTCTCGTTTGTCAACTTAAAATCGGAACCCTTGCGATCGGCATTCACGCCATCCTTGAAGAGTTGCATCTTCTTTCCGCTGAGGAACGACAAGTCTATTGTAAGATCTCTTGCCTCACGATTGGTGATACCACCCACATACCAAGTATTACCACTTCTACGAGCTGTTACGATATACTCGCCCACCTTACCATCAAGGATACGCGTTTCATCCCAAACAGTAGGTATTTTTGCGATGAAATCGGTACATTCTGGCTCTTTCAAGTAATTCGTAGGAGAATCGCACAGCATGTTGAGTGGAGAATCCAGCACGACATACAAGCCTAACTGATGGCAACGAGTGCCCTGACTCATAGGTTCTGAGTTAGACGGACGATAGTTCCTGATGCCACCATTCAGCATAGCTCCTTGGGTATAGTCCATCGGACCAGCAACCTGGCGGATATATGGGATAGTAACATCATATTTCAACTGGTCGGTGCCAGACTCCCATTTCATCTGTTCCAAACCATGCACACCTTCGAAGTTCACTACATTGGGATAGGTACGGTTCAAGCCTGAAGGTTTATAGGTTCCATGGAAGTCAGCCATCAAATGGTACTTGGCACAAGTAGCAGCTGCTCTATACATAAATTCCGTCATCAGCTGGTCATCACGATCCATGAAGTCGATCTTGAAACCCTTCACACCCATATCTGAGTAGTGCTTGCACACATTCTCCATATCACGGTTGAAAGCCCAGTAACCAGCCCAAAGGATAATGCCCACACCTTTCTGCTTGCCATAATCCACAATACCCTTGAGATCGATTTCAGGGATAATCTGCAACAAGTCAGCCTTAAGGTTTACGGCCCAACCTTCATCCAGAATCACATACTCAATACCCTTCTGTGAAGCAAAGTCGATATAATACTTATAGGTTTCCGTATTGATGCCGGCACGAAAATCTACACCAGAGATATTCCAATCGTTCCACCAATCCCAAGCCACCTTACCTGGTTTTACCCAGCTATAGTCGGCCACTCGAGAAGGTTCACCCAAAAGATAGCCCAATGTACTGGCAGCTATGTCTTTATCTTCCTTAGCCACTACAGCAATTCGCCAAGGGAAGGTTCGTGGACCAGCGATCTTGGCGATAAAGTTCTCACCCTCGCTCACGCGTTCTTGCAACATATTATGTCCACCTTGCTTCATGGTCTTGGGATAAGGAGCATTGATGCCTTGCATCTTGTCAGAACCAGTACCCAAGAGATAAAGACCAGGATAACTTTCCAAGTTGGTTTCTGTAATACAAACAATGCCATCATCCGTCTTCACCATTACTGGCAGGAAAGTGAGGCGGTCTTTCTTCATATCCTTTACTTTGTACTCACTGTAAAGATTCTCAAAAGAAGAACCAAACTGAGCAGTGAAGTCACCATCCTTGTAATCCTCACGAACGTAAGATGCAATCACATTATCATCGTCATCAAACTCGAAAGCAGTGTTGTCTTTCTGAATGACAAATGGAGTCTTGCGAGTGGTGGTCAGGCGATAGGCAATACCATCGTCATAAGCACGGAACTCTACACCATAATCGCCCTTAAAAGTCAGTGTCAATGCATTGTAGTTATCACGTAATTGATTGGCACGATACATGGGAGATGGAATCATCTGATCCACCTTCTGTGTCTTTTTCGACTTCAGTTTGGGATTCAATCCCCATACCTCGCCAGTAGTTAACGTAACACCAATAGGCGAATCATCCATCACTTCTTTTCCATCCAAAGAAATAGAATAAGTGAGCTGATCATCCAATGAAATTTCAGCAGTAACCCTACCATTGGGAGAAGTCAGCTTAAATTCTTTCTCAGCTGATGCACTCCAAGCAAAGCAGAGTGTTATTGCTGCTAATACTATTTTCTTCATAAATAAAATGGTTTATTCATTATCTAACGAGTGACTAATACTAGAATTCATACGTCTGAGTTGAGCCTCATCCAACTTGATTACCTTGCGATCATAAGTCATCAAGCCATTTACCTCAATCTCCACATCGGTAGTCTGTGTATAGACAGCTGCAGAAAATCCCTTTGGGATATAGTCTTTCAGCATCTGAGCATACTTCAGATATTCATCGGTCACCTCTTTTTCTGTATTGAATTGTACATAGCCCCAGTTGCGATCTGGCTCCCAAATGTTTTCCTTAATTACTCGTCCAATACCACCATATTCACCCAGCACATTCACACGTGAACCATCATACAGATACATATCTGGTTGTGGGTAGTTATGCAAGTCAAGGATATCTCCCACAGGATAGTGGTTACCACCACTTGCAGGATTTACCAAACGAGATGGGTCATAGCCCTTGGTCCATTCTACAATCTCCTGAGTCTTAAACTGCCCCCAAGCCTCATTGAAAGGTACCCAAACAGCAATACAAGGATTGCTGTACAAGGCATCCATGATTTCTTTCCATTCCTTACGATAATTTGCTTCACTCTCAGCACTACGATGCAGCTCTGTGTCATTGAAGTACTGCTTGTTTTGCCAACGAGGGTTCCTATCTCCACTAGGCATATCTTGCCAAACCAAAATGCCTAACTGGTCGCAATAGGTGTACCAACGAGCTGGTTCCACCTTGATGTGCTTGCGAATCATGTTATAGCCAAAGTCCTTGGTCTTCTGAATATCAAATTTCAAAGCCTCATCAGAAGGAGCTGTATAAAGTCCGTCTGGCCACCAACCTTGATCCAAAGGGCCATACATGAAGATGGGTTTATTGTTGAGTTGCAGACGCATAATACCATTCTTGTCCTTTCCAGTAGAGAGCTTACGCATAGCGGCATAGCTATCAACTTTATCTACTTCTACCCCATTCTTCAACAAACTTACCTTCACTGTATATAAGAAAGGAGCATCTGGCGTCCACAGCTTGGCATCAGCTGGCATTTGCACTTGCACAGGCTGGTTATTGATAGCACCGCCTTCGGCCACTAACTTTTGTCCGTCATACACACTTACCTTAGCTTGATAACCTTTATCATTTAGACCTTCTGCTTGCACTTCCACTTGCAACTGATGGTTATCAATGTCTGGTGTGGTCTTCAAATTGGCAATGTGAGCCTCAGCTACCGGCTCCAACCATACCGTCTGCCAAATACCTGTAACAGGGGTGTACCAAATACCACTTGGATTGCTCACCTGCTTGCCACGAGGCTGATAACTCTTGTCGGTTGGGTCCCAAACACGTACAGTCAACTGATTGGTTCCTCGTGTATTGAGAGCATCGGTAATATCCAAATAGAAAGGAACATAACCACCTGTGTGAGAACCTACACTCATGCCATTCACCCACACATCAGCCTTCCAGTCAACAGCACCGAAATGTAACAACACACGCTTGCCAGTCCAATTCTTTGGCACATCAAAAGAACGATGATACCACAACTCTTCTGTTTCATTTACATGCTTACCGACACCAGAAAGGGATGACTCAATGGCAAAGGGCACCAGGATCTCACCATCCCAGGTTTTTGGAGTAGCTTCTCCTTTAGCCTTGATAGCATAGTTCCATAGTCCATTCAGGTTTTTCCAATCGGCACGCTCCATAATAGGACGAGGATATTCAGCCCATACATTCGTAGGACTTACCTGTTCTGCCCATGTAGTCTTGATTTTGTCACCAGCTGGCTTCCAACTTTGAGCCAACGCACAGACGGATGTCAGCATCATTACAGACATCCAAAACAATGTCTTTTTCATCGCAATAAGATTTTTAAGGTTCATTTATTAATACAAAGGTAAAAAACATATTGCATTTTCGCAAATAGGTTTAAAATTAATCGTAATTTTAGATAAGTTACTCACACTCGAAAAAAGCAAAAAATTTTGCTTTTCTGCTCACTTAATCGTAACTTTGCAGCCCTAAAATCAAGATTGATAGAATTTTAATGAAGACTTTTGAAGAATTGGGTGTGTCGGCAGACATTTGTCGCGCCATTTATGAACTGGGGTTTGTTAGCCCTATGCCTGTACAGGAGGAGGTAATCCCTTATTTGCTGAGTGGCGACGCAGATGTCGTGGCGTTGGCTCAGACAGGTACAGGAAAAACAGCAGCATTTGGTCTGCCTGTAATACAGAAACTGGATGTGGATCAAAGAGTTCCACAATCACTTATACTATGTCCTACCCGCGAACTCTGTCTCCAGATTGCTGGTGATTTGAAGGATTATTCCAAGTATGTGGAAGGTGTCCATGTGCTACCTGTATATGGTGGTTCATCTATTGAAAGCCAGATACGTGCATTGAAACAAGGTGTACACATTGTAGTAGCCACACCAGGACGCTTACTTGACTTAATGCGTCGCGAGAAGGTTTCACTGGCTAACATTAAAAACGTGGTAATGGATGAGGCAGACGAGATGCTTGATATGGGTTTCTCTGAAGACTTGAATGCAATTCTTGAGGCTGTGCCAGAAACACGAAATACCTTGATGTTCTCGGCCACCATGAACAAAGAAATTGAAAAGATAGCCAAGAACTATCTCCACGATGCAAAGGAAATCACCATTGGGCGTAAGAATGAGAGTACGCACAACGTAAACCATGTTTATTATTGCGTGCATGCTAAGGACAAATATGAAACGCTGAAGCGTATTGTTGACTATCACCCTAACATTTATGCCATCATCTTCTGTCGTACTCGTATAGAGACTCAAGAGATAGCCGACAAACTGATGCAGGATGGCTATAACGCTGATAGTTTGCATGGTGAGTTGTCTCAAGCCGCTCGTGACCTGGTGATGCAGAAGTTCCGTTTACGCCATCTACAATTGTTGGTAGCTACCGATGTAGCTGCTCGTGGCCTTGACGTTGATGACTTGACACATGTCATCAACTATGGTCTTCCAGATGATATCGAATATTATACCCATCGAAGCGGACGTACGGGTCGTGCTGGAAAGACGGGTACTTCTATCGCTATCATCAACCTTCGTGAGAAAGGCAAGATGCGTAATATAGAAAAGGTAATCGGTCATGAATTCCAAGCAGGCGAAATGCCTACCCGTCAGCAGATTTGCAAGAAGCAGTTGATGAAATCAATTGATAATCTGGAGAAAGTTCAGGTAAATGAGGAAGAAATCAATGAATTCATGTCTGAGGTTTACCGCAAACTTGACTGGCTGAGCAAGGAAGATGTACTGAAAAGAGTCGTTTCCATCGCATTTAATCGTTTCTTAGACTACTACCGCAATCGTCCTGAGATAGAAATTGACAATGGACGTGAGCGTAAGAAAGAAAAAGAAGGCAAAGAAGGAAAACGTAGTCGTAACCGTTTAGCCGAGGAAGGTTTTAGCCGTTTGTTCATCAATTTGGGACGTACCGACCATCTAAACCCCAAAATACTGATGAGTATTGTCAACGAACATATACATGGCAAGGTGGAAATTGGACGAATTGATGTAATGCAGAATTACTCCTTCTTTGAAGTAAGGGAAGAAGATGGCGACCGCGTTGTAAGATTTTTAAATGGTAAGAGTTATAAGAACAGAGCCATCACGGTGCAGTTCTCGAACCCTGGTGGTGAGGAAGAGGAAAAGTCCAGAAAATCCGATGGGAAGAGCAGGTCTGACAGAAAATCTGAACATAGAAGCAGGGAAAGAATCGATGAAAGACCAACACGTGAAGGTCGTCGTTCTGCCCGCGAGAAAGATAAAGAGGTAGTGAAACAGCTGGCTGAGATCAAGGCTGCTAAGAAAGCTGCCAAGAATAAACCCAGCCGTGAAGAACGTGGCTATACAAAACCTCGTGGTCGCAAAGACGATTGGATGCAGTTCTTTATGCAAGACAGTAATCTTAAAGGAGAAGCGCCCAACTTCAACGAAGACGGATGGGCAAAAAAGAACAAGAAGAAATAAAATAATTATCCCCGCTATATTGAGCGGGGATAGTTTTTATTGTTCTATCAGTAATTTGAGCTCTTTAGAATTGGTACGTGCCTTCAGCCATTCAACCATTTTACCTTTTTCACGTTCATCCATACGCTTATTGAGTTGAATGATGGCAAAGGTAATCGTATCAACCTTGGCGGAATCAATACTCATCCCTAACGACTTGGAAAGAGCGAAGTGACTCACTTGAGGGTAAAGTACTTTCATTTCAGGCATCAAGGCACGAGCCAACTCATCATAGGAAATATAAGTATCCAGCATAGTTTGTAAAGAATCTATCAATACGGATTGTTGTTGTAGCTTAACCTCACCATTCTTATAAAAATCCTCTAATACTTGAGCTCGCACTGATGTGATATCCAACGTAGCTGCCTGTTGGCCACTTACTCCTTGTAATACCACTAACTTAGTATCACCAAGATTATAATCAATCATACGACGCTGAGCCATGAAAATAGTACTATCGGCAACCTCCTTGCCAACTAAAACCACTCGTAATACTTTCCCATCATCGCGTTTCTCAATCTTTTTATCAACCACTTGTGCATTTTCAAAACTTAACTGCTCATTCACAAAGCGTTTCACAGAACCCTCATATATCGTATCATTCAAGATACCATAAGTAAGATAAAGTGCAGGAATCATGGTCAGCACTACCACCCATACAATGTATTTGCGTACTTTCTTCTCACGTTCTTTATCAACATATTGAAGCCTACTAAAGCGCATTACCCTAGTTCCCAAGTAGGTTGCCACACAAATGAAAACCGAATTGATAAAATATAGATAGAACGCTCCAAGGAAATAAATCAGATTACCAGTAGCCAAACCAAAGCCAGCCGTACACAACGGAGGCATCAGAGCTGTAGCGATAGCTACACCTGGAATAACAGATCCCTTTTTTGTTGTAGAAAGGGCTATAAAGCCAGCAGCACCACCAAATAACGCGATGAAAACGTCATAAATAGTAGGAGAAGTACGAGCCAATAACTCTGACTGGCCTTCAGAAACAGATGGACTAATCAAGAAGAATAAGGTGGCAGTAACCACACTAAACAAGGTTATCACCAAATAATTCTTAAAAGAACGTTTCATCAAATCAAAGTCACCCAAACCAATAGCCAGTCCTACACCCATGATAGGACCCATGATAGGAGATATCAGCATGGCACCAATAATGACTGCCGTAGAATTCACATTGAGACCCAAAGAAGCCAGGAGGATAGCAGCTATTAAAATCCAAATGGTAGCTCCTTTCATTTCTACTCCTTCACGTATGGATTTAACTGCATCACTTTCATCTGCTTTATCGCGACGCACGTCCAAATATTCTTCTATGAATGATTTGAATACAAATACACTCTTTTCATTCTGATTATTCTCCATAATAACATTATTTGATGAAACGATTTATCAGAGGAATATTTCTCAGCGGCAAATCACGCTTGATAATATATGCTACAAAAATCAACAACAGGATGGTACGGAAGAAAAGACGAAGCCATAAGTTCTCTATCTCCAGACACTCGGCTGCTACATATAAGGCAGCAGCCAACAATACATAGGTTCCAATGGATTTGAGGTCATAATTAATAGGATACTTCTTTTGACCTATCAAATAGCTAAGCAACATCGCAACACCATAACCACAGAATCCGGCCCAAGCACAGGCCATATAACTATATTGGGGGATGAAGAACACATTGACCAAAACCAAAGTAGCACAACCAATAATAGAGAATGATGCTCCCCAATGCGTCTCATCAATAAGCTTATACCAAAATGACAGGTTGAAATAAATACCCATAAAGACCTCTGCCATCATAACAATGGGTACCACTTTCAGTCCTTCCCAATAGCCTCTTCCTATTAAATACTTTAGAATATCAAGGTAGAAAACTACAGACAAATAGGCCAATAAAGCAAAGATAATAAAGAATTTCATTCCTTGCGCATATACCTCTTTACTATCTTTATCACGGCTCTTTCCAAACACAAATGGTTCATATGCATAACGAAAAGCCTGTGTCAGCATTGCCATAATCATAGCAATCTTCACACATGCTCCATAAATGCCTAACTCTACAATGCCTTGAGCCTTATCTGGATAGACATAAGGAAATATTATTTTATCGGCTACTTGGTTAAGGATGCCAGCAATGCCCAATATCAATAATGGCAAGCAATAACGCATCATCCGATGGTTAAGTTCCTTATCAAACACATATTTAAACCCACGCAGTTCTGGAATCATGCACACCATAATAAATGATGTACATATAAGGTTTATAAGGAATGCCTTACCCACATCATGACCATTCATCCCAACATAATAAATAAGATTGAGAGTGATGTTCAAGAAAATGAATAATAACTTCAATGATGCAAAACGTAAGGCTTTTTTTTGGTAACGAAGGAAAGAAAATGGTATAGCTTGAAAGGCATCCATCGCTACCACCATCATCATCATGCCAAGGTACCAAGGATGTTCTTCATAGCCAAGCCATCCTGCTATAGGGTGCAAGAACGCTAAACCTATAATAAGAAATATTAAGGAGAAACCACCTACAGTAAGTAAAGTTGTGGAATACACGCGCATGGGTTCATCCTTGCCATTATTGGCAAAACGGAAAAAACCTGTTTCCATGCCACATGTAAGGATTACCATCATCAGTGCTACCCACGCATAGACATTGGTCACTACACCATAGCCACCTCCAGAGGCTGGTAATGCAATGGTATAAACTGGCACTAACAGATAATTTAGAAATCTGCCTACAATGCTGCTCAAACCATAGATGGCAGTATCTTTTGCCAGAGATTTCAAATTTGCCATAATCCTTTAACTAAAAAGATCTCCTTGTTCAGAAAAACGAAAACGTCCCAAATGTTTGTATGCCAATTCTGTTACCTCACGTCCTCTTGGTGTCCGTTTGATAAACCCTTCTTTAATGAGGAATGGCTCATAAACCTCTTCTATCGTGCCCGCATCTTCTCCTAAAGCGGTGGCAATAGTGTTCAATCCCACAGGCCCACCTTTGAATTTATCGATGATAGTCAGCAAAATCTTATTATCTATTTCGTCCAATCCATACTTGTCGATATTCAATGCTTCCAAGGCATAACGGGCAATAGACATATCTATACTACCTGTACCCTTAACTTGAGCGAAGTCACGTACACGCCTCAACAATGCATTGGCTATACGTGGCGTACCACGACTACGGGATGCAATCTCTGCAGAGGCGTTCTTTTGGATTGGAATTCCTAGAATGTCAGCAGAACGTTCGATAATCTTTTGTAAGACAGCGTTGTCGTAATACTCTAAATGAAGATTGATACCAAATCGAGCACGCAAAGGAGCTGTCAACAAACCACTGCGGGTAGTAGCACCTACCAACGTGAACTTATTCAGATCCAACTGAATACTTCTAGCAGAAGGACCTTTGTCTATCATGATATCTATACGATAGTCCTCCATCGCAGAGTAAAGGAATTCCTCCACAACAGGTGACAAGCGATGTATTTCATCAATAAACAATACATCATTCTCCTCAAGACTTGTTAAAATACCCGCTAAATCACCTGGTTTATCAAGTACTGGACCAGAAGTAATCTTTATTCCAACACCCAATTCATTGGCTATAATATTAGACAGAGTGGTCTTGCCCAAACCAGGAGGGCCATGTAGTAACACATGATCCAATGATTCTCCTCTCATACGAGCTGCTTGCACAAATACTCGCAGGTTGTCAACCACTTTTTCCTGTCCACTGAAATCTTCAAATCTCAATGGACGCAAAGCGTTCTCAAAATCCTTATCGCTGACATTCTGCTGTTGAGCTCGTATATCAAATTCTTCTCTCATATATGCTTATTGCAATATTTAGATTACAAAGATAGTATTTTTTATTTTTATATTAGTATTTTTGCAACATAAAAGACAAAGACATGGTACTTAATTATATTTGGGTTGCTTTTTTCGTTGTTGCTTTCTGTGTTGCATTAAGCAAGCTTCTTATTACTGGCGATACAGAAATCTTTACTACGCTTGTGAACTCGACTTTTGATTCTTCTAAAAATGCTTTTGAGATAGCTATAGGACTAACCGGTTTACTGGCTTTCTGGTTAGGTATCATGAAGATTGGCGAGAAAAGTGGCATGATTAATGCCTTATCCAAATTCCTAAGTCCTGTACTATGCAAGCTCTTCCCTGATATTCCCAAAGGACATCCAGCCTTAGGATCTATCTTTATGAATCTAAGTGCCAATATGTTAGGATTAGACAATGCTGCAACACCTTTAGGTCTTAAAGCTATGGGAGAATTGCAATCGCTTAACCCAAAGAAAGATACGGCAACCAATCCTATGATCATGTTCTTGGTTATCAATACATCAGGCCTTATTCTTATTCCTATCAGCATCATGATGTATCGTGCCCAAATGGGAGCAGCTCAACCAACAGATATATTCATTCCAACCTTAATTACTACCACCATCTCTACTATTGTGGGCATTACCGTAGTCAGCATAAGCCAGCATATTAATTTGTTTAACAAGGCTATCCTATCATTGGTTGTAGGAATAGCATTGTTTTTCAGCCTGTTGATGTGGTTATTTCTGACAGTTAGCCGAGAAACTATGGGTACCTACTCTACATTAGTAGCTAACATTATTCTCTTTGGTATCATCATTATTTTTATAGCGTGGGGGGTATGGAAAAAAGCAAAAGTTTATGATGCGTTCATAGATGGAGCGAAAGAAGGGTTTACCACTGCTGTAAGAATCATCCCCTATTTGGTGGCATTCCTTGTTGGAATAGGTGTTTTTCGCGCATCTGGTGCAATGGATATTTTAGTGAATGGCATTGGATGGCTGGTGGGCTTAACAGGAGTTGATACTACGTTTGTTGGAGCATTGCCCACAGCTTTAATGAAATCACTCAGTGGTAGTGGCGCTAATGGTTTGATGATTGATACCATGCAACAATATGGAGCTGATTCGTTGGTGGGAAGAATGAGTTGTGTCGTACGTGGGGCGTCAGATACAACCTTCTACATTTTGGCAGTTTATTTTGGTAGTGTTGGCATCACAAAGACTCGCAATGCTGTTACTTGCGGTTTATTGGCAGACTTATCAGGTATAATCGCTGGCATTTTCATCAGTTATCTCTTCTTCTTTTAAAGCACTATGATTACTTTTCAGACAGAACAAATTGAGTTGCCGGACATTGACCAAACCAAAGTGCGAGAATGGATTAAGAAAGTAGCAGCAAGTTATGGTAAGAGAGTCGGTGAAATAGCTTATTTCTTTTGCAACGATGAGAAAATATTAGCCGTTAACCGTGAATATCTACAACACGATTACTACACGGATATCATCACTTTTGACTACTGCCAAGGCAATAGACTTAGTGGCGACCTATTCATCAGTTTGGATACCGTTCGTTCCAACGCTGAATTGTTAGGCAATGATTATTATACAGAACTGCATCGAGTTATCATTCATGGCGTACTACATTTATGTGGGATTAATGACAAAGGACCAGGTGAGCGAGAAAAGATGGAAGCTGCGGAAGACAAAGCCTTGTCAATATTATAATGATAGTTCACTAAGAGAATCTAAATAGTTATTTCTATATTTTTAATAAAAGGAACTAAAGAATGGACTTTAACTATGATATAGTGGTGATTGGCGCAGGTCACGCTGGATGCGAAGCTGCAACTGCTGCTGCTAATCTGGGATCAAAGACATGTCTCATTACCATGGACATGAACAAAATAGCCCAAATGAGTTGCAACCCAGCTGTTGGTGGTATCGCTAAAGGACAAATTGTTCGTGAAATAGATGCTATGGGTGGATTTATGGGCGTCGTCACAGACAAAACAGCTATTCAGTTCCGCATCTTGAATCGCTCAAAAGGTCCCGCTATGTGGAGTCCTCGAGCACAATGCGATAGAGGAAAATACATTTGGGCATGGCGTGAAATATTAGAGAACACTCCTAATCTACACATTTGGCAAGATACGGTAGAAGAACTCGTCATAGAGAATAATCAAGTTGTTGGACTGAAAACTGTATGGGGAGTAACTTTTAGATGTAAATGCGTGATAATCACCGCAGGTACGTTTCTTAATGGATTAATGCATATAGGAAGAAAAATGGTTCCTGGAGGCCGAATCGCAGAACCTGCATCATATAAACTAACGGAATCCATTACTCAATATGGCATAAAGTCTGCACGTATGAAAACTGGCACTCCAGTAAGGATAGATGGAAGAAGTGTACACTTTGAAGATTTGGAAGTACAAGAAGGTGAAAAAGACTTCCACAAGTTTTCTTTTTTAGACACAGATATAAGACATCTTAAGCAACTCACTTGTTGGACTGTTAATACAAATGAAGAGGTTCACGCTATCTTACGGAGCGGATTAGCAGACTCTCCCCTGTACAATGGTCAAATACAAAGCATCGGTCCTCGTTATTGTCCTAGCATAGAAACTAAAATTGTTACTTTTGCAGAGAAAGGTCATCATCAACTTTTCTTGGAGCCAGAAGGTGAAACTACCAATGAACTGTATCTGAATGGTTTTTCATCTTCTCTGCCGATGGAAATACAAATTTCTGCATTAAAGAAGATACCTGCTTTTAGGGATATTGTCGTTTATAGACCAGGGTATGCCATCGAATACGATTATTTCGACCCAACACAGCTAAAACATTCATTGGAATCGAAGATTATTAAAAATCTCTTTTTTGCTGGGCAAGTAAATGGAACCACTGGATACGAAGAGGCTGCAGGACAAGGATTGATGGCTGGTATCAACGCACACATCAATTGTCATGGTGGCGAACAGATGGTATTAGGAAGAGATGAAGCTTATATTGGAGTGTTGATAGACGACTTGGTAACAAAAGGGGTTGATGAGCCCTATCGTATGTTTACATCTCGAGCTGAATACCGTATTCTTTTACGCATGGATGATGCTGATATGCGACTTACGCCAAAAGCATACGAGATAGGATTAGCTAATCAGCATAGATATGAATTGATGAAATCTAAAGAGGGACAAATAAATAAAATAATCAGTTTTGCAAAAGAGCATTCAATAAAGCCAGATTCTATTAATAATATTCTCGAACAATGGGGAACTACCCCACTCCGCCATACCTGTAAGTTAATGGATTTAATTATCCGTCCTCAAATAACCATAGAGGGTATAGCTTTACATATTCCTGCTTTTAAAGAGCTACTGAATAGCATTGCTGATAGAAAAGAAGAAATTATTGAAGCAGCCGAGATACTAATAAAATATAGTGGATACATTGAACGAGAACGATTCATTGCTGAAAAGGTAAGCAGGCTTGACAACATTAAGATAAAAGGGAAATTTGACTATAACTCATTGCAGTCACTTTCTACAGAAGCTCGCCAAAAGCTGACAAGGATAGATCCTGTAACCATTGGCCAGGCAAGTCGTATTCCAGGAGTATCACCCAGCGACATCAATGTATTATTAGTGTTGGCTCAAGGCTGTAATAGATAAATGTTCCACGTGAAACAATAAGACTATGTTTAATTCATACATTACTAATTATGAACAACAAATTATTAATTGACAATCTGCGTGCCATACCAGATTTCCCAAGGAAAGGCATCAACTTTCGTGATGTAACAACTCTCTACAAGAATGCTGAGTGCATGAAAATAATGCTTAATGAGCTGGAAGCGCTTTATAAAGATAAAGGCATCACAAAGATTGTAGGAGTTGAGAGTCGAGGCTTTGTGATGGCGTCGGCACTGGCTGGACGACTTGGCTGTGGCGTTGTATTAGCAAGAAAACCAGGTAAGCTACCAGCAACTGTCGTTAAAGAATCTTTCACAAAAGAGTATGGTGTCGATACTATTGAGATGCATATTGACTCTATTGATGAAAACGATGTAGTGCTCATCCACGATGACCTGCTCGCAACAGGTGGTACCGCCAAAGCAGCTTATAAGTTAGTGGAGAATTTTCACCCCAAAAAGATATACATGAATTTCATTATCGAAATTACAGACGAAGGGTTACATGGGCGAGATCTTTTTGAGGGTATAGAACTTACAACGCTCATGGTGGTGTAAGCGTGTAAAAGTCGGATGAAGGGATTAGTAAATGAAAGAAGAAGACTTACACCGCCTAACATATCTTAAGGAAATTGTCAGCAGGCTTCCTGAGAAACCTGGCAGCTACCAATATTGGAATGCTGATGGGACTATTATCTATGTTGGTAAGGCTAAAAATCTAAAAAAAAGAGTCGCTTCTTACTTCACAAAGACCCAGCAATCCATCAAGACAAAGATGTTGGTTAGTAAAATTGTTAATATTACCTACACAACCGTAAACACTGAAGAAGATGCACTAAATTTGGAAAACAAACTAATCAAAAAATACAAACCACGATATAACGTGCTCTTAAAAGACGATAAAACTTACCCTTCCATAGCAGTGCAGAAAAGCGATTTTCCAAGGGTATATAAAACAAGAAATCTATCTGATAAAGGAGCTTATTATTATGGTCCGTACACCCACGTCTCGACTATGTATGCTTTAATGGATCTTATCAAACAGCTATATCCAATACGAAACTGTCATCATCATTTGACAGAAGAAAGTATCAAAGCAGGAAAATTCAAAGTATGTTTGGAATATCATATAGGAAATTGCGAGGGACCCTGCATAGGCAAGCAAAGTAAAGAAGACTATAATAATAACATTAAGAATATACGTGAGATTTTAAATGGAAACACAAGAAAGCTGGAACAACAGCTAATGAAAGAGATGACGGAATTAGCTGATAATCTGGAGTTTGAGGAAGCAGAACTGACAAAAAAAAGATATCTATTACTGAAAAACTACAACGCTAAATCAGAAGTAGTAAATTACAAACTTGATAATATAGATGTCTTTACTATTGAAGAAAATGAAGACGGGAAATCTGCCTACATTAATTTCATGCACGTAAAAAATGGAGGCATCAACCAAAGCTTTACATTTGAATACAAAAAACGATTGGATGAAAGCAAAGAGGAGCTTTTATCATTGGGTATCAGCGAGATGCGAGAACGTTTTAGCAGCAAAGCAAAAGAAATCATCGTTCCTTTTGAAATGAATATGGAGATGAACGATGCCATCTTTACTGTCCCTCAAAAAGGAGATAAGAAAAAATTGCTGGAATTATCAATGATGAATGTCAAAGAATATAAGGTTGATCGCATCAAGCAAGAAGAAAAACTCAATCCAGAGCAAAGAACAACAAGACTACTTACAGAATTACAACACATGCTTCATTTACAGAAACTCCCCATCAGGATAGAATGCTTTGACAACTCTAATACTCAGGGAGCAGATCCTGTTGCTGGATGTGTTGTGTTCATCAAAGGTAAACCTTCTAAAAAAGAATATAGAAAATACAATATCAAAACCGTAGAAGGTCCCGATGACTACGCTTCTATGAAAGAAGTTGTATTGAGAAAATACCAACGAGCCATCGAAGAAGAGACTCCACTACCTGATTTAATCATTGCAGACGGTGGAATCGGACAGATGCATGCTATCAAAGAGGTAATTGACGCCTTGAAACTCAACATTCCGATTGCTGGTCTTGCGAAGGATAACAAACATAGAACCAACGAGTTACTATATGGATTCCCTCCTCAGACGGTAGGCATAAAGCAATCGTCGCTCTTATTTAAGCTGATGACAAACATCCAAGACGAAGTTCATAGATTTGCTATTAGCTTTCACAGAGCTAAGCGAAGCAAACACCAAATAGAATCAGAATTAGACGAAATAAAAGGTATAGGCGAAAAGACTAAACAAGCACTAATAAAAGAGTTTAAAAGCGTGAAAAGAATCAAAGAAGCAAACATGGAACAGTTGGAATCAATCGTTGGTAAAGCAAAAGCGAAAATAATTTTCGATTATTCCAGAAAAAATAACTAATTTTGAAATCGTATTATGAGAACAGTTATACAACGAGTGGCCTATGCTTCAGTAACCATAGAAGGTATTTGCAAATCCAAAATTGGAAAAGGGTTTTTAGTGTTATTGGGCATAGAAGAAGCAGATGGACAAGAAGATATTGATTGGTTGTGTAAAAAGATTGTCAACCTCAGGGTTTTCGAGGACGAAGCGGGTGTGATGAATAATTCTATCTTGGATGAAGACGGTGAGATACTTGTGGTCAGTCAGTTCACACTCATGGCTTCTACCAAAAAAGGAAATCGCCCTTCCTACATCAAAGCTGCTCGACATGAAATCTCTATCCCACTCTACGAATACTTTTGTAAAGCCTTGGGCGAAGCGTTGGGAAAACCTATTGAGACGGGTGAATTTGGGGCAGATATGAAGGTGGAACTATTGAATGACGGACCTGTAACTATTTGTATTGATACTAAAAATAAGGAATAATGACCATAGAAGAAGCGCAGAAAGAAGTCGATTACTGGATTAAGACCTATGGCGTTCGCTATTTCAGTGAACTTACCAACATGGCCGTGTTGACTGAAGAAGTAGGTGAATTGGCCAGGGTAATGGCACGAAAATATGGCGACCAGTCGTTTAAATCCGGTGAAAAGGAAAATATCAGTGAAGAAATCGCTGATATCTTATGGGTATTGCTTTGCATAGCCAACCAGACAAACGTAGATGTCACGGAGGCTTTTAAGCAAAGTATAGCTAAAAAAACGATGAGAGATAATACAAGACATATTAATAACCCAAAACTTAAAGAATATGGAGCATAACCATCAACACGATCATGATCACGAGCATTGCCATTGCCACGAACATGAGCACCAACCATTGAAAGAGAGTAAATACGAGGCCATGCTTAAGAAATATAGGACTGACCTTGATGATAATGAAGTGAAAGACTTGGTATTTCCATTGTTAGAGAAACATTTAACAGGGAATAACACATTGGAAGTCAAAAAGTTCTTATTTAACTGCATTGATCTCACCACATTAAAAGAAACTGATAACGATGAATATGTAATGCAGTTTACCCAAAAGGTTAATAAGTTTGATGAAGAATATCCAGATTTAAAGAACGTAGCCGCTATATGTGTCTATCCTTGCTTTGCAGAGATAGTAAGAGATACCCTAGAAGTAGATGATGTTAATATTGCATGCGTTTCAGGTGGATTCCCTTCATCACAGACTTACTCAGAAGTTAAAATCGTGGAAACTGCACTTGCCATAAAAGATGGTGCCGATGAGATTGACATTGTCATTTCTGTAGGCAAATACTTAGCAGGCGACTATGAGAATATGTGCGATGAAATCGATGAAATTAAAGAAACATGTAGAGATCGAATCCTGAAAGTTATTCTGGAAACAGGAGCATTAAAAAAAGCATCGGATATTAAGAAAGCTGCACTACTCTCTCTATATGCGGGTGCCGACTTCATTAAGACATCTACAGGAAAAATAGCGATCTCTGCAACCTACGAAGCAGCTTATGTTATGTGCCAGGCAATAAAAGAATACTACGAACAGACTGGCATCAAGAAAGGATTTAAAGCTGCTGGTGGTATCAATACCGTTCAAGACGCTATTTGCTACTATACTATTGTAAAAGAGGTATTAGGAGAAGAATGGTTGGACAACAAATACTTCCGCTTGGGTACAAGTAGGTTGGCAAATCTATTGTTATCAGAAATAGTGGGTAAAGAAGTAAAATTCTTTTAGTGAGATCTATCAACTACATAGTCAAGATAATCCTTTAAAGCGGATTTATATTTAGAATCAGGAGCATCTGCTAATAAAGCAGATGCTTTTTCTTTGAATTCATCGATAATCTTATAGGCATATTCTATGCCACCAGTAGTTTTGGTAAACTCAATCAATTGAGCTATCTCTTCATCTGTAGCCGTAAAGAACCTTACTTTTTCAGCAATCTTAAGATAAGTAGGATTTTGTGTAGAATTCAATGCATAAAGTACAGGCAGAGTAAGTTTACCTTCTTTCATGTCATTTCCAGATGGTTTTCCTGTTTCGGTATTATCAAAATAGTCAAAGATATCGTCTTTTATTTGGAAACACAACCCTATCTTTTCACCAAAATCTGCTGCCTTGGCGATTTGTTGAGCACCAGCACCACCAGCAATAGCTCCGGCTCGACAACACGAAGAAAAAAGAATGGCAGTTTTATTTCTTATAATGTCAAAATAAACATCATAAGAAAGTGTGTTGTTAGCAATGTTGTACAACTGTAATAATTCACCATCAGACAACTGCTGACCTAACCCAGCCACAATATCAACTAATTCAAAGTTGCGAGTTAGGGAAACTTGTTGTAATGAAGTAGCTAAAAAGAAATCACCTGATAATACAGCCACCTTATTATTGAAAGCAGCATTAACGGAAAGTTGTCCTCTTCTTTGGTCGCTATCATCAACGACATCATCATGAATTAAGGTAGCAGTATGTAAAAGTTCTAAAGAAACGGCGGCATGATAAGCAGCTGGTGTAACTTTACCAAACATTTTGGTTACCAGCAACAATAGCAGAGGTCTCATCATCTTACCATACTTCTGAGTAACATGTTCAATAACTTGATTCAAAAGTACGTTAGAAGATGACAATGATGCTTTATAAAGTCTAAGAAATTTATCCATTTCAGACTTTACAGGACCTGTTATTATTGACATATCTCGGCTCATCGTACACTATTTTCCTACAAAAATAGTAATAATTGCGGAATTGTTGTATTAATTTTGTACATTTACACATAAAAATAATAAAAACCATGGGAACAACCAATAAACTTTTCCTTTTAGACGCCTATGCCCTTATCTACAGGGCATATTATGCACTCATAAAAAATCCACGTATTAATTCTAAAGGACAAAACACTTCTGCTATTATGGGGTTTGTAAACACCCTTGAGGAAGTACTTAAAAAAGAGCAACCCACTTATATAGGCATCGCCTTTGACCCTGCAGGTCCGACATTCCGTCATGAAGCTTATCCTGAATATAAAGCCCAGCGAGAGGAAACTCCGGAAGATATCCGCAAATCAGTTCCAATTATCAAAGAGATAATCAAGGCATATAACATTCCTATTTTAGAAGTAATGGGATTTGAAGCGGATGATGTGATTGGCACCTTGGCTACGAAAGCGGGAAACAAAGGTATTGATACCTATATGCTGACCCCAGATAAAGACTACGGTCAGTTAGTGAAAGAGCATGTCTATATGTACCGACCTAAGTTTACGGGTGGCTTTGAGACCATGGGTCCAAAAGAAGTAATGGAAAAATACGACCTCTCCTCTACCCTACAAGTAATCGACCTGTTGGGTTTGATGGGAGATGCCTCAGACAACATACCAGGATGTCCAGGTGTAGGTGAGAAGACAGCGCAAAAACTAATTGCAGAATTTGGAACTATAGAAAACCTATTGGCAAATACCGACCAACTAAAGGGGGCTCTTAAGACAAAAGTGGAAGCCAACAAAGAACAAATTACCTTCTCGAAATTCCTGGCCACTATCAAGACCGATGTTCCCATCGAGTTAGATTTGGATAGGTTGAAATACGAAGCCCCAAACATGATGTCCTTAAAACAGATTTTCGACGAACTGGAATTTCGCTCACTCTACGATCGTGTAATGGCACGAGTAGGCACTCAACAACCAGAAGCACCTCAAGATTTGTTTGCAGGCACCCTATTCGCATCCCCTACCCCCACTCCTTCTAAGCCAACTGAGAAGGTTGCCCCAAAAGGTCCTATACAAGGTGATTTGTTTGCAATAAATCCGATAGAATCCCCGACTCTTGTAGAAAATCAAAATCTAAAGGCACTAAATCCTAAGGAAGTGGATTACCAACTCATTGATACAGAAGAGAAAAGGAGTAAAATAATCGAACAATTATTGACAGCAAAAATCCTTGCATTAGACACAGAAACCACAGGAACCGAACCCATGATGGCCGATTTGGTGGGTATGAGCTTCAGCGATGCAGAAAACAGAGCATACTATGTTCCTGTACCCTCCGACTTTGAAAAGGCAAAAGAAATTGTGCAAGCTTTCAAACCAGTAATCGAAAATGAAGCAACAATGAAAGTGGGCCAAAACATAAAATATGATATGATTATGCTTCACCACTATGGCGTTGAAGTGAAAGGTCCCCTCTTCGACACCATGCTGGCTCATTATGTACTCCAACCCGAACTACGACACAACATGGATTACCTGGCTGAAATCTATCTTCAGTATAAAACCATCCACATTGACGAACTGATTGGAGCGAAAGGGAAAAACCAAAAAAATATGAGAGACCTCTCTCCTATTAATATATATATGTACGCGTGCGAGGATGCAGATGTTACACTTAAGTTGAAAAATGTGTTGGAGAAAGAACTAAAGAAAGAAAATGTTGAAAAACTGTTCTACGATATAGAAATACCATTAGTACCTGTATTGGTCAATATTGAGACCAATGGTGTGCTACTTGATACAGAAGCCTTAAAGCAAACTTCGGTATTGTACAACCAGCGAATGAATGAAATAGAACAGAATATTTACCAGTTAGCAGGTCAACAATTCAATATCAGTTCTCCAAAACAGGTAGGTGACATCCTGTTTAAAGATCTGAAACTTGTTGAGAAGCCGAAAAAGACCAAGACTGGTCAGTATGTCACTTCGGAAAAAGTGCTGGAAAGTCTTCGCCATAAACATCCCATTGTAGAGAAGATACTTGAATATCGAGGACTCAAAAAACTGCTAAGCACATATATTGATGCTTTACCAGAATTAATTAATCCTCGTACAGGAAAAATACATACATCTTTTAACCAAGCAGTTACAGCAACAGGACGATTGAGTAGCAGCAATCCAAATCTACAAAATATCCCTGTTCGAGACGACGATGGGAAGGAAATACGTAAGTGCTTTATTCCAGATCCAGGATGTGAATTCTTCTCAGCCGACTATTCTCAGATCGAATTACGAATCATGGCTCACCTCAGTGGAGATACAAATATGATAGATGCCTTTAATCATGACTATGATGTGCACGCAGCTACAGCGGCTAAAATTTATAAGGTACCTATGGAAGAGGTGACGAAAGACATGCGACGAAAGGCTAAGACAGCTAACTTTGGAATTATTTATGGTATCTCAGTATTTGGATTAGCTGAACGTATGGGAGTAGATAGAGGCGAGGCTAGACAACTGATTGATGGATATTTTGAAACCTACCCTCAAATCAAGGAATACATGGACAAAAGCATTGAGAAAGCGCGTAATAACGGGTATGTTGAAACTATCTTCCATCGTAAACGTTACCTGCCAGATATCAACTCCCGCAATGCTACTGTAAGAGGGTATGCAGAACGAAATGCCATCAATGCTCCTATTCAGGGAAGTGCGGCAGATATTATTAAAGTGGCAATGGCTCATATCTATCAACGATTCAAAACTTATAATCTGAAAGCAAAAATGATTCTACAAGTACATGACGAACTTAACTTCAGTGTGCCAACGTCTGAAAAAGAGATAGTTGAAAAGATCGTTATGGAAGAAATGGAGCATGCATATTTGATGCGAGTGCCATTAAAAGCGGACTGTGGATGGGGTAAAAATTGGCTTGAAGCCCACTAAAACATGTTCAATAACATTATTTAACTTTCAATCATTAAGAACGGTTTTTAAGTGAAAAGGTTATCACCATGCATTTAAAAACCGCTTCTTTTGATTTGTTGGCTATCATTTTGTCAGCAAAATATGCATTTTGAAACACATTATGTCTTTGCCTGCTTTACATAATGCTAAAAATATTTGCGTTTTTATTTGTTTTGTCCAGAAAAACCACTTACCTTTGCATCGTCATTCTGAAAGAGGGGTGACAATATGTTAGACAATTAAAAATAGGAGAAATAAAAAATGAAGACTTTAAAATTTATCGTATTAGCAGCAATGATGGTATGTGGTATCAATGCAATGGCAGACAACCACGACAATTTGGTTTACAACAACGAAGAAGTAAATGGTATGATGGTTGGTCAGACCGTTTATAAGAATGTTGACAACATGTTGGTAAACTATCTGCAGTACAATTACAAGTATGACAACCAGCAGCGCATGACTGAGAACCTCTGCCAGAAGTGGAACGGCAACGAGTGGATCAACGATCTGTGCATCCGTTACCAGTATGAAGGCAAGCAGGTAACTACCACATACTACAAGTGGAACAAGTCAAAGAAAGAGTTTGTGCTGGTTCCAAGCATGACTATTACCATGGACGCTGAGACCATGTAAAAAACTTCAAACCTTATATAACCTTAATCGCAAAAGGCTGTGCTTCTGAATGGGCACAGCCTTTTTTCTTGTCATAACGCATCTGACTTTTACATCTTTTTGTCCACACCTTATATATAATAAGGAAAAAAACGTTATCTTTGCACCCAATTACAAATTGACTTAAACAGAAAAAGCTAAATATGGCATTACAATGTGGAATCGTAGGATTGCCAAATGTGGGCAAATCAACCCTTTTCAACTGCTTGTCAAGTTCTAAGGCACAAGCAGCTAATTTTCCTTTCTGCACTATAGAACCAAATGTAGGTGTTATCACTGTTCCTGATGAGCGTTTAGGCAAACTGGCCGAAATCGTTCATCCGGGAAGAATCGTTCCTGCTACCGTTGAAATTGTGGATATAGCAGGTTTGGTAAAAGGAGCCAGCAAAGGTGAAGGATTAGGCAACAAGTTCTTAGGCAATATCCGAGAAACGGATGCCATCATCCATGTTTTGCGTTGCTTCGAAGACGGCAACATCACCCATGTGGAAGGTCCTATCAATCCTGTACGTGATAAGGAGATTATAGATACAGAATTGCAGTTGAAGGACTTAGAGACTGTTGAGACACGCATTCCTAAAGTAGAGAAATTAGCTAAAGTAGGTGGCGACAAAGACGCAAAGGCTCTTTACAACGTTTTAATCAAGTACAAGGATGTATTGAGTCAAGGCAAATCAGCTCGTACCGTTCAGTTTGAAGACAAAGATGAACAAGCTGCTGCTCGTAGTCTGTTTCTCTTAACAGCAAAGCCTGTCTTATATGTTTGCAATGTGGATGAAGCAAGTGTGCTGACAGGCAATGAATATGTTGAACAGGTTCGGGAAGCGGTAAAGGACGAAGATGCTGAAATTCTGGTAATTGCCGCAAGGACGGAAGCTGATATTGCAGAACTGGAAACCTACGAAGATAAAATGATGTTCCTCGAGGAATTAGGTTTACAAGAATCAGGTGTGAACCGTCTGATAAAAAGTGCGTTTAAACTCTTGAACCTGGAAACCTTCATTACCGCTGGTGAAATGGAAGTCAAGGCCTGGACCTATCACAAGGGATGGAAAGCTCCCCAATGTGCTGGTGTTATACATACAGATTTTGAGAAAGGCTTTATCCGTGCAGAGGTCATCAAATATGACGACTATATCAAATATGGTAGCGAAGCAGCTGTGCGTGAGGCTGGTAAGTTAAGCATAGAAGGAAAAGACTATGTGGTGCAAGATGGTGATATCATGCACTTCAGATTTAATGTATAAGAAACTATGATACCACTGACCATCAATTGGAATCCAGATCCAGTACTGTTCAGCATTGGATCGATAGACATCAGGTATTACGGCATGTTCTGGGTGATTGGCATTGCCTGCTCTTCTATGATCGTAAAGCGTGAATATAAAGACAAAGGGTGGGGCGATGAGCTCTTCGACCCTTTGTTCTTCTACTGTTTCTTTGGCGTTTTGTTGGGTGCCCGATTAGGTCATTGTTTGTTTTACGAACCAAGCTACTATTTGCATCATATTACAGAAATGTTCCTACCTATCAAGTACTTACCAGATGGTAACTGGAAATACATCGGTTATCAGGGATTGGCCAGTCATGGAGGCATCTTGGGTTTGGTCATTTCTACCTTGCTCTATTGTAAGCGATACAAGATTCACTTCGTCGATATAGCTGATATCCTAACGGTTTCCGCATTCATCTGTGGCTTCTGGATTCGTATGGCCAACCTGATGAACTCAGAGATTATCGGTAAAGTAACAGATGTACCTTGGGCTTTCGTGTTTGAAAGATTGGCTAACGATCATAGTTTGGTCGATCCATTGGCTCCACGTCATCCAGCACAGTTGTATGAGGCAATTGCTTACCTAACATTAGCAATTATAGTATATCTCATCTATCGCAAACATCAACTGAACCTGAAACGAGGATTCTATTTTGGATTTGGCTGTGCTTCTGTCTTTATCTTCCGCTTCTTCATTGAGTTTATCAAGGAGGACCAGGTGGCATTCGAACAAGGAATGAGTCTCAACATGGGACAAATACTGAGCATCCCCTACATATTGGTAGGACTGTGGTTGATGTTTATCTACGACAAGAAAAAAGACAAGAAGGTAAGAAGGTAACGAGGTTTGATCATTTAGAAAATAAAGATATGAGAAAATTATCAGTATTGATATCAGCTGTTGGTTTCTTGGTAGCCTGCAACAATCAAGAGAACCTGCAACCAGAAGATTGGGCATGGTTGGATTTCCAACGCCCAGAGGGAATGAACCCCATCATTTCGCCTAATAAAGACATCAAGTTCTTCTGCCCAATGACAGGTGATTCCATTGCTTGGCAAGAAGGTGATACCTTTAATCCTGCTGCTACCACCAAGGATGGAAAAATTGTGGTAATGTTCCGTTCTGAAGATACCACCCACATGGGCATAGGGTCACGTACCTCTCGCATTGGCTATGCAGAATCAACTGACGGACTGCATTTTGATATTCAAAACACGCCTGTGGTCTATCCAGCTGACGATGCTCAGAAAAACAACGAATGGCCTGGTGGTTGTGAAGACCCACGAGTAGCGATGACAGAAGATGGTTTGTATGTGATGTTCTACACACAATGGAACAGAGATGTGGCTCGTTTGGCAGTAGCCACCTCTCGTGATTTGCAAACCTGGACAAAGCATGGTCCCGCTTTTGCGAAAGCCTATGATGGTCGCTTTGCCAACAGTTTTACCAAGTCGGCCTCTATCATCACCAAAATGCAAGATGGCAAGCAAGTGATTGCCAAGTATGGTGACAAATATATGATGTATTGGGGAGAGCAATTCGTAAACGTGGCAACATCAACAGACTTAGTAAACTGGGAACCTATGCTCGATGAGCAAGGCGAACTCTTACAAGTGATGAAGACACGTCCTGGCTATTTCGATAGCGACTTGACAGAATGTGGTCCTCCAGCCATCTTGACAGATAAAGGCATCATCCTGTTCTACAATGGTAAGAATAAGGCAGGGGAGGGGGGTGACCCCAATTATACTCCCAACACTTATTGTGCAGGACAAGCCTTGTTCGACATGTACGATCCTACAAAATACATCACTCGTTTGGACAAGCCATTCTTCCAGCCAGAAGCCGACTTTGAAAAAAGTGGACAATATCCAGCTGGTACAGTATTTATCGAGGGATTGGTGAATCATCAGGGTAAATGGTTCCTGTATTATGGATGTGCCGACTCTTTTGTAGCCGTAGCGGTAAAGAATTAATTTATAGAAATTTAATATTAAACAACGATGGAATATAATTTCAGGGAAATCGAACAAAAATGGCAAAAAAGATGGGTAGAAAACAAGACCTATCAAGTTACTGAAAACGAAAATAAACCCAAGTACTACGTACTTAACATGTTTCCTTATCCATCAGGAGCAGGCTTGCATGTGGGACATCCATTAGGCTATATCGCCTCAGATATCTATGCCCGCTTTAAGCGTCAGCAAGGCTTTAACGTATTGAACCCTATGGGTTATGATGCTTATGGCTTGCCAGCTGAGCAATATGCCATCCAAACAGGACAACATCCTGCCATCACAACTACAGAGAACATCAACCGTTATCGTAGTCAGTTGGATAAGATCGGTTTCTGCTTCGATTGGGATCGTGAAGTTCGTACCTGTGACCCTGGTTATTACCATTGGACCCAATGGGCTTTCCAGAAAATGTTCAATAGCTTCTATTGCAACAAGTGCCAACAGGCTCAGCCTATAGAAACCCTGATAGAGCACTTCAAGACCCAAGGAACAAAAGGCTTGGATGTAGCTTACACAGAAGAAATGAGCTTTACGGCAGAGGAATGGAATGCCAAGAGTGAGAAAGAACAACAACAGATATTGATGAACTACCGCATCGCATACCTTGGCGAGATGATGGTCAATTGGTGTCCTGAGTTAGGTACTGTTTTGGCCAACGACGAGGTAGTAGAAGGTTTGAGTGTTCGTGGTGGTTATCCTGTGGTACAGAAGAAGATGCGCCAGTGGTGCTTGCGTGTTTCCGCTTACGCTCAGCGTCTGCTCGATGGTTTGGAACATATCCAGTGGACCGACTCCCTGAAAGAAACGCAACGCAACTGGATAGGCCGTAGTGAAGGTGCTGAGGTAAAGTTCAAAGTAAAGGATAGCGATGTGGAGTTTATCATCTTTACCACTCGTGCAGATACCATGTATGGCGTTACCTTTATGGTGTTAGCTCCTGAAAGTGAGTTTGTTGCTAAAGTAACTACAGCTGCTCAGAAAGCTGAGGTAGATGCCTATCTGGATAGAACCAAGAAGCGTACAGAACGTGATCGTATAGCTGACCGTAGTGTAACAGGTGTGTTTACGGGTAGTTATGCCATCAATCCGTTTACTGGCGAGGCAGTACCTATCTGGGTCAGCGATTATGTATTGGCTGGTTACGGAACAGGTGCCATCATGGCCGTTCCTGCTCACGATAGTCGCGACTATACATTTGCTAAGCATTTCAATTTGCCTATCGTACCATTGGTAGAAGGTTGTGATGTCAGCGAAGAGAGTTTCGATGCCAAAGAAGGTATTGTATGCAACTCACCTCGTGCTGGGGTAGAGCCTTATTGCGACTTAAACCTGAATGGTCTTACCATCAAAGAGGCTATCGAGGCAACTAAGAAATATGTGAAAGAGCACAACTTAGGTCGTGTGAAGGTGAATTATCGCTTGCGTGATGCCATCTTCTCTCGTCAGCGTTATTGGGGCGAACCCTTCCCAGTATATTATAAGGATGAAATGCCTTGTATGATTCCAGAAACTTGTCTGCCTTTGGAACTGCCTGAGGTAGAGAAATATCTGCCTACAGAAACAGGTGAACCTCCATTGGGTCGTGCCACCAAGTGGGCTTGGGATACAGTAAATAATAAGGTAGTGGAAAACAGCAAGATTGACAACAAGACCGTCTTCCCACTCGAACTGAGTACGATGCCTGGTTTTGCTGGTTCAAGTGCTTACTACCTGCGTTATATGGACCCTCATAACGACCAAGCTTTGGTTTCCGAGAAAGCCGATCAGTATTGGCAAAACGTAGATCTCTATGTGGGTGGAACAGAGCATGCTACAGGTCACCTTATTTATTCCCGTTTCTGGAATAAGTTCCTGCACGACTTGGGCATTTCTGTCAAGGAAGAGCCTTTCCAGAAGTTGGTGAACCAAGGTATGATTCAAGGTCGAAGCAACTTTGTATATCGCATCAAGGATACCAATACCTTCGTTTCTCTTAACCTGAAAGATCAGTATGAAGTGACTCCTATCCATGTGGATGTAAACATTGTATCCAATGATATACTGGATATCGAAGCTTTCAAGGCTTGGCGTCCTGAATACCACAATGCCGAGTTCGTCCTCGAAGACGGTAAATACATTTGCGGATGGGCCATCGAGAAGATGAGTAAGTCCATGTTCAATGTAGTGAACCCAGATATGATTGTTGAGCGCTTTGGTGCCGACACCTTGCGCTTGTACGAAATGTTCTTGGGTCCTGTAGAGCAATCAAAGCCTTGGGATACCAACGGCATCGATGGTGTGCATCGCTTCCTGAAGAAGTTCTGGAGTCTGTTCTACGACCGTCAGGACAACTATCTCGTAACGGATGAGGCTCCTAATGCAGCAGAGCTGAAAGCCGTTCACAAGCTTATTAAGAAGGTTACAGGCGATATCGAAAACTTCTCCTACAACACCTCCATCAGTGCATTCATGATTTGTGTAAATGAACTTACCACCTTGAAGTGCAGCAAGAAAGCTGTATTGGAGCAGATTATTGCTTGCTTGGCTCCATTCACCCCTCACATCTGCGAAGAATTGTGGGAGATGCTGGGACACACTACTTCTGTTTGCGATGCTCAGTGGCCTCAGTATAACGAAGAATACTTGAAGGAAGACAGCGTGAACTATACCGTTTCTTTCAACGGTAAGGCACGTTATAACAAGGAATTTCCAATTGATGCCACTAATGAAACCATCCAACAGGAAGTCATTGCCGACGAACGTTCTGAGAAATGGATGGAAGGCAAACAGATTGCGAAAGTAATTATCGTTCCTAAGAAACTTATTAATATTGTCTTAAAATGACACTACGTAAACCTACGAAACTGGAAATCTACCACGTCGTAAAAGACTACTTCTTTATCACGATAGGCTTGATGAGTTATGCTGGTGCTTGGGCTACATTCCTGTTGCCTTACCAGATAACCACAGGTGGTACCACGGGTATTGGTGCAATCATCTATTATGCAACAGGTTTCCCTATTCAATCAACTTATTTCATAGTAAACGCCATCTTGATGATGTTTGCCTTTAAGTTATTGGGTTTGAAATTCTGTATCAAGACCAGCTATAGCATCCTGTTGCTTACCTTCCTTTTGTGGTATTTCCAAAAACTCATTAATGGTCCTGATGGTGTAGCACCTTTAATTCTTGGTCAAGGACAAGAATTTATGGCTTGCATCATTGGCTCAGTAATGTGTGGTTTCGGATTGGGAGTTGTGTTTAATGTAAATGGCAGTACGGGTGGAACAGATATCATTGCTGCTATTGTTAATAAGTATAAGGATATCTCCTTGGGTCGCATGATCCAACTGTGCGATGTCATCATCATCAGTTCCTGCTACTTTGTCTTCCACGATCTTCGTCGTGTCATCTTCGGTTTTGTTACCTTATTTATTATTGGATATGTACTCGACTATGTGGTGAATAGCGCTCGTCAGTCGGTACAATTCTTCATTTTCTCTAAGGAATACAACAAAATTGCCGATGTTATCAATAAAAAGACCCATCGTGGTGTTACCGTTTTCGATGGTACTGGTTGGTATTCCAAGCACAATGTGAAGGTCTTGTTTGTTTTGGCATCAAAGCGTCAGTCGGTTGAGATTTTCCGTTTAGTAAAAAGCATAGACAGCAATGCCTTTATCTCTCAGAGTGCAGTTATCGGTGTCTTTGGCGAAGGTTTCGATAAGTTGAAAGTGAAGGTAAACAAAAAGGAAGAGGAAGCCATTGAACAAGTGTTGATACAAGACAGTAAAACCCATCAATCATGAAGAAGCTTGTCTTTGCTACCAACAACAAACACAAATTGGCTGAAGTTCGTGCCATCTTGGGAAATCAATTTGACATCTTGAGTCTGAACGACATCAAGTGTTACGAAGAATTGCCTGAAACAGCCAATACACTGGAAGGCAATGCCCGTCAGAAAGCCCTTTACATCAACCAACACTATCATTACGATTGTTTTGCTGATGATACCGGTTTGGAAGTGGAAGCTTTAGATGGGGCTCCTGGGGTATATTCCGCTCGTTATGCTGCTTTAGAAGGTACAGGAGAGGCACACGATTCCCAAGCCAATATGAACCGTTTGTTGCGAGATTTACAATACGCTGACAATAGGAAGGCTCAGTTTCGTACGGCTATTTGTCTCATCCTAGATAATAAAGAATATCTTTTTGAAGGTATAGTAAAAGGACAAATCACTCGTGAACAACGTGGTACTGCCGGTTTTGGCTATGATTCTATATTTATGCCTGATGGTTATTCTGAAACCTTTGCTGAATTGGGAGATGATATTAAAAACAAAATCAGCCATCGTGCACATGCAGTGCAACAACTGGCTGATTTCTTAAAAAACCAACTTAGCTGATAAATAATTACATACGCTGTTTTTCACTCAAACCGGCTCCTGTTCCACGATATTTACTGCTTGTGGAATTGAAACGATAGGTAACTGTGAAAATCAAGCATCGGGAATCACTTTTTCTACTTAATGTGCTAATAGCCACTGGATAGAATTGTTCAACTTTTTCCCTGTTGCTATAAAAGATGTCATTAAAAGTAATCTTTAGATAAAGTTTTTTATCAAATAATTCTTTTGTAACGCCAACGTTCAGGTTCTTTGTTTCGTCGATTCGCATGAATCCATAGTTGAACGAAGAAGTATAAAAAGCGTCAAGACTCAAAATCCAATCATGGGGTAATGTCATCTGATTACGGAAATTGATTCCGATGGCGGGTTTACCTAATGACTCATTTACCCCATACTGTTTAGCATCAAAAAACTGCTTCTGCAAAAGAAACTCAAAAGTGGGATGCCAGATTCCTATAACTGGAGAAGCAGATAAAGTCGTTATCAAAAGCTTGTTATTCTTAATATTAAGCGGATAGAACAATACAATATCATCATCATTATAAAGTTTGCCAAAATCTAAGATGGGCCTTTTATTGTATGCATACAGAGTAGAAAACTGAAGCCATCCATACATGACATTCAATTCTATATTATGTGAAATAGAAGGTCGTAACAATGGATTACCACCTTCGTAAACAAATTGGTTGTCATATTGTATAAAACTTGATAATTGATAGTATGAAGGACGGTTTACCTTAGCTGAATAACTGAGTTGTGTTTGGAACTTCCCATCAGAATAGGTGGCAGATATATTAGGAAACCATTGGTCATAGACACGACTTTCTTCATCCATTTTGATCCCTTCGTTGAAATAATCAGAAACCACATGTTCATATCTTAATCCAGCACCAACATTGAATTTGTTAAAACGCCAAGTCCCCTCTGTAAAGAAAGCAATATTGTATTCATTAACCTTATCATCAGAATCAGCTATGATACTCTGTTCATTTATAAAACGCTGTTTACTATAAGAACTGGTAAATTCAGAACCACCTCGCAAGATAATATTATCATTAATAGGATATGAAAAAACAGCTTTTCCCGCCCACAATTGATTACGGGAATTACTTATACTATTAACTGAACGGTCGCCCCACTCTGAACTGAACTCTTCATTGAACGTTTTCCTTACTTCCTTACGCCAGAAATAACTGACATTGATATCCATTGACAATTTACCTGCCTTATTGCGCCAATAAGCGTTCAATTCATGTATAGGATCAGTCTCATTTCGCCAATTCATCTTATTAACTATATTACCGGCAGGAATATCATCTTGAATGATATCCATGCGTAAAGTACCTCTATTGTATATAGGAGGGAATTCTTTCTTAACATCATATTTTAAACCAAAGGAACGGTCGTCATCAATGGTATAATTGAATCCTAATTGACCTGCCAATTGTTGCGTACGCCCTTCACCTTTAAATGAACCCGTACTCTCAATATGGTGTTTGTTACCAAAAATAACAAAACCATTGTCTTGTGTTTGGTGAAAATAATTATTCTGATGATAAAGTTCTCCGAATATATCCCAATTGCCTGAGCGATAGTTAAATTGTGCCAAATCTGTAAACCAGGCCTTCCGTTGTTGTGTAGCAGTGCCAGTCAATGTAATACTTAATCCGTCTCCAACCTTATGAATAGTTTTTATTCTGATAACTGACTGAACACTTGCATCATATTGCGCCCCTGGATTGGTAAGTACTTCAATACTTTTGATGTCTTTAGATTCTAATTTCAATAATTCATCGTTGTTCCTCAGTTTCCTTCCATTTATATATATCTCTGGTTTACCCTTACCGAATACTACATATTCACCATCTTTTTCAGACACTCTTGGCAAACGAGTCAAAACATCTGACGCCTTGCCAGCTCTGCTAAGTAAGGTATTATCTACTTGTGTAACGTAACCACCTGCTATAGTCCTATATTTAGGTAAATCTGCTTTAATAACAACACCTTCCAATAGGAAAGATTCAGGTTCCATAACGATTATTCCTAAGTCTGCTTGGATTTTATCAAACCAAACCGACTTATAACCAACCATTGAAATACGAATAACGAATTCGGTGTTTTCTGTCTTGCTTAAGATAAAATTACCATCATTGTCAGTGATAGTTCCTTCTATCATCAAAGAATCAGGTAAAGAAAGAGCTACCACATCAACATATGGAAGTGGCTCTTTAAACTCGTCTAATACTTTACCGGCAATTTGTTGTGCAAATGAACAAACATTTGCAAAAAATAATGTCAAAAATACTAAAAAATGCTTCATTATTATCCAAATATGCTTATATTGCCATTAGACGAAACAGACAATAAAAAAGTTGCAAATTTGGAAATAATAACTAAAGTCCTAACTTTGCTGAGATATCCAACATCCGTTGAATGGGCTTAATGGCCTTTTCAGCAATTTCTATATCTACAAATATTTCAGGAGACTCATTTAACAGACAATCATATAGTTTTTCCAATGTATTCATACGCATAAAATTGCATTCATTACAAGCACAAGTGCTATCTTCTGGAGGTGCAGGAATGAATACTTTCTGTGGACAAGCGTGTTGCATCTTATGTAAGATACCTGATTCAGTAGCAACTATGAATTCTTTATCTTCATGTTGCGAAGCATATTTCAAAATAGCAGCTGTAGATCCAACAAAATCAGCTAATTTCAATACTGCACCTTTACATTCTGGATGTGCTAGAATTTTTGCCTGTGGATAAATTTTCTTCAAATCAAGAATCTTTTCTACTGAAAATTTAGCATGAACATGACAAGCTCCGTTCCAAAGCAACATATTTCGTCCTGTTATCGAATTAATATAATTTCCAAGGTTATGGTCAGGTCCGAATATTATTTTCTCTTCTGGTGGAAAACTCTCAACTATTTGCTTGGCATTAGATGATGTTACTACCACATCAGTATATGCCTTTACAGCAGCAGAAGTATTAACATAACTTATTACTGTATAATCAGGATGAGCCTTTACAAACTTACCAAACTCATCAGCCGGACAACTATCGGCCAACGAACATCCAGCATTGATATCAGGTATCAACACTTTCTTATCAGGACACAATATCTTAGCTGTTTCACCCATAAAATGAACACCACAAAGTACTATGATATCAGCTTTTGTCTTAGCTGCTTGTTGAGCCAAAGCCAAACTGTCACCTACATAATCCGCAATATCTTGTATATCACTTGTTTGATAGTAATGAGCCATTATTACGGCATTTTTCTCTTTTCTCAGCTCATTTATTTTATCCACCAAATTCTCCATAATATGATTATTATTTTTGTTTTTTATAATTGAAAAAAATCTTCTTACTAGTGATGATAGCCTGTTGAAAATGTTGATAACTTTTTCTTGCATATTTCCAACCTTCTGTCACACATAGGCAAAGGTAATAACTTTCTTGCAAATTACATCCTAAAGGTAGTTGAAAAAGTTGGAATAATAAAATTAAAACTTTTGATAAAATCATTTGGATAATTGATTAGGATCTACATACAACGTTATTTTTTAATAATGCAAGACTTTTCTTTAAAAATTTATGCGAAAGTTTTCAACCTTTATCAACAGTATTGTGAACAAAACAAAATAAGCCAGCATATTTGCTTTTGTCTTCGGCTTACACTATCTTTGAAACATTAAATAGATAAGATAGGGTAGGGATATGCGAAAACTAAAGGTTACAGAACTGAATAGAATCAGTGTTGAAGAATTTAAAGAGGCCAAGAAATTGCCTTTGGTGGTAGTACTAGACAATGTACGAAGTGTTTATAATGTAGGTAGTGTATTTCGTACTTGTGATGCTTTTCGAATAGAGTCTATCTATCTTTGTGGAATATCAGCACAACCTCCTCAGATAGAATTGCATAAGACAGCCCTTGGGGCAGAGTTTACCGTTGATTGGCAATACTTTAAAGATACCAAAGATGCCGTTTATTCTTTACAAAAACAAGGTTATATTGTCTATAGTGTAGAACAAGCAGAAGGCAGCATTATGCTCCAAGATTTACAATTAGATAAAACCCAGAAATACGCTATTGTAATGGGGCATGAGGTAAAAGGCGTACAGCAAGAAGTGGTAGATATGAGCGATGGATGTATTGAAATACCACAATATGGCACCAAGCACTCTTTAAATGTAAGTGTTACCACTGGTATCGTTATTTGGGATTTGTTCAAAAAGCTGAGATAAAACTTAAATCTTATATATCATGAAAACTAAACTCTTTTTGGCATTATGCTTGGTTTGTTTCATCGCAAAGGCACAAGATAGGGCCGATCAGCAACATCTTTCAGACCCTAATTCCTTCTCCATGATTCTCTTGGGCGACCCTCAGGGTTACACTAAGTACGACATCAACCAACCTTTGTATGAGTTGACTACAGTTTGGTGTGCCGACAATATTGATAACCTCAACATCAAAGCCGTGCTGGTTACTGGTGATATGGTAGAGCAGAACGAGAACATTGTTCGTGATCGTAGGATGCTCAACCAAACCAGTAAGCAAATGTGGGAGTGGGCTTCTCATTGCATGGCTCGTTTGGACAATAAAGTACCTTATATCATTGCTACTGGTAACCATGAATATGGTTATAAACGTGGTGATGAAGGTTTTACTCATTTCCCAGAATATTTCCCCATCGAGCGTAATTCCAAGTGGATGGATTGTGTAGTAGCTGCTTATCCCAATCGTGAAGGTAAGGTTTCTTTGGAAAATGCAGCTTACGAATTAGAGGATAATCATTGGGGCAAGATGTTGGTCATTGCTGCTGAGTGGGCACCTCGTGACGAAGTACTTACATGGGCAAAAGGCTTGGCGGATAGCGAAAAATACAAGGACCATACCATTATCTTCATTACCCACTCTTTCTTACGTCATCGCACAGCAGAGCGCACCAACAATGAAGGTTATAAGATTCAGCCACGCAACTATGGTCAGGAGATTTGGGACAAACTGATTTATCCTTGCAAGAACATCCGTTTGGTTCTTTGCGGACATACAGGTGTGCCAGGCGATTTCGAAGATTCAGTGGCTTATCGCAATGACAAAAACTCAGCTGGCAAGACTGTTCATCAAATGATGTTCAACGTACAGATCCTTGGTGGAGGTTGGGAAGGCAATGGTGGCGACGGTTGGCTCCGCATCCTGGAGTTCCTGCCTGATGGCAAGACCATCAAAGTCAATACCTATTCACCTTTGTTTGGCATCTCACCCACCACCAAGCACTTGGCCCATCGAACGGCTCCCTTCGATCAGTTCGATATGGTGATAGAGAAATAAAATAAATCCAATATGCTGAACACCTATCCTTCTGCTTTGCAACCTTATCTACAAGGTAGCCAACTCATAGATTGTAGTTGTTGTTCAGAAGCTACTACCTTTTATGTTGATAGGGGCTATTATTTAAAAATAGCCCTTAAGGGTAGTTTGTCACAAGAGGTAAAATTTACTAAATGGTTTTATGCTAAAGGTTTGTCAGTAGAAGTAGTTTTGTATCTCTCTGAGGACAAAGACTATCTGTTGACCAAGAAAGCTGAAGGAGAAGTGTTGACAAATTGTTTAGATCGACCCAAAGAAATATGTCGTGCTTTGGCAATTGGTTTGTACCAACTTCAAAGTCTCTCCGTCAAAGATTTCCCATCTTCAGACAAATTGGATGTTTATATACAATCTGCAGAGGCTAATTATCATAAAGGATGTTTTGATAAATCCTTGTTAGTGCCTTGGATAGATTTTGCCGATAGAGAAGAGGCTTGGCAATATTTTCAAACCCATAAGCACCTATTGAAGAAGGATGTAATAGTGCATGGTGATTATTGTTTGCCCAATGTCCTGATGAAAGATGGTAATTTTTGTGGATTAATAGATCTTGGTCAAGCTGGCATTGGTGACCATCACATTGATATCTATTGGGCCATCTGGTCACTGTGGTACAACCTCAAAACTGATCAATATACCGACTGCTTCCTCGATTTCTATGGTCGCAACCAAATTGATAATGAATTGCTGAGAACCATAGCTGCTATTGAAACCTTTGCATAGGTATCGTTTGGCTATTGGAAGTTTATTAGATAATGTTTACCTTTGCCATTCATGAAGCAGATAGTTCACATATTCCTGATAAGTCTTGTCATTTGCATGACTTCATGCCAACAGCAATTCAATTTAGAAGATGCTGTGGCAAGGGCGGATAGCCTTTACAGTCGTGCTCATGTAAGAACTGACAGCTTGCCGGCAATGCGTTCCCTGCTTTATTACCAAAAAGCCATTGATGTATTGACTAATAACGATACGGCTTCGTTGGCTCGCAAAACACAGATTCTTTCTGAAATGGGTGACTTGTTGGCTACTCAAATGCTCTATCGTGAAGCTATTGACAAATATCAATTTGCTTACAACTATTCAGCAACATTGCAAGACACCACAAATATGATTATGTCTTATCAAAGCATTGGCGATATGTTTAGAAAACTGCATGATTTGGGTGAGGCAGTTCATTATTACGATCTTGCTGAACAGTTGGCCATCCAGTCTAAGCAAGAGAAACTTCGCATATCCATTGCCCTTCGCTTGGCAACAGCGTTTATGGAAAATGGCAAGCTGAATTTAGCTACTGAGCTGTTGCCCCCCTTTCCTTATCAGGTTGATCCATCCGATGAAGATTTATACAACTATGTGATGTGGCATATCTATAGTTTTACCAACCGTGAAGATAAAGACTCTGCCAATTACTTCCTGCAAAGAATGAAAGAGTCGCCAGATATCTACTATCGCAAGTATGCTGTTCGCACCCAGCTGACTGCTGCTATACGGAGTGGGGATACAAAAGGAGCTTACTGGTTGGAAAGAGAAATGGCGAGGTTGAATAGTGAGATATCCGATAAATCCCGTAATGAGGCCCTAGAAAGCATCAGCTCTATGTATCAAACTTTAAAGATAGAGCGTGAATATGCTGATTTGCAACTCAGGAACCAGCAAATAAAGCTCTACATAGCCATAGCTGTATTGATGCTAATCATTGTTATTGCCATCTCCACTATCCTGATATACCGTTTCAGAAGTGAACGCATGCGTTTGGAGCGCAACAATGCTTTACTGGCGAAATACAATGCTGACTTGCAAGCTAATTTGGATGCCTCTCATCCAAAAACTTTAGAGCCAATGACTGACAATCAGACAATAACTATTCGTGAGTCTGCTATCTATCAGCATCTGTTAACAACCGAGAAAGCCATGAACCTTAATGAGCAAGCCGAGGTGGAAGCATTGCTTAATCAAGTTTATCCCGACTTCATGCCTCACTTGTTAAAGTTGGGTGTTTTTAAGGAGCAAGAGCTGAAAGTTTGCCTCCTGCTCAAAATGGGCTACAAGCCCACACATATCGCCAATTTAGTGAGCCGTAGTGTCAGTGCCGTAGCCAACACACGTGCCCGATTGTACAAGAAAGTACTTGGCAAGGAGGGTAGTGCGGAAGAGTGGGACAAGATAATACAGAGCCTATAGGTATCCTTATTCACAGTGTCTTACCATTTTGTGAAGTTTTTGTGAACATGTCTTCATACTATTTTTTTGCAGCCTGCATAACTTTGCGACATGAATCATTAAAAACGTAAGGTTATGAAAAGACTATTGTATGCAGTGGTGGCATTGGTTGCCCTCTATGCCTGCTCAGGCACTCAGTTTAATGAAGAGAAATATTTGCGTGATATGCGCGAACGAATGGATCAGATTCAGTCGGCAAGCTATGTAGTAGAAGCCTTAGCGTATATGCCTGGTAATCCTGAGCCGTTATACCATGAGTTTCTTTATCAAAAGGAATACAAGAATGTAAACGATACTACGGTGGGAACTTCATTTCTCCTTTTCAGCGACAAAGAAGGCAACATGCTTCGGAGTGGCTATGACGGTGAAGCCAGATACTCCGTTTGGCCTGAGTACAAAGGCATCGTTAGGGATGACTTTACGGCTCGTGACTTGCCTTACCGTGTGGTGAGTAACCCTTTTTTCCGAAATGTCTACCATATTCTTGATTATGTACTAACTACCCATGACAACATTGAATATTCACTGATAGACTCGGTCGATTATTACAAGTTCCATCTGATTACCCATGAGGAGGAGCAGATAGAGTTTTTGGGTGGATCGGCTAAACACATTTATGGTGCTAGTGATTATATTACTGACCCTACTTCAGAATATGAGATTTGGTTTAGCAAGCAAACCAACCTGCCTTATCGCATCAAACGAACACAAGAGCATGATATAAGTGATGAGATTTGTCACGACCTTGTTTTGAATGCAGAGAATCCAACTGACTTCGATATCAACAACTACCTGCCTCAAGGGTATGTTATGCGACCTTACAAAGTGAGGCAACGTTCAGCTGTTGATGCCAATGACTTATTGAACAAGCCTGCGCCACTATGGACAACCACCGATGCCGATGGCAACGAATATTCACTCAAAGACATTCACGCAAAAGTAGTGCTGTTGGAGTTTTCTGCCACCAATTGTGGCCCTTGCCAGGCGGCTGTGCCATTCCTCAAAGCATTGCGAGAAGAATACAACGAGAATGATTTGCAGATGGTTTCCTTTGAGTCGTGGGGAGTGAAGGGCAATGCCATCAAGTTCTATATCGAAAAGAAAGGCCTTAACTACCCTTATCTCCTCGGAACAGATGAAATGTTGAAAGACTATAAGACTGGTGGCTCGGCTCCCTGGTTCTTCTTGCTCGACCAGCATCATTTTGTCCGCAAAGTGTTCTATGGTTATGGAGAGGGTACCACCGACAAAGAAATCCGTGATGCAATCCAAGGTATTATTAAATGATTATAATTACATTAAATAATATCGACGAGAGCTAGGTGACGACCAGATTGCTCATTGTTACAGGTGGAGGGAGAAGCATCTCTCCACCTTGTATTATCATCTGAGAATACCCATCTTAAGATAATGTCTGTGCAAAAAGTCTGCTGTTGCATTTGAGTACCTTGGGTGCTTTACTTGAATCTTGAAGTATCTACAGCTTCTCTTTTCTTCTCCTTATAACCACCAAAAGTATATTTGAAAGAAATACCTAGCTGACGGTAGCAAGAATAGCTGTTTTTGATCCATTGGCCAGCATAGTCGATACGCGGACTGATCATTGTTGTCTGCAATACATCCAAGGCAAAAAGATTCAAGGAGGCACGACCATTCATGAACTTATATCTTAATACGAATTCGAGATTTCCAGATGCTGGTAAATCGTAAGTGCCTTGTGTAGCCTTACTACGAATATAACTATTTACACTCAACGAGATATCCGGCTTTTTGCTGAAAGTAATGGTATTACGCAGATTAAACATGCCATATACTATTTTACGATCGAAAGGAATATCGTAATAATCGCTGTCTTTCTCTCTGGTCCATACCCCTATTAAGGTGACTCTTGAATCGAGCCATTTGCCTACCTTGAAGGGAATAGAAGCCTGCAAACCTATTTGCTGACGGAAATCAAAATTCAAGAAACGATACTCCGATACCAAACGGTCTTTGTGCTGATAAAGCGTCTGTGCGAAATAGTCATCCGTATAATTGTACCACACAGAGAAGTTGTATTTGTTACGTAAGATGTAGTTTAACGTTATCTGATAATCGCTTCGTAGCTTCAAGTCAGAATTACCCGTTATCTCTCCATAACCACCTGTATTGTATGCGGTAAATGCAGAAACCGACCAATAATCAGGATAGCCTTTGTTACTGCTGAAGCTCAGTTGGAAGGTATGGCCATCAACAGGCAACCAAGTAAGGTTCAGGTTTGGATAGATGTCCCATTGGTTCCACACTTTGCTTTTATAATACTCAGCTGCCAACGAGAAATCCAACATCAGTTTTTGGCTGAAATTATGGTTGAAACCACCATATATATTGAGAATGTGTTCGCGTTGACGTACCTTCATGTCTTCAGGAAGGTCACTGCTTTCTTCTTTTGTTTTGGTGTAATACTGGTAACTATTGTCAAGTGTATTGGTATAAATCACGCCATAGTTGATTCCCCAATCGTTTTTCAGCTCATGCTCCTGACTGACAAAGCCTTTCCATTTGTTTATCTTCTGGTCGTTATGAATCAGGTAATCCAGTTGCTCGTCTGGCAATTTACTGTCCAATCTTTGAATAGAAGGTGACTTGTAATAGGTAAACTCCAAACCAGCCTTCATACCAAAAGGAGTCTTGTAATCCAGTCGGCCATTGTGGAGATAATCTTTGTTATCAAACCTGGAAGAAGCCGTTAGCCATCCATTGATGTCTGAAATGCTATGTGAAGGTCCGAAACTACCGTTATACACCAAGCTCAATTGATGATTCTCATTGAAATCATAATCCATTCCCAACCTGAAAGCATGGGTGTGATTTCTTTCGTGATATTCGTTATGCGTTAGAATCTCATGCAAGGAACCATCTTTCAATGTATGTCGCGACTCTACATCAGTCGTACTAAAGCTTTTGCCATGATTATGGGTATAGAGAAAGTCTGTCGAAAATTTGCCCTTACTTGCCAACAAACTTACCCTTTCTTGGAATAAATTTTTAGACTCATGGGTATATTGACCAAACAGCTCGCCTTGCAGCTTTCCTTCTTCACTTTCTTCGTGATTCAAGGTAATGTTAATCATGGCTCCTCTCACTTGGTAACGGGCTGGCGCATTATACATCACCTCAGCATTCTTGATTCTGCTGGCAGGCATACTCTTCAACAATGCCATCAATTGGGCTGAGCTCATCGTAGTTACTTTGCCATCCAATACCACTGTAACCCCATTTCCAGCTAAAGTGATATCTCCGTTTGCTTCACTAACCCCTGGCAATTCCTTCAAGGCATCATAGATATTCTCAACAGGCTTCTCTTGAATCATGCGAGGCAAGTCATATACCAGTTTGCCAGCTTCTACCTTCACCACTGGTCGTTCACCTTTTATCATCACCTCCGGCAACGATTGAAAAATGCTGTCAATCATGCCATCACTACCGATGCTCAGTGAGTCAGTCTTTGCTTCTTGTGCATTACTGGCTAACACAAATGTTAGTCCTACTACTAAAAATGATAGTCTTTTCATGTGTCTGTTATTTAAATTCGATGCTGCAAAAGTAAGGAGTTGGTGTCAAAAACACCCCATACATCGGCTTACCAAGTCTTAAGAGAAATCTTATTTAGTCTTAACGGAAACAACACCATATTATAATATTGGCTTATCTTTGCAAGCATGAAACTACCGATGAAGAAAATAATCATCCTGGTGATGGTGTCACTCACCTGCATCTTTGCCTACCAAATATATTGGTTGGTAGGACTCTACAACACACAACTGCAAGATACAGAAATGCGTATCATGGATTGCATGGTGACGGCAGATATTCGTGAGATGATGGCACGTGTGGATAGTTTGAACCAAACCTTAAATCAAGGTTCTGTCAATGTATCAGCTGGTTACAAAGCAGGAGGCACAGCTATCATACAAAGTGAGACAGACAAAAAAACCTATATCATGATTAATACAAACGAAGAAGATTCCTTATATATCTACCACCAACACAAACCTGATAAAAACATGTCAGTTACGACCATCACTAGTGAATCCAATACCAAAAGCGAGATGCATTCCGATAGTCTCTTGCAAGATGGAAACTGGCAGAATTTCACTGATTATCTGCGTCGTGCCTTGCATAGTGGTGTGGATGAATTGGCTGAAGCCAGTATCTTAATATTCGATAGTCTGCTTAGTGAACAACTTCAACAATACGACCTCTATCAGCCTCATAAGATAGAGTTTGTGCAATATCTTGACAGCACTCTCTTCTATCGTATAGATACAGCTGTCAATAAGGCTTTGCAAGAGGGCAGAGACACCATCGACCTACAATACTCCGACACCGTCATCATGTCTTATTCCACTCCAGGCTATAAACCAACGGCTAAAGCCAAGCAATATGCCTATATCGCTGACATGCAGAAGATGGTGCAATATCGTCTAATAATGGAGCGGCCTATCAGTAAGGTACTTCATGATATGGCTGGTATCCTTACCACTTCTTTTGTCATTCTGTTGATATTGGTTTTCGCCTTTGCTTTTCTTATCAGAACGATGATTAGGATGCGCTCTTTGGAGGAGATGAAGAGCGACTTTACCAATAACATTACCCACGAACTAAAAACGCCTATCGCTGTTGCTTATGCTGCCAACGATGTCTTGCTTAACTTCAACGAAGAACCTGACCCACAGAAAACCAAGCATTACCTGACTATCTGCCAAGAGCAGTTGGAGAGGCTAAGTGGTTTGGTAGAGCAGATACTCTCGATGAGCATGGAGCGAAGGAAGACAATGACATTGAAGAAAGAGCACATTGCGATTCGAGAAGTGGCAGAGAAGTTGATAGAGCAATATCGCCTGAAAACAGAAAAGCCTTTGGAAATAGCGTACGAGGAAAACGAGACAGGCTTTACTGTTTTTGCTGATAGAATCCATTTTTACAATATGTTGAGCAATCTGATTGACAATGCCATCAAGTATTCTGTTGAAGAGGCTATTGTAAAAATCAAGGCCACCAAAGAATTCAATCAAGTAAGCATCTCAGTTAGTGATAACGGCATAGGCATAGCCTCAGACAAACAAGCTTTGGTGTTTGAACGTTTCTATCGTGTACCTCATGGCAACCTTCACGATGTGAAAGGCTATGGTTTGGGACTCTATTATGTGAAGAGTTTGATGGAGAAACATGAAGGCTCAGTCAGCTTGCAAAGCATAGAAGGGAAGGGCAGTACATTCACATTAACATTCCAAGAATCATGAACGAGATAAAGGTTTTATTTGTAGAAGACGAGCAAACGTTGGCAATGATTATCAAAGATACCTTGGAAGCTCAAGGGTTCGTTGTCCAAGTAGCCAAGAATGGCGAGGCAGGTTTGCGGATGTTTTTCGAGCAAAAGCCTGATGTATTGGTGGCTGATGTGATGATGCCTCGCATGGATGGCTTCGAAATGGTGCGTCAGATTCGTCAGAGCGATAGGCATACTCCTGTGCTTTTCCTCACTGCTCGTTCAGCCATCAACGATGTGGTGCAAGGCTTTGAACTAGGTGCCAACGATTACTTGAAGAAACCCTTTGGCATGCAAGAACTGATGATTCGCATCAAAGCATTAGCTGGTAGGCTAATGCCTCAGACAGAAATAAATACAATACAACAAGAGTGGTTGGTAATAGGGCAATATCGCTTCAACCCGACCCTTCAACGTTTGCAGATAGCCGATATTGAAACAGAGCTATCACACAGAGAGAGTGAGATTCTGCGTCGCCTTTGTGAGAATCGCAATCAAGTAGTGAATACGCAAAACATCCTTCTCGAACTTTGGGGTGATGATAGCTTTTTCAATAACAAAAGCCTCCATGTCTTCATTACCAAACTACGACACAAACTATCTAAAGATCCTCATATCCGCATTGTCAATGTCAGGGGTATAGGTTACAAGCTTATCTATTAACCACAATCTAACGGCCTGTTTATTTGCACCTCTTTCCCTTTTTCATCCTTTATTCGCTAAGATAGTGTAAGTTAAAGACAGAACAAAATAATCTTGATGTTATTTTTGTTGAGGCTTATAGGAAGGCTATAGCATAGAAAAAGGGAAAATAGCCTTGCAGATGTAATGGGAAGGTGGCATGTAAAGATGGGTTGATAACGTAGATGTAGGGGAGAGACCCCCTATATGACGGGGTGTAGATGCTTAGCAAGAAGGGGGCGAGGTACCGACTTGCCATTTTTTTAGCGGCCGCTAAAAAATATCATAGCGTCCGCCGTGAATAACTGTAGCGAACGGCACAAATAATTGTAGCGACCGCTAAAGACCAGTTCAGTATCTACTATGATAGGGCCAATAACTAAAAACAGGGGAAGTTTCGTTGCAATATCTTCTAAGGACTTTTCCAAAACTTGTTATGGGTAGCGCTAAAGTTTGCTATTACAGTGGGGAAAGCTTGCCACCACAGGCCGCAATATCTGCTATGGGTCGTCGCAGTATCTGCCATACCCCCATAGGAGATACTGCGACGGGTGTTAGCAAAGCCTCCGACAACCCGTAGAAGGCATTACTAAGAAAAAAATGCCACACTATCTGCAAAGATGGTGTGGCGTAGTATTTGATTACTTATCGTAACAAAGTTCCCTTTGACCAATTTGATATGGTGATAGAGAAATAATAAAATCTCTATTCACTTTTTGTCCAGGTCTGGGTTTCATAGAACATCGCTACGTAGCCGCGAACCTTGAGATTGTTACCCTCAAGCCAGATAGAACACTTGTAAGTCTTGCCGTTCTTGGGGTTGTAGATTTTGCCACCTTCCCACTTGTCACCTTTCTTGGTGAGGCCTGTCAAGATGTTGGTGCCTACAAGCTTGCGGCTCTGCATGCTCTTGTCTGGGTTGTGAGTGTCGAGCTGTCCATCGCCTTTTTTCAGCCAGACAATCTTGCCGTCCAGCTTATCACCATTCTGGTAAATCTCAATCTGAGAATCACCACCTTCAGTTACCCACTTGCCGATAACGCTCTGAGCGTAACCAACTACTGACATCATCGTCAGTGCTAATAAAACTATTACCTTTTTCATTATATTGGTTAATATTGAATTAACGCTGCTAAGATACACCTATATTTTTATTTACCCAACATTTGCTGGTTTTTTTTCTTTTGAGTTTGAGGAACTAAAACGCTGATTTGTATTAACAACAACACCCCGGCTAAATAGTCGGGGTGCTTAATTCATTGTATCAAAACGTATTATTATAACATGTTATTCTCCCTAAGCCATCGCTTACCACTGGGTGTTAAGCAATAAATAAGGAATAACATGCATGGAACACCTATAAATATAAATCCTAAATAAACTCCCATAATTTACTCTCCTTTCTTTAGCAAATAGCACCATTATAAAGTTGTTCTTTTGGGAAGATCAAATCCCAGTTCTTTCCCCAAACCACATTGCCGTTCTCAAGTTTAAACCGTCTAAACTTCTTTGGATCTGTAGCCTTCCCTATAAATTTGCACCCTTCAACTGCAAATATAAAGCATTGATTCTAATAATCAATACTTTTTAGTGGTTTTTTTAAGATTGTCTATAAGGTGAGTAGTATGTTTGATATTTTTGTTTGCCTAATTGAAAATAATCTCATAATTAATTTGGAATATAAAATAAAACACCTATCTTTGCACTGATTTATAAAGCATCGCCTTGCTTTCTTGCAAGGATTCGGCCGCTTTCGAGCGGCTTTTTTTATGAATTTATATGGATAAAGTTACTTTTTATGTTGATGGATTTAACTTTTATTACGGCCTAAAAGCAAGTAAAAAAAGTGATCCAGATTGGGCAAAATTCTATTGGATTGATCTTGTCAAGCTTTTCTCCAGTTTTTTAGGAGAGGGGCAGGAGCTTGAGAAGGTTGTGTATTTCACGGCATCACCACTAAATGTTGAAAAAAGCAGAAGGCAAAGCGCTTTCTTAAATGCCAACAAGTTATTAAATGGAGATAAATTTGAAATAGTCAGAGGAAAATATATTGAAAAACAAATTACTTGCCCAAATTGCCAGTATTCAATACCTCGACCCGAAGAGAAAAAGACTGACGTAAATATATCTGTTCGCATGTTAGCTGATAGTATAACGGATAACACAGACGTAGTAGTGTTAGTGAGTGCTGATAGTGACCTGTTGCCTCCGCTAGAGTTTATACAACAGAATACCAAGAAAAGGGTAAAGGTTTATTTCCCTCCTTCAAGGTATAGCGATGAATTGAAAGATAATATGCTTCATCATAGCAGTAAGCCTGTCTTGTTGCGGAAGAATAAGAAGAGATTCGAGAACGCTATTATGCCAGATATCGTTGAATTAGGTAATAAAAAATATACAAAACCAGAGAAGTGGGCGTGAAAAACGCTGCCCTTCTTTTCAAAGTCAAAGGGGAATTCGCCGAAAGGATGACAACCTTTATGACCTTTCGAGGTTGTTCCGAGCCCCAAACCATGCAGACCATCGCTCAGATTTGGGCGATGGTCTTTGCTTTTATAATCCTTGAGGTACCGTGATACAATAGTGTACCAGATCTTAATTAGTACGTTGAACGCCAACGGTCGGTCATATATACTTATATTGCATGATCAGTATCTTATCAAACTGTTTGTTATATTTACAACAGTAAAAATCGCCACACCATCTTTTTGAGACAGTGTGGCGATAATAAGTCAAGATGCTGTTGTTTTCAAGCAGCTTCCTTTTCGATTAGCTGATACTTCATACCCCTGTTGGTTCGCTCAGAGGGGCATCCCATGCATTTCAATGCCTTGCCCACCTTTATTCTCATTGAGGAGTTGTCTTCCAATGTAGGGAATTGACTTTTCAGCTTGTCGAAAACATGACCCAACATGTACCATTTCGAGGGTTCGTTCTCCTCAGGCACTTTGTAACAACTACCTATCATCTCATCCAGCTTATATTCCTTCAAAAATGATTGGTTGGCTTCTTGCATGCGTTCCACCTCTGAATTTGTGAACCAGTAAGGAATTTGCTTCTCCCTGATTTCATAAAGCAGCTGAGCGTAAAGTTGCTCGTAGTCAACGGACTGCGTGTTGTCGATAAACCTACCTTTGGGTACTTGCAAGCAGATGTAACGACGACTTCCCGTGGGGTCCGTCAACGGATGCTCGTCGTTGGTGGTAGCCAGGAACGAAGCGTAGCGTCTGCGGTCTTCTTGACTCTTTCCGAAGATAGGGCGACCATTGACTTTCTGCTTCGAGAGCGTCTGTTTCAACTTGCCTTGCTGATTACCCTTCATGTTGGCAAACTCGTCGATGTTTACCAACAGGTTGTGCGTAAGCGCCATATCGGCATCAAACTTGTTGCCGAAGTTGATGTGATCCAGATAGTAGGTTCGCAAAGCAGGAGGCAAAAGCCTCATCGCAAAGGTAGTCTTGCCACATCCCTGTGCGCCAATAAGCACAGGTACGCATTCGTTACCATGCTCGGCATCAAGACCTAACCAGTGTGCCACCGCTGAGCGAAGCCACGTACTGCACCAAGACAGTTGCTCGGAAGTAAGACCGGGAATACGGTTGAACAACTCGGCCACATGGTTCTTGCCGTCCCATGTCGGCAACGCAAGCAGATAATTCTGGATAGGATCATAAACAGGAGTGGCGTCGGAGAAGATAAACTCCTCGATGTCTGTCCTTGGAGAGCCATCAACGATATCCTCCAGCTTGGCCTTTCTCACAATGGAGTTCAGCATCTCTGGAGTCAAAACTCTCCATCCAGCAGTTTCGTCGTTCTCAGCGACTTTCCTGAATTCCACCTTGCCACTGAGCGCATTACGGCGGAACTCAAAGTTTTCTTGCAGAAAGCATTCTATCAGAAACACTGCATTCTGCATTTTTCTCATTTCTTTCATAGAAAAATAGAATTAAGATGATTAAAAAAAGTTTGTGCTTGTCAAAAGAAAAATAATCAGAAATATCCCAAAAACTAATTCAAAACCAGACTAAATACCTCCCTTTCTGTAAAGCGAACACAAAGATAGTAAAAAAACGCTTCTTCTCCAAATATTTTCGCCAAAAAGCGGACTTTTGGGAACCTCTGAAAGAATGCACTTCTTAATACGATAATAAAATGAATTTTGATTTCACTCTTCACTCTTCACTTTTTGGTTATAAAGCTTTGTTATATAGTGTGTTATGATGGTGAATAGTGACTTCAACTCTTCACCAACTCTTCACTCTCTTCACTTTTGCTGAAATCTTATTCCCTTTGTTAGCCCTTCAAATCGCCTTTTATAAGCGCCAAATATCTATATATGTGTAGGGTGGTGTAGAGTTAGTGAAGAGCTGAAAAGACTCTTCACTCCTTTAAGTATCAATAAATCAGCAGATTATACTATAAAAGTGAAGAGTGAAGAGTTTTTTGCAAAAACCTTCTTTTCTGACTTTTTTGTGTCCTATATTTCCTTAGATTTGTTGCATCGTTAGCAAAAACTTTTTCCCTAACTAGGAAAATATTTTTTCCTAACTAGGGAGAAAAAAGTTCAGGCTATGTCAACGAACAACATGTTCTATTTTTCCACGATCAACCCTGTTATTTATGCTAGGCGGTTTAGTACTAGTAAAAGGGCGGCTTACTACTAGTAAACCCCCCGTTTAGTACTAGTAAACACCCCGCTTACTTCCTCCTGGTTTTTCATCACCTAAAAGTGTCCGAAATCTCCCCTTTGCCCAGATAGTAGCTGAGTACTGCTTTGCTAGTAGCAAAGTCAAGGTTTAGTACTAGCAAACCCACTGCTTACTAGTAGTAAACCCCAAAATTTTCTCGAGAATTTCTGAACGAGAACGGCTCTCGCTTACCATGAGAACGGTTCTCGTTGCCTGCGAGGACGTAGCAACGCTTTAAATTACATCAGAACGCATATAAGTTCAATAAATTACATCAATTTTATATTAGAAATGATGTAATTTGAAAAGAATTGTTTATTTTTGCATTCGATAGAATATAAAAGTTATGGAAAAAACAAAATTAGCTACTACAGTAAAGGCCTTGCGTAAGCAATATGGACTAACACAAGATGATTTAGCCATGAAGTCTGGAGTGGGGCTGTGCTTTGTACGCAATCTGGAACAAGGCAAACAGACATTAAGAATGGATAAGGTAAACCAGCTCTTAGACTTGTTTAATTACGAACTGATAGCTACCAAAAAGTCATGAGGCAAGCAGATATATATAGAAAAGGTATTCTTGCTGGTGTTCTAACTGAAGATGGTGGGGAATATCGGTTTTATTATGATGAGGCATACCTAAGACGTGAAGATGCAAAACCTATTAGTTTGACGCTTCCGTTGCAAGCAGAAGTATTTGTCAGTCCAGTGCTGTTTCCTTTTTTTGACGGACTGATACCAGAGGGTTGGTTGCTTGATGTGGCTTTACGAAACACTGACATCAGTATACTCGACCGTATGTCGTTATTGTTGCTATGTTGTAAGGAATGTATTGGTTCTGTTAGTGTTATACCAAGGACAAATGTGGAAGGAGATTTGTAATGAGTAAATGTCTGTATTGCTATCAGGAGTTGGAAGATGGTCAGATGGACTTTCATCCAAGTTGTGCTAAAAAATTTTTCGGTACTAAGGAAGTTCCTTTATTAGAATATCGACACAAAGACCTTGACCGATTGGCAGAACAAATCATACGCGCCCAAACATCGTTGACGGGTGTACAACCAAAATTGTCGTTAAATCTCAGTAAACATGATGGATGCAACCGGTTGACTATCGTGGGACTTTGGGGTGATTATATTTTCAAGCCTCAGACAGAAAACTATCCGCAACTACCAGAGAATGAGGACTTGACTATGCACATGGCTGAAGTGGCAAAAATAAAGGTAGTGCCCCATAGCCTTATCCGTTTGGCAGATGGACAACTGGGTTACATCACCAAACGTATAGATCGCACCAAAAAGGGCGAGAAGGTTGACATGGAAGATATGTGCCAACTGACTCTGCACCCTACAGAATATAAATACAAAGGCTCATATGAACAGATAGCAAAAACCATTGTTCAGTATAGCAGCACTCCCAAACTTGACCTGACTAATTATATGCAGCTTTTGCTATTTTGCTTTGTCACAGGGAATAACGATATGCACCTGAAGAATTTTTCTCTCTACCGTCCATCTGAAATGTATCAGCTTACTCCTGCTTACGACCTGCTCAATGTCGCCATAGCAAATCCAAAAGATAAAGAGGAGTTGGCACTTCCGCTCTCCGGTAGAAAGAGCAAACTAAACTTAGATGATTTCGTAAATGCAGCAATTACTATGGGTTTGGAGAAAAACGTGGTGCTACGTCTTATCGATGGCCTTCATGATGCTCTCCCTAAATGGAAGATGCTTATAAACAATTCTTTCCTTAGTGAGGAATTGAAAATTATGTATGAAGAAACCATCTTATCCAGGTTGTCTCGCTTGTAAACTATACACACTGTCTCAAAAAGATGGTGTGGCTTTCTGTTCTATATTTCTTCTTTTTTTATTGATTTCTCGTAATCGACTGATTTAGAATAAAAAAAGAGGGAAAAAAAAGGACATAATTTTTGGATTTATTGTATTTTTGCACCTCAGTAAGCGTGAAAGAAATTGTGATAGATATGAAAAATAATGACAAAAGATGGCCTATGAAGCTGACGACAAAAGCATGGTTGCTTGGTTTGTTGTTCTTCTTGCCCCTGACCATCAGTGCCCAACAAGTGCTGACACTCGACAGCTGTAGGGCGATGGCTTTGCGTAACAACAAGGAGATGAGCATGTCGCGCATCAAACAGGAGGTGGCCACCAACCTGCGGAAGTCGGCTCGTACACAGTACTTGCCTCAGGTGAATGCTGTGGGTGGTTACTTGTGGTCAAGCAAGGAGGTGTCGTTGCTGGACGATGATCAGAAATCTGCCTTGAACAACTTGGGTACCAACACTGTGGGAGCCTTGGAAAGTAATCTGTCGGCTATCATCCAGTCGTTGCCAGCATCCTTGCAATCAGCTTTGTTGCAGGGCATGGGACAGCTGGCTGGGGGACTCAACCAGGTGGGAGCAGGGGTAGTCAATGCTTTCCGTTCCGACACTCGTAACATTTTTGCTGGTGCCGTGATGGTGACACAACCTGTGTTTATGGGTGGTGCCATAGTGGCGATGAACAAGATGGCTGACATTGGTGAGGATATGGCTGCCAACTCGTTGGAATCCAACCGCCAATCAACCCTCTATAGCATCGACCAGGCTTACTGGCAAGTGGTGTCGTTGCGCCATAAGCAGAAGTTGGCCGAGAGCTACAAGAATGTGGTGGAGAATTTTAACAGCGATGTGCAGAAGATGATTGACGAGGGTGTGGCCACTCGTTCTGACGGACTGAGTGTCAATGTGAAGCTGAACGAGGCCGAGATGACACTGACCAAGGTAAACGATGGTGTGGTGCTGTCAAAGATGTTGCTCTGCCAACTGTGTGGCCTGCCTGTAGATAGTGATATAACATTGGCCGATGAGGAAAGAGAAAACCTGACGGTGAATAATAACACAACACAAGAAATAGATATGGACTTGGTGTCAGCCAGACGCCCTGAGTTGAAGATGCTGCAAAATACGGTGGACTTGACCAAGCAGCTGACGAACGTGCTGAAAGCTGGCAACTTGCCACAAGTAGCCTTGACAGGAGGCTATGCTGTATCAAACCCCAATTTGCTGAACGGCTTCGAGAAGAGGTTTAGGGGTTTCTGGAACGTGGGTGTGCTGGTGCGCATTCCTGTTTGGAACTGGGGTGATGTGAAATATAAGGTGCGTGCCGCTAAGGGGGCCACGGCCATTGCTAACCTTAAGTTGGAGGAGGCTCGCGAGAAGATTGAGTTGCAGGTGAACCAAAACTCATTCCGCGTGACTGAGGCCAACAAGAAGCTGGCGATGGCTAAAGCCAATATTGAGCGTGCCGAAGAGAACCTGCGAACAGCTAACCTGGGTTTCCAGGAGGGGGTGATTACTCCTACCACCGTGATGGAGGCTCAAACGGCTTGGTTGCAGGCGCAGTCGGAGGTGATAGATGCCGAGATTGACGTGAAACTCAGTCAGGTGGAGCTGCAGAAAGCACTTGGAACACTTGAATAAAAATTGTAAATAAATAAAGATATGACAGATCAAGCTAAACAACAGCATAACAATATCCTGCTGGCTATTGCAGGATTTGTAGCAGTAGTTATTATCGTGGGTCTCATTGGTTTCTTTGCCTTGGGTCGTGACCCCGAACTCATCCAGGGTGAAGTAGAGGTAGAGGAATACCGTGTGTCGAGCAAGGTGCCTGGTCGCATACTCGAACTGCGTGTGAAGGAGGGCGATTTTGTGAAGGCCGGCGATACCTTGGCCATTCTGGAAGCGCCTGAGGTGGAGGCAAAAATGGAACAGGCTCAGAAAGCCGTAGATGCTGCTTCTGCTCAGGAACTGATGGCCCGTAACGGTGCCCGCAAGGAGCAGGTGGAAGGGGCTTTCCAGTTGCTGCAACAGGCTAAAGCGGGGTTAGAGATTTATGAGAAATCGTATAACCGTGTGCAACGCCTCTATGATCAAGGGGTGATGTCGGCGCAGAAAAGGGATGAGGCTTATGCCCAGTACAAAGCTTCTGAGGCTCAGATGCTGGCCGCTCAGAGTCAGTATGATATGGCCGTAAACGGTGCCCGTCAGGAAGACAAGTTGGCTGCTCAGGCTTTGGTGGGCAGGGCCAAAGGTGCTGTTCAGGAAGTAAACAGCTATATTAACGAGACGGTACAGATAGCTCAGATGGCTGGTCAGGTGAGCGACATTTATCCAAAGATTGGTGAGTTGGTGGGTACTGGTTCGCCTATCATGTCTATCTCGATGATGGATGATATGTGGGGTACTTTCAACGTGCGTGAAGACCAGCTGAAGGGCATGAAGATTGGCGACGAGGTGACGGCTTACGTACCTGCTTTCGACAAGACGATCAAGATGAAGGTATATTATATGAAGGATCAGGGCTCGTATGCTGTGTGGAAGGCTACTAAGGCCAACGGTCAGTACGATCTGAAGACCTTCGAGGTGAAGGCTCGTCCTGTAGAGACACTGGACGGCTTGCGTCCTGGTATGTCGCTCATCATCAAGTAACTATTTGTCTGTAATCGATGAAGTTCATCCCTCAAATAAGGAACATAGTGCTCCGTGAGCTCCAGATTCTGCGCAAGAACCATCTCTATGCGTTCTGTATGGTGGTGTTTCCGTTGCTGACGGCACTCTTTTTCACTTCCTTATTGGACGATGGTGTGCCATTGGACTTACCTATCGGAGTGGTGGACCTGGATAACAGTTCTACATCACGTAGTTTGGTGCGTAAGCTCGATGCTTTCCAGAATTCAAGGGTGGTGGCTCGTTACCCTTCTGTAACTGCGGCCCGTAACGCTATTCAGGAAAACGAGATTTATGCCTTCCTCTATATTCCAGAAGGAATGTCAGAAGACCTGTTGGCCAGTCGCCAACCTAAGGTTTCTTATTACTATTCGATGGCCTCTTTGGTGGCTGGGTCGATGGTGATGAAAGACCTCAAAACAATTACCACACTGGGTTCGGCAGGTGTAGGACAAGCTACCATGAGGGCTAAGGGTTATACACCTGAGCAAATACAGACGGTTTTGCAACCTGTGCGTATAGATGCCCATCAGATAGGAAACCCTGAAGCCAGCTATAATGTCTATCTTTCAACGGCTATGGTGCCTGGTATCATGATTCTCTTCATGATGCTGATATCTGCCTATTCGTTGGGTATGGAGCTGAAGTTTGATACGGGTAAGGACTTGCTTGCCAAGGCTGACGGCAACATCGTGGTGGCCATAGTGGGTAAGTTTTTTATCCATTTTATCGTGTTTTTAACAGTGGTACTGGTCTTCCAGTACTATATCTATGGGGTGCTTGGCTTCCCTCGTTTAGGGTCTGTGTGGAACATCCTTTTGCTGTGTTTCTTGCAGGTGGCTGCTTCCATTGGTTTTGGTATCTTTGCCTTTGGCTTGATGCCTTCGCTCCGTATGTCGATGAGTGTCTGTTCGCTCTGGGCCGTACTGAGTATATCGATGGCAGGATCGGCCTTTCCTGTAATGGGTATGGATGCGCCTTTGCAGGCGTTGTCGTGGCTATTTCCGTTACGCCATTATTTCATGATGTATGAGGTAACGGTGTTCAACGGCTTCCCGCTCATTGATGCATGGTTCCATCTGGTGGCTCTTATAGGCTTTGCCTTACTACCGTGGTTTGTGGTGAGTAAAATTAAAAATGCAATGCTGACTTATGTCTATATTCCATAAAATAAAACAGGCACTGGTGGATGCTGCTTATATCTGGCGACAGGAGATGAAGCAGATCTTCCACGATGAGGGAATCATTATCTTCTTCATCGTGGTGCCCTTGGCTTATCCATTGCTCTACTCCTGGATTTACAACAACGAGGCAGTGCATGAGGTGCCTGTGGCGGTGGTGGATATGTCGCATTCGCAACTCTCGCGTCAGTTTATTCGCGATTGCAATGCATCGCCTGATGTAGAGGTGGCGTATTATGCCGAGGATTTGGATGAGGCGAAATCGTTGGTAAGCCGACAGTTGGTAAAAGGTATCTATTATATCCCTTCCGACTTTGCCACTCGCCTGAACCGCATGGAGCAAGGCGTTATCAGCGTATATTGCGATATGTCGCTGATGCTGACGTATAAAGCCATCTACCAAACGGCCATGACGGAGTCGCAACGTATGGGAGCAGCCATGCGTACGAAATTGGCTGGTAACTATACCAATAGGGAGGATGCTGTGAGTGTTCAGCCCATGGCGGTGGATGATGTGCCTATCTTCAATCCTTCAAGTGGTTATGGTAGCTGTGTATTGCCTGCTGTCCTGATGTTGGTATTGCAACAGACTTTGGCATTGGGTATTGGTATGTCGGCAGGTACATCGCGAGAGCGCAATAGAAACGGACAACTGATACCTGATGATGACAAGCACTATAGCGGTATCTATCGCATAGTGAGTGGTAAGGCCATTGCTTATGCTATGATCTTTGCCGTGATGGCAGCTTATCTGTCGATGGTGGTACCAAGGATGTTCTCATTCCCTATGCTGGCTCATTGGGACGATCTGTTGCTTATCATGATTCCTTATGTATTGGCTTGCATTTTCTTCGGTATGACGGTCAGCTGCTTGGTGCGCTATCGTGAGAATGTGATGTTGCTCATGGTGTTTGTGTCGGTACCTCTGCTCTTCATGAGTGGTGTTTCTTGGCCACAAGCCAGCATACCAGGAGTGTGGCAAGGCATCTCGTGGCTCTTCCCCAGTACCTTTGGCATTCGTGCCTACATCAGGGTAAACACCATGGGTGCTACCCTCGGACAAGTGTTGCCAGAGCTGCGTATCCTGTGGATTCAGGCCGCTGTGTATTTCAGTGCTGCTTGCTTGGTATATGGTCACCAGATGAGGATATCGAGGAGATAGCAGGAGTTATTCAGAGACATTATACTTGTCCGTTTTCCACTAAAATGATTACTCTTTCAGTGAGGGCGTCATCGCCTTCCGGGTCGTAGTGTTTTTTCAAACTGAAGCCGAACATAGAAGCAAAGACCTGATAGGTGGTGGCTCGGAAAGATCCCAAAAAGGCTTTCACTAACTCGTAGGTGGTTTGGTGACTCTGACGGTCAACCAGTCGGATGAGCAACTTGCCTTGTCGTGAGGTGAGTTTTTTCAATCGGGGGGTGTATTGTTGTTTGATGCCTTTCTCCAAATCTTTGATATGACGCTTGCGCTCTTTCTCATTCGGGATGGTTTGCAGGTATTCATAGGTCTCGATAATGGCGGCATTTACCTCATTGGCGATGGGCAACACTTTCTTCACGTCACGAATCAGGCGTTGGTAATTCTCGTAGTCTTTCTTTTTCTTGAACTTGAGCTCCTTGAACACATGCACTGTGCGAAGTTGTATCCAGGGGATGGTGTCGCCATGATAGATAAAGCCTCGGGTAATAAATACCTGATCCCCCTGCTCGGTGTTTGTGTTTTGTGCCAGGCAAGTGAACTGCATGCAGAAAGTCAGCATAGAAATCAATATGGCGCATCTGCGAATCATATCACAAAAATAGGTTTATCTTCGATATGTTGTATTTTTTCGGGTAAAATATAAGGTAGAATTAACTATTTTACTTACTTTTGTAGGCAAAATTTTTAATTTTTAAAATTCATTCATAACGATATGAGTGCAATCAAATCTTATCTAATGGCTTTTTGCCTTTGCCTGCCTACCATAATGAAGGCGCAGGAAATCAACTTACTTTTAGAAGATGAATTGGAAGAAATGGTGGCCGATGAAGAGGCAACCAACTATGATGAGTTGCTGGAAGAACTTTCACAACCCATTGACCTAAACACGGCTACGAGGGAGCAACTGGAACGATTGCCTTTCCTGTCTGACCAGCAGATTGAAAACATCCTGGCGTATGTCTATCTACACGGACAGATGCAGACGGTGTATGAATTGCAGCTGGTGGAGGAGATGGATATTCGTACTATCCAACTGCTGCTGCCTTTCATTGAGGTCAATACATCTGTCCAGGAGAAACATTTCCCCAAGGTGAAGAATATTGCAAAACGGGGCAAGCATGAAGTGTTAACCCGACTGGATCTTCTTTTCTATCGGCGTAGAGGGTATGAACAGCAATACCTGGGTACGCCTCAATACCACTCTATACGTTATCAGTTTGGCTATGGCGACTATGTACAAGCGGGCTTTACTGCTGAGAAGGATGCCGGGGAGCCCTTGTTCCGACAACATAACAAATTGGGCTACGACCACTATGGCTTCTTCGTGTTGCTGAGAAATATGGGACGAGTGAAGGCGTTGGCGTTGGGTGATTATAAGTTGTCGTTCGGTCAGGGACTGACAATGGCCAGTGGTCTTCGCTTGGGAAAGGGTTATTCATTGGCTACGGCTGATACCCGTGCTACAGGTATCAGAAAGCATGCTTCGACCGATGAAAACGGCTATTTTCGTGGGGTGGCTACCACAATTGGTCTGCTGAAGGGACTCGATTTGTCGGCTTTTTATTCGTATCGGAAGATGGATGGTATCATCAAGGACGAGGTGATTACTTCCATCACGACCACAGGGTATCATCGTACACAAACGGAAGCCGATAGGAAAGGGGCACTTGGCATGCAGGTAGCTGGTGGACATCTGACACTTCACCAAAACCGCTTCGATATTGGGATTACGGGATTTCGGTATGGGTTTGACAAGGAGTATCTGCCTCGACTTACGGGGTATGCCGCATACAACCTGCATGGCAAGGATTTCTATAATGTGAGTGCGGATTATCAGCTACGACTCCGGCGGTTAAACATTGCCGGTGAGGTGGCGAAAGGCCTAGAGGGTTGGGCCATGTTGAATCGCTTGATCTACCAACCATCGCAAAACTATAAACTGATGGTGGTGCATCGTTATTATCGCCACGACTACTGGGCTTATTTTGCCAACGCCTTTAGCGACGGAGGTAGTGTGCAAAACGAGAATGGTTGGTATATGGCTGTTGAGGCTTCGCCCTTGGCTCATTTCCGTTTTTTTGGTTCGGTGGACATGTTCTCTCACCCTTGGGAAAAATACCGAATCAGTAAACCGTCAACAGGTTTCGAAGGTCGTTTGCGAGTGGAGTGGACACCCTCTTCGCAATGGTCGATGTTCGTCAACTATCGTTACAAACGCAAAGAGCGCGATGTCACGGGTACGAAGGGTGATGTGACCTTGCCTACTTATCACCATCAGGCAAGGTACAGACTGAGTTACCAAACCGACAAACTCTTGTTGCGTACCACAGCCGATTTCAATGTGTTTACCCAACAGCAACACAGCTATGGATGGCAAGTCACCCAATTGGCTGGTGTTGAATGGTGGAAGATAAAGTTGCATCTGCAAGGCTCCTATTTCCATACCGACGACTACGATGCTCGTGTGTATGGCTATGAGAGGGGGTTGCTCTATACATTCTATTCCCCTTCATTCAGTGGTGAGGGTTTGCGTTATTCGGTACATCTTCGCATGGATCTGGGCAAAACGCTGATGCTGATAGCCAAGTTTGGACATACCTATTACTTTGACCGTGACGTGATTAGTTCTGGCAACGAACAAATAGCTGGAAAAAGCAAGGCCGACCTCCAACTACAGATGCGATTGAAATGGTAGGGTAGTTATTTACCTTTCAAGATGCGCTTGATGTCGTTGAGCTTGTTGAGGGCCTCGAGAGGCGTGAGGTTGTTCACGTCTAAATGAAGGATCTCGTCGCGAATCTGGCAAAGCACTGGGTCATCCAGTTGGAAGAAGCTTAACTGATAGCCATCGGCCTTGCCGATATCGCCCAAAGGCTTTACATCAATGTCCTTGCCTTGGTTCTTTTCCAACACCTTGAGGATTTCGTCAGCTCGCTTGACTATGCTCTTGGGCATGCCCGCCAACTTGGCCACATGGATACCGAACGAGTGTTCACTGCCACCACGTACCAACTTGCGCATGAAGATAACCTTGCCGTCAATCTCCTTGACAGACACGTTGTAGTTCTTGATACGTTCGTGGGTCTTTTCCATCTCGTTCAGTTCGTGGTAGTGGGTGGCGAAGAGCGTACGGGCACGGGCTTTGGGGTGGTTGTGGATAAACTCCACAATGGCCCAGGCAATGCTGATGCCATCGTAGGTTGAGGTGCCTCGTCCTAACTCATCGAACAGTACCAAGCTGCGAGACGAGAGGTTGTTCATAATGTCAGAGGCTTCAGTCATCTCCACCATAAAGGTAGATTCGCCTACCGAAATGTTGTCACTGGCTCCCACACGGGTAAAGATTTTATCCACCAAACCGATATGAGCACTCTCGGCAGGAACAAAACTACCAATCTGTGCCATGAGTGTGATGAGTGCCGTTTGGCGTAGCAAGGCCGACTTACCGGCCATATTGGGTCCTGTGATGATGATGATTTGCTGACTATGTGTGTCGAGCTCCACATCGTTGGGGATATAGGGCTCACCTAAAGGTAGTTGCTGTTCGATAACTGGATGACGCCCCTTGCGGATATCCAACACATCGTCGTCACTGATAACAGGACGGATGTACTTGTTGGCTTTGGCCACATTGGCAAAGGAGAGCAGGCAGTCGAGTTTAGCCAACTGGTTGGCATCAACCTGTATAGCAGGGATAAACTCAGTTAAACCTAACACCAGGCTATCGTAAAGCTGTTGCTCGAGCACCAGTATCTTGTCTTCAGCACCTAAAATCTTCTCTTCGTATTCCTTGAGCTCTTCTGTGATATAGCGTTCCGCATTTACTAAAGTCTGCTTCCTGATCCATTCAGCTGGCACCTTGTCCTTGTGGGTGTTGCGCACCTCAATATAATAACCGAACACATTGTTATAACCCACCTTCAGTGAGGGGATTCCTGTTGTCTCGCTTTCACGTTGTTGTACTTGCAAGAGGTAATCCTTGCCAGAATAGGCTATCTGACGCAGTTCGTCGAGCTCGGCATTGAAGCCAGCCTTTATCACTCCTCCCTTGTTGACTTGCAGGGGTGGGTCATTATTAATTTCACGTTCAATGCGTTCCCTGATGCTCAGACAGACATTGAGTTGTTCACCTATATGGTTAATGATGGGGTTCTTTGCCTCTAAGCAGGCATTTCTAATGGGCTCAATAGCATAAAGAGCTGTTTTCAGAGCCACCACTTCGCGAGGAGTCACCCTGCCCACTGCCACTTTGGATATGATACGTTCCAAGTCGCCTATGAGATGCAGTTGTTCTTCTATCAATGTCTTGAAATCGGGCTGACGGAAGAAATATTCCACCACATCAAGGCGTTCGTTGATGGGTGCTACATCTTTCAGCGGAAAGACTATCCAACGACGAAGCAGGCGTGCTCCCATCGGACAGATAGTCTTGTCGATAACGTCCAGCAAACTGCTTCCGCCTTCGTTCATGCTACCGATAATTTCGAGGTTGCGTACCGTAAACTTGTCGAGTCTTACATAGCGCTCTTCCTCGATGCGAGCCAACGAGGTGATGTGTCCTATCTGCGTGTGTTGTGTCATGGTGAGGTATTGCAGGATAGCTCCACTGGCTGTAATGCCGTTCTTCAAGTGGTCCACGCCAAAGCCTTTGAGGGTATTTACCTCGAAATGCTCCAGAAGTTTTTCACGACAGGTGTTTTCGTTGAAGGCCCAGTCGTCCAACTGGAAAGTATAGTATCGGGTTCCAAAACGCTGTTCAAATAACTCACGTTTGCCTCGTTCGTATAGTATTTCCTTAGGGGCGAAATTGCTCAGCAATTTGTCGATGTATTCCATATCACCCTCCGCAGTGAGGAACTCGCCCGTTGAGATGTCTAAAAACGCAATACCCACGTTTTGTTTACCGAAATGTACGGCACACAGGAAATTGTTCTCTTTGTAGTTGAGTACATTGTCGTTGATGGCCACACCAGGGGTAACGAGTTCGGTAATACCTCGTTTCACCAACTTCTTGGTTAGCTTCGGATCTTCCAGCTGGTCGCATATAGCCACTCGCTTTCCTGCTCTGATCAACTTGGGCAGATAGGTATCAAGGGCATGATAGGGGAAACCTGCCATCTCGATGGTCTTCCCTTTGCCATTGGCTCGTTTGGTAAGGGTAATGCCTAAGATGTCGGCCGCTTCTACTGCATCGGTCGAGTAGGTTTCGTAAAAGTCGCCGCAACGAAACAGCATCAGGGCATCAGGATTTTTGGCCTTCAGTCCTAAGAACTGCTTCATCATGGGTGTCATTTCAATATCTGCGTTCACGTTAGCATTTCTTTAAACATCTGAGTGCAAAGATAACGATTTTTTGCGTTATCTTCTTATTTTTGAGGCAAGTTTTAATTATTGTAATAGGTTTGCTAATAAATCATCCTGAAACCTTAACAAATACCTACGAAGTACTAAAACATGTTATAAAACACGTTTTTTACCGAAGAAAATTTGCAGATACTCCCAAAAGCCGTACCTTTGTACTGTGTTTTTCATAGTATTAAGATTTAAGGTTAATAAGGATTGGGGTTTCGTGAGAAACTCCTTTTTTTGTCTATTAGCTAAGGGTATCGTTTTTTTTTGTATCTTCGTATTCTGTTTTAAAGACTAAACAATGACAGTAATCTATCCTTCACCGATATTTGGCCCTGTACATTCCAGAAGATTGGGTGTTTCATTGGGTATTAATCTCTTACCAGCTGACGGTAAGGTATGTTCGTTCGATTGCATTTATTGCGAGTGTGGTTTCAATGCTGACCATCGTGCAAGGCAACCAATGCCTACCCGCCAAGAAGTTCGTGAAGCCCTTGAGGCGAAGTTGCTGGATATGCAGAAAAATGGTCCTGCACCAGATGTGTTGACGTTTGCCGGCAACGGTGAACCCACTCTGCATCCTCATTTCCCGGAAATCATTGCTGATACATTGGAATTGCGCGATCTTTATTTCCCTGAGGCTAAGGTAAGTGTACTTAGTAATGCTACCATGATTCTTAAACCTTCTATTCGTGAGGCTTTGGCTAAAGTGGACAATAATATCTTGAAGCTCGATACGATAGACAGTGATTATATTCATCTGACAGATAGGCCTGTTGGCAACTACTCGGTGGAAGATATTATTAAAAACATGAAGGCCTTCAAAGGCAAGTGTATTGTGCAGACTATGTTTATGAAAGGTACTTATAAAGACAAAGATGTGGATAACACATCTGACCGTTTTGTGCTACCTTGGTTGGAAAAGGTGAAGGAGATTGCACCCAATCAGGTGATGATCTACACTATTGACCGCGAAACCCCTGCTCATGGTTTGCAGAAAGCCACTCATGAAGAACTTGACAGGATAGGGGAGCTGGTTCGAGAAGCAGGAATACCTTGTTCAGTATCTTATTGATAAAAAAGAATACCCCGAAGATTCGGGGTATTCTTATGTTATAAAGGTTAATTAACTTTAGAAATTGATGGTGAACGAACCTCCAATGGTATAGTAATGTAACTTCTTGGTTTTTTCAAATTCTAAACCATCAATGCTTAACTGCATACCAGTGTACAATTCCTCCATATTGGGAGTCGCTACATACAAATAACGGTAGGGGTCATATTTCAGGGTGAATGTCTTACGAGAATAGTCATAGTCAAAGAACACTTTCCATGAGAAATTAGATTTGTAGCGGTAAGTAAGCGAGATGCCTGTACCATAAGTGGTGCTCGTTTGACCACCCATTGTCATATAGTCCCATTGTGCTTCATAGTCCATATTGGTAGGATTGAATCTGGTAATTGCCAAGCTGGTTGGTTCACCATCTACCACCTCCATCTTATAGCCGATATCTTTTACATTACCTTTATAGTTGGCATCGAGATCGAGTTCTTGCATGATACTACGACCAACCAGCACTTTGGTACCGATAGCAAAACGCTTGCTCAGAGGAATATTGAAATAAAGACCTACACTGGCTGAGAACTCACTCAGATGGTCGCTTTCAACGATAATATCCTGATCAGTAACAATGTCCTTGCTATTGGCCATAATCATTTCCTTTTCTGCCACATATTCAGGTGTTGTATCACTCCAACCGTTGACATCCTTGAGGAAGTACATCAAATCATTGGTAAGATCAGAGTTGGCCTGTTCAGGCTTATAGGTGATGGCATCCCAGTTCTTAGCAGGCATGGTACGTACACGAAGGCGTCCGCCTACACCTACATATTTATTAAAGAAATAAGCGCCCTCGGCATCTACTGTTGTAGCACTGCGGAAGTCAACTCTGACAAGTTCTTCATCACCCAACTCTTCTGCATAATCATATTTTAGGTCTTTCAAGCTGAAACCAATGCTCTTTGAGCCCAAGCCCACACCCATAGAGATGGAGAAGAAAGAAGGTTTGTTGAAGTCGCCCTGCAGATCGTTGCGTAGCAGACCTTTCTCCTTGAAGAGCAAATCAGTGATAGCATAACCCAACTCACCTGCAAAGATACCAATGCCGGCACCTGACATCACATCGCTGATCCAATGTCGGTTGTTGAGCACACGCATCACACCCGTTGCCGTAGCGATACCGTAACCAGCTACCGAGAACCAAGGTGAACGTGTCAAACCATATTCCTTGTGCAAGATCGTAGCTCCCACGAATGAGTTGGCAGTATGTCCAGAAGGCCATGAGTTGGCAGTTGATCCATCAGGACGCATCTCTTTGGCAGAATACTTGATGGTATTGACTAAAAGACCCATAACACCGTATGACAAACCTGCACTTACCAGGAAACGCCTCCAATCGCTACGGCCTTCATAGCCAAAGATTTTCAAACCTAATGTCATCGCCGGTCCGAAATACTGTGTGTAATCGTCGATAGATGTCTTGAAATTGGTCAGCAAGCGGGTATTGGCGTGAAACTCGTCTTTATAGTTCTGACGGAACGCATTTTTCTCACTCTTTAAAAGGATACCAGCAACAAACATGGGAACACCCACAAAAGTCATGTCATCCATAAACTTATATGGTTTTATACCAGGTTTGTTCGCTGCCCATTTATATACATCTCTTGTAGCTTCGGTGTTGTACGTAGTGGAAGCCATTGGCAATTCACCCAATCTCATCTTTGGTGCTGGTTTAGTAGATGTGGTGAGTGAGTAGTTCCATTCAGGAATTTCCACCTTCAATGGTTCAGTATTATATACCCCAATGATATTGTTAGCAGAGGCTGTCAAGCATACCAACATCATCATAAACAGTGAAGTAAGATGTTTCATAAAGACAAATTTTTATATTTTTTCACAAAGGTAAGCGTTTTTTGGGAATAAAATGCGACAGAATGCAAAAAAAATGTTCTAATTATCACTTTTTTTTGGATGATTTAATTATACCATTTCCAATCTCCTACATCATAACGGCTTTCTATCAGGTCTTCAATGTTGTCTGGTAAGTGTGGGAAGAAGTCCATGCCTGTCATTTTCTCTATTTCATCTATGGTATAGGTTTTATAGGGCCTGTCGGAACTGTTGTTTTCAAAGATGTAACCAATAGCGCGAGCTGGTTTTGTACTGGTAATCAAGATACATTTAAAGAACTTCTCAGGTACGATAATTTCGTGGTCCTTACCTATTCTCTTGCCCTTACGCTTGTCGATGATAGGACCGCAAACAATATATACCTCTCCATAGCGGTTTGCCCAACGACGACAAGCTATCTCTAGGTCGTTCCATTTACCCTTGTTCAGTTCGTGGTCCTGTGGACAGATATTGCTCATGTAAAATGATTCCTCCATAGCTTTCGTGCTGAAATGGTTATCACCAGCAGGACACATATGTCCTCTGTCATAGCCAGAACCAGAATAGTCGTATGACTCTACCTGGTAAGCTTTGGGCAGGTCGGGGTCGGCGGTGAACTCATCATTGCGATCGTTTTGGCCTTTGGTTTCATTCTTGTTCAGTTCCCAAGCTACCCAGTTGGGCAAATTCCAATTACGATTGTAGGAAACAGTATAGTTGGTATGTTTAAGGATGCGTTCAGAACGGTCTTTCAATTTGGCAGGAATCTCAAGGTTGACGGTATTAATTTCTGTCTCTTCTTGACTGGTTTCTATTTGTGCATTTGCTTCTTGGAAATCAACCTCATTTTCCGTTTGCTGATGATCCTCTACCACCACTTCCTGTTTAGCAGGCTCATTCACTGGCTTTTCTTCATTCAACTGCTTACTGATGGGGAAATAGGAAAGAAGAGCAGCCAGTATTACAGCAAAGGCTGACCCTGCATATTTAGTAGTATTTTGTTTCTTCTTCATATTTTTCAGCTTATTCCACGCAAAAGTAAATAAAAAGAATTATATTTGCCAAAAGTACTAACCAAATTCATTAATACTATGGCTAAAAGCATTAAAGGCACACAGACAGAAAAGAATCTGTTGACATCGTTTGCTGGTGAGAGCCAGGCACGTAACCGTTATACATTCTTTGCAAGTGCTGCAAAGAAGGAAGGTTTTGAACAAATAGCAGCTATCTTCTTAGAGACAGCAGATCAGGAAAAAGAGCATGCAAAGCGTATGTTCAAGTACCTGGAGGGTGGTAATGTAGAGATTACTGCTTCTTTCCCTGCAGGTGTTATTGGTAGAACGATTGATAATTTGCAGGCAGCTGTGGCTGGTGAGCACGAGGAGTGGGCTGAGGCTTATCCTCATTTTGCTGAAGTTGCTGATGCAGAGGGTTTCCCTGAAATTGCAGAGATGTATCGTAAGATTGCTGTGGCAGAGAAGGGTCACGAAGAGCGTTACTTCGCATTCGTGAAGAACATTGAGACAGCTAAGGTATTTGCCAAGGACGATGAGGTGGTTTGGCAGTGCCGTAATTGTGGTTACATCCATGTAGGCAAGGAAGCTCCCGAAGAATGTCCTGCATGCAAGCATCCGCAGGCTTTCTTCGAGATCAAGAAGGAGAACTACTGATGTCTTTTTCAGCTAAATAAATAAGGGGAGTATATTCGCTCCCCTTTTATTTTTGACACAAACTCGCTTAATGGCTTACATGGTATTTCACTAAACCTTCCATCGGACTCTTCACGATTTCACCGATGTTGATGCCCAATTGGTGAGCCGCTTCTTGCAATACCTCCTGGAAATGCCAAGCAATAGAGCCATTGAAAAATACAGGATATTTGTCGCTCTCATATTGCATCACATTTCGGCGGAAGAAAGCCAGGAAACTACCCAATACAAGTTGATAAACCGATGGGTGATCCAGATGTTGCTTGATAAAGGGTGCAAAACTGGCTAAGAAACGGTTGGGGTAGGGTTGTCGATATACCTTATCAATTACTTGGCCTACATCCAGACCATATTGTTTCTCAAATTCCTCCTTTAACTCGTTGCCCAACTGATTCTTATATAAATCGCTGATAAAGAGCTTGCCCAAGACACTGCCACTGCCTTCGTCGCCAAGGATATACCCTAAGGAAGATACATTTTTCACAATCTCTTTGCCGTCATAGAAGCAGGAGTTGGAGCCTGTACCCATGATGCAGGCAATGCCAGGCTCATGGCCGCATAATCCCCTGGCTACTGCCAGCATATCGGACTTCACCTCACATTGCTTTGCTATTTGCAGGTGTTCATGAAGCACCTTCTCCATCACAGCTATCTTGTCGTAGATGCAGCCTGCTCCATAGAAAAACACCTCATCTATTTCCGTGCCGGGAAGTTGAGGTACCAGTGCTGTAGCTACTTCATTACTTAACTGCTCCCCCGTTTGTTGATAGGGGTTCATGCCTTTGGTTGTAATGCTTTTACGGTTGCCTTGTTCATCCAAAAGGCACCAATCTGTCTTGGTCGATCCACTGTCTGCAATCAGTATCATGAAATTGAGAATTGAAAATTATAAATCATCTTTCTTTATTAATGCGCAAACGCCGAGGGTGGCAACACAGCACACCATCACCCAAACGAAGAACCCAACATATCCTATCTGTTCCTGCAACCAACCAGCCGCCATGCCTGGAAGCATCATACCTAAAGCCATAAAAGCGGTACAGATAGCGTAGTGAGCTGTGGCTTGCGTTCCTCGTGAGTAGTAAATCAGATAGAGCATATAGGCCGTGAAACCAAATCCATAGCCAAATTGTTCGATGAATACGCTTGCTGAGATGAGGATGATACTCTGTGGCTGATAGATGCTCAGCAGTACATAGACAAGGTTAGGCAAGACCAAACTGAGTGCCATAGGCCATAACCAACGTCTCAAACCGCCTTTAGATGCACAGACACCGCCAATAATGCCTCCGATTGTAAGTCCGATGATGCCAATGGTACCATAGACGAAGCCCACCTCAGAGGTGGTGAGTCCCAAACCTCCTTGCTCTACAGGGTCAAGAAGGAAAGGATTGATCAACTTTACCAATTGTGCTTCTGGCAGGCGATAGAGCAGCATAAACAGGATGGCTATCCAGGCATGTTTCTTACGGAAGAAAGAAACAAAGGTGCCAAAGAACTCCTGAATGATATTTTTGATCTGGACATCAGCAGATGGTCTATCTGACAAAGGACAAGGCAAGATGAAACGGTGATAGATAAAGAAGCCCAAAAACAAAGCCGCCATCACATAGAAGGTGATGCTCCAAGCCATACTGATGGCCATCCGTTTCTCCAATTCTCCTGCCAATATTACCAACAATCCTTGTCCGGCAATGGTGGCAATACGATAGAAGGTACTACGGATGCCTACAAAGAAAGCTTGGTCTTCTTCATTCAACGCAAGCATGTAGAACCCATCTGCAGCAATGTCGTGGGTGGCAGAACTGAAGGCCACCAACCAGAACATGGCGAGCGACCAAGCAAAGAATGAGTTGACGGGCAGGGTAAAGGCCACTCCCGCAAAACCTGCACCTATTAATAATTGCATGGCGGTTATCCACCAGCGCTTGGTCTTGAACAGATCAACAAACGGACTCCAGAATGGCTTGATGACCCAAGGCAGATACAACCATGAAGTATAGAGGGCAATGTCGGTATTTGAGATGCCCAACTTTTTATACATGATGACGGATATGGTCATGACTGCCACATACGGCAAACCCTCAGCTAAATACAGGGTAGGTATCCAGCTCCATCCTTTTTTGATTTTTCCCATAACTATCAATTATTTCAGTACATCTTTTCTACTTTTGCCCCCTGGTAGTAGTGCAACAGTATATCTTTATATTTAAATCCTTTTTCGCCCATCACAGCGGCACCAATCTGACAAAGACCTACGCCATGTCCCCATCCTGAACCATGCAACACGAACTGGGTAGGTATTTGGTCATCACCATCTTTCTCAATCGAGAATGCTGAACTGAATAGGTGAGACTTCGATAAGGTCTTTCGTATTTCTAATTCCTTACCGATAACCAAAGTTCGCTTACTTCCCACGATCTTTAGTCTGTAAATGCGTCCGCTGGTACCCCGTGCCAAAACTACCAGGTCGATAATATCACCAAAATCAATACCTGTATTAGTGAGCAGCAAATCATGCAGCTCCTGCTGGGTATAGCTTACCGTCCAACGGTAGAAGTCGGTGGTTTGCTGGTCGTAGTTCACCATTACCTGACTCAGTATTTGCTGGTCGGCCATCCCGCAATAGGGATCAATAACTTTTGTCAAGTAGGGATAGTCCTTGTCTTCCCAGCAAGTGCTGAATTTTTCCGTCACTCCTCCGCAACATTTGGAAAAGCGGGTGTCACAAATCTCACCATTATAAATAAGAATCTCACCACGGGTCTGTTCCACCGCTTCCTTGGCTGCTTCGGTAGTTACCTTGCTCACTCCTTGGTATCGCTGACAATGGTCGTCGGCACATACATCATAATGCTGATGAGCCGAACGGTTATACCACCTTACTATTTCATCATCTGTCTCTGTGCCACATGGCTGGTTGTTGTCGCTCTTTTGTGCCGTGAGTTGGGCGAGTAACCAACTTCTTGAAATCACCGCATGCGCCTTGAGCAATTCCAACGAAGCCGTGGCACTCATCTCACTTGATATAACACTGGTAAGATAACGTTCTGTGCTGATGATATTAATAGCAGTTATCTCCCCCTCTTCGATAATGAGATGTAATGCACCTTGGAAACTTTGGTCTTCCTGTTGTTGCCAATGGAACTGCTTGCCTATCATCACGTTCCTGATCTTAATCAGGTTCTTCTCGGGGTCTATGGGAAAGAATAACAGTTCTTTAAAACTGGCATCGTTCCATTTTATCAAGCCATTATCCATCAACACATGTTGTTCTCCCTCCACGATTTTTGGGGAGGGAACAGGATTGCCTTTCGGTGCTACAACATGATAAATGCCTTGCAGGGAGAACTGTATCTCTTGGTTTGACAATAATCCAACTTGTATCTCAGGTTCTTGCATTGAGTTCGTTTTTAAATGTTTCTATCTCTGTATCTTGCCAGCATACCTCACGTAAGATATGTTCCAATTTTGTTGCATCTAATCGTTCAAAATCCTTTTCCCTGACGGTGATAAACACACCTCCTAAATCCACCGATGCCGGACTGATAATCATCTGGTCGTCACCTTCTGCGAAATAGCAAGCAGGACGATGCTGGGTACGAGGAAAGATAAAAGTAAACCATTGCCCGTTCTCGTAATAACACAGAACATTTACCATCGGTTCGGAGGAAACATCTGTCAGGGCGGTGGAGTCTGTCTTTGCATTGAGCGCCTGCATCACTTTCTCAAACAAGATAACCGCATCATCTGCCTCGTCAGCAATCATCAGCAAGGTGTTGCGAGGGTCGTTGGCCATCAGGTGCAAGCGTGCTTTTCCTTCTACCGCCAAATTTTCCCCGATGCGCTCCTGCCATTGTTGCTCAATGGGCATGAAAAGTCGGCTTCCTGCTTGGAAATGCATGTGGTCGGGTGCCGATGCCCCACATCGCGGACCATTGAAAAACACGGTGAATTGGGGCATTTCTTTCGCCAAGGCCAACATGTCGGCATATCTTCCCTGTAGTAACTGGGGTATATGCTCGTAGGTGGGTATCGTGAGATGCTGAGGGAAAATAGGGAAAGGATTCTCCAATATCTCATATTTGCCTTTCCAGTCTTTGCTTATCTGTGTAGGAGGTCTGTTCTCCTTACAAAGGAAGCAAGGTCTGTGGGCAATACTGACAGCATCGGTCTTTGCAGCCGACGAACGGATGCGGGCGGCATTGAACTGCACATGGAATGCCATACCTCCCACGTACAACACTTTTGTTCTTATATCCTTGCCTTGAGTTCCCATGTTCTTATCCGATCCTTATAAAGATTATTGGCATTCACTTGGAAGACGTTTAATGCCGCATCCGAATTGCCACTCCACCTGCGACACAGGTACACCACATCATACACACGCCCAATCTGATAGTGCCTGCTGATGGCAAGTCCCACGGCATAGTCCTCCCCATAACTCGTATTAGGAAAGCCAATCTGTCTAATGATAGGAGTGAAGAATGCCCTCGGTGCCCCCAAGCCATTGATGCGCAAGGCATTGTTTCGTCCGTTTTCAGGCGTCCACTCCTTATGGTCAATAATGCCAGGAGGCAAGGTGTTCAGGTCGAAGTCCGTCATTCGATAAGTGCCTATCACCATCGCACATTGTTGCTCGTAGAAAGCATTTACCATCTTGCTGAGAGTATGCTCGTCGCTGTAGAGGTCATCGCTGTCTAACTGGATAGCAAACTTACCGCATTGGGGATGATGAATGCCCATGTTCCAGCAACCACCAATGCCTAAATCGGTACGCTCAGGGATTACGTGAATCACCCTTTCGTCTGCTGCCAGCTGAGCAATAACCTCTGTTGTCCCGTCGGTAGAATGGTTATCTACCACAATCACGTTGAAAGGGAAGTCAGCTACTTGGCTCAGCACAGAGTTGATGGCATCCTTAATGGTCTTCACACGGTTCTTGACAGGGATAATCACCGATGCCTCCACCTCAAATGCTGCTTGGTTGAAATCCACACTTTTGAATTGAGGAGCCAGGTATCCGCCTATCTCTTTCAGGTGTTCCGTACAAGCCTGTTCCATCTCTATCTGTCGTTCTCTGTTACGGGGGTCCACATAGTCAAACTGCTTCTGTCCGCTCAGTCGCAAATCCTTTTCCTGCTCCGTATAGAGATATTCGTTGATATGCACGAACTCATATCGCTGCGATAGTTTCAGTCTCAGGTCATAGAACCCGGCAAAGTGATAGCTGGCTTTCATACGGCTTGCCGCTTCTTTCAGGGCAGCGGTACGAACCATCACCACAGCACCAAAGTCGAAGTCGTCACGCAGCGACCCCATCTGATAGTCTATGACAGGAGCTTGTTCCCGTTGCCCGTTCTTGATGACATACCTGTCGGCATACACCATAGCGGCACCCGTAGCCTCCATCACCTGCTTCATGCGCTCCTGAGCAAGATACCCCCATACCACCTCGGTATCCTTGATATACAGCAAGGTAGTCTCTCCTGTTGCTTCTTTTGCTAACTTCTTTATCTCTTCCGAATCAAACATAACCCTACGAACGTAAATATGGCATTCAATATCAATATCTCATAACTGAACTTGTAGCCATTGAACCATTGCACCGAGTTTTTATCCAAAATGAAGCAAAGCAGTGGTGCCAGGATAGCTACGAAAGGAATCAGCTTGTCGCGCACTTTCCACTTGGTCAGGATGCCAAAGGCAAACATGCCCAGGATAGGACCATAGGTATAGCTGGCCAGGATATATACCGCATCAATCACACTGGTATTGTTCAGCAGGTTGAACACCAGAATGCTGATGCCCATCACCACCGCCATGCCGATATGTACCCATTGTCTGGTCTGTTTCACCTCGTCCTCCGCCTTGCCTTTAATGCCTAAGATATCCACCGTAAACGAGGTGGTCAGGGCTGTCAGTGCCGAACCTGCTGCCGAATAGGCAGCAGCGGTAAGTCCTATCACAAAAAGGATTCCCACGATAAGCGGCAGATAACCTCCTGTAGCCACAATGGTAAACAGCGTATCGCTTTTCTCCACCACAATGCCTTGACGACCTACGAAGATATACAGCAAGGCACCCAGCATCAGGAAGATAGATATCACTACAAACTGCAACACCATGCTCACCGCCATGTTTATCTGACTTTCCTTTGAGTTGCGGCAACTCAGGTTACGTTGCATCATGTCTTGGTCAAGTCCGTTCATGGCAATCTGTGTAAACACACCAGCCAGGAACTGCTTCCAGAAAAACTGTTTGCTATCCACATCGTCAAAGAAGAATATACGACTGTATCTGTCGTCGCCTATGGCCGTCATCATCGCTCCCCAGTCCATGCCCAACTCTTTCGCGATAAACCAGATGCAGAGCACCACCGACACGATAAGGCACAGCGTTTTCAGTGAGTCGGTCCAGATGAGGCTCTTCACACCACCTTTATAAGTATAGAGCCATACAATCAGTATCGACACCGCCACATTCAGTATGAAAGGCAGGTGGAACGGCTCAAAGATAAGCAACTGGAATGTGAGACACACCAAGTACAGTCGTACCGCTGCACCCAACATCTTGGAGATAAAGAAGAACCAAGCCCCTGTATGGTACGAACTGATGCCCAGTCGTTGTTCCAGGAACTGATATACGCTCACCAGCTTCATACGGTAGAACAGCGGCGTCAGTACTAGGGCTATCACCAATTGTCCGGCCATAAAACCCATAACGAGTTGCAGGTAGCCAAACTGCGAAGCACCCACCATGCCAGGCACTGATACATAGGTCACACCCGATATGCTGGCACCAATCATGGCAAACGCCACCATATACCATTTCGATTGCTTGCCCCCTTGGAAGAAACCTGCATTGTCAGCCTTTCGCCCAGCCCAGTAGGAAATGCCGAACAACACGGCAAAGTAGGCCAGTACTGTAATGATTACTATTATAGGTGTCATTATTTAGTTAGTTTATATTTGACAAAGATAATGCAAGCCAAAGACAGAAACAAATTTTGAGCAGCGAAAACACAAATACACGATACATTAATAAAGAATTATTTGTACCTTTGTTAACGTAATTCAAAAAACGATACGCTAATGAGCACCCAACCAAACATTGTTATCCTATCGCTTTTTGCCGTGCTGGCCACCATCTCTGGCTGCACGGGCGGAAACGGGCATGGATACGGTACGGCCATTGAGGCCGACAGCATTTATACGTGGGAGAATATCCGCAAGTACATTTTGCAGGAGCCGGAACACGCTTTCGCACTCGTCGATACCGCCGAGACGGTAGGAGCCGCCGACGCGAACTTCGCCAACTGGATGCGGGCACAGATTCACTTGGCAAAAGACACGAAGGCCGACATTGACAAAGCACGGAATTACTGCATGAAGATACTGGACAACCAGCATCCTGTGGCCGACAGTCTGCAGCGCGTAAAGACCTACCAATTGCTGCTGATTATGGACAGAAAGAACCCCGAGACTTACCAGGATGCCATCAGCTATGCCATTGAGGGGGCCAAAATCTCCCACGAAAACGGCTGGACAGGCGAAGAGGCCATGTTTTACTTTACTGCCGGAGAAACGATGGAGAAAATACAGGTCGGCAGTGGTACCGACTATATGGACCGGTCGTTGGATATGTTCCGTAAGAGTAGCAAACCCCAAGCCCTCCCCTTTCTCTCCACCTACTTAGGCAACGCCGCCCGTATAGCCATAGAACAAGAGGATTATGCCCGTGCCGGGCAGCTCATGCAGGAGAGGGTGCAGGTGATAGATCGTCTTGAAAAGGAATATACCACTGCCCCCATTGGCTATATCGACAAGGAACGGGCATACGTTTATAGCCTCCTGGCCCTCTGTCAGTACCAGTTGGGCGACAAGGCTGCTGCCCGCAGCAGTGCACAGGCCTTTGAGAATACCCAATCAAGCCGGTTGCCAGAACACCAGAAGGACATCCTGATTTATTACATTCTCTCTGGAGACGCCCAGAACATCAATCGGATTTGCAGCGTCCTGGAACCCTATTACCGGGAAACCAAGGACACTATATCCACCGAATATGCCAACCTGTTGATGAACTATGCCTCAGGTTTGGAAAAAATGGGCAGAAGCCATGAGGCATACAACCAACTGTTGCGCTATACGGTACTGGCAGACAGCCTCGTGCAGCGCGAGCGCCGCAGCGATACGCAGAAATATGCCCAGCAGATGAAGACGCAGGAGAAGGAACTGCTGTTGAAGGATGAGGAGGTAAAGACCCGCATCCAGCGAGTCATGCTCGTCAGTGCTGCCGTCATTATCCTGCTCATCGGCTACCTGCTCGTGCGCTCTCATATATATAACAAGGTGTTGGAAGCAAAGAACCTCAGCCTCTATAAGCAGATCCAACAACGTGAGGAGGAGGAAGCCCGACAGATGCAGCAACTGCAGGCCGAGCCGGAAGAGCAACTCTCACCGAACCTGCAACTTTATCGCCGCTTGTGCCGGTTGATGGAGGACGAGAAACTCTACACCGATGAGACATTGAACCGCGAGGTGCTGGCCGCGAAGTTGGGCACCAACTACAAATATGTGGAGCAGACAATTCGCGAATGTGCTAATGGCGAAACCGTGTTCGACTTCATCAACCGCTATCGCCTGCAATATGTTGCCAGCCTTTTGAGAACCACCGATGAAGCCGTGAGCCTCATCTCCGAAATGAGCGGCATCGGCAGCCGTTCTACTTTCTTCCGACTTTTCCGCGAATTCTACGGTATGTCGCCTACAGAATTCCGTAAAACAGCAAGGGAGAAAGACGTACTTGCATAGCGCTTTTGCTGTTTTTCCTTATTTGAGACTTTTTTTTCCGCCAGTGAGACTCTTGTTTCCCTGGCGGATAGTTATTTTGCCATCAAAAAAACAGCTCACAATGAACGTTTTTCGGGAATTAATGCTTACATTTGCAGGGTGTGGCGGTAAATCCGTCGCAGACATGACATTGGAAGCGTTATGCTTTTTCCAAACCGAGAACTTCGACAACTCTCTTGAGAAATTGGAAAAGCCTGAACGTTCTTCCCTTGGTGTTGATTGCAGTGGATGTTATCCATTGTCATCATACAAGGGTGTGAGCTGTTCTTCTAATCTTTTCTCAGGCAGTCGAAGGCCATCGGTGGATTAGTTGATATGTTCGCACCCCTTCTTTTTGTCGTGCCGTAAGCAAAGCGAATAATCAGAATAAACAATAAAGATTAAGGAATATGGAAAAGGACAATGAAAAACGAGTGTTGAGGGTGGAACTCAACGATGAAGTGAAGAAGGTTTCCATCACTGGCAAGGACAGCGATGAGAAAGTAGTTATGCGCCAGGAGCTTGACGAGGATGAGCTGGATATGGTGACTGGTGGCGTTAGTTTTACTGTAGATGATGAAAAAATTGATTTAGGTGCAATGGATTTCTCCCACGGCACAGCATGTGGAAGTGATGGTTGGTGGCAAAGAGGTAATAATGAATTAAATCCAGTTCAATTTCATGCTTATGGTGGAGGGGATCTGTTTCATTGAGTAACAGCATTTTTACAATTCTTACTTTTACTATCATTATGGAAAACAAAGATAAACGCGTGTTGAGGGTAGAACTCGACGACGATGTGAAGAAGGTATCCATCACTGGCATGAACAGCGACGAGAAAGTGGTGATGAGGAAGGAGCTCAGTGAGGATGAGCTGGACGCGGTGGCTGGTGGTACACAATTTTGTGAAGCATTTAGATTACCTCTGGAGTATGACGATTATTTCGCCGGGATACCTGTATGTCCAAGGAAAAAATAGCCTCATAACATGCCAGTTTCTCAAGGGAGACGGAACGGGAATGTGGCGAAAATTTGTCAAACAATTAAAACTATAAAGACTATGGCAACATTAACCGCAGAGCAAATTGAGCAGAAAAAGCAGCAGCTCAAGCAGCTGGCTGAGGAAGTAAAAGCCTTGACCAAGGAATTGGTAGAGGCTGGAGTAATAGAAATCTCCGAAGAAGACCTTGAAAAGGTCGCAGGTGGGTATCCACCTCATAGACCTGAGGTCCCGGATCAACCCTGGTCACGCCCAAAAATAGAATGGCATCGTGCGCCCGACTCCAAACCTTACCCCCAAGTAAAATCTTAAAACTTTAATTGTGGCAGTATTAACCAATAATAAGGAATATGGAAAACAAGAATGAAAAAAGGGTGTTGAGGGTAGAACTCGACGACGAAGTGAAGAAGGTATCCATCACTGGTAAGAACGGTGAGGAAAAAGTGGTCATGAGGCAGGAACTTGACGAGGACGAACTCGAGCTGGCTACCGGAGGAAGAGGAACAGGAACATGCAATACTAAAACGTTAATTATTGACCATTCATGTGATTTTAAGACGCGTTAAATAAAGGAGCAAACAATTTATAAAGGCTAAATAATTATGGCAACTTTAACTAACGAACAGATTGAGCAGAAGAAGCAACTGCTCGCAGAGAAAATGAAAGAAGTGAAAGCTATCTACGATGAACTCGTAGAGGCTGGTGTAATCGAACTGTCCGATGAAGAACTCGACAGCGTGACTGGTGGAAAAAGCTTTTCCGACTGGTTTGGGGGTATAATATTTAGCGACGGAGTGCAGAAGATGGCTCATAAAGTCAGGAGTATCTTTGAATAACCTGCATAGGCAGATTCTTCAAGTGGCCGTTCTAACAACAGGGGGTAAGGTATCAATACCTTACCCCCTGTCGCTCCAATCCTCCCTGTCCAGATTACGATAACCAATGGCTTCTGCCAAGTGTTGGCTCTGCACTTGTTCGCAACCTGCCAAGTCGGCTATGGTTCTGGCCACTTTAAGGATACGGTCATACGCCCTTGCACTGAGGTTGAGGCGTTGCATGGCGGTGCGAAGCAACATCAGTCCGTTAGCGTCAGGCAGGGCATACAATTGCAGTAGCTTGGGTGTCATCTGGGCATTGCAGTGCACATGAGGGATGCCTTTATAGCGCTCTTCCTGTATCTTGCGGGCCTTGATTACACGCTCTCGTATCACACAGCTCGGCTCACCGACACGCTGGGAAGAAAGTTCCTCGAAGGGAACGGGTGTCACCTCGATCTGAAGGTCGATGCGATCCATCAAAGGACCCGATATCCGACTCATGTATTTCAACACCTGCCCCGGTGAGCAAACACAGGGATGGGTAGGATGATTATAGTAACCACACGGACAAGGGTTCATGGCGGCCACAAACATGAAGCTGGCGGGATAATCCACTTGGTTACGTACCCTGCTGATGCTGATGTGGCGGTCTTCCAACGGTTGTCTGAGCACCTCCAGCACATCTCTTCTGAACTCGGGCAGTTCGTCGAGGAAGAGTATGCCGTTATGGGCCAGACTAATCTCTCCCGGAAGCGGATAACTGCCTCCACCTGTCATAGCGACGGTAGAAATCGTATGGTGTGGATTTCTGAACGGACGGTGATAGATGAGTCCTCCTTCCTTGTTCAATTTGCCCGCCACCGAATGTATCTTGGTGGTCTCCAGACTCTCGGCTAATGACAAAGGGGGTAGGATGGTGGGCAATCGCTTGGCCAGCATCGATTTTCCGCTACCGGGACTGCCTACAAGCAGCAGGTTGTGACTGCCAGCAGCAGCTATCTCCATGGCTCGTTTCACATTCTCCTGTCCTTTCACATCGGTAAAGTCGGTATCAAACTCCTGCTGATGATGGTAGAACTCCTCACGGGTATTCATCACCGTGGGCACGATGCTCTTCTCGTTGCCCTTGAAGAAATCCACTACCTGACTTAGGTTCTCAGCTCCCAGCACGATGAGGTTGTTCACCACCGCCGCCTCACGGGCGTTCTGATGCGGAAGGATAATCCCCTTGAAACCCAGTTCACGGGCCATGATGGCTATGGGCAAGGCACCACGTATAGGCAGCAGCCTCCCGTCAAGCCCCAGTTCGCCCATCATCAGATACTCATCCAACAGTTGGGGTGGCAATACCTCTACCGAGGTGAGTATGCCCATCGACAGGGGCAAGTCGTAGGCAGAGCCCTCCTTGCGTATGTCGGCAGGAGCCATGTTTACCAGTATGTCGGCATTGGGGAAATTGAGTCCCAGTACATGAAAAGCAGCAAACACACGTTGCTGACTTTCTCTTACGGCTGAGTCGGGGAGACCCACTAATGAAAAACCACAACCTTTAAGGCTGTTCACTTCGATGGTAATCAGGGTAGCATCGATGCCCTGTAGGGCGGCAGCAAAAACTTTCGTCAACATAACTTGTTATGAATGATTTAAGTTGGTTAATACTATGTTTATTTCTTTTTCTCTTTTTTCTTTTCTTTCAGTTCCTTCACCTTGTCTTCCAACTGCTCTTTCGTCAGGTTATAAGCCGAAATCTTACCATCGGGGGTAATGAGGACATTGGCAGGCAGGTATCTGATATCGAATATCTTGGCAGGTTCGGTGAGCCATCCTTTGGCATCGCATCCCTGTGTCCACTCCAGCGTATCTTTCTGTATGGCTTCTCTCCAAACCTTACGGTCGATGTCAAGCGAGACGCCCCACATGGCAAGGTCGTCTATCTTTTCCTTCTTTATCTCCTTATACAAAGGCTTGTAGAGAGTACGGTTCAGCTGCTTGCTGGTCTCGTTCCATGAAGCCCAGAAGTTGATGAGTAACCACTTTCTGGAAAAGTCAGTGCGTGATATCCATTTGTCTTCCTGGTTCTTGAGACGGAAATAGCTTACCGACGTACCCGAATCGGTCTTTGCCTCTGCCTTCAGGCGGTCGTCGATGGCTGTGTATTGTGGATGATGCTTTATCTCCTCGTCAAGTTTCTTCAGCAATGGGGCCACCAATTTCCTCTCCTCTTTCGTGGCATCCTGCAGGTAGCGGTTCATCAAGTAGAAGCTCACGGTAGAGGCGGGATAACGGGTGATGAAGGTATCCACCAAGGCGATGGTCAGTGTGGTGTCAAACTCGTTGTTGAACTGTGTGAGCAGGTGGTTCTCGCCCTGGTCTTCTATCTGCAAACGCAGCAGTTGGGCTGTGTCGCCTTTTATCTTGATGTTACTGCGTTTGTCGAGGAACAGAGGTACCTTTTGACCGTCTTTATACATGACCCATGCCTGCGCCAAGGTATCTACAGCGATAAACCTTTTGAACTTGCCCTTCCTGACGTAGATGGTATCTACCCTGTCGAACATCTGGTCGGCACCATACACAATCAAGGTGTCGTTGACCAACCCTTTGATAGTGCCCTGCACCAGGGCACGGTCGCCTTGCTCTTCTCCGCAGGCCATGCAGACAAGGGCTATCAGCAGATATGTCAGCCAACGTTTCCTCATGGGTGTTTCTAAGTTTCGGCACCAAAAGTAGTGCTTTTTTGCCTAACTAAAAAGCAAAAGCCAAAAAAAGAGGGCGCTTTTCTCTATTTGTGCGCCCTCTCTATTATAAGATGTACAACCGATTACCTTACGATAGCGGCAAAATCGGCATTGGTGAAATACTTGCTGAATTCCAAATCTGTTGCTGCTTTCTGTTTCAGTGCAGGTTGCTGATCCAAGGCACGTTGCAGGTGGGTTGTTGCCATCTGCAGGTTGTTGGTGCGGGCACCCAGCACGGCCATCAGGTAGTCGGTGTAGGCATCCGGACGCTCAATGGCATGCAAGGTCGTACGGGCCTTGTTGTAGTCCTTGGCCAGTATCTGTGCCAGAGCGGCACTGTTGGTCTTAGCATCCCCAAAGGCATTCACGGCACGGTCATACTGGCCCTGAGCCACATAGAGGTTACCCATGGTCTCACTCAGTTCCTTGGCACCCGATGCCTTGCCCAGGTATTGCTCGGCACTTGCCTTGTCGCCCTTGGCCAGAGCTACCAGTGCCAGGTTATTGTTCACCTCAGGAGCATCCTGCTTGCTGAGCGCTTGCCTGAACAATCCCTCTGCCTTGTTGAGGTCGCCAGCTTCGTAAGCCAACTTACCTAAGTTGTTGAAAGCACGATAGTCGTTAGGAAACAACCTCGATGCCTGGGTGTAGATAGCTTCCTGCTCGGCAGCATCGTTGGTCAGGGTAGCAGCATAGAGCAGTTCTTCGTTGTTCAGCTCACGGGCATTGTTGCGGGCCAGTGTACTAATTTCCTCATCGCTCTTACCGATAATCTCGTAGTTCAGCGTCAGACGTGAACGACGCAGCTGTGGCAGGATGTCATCCGCCAGCGTCCTATATACGGTAGAGATGTTCTTGATCTCACGCTCACGTTCCTCTGGGTCAGAATACATCGACAGCACTCGCAGAATTAGGTCCTTGTCCTGGATGTTCGACTTCGACACCAGTTCCTGGAAACCTTCCCAGTCCTGTGCCGTATAGCGGGTGTCGATGTCAGCATCTATATTGCTCTTCTTCAGGTTCTTCTCAATCAGCGAAGCGGTGTTGTCCTGACGTTTCTCAGCCAAGCCCTTGTTCAGGTTCACACCACCATCGGGCGATGCGTAGGCAGAAATCTCGATGTTGCTGATACGCTGGTTAGAGGTACCCTCCACGTTCTTCACTTCGTTGGTAAAGCTGTTGGCTGCACCCATCTGGTTAGAGCGGATGTTGGCCTGCTGGATCAGGAACATAATCTGCTCCTCACGCTTGTCCTTGATGATACGCTGGAAAGCATCGGCACCCAGCGACACATTGGCATTCTCCAAGGTCTGGTTCACCAGCTCAGAGGTAGCTATCACACCGTCAGCCACCTTCACCGATGGGATGGTCATCACCTTGTTGCCAATACGAACCACAAAGTCGAGGAACAGCTCGCTCTTCGCCATCTCAGGACGGTAGTCGAACGAGGTACGAAGGGTATAGTTACCACCCGTCTTGTAGTAGATGGTCTGGTTGTTGGCCTCCACCTTCTCGCCCTGGAAGGTAGCCGGTTGTCCCTTGGCCTCACCGCCTTGCCAACGCAAAACAGGAGTCACTTCTACAATGGCTTTCTTATTGAAATAGTTTTCAGGAAATTTTCCGTTGATGGTGGCAGGCACCTTTCCGCCTACAGCCTCAAGTACCTGAGGTGTTACAGTGAAGTATTCGGGTGACAACTCACCCATCTTGCTGGCACATGATGTCAGCACCGCCAGCAGTGTCACTACTAATGAATAAACCAATTTTTTCATGTTCTTTTGTATTTTTTATTATTGATTACTTCCACAAATATAAGGAGGTTTTTTGGTTCACGGTGCAATATTAGAGTATTTTTAGTATAATTAATCTTTAAACGTTCACTTTTCGGAGCAGCGAGGGCAGAGTCAAACTTGTTTGAACTATGCCGAGTCGCGACGAAATAGGACGCAGTCAACGGTTAACGTTTCATGTTTCTTGGATGATGTTCAATAATCTCTGCCCGCAGCATCGAGCGGTCGATGTGGGTATAAATCTCTGTCGTAGCGATAGATTCATGTCCCATCATCGCCTGTATGGCTCGCAGGTTGGCACCACCCTCCAACAGATGGGTGGCAAACGAGTGGCGGAAGGTATGCGGACTGATGGTTTTCTTGATGCCCGCTTTCTCGGCCAACTCCTTGATGAGGTGAAACACCATGATGCGGGAGATGTTCTTGCCCCAACGAGCCAGGAACACATAATCTTCGTAACCTTCCTTGATCTTGCCGCCGATGCGGTCTTCCAACCACCACTTGATTTCTTGGATGGCCCGCTGACTGATAGGCACCAGTCGTTGCTTGCTGCCCTTGCCCTCCACCTTGATAAAGCCCTCGTCGAAGTAGAGGTCAGACAACTTCAGGTTGCAAAGCTCGCTCACTCGCAACCCGCAACTGTAGAGCGTTTCCAGCATGGCACGGTTGCGTTGCCCCTCGTTTTTGCTCATGTCCACCATATCGATAATACGGTCAATCTCCTCTACGGTCAGCACCTCGGGCAACCTGAACCCAATTTTCGGGCCCTCCAGCAACTCGGCTGGGTCGTCCTTGCGGTAGTCGGCTATCACCAGGAACTTGAAAAACGACTTCACCCCACTCAGTATGCGGGCTTGCGAACGCGGGTGGATGCCCACATCATGCAGTCCTGCCATAAAGTGCTGCAGGTTCTCCAGCGTCACCTCCAGCGGGTCTATGTCGGCCGTGTCAAGATAGTGCAACAGCTTCTCCAAGTCGGTCAGGTAGGCATCATACGTGTTGGGAGAAAGGTTTTTCTCCAGCCTCAGGTATTGGGTATATTCCTTGATAATAGGCACCCTGCCCTTAATCTTCTCCGGTATTTTTGCCGATTTCTTCAAAATTTGAACTTTCTTTATATAACATGGGCCTCGCCTCAGTAAAACAAAATAAGCTAGCTTATTTGTTTTTGTCTTCGGCTTGCACTATCTTTAGATAAGATAGGCTTCGCCTTAACATAAAAAAAAAACAAGTTTATTTTGTTCTGTCTTCGGCTTGCACTATCTTTGCCACAAAGATATAAAATATATTGGTATGAAGATACAAATTATCAACGGACCTAACATAAATCTGTTAGGCAAGCGCGAGCCCGGCATCTATGGCAACCAGTCGTTCGATGACTACCTGCAGGTGTTGAAGCAGCGTTATCCCAACGTGGAGATAGCTTATTACCAGTCCAATTGCGAAGGCAATCTCATCGACAAACTGCATGAGGTGGGCTTCGATGTTGATGGTATCATCCTCAATGCCGGTGCTTATACCCATACCTCCATCGCTCTGCAAGACGCTATCCGTGCCATCACGGCTCCTGTGGTAGAGGTACATATCAGCAATGTGCATGCCCGCGAGGAATACCGCCACAAGTCCATGATTTCTTGTGCCTGCAAGGGTGTCATTCTGGGCTTTGGCCTTAAGTCGTATGAATTAGCACTGAATGCATTAATAGATTGATGCGAAGCCGCAATGGATGTGTGTAGGCAGCATATCTGCTCGCAGTCAGCCGTCGGCACATCCATAAGGCGAAGCAAAACGTTGAACATTGACCCCTCAGTCCTTCGGACAGCTCCCCTAAACAGGGGAGCTGCTTTGGGAGTTAAAAAAAAACTCCTCCCCTAAACAGGAGAGCAGCTTTGGGAGTTAAAAAAAAACTCCTCCCCTAAACAGGAGAGCAGCTTTGGGAGTTACAAATATCAACTCCTCCCCTAAACAGGAGAGCCGTATTGGGAGTTAAAAAAAAACTCCTCCCCTAAACAGGGGAGCAGCTTTGGGAGTTACAAATATCAACTCCTCCCCTAAACAGGAGAGCCGTATTGGGAGTTAAAAAAAAACTCCTCCCCATGTAAAGGGGAGGTGTCGCAAAGCGACGGAGGGGTAATAGTCAAAGAATAATGGAAGAATATATCCTGCAACATATAGACCCTGAGGGCGAGTACTTGAACAAGTTGTATCGAGAAACCCATCTACAGCTGCTCTACCCCCACATGGTGTCAGGCCATTTGCAAGGTCGCATCCTGAAGATGCTGACCCGCATGGTGCAACCCAAGAACATACTGGAGATAGGTACCTACAGCGGTTATTCCGCCCTCTGCATGGCCGAAGGCCTGCCCAAGGACGGAAAGATTTATACCATTGAGATCAACGACGAACAGGAGGAGTTCACCCGTCCATGGTTCGACAACTCCCCTTATGCCCACCAGATTGAGTTTATCATCGGCGATGCCCTGCAGGTGGTTCCCACATTGGGCGTTACCTTCGATATGGCTTTCGTGGATGGCGACAAGCGTCGTTACCTCGATTTCTACGAACTCGTACTGGCTCACCTGCGTCCGGGAGGTTATATCCTGGCCGACAATACCCTGTGGGGAGGTCATGTCACCGAGGAGCATGTGCGTGAAAGCGACCTGCAGACGCAGGGAATCCTCCATTTCAACGACTTTGTAGCAGCCGACAACAGGGTGGAGAAAGTCATCCTGCCACTCCGTGACGGTCTGACGATTATACGAAAGAAAGAGGCTTAAATAATGAAAAGACTGACCATCAAACGAACCGTGATATCCAGTGTGCTGGCCTTTGTGCTCAACATCATACTGGTATATATTGTCTATGCCGTTTGCAGGGTGGTCTATGTCTGCGAGAACTGGAGCACCTTTTCCGAGGGCTTTGCTGCCTTGTCCATCCCCAAGTTGATTCATGGCAGCTGGATTTTCGACAACGCCGGCATCATCTACACCAACCTGCTCTATGCCTTGCTCATGCTCGTGCCTTTTCACCTCAAGGAACGTGAAGGTTGGCAGACGGTGGCGAAATGGGTGTTCATGATCTTCAATGGTTTGGCGGTGGTGATCAACCTGGCCGATGCCGTCTATTTCCAATATACGGGTCGCCGCACCACGATGACGGTATTCCAGGAGTTCAGTCATGAAAACAACTTGGGCGGCGTTTTTGGTACAGAACTGCTGAACCATTGGTACCTGGTACTCATTGGCATCGCACTCATCTTGGTCATGTATTACCTCTATGTCAAGCCCACAGGTCAACTCAAGTTCACAGCCATCAGTCAGTATATAAAGTACTACCTTCTCCATCTGGTTTGTTTCGTAGCATTCATCCCGCTGATTGTCATAGGCATACGTGGCGGTCTTACCAGAGCCGTGCGCCCCATCACCATCAGCAATGCCAACCAATATGTGAACCGTCCTACCGAGGCAGCCATCGTGCTGAACACCCCCTTCTCGATGATTCGTACCATCGGCAAGAATGTGTATAAGGACCCGAAATACTATTCTCGCGAAGAACTGAGCAGGATATACGAACCCATCATTGTGCCAAGCGATTCGTTGGTGCTGCAAAAGAAGAATGTGGTGGTGCTTATCCTTGAGAGTTTTGGCCGTGAATACATCGGTGCCTATAACGATATCTGGGGCGACCCCGATTACAAGAGTTATACCCCCTTTGTTGATTCGCTGTTGCAGCACTCGTTTACCTTCGACTACACCTTTGCCAATGGTCGCAAGAGCATCGATGCCATGCCCTCCATTTTATCAAGTATTCCCCATTTCATCGAACCTTACGTGCTCACACCCGCCTCTGTGAATGAGGTAAGCGGCATTGCCGGTGAATTGGGCAAAAAAGGCTATTATTCGGCTTTCTTCCATGGTGCCGAGAATGGGTCGATGGGCTTCGAGGCCTTTGCCCGAACCACCAAGTATAAGGACTATTTCGGTCGTACGGAGTTCAACCAGGACAAGCGTTTTGACGGCGATGCTGCCTTCGATGGTTCTTGGGCCATCTGGGATGAGGAGTTCCTGCAGTTCTTTGCCCTGAAGATGTCAGAGATGCCACAACCCTTTGTCACCTCACTGTTTACGGCCAGCTCGCACCATCCCTATGTGGTGCCTGAGCGCTATCGTGATGTCTATCCCGACGAGCCAGGCGATGACAACCCCATGCACAAATGCATCCGCTATGTCGATGATGCCCTGCGTAAGTTCTTCGACACGGCCAAGCAACAGCCTTGGTACGAGAACACCCTGTTCGTATTCACGTCCGACCATACCAACCTGAGTTCGCGACCTGAGTACCAGACCGACCTGGGCTTGTATGGCGGTTGCATCTTCTTCTTCGACCCCTCGGGACAACTGCCTGCTGAGCGTCGTCACTGCATTGCCCAGCAGATAGACATCATGCCTACCGTGCTGAGCTGCTTGGGATACAGCGACCCTTACATCGCCTTTGGCACCGACCTGTTGACCACCCCCGATGCCGACACCTGGGCGGTGAATAATAACAACGGTATGTACCAGTATGTCAAGGGCGACTATGTCATGCAGATGACCGACGAAGGGGAGGTGAAAGCCATCTACAACTATCGCACCGATTGGTTCATGCACAACAACCTAAAAGGACAACTCGGTGCCGTTGAGGCAGAAATGGAACGCACCCTCAAGGCCATTATTCAGCAGTACATGATTAGAATGACGGAAGACAAACTGATATTTGAAAATAATTAGATAATTATTTCCACCAATACATGACTCGAATAACGGAAGACCGATTGGCGTCTTCCACCAATTACGATTCCACTGCTTCTGTCTCTTCCTTTTCTGGAGCTTCTATCGCAGGAATATCATCAATGTCAGTCAGCTGAGGCAGGGGATTCTTGTTACTCTGCTTCGCCCCCAGCTTGATCAGCTGGTTACAAGTTTGAATAATACTCTTGCCTTCCGGTTTCAGGTTCGTCATACCCTTGTCATAAAAATCCTTGGCTTTATCCAGCGCACTACCTATGGCTAGATAGCGATCCATAAACAGACCCACCCTGTCAATCATCACATTCGCCAACTTATACACCTGTTCGTGGTTCTGAATCTGAGTAATCTGCGTCCACGTCAGGTTAATGATACGCAAGGCAGCATACAGCGTCTGCTCGTCAGCAATATACACATTCTTCTCCATCGCCCTCCGCCACAAGTCAGGCTGAGCATTCATAGCCGTCAGCAGAGCCCCCGTGTTAGGCACAAACATAATCACATAATCCATCTTCACCTTAGGCTTCTCGATATATTTCGAATAGTCCTTGTTCGACAACTCCTTCACGTGCTTGTTGATGCTGTCCACATGTGCTTTCAGCCATTTCTCACGCTCCGTCTCATTCTCGGCATTCACATATTCTATATAGGCCGTGAGCGACACCTTCGAGTCGATAATCACCTCACGACGCTGATCCAGGTGCAAAATCACATCCGGTCGCATCATGCTACCCTCTTCCGACTTACTGATTTCACCTTGAGCATCCCTGATGTAAGGCTGCAGTTTGTAGTGCACCCCTTCCGTCAGCCCTTGCGCCTCCAGCAACTCGTTCAGCACCGTCTCACCCCAGTCGCCCTGCACCTTCGACCCATGCTTGAACACCCTCGTCAGCTCATCCGTACTCTTTCTCGCCGCCTCACTCTGCAACATCATGTTCCTGATGTTCTCACTAAGACTACCCGTCAATGTCGCCTGGTTCTTCGTGTTCTCGTTCATCGCCTTCTTCATCTCCTCAATGGTCTCCTTCAGCGGCGTCACAATCTGTCCCAGGTTAGTGTTGCTCGACTCGGCAAACTCCTTCTGCCGCTCCTTCAGCATCTCGTCAGTTGCCAACTTCAGCTGAGCCGTCATCTTTTCTATGGTCTCATCAAACTTCCTCTGCTGGGCATCCAGCACATCCTTATAGTACTTCTCTTGCGCCTCTATCTGAGCCTCATATCTGTCCTTCAGTGCCTTCTCCGATTCCGTCTTCTGCTGAGTAGCCTCCTCTTTCATCGAGCTGATCTGCGCCAGCAAATCTTCCTTAGCCCTTTGTCGCTCCTCATTCCTTTTCTCTTCAGCTCTCAGTCGTTCCTGGTTCCATTCCTCCTTGGCAGCTTGCATCTGTTGCAAACTGTCCTCTCTCTCCTTTTCCCTCTGCTTCGTCTCAAAGTCAAGCTTAGTGTTCGCCTCCACCAGTTGCGTCTTCATCTGGTTCTTCTGATGTGCCATCACTATCAAGCCAATGATAGCCACCACCAGCAACACCACCAATACTATCAGTATTCCATTCAATTCCATATTTTTATTCCTTATTTATTAATATCCAACAATCTCAATATCAAGTCAGCCATTAATGATGACAAATATAAGAAAACTTTTAAATTTCTGCTGCAAAGATGAAAAGAATCTTTCAATTTGCCTCAGTTCTTAAACCTTTAAGAAAATAGAGTAGGGGTAGCACCATATATAAATAAAGGAGCCAGGATTCCTCCCGGCTCCTAAGTGCCAACGGCTATATGACTGCCATTATTTCAACGCTTCCGGTATCCTCACCAAGCAACAACTGTCATGATCCAGCTCCATGCAGTCACCATACAACCTATGCAGTTTTTTATAGCTCAACTTGTAAACTTCCCCTTTTTTATAGGGAAGGGTACAGGTCGAAGCGCAAATCCATATAAATTTTCATCTCTTTTTTCTCTAATTATTCAAAAGAGTCTTCAATTAGATAGCTTATCTTATGGCATCTACCTTTTCCTCACCGTTTGTGCCAGTGATAGAGACTTTCTTTACTTCGTTGTCGAGCTCCACTCGCAACACCCGCTTTTCTTTATTTTCTTTCATAGGTTTATAGTATTAACATTAACAAGTATATTATTCCCTAAAGATATAGGTACTTTCTATAGGAATACTGTTAGAAAATACCCAAATACTTGGACTATCCCAATGGCAATAAACTATGCTCAAATGGAACCATAACATAAAACGCTTCCCCGATGACTTTATGTTTCAGCTTATCAAAGAAGAGTGGAATAACTAAGTTCTTAAACCTTTAAGAGGATAATAGCCGTGAAAAAAAAAATAAGGAAAACTTGGTAGATTACGGAAAGTACCTTATATTTGCAGTTGTAAATATCATTTTGTTGATAGTAAATACTAAAAATGATAGATAATATTCAATATATTGATATTTAAAAAACAGGGATGTTATGGCTGATTTATATGTGTATTCTACACCAGAACTAGTTAGGTTGCTTGGTAGCCGTTTCAAGGAATACAGAATGCGTTGTAATTTGACTCAAAAGGAAGTGGCTGAGCAGTCGGGCATAGGACTGACAACCATACATAAATTTGAGAATGGTACAGCTCGCAACTTGTCGCTCTCAACATTCCTCTTGTTGCTGAAGGTGGTTAAGCAGATTAATTCTTTGGACAAGCTGCTGCCAGAGTTACCAGAATCGCCTTACCTTATCCGTAAGGAGGAGAAAAAGGCTCAACGCATAAGACATACTAAATAAATAGCGTGGAACATGGTTAATTCATTGAAAATAATACTCTGGGGAGAAGAGATGGGTCGTTTGGCATGGGATAAGCGACGTAGGATGTCATATTTCATGTATAATCCTGACTTTATCAAAAAAGGACTGAACATTGCTCCCTTGGTTGCTCCCATTGAAGAGGCTAACGAACTTACTCCTGTTTGGGGTGAGGAGGGTAAGATTTACCAGAAGTTGCCTGCATTTGTGGCCGATTCATTGCCTGATGCTTGGGGTAATCAGTTGTTTGAACTTTGGCGACAGCAGAGCCACTTGTCCAATGCCGACATTACACCTTTGGATAAGCTATCGTTCATCGGTAAACGAGGCATGGGGGCTTTGGAGTTTCAGCCTGAACAGTCAAATGAACAAAAGAGGACAGAGATTAACATAAAGTCGCTTGCTGAACTGGCTGGGCGTATCTACACGGAGAGGGAACAGGCTAAGATTATGCCAGAGGAGTCGATCACGATGCAGTCTCTATTGACAGTAGGTACTTCGGCTGGAGGGCGACAGCCAAAGGCCATTATTGCCATTAACCGTCAGACGGGAGAGGTCCGCAGTGGTCAGATCTCCGGTTTAAAGGACTATGACTACTATCTGCTGAAGTTTGGCAATTCGCAATATAGTTCTGCAGAGTTGGAAATGACCTATTATGAGTTGGCTACAAGTGTGGGTATAAACATGATGCCATCGGAAATTTATATTGTTGACGGCAACAATCATTTCATCACCAAGCGCTTTGACCGTGAGGGGGAGAGGAAGATATTTACGCAGACATTGGCTGCTATCAGTCCTGAGGCCGACAGCTATGAGCAGCTGATAGCAGTTTGTCGCAAGCTTCATCTGCCTGAGACTGATTGTCAAGATGTGTATCGTAGGATGGTGTTCAATATATTGGCGAACAACACGGATGATCACAACAAGAATTTCTCGTTCATCATGCATGAGGATGGTTCTTGGCGCCTGGCTCCTGCTTATGATATCACCTATATCATAGATAATGGTGGTTTTTTGCCGAACCAGGATCACTGTCTATATGTTAGGGCCAAGCTACGTAATGTTTCTCGCGAAGATGCCATACAGTTTGCTCGTGATAATGGCATTCGACGACCCGAAACTATCATTCGTGAAGTGGCTGACAGCTTGAAGCAATTCCGTAGTGTGGCTACGAAGTATGGTGTGAGTGAGCAATGGATTGGCAGGGTTGAGGCTGCAATAATCAACCATCTAAGGCAATGGGGTGAGTGGGAAGATCACCCCATTAAGCCTGTGTATTCTTGCAACGATCATACCATAAGCAACATTCATCTTGAACATACATACAAGGGCAACTACCACTTGTTTGCTGAAATTGATGGCAAAGAACGAAAGTTTGTGATTAGCAAGAACAAACCAAACTTCAAATTGATTGAACAAACAGGGGTTGCTAATCTCTCATCTGAACAGCTTTGGAACATCACTCAGCAATGCTTTAACCTTTTGGAAGGTAAATAGGGAAGGGTACAAAAAGGGGAAGTTTACAGCGGCAACAAGAATCGTACTTTCCAAAAGTCATAATATAGCAATTGAACAGTTTTACTAATGGTAATCTAATTCATTAGTAGGAAAAGATAGGTGTTATAAAGCCCTTCTTTGAGACTTTTTCAAAGGAGGCATTTCTATGGGTTGTCGCAGTATCTGCTATAGGTCGTTCCAAAGCCTCCTATGAGTCATCGCAGTATCTCCTATGGGGGTATGGCAGATACTGCGCCGGGTGATGGCAGATATTGCGGCCAGTTGTGCCAAGCTTTCCCTTTTGTAATAGCAAGCTTTAGTCATGGAGATAGCAAGCTTTCCCTATGAGTATAGAAGGCATTAGGCTAAAACAATGGCTGCACCTGGATAGATGCAGCCATTGCTGTTGTTTGTCGAGGGGTGTAGCCCCACTCGTCAGAGGGGTTGCCCTCTTGTTACTTCAGTTCCTTGATGCGGATATTGCGGAACTGTACATGTGAGCCGTGACCGAGGAAGCCGATGTGACCTTTCTTGTTGAAGAGGCCCGGGTGCTCCTTCTTGTCGGCGGTACCGTTCTTGGTAGCCTCACGGATATTGCCCTCGTTGATGACTTGTCCGTTGACAGTGACACGGATATAGTCACCCTTGGCGTAGATCTCCTCCTCGTTCCACTCGCCTGCCGGCTTGAAAGCACTGTGGTGATCGGACTTGGCGGGGATGATGCCATAGACCGAACCGTGGTGCTGCAACGGGGTAATGTTGCTATAGATAGGATGCTCGCAGTCGAGGATCTGTATCTCCATGCCTACATAGGCGGCATCGCCTTCCATAGGGGTGCGGATGCCTACGCCGTTGTTGGCGCCAGGGGTGAGCTTGAACTCGAAGCGGTAGATGAAGTCGGCATATTCGTCAACGGTATAGAGGTTGCCGCCAAATGCCTTGCTGGGGTTCATGCTGATGGTGCCGTCCTCGATGGTATAGTCAACGGTGTTGCCCGTCCACTGATACATGTTGGTACCGTCGAAGAGTACCTTGAAGCCTTCTTTCTTCTCTTGCTCAGAGAGCTGGAACGGCTCGGTGCGCTTGAGCTCCTTGACGTAGATATTGCGGAACCATACCTTGCTGCCATGTGCCTGCAACTCGAGCTGCTCGATGGGGAAGATAGGCTGGTTACGATCCCAGTAGTTTTCGAGGATGATGTCATCGACTACCAAGATGCCGTTGAGCTTCACCGTTACACGGTCGCCCACCATCTTGATGTAGAACGAGTTCCATTCGCCCAATGGGTTGTCGGCCACTACCAATGGGATGTCCTTGTTCTTCTTGTTGTTATACAAGCCGCCAGAGCCTACCTGGGCACCTACATCCACACGGGCGGTATCCCAGATCTGTACCTGTGGCGAACCACGGAGGTAGATGCCTGCATCGGGCTCTCTGCCGTTAGGATCGAGCTTCCAATCTACCAGCATCTCGAAGTCGCCATACTGCTTGGCGGTGCAGAGGTTGTCGTAGCCTGTACCCACGTATGCCAGCGAACCGTCTTCTACAATCCAGTCCTTGCGCATTTGTTCGTCGGCCTTAATCTGCTCCTTGGCGAGCTGTGCAGGTTTCATCTTGCTACGCTTGATAGGATCTTCCACCAAGCCTTTCCAACCAGTGAGGTCCTTGCCGTTGAAGATGCTCACGAAGCCCTTCTCGTCGGCTGGGTTCTCTTCCAGGTATTTCTTGATGTTCTGCTTGAAGTAGTCGGCATCGCCACCACTCAGTACCTCTACCACCTTGTTCAGCAGGGCACGGGTATTGGCACCATTGTATTCTGGATGAGCCACAGCGATATCCATCACAGCCGTAGCAGCTGTTTGTTGCAAAGCAGGGGTATTGATGTATTCACCTGCCATCATCATGCCCAGGAAGGTACCAGTCTTATCTACCTTCTCGAGAATCTTGATGCGCTGTTTGTCGGTCTTGGCCAGCTCCATGGCTTGGCGCAGCATCTGCAACTGGTTCTCGCCAGTGAGGCTCTCAGATGAACCCAGGTCGATGTAACGGTCTAATGCCTTGTCGAAGGTATCGCCCGTAGCTTGCTTGGCGATGTTATAGAGATAAGGAGCTGCTTCGGTGCCTGCCCAGGTAAGAAGGGCTTGGAAGGCAGCATCACGAGATGCCTGTGTGCCAGTAGATAAGCCTGCCACGATGGTGCTCAGTGCCTTGGCATCACCGGTAGCTGCCAATACGGGGTAGTAGAGATAGCCCTTGCCCGTACCTGCCTGGTTCATGCGCTGACTGATGGCCTGTACCTGCTGTGCGGGGGTCTGACCAGCCAGGGTGGCTGAGATGGCTTGTTGCAGGGGCTGGTAAGCGTCAGCACTTGCATCCTCGAGCAAACCGCACATCTTGGTGAAGTCCTGCTGACTTACCAGGTCTTTCAGTGCGTTGAGGGCAGCTGCCTTGACGTTGGCGTCGGCATTGTCGGTCTGTGCCAGTACGGTGCCCAGGTTGACGGTAGCCTTGCGGCCTGCCAGCAGCTCGATGCCGGCAATCTTACCTGCCGGAGAGGCATCGCTGATGACCTTGGCCACATCGCTGTTGATCTTGCCACCGAAAGAGGCTAAGGCTGCCTGTGCCAGGTCGATATATTTGCTGTCTGACTTTTTCAGCAGAGAAGCAATGACAGGGATGGAAGAGGCATCACCGATATTGCGCAGGGCGGTCACGGCAGCTTCTACGATATCGTAGTTGCCACTGGTCTTGACGAAGTTGTGCAGGATGTTCATGGTAGGATTGTCCCACTTAGCCTCTGAGTTCTTCACCAGGTTGCGCTTGTCGGCACTCTTGTCGGCTTCGGCAGCGAGGAAGTTAAGGATGTCGGCCTGCACATCGGGCTTCGCCTTGAGCACGGTCTTTGCCAGGGTGTTGTAGAAACCCTTGTCGGCCTTGTCGGATACGGCGCTGAGCAATGCGTTGCGATAGTCCTTGTTGCCATCCTTGAGGGCAGCGAGGGCAGTCTTCTGGGCATCGTTGGCTGACAACTGGCTCATGACTTCCAGCATGGCCTTGATGCGGTCTTGCTGCTTGCCGCTCTTGAGGGCTGCCTTGGCGTTGCGCTGGGCAATGGCTAAGGCTGGGGTTACTGTTTCTGCCATAGCATACGGACGGTTCAGCATGCTGGCCTGGTTTTCGAGGAACGCCTTTATGGTGGTGTTGGTGGCTTGTGCTGCTGCCTTGTTGAGGGCTGACAACACTACTGCCTGCTGGGCTTCACGACCAGGGGCACTGACATAGGCGGTGAGGCCGCTCAGTGCATATTCCACCTGGGCATTGCTGCCCTGACCAGGGGCCTTGAGCATCTGGGTGAGGATGAGGATGCCCTCTTCACCACTGTTGGCCAGGTCGTTCATCAGGCTGTTGAATGTCTCTTGGTTCTGTGCAGGCATCTGAGCCAGTACATCTGCCGCAATGGTCTTAGCCGTGCGGTTGGCAGGGCCTTGAGCCAGCATGATGCAGCTAACCAAGAGGGATACAAATAATAACGTATATTTCTTCATAACTAATTTTCTATTATTCATTATCCATTATATAAGTTGCCATTCACCACGCATAGGTTGGTTGATGAGGCGATTAGCAGCTTCGTCATTGATGAACTGCAACTTCTCGGGGTCGAACTCGAGGGTGCGGTTCAGGCGCAAAGCACAGGCACCCATGTTGACGATGGTAGCCGAGCGGAAGCCCTTGGTCTCGTTGAGGGCGAACGGCTTGCGGGTGCGAACACTCTCCATGAAGTCGGTTACCTGAGGCTCTGGGTCTGGATACTCGGCCAACTTCTTCTCCCAGTCGGGGATGTCGCAGACGAAGTTCTTATAGACATTGCCCTTCGGACCAGCGATGTATGGCGTATCGGGGTTGCCATAGTCGCCACCCCACAGTACGATCTGACAGCCGTCGGCATAGGTATAGGTGATGCTACGCCAAGTGCCTACTGCGTCGGGATGCTGCTGAGGAGCATCCACCTCAACTTTCACCGGACTGGTGTCGTCCTTGCCTAAGATATACTGTACAGGGTCGATATAGTGCTGACCCATGTCGCCCAAACCACCGGCATCGTAGTCCCAGTAACCACGGAAGGTCTGGTGAACACGGTGTGGGTTGTAAGGCTTCTCGGGTGCCGGACCTAACCACATGTCGTAGTCGAGCTCAGCAGGGATAGGCATTGGTTCGAGGTCTTCCTTGCCCACCCAGTAGAACTTCCAGTTGAAGCCGGTGTGAGCGCTGATGGTGACCTTCAACGGCCAGCCCAGCAAACCACTCTGTACCAGTTTCTTCAACGGCTTGACGGTAGTGCCCAAGCCATAGAACTGGTCGGTGAAACGGAACCAGGTGTTCAGACGGAACATGCGACCGAACTGCTGTACGGTTTCTACCACACGCTTGCCTTCGCCAATAGTGCGGGTCATTGGTTTCTCACACCAGATGTCCTTACCGGCCTTGGCTGCCTCGATGCTCATCAGGCCATGCCAGTGAGGAGGTGTGGCGATGTGAACAATGTCAACATTGGGGTCATAAATCAACTCGCGAAAATCATGGTAGGTGGCAATGCTTTCCTTGACGAGGTTCTTGCCTGCCTCGAGGTGGTTGCGATCGACGTCGCAGATGGCTACCAAACGGGTGCCTCCGTAATTGACGTGACCTCTACCCATGCCGCCTACACCGATGATGCCTTTGGTCAGTTGGTCGGACGGAGCCATATAGCCCATGCCCAACACAGGACGTGGCACGATGGTAAACAGGGCCAGTCCGCCAAGGCTTTTCAGGAAATTTCTTCTGTTTGTTTTCATATCCTGCAGGTATTATTTTAAGGTTAATGGTATGACAAAGGTAATGCAAACATATAATAAAAGCAAGGTTTGTACTTTTTTTTTGATACAAACCTTGCTATAAACTGGAATATTCAAGAACGACTGGAACGATCAGCCCAGTAGTTCTTTTACTTTAGCTGAGATGAGTCGGCCTTCTGCCTTGCCACTCAGTGCCTTGGAAGCGATGCCCATGACCTTGCCCATATCTTTCATGCTGGTGGCACCTGTCTCGGCAATAATTTGCTTAACGGCTTCGGTGAGCTCTTCGTCGGTCAATGGCTTGGGCAGGTAGGTCTCCATCACCTTCACCTGTGCCAGTTCGGCATCGGCCAGGTCGGCACGGCCCTGCTGACTGTATATCTCGGCGGCATCCTTACCCTGCTTCACCAGTTTCTGGATGAGTTTCAGGGCGTCTGCATCTTCGAGGGTATCGTTGGCTCCGGGGGCTGTCTTGGCCTCGAGGAATACTTTCTTGATGTTGCGCAGGGTTTCGAGCGCCACTTTATCGTGTGCCTTCATGGCAGCGATAATATCTTTGCTTACTTGATCGAATAACATAATCTTAATTTTATATTAGTATTAACGGTCAACGTTCAACGTTCAACCAAAAATTATAATGCCATCATCATTTACTGGGGCATCGTTCTCGGGTTGTGCAACCTCTACCGACTTCTCCTTCAACTGGTTGAGGGTGGTACGGTTGCGCAGGTAGGTAGGACTGCCCTCTATTGCCTGTATGAGTTCGTCGTTGTCGAAGTCGTCGGCTGTGAGTACGTATGGCAGGTGGTGAGGACGCTTCTTCTGCGTGTTGCGACCGTAGATGCGGTCGATGCGCTCCTGCTCCTGTTGTTCACGTTCTTCCTGGGCTTCCAGCTCTTCCTTCGAGCGTTGCTGTTGAAGTTGCTCCATGCCAGGGATGCTGGATGAACCAAAGCCGGTGGCCAATACGGTGAACTTGACATTCTCGCCCAGTGATGGGTCTTCAGCCTCACCCCAGATTACCTCGATGTTCTTGTCGAGGCTCTCCATGAAGCTGTCGATTTCGTTGGTCTCTTCGATGAGCAACGGTGAGTCCTGGCTCCAAGAGATGTTGAAAAGAATCTTCTTGGCCTTGGAGATATCGTTGTCGTTGAGCAACGGTGATTTCAAGGCATCGTCGATGGCATGCTTCAGGCGGCGTTCACCGCTGGCAATACCGGTTGACATGATGGCCACACCACCGTCCTTGAGGATTTTCTTCACATCGCGGAAGTCGAGGTTGATATTACCTTCCATGGTAATCATCTCGGCAATGCTCTTGGTGGCTACGGATAGGATATCATCGGCCTTGGCAAAGGCTTCGCGCATGGTGGTTATGCCGTCGGTATAGATTTCACGCAGGCGTTCGTTGTTGATTACCAGCAGGGCATCGACATTCTTCTGCATTTCTTCCACACCCTCGAGGGCCTGCATGATCTTGCGGTTCTTCTCGAAGAGGAACGGGATGGTGACAATACCTACGGTCAGCTTGTCCATCTCCTTGGCAATGCGGGCTACTACAGGAGCAGCACCAGTACCTGTTCCGCCACCCATACCTGCGGTGACAAACACCATCTGGGTACCGTCGTCGAGCAGGTTACGGATGTCCTCGATGCTCTCTTCGGCAGCTTCACGGGCTACCTTGGGGTCGTTGCCGGCACCTAAACCCTGGGTGGTCTTGGGACCCAGCTGTATCTTGATAGGAATCTCCGACTGGCGCAGTGCCTGCAAGTCGGTGTTGCAGAGGGCGAAGGTAACATCATGGATACCTTCCTGATACATGTGCTTTACGGCGTTGCCGCCACCACCACCCACACCGATGACCTTGATGATTTTAGGGGTCTCGTTGGTGTCGGTATTGAAATCAAAGTGTACTATATTTTCCATAATGACTGTTTTTCTTTAGTTCATAGTATCGCTGGTGTCCTCGGAGCCAAACAGCTCGCCCGACAGGTTATCAAAGCCTTTCTTGAAACGGTTGAAGAAACTGTTCTTCTTACGTTCACGCTCCAAGCGTTTGCGTTCAGCTTCTTCTGCCCTGCGTTTCTTCTCTTCTTCACTCTCCCTGAGCAGGCGTTGGCGCTCTTCCTCAGCGGCTTTGTCGGCCAGTATCTTGGCTTCCTGCTCCTTGAGTGTCTCGTCGTTGGCAAACATATCAACTTGACCTGTCTGTGGGATTTCAGGAGTCTCTATTTTCGGTTCTGGTTTATCTAAACTGCAATTTTCCTTGCCTGCCAGCAATAAACCAAACAGGGTGCAGAGGGTGCCGTTGCGCTTGATGTCATTGCCATAACCTCTCACCACATCGGCGATAAACTTGACGGTCTTGATCTTCATGCGGTCGTCACGGCAGATTCTCTTGAATACTTCCTCGGTGTTCTTGAGGTTGCTGCCACCACCGGTGAAGAACACACCTGCTGTGAGCTTGTCGCTATAGCCTGATTGCTGAATCTGGTTCCATACATTGATGAGGATCTCTTCTGCACGGGCTGATACAATGTCGCCCAACAGGTCTTTCGAGAGGGCATGACCGTTGTCCAGCATATATTCTTCGCTCTTGTCAATATCTTCCTCTGTCACCAATGCATCGCCATAGAGCACCTTGAACTGCTCGGCATCTTCGTCGGCCATCTGCAGTGAAGCGATGTCTTGGGTGATATTGTTGCCACCCAATGGTATGACGGTGAGGTAACGCAGGATGTTGTTCTTGTAAATGCTGACGGTAGTGGTCTCGGCACCTATATCCACCAAAGCGCAACCTAAACGGCGGTCGGATTCGGTGAGTAGGGCATTGGCCAGTGCCTTAGGAGCCAACAACAGTTCGGCCACCTTGACATGGCCTTGCTGTAACGACAGCTCCAGGTTCTTCTTAACCATCTTCTTAGCCACGATGTTGAGGAAACGGGCTGTGATATCCTTGCCAGCTACACCCACAGGGTCGGCCACCAAACGGTTGTCGATTTTGTATTCCTGTGGCTCTACATCCAGAATGTCGAATTCATCATAAGGGAATGCCAAGTTCTCGTCGCTCATTGAGAATACCAGTTCCTCGGAAATCTTCTCCTCGCCCTCAACGATTCGGCTCACCTGGTTCTCAATAGTACGCATGCTCCTTCCTCCAATACCAACATATACTTTGGCGATAGTAGAATTACGAAGCTGGGTTTCCAGCTTGATAATGATGTCACTCAGTGCAGCAGCGGCTTTGTCGATATTGAATATCACACCTTTATGCACAAATTGTGAGGCGTCATCCTGGGCAAAGGCCAGCACGGAGATGCTACCGTCGGTATCACGTTTGCCTGCGATGCCGGTAATCTTGGATGACCCTAATTCAATAGCCGCAATAAATTCTGTTGTTGCCATATATATAAAGTTTTATTTTCTTCTCGTACAAATAATCTGGTTACTCAGTTCCACGTTGATACGTTCGTATTTGTTCCAGCCTATCTTGTTAAGTGCCTTGGTATAGAACTTCTCCACTCGGCGCAGTTTGTTGGTATAGTCGTCCAACTGACCCAGGTAGATGATATGGTTGCCCACACGTGGCACAATCTCTATATTGCTGCCACCCACGATGTTGATTTGCTCCACCTGTGCTTTCCAGAAAGCATCATGCTGGAGGAATACGCCCAACTCATACAGCTTGCCTGCACAGAATGATTTTGATGCTTGTCCGGTCACCACGGGCAAATGGAAGGCATTGCTGGCTACCAGCGGCATGATGCTGCCTTTGTTGTCCACCAGGAAGTTTTCGCCATAGTTGTTGAACACTCGCAGAACAGGGGTCTTCTGACTGATGTCAATACGAATCTTACCACTGGGGGTTTTGTAGCATTCCACATTGTCAATCAACGGGTTCTGACTGAGTTCTCGTTCCATGAGCAAGGTACTTATACTATCCATGTCTTTGCCCACAGGGCTCAGCTTCTTCTGTTTCAGGATGTCGGTGATGCTACGTGCCGTGAACAAGTCGGAGAATGTGGAATCTTTGGTGGTTACTTCTATCTCGGTACACAACCTCCCTACCGGCTTCTTGTTGAAGAAGGTGAAGGCGGTGCAGAGATAGGCAATGATCAGCAGCATCACCAAAGATAGCAATATTCTCATTTTAATGCTCATGCTTGCTCAAGTATTTGCTTAAATTCGTCCATTTTATTGTCTAAGTCGCCAGCACCTAAGATGATGACTACTTGTCGGCCTCCTTGTGCCAGTAACTTTGCCACCTCGTCTTTCTTACACAGGGTCTTCTCAATGCCAGGACGCAACAGGTCGTAGATCAGTTCACTCGTAACGCCTGGAATGGGCTCTTCACGAGCTGGGTATATCTCGGTGAGGATCACCTCATCGAACAACGACAATGCTGCTGCAAACTCCTTATATAAATCACGTGTGCGAGTATATAGATGAGGCTGGAACACAGCTGTAATCTTTCTGTCGGCATATAACTCACGGATGGATTTGGCACTCTGTGCAATCTCTGCAGGGTGATGGGCATAATCGCTGAGCAGTGCTATCTTGTCGTTCTTCAGCTTGAAATCGAACCTGCGGTCAACACCTGCAAAGCTCCTCATCCCCTCACGAATCTCTTCATCCGTCACACCGTTGAGATGTGCCATAGCCATAGCAGCCACACCGTTCTCGATGTTGATGCTCATGGGCACACCCAGTTGGATATCCTTGATCTCTACATCAGGACCGATGAAATCGATAAAAATCTCACCATTGCCGATACGCTCGTTGGTGGCATGGAAATCACCTTCACGGCGTGCATAGGTATAGGTCTTTACCCCCTTTTGCACATCTGGCTGCAATGCCAAACCTGTGTGTATCAGCAACACACCACCTGGCTGTATCAGACTGGTATAATGGCGGAAACTCTCCAAATAGGCTTCGTAGGTGCCGTAGATATCCAGATGGTCGGGGTCGGTAGCGGTTACCACACTCATATAGGGGGAGAGCCAATGGAACGAACGGTCGAACTCGTCTGCCTCAATCACCGTGAAAGGACTGGTGGCTGAGAGCAGCAGGTTGGTGCCGTAATTCTTGGAGATGCCTCCTAAGAAGGCTGTGCAACCCACATGTGACTGATGCAACAAATGCGCCAGCATGGTAGAGGTAGTGGTCTTGCCGTGAGTACCTGCTACACACAGTCCCTTGCTGTCGTGTGTGATGAGGCCCAGCACCTGTGAACGTTTCTTTACCTCGAAACCGTGGTCGTTGAAGTAGCACAGTTCAGCATGGTCGTGAGGGATGGCGGGCGTATAAACCACCAAGGTAGTCTCTTTGTCACGACAAGGCTCGGGAATCAATGCTACATTTTCCTCATAGTGAATCTGTGCCCCTTCTTCTATCAGTCGTTTGGTCAGCTCGGAGGGAGTGCGGTCATAACCAGCTACTACCTTGCCTTTTGAAAGGAAGTAACGTATCAGCGCACTCATGCCAATGCCTCCTGCTCCCACGAAATACACAGCTTTTATATCTTCTATCTTTTTCATTTTCCAATCAGTTTTAAAACCTCTTTTGCAATGATGTTGGCAGAATCAGGCAAAGCCAACTTAGCAATGTTCTTTTGCAACGATGCCAATTTCGTATCATCTTTCACTGTCTCCAAGGCTACTGGCATCAATTTTTCTTGTGCCTCGGCATCTTTTACATAGATGGCAGCATCTTTGTTGGCCAGTGCCAATGCATTCTTGGTCTGATGGTCTTCAGCCACATTGGGTGAAGGTACCAGGATAACAGGCTTTTCCAGTAAGCAGAACTCAGAAATAGAACCTGCTCCTGCTCTTGAGATCACCAAATCAGCTGCTACATAGGCCTTGTCCATCTCTTTGATGAAATCGGTAACAAACAAGTTAGGAATTTCTTTTCCTTGTAATTGTTGCCTGATTTCATCAATATAAATTTTACCCGTCTGCCAGATAAACTGAATGTCGGGGTTGGCCTTGATGGTCTCGATGGCGCCCATCAGTGTTTGGTTGATGGTTCTGGCGCCTAAGCTACCACCCAATATTAAAATGGTTTTCTTTGTGTCTGTAAACCCGAAGGCTTGTAATGCTTCAGCCTTCGAATATTGATGGGCAAGCAGGTTCTGGCGTACAGGATTCCCCGTCATGATAATCTTGTCGGCAGGGAAGAACTTCTCCATACCTTCATATGCCACACAAATCTTTGCGGCTTTCTTGGCCAGCAGTTTGTTGGTGACACCAGCGTATGAGTTTTGCTCCTGCAACAGGGTAGGGATGCCCATCATGGAGGCGGTCTTCAGGGTAGGACCACTGGCGAAACCTCCCACACCAACGGCGATGTCGGGCTTGAACTCCTTGATGATGCTACGTGCTTTCCATTGACTACGGGCAATCTTTACCAATACAGCAAAATTCTTCCAAAGGTGTTTTCTGTCGAAGCCGGCAATGGGTAGGCCGATGATGCGATAGCCTGCATCAGGCACTCGCTGCATCTCCATCCTTCCTTCTGCACCCACAAACAGAATCTCTGCATCAGGTCGCAGTTCCTTGATGGCATTGGCTATGGATACAGCAGGGAATATATGTCCTCCTGTACCACCACCACTAATGATTACCCTTGGTGTTTTTCCGTTGTCCATCACTTTCTCCATCACTTTCTCCATTTTATCAAAACCTTGCTTTATAATCTACTCCATCAATGTGTCATCGTTCGCCTCTTTCATACCCGGCTCAAATGCAGTCTGTGCCTCACTAACAGGGGGCTCCTCCTGTTCGCCTTCTTCCCCCATGCCTTCTATTGGCTCACCTATCTGTGCTGCGGCCTCTGCCATAGCTTCTCTTTCCTCCTCCAACTTGGCTGTATATCTGCTCACGCTTAGAATCATGCCGATGTAAGCACAGTTGATCCAGGTGGAGGTTCCACCCTTACTGATCAATGGCAAGGGTTGGCCTGTTACAGGTACCAATCCTACGGCTACACACATATTGAACGTAGCCTGCATCACCAACAGCAAAGCGATGCCCAACACCAGGAAGGCGGGGAATGTACGGTCGCATTTTTGGGCAATCTTACCTGCTCTTATCAAGAGACAAATATATAGGAAGACTACGAAGATTCCACCTATCAACCCCAATTCCTCGATGATGATGGCAAATATAAAATCGGAGTATGCCTGTGAGAGGAAATCGCGTTCCACCGAGTTACCAGGCCCTTTGCCTACTACATTGCTGGTGGCAATGGCGATACGGGCATGGGCTACCTGGGCACCATCACCTTGAATGTCGTATTTGGCAGCTGGTACCTTCTCTTCGCCAAAGTTCATGAGGCGGTGTTTTACTGTCGTGAAACGGTGTCCCATAGGAATCTGCTCCAACGTATTGTCAGGTGTTACGGTGAGGAAGCCCACGAACAGCAAGATGATGGCTATTAATGAACCTCCCAATGTGACAATCTTTCTCCATTGGATGCGTCCGATGATCATCATCAGGAACACGGTGCCAAACAGCAAAGCGCCAGTAGAGTAGTTCTCTGGTACGATGAGGGCGCATACGAAGAAGGTGATACCCAATATCCATTTGAATGCCTGTGGACTGGCTCCATCTTCGGTCTGACCTTTCGAGAGGAAAGCTGCCGTGAGGATGATGACTGCCATCTTTGCCAACTCTGAAGGCTGGAAGGCAACGCCGAAGAAGGTGAGCCAACGAGCGGCACCGTTCACTCGATCACCTGAGATAAAGCCCATCAGCATGACCACCACCAGCATGATGACAGACCCTAACAACAATGGATAGGCAAAGATGCGGAACCATTTGTAAGGGATGCTGTGCATGAACCATACGATGAAAACACCAAACATCAGCAGGATGCTGTGTTGGGTGATGGGTCCCCAATGACTCTGACTTCCATACGTCAATGTACTGGATGCACTGAACACCTCGGTGATGGATATCAGACAGAGCATCAGGAATATCATCCAGATGACCTTGTCGCCTTTGAATATGGAGTTAATCAGATTCATGCTTATAATGCCATTGCAAATTCTCTAAATTGGTTGCCTCTGTCTGTCATGTTCTTGAACAAATCGAAACTGGCGCAACACGGACTCAGCAGTACTGTATCGCCTATGTTGGCCATCTTGAATGCTGCTTCTACAGCATCCTTCATGCCTGTATGGATGTCGGCTACCGGGATGCCCAGATGGTCGAAACTCTTATGCAGTTTCTCGTTGTCAACGCCCAAATAAACCAAGCCAACACATTTCTCCTTCACCAGGTCCTCTATCTCGGTATAGTCGTTGCCCTTGTCGGTTCCTCCTAATATCAGCACCGTCTTGGTCGTCATGCTCTGCAGGGCATACCAACATGCGTTGACATTGGTGGCTTTCGAGTCATTGATGAACTTTACGCCACGTATGGTAGTTATATATTCCAGTCTATGAGGTACACCCTTAAAATCGCTCAGTGCCTGACGGATGTTTTCTTTACTGATGCCAGCCACACTGGCAGAAATACCTGCAGCCAAAGAGTTATAGAGATTATGTACACCTCTCAGTGCCAGTTTCTCCTGCTCCATGTTGAAGTCCATAGGCTTTTTGAAAACCACCTCTCCCTCATCGGCATAGGCAATAGAGCCTTCTTCCTTGATAGCTGAGAACGGATAGAGTTGGGCTTTCAATCCATATTTCTCGAGTTCTTTGGCTACGATAGGATCGTCTTTCCAATAGATGAAAGCATCTTTTTCCGTCTGGTTCTGTGTGATGCGCATCTTGGAATCCACATAGTTCTGCATCTTGAAGTCGTAGCGGTCCAGGTGGTCGGGTGTGATGTTCAGCAACACAGCTATGTTGGCACGGAAGTCATACATGTTGTCCAGTTGGAAGGAACTCAGCTCAATCACATAATAGTCATGTTGCTCAGTAGCCACCTGCAGTGCCAGACTGTTGCCGATATTGCCAGCCAAACCCACATTCAGTCCGGCATTCTTGAAGATATGGTATATCAGTGAGGTGGTAGTGGTCTTGCCATTAGAACCTGTGATACACACCATCTTCGCATTGGTATATCTGCCTGCCAGCTCAATCTCAGAGATGATAGGAGTGCCTTGCTGTTTCAGCTTCACAATGATGGGAGCGGTTTCGGGGATACCCGGACTTTTCACCACTTCGTCGGCATTGAGGATTTTCTCTTCGGTGTGATGACCCTCTTCCCATTCAATGCCATATTGGTTCAGCAACTCCTGGTACTTCGGCTTAATGGCCGACATGTCTGAAACAAATGTCTCAAACCCTTTCACCTTGGCCAGTACAGCTGCACCGGCTCCACTTTCTCCTGCTCCTAATACAACAATCCTTTTAACAGATTGACCGTTTCCCATATCTTTAAATTTTTAATTCTCAATTCTCAATTATCGAATCTTCAAGGTAATAATTGTGATGGCTGCCAATACAATCGTCACAATCCAAAATCTTACGGTTATCTTTGCCTCGTGCAACAATTGCTCAGGCTTCTGGAACTTCACACTACATCCTTGCTCTACCAGGTTCATACCTGTTCTGAAATGATCGTGGATAGGGGTGCGCTTGAACAATCTTTGCTTCACTCCTTTTTTCTTTCCAGCCTTGTAGTAGTAACGTTGCAGGATGACCGACAGGTTCTCTACGAGGAACACCCCACAAAGGATAGGCACCAGCAACTCCTTGTGAATGATGATGGCAATCACGGCAATGATGCCACCGATGGTCAAGCTACCTGTATCACCCATGAAAACTTGGGCAGGATAAGCATTATACCATAGGAAACCTATCAAGGCACCCACAAATGCCAGGATATAGACTACCAATTCTTCGGAGCCTGGTATATACATTATATTTAAATAGGTAGCAAACTCTATATGCGACGACACATAGGCCAAGATACCTAATGTAACGCCTATGATGGCCGAGTTGCCTGTAGCCATACCGTCCATGCCATCGTTGAGGTTGGCGCCATTGGATACGGCAGTTACCACGATGATGGTCATCAGCACAAACAAAATCCAACCACCTGTCTGAGCATAGTCGCCCAAGAAGCCCATCACATCGGCATAGTCAAGGTTATTGCTCTTGAAGAATGGGATGGTGGTCTGGGTGGCCTTGATTTCCTTGGCAGCATGTACTATCACTTTCTCCTGTCCGGGTCTGGACAGTTCGATGTTCTGGCGTATCACCACCTGCGGACTCAGATAGAGGGTGAGTCCCACGATAAAACCTAAACCTACCTGACCGATGATCTTGAATTTGCCATGCAAGCCTTCCTTGTCGCGCTTGAAGATCTTGATATAGTCGTCGGCAAAGCCCAAAGCACCCAACCAGATGGTGGTGATGAGCATCAGGATCATATAGACGTTACTGAGTTTACCAATCAGCAGACAAGGTATCAAGATGGCAAAGATAATGATGACTCCTCCCATGCTCGGTACACCTACTTTCTTCACACCAAACGGATCGATGTCGGCACTGCGTTGTGTCTCCGTAATTTGCTTCCTCTTCAGTAGGTGGATGAACTTAATACCCCAAATACTGGATATAAGCAGCGACAGAATCACTGCCAGCAATGCCCTGAACGATGTATATCCAAATACACCTGCTCCAGGGAAATCCAACTCTTTCAGCCAATCAAAAACAAAATATAACATCCTATATGTAAAGATTTAGATTTTAAACAATTCTCTCAGTACCTCACGGTCGTCGAAGTGATGTTTCACTCCCTTTATTTCCTGGTAGTCTTCGTGGCCTTTTCCTGCCACTAACACCACATCACCTTTCTGTGCCAACATGCAGGCAGTGCGAATGGCTTCTTTACGGTCAACGATGCTGATCGTTTTTTCCATGTCTTTGGCATCAAGACCTGCCAACATATCGTTGATGATGTCCTGTGGCTCCTCAAAACGTGGGTTGTCGGAGGTGATAATCACCTTGTCGCTTCCTTTGGCGGCTTCTTTTGCCATGATAGGACGCTTGCCCTTGTCACGATTGCCACCGGCACCTACCACGGTGATGATTTGTCCCTTGCCATTCATCACTTCCTGCAAAGAAGCCAATACGTTTACCAACGCATCAGGCGTGTGGGCATAATCCACTACGGCTGTAATGCCCTTGGGAGAATGGATGGTTTCCAAACGACCCGCTACCGGATATAGTGTGCTCAGGGCAACCAGTACATCTTCCTCGCTCTTGCCCAACAGCACGGAAGCTCCGAATACTGCCAACAGGTTGCTGGCATTGAACTTACCAATGAAATGAACAGCCACCTCGTGGTTATTGATATCGAGCAGCATACCTTCTACATGACTTTCCAATACCTTGCCCTTGAAATCAGCGAGGCTCCTCAAGGAATAAGTGTAGGTCTTCGACTTGGTATTCTGCAACATCACCAATCCATTCTTATCGTCGAGGTTGGTCAGACTGAAAGCCTGCTTAGGCATGTCGTCGAAGAATTTCTTCTTCGCCTTCAGGTAATTCTCCACGGTCTTGTGGTAGTCAAGGTGGTCGCGAGTGAGGTTGGTAAAGATGCCTCCTGCAAACTTCAACCCACTGATACGCTTCTGGGCAATAGAGTGTGAACTAACCTCCATAAAGGCATATTTGCAACCTTCGTCTGCCATGCGCCCCAACAACTTATTGAGTGTGATAGGGTCGGGTGTAGTATGGTCGGTGGGGATGGCTTCGTCATCTATGTAGTTGCAGACAGTAGAGAGCAGTCCAACCTTATAGCCAAAGTACCTGAATATTTTATATAATAAGGTGGCGATGGTAGTCTTGCCGTTGGTACCCGTTACGCCCACCAGCTCCAGCTTGTCTGTAGGATAGCCATAGAAAGCGTGTGCCAACTTGCCTACCGCATCTTCGCTGTCGGTCACTTGGATATAGGTGACATGGGGGTTAGGCTCTGTGGGGAATTCTTCACAAAGAACAGCCACAGCCCCTTTCTCGATGGCATTAGGAATATAGGCATGACCATCTGTCTGGGTGCCACGCATGGCCATGAACAGGTGTCCTTGCTCAATCTTCCTTGAGTCAATGTTCACCTCCTTGATTTCCACTCCCGTATCTCCAATAACCTGGAGTGGCTGGATTGCTTTCAGTAATTCTGCTAATATCATATTCTTTTATTTTATGCTTTGTTCCAACTTCAACGGTTAATGCAACTGTAGTGCTACTGTCTGTCCTTTCGAGTATTTGTTGCCCGATGGAATGGATTGTCTTGTTACCTTTCCAACTCCGGCAATATTTACACGAAGTCCTGCTTTTTCCAGCAGGTAAACGGCATCTTTGGCACCCATGCCTACCACATTAGGCATGATACCGGCCGATAGGGTCTGCTGCTCCAGCTTCACACCCACAGAGTCCTTCGACGCACGTCCCCAAGTTTCTTTCGATGTCTTGCCTTCCGTGCGTACGTTCAACTTGTTCAGGATGTAGGAAGTTTCTGCCAAGTTTCCAGATTTAACATCTGGAATGAATACCGACGTACTGTCAACGGCATTCTTCATCTCATAGCTCAGGTTCTTGGCAAACACACGCTCGGCAATCTTGCTGAATACACTACCTGCCATCTGACCGCCAGATGCTGGCAAACCAGGCTTTTGGATAGATACAATCAGACTGTATTTCGGAGCATCAGCAGGGAAATAGCCACAGAAACTCACCAAGTATTTCCTGCCTCCTGCTGTATAACCAGCGGCACCCTGGGAAATCTGAGCCGTTCCTGTCTTTCCAGCCACCGCAAACTGCTTGCTGCCAGCAGGCTTGGCCAATCCCTCACTCACCACCTTCTCCAATATCGTACGAATCTTCTCCAAGGTAGATTCCGATGCTATCTTTTCACGGATAATCTCTGTAGGATACTCCCTGACTATCTGTCCGTCCTTCACAGCGGCTTTTACAAACTTAGGTCGCACCATCACGCCATCGTTGGCAATGGCGTTGTAGAAGGTCAATATATTCAGTGGCGGTACCTGTGTCTCGTAACCAATACTCATCCAAGGCAGGGTGGTCTTGGCAAAATATCTCTCTTTCGGACCTTTGATGTTGGGCTTGCCCTCACCGGCAATCTGCAGGTGCAGGGGTTCTGTAATGCCCAATCGCTTCAAGCCATCCACAAATTTTTGCGGATTATCGTAATAGTATTTGTCTATGATGGCTGATACACCTACGTTGGAAGATACTTCTAGAATCCTGGTGACGTCAATCACACCATACCCTCCACGGTTCCAGTTGTGGTCCTTCATAGGGCGGCCATGCATCATCTTTACGCCGTTGCCGGTATCAACTTCTGTATCAGGCTCCACTTTACCGTCTTCCAAAGCCACCATGATAGAAGCGGTTTTGAAGGTGGAACCAGGCTCCATCATGTCGCTGATGGCATTGTTTCGCATCTCGTAATATTTGCCGTCGTTGCCTTTGCTCATGTTGACTATCGCCTTCACCTCGCCCGTCTTCACTTCCATCAGCACGGCTACACCCACCATAGCATTCAGTTCGTAAAGCTTGTCCACCAATGCTTTCTCGCAGATGTCCTGCATATCTACGTCGATGGTAGAGATGATGTCTGCTCCGTCAACAGGCTCAATGTCTGTGATGTTCAGGTATTTGTTCATCACTTTCTGTCGATGGGTCACACCTTTCTTGCCTTTCAGCAAAGTGTCGAATGCCAACTCAATGCCATTCTTTGCTCCCAATGCGGTATCGGCATATACATCGCCGATGGTACGTTGTGCCAACGAACCAAATGGCCTTTTTCGGTTGTTGGATGCCACACCTTGCAGACCGCTACGGTTCTTGCCCAAGTTGAAGAACGGCAACTTCTGCACTTCTTTATATTGTATGTAGCTCACGCGCCTTGGATAAATCCTGTAGTAACGACTCTTGCGGGTACGCCCGTTTTGCAGATGCTGTTTGAAGGCAGCGGCACTTCTGTCGGGGAAGATGCGGTGCAGGCCTTCGCAGAGGTCGTTCAGATGCAGGTTGAACAGCGAGTCTTTCTTGGCTTGCTCCTTGGCCTTGCGTTTCTCGTCAGGGTCGCTCACCATGAAATCCATGTATAAGGTGTATTCAGGTAACGAACTGGCCAGTAACTTACCATCGGCCGAGAGGATATTGCCTCTGTTGGGATCCACCAGCACGTTCTCTTTTACAAAGCGGTCAGCCACTTCGTTCCAGTAACCCCTCTCCTTGAACATGATAATGGCACCTTTGATCACAATGCAAACCCCGACGGTGGCGAACAATACCACTATCAGGAAGAATCTCGTCATTATGTTCCTCTTGTTAACTGCCATATCTGTCTATTCCTATTTAATTAAATAAGGTGGAGTGGTAGCTATCTCCAACTCACTCTGCTTGCTCTCTATATATTCTTGTATCTTCGACTGCCTGCTTTTCTCCATCAGCTCTGAGCTTCGCGTCAAGGCATCATATTTCACATCGGTCAGTTCTACTTTCAGCTTGTCTAACTCGATGAGCTGTTGCTGACAAGAGTAACGGTTGTCAATGTAGAAAAGAATCAACACCATGATGAGCACCATCAGCTTCCATTGCTTGCGAAACATTTCGTTTGCCAGAATGTCACCGCCTAAGATGCTGCTCAGCCAGGCACCCCTTCTTTTCTTCTCTTTCTCCTTTTTTTTCTTGTCAGCCATCATTATCAAGTTGTCAATTATCCATCTTTTCAGCTATTCTCAGTTTAGCACTTCTGCTTCTGGGATTGCGTTCTATTTCTTCATCAGTAGGCACAATCACCTTATTGTTCACCAATGCATAGGGGGTATTCACCCTACCGTAAAAGTCCTTGTTGGCTTTGCCCTCCACATTGCCTGTCTTCATCAGGTTCTTCACCAGGCGGTCTTCCAGCGAGTGGTAGGTAATCACCACCAGTCGTCCATGCGGTTTCAGCACTTGTGTGGCGGCTTGCAGCATCTCTTTCAAGGCTTCCATTTCCTGATTTACCTCAATGCGTAAGGCCTGAAACACCTTTGCCAGTTCCTTCTTTTCCCTGTCTTTGTTGAAAAGAGGTCTGATGATTTCAAGAAAAGCATTGATGGTACCTATCTTCTGCTTTTCTCTTGCCTTGCAGATGACGTTGGCCAGCTTCCTGCTGTTTTTCAGTTCTCCGTATAGGTAGAACACATCAGCCAGCTTTTCTTCTGAATAGTCATTCACCACATCTGCGGCAGTCAGTCCTGCTCGCTTGTTCATCCGCATGTCCAATGGGCCGTCGGCACGAAAAGAGAAACCTCGCTCACTCTCGTCGAAGTGGTGCGACGAAACACCCAAATCGGCCAACAGACCGTCTATCTGTTCCACTCCGTAGTATCGCAAAAAGTTTTGCAGGTACCTGAAGTTGCTGCGTACAAAAGTAAACCTTTTGTCGTCCATGATGTTCCTTTCAGCATCAGCGTCCTGGTCGAAGCTAAGCAACCGACCGTTCTTGCCCAAGTGCTTCAGGATTTCTTTCGAATGACCACCTCCACCGAATGTTACGTCCACATAGATGCCGGCAGGTTCGATGTTCAGTCCCTCGATACTCTGCCCCAGCAATACGGGTACGTGGTAGGTTTGTTCATTCTCCTTCATCATTCCATCTCATCTAAAAATGCTTCACTCGGGAAGGTCCCCAGCGTCTCTTCCAAAGCGTTGCTGAATTCTTCGTTGCTCATGAATGGCTGGTCAGCTGTCTCCTTTGCCCAGATCTCTATGGTGTTATCCATGCCTATGAAACGTACGTCGCTCTTGATGTTGGCCATCTGCAGGTAACGTTTGGGCAACAAGATGCGTCCGTTACCGTCAGGTGTCATTACTTCGGCTTCGCTAACGAACTGACGGAAGATGTTCTGCTCACGTTTGCTCCATTTGTTCAGGTTCCTACGCAATTGGTCCTGGGTCTCTTTCCAAACGCTTCCTGGGTATAACACCAGGCAGTCTTGGTGAACATCTTTACGCAACACCAGCCACTCTTCGCCATCTGCTTGCAGCAATTTCCTGAAGCCCGAGGGGATGAAAACCCTGCCCTTGGCGTCAGTTTTTGCTTCAATATTGCCTAAGAATTGTGCCATAATTACCTTATTTATGATATTTGGGCGTAAAATTACACAATTCCCCACAATTCCCCACGTTTTTACACAAATTTTTTTAAAGAAAGTTTTCAACAGGCCTGTTGAAAAGTTATTTGCCTGAAAATGAGCGCTCTTTAAATATTTGTTTTTGGTGGGGCAAGTTTTCCCTCTCTCTCCTTGTCTAAGGATGCCTCATTTCTTCACATAAGAGCCATGTTTATTGTCTTGCGAGGCATATAATACTCGATTATGGTAGCTTTTTGTCGCAATTTCTTTGAAAATTCTTTTAGATATCCAAAAGATAGTTTAAATTTGCACCCAAATCGAATAATAAGATTGCATGGCTGACGATTCTGTCTTTTTGATCGATATTGACAAGGTATTGCGAGAGAAAGCTCCCGACAAGGCGAAATATGTGCCTCGCTTTGTTGTCTCCTACTTGAAGCGCATTGTGCATCAAGAAGAGTTGAACACCTTCCTTACACTGATAGGCGATAAGCAGGGAGTGGATTTTGCGAAAGGAGCGCTTGAATTCCTTAACGATACTATTGTGGTGAAAGGTGAAGAAAACCTGCCAAAAGACGGTCGGCTATATACCTTTGTTTCCAATCACCCATTGGGTGGACAAGATGGTTTGGCGTTAGGAGCAGTAATTGGCGAGCATTATCAGGGTAAGATCAAGTTTTTGGTCAACGACCTGTTGATGAATCTCCATGGCTTGGCTCCTTTTTTTATTCCCATCAACAAGACCGGCAAGCAAGCAAAGGACTTTCCCCGTAGGGTGGAGGCTGGTTTTGCTTCGAAAGAAGACCAGCTCATCATGTTCCCTGCGGGCATCTGCTCCAGGAAGCAGAATGGAGTGATTAAAGACCTGCCCTGGAAGAAGACGTTTGTGACCAAGAGCGTGGAATACCAGCGTGACGTGGTGCCTATCTATTTTGATGGCAGGAACTCCAACTTCTTCTACAACTTGGCTAATGTCTGCAAGTGGTTGGGTATCAAGTTCAACATTGCCATGCTTTACTTGGCCGACGAGATGTTCAAGAACAAGAACAAGACGTTTACCGTTACCATTGGTAAGCCCATCCCATGGCAGACATTTGACAATACCAAAACCCCTAACGAGTGGGCACAATTTGTGAAAGAGATCGTTTATAAACTGAATATATCCCAGCAAGCCTGAAAAAGACTGCTTCAAGAAAGTTGACGGATTATGATAGAGGAAGAAATTATTCAACCCATCAGCAGAGATTTGCTGAAAGCGGAACTGACGGAAGACAAGCGTTTGAGAATGACCAATAAGAGTCATAACCAGATATACATTGTAACTGCTCATAACGCCCCCAATACCATGAAAGAAATTGGCAGATTGCGTGAGATAGCCTTTCGCGCTGCTGGTGGTGGTACGGGCAAGTCGATGGATATTGATGAATTCGATACCATGGAGAATCCCTACAAGCAGTTGATTGTATGGGATCCTGAGTCAGAAGTAATCTTAGGTGGATACCGATATATCTTAGGTACCGATGTACAGTTTGATGCCAATGGTCAGCCTAAGTTGGCCACTGCTCACATGTTCCACTTCTCTGAAAAGTTCCTGAAGGACTATATGCCAACCACCATCGAACTGGCTCGTTCTTTCGTGACATTGGAATACCAGGGAACAAGGGCAGGCAGCAAGGGCTTGTTTGCGTTGGATAACCTTTGGGATGGCTTAGGTGCTTTGATGGTTATCAAACCCAACGTGAAGTATTTCTTTGGCAAGGTAACCATGTATCCTTCTTACATCCGCAAGGGTAGGGACATGATCCTTTATTTCTTGCGCAAGCATTTTGGCGACAAGGAGAACCTGATTACACCTATGAAGCCGCTGGTCATAGAGAGCGATGAGGCTGAGTTGGCGAAACTGTTCCCTAACGATACATTCAAGGAAGACTACAAGGTACTGCATAGCGAAATACGCAAGATGGGCTACAACATTCCTCCTCTGGTGAATGCTTATATGAACCTCAGTCCTACCATGCGTATGTTTGGCACCGCCATCAACTATGGCTTTGGCGATGTAGAAGAGACGGGCATCCTGATTGCTGTCGATGAAATCTTAGAGGAAAAACGCATGAGGCATGTCGAGTCATTCCTCAAGAATGAACCCAATGCTGCCAGGTTTACTTCCGGACAAAACAAAGTCATTTATCCCGAATAATAACTGATAATAACCCCTGCTTATAAAAGCTTTGGTGGCTACGATGGATGGTGTAGCATTCTTGCTATATAACAAACTGCTCCCCTTTTTAGGGGAGCTGTCTGTAAGACTGGGGGGTATATCTTATACTGCTGGCAAACTATTACCGTTCAGTTTTCTATAAAGGTCGAGTGCAAAGACATCCGTCATGCCCGATACATAATCCAACACCGCCTGGATTCTGTCGAAGAGTTCGGGCGATTTCATATTATACTGGCTCGACACCCTGTTGATGAGCAACTGCGAGTAGGCCTTGTCGGGCGAGAGTACCGCATCTGTCATTAACTCTATCAACGTACCGATGATGCGGAAACCAGCCACCTCGATGTCCACCACATCACGCGACTTGTAGATGCGCTCGTATGCCACCTTGCAGCAATGCTTGTAGGCGTTGGCAGGCTGTTCGGAGATATGACTGATCAACGATCCTTCAAATTCGCCATTTAGAATCTTCTCTTCGTTGTCCAAGAAGGTTTGTGTACACTCGTTCGTCAGCAGTCCTATCACGTTCGAGCGCAGGTAGGCTATCTGTTCGTTCTCGTCGCTCACCATCTTCAGCATCTTCTCCAATTTAGCCCTACGTTCTTCTGTGAAATAGCTTAACAGCAGGTCTTTCGTGTCCTCCAACGATAGTATCTTCAACTTAAACGAATCTTCTATGTCCATAATCTCATAGCAGATGTCATCGGCAGCTTCCACCAGATAGACCAGCGGGTGACGGGCATACATCTGGTCGCCCAGCTTCTTGATGCCCAATGCCTCGGCTATGAGTTCGTAGCTGTTACGCTCGGAAGTGAAGAACCCAAACTTGCCTTTTTTGTTGGCAAAATTCGATGAAAAGGGATATTTTACGATACTGGCCAAGGTAGAGTAGGTCAGCACGAAGCCACCCTTCCTGCGCCCCTCAAACTGATGGGTCAGCAGTCTGAAGGTATTGGCATTGCCCTCGAAATGGGTAAGGTCGTTCCATTGGTCCTCCCTCAGTTGGCCTTTCAGCGACAACCCTTTGCCCTCTGAGAAGAAAGTGGAGAAAGCCTTCTCGCCGAAATGACCGAAAGGCGGATTACCCAAGTCGTGTGCCAGGCATCCAGCCGACACGATGGCACCTATCTCTGGCAGGTTGGTGCTTTGCAAGGCAGGCTCTCTGTCCAAGATGCCCTTGGCCACATCATTGCCCAACGAGCGACCCACGCACGACACTTCTATGCTGTGCGTCAGACGGTTGTGAACGAATACACTCCCTGGCAAAGGGAACACCTGTGTCTTGTTCTGCAGTCTCCTGAAAGGAGGCGAGAAGATCAGTCTGTCGAAGTCACGCTGGAACTCCGTACGGTTCTCATGCCTCTCCTCATGAAACTCTTCTAACCCGAATCTTTTGGCGGAAATCAGTTTACTCCATTCCATTTTTTCATCCTCTTAGTGTAAATTAACTACAAAAGTATAAAATATATGGGATAAAAGCATTATTTTCGCAACTAATTAGTAAAACTTATGTGTTATGAAGGTACAAATTATCAATAAATCGCATCATCAGTTGCCACAATACGCTACTATTCAGTCAGCTGGCGTTGATTTGCGAGCTAACCTTGACGAGCCTGTAGTCCTGGCTCCCATGCAGAGAGCTTTGATACCTACTGGCCTCTTTATCTCCCTGCCTGCAGGCTATGAGGCACAAGTTCGTCCACGCAGCGGATTGGCTATCAAAAAGGGCATTACAGTTTTGAATTCTCCTGGCACGATTGATGCCGACTATCGTGGCGAGATATGCATCATTCTGATTAATCTTTCACAGGAAGAGTTTGTGGTGAACGATGGCGAGCGTGTGGCACAGATGGTCATTGCCCGTCACGAACAAGCTGAGTGGGTAGAGGTGGAAACCCTTGACGAGACCGATCGTGGTGCCGGTGGCTTTGGACACACGGGAAAAAGCTGAAAAATTGAAGATCAAACTTTCAATATTGTTATTTTGTCTGGGTCTTGTGATGCCTATGCTGGCACAAGCCCAAGATGCTGACGAGTTGGACAGGAAATATGATTATTACTTCCACGAAGCCACCCGTCTGCGCATACAGAAGAAGTATGACGCTTCTCACGACATGCTGATGCATTGCCTTGCCATCCGTCCACACTCGTCGTCTGCCCTCTACGAACTGGCACAGTATTACATCGTGCTGAAGCAGAACGAGCGAGGAACCGCCACTATGGCCGAGGCCGTGAAATACGACCCCGATAATTACTGGTACGGGCAAGGGTTGGCTAACCTCTATATGCAGCAGAACAAGGTGGATGAGGCTGCTGCGCTGTTGGAGGATATGGCGGTTCGTTTCCCCAGTAAGATTGATATCACCTATAGTTTGTTGCAGGTATATAACCGACAGGGCAATTTTGAGAAATCCATCGAAATCCTCGACAAACTGGAGGTTCGTTTGGGCAAGAACGAACAGATCTCCATGCAGAAATACGCCATCTACGACCAACAGGGGGAGACAGAAAAGGCAATGGCTGAGCTGAAGAGCTTGGCCGACGAGTTCCCTACCGATTATCGCTATCAGGTTATCTTGGGCGATGCCTACCTGCAGAAAGAGCAATACCAAAAGGCTTACGACATCTATCAGAATATTCTGAAGGCAGAGCCCGACAATGCGATGGCCATGTACTCGTTGGCAGCCTATTACGAACAGACGGGCCAGACAGAGAAATACGACCAACAACTCAACTCTGTCTTGCTGAACCGTAAGGTCGATGCCGATACCAAGGCAGATGTGATGCGCCGATTGATCATACGCAACGAGAACAGCAAGAAAGACAGTACCATTATCATCAATATCTTCAACCGTATCATGGAGCAGGAGCCCGATGAGGCCCAGCTGCCCATTCTGTATGCACAATACCTGTATTCCAAGAACATGAAGGAGGAGGCCATCTCCATTATGAAGCAGGCCCTTCAGATAGAACCCACCAACACAGCTGCCCGCATGACCTTGTTGGGCGAGGCGGTAAACAAGAAAGACTATGACTGGGTGATTGACCTTTGTCAAACGGGCACGGAGGCCAATCCCGACAGGCTGGAGTTCTATTATTACCTGGCCATCGGCTATAACCAGACACAACGTCCTGACAGCGTCATCAGTGTTTGCCAGCGGGCTTTGCAACAAGTAACCGACGAGAGCGATAGGGAGGTGGTGAGCGATTTCTACGCCATCATGGGCGATGCCTACCACACCAAGAAGATGATGCCAGAAACGTATGAGGCTTACGAGAAGGCGTTAGAATACAATTCCAACAATATCATGGCCCTCAACAACTATGCCTATTACCTGTCTTTGGAGCGACGTGACTTGGATAGGGCTGAGGAGATGAGCTACAAGACCGTCAAGGCCGAACCCAATAACGCCACCTACCTCGATACCTACGCTTGGATATTGTTTGAGAAAGCCAACTACGAACAGGCGAAGATCTATATCGACCAGGCTCTGCAGAACGATGACAGTCTAAGTGCAGAGGTACTGGAGCATTGTGGTGATATCTATTACCATACGGGTGATACCGACAAGGCCGTGGAGTTTTGGCAAAAGGCGAAGGACAATGGCAGTACCTCGCCCACCATTAACCAGAAGATCAAACAAAAGAAGTTCGTGAGGAAATAGTTACGGTCATGAGAATAAAAGGACATAGAAATAACGGTCACTTTTTGGAGCAGCGAGGGCAGAACCAAGCTTGCTTGGGCTATGCCGAGTCGCGACAAAATAGGACGCAGTCAACGTTCAACGGTCAATGGTTAGCAATACTTTGCTTAGTATTGCTAACAGCATGTAAGAGCACCAAAACTATCGTGCAAGTCCCTGACATCACCCAGCAATACCTATCCTCCAAGCTCGAACTCACTGTTCCCCATGGCGATGCTACGTTCACTGTCAACGGTACCATGAAGATGAAAGAAGGCGAGTTGGTGCAACTGTCATTGCTCATGCCTTTGTTCAGAACCGAGGTGGCTCGCATCGAGGCAGCACCTACCTACCTGTTGATGGTCGATCGCATGAACCGCAGGTTTGTCAAGGCCACCGACTATGAGTTGCGCGACTATCTGCCCTCCGACAGCTACGAGCGTTTGGAGAAAATGATCAAGGATGCTGCCATGCCAGACGGCAAGGCCATATTGACGGGCGAGGAGTTAGGCATCAGGCAGTTGGCCAAGGCCAGGATTGAGTTGTATGACTTCTCTGACGAGCCTTTCAACATTGAACCTACCATCCTTGGTAACCGCTATCGTCAGGTCACCATAGATGAAATGTTGCAACTATTGATGAATCTATGAAACGTGTCCTCCTCATATTACTGTTGATGTGTGTGCCTATGTTGCTGTTGGCGCAATCCAACAAGCGCATCAAGGAGCTGGAGCAAAGACGTTCTACCTTGCAGAAGCAGATAGCAGAGACGGAGGAGTTGCTCAAGACCACCAACAAGAATGTGGGTAGTCAGCTCAATGGCCTGAATGCCCTGACCGGACAGATAGAGGAACGTCGTCGATACATCGACAATATCAACACCGACTTGCTGGAGGTAGATAGCGAACTGGTCATCCTCGACCAACAGTTAGACACCTTGAAGCAAAGCCTGGTAGAGAAGAAACGTCGTTATGAAGCCTCCCTGAAGTACCTTTACAAGAACCATAGCATCCAGGAGAAGCTCATGTTCATCTTCAGTGCTGAGACCCTTTCACAGACCTATAACCGCCTGCGTTATGTGCGTGAGTATGCCACCTACCAGCGTTTGCAGGGCAACGAGATTATCCGCAAGCAGGCAGAGGTGACACGGAAGCAGGAAGAGTTGCAAAGCGTGCGCGATGAGAAGATACGCCTCTTGGCAGAACGAGCGTCAGAGAAACGCAAGTTGGAGGCACAGGAGCAGCAGGCCCAGCAGGTTATCAAGGATTTGCGCTCAAAGCAAAAGGGCTTGCAAGACGAGATCAACAAGAAGCGTCGTGAGGCCAATCAGTTGAACAACCAGATTGACAAGCTCATTGCCATAGAGATAGAGAATGCCCGTAAGCGAGCAGAGGAGGAGGCCCGCAGGGAAGCCGCCGAGGCGAAGAAGAAAGCCGAGGAAGAAGCCAAGGCCAAAGCTGCTGAGAACAAGGTGGCCGATGCTTCTACCACCAAGCCTGCCACCACTACCCCTGCTGCCAAGCCAGCCACTACCGCCAAGACAGAGGTCTATACCATGAGCAAGGCCGACCGTGAACTATCCACCGACTTTGCCTCCAACCGAGGCAAGTTGCCCATGCCCATCACCACCTCTTATATCATCGTGAGCCACTACGGACAGTATAATGTGGCTGGTCTTCGCAATGTCACTCTCGACAACAAAGGCATTGATATCCAAGGCAAGCCTGGTGCCCAGGCCCGTGCCGTGTTCAGCGGCAAGGTAGCAGCGGTCTTCCAGCTCAACGGACTGTTCAATGTCTTGGTGCGTCACGGCTCCTACATCTCCGTCTATTGCAACCTCTCCAAGAGCGATGTCAAGCAAGGCGACGATGTCAGTACCCGTCAGATCCTGGGCACCGTCTATAGCGATGCCTCCGACAATAACCGCACCGTCCTCCACTTCCAACTCCGCAGGGAGAAGGACAAACTCAACCCAGAAGTTTGGTTAAACAAATAATACTTTAAGCCATGAAAATACTTCGTGAAAGAATCCTGCAAGACGGCCGCTGCTTGGAAGGCGGCATCCTGAAAGTAGATAGCTTTATCAACCACCAGATGGACCCCAATCTGATGAAGCAAGTAGCTGTTGAGTTTATCCGTCGCTTTGCCGACCTGCCCATCAACAAGATACTCACGGTGGAGGCATCAGGCATTGCCCCGTCTGTCCTGCTGGGCTATCTCTTGGAACTGCCTGTGGTGTATGCCAAGAAGAAAAAGCCATCTACCATAAAGGAGATGTATGTGGCAGAAGTACGCTCGTTTACCAAGCAGCGCGACTATACCATGGTGATCAGCAAGGAATACCTCACGCCTAAAGATCATATCCTTTTCATCGACGATTTCCTGGCTTATGGCAATACCGGACTGGGCATTATCGACTTGTGTCAGCAAGCAGGGGCCACCATCGAGGGCATGGGCTTCATCATCGAGAAGGCTTTCCAGCATGGGCGAGAACTCCTCACCGAAAATGGTGTCTTTTGCATCGAGTCGTTGGCCATCATCGACTCCTTGGATGGCGACCGCATCCAGCTGAGGGAGTAAGTCAAAGTATTGCTTTCTATTTCCAGCTTCTCAAGGAGAAAGACAAACTCAACCCAGAAGTGTGGTTGAATAAGTGATAATTCGTGTTATAATTCCTCCGTAATGGTATTGATTTTAATGGTTACGGAGCAAATATTCTTGATTGTTCCTCCTTAAGTAAGTTAAAAATAATGGTTACGGAGATAGTATGGCTTGTTTTTCTGCAAGAGATTCTATATCTTTGCAAAAAACAATGAATATGGCAAGTAACAAGATTATAGGTCGTGAATACGAGCAGTCACTTATTAGGAGCTATTTGGAGAGCGGGAAGTCTGAACTCATTGCTGTTTATGGACGCCGTCGTGTGGGTAAAACATATCTCGTAAGGAGTATCTTTAATAGCCAGTTTGATTTTGCATTCACCGGGATGTACAACGTTACAAGGGCAGTACATCTTGCTCAGTTCCAAAAGTCACTGGAAAAGTATTCTGGAAAACGAGTCGGGCGATTGAAGGACTGGTTTGAGGCTTTTGATGCTCTTCGCGGCTATCTTGAATCATTGTCAAAAGGAAGAATTGTAGTTTTTTTGGATGAGATTCCGTGGATGGACACACCAAAGAGCAACTTTCTTGCAGCCTTTGGACAATTCTGGAATGACTGGGCCTCTATCCGGAAAAATTTCAAGTTGTTTGTTTGCGGTTCTGCTACCACATGGATGCTATCAAAGTTTATAGGTGATAAAGGTGGTATCTATGGACGGGTATGCCGTTCTATCTGGCTTGCTCCTTTCACCCTTGGAGAAACCGAACGATTCTTAAAAGAAATAAAAGGTATCGAGATGAATCGCCATCAACTTCTTCAGGCCTATATGATTATGGGTGGCATCCCCTACTATTTGGATATGCTCATAAAAGGCATGCCTCTCAATGTATGTATAGATGACCTGTTTTTCAGACAAGGCGCGCCATTGCGTACAGAGTTTGACTTTTTGTTCCGTTCGTTGTTTAAAGACTCTAAGATTTACAGAAACATCGTCGAGACACTTGCAACAAAGCTGAAAGGAATGACAAGGCAGGAGATACTTGAAGCTGTAAATCTTAAAGAAGGTGGTGATTTGACTGACGTTCTTGACAATTTGGTAAAATGTGATTTTATTCGCAGGTACACTGCTATAGGTAAAAGTGAACGAGATGTGATGTATCAACTTACAGATTTGTTCTCATTGTTTCACATTAAATTTGTAGCAAATAATAATGGTCAGGACGACCATCTTTGGAGTAAACTTTCTGGTAAAGGTCAAATGACATCTTGGAGTGGCTATGCTTTTGAACAAGTCTGTCTGCACCATCTTCCTCAAATCAAATATGCCCTCAGTATTGGTGGAGTTATTAGTAATATTCATTCTTGGAGTTGTAAACCGTTTATTGATAAAAATGGAGTAAAATGGAAAGGAGCTCAAATAGATTTGCTGATAGACAGAGCCGATGAAGTTATCAACATCTGTGAAGTAAAGTATGTGTCTGACAGATACGAAATAGATGCTGACTATGAAGAAAGGCTCCGTAACAGGGCAACTCTATTTCGCAATGTCACCAAGACAAAGAAAGCACTTTATCATACATTCATTACTACTTATGGTGTTGCACAAAACATCCATAGCGGTATTGTTCAGTCAGAAGTCACCATGGAGCAACTGTTTGTCTAACTTACGGGGGAATTCTCAAATGTTAGTTTATACTTCCATTCCCAGCTTCTCAAGGAGAAAGACAAACTCAACCCAGAAGTGTGGTTGAATAAGTGGATTCATGATACAATTGTTTTACATATTACTCATGGCTATAGCCATCTGTATGTCTTCATGCCAGAGGCAAATAGACGGGCAAGGGGCTCTGACGGAAGCTGATAGTTTGTATGCCATTGCCCAAAAGAATCTTGACAACTATCCTGCCGTTCGTTCACTCCTTTATTACCAAAGGGCAGTAGATGCTGTGGAAACAGCCAATGACAATGCTTCGCTCAACTTAAAGATGAAGATTTTTCGTGACATGGGAAAGTTGTTTGCCGAGCAACAATTATACAATGAAGCAGTTAATAGATTCCGTTTTTCCTACGATTGTGCTTTAATTATACGTGATACACTGGGCATGGCCCTTGCATTACAAGGAATAGGAGACACTTACCACAAATTGAATGATACAGAGGAAGCGATGCGCAATTTCAACAAGGCAGAGCAGTTGGCGGTGAAGTCTGCTAACAAAGATATGGAAATTTCCATCGCTTGGTACAAAGCATCTGTCTATGCTGAAAGCAACAGAATAGATAAATTGATTGAACTATTGCCTACACCACCCTATAAAGTTGCCAAAGATGATGAGGATGTGTTCAACTATGTCATGGCATACATCTATGAAACCCCGGAATACCAACAAATAGATTCTGTAAATTATTATCTCAACAAACTTTCAGAAACAGATAGTCCTCACTATCGCTAATTCGTCATAAACCAAAGACTTCAACATGCCATCCAACAGAAAGATTATCGCCAGATCGACCAATTGTTCCACCAGAAAAAAGCGTTAGATCAAGAGTTAGAATATATTTCACAAGACAAAGCCAACGGAAGCGTGGGGGCATTATACCAAGCATTGAACTCAGAACGAGAAAAATCCGATATGCTGATAAAAAGCCAACAGACGAAGTTTTATACTATAATCACCATACTATGTTTAATATTGGGCATTGCCATCTCAGGTGTTCAACTATATCGAATGAGGAGCGAGCGGATGCGTCTGGAAAGAAACAATGCTTTACTTGAGAAATATAACAATTCCCTTCAATCTGATTTAGAGATGGAGCGTGCCAAGGCAACGGTGTCGCAGTCATATGCTGACTCTAAAATCATCCAGATACGTGAATCGGATATCTGCCAACGTTTATATAAATCTGTAAAACCGATTAACGAAGCTGATATGGCAGAGGTGACAGCTTTGGTTAACCGACTCTATCCTGACTTCAGTACCAGACTTGCCAAGTTTGGAGTTGTCAAAGACCACGAGGTAAGGATGTGTTATCTCATTAAGATGGGCCTAAAGACATCGCGCCTTGCCATCCTGTTGAGTCGAACAGACAGTGCTATCAGCAATGGTCGTATGCGCTTATACAAGAAAGTTTTCGGGGTTGAAGGTAAAGGAGAGGATTGGGATAAAGTCATTAAAAGTCTGTGAGTTAGTATAAGCACTTATCATTTGTAAATTTTTTGTAAAATCATTTTTCAACATCATTTTAGGTTGTTGGTTACTTTTGTGGCATCAATAACCAAAAAAAATGAAAGATGAGAAAAATGGCTTTATGGATGATGGCAGCAGCTTTGTTTGCTGCTTGCCATAGTAACGACAAAACCGATGGTCTGATGACCATTGATTTGAACCAGTATTATCCTGAAAAGGAACTGACCTTACAGGATTTTATGGAGGTGGAGTATGTGCCTTTAGAGAGTACAGATCAGTTTATAACCTCTGCTAATATAAAAGCGGTGGGAGAAAAGTATTTCGTGTTGGTTTCCGACAAGAAAATACTGTTGTTCGATAGAAAAACAGGTAAAGGTATCAGGGTTATAGAGCGAATAGGACAAGGTGCGGAAGAATACACATTGGCGTATAATGTAATATTAGATGAGGAAAACAATGAGTTGTTTGTAAATGATCCCATCATTAAGAAAATATGTGTGTATGACTTGGAAGGTAAATTCAAACGTAGCTTCAGTCATGGTGAGACACATGAGTATGTTGATGTCACTGATTTCGACAATGACTTCTTGATTTGTTATGATGAAACAATCTTTATGCAAGCTGAAAAAGGTGAAATAGACAACACCCGTGCTTATCATTTCATGCTCTCAAAACAAGATGGTAACATCGAAAAAGAGATTTTCGTGCCTTATGAAAAGTATAACGTACCAATGCTTCAAGTAGATGGAATAACTTCTCTTACCTTTGTGCAAACAGTCGTGCCATTAGAGAGGGATATGTTGATAATCCAAAACTCATCAGATACTATTTACCGTTTCACGTCCGAAAATCATCAAATGGTTCCATACTTAGTGAAGATTCCTTCATCTGATCCAGAAAGAATGATAACTATTGGTACAGTTACATCCCAATATTGCTTCTTCCACACCATTGACAAAACATTTAATCCAAAGAATGGAAGAGGATTTCCACACCGTGAATATGTTTACGACAAGCAAACAAATGAAATAAACATGTCTGTTGTTCTGAATGCTGATTTTACTTCCAAACAACAAGTGGATATGGTTAACTTTGTCCAAAATGGGAAAATCTCTTGTGCTCAAGTTCTTCAAGCTCACAAACTGGTAGAAGCATACGAAAAGGGAGAGATTAAAGGTAAGTTGAAAGAGATAGCTTCACAATTGAACGAAGACTCTAATCCCGTGATAATGGTGATGAGTGAAAAACCATAACAAGTGGTGAGAATATACAGCCTCTTTTAGTATTATTTAACAACAATATTGTTTGTGCCAACGAAATAATTTCGTTTATTTGCACATGAAAGTTGTTTGAGTGACAGCAATAATATGGATGAACTTGATAGAATATACCTTAAAAAAAATGATTAAACTTACCAAGAAAGAAGAAATTGCAATGGACTTGTTTTGGGAAAAAGGCCCGTTGTTTGTGAAGGAACTCATGGATTATTATGAGGAGCCGAAACCGCACATTAACACGCTTTCCACCGTTGTGCGTACATTAGAAGAGAAAGGAATGCTAAAACATGAAGCCTTTGGCGGTAGTTTTCGCTACAGCCCTGCCCTTAGTCGGGAAGAGTTTGGACAGGAGACAGTCAAAGGTGTTGTTGGCAAGTATTTCAGTAACTCCTACATGCGTGCCGTATCAGCACTCGTTAAAGACGAAGAGATTTCATTGGATGAGCTTAAAGCACTCATTAAAATGGTGGAGAAAGGTAAAATCTGATAGTTCGCTATGGGAGTTTTTCTCGTCTATATATTGAAATCTGCGGTATGTCTGGCTGTGTTCTACCTGTTCTATCGCTTACTGTTGAGCCGTGAGACGTTCTGGCGGTTTAACCGTTTCCTTTTGCTTTCATTATTAGTGCTCAGTTTTGTGTTGCCTTTGATACACCTGCGCACCTCAGAGCCAGTACAGGTTAATACGGCGTTGGTGATGATGGAGGAATGGCTGATAAATGAGGTGGAAGTTCAGCCTATTGAGGCAACCATGCCAGTTCTTCCATCTTTCAGTTGGATACACTTATTGATTGTTATATATATAATAGGAGTCTTGGTTTTCCTGCTGATCAATTTGGTTTCTATTTGGCAGATGCATCTTTTGATTAAAGGTGGTAAAAGAGCAGCTATGCCTGATGGATTTGAAAAGGAAAATATACAACTGGTGGTATTGCCAGGCAATGTTTCTCCTTTCAGTTGGATGAACTATGTGTTTGTTTCAAAAGATGACTATACCAACCATCCCCGTGAGATATTATTGCATGAATGTGCCCACATCACCCATGGACATTCTTTTGATCTGCTCTTCTGTGAGCTTTGCCTATGCTTGCAATGGTTCAACCCTGCAGCATGGTTGGCCAAGCAAGATTTGATGACACTCCATGAATATGAGGCTGATGATGCTGTACTTAATGCTGGAGTTAATGCACAGCAATATCAGATGCTACTTATCCGTAAAGCTGTGGGTGGTAGGCTGATTAGTTTAACCAACAACCTCAATCAAAGCAACCTCCGTAAACGCATTGTCATGATGCTCAAGCCCGCTTCCAACCCTCTGGCATTGGCAAAATGTATTTTCATGCTGCCATTGGCTGCCCTTGCTGTTGGAGCTTTTGCCAGACCTGAAGTACAATATGCTTCGCAAGAGTTGGGAGCTGTTCAACTATCTGATATTATGCCTCAAGCTACACAGGTTGAAGAGCTTGTTCCTATAGTCAATCCTGAAGATACCGTTATTTTTCCAGTAGTTGAGTTTATGCCAGAGTTTCCTGGGGGTATGGTGGAACTGATGAACTACATCAGTAATAATGTTCGCTATCCAGCGGAGGCGTTGAATGCTGGTATTGAGGGAAGGGTAACCACAGTGTTTATTGTAGAGAGGGACGGTACTCTCAGTAATATACAAGTATTGCGAGGCGTAGAGCCTTCTTTGGATGCCGAAGCCCTGCGCGTTATTCGTTCGATGCCGACATGGGCTCCAGGCAGGCAAGGAGATAAAGCTGTACGTACTCGATATACGGTGCCAGTGAGGTTCTCTATTCAAGGAAAGGCAGCAGTCAACCCACAAAGGATAGAAACACCTTTGGTTGATGAGGATGGCATTTACCAGGTGGTGGAAAAAATGCCTGAGTTTCCTGGAGGTATGAAAGCACTTATGAGTTATTTGAAAGAGAATATTCGTTATCCAGAAGAAGCTAAGTTGGCTGGCATCAAGGGGCGTGTCACTGTGCAGTTTGTGGTGAATGCAGATGGCGCTCTGAGCAGCATACTCAAAATGCGTGGGGTGGAACCGTCATTGGATGCGGAGGCCCTTCGTCTGATTGCCTCTATGCCTACTTGGAAGCCTGGCATGCATGATGGAAAACCAGTTGCTGTACGCTATACTGTACCTGTAACATTCCGCCTATGAAGTAAATCTCTAAAAACATAATAGTATGAAATTCATTAGATTAGCAACCATGATGATGGTTGTCCTGGGCATCGTATGCTCTTGTGGACAGCATGGGAACAAGCTTGTGGGCTTGAATAATAGCCCTGTTGTGGCAGAGCGGATATTCACTTCGCAAGGTGATACTGTGATAGTTTGCAACATGGATTTGGTGACTGACACCATCGACTTCCCCATGAGCCTGTTGCTGTCTAACTTGGAGATTGTGAAGTTAGACGACAGCGAGGAAGCATTAATAGGTGATGGATATACCTTCATCAGTCCTAATCACATAGTTTCCTTAGCTTACCAGTCGGGTGTCAAGCTGTTCAATAGGGATGGAAGTTTCATCACCAGTGTTTCGAAGCGTGGCAACGGTCCTGACGAATTTGGCAATGGATTATATGATGCTCAGATTGATGATTCGAATAATCGCTTGTACTTTATCAATTTCAATGCTAACAAGATAATGACCTTCGACCTTCAAGGGAACGCTCTCCAACACATTCCTTTGGCAAAACAAGTAAATAAGGGCAGGTTCCACATAGATACAGAAAAAAAGAAGGTTTATATGGCAGCTTTGTGTTTCAGCAAAGAAGAACCAGCTTTTTATGTACAGGATTTCGAGGGTAATATGATTCAGGAAGTCCCATCCAATCATTTGTCATCACAAGTGATGGATTTCAGCAACGAGGTCTATTTTCTGCAAAATACCTCGGCATTGGATTATGACCTGTTCTGGTGGGGGCAAGACAGGCTCGACTCGCTCTATCACTACGATGAGGCTGCCAATAGAATGGTGCCTAAGTTTACCACCAACCTGAACAGTAAGGATAACATGCACAATTACATTGAATTGCCTGACTATTATTTGGTATCATGTTATCAGCCAGATCCACCTAAGACGATGTTGGCTATGATTGACAAGCAGTCCCTCAAGGGAAGTTATGTTCGCCTCATTCTCGACATGATGGGTGATATAGATGTTACTAATACAGGTTTCGTTGATGGCAACTATATCTTGAATATCCCTCCTTTCTATCTACAGAAGCAGTGGATGAACTGGGAAGATTTCTCTGACTTGCCAGCAGGAGTAGCTAAGTTTGTGGAGTATATCCAAACAGAGGAAACCGAAGACATGAACAATGTAGTGTTGATAGGCAAGTTGAAGCGAAGCAAGGAAGAGGGCTTTACGTTGAAGGACATGGAGTTCGACCCATATAAAGCTGTAGGGCAGCAAGCTGTCAGCCAGTCTACTACTAGCCCAGCCACCGATTCAGATGATGATTCTATCTATGAATACGATGACTTGGACGTGTGGGCGATATACCCAGATGGTGATGTGCAAGGAGCATTGAAGTATGTAAAGGAAAGAGTCCATTATCCTGAAAATCTCAGTGCTGACATCAAAGGTCTTGTAAATGTATCATTCGTGGTAAATAAGGACGGGAGCCTCTCAGATATTACGCTCAGAAAAGGACTTGATCCAGCCTTGGATGAGCAGGTTATCCAAGCGTTTAAGGGTATGCCTAAATGGAAACCTGCCAAAAAAGACGGCAAGTCTGTCCGTTCAAATTATATGATGGCAGTTGGTGTGTCGAAAGAATAATTATATGAGAACAAAAATAATAATAATTGCTATACTGGGCTTTTTATACTCATGTACCCACCAAGCAAATAATCCGATAGGCTTGGATAACAGTCCTGTTGTGGCAGAACGGATAGTCACTTCGCAAGGTGATACTGTTGTCGTTTGCAACATGAAACTGATGACTGACACCATTGACTTTCCGATGAGTTTGCTGTTCTCTGAATTTGAACTTGTAAAGTTGGAAGACAAAGAAGAAGCATTGATAGGAAATGAGACACAAACCTTTGTTAGTCCTTCCTATGTTGGCATTTATTCTTTCTATACAGGTTATAAGCTATTCAACAAAAAGGGAGATTTTATTACTAACATTTCCCAAAAAGGACAAGGACCCAATGAATACCCAATAGCCATTATGGGGAGTTATATCGATGAAGAAAACGATAAGGTATATTTAATTGTACCGTTCAGTAATGCTTTCTTAGCTTTCGATTTACAAGGGAACCCTCAAAATCATATTCCTGTAGCTAATGGAAGTATCAATAATGCGAGCATTAGGTTTGACACAAGCAAACAGCATCTGTATGTCACTCATCTGGCTTTCAGTGAGGACGATGCTAGTAATGAACAACTTTGTTACTGGGAGCAAGACTTACAAGGTAACATGATAAAGAAACTAAAAGCAGGTCATTTGGCTGCCCGTCCTGATTTCTCCAATGAGCTTAATTCGCACATGAACACAGCAGCCATTGATTACGCTGTTGGCTATTGTTATGACGAAAGGGTTGACTCGCTATACCATTATAATCATATAAAGAATCGTATGGAACCTGTGTTTACTACCAATCTGGATTGTATTTCAAATTATCATGCATTCATTGAATTGCCAGATTATTACTGCATCTTCGGAAATAGTTACTTCGGTGAAGGTTGGCGTGGCTATGCATTGATAGACAAACATAGCTTAAAAGGCAGTTATGTACGTTTCAAGCTTGATATGCTGGGAAACATTGATATTCCTCAATCCAACATAATTGATCATGAGTATTACAAGACCTGCATCCATCCCTATGTACTGCAAGAACAGTGGATGAAAAAAGGAGATATCAAGGGTTTGCCAGAAGGCATCTCTCGTTTTGTTAAATATTTGCAGACGCATGATTGTGAGGAGATGAACAATGTAGTGTTGATAGGCAAACTCAAACAAAGCAAGGACGAGGGCTTTACGCTTAAAGATATGGAGTTTAAAGAGTAAATGCTATGAGATAAAGAATTTACATTAATTGCTAAACTGAAATGAAGATAAGGACTGCGATAGGAATTTGGTTGGTGGCTGGTTTGTGCATGGCTTGTAACAGTAAGACTGGCAGTAACGACACTTCAGAAGAAGGAGTGAATGAATTAGCTCAGGCAGAGCCAAATGAGGTTACTACCATTACCTTGAGGCGGCAGGCG
>JAFSPM010000026.1 GCA_017442855.1 Bacteroidaceae bacterium | reverse complement strand
TATATATTATATATAAATATAAGTTTTACTTTTGGTTTTTGGATAAGGTAAAAAATGAACTGTCACACTGTCACGCGTCACGCTACCACCCTCTCAACTTGTCTTTTCCATGTGAAAAATATACCGTATATACACAAAATCAATAAATACGCCCAAAAACACAGCCAGTAGCAAGCCCAGCGCTTAGTACTAGTAAACGGACGGCTTACTACTAGTAAACCCACCTTTTACTACTAGTAAACGAAAAGGGGACATTTCTGCCCCCTTGAACCCATTCAAAAAGATGTATATTTATGCTATTTTGTCCACACATGCACAAGATCAGTGATGTATTGCTGATGCGCAGGACGACGCATTGTTACTTGACAAACTTTGCACCATCCCAATGCAAGGTAACGGTGGGAATAATATAGGGTTCAATGAGCTTGGCAGCTTCAGCATCCATATAATCAGGGGTAGTGAAGGTGAAGGTCAGCGTTGCATCATCAGGCGACAAAGTGGCCTTCACAAACAGCATATCGGCTTGGCGATAGGCATTACGCAAGGTGTATGCAGCGTCTTCCGGCAACGGCTTCAAGAAATCGGTAAGGGTTGGCGCAATAGGCAGCAACGCCTTGATATCCAGCGATTGCCAATCGGTAGTAAAGAAATCGATATGACTATCGCACGTAGGACCACACACCGTAGAAACGGCACAGAGCAGTTGTGTACCATCAGCTTTGGTTAGCACCTTTAGTTGAAAAGTACTTTCCTCCGTCATCTTTACCTCAATAAAATCAGCCGTCAGCCTTGTCATCTCCGACTTACCCCCCAAGCGGTTATTCACCTCAGCCTTCATATTACTGTCGAGGAAGTCGATGAAATCTTCACGATTCACCTTCGTCAGTAAAGTACTGAGCGAGTCAGGCATATTCGCAAAACTCTCCCTCACTTGTTGGGCAAATGTCATCTGACAAGCCGCCAGCAGTACTCCTATGATAAAAAACGTCCTTTTCATCGAATTTTATTTAATTAAAAATTAAATAAATTGCTTTCGCTCGAGATAACCCAAGCAAGCTTGGTTCTCCGCTCACTGAATCACAATTACTCGTAAATCGCAATTCACTTTAATTTGTCCCCAAATATAAGAAGAACATTCCAATTAGCACCAAAATTAGGTCAATAACTTTACTTTTTAAGTTCTTTTCACGGAAAACAAGTGCCCCAAACAGGAACGATACCACCACACTGCCCCTTCTGACCATCGAAACGATGGAAACCATAGAACCATCCAGACTCAGCGAGTAGAAATAAGCAAAATCAGCTACACAAAGGAACAAAGAGATGCAGATGATGGTCCATTTCCAGCGAAAAGGCGTACTTTTCTTGCGTTGGGGCCACCAAAGCAAGGCAATGATGGAACCCATAATACCTACCTGATAGACATTGTACCACGACTGCACCAGCATAGGATTGAGCTGGTTCATCAAGTATTTGTCGTAGAGACCACTAACAGCTCCCAGAATAGCAGCCAAGACCACACAATATATCCAACGATCATGCTTGAAGTCGATGCCCTCTTTCCGTCCTGAGCGACTCAGTAAGAAGAACGAAAAAATGGCCAACGACACACCAATCCATTGATAAAGATTCAGACGCTCACCAAAGAGCAGCATGGCCCCGATCAGTACCATCACAGGACGAGTGGCGTTGATAGGTCCTACAATGGTGATGGGCAAGTGTTTCATGCCGAAATAGCCCAATGTCCACGAAGAGAGTACGATAAAAGACTTGATCAGAATAAGTCTGTGTGCCTCCCACCCTGCCTCTGGTACAAAAAAGATGGTACCTTGTAATATTTGGGGTGCCCCATGCGACACAATGATGAAAGGCAAGAACATCAAAGAAGAAAAAATGGTGTTCAGAAACAATACTGGCAAGACAGCATTGTCCTTGAGCGACTGCTTCTTAAAAACGTCGTAAAAGCCCAGCAGAGCGGCAGATAAGAATGCTAACAACAACCACATGGCTGCAAAATTACAACATTTTACCCAAACTTTATTAAAAAGAAATAGGAGATATATTTTTTTTGTTCAAATTAAATGCGTACATTAGCGCAACTTTTTAAAACAACACCTAAAAACAACCCAAATAAAAGGAATTGAGTATGGCTATTTTATCTGAAGACAAAAGACTGTTGTCATACAAATCAATGCTGGCATTCCCCAATGTCACCTGTTTCACCACCACGCGTTTTGGTGGCGTCAGCACAGGCAACTACGGTTCATTGAACTGTGGCATCTACACGGATGATGACCCCAAAAACATCCAGCAGAATCTTGAAATCGTATGCAACGCACTGCCTAAGAAACCTGCAGTGCTTGCCATCCCCCACCTGGCTCACGGCACCGACTATGCCCACTTAGGCAGATCATTCCTGAGAGGTACGGAGGAAGAACGTCGCGAACGTCTGGAATGGAAAGATATCCTGATGACCCGAGAAAAGGGCATCTGCGTATGTGTCACATCAGCCGATTGTCTTCCGATTGCCATCTATGATGCCAAGAATGAAGCAGTCTGCATGGTACATGCGGGATGGAGAGGCACCGTGAAGCACGTAACGCTGACAGCCTTAATGAAGATGCAGCAGAAGTTTGGCACCCAACCCGAGGACGTACATGTGGTGGTTGGTCCTGGTATCTCTTTGGCAGGCTTTGAAGTGGGCGACGAGGTGTATGAAGAGTTCAAGAACTCCAGTTATCCGATAGAGCATGTGGCAGAATGGGTACCCCGTTCGCACAAATACCACATCAACCTGTGGGTAGCCAATCGCTTGGATATGCAAGAATTCGGCATTCCAACGTCTCAGATTGAGATGTCGGGCATCTGTACCTACCTGCGCTATCAAGAGTTCTTCTCTGTGCGTCGTCTTACCAGAGATTCTGGCCGTTTGTTAACGGGCATCATGCTGAATAAATGAATATAGAAGTTTCTGAGGAGCTGAAGAGCAAATGTCCTGAATTCAAGGGCGTGGCAGTGGAGGCATGGGTGACCAACACCAGCTTTAGCCAAGAGCTGTGGCAAGAGATTGACGCCTTTACCCAAGAGTTGCGTGCCGAAAGCAATGTGGACGACTGCAAGGAGCAATACGCCATAGCTGCCACCAGAACGGCCTACAGGCGTTGCGGTAAAGACCCCAGCAGGTATCGTCCGTCGGCAGAAGCCCTGCGCAGGCGATTGCTTCGGGGGTTAGACCTCTATCAGATTGACACGCTGGTGGATATCATCAATCTGGTGTCGTTGCGTTCAGGTTTTAGCATCGGAGGCTTTGATGCTGACAAGATTCAAGGCGACAGGCTTGTTTTAGGTATTGGTCGTGAGGGGGAGCCCTACGAAGGCATTGGACGAGGTGTGCTTAACATTGACGGATTGCCCGTTTATCGAGATGCCATAGGTGGTATCGGTACTCCTACCAGCGACCACGAGCGCACCAAGATGGACATCCATACCGTACATCTGTTGGCCATCATCAATGGTTATAGTGGCGAAAAAGGCTTGCAAAAGGCAGCAGAACTGACAATAGACTTGTTAAAGAAATATGCATCCCTGACTAAAAGTCAGGTGGTTTATTTTGAGTAATGAAAAAACTGACGGTCATATTACTTACCTTGTTCTTGCCATTGGTGGCATGGGCACAGGATTATTATGACGTGGGGGTGAATCACATCAAAATCACCCAGTCGAGTCAGTTGATCGACAAGCAAGAGTTGATCATTTGTCCGATGGACCTATTGGAAGAAGGTTTCTGTTTCCCACTGCCTGATTGTCGCATCATGTCGCGCTATGGAACAAGAGACGGCAGGATGCACTCAGGATGGGACATCAAGACCTTTGCCAACGACACCATTCGCTGTGCCTTCGACGGTGAAGTGGTGATGTCACAATGGTTTGCCGACTATGGCAACTGCGTGATTGTGCGCCATCATAACGGTTTGGAGACACTCTATAGTCACAACTCAAAGAACCTGGTGAAGAAAGGCGACCTGGTAAAAGCAGGCACACCACTTTCGTTAGAGGGGCGTACGGGCAGGGCTACAGGCGACCACCTGCACTTCGAAACGCGTATTGACAACCAACATTTCGACCCCAACCTGCTCTTTGACTTCGAAAACCACTCTTTAAGGAAAGATTGTCTGAAAATATCGAAAAAAAAGAGTGGCATCAAGGTAAAAAAAGTGAAATAAAACGCTAACTTTGCAACCATAATAACCATTATTGTTTGAATGATTGAAAAACTGATTGTACTCGAGGATGTAGATCCTATCATTTTCTACGGTGTCAACAACACCAACATGCAGCTCATCAAGGCACTCTACCCTAAGCTGCGCATCATTGCCAGGGGCAATGTCATCAAAGTGCTGGGCGACGAAGAGGAGCTGTGTGCATTCGAGGAAAATATCATCAAACTTCAGAAATACTGCACCGAATTCAATTCACTGAAAGAAGAAGTTATTATAGATATAATAAAAGGTAATGCGCCGCAAGCGGAGAAGTCGGGCAACGTCATTGTGTTCAGTGTGGTGGGCAAGCCCATCATCCCTCGCAGTGAGAACCAGATGAAGTTGGTAGAGGCGTTCAACAACAGCGACCTCACCTTTGCCGTAGGTCCTGCAGGCTCAGGAAAAACCTATACGGCCATCGCCTTGGCGGTGCGCGCCCTGAAGAACAAGGAGAAGCGCAAGATTGTGCTCTGCCGTCCTGCTGTGGAAGCCGGCGAGAAATTGGGCTTCCTGCCTGGTGACATGAAGGAAAAGATTGACCCCTATCTGCAACCGCTGTATGACGCTTTGCAGGACATGATACCAGCTGTAAAACTGCAGGAGTATATGGAGACCAATGTCATTCAGATTGCTCCGTTGGCATTCATGCGAGGCAGAACCCTGAGCGATGCAGTGGTGATATTGGACGAAGCACAAAACACCACCACACAGCAAATCAAGATGTTCCTTACCCGTATGGGTATGAACACCAAGATGATCATTACGGGCGATATGACGCAAATTGACCTCCCACCCTCGCAGACCTCGGGTTTGGTGCAGGCGTTGCACATCCTCAAGGGCGTGAAAGGCATATCGGTGATTGAGATGAACCAGAAAGACATCGTGCGCCATAAGCTGGTGGAACGCATCGTAGAGGCTTACGACAGGTTTGACAAAGAGAAGAAAAACGTACTTAAAGACAAAGATAATGAAAGCATTAACAAAAACTGACTTCAACTTTCCCGGACAGAAAAGTGTGTACCACGGAAAGGTGCGTGACGTATATAACATCAATGACGAAAAACTGGTGATGGTGGCTACCGACCGTATTTCAGCTTTCGACGTGATCTTGCCGAAAGGCATTCCATTCAAAGGACAGGTATTGAACCAGATTGCATCAAAATTCCTGGATGCAACAGCTGACATCTGTCCCAACTGGAAACTCTCCTCTCCTGACCCCATGGTAACGGTGGGCGTGATGTGTGAAGGTTTCCCTGTTGAGATGATTGTACGCGGCTACCTCTGTGGCAGTGCATGGCGTGCATACAAGAGTGGTGTGCGTGAGATATGTGGCGTAAAACTGCCTGAAGGTATGCGGGAGAACGAGAAATTCCCTACCCCTATCATCACTCCTACCACTAAAGCCGAAATTGGCGAGCACGATGCCGATATCTCCAAAGAAGAGATCTTGGCCAAGGGCTTGGCTACTCCTGAGGAATATGCCTTATTGGAGAAATATACATTGGCATTGTTCCAACGCGGTACAGAGATTGCGGCTAAACGCGGTTTAATCCTGGTAGATACCAAGTATGAGTTTGGTAAGCACAATGGCGTCATCTACTTAATGGATGAGATTCATACCCCAGACTCCAGCCGCTATTTCTATGCTGATGGATATGCAGAGAAGTTTGCTAAAGGTGAACCACAGAAACAACTCTCTAAGGAATTTGTTCGCGAGTGGCTGATGGACAATGGTTTCCAGGGAAAAGCTGGACAACAGGTACCACCTATGACAGATGAGATAGTAACTTCTATCAGTAATCGCTACATTGAACTGTATGAGCACATTACAGGTGAGCACTTCCTGAAAGAAAAAGCAACAGGTGACGTGTTGGATCGAATTGAAAAGAACGTGTTGAAAGAAATATAAAATGGATATTTACGGATTGATAGGTTATCCGTTGGGACATTCCTTCTCCAAAGGATATTTCAACGAGAAGTTTGAAGCTGAAGGCATTGATGCTGAGTATGTAAATTTTGAGATTCCCAGCATCGAAGAGTTCAGGGAGGTTGTTGAGAAAAACGACAACCTCAAGGGATTGAATGTCACCATCCCTTACAAAGAGCAGGTGATTCCTTATTTAGACGAGCTTGACAAAGATACGGCCAAACGAATTGGTGCTGTGAATGTAATCAAAATCGTCAGAACCAGCAAGAAGACCAAACTGGTGGGATATAATTCCGACATTGTTGGCTTTACCCAGTCTATCGAGCCGTTTATTGCTGACCACCATCAAAAGGCGTTGATACTCGGTACAGGTGGAGCCTCCAAAGCCATTTACTGTGGCCTGCAGGATTTGGGCATTGAGAGTACGTTTGTGTCGCGCAACAAGAAAGGTGACCATCTCATCAACTACAGCGACCTGACACCCGAAATTATGGACACGCACCATGTGATTGTAAACTGCACCCCTTTGGGTATGTATCCCAAAATCAACGAGTGTCCAGACATTCCATACGAATTGCTGACCCCCAAACATCTGCTGTACGACTTGCTCTATAATCCTGACGAGACCCTGTTCATGAAAAACGGGAAAAAGCAGGGGGCTATGGTAAAGAACGGACTGGAGATGTTGCTGCTGCAAGCATTTGAAGCTTGGAATATTTGGCAAAAATAATGGAGGACAGAAAATTGGGGAAGAAAAAGAAAAGAGTTGTAGTATTCTTGGCAAGTGTACTGATAATCATTATTATAGTAGTACCACTCATTATCGCCAATATGGCTGTAAACATGTTGGTGAATCCTAATCGTGAGGTTTCACACAACCCAGAGAAAGCCTATGCCCAACTCTTTGAGGAATTACCCCCAGCTAAAGCGTGGGTAGAAGATTTGTGCTCCAAAGGTGCCTTGCGTGACACTTTCATCATAGCCAACGACGGCAGACGTTTGCATGCTGTATATGCAGCAGCCGACCAGCCTACCGACAAGACAGCCTTTATTATTCATGGATGGACAGATAGTGCTGTGCGCATGATGCGCTACGGCTATATGTTCCAACATGACCTAGGATACAATATGTTCTTGCCCGACCTCAACGGGCACGGCCTCAGCGAAGGCAAGTATGCACAGATGGGGTGGTTTGACCGCCTGGATGTGATAGAGTGGCTGGATGTGGCCAACAATATCTTTGCCCCCAGAGACAGCTTGGGCAACAAAATAGGCGACACGCAAATGGTGATTCACGGCACATCGATGGGAGCAGCTACCGCAATGTGTGTAAGTGGCGAACCACAGAAGCCCTACGTCAAAGCTTATATTGAGGACTGTGGCTATACCAGCGTAATGGACGAGATGTCTGGCGACCAGCACGATGAACCTTTGATGCAGTGGGTGCTACCTTTGGCCAGCTGGTGGTGTGGGGTAATTCACGGTTGGACGTTCCAAGAGGCATCACCCTTAGAGATGGTAAAAAAGAGTCATTTGCCTATGTTTTTCATTCATGGTGACAACGACAACTTTGTGCCCACCTGGATGGTGCATCCACTTTATGAGGCAAAACCTGAGCCCAAAGAGATTTGGCTAGTACCAGGGGCTAGACATGCCCGTTCTTACTTCGATTATCCTGAAGAATACACCCAAAGAGTACAGAATTTTATAGAAAAGTATATCAACTAATTTTTTTTTCGTATCTTTAGCCCGTTAAACTGAGAATGGCTATGAAAATTAGGACACTCATCATAGGTTTGGCGGGATTTCTGTGCGCTTTGAGCATAAGTGCGCAGAAGGTTTTTACACCCGACAATCTACCAAAAGTTCACTTACAGGATCGTACTAAATATGTATGCAATCCCTCTGGCATTTTATCCCAAGCTGCCACCGACAGTATTGACGCTATGCTCTATCAATTAGAAGAGAAGACTGGCATAGAAACAGTGGTAGCAGCTTTGCCTTCCATCGGCGAGGTAGATCCATTCGATTTTTGCCACGAGTTGCTGAACAGTTGGGGCGTAGGTAAGAAAGGGAAAGACAACGGATTGGTTGTGCTGTTAGTGGTGGACCAACGCGCTATCCAGTTCTACACAGGCTACGGACTGGAAGGTGACCTGCCAGACGCTATCTGCAAACGCATACAAGTAAAAGACATGATACCCTATCTGAAAGACAACAATTGGGATGAGGGTATGGTGGCTGGTATGACCAAAGTAGTGGGGCGCTTGGACGGTTCGATGGAGAGAGAGGAAGAAGAAGATGGCGGGTGGTTTGGTCTGCTGGCATTCCTTTTTTTAACCTTCGGCTTCTCTGGTATCCTGATATTCTTTGCCTGGCTCTCAGATAGATATCAGCGCAAATGCACATCATGCGGACAATATACACTAAAGCAGGAATCTACCAAACTACTCTATAGCAGCAAAGCCTCAAAGACCTATGAAGTGACTTGGGTTTGCAGCAACTGCGGACATGTAGTGAAGCGCAAGCGCACCACCTACAACAGCGTAGAGAATGGCGGTGGTGGTCCCATCATCATGGGTGGAGGCGGCAGAGGATTCGGTAGTGGAGGCCGCATTGGTGGTAGCTTTGGCGGAGGCATGGGAGGCGGTGGAGGTGCCGGATCTCGCTTCTGATAAGTAGTTATGAGATATAATGTTTAAATTTAAATAAGATGAAGAAATCAACTATTGGACTGATAGCAGTCATTGCAGTAATTGCCTTCTGGCTCGTTAGCGTTTATAATGGTATGGTTGGTCTTGACGAAGGTGTAAACACAGCGTGGGCCAATGTAGAGACCCAGTATCAGCGTCGCGCTGACCTGATTCCTAATTTGGTGAATACCGTGAAGGGGTATGCCCAACACGAGCAATCTACATTCGAGGCTGTGGTGAATGCTCGTAGCAAAGCTACTTCCATTACCATTGACCCATCGAACGTTACCCCTGAGAAATTGCAGGAGTTCCAGCAAGCACAAGGCGAGCTCGCTTCTGCACTGGGCAGACTAATCGCTATTTCTGAGAGCTATCCTGATTTGAAAGCAAGTGAACAGTTCAAGGAATTGCAGGCTCAACTGGAGGGTACAGAAAACCGCATCAACGTGGCACGTACTAATTTCAACAAGGAGGCTCAGAAGTATAACACTACCATCCGCACGTTCCCCAAGAACTTGTTTGCTGGTATGCTGGGCTTCACACAGCGTGCTTACTTTGAAGCTGACGCAGGTGCTAGTCAGGCTCCAAAAGTGGAGTTTTAAGACCAGCCAATAATCACGAAGAAAGAAAAAGAATAAATCATGAAGAAGTTATTACTGATGATACTGTTAGGGTGCACTCAATGTGCACTCTATGCAGCATCATCTGCTATTATTAAGGGAAAGGTGGTGGATGCCACCACCCAGCAAGCCATAGACTATGCTGATGTAATCGTATCCGACCTCAACGACAAGGTAGTAGCATCTGGAATGGTAGTGGACGGCTCCTTCACCGTTGAGAATGTGCCTGCTGGCGATGTACTGGTGATGGTACGCATGATAGGCTATGACCCCTATATCAGCGAAAAACTCACTATTACAGAAGGACAGACCATCGATCTAGGTACGATCGCTATCAAAGAACTGGCTACTGGCCTTTCCGAAGTCACTGTTGTTGGCGAAAAGAACCAGATTGTATATAAACTGGACCGTCAGCGCATCAGTGGATCAGCAGCTGTGGGTGCCTCGGGTGGAACGGCTGTAGATATCTTGGCCAACACCCCTTCTGTGCAGGTGGATGCTGATGGCGGACTCACTTTCCGAGGCAGCAGCAACTTTTTGGTGTATGTAGACGGCAAACTCAGTCCTCTTACGGGTACCCAAGCCCTACAACAAATCCCAGCAGCCTCTGTGGAAGACATAGAGTTAATAACTACTCCTTCTGCACGCTATCGCGCGGAAGGTGATGTAGGTATTATCAATATTACTACCAAGCGATCCAGCGGTGATGGATGGAGTGGTATGTTCAACACCTCAGGAAGTACGTTAGGCACATGGACGGGTGATGCTCTGCTGAACTATCGTACAGGGAAACACACTCTCTATGTTGGTGGTACGGCTACCAACATTATGGGAAAGAGTAATTTCCAGCAAAAGAAGAAAACTGTGGTGGACGATTTTACCACTACCTCAGAATCTGATGGTACTCGATTCAGCGAAAACCGTTCGTTCATAGGCAAAACGGGGTGGCAATACAATGACGGCAAGCACCATAACTTATCACTCGACTTACAGGCTGGCCAGACTAAATTTACCAGAGGTGGTGATATGTGTTACCATGAGTTGCGCTTACAAGGAGACGAAGTGCTGAACGATGCTACCTACAACAGCCACGACCGCTATCAATTGAAAAAAAACCTATTCCAAGCAGCACTATCTTGGAACTGGAAAATCAATGATCACAGTAACCTATCAACCGTCAATCGTTTCCGTTACGATTGGTATTCGTTGGAATATACGGAAAGTAATATGTTCGACCTTTCTGGTAAGCGTTACGAAGGTACGCGAGGCTATGAGGAAGAGCACCATTGGGATTGTGATTTCACCCTCACCTATCGTAACAAATACAGTTCAACGGGTAATTTCGAGAGTGGCTATTTCTACTCCACATACAGCGAGCACGGAGAGTACAACATCAAGTACTGGGATAGAGAAAAGGAGGATTTTGAGTGGCAGGATGACTTGCATGCTCCATTTTATTACCGTCGCCAGATACATGCATTATATGCAATGATGAACGACAAGTTTGGTAACTTTGAATTCGATGCTGGCATTCGTGCAGAAAGAGTAATCGACTTAGTAGAGATAACCGTCCCAGGAGGAAATCTTGATAAGAAACGTTTGGATTTGTTTCCCTCTGCTCATTTATCTTACAACTTAGGAAAAGGAGGCATTTTCACGTTGGGCTATTCTCGTCGTACTAATCGTCCGGGCATCTGGCAGACAGAGCCTTACATTACTTATGAAGACTACTATACCCGTAAGATTGGCAGTACCGACATCCGTCCTGAATTCATCAACTCATTAGAACTGAACTACCGCAACTCTTTCGAAGGCGGGCACAGCATCTCTTTTGGAGGATTTTATCGCCATCGTAAGGATGTAGTAGACTGGGTACGTGAAGCATACGAACCTGGTGTAACACTTGATAGGAACGTCAATGCTGGACGTCAGATTGAATGGGGTTTGGAGTTCAGTGGTGTTGCCAAGACTACTCGGTGGTGGACTACTACCCTCAATGGCAGTCTGTTCCAATATGATTTTAAGGCACAGCATATAGGTTGTACTGATGCTGATGGTTTTACTTATCAGCTTGGCTGGATTAACTCGCTTTCTTTAGGCAAGGATAGTCGCATACAGTTTGATGGTCATTTTATCGGCCCAAAGAGCTTGACACAAGGGAAAGAACACGGTTATGTTTACTTCAACCTGGCCTTCCGTCAGCAGTTCATGAAAGGCAAACTAGCATTTGCCGCTGTAGCTAACGATGTGTTCCATACAGCTAAATATTACAACCGAAGAACTAGCGTTGGCTTGAATTCGGAAACATGGGTACGTCCTAAATATCCTAACATCGTTTTCTCGCTGAGTTACATCTTCAATGCAGGAGGCAAACACAGTTCATCGACAGGCAGTGGAGCTTTGTTTGAAGGTAGAGATTTCTAAGTGTTAGTTATCTAAAACAGGATCCGCTACTCTGTAACAGCATAAACAACCCTCACCGTCAAATCTGGCGAGGGTGTTCTTAAATTGCTTAGGAAACAACTGGCGGTATTCCAGTGCATCAAGGCTTCCCCGCCGAATGGCGGGGAGGCTTTAATTATTACGGAAACAGCTGCCGGTATTCCGAAACATCGAAACACGGGCACGGCTTGTCGGAGTTCAGCTCGTGATGCGCCACGATCAAGGCATGCGGATAGTCATTTTTCAACTTGGCCAGCAAATCAATGAGTGTTATCTCCTGACCGCCTGTCCGTGTGTCGGCAAAACGCCCCTGACTGTCCAGCCCACCCTCTAAACAGATACCTATCGAGTGCTTGTTGTGGTACTCGCAGTGGGCACCAATTTTCTCTACAGGGCGGCCCTCCACCAACTTGCCATCCCGCTCGATATAGAAATGGTAGCCAATATCCTTGTAACCCGGACGGCTCAGGTGATCACGTTTGCAGTCCTCGGCAGTGTAACGCTGGTTTTCCCTCGTCGCACTGCAATGGATAATAATCAGTGTAATGGTTCTCATAACGGCCAGTTAATGCAAGAGTTCAACGTAATGGCACTGGCAATCGATGTAATGGCTGCCAATACTGCCTGAATGATAATGTTCCAGTTAATGCTTACTTTCTTACTCATAATCTTTTTTAAATTGAAAATTGTTACGTAGTAAAATTGAGACTTTGATTAAATCTGCAGGTCGCCGCCGTCGCCTCCATCGTTGCCACCAGTGTTGTCGGAGCCAGAGCCGCTACCAGATCCCGAGCCGCTACCGCTGCCAGAGCCAGCACCACTGCCGCCACTGGTGCCCGAAGAAGAAGAGCCACCAGAGCCAAAGGCAGAGCCGGTGGCAGCACCCTGGTTTATCAGGCAGATGCTGTCGGAACAGTCGTTGCCATCAGCCTTGCGGAAACCAAGATACACCGCCAGGTCATTATTCCCCCACCCACTGGGAAGCGCCAGTTCACAAGTGCCGTCACCACGCTGTCCGGCCTGCGTGTCATACTCCGCCTCGCCAGTAGCCTTGTTATACACCAGCACCATTGCCACATCGGTAGCCCGGGCATCACCGCGCCCGCTGTTGTCGGTCCATGTGCACGTCAATGTGTCGTTGCTCACGCTGCCGCTTGCCACCCTCACTGTGGTCAGGGCGCCACGGCTCACCAGCACCTTAGAGAAGTCAATCTCCCACTCCAGACCGCTGCCGGACATGGCATGGCGCATCACATACGACATCAGCGCGTTGGCAGCCGTGCGGTTGTACGTATAGGGAGCGTAACCCACACGGGCAAAGCCCACCACATCGTGTACAAAAGCCTGCGCCATGCTGAACTTGGCACGCTGCACCTGCTGCTCCAGCGAGTTGCGGTCGTTATGACTGCTCGCCACACTGCGCATGTAGTCTATCGACTTCCACTTGGCACCTATCACCGTGCCCACCTTGCCTGAGAAACCGCCCAGGACACCTTTCTTGATAATTCCCATAACAGATCTATTTTTAATGGTTAAACATGCTGTTTTCGTGAAGCCTTTTTCGGTTTCACGACACAAAGTTACAACCACGCCGGGGGGCAAAAACCACATCCCTGCATATACGGGCAGATAAAGCACTTTCAGTAGAATTAAGTAGAGCTTTTTGTTACCGTTTCAACATCTTTATGCGTATCTTTGCAACGCAATTATAAATCAAACCCATGTGGGCGAACCAAATATTCTTTTCAATGAATACAGAATTTAAGGTCCGTTCTTACGGACGAAGGGAACTGGCGATGCTTTATTGTCCTGATATCGCTCCGGCTAGTGCGCACAAGAAGTTCAATCTATGGATTGGAAGAAGCCCGGGACTGCTTGACAGACTCCGGCAATTAGGCTACTCATCAGGGCAACGGCAATTCACGCCCATACAGGTACAACTGATCGTCAATGCCATTGGGGAACCGTAATTACTATTATAAAACAAGAAAGCCTCAGCACCAAATGCCGAGGCTTTCTTATGATACCAGCCCACCCCCGTTTGCAATCATACAAAAAACTAAAGTGAACTATTCCGTTATTTATACACGATGGTAGGCTGGTAATGCCCGGATTCCGCGTTTTCGCCCTCGTCAACGAAGACGTCACCCAGATAGAAGAAATCGTCTTCATCAACATTCACAAACTTATTGCCATAGTAGAACAGCAAACCGGCACTGTTAACACCCGTAGCCCTGGTTACTGATATGCCATTGCCATCCACTGCCGTTGGTCCACCCATACCTCAAAATTAGGCGTCAATTGTCTTAGGCTGTTGCCGCCCCTGTCAGTGTACAGCACCAACTTTATCTGGTCATTCACCATTTCCAACTGTGCGTTTGGCACCTTCCTCAAGACAACAGGTCCATCGGTTGTCTGCGCCAAGGCGCTTGCCACACACATCAGCAGGCAACTCATCAAAATAAAAAACTTTCTCATAATTAATATCTTTTTTTTGTATTGTTTTACGCCCCTTCGCGGCACGTTTTTCCTTACGTTACTCCACCGCCTCCTGGCATCTGCGATGGGTATTTTAACTGTCATGGCAAAGGTAAAAGTCACTTTTTTGACATATTCGTTCTTATGATTTTAATCAGAAAACCCATAAGGACAAACTCGCCATAATAAAAGAAGTCATTCCAGTTCTCAGGCAAAAAGTCAAACAGGTGATTCACGAATATAATCACATAAACCAATATAACAAAAACCAAAGTATATAAGTCGTTCTTTTTCATACTTCTTATTCCTTACACCGTTTTTCTTTACGTTCCTTTTATTCAGATGAATTAGACCTGAAGGAACACATAACACTTTTTAAGGCAAAACATCCCAATACGAATGAGACGATACAGCCAATTAATAAGTAATCTGTACAATAGCCTATCAATATGGCAGCAATTGAGCAGATAAAAAGCACGACCATTCTCTTTATCACCTTGGCTGGCAACTTAATATCCTTTTTCCTTATTGTCTTATCACGTATAATAGTGGTAACAAACACGATAAGCATCGAGAGGAAAAAGCATATAGACCTGAATATACGTTCGTCATCGCCGTAGATGCAGGCCCATATCATATAGGCAAGCGCCGCCAAGAACAGAACATAAAAATACCAGTATCTCTTTTTCATAATCATATCATCATTTCTTACACATATCACAGCAATGCATAATAAATAGCCTTAGCAAATAGCCTCAGACAATAAGAGGAATGCAACTGAGACGGCGACACCTGCCAATGGGTGAGCCATTCCAAAACCTGCGCTCCAAGGAAGACTGGCTAACCCGAGACAGAACGAACAACCGTTTCTTGTAGTAGCCATACCAAAGACCGACTCGTCATATGAGAGGTATTCTATTGAGTTCTGTTGCATATTACCTTTTGCAGATATGAATTCGGAATCATCAATCCTTGTAAAAGAAACCGTGCTATAGTCCCCCTCATTCTGGATGCTGATCTTCTTTATGCTTAATATATTACCATCATTATCCCTGTAAAAGGCAAGAAATTCATTCTCTGCAACGGTATTCTGTATAAAATAAGCCGTGCCGTCCTTGGAATCAGAAGTTACGGCATATTGCGTGGATAAGTCATAATCCTGGAACATCTCATCAGTCTCTTCAGCATAATCGCTTGGATTTGCGCTACGGGTACCCGGCTCAGCATAATATTGGGCATATTCTAATCTCAGGTAATCTGTCAAAAAGGCCTGGGTCTCTATGGAATTCTCAATACTGGTAGCCAACACCTCTCTCGTGTCAGAAGAAGTGTCCATAGGCGCATCCTCGCTACTGCAAGAAGTCGTTGCAAACACCACAGCAGCGGCAGCCATCGTCAACAAAATTCTTTTGTTCATAAAAAATAATATTTAAATATGTTAATTAAAAAATCAATGTCATCACAAGGTGGTGCCGGTGGCACCCTTATTTCGTTTTTCCTTACGTTTCTCCACCTCCTGCGGCATCGTGCGATGCAGGAAAGAAGACAGCGAGTTGACATTCAGCTCATGACTGGCGGCGATGTCCTTCAGCAGGCGGTCGGTAGTAACATATTCGTGTGCCGCCTGCTGGAACTTGTCCCAGCTCTGGCGACTCACACGCACCCCGTTGGGCAGCGTCACCCAGTTGTTCTGCCGCTCCTGCATGTGCAGGTCGGGACGATTGTGCCTCACCCACGAGAGCAGCTGTTCGCGGTCAAGTCCCGTCTGCCGTGCCGCCTCGTCGTAGCTCATGCCCTGCTCTATCAACGGCAAGGCAGGCGCATACTTCCGACGTGCCTTCGCTGCCTTGGTGGTGAACTCGTTGTGCCTGGCACGCTCGGCCTGACGCCTTGCCACCTTGGCACGACGGTACTCCTCACGCACCTGCATCATGTCACGGTGCCACCTGCGCAGATAGCAGCCTAACGAGTGGGGCTGCATGCCGCACTTCAAGGCAATCTCCTTGATGGTCATCTCAGGATGCTCCCCGTACAGCGACACCGCCTCTGCATAGTATTCGGGCGCTGTGCCACGCGGACCGCTTATGCGGCCATTGGCGTTCAGCCTGCCCTGTTCACGGGGCTTGTCAAGGCTTTCCAGACGCCTGTGCAGGCGCTCATCGGCCAGGGCACGGTGATGGAAGATGATGTGCTGCTGAAGAGAGAGCATGTCAACGCCCGTTTCCCGGGCAGCCTCTGCTACCGTCATATCGGTCTTCCTAAGCAGTTCCAGGGCAGCGGCGTACTTGTCCTCCGTGCTCTTCCTGGCCCCTAAGTGCAGCGTCTTCACATACCCCAGGCTCACACGCAGCTTCTCACGGCGTTCCAGAATGTCGGGGAAATGCCGTTTCAGCACCATCCTGAATGCCTCTGGCTGGTGTCCGTGCATGCGCGCTATCTCGCTCGTGGTCTTGTCGAGGTGCAGCACACTCTCGCAGTCCTCCACGGCTTCGCGATAGCGCACACGCGTCTCGCCACGCTGCCCGTACCTGCCGCCCAGGTACTGCTGTATCCGTTCGTCACTTATCGCAGTGTTTATCATCATATCCTATCAGTTTATACTGTTATGTGTCATCTTTGTAAAAAGGGAAGGTGCCTTCGCCAAGGTCACCTGTCCCTCATAATTGTTACCATGCTACATTTCTGTAGTGTAAGGCGCATCACACTACTTTCACTCAAAGACACTGGTAAGGACACCCTTCCTACGCAGCAGCTCCTTTATCTCACGGTCGGTCTCATCCATCAGGGGACCACCCTTGCAAATGCCAAACACATGGTCGGGCGTCACCTCCTTCTCACGGGCTATCTGCTCGTACTCCTCCCTCCAGAACGACTTCTTGTACAAGTGACCGCCGGTAAATATATAATCCCAGATACTATTCATGCAAACAATCGATTATAAAACACAAACATTAATACTTAGCTTCGCCCTCGGTGGAAGGCCCTTCCGTCCACGGTATCACATCAGTAGTCAATGTGATGTCCACCATCTCTAACACGGTATCATCCTCTTCTAACGAGCTGCCCCATGCGCCCACCTGCGCGCTCACCTCAACGCCCCTCATGCCTAAGTGCAGACTAATGAAGTATTGCTTGCCTGCCTCTAACACGTCGCCATGCGAGCCGGTCAGTGTCACCTGCCTGGTGATGCTGCTCTGCACGCTGCTGCCGCTGGTCTTGCCATCCGACAATATGCCCGGCAGGTTCTTGGCCACTGTCTCCACGTTATACACGACGCTTACCCGTAACGGTCGGCCGGTAGGTATCACATACAGTGGAGCCGCCTTCTTGGCATCGGCATCACCTGTGAGGTTCGTGTCGTCAAACAGGTTGACGGTGGTGCCAGTCACACCCACCGTGACGGGCTTGGTCACACCCGGATGGGCAGCTTCCCAGTCATCAGCGTCCAGCTCCAGGTCGTCATACGTATATTGCTGTATGATGGCGGGGTTCAGTCCCGTGGGTGTCTCGTTCACGTTGGCGCTCAGTGCCTCACGGGTGTTGGTGCGCCCGTCATACACCGTCACGGCATCTCCCTGCAGGTAGTTCGCGCCACCCAGGTCGTACCACACCGCGCGGTCGGTGTTGAGGTTGAACATGCCCTTCAGGTCGAAACCCTCGAAGGTTATCTGCCTGATGTATATCTTGGTGTTCTCATCCAGCGCCTCCGAGGTGTCCAACCGCACGTTCAGGGCTGCCAGCGCATGGCGGAAGTCGAAGCTGATGCGGTCGCCTGTCTTGGGCTTCATCACGTTCAGGAAGGGCGAGCCGTCAGCCACCTGATTGTTCAGCCCATCCACCGAACTGGTGAAGTCGCCGTTGGCCACGCCCCAGCAGAAATCCACCTGACGGGCAGGGTCCAGGTCAACGAAATAGGTCAGCATGGGGTCGCCCACAGCAGCATTGCGGGTAAGGCCCACGATGCCCCCGTTGTTGGCCGCCTCTATCAGGCTGGTCTGTGTATCGGGGTCATAGCCCAGGCCACCCGTTCCTGTGTTTATCTGTCCCGTCTCGGGTACCACAGGCACCCACGGCGCGTAGGCGAAGAAGCTCAGGCGGTCCACATTGGCACTGCCCGTGTTGGTACCCGTCTCATTGGGCCAGTAACGCACTGGCTCGTAGCTCCAGTTGCTGGCCCTCACCCTGGTGTTATACATGAAGTTGGGCTGGTAGATGGGACTGTACAGCTTGTCGTCGGTATGGTAGGCAAACACGCCGAAGCCCTCTGTCTGAAGGCTTGCCTTTCCCGAACCGCCATTGGTGGTCAGCTCGCCAACAGCACCGGCACGGGTGGTGGCACGATCCACGTAGGCGCCGAAAGCCACAGGCACCTGCGCGGTGCCCTGCTGTGTGCCCTCACTCAGTGGGTCATCGTCTTTCGAGCAGGCCGCCACCAGCATGGCCACCGCCGCCATCAGCAAGATTCTTTTGTTCATCTCAAGTCTCATTAATCCAACAATTCATGTAAGGTTCGGAATACTACCGCAATGGGAAACAGGTATTATGGCTCTGCAGGTGCGTTGGCAGGCAGGTATGCGCTACCATCAGCACCGTCTTCCCAATCTGAAGTTACCTCAGCTTCAAACTCCACGCTATGCAAGCCTAAGTGTAGTTTTACAGTATATTTTTTGCCAGCATCCAGTTTCATAGGTGATGCCGGAGTGCCTGTAGATATAATCTGTGTGATAGAATTCTGAACACTGGTTCCCTTTGCCACGCCATCGGACAACAATGTAGCCAACTCTGAAGTCTCTGTTTCAACATCATAGACAATAGTTACCTTCAGTGGCTGACCAGAAGGAATGACATATATAGGAGCAGCCAACTGAGCAGCAGCATCATCACCTGTTGGAACAAACAGATTTTGCGCTGTTTCTGTAACGCCAAAAGATGATGGTTTTGTTGATGGTTCCAAAGATGCACTCGTCCAAGCACTTTGTTCCATATCCATTTGAGCATATGTATATTTCTGAATAATGGCAGGATTCAGGGCAGCGGGCTCTTCATTACCGGCAGCACTGGTTCCTTCCCTACCATCGGTTCTTCCATCATATACTGACACATTACCGCCATTGATATAGCTGGAGCCGGCCAGGTCGTACCATGCTGGGTTATCAGTCTTTGCATTCAGGTTGAACGAGCCCTGGGTCACAAAGCCCTCGAAAGTTACCTTACGCACAAAGATTTTTGTCTTGCCATCACCGGAACTTAAAGCCGTGGTTTCACCACTTGCAGCATCCACCACCGCATCTACCTGCACGTTCAGTGAGGCCAGAGCATGATGGAAATCAAACTTAATCTTGTTGTCAGTACCCGACACGCTGGGTTTTACCAAATTCAACAAGGGTGAGCCTCCCGTAACAGTGTTGGCATTGGTGTTATCTGCCGAGCTGAGCGTATATGTGGTTGGTGCTACGCCCCAGCAGAAATCCACCTGATTAGCAGGATTCAAATTTACATAATACTTCACAAATGGGTCGCCCACGGCAGCATTACGGGTCAGGCCCATAATACCAAATTCTTGATTTCCAGACACAATGCCCGTCTCAGGTGTCACTGCCACATAGGGGGCGTAGGCAAAGAAACTCACACGGTCAACACCCTCACTGATGGCACCATTGCCCGTCTCGTTGGGCCAGTAGCGCAGGGGGCTGTATGTCCAAGCACTTCCACTATATTTCACCTGTGTATTATACATGAAGTTGGGCTGATAAATCTGGCTGTACAGGTCATCGTCGGTATAATAAGCAATCACGCCAAAGCCCTTATCTGCTGTTTGTAATTTTACCACTGTCATTGGTCCTGTTTCCTCGCCCGACCTTGTCGTGGCACGGTTCACATACGCCCCAAACTCCACAGGCACCTGCTGGGCTACCTGTGTGTTCTGCTTCGCCACCTCGGCAGCTTCCTGCACGGGGTCGGCGTCGTTCGAGCAGGCCGCCAGCATGCCGGCGATCGCTGCCATCATTAAGAATTTCTTTTCCATAATAACAAAATTTATAATATTATCTAAAATTGTCAAGCGTTACCTTGATATCCAACCGCTTGCCGGGCTGATAGGCCTCGCTGTAGGCTGGGTCGCTCAGCAGCAGACTGCTCTCGCCCACCTGCGTCAGCAACACCTCGCCGGCACTGTCCACCACGTCGTAGGTCACATGCACCGTGGCCTTCTGGCGGGTGCTGCCCACTTCCAAGGGGATGTAATACACGCCCTTGTCTTGCATCACATTATTGCCCACCGTGCCGTTGGGAGCCGTGTAAATCACCGTGCCCTCCTCGGGGTTGTCCAGCTTGTCCAGCAGCGTTACCGTGCGCTCGGTCAGGAAGTTCTCGCTCAGCACCGGCTGCCAGTTGGCCACACCGTCCGTAGGCGACCACAGTACCAGCCGCGCCTTCTCTGTAAGCTCAAACGTCACGCTCACATGCGTCAGCCTTATCTTGGTACCCTCGCCACGCAGGTCGATGGCATCCTTCACGTCGTCAGTGGGTACCAGTGTCACAACGTCGCCCACACAGGCCAGGGCATGCCTGAAGCCGAACTGCACCGGTGTGTTGTCGCCCAATGGCTTCGTCTGGTCCAGCTTCTGTGCGAAGAGCAGGTCCACCTGCTTCGTCACGTCGGTGTGCAGCCTGTATATCAGCCAGGGGTTCGTGTGCTCGCTGGCGTAGTGAAACGACTGTATGCAGTAGTCGGCAGCGTTCTCACCGGAGTCAGCCGCCTCCGAACCGCTGAAGCTGTAGGGAGCGTAGCCGAAGAAGCTCACGTAGTGGGGCAGGTCGTTAGCCTGTACCCCGCTCGTCCCCAGTCCGTTCGGCCAGTAGCGAAGGGGGCTGTATCCCCACTTCCCCGTACCGCTGTCCCACGTCACATGGTCGTTGTACATGAAGTCTGACGTCACGTCGCTCTCGCTGTACTTGTGCAGACCCGTGTAGGCAGCAAACACCCCAAAGCCAGACGGCCCTTCCCAATCCAGGCCCTTCAGCCGGTTGTCATTGAGGTCGGTATCGGCACGTGTCACAGCCGCAGGGCCGTTGAACAAGGCACACTCACCTGTAGCGACAATCCCCCTGCCGCCAAAGCCCGCAAGGCTTGCCTGACTCGGTCTGGCAGCGTCCTGGCCCATCCCCGCGCGTGTCACCGCCCAGTCATCCGTGGCGGCACCCAGTGATGCGGTGAACCCTATGGCCACCGCCTCTTCGCCTGGAACCACCGGCTCGTCCTGCTGACTGCATGCTGCCGTCAGCAAGCCCGCCAACAACGCTATGTAATACTTCTTTCTCATACAATACAATATCTTTCAGGAAGGAGGCATACGTCCCCTCCCCTGTTCATCGTCACTTAACAGATTGACACAAAAAAAACACCCCGACTGTTGTCAGTCGGAGTGCCGCAAGAAGAAGATTCAGACCTAATTACAATAGAAGATCAAAGTGTTAGGCTCAACAGCTCAGTTGCAAACTTTCGAATACCTGTCATAATCCTGTCTGCCTGTCTGCGACGAGGCACAGACCTTCGGTTCAGGTAGTTGGAGAGTTGTTTCTGGTTGATACCAGTCACCCTTTCCATGCCAGCCAATGACATATAGTCGGAATAATAATCAAGGAAACTGGGAACATCTATTTTCCATTCAATTTCGAAATCACCCCTTATCTGTTTTGGCCACTGAGCTTCGGGAAGGTTTTTCTTCATGGCATCAATGGCTTTGTAGGTGTCAGCCTTCACAGCTTCAATACTGTCGCCTGCGGCATACACACCATCACAGTTTTCCGAATAGGCGTCGAAATAATCCTTCGACTTTTCGATAGTCATAATGATTTTCTCCATGGCTCTATAATGTTTTAGAATTAAACTTATGCATATAATTCACTACACACCATATTTCCTGATGAGTTTGCTGGCAAGTCCCTTGCCCATCTCATGGGACCCATGATAAGGTATCGGTTCTGTCATCACCCCATTCTTTATGTAGAAATAATGACTGCCCTCAGCATGGTCGAACGTATAACCTGCCTTGACAAACCTCCGGTGCAGTTCCGTGTACTTCATTTATACCTAATAATTCTTTGTACCACGGAGCAAAAGTAGCAAAATTTCTATTATCCGCCAACTTTTTACTGGAAAAAGTAGCAAAACTACCATCATTGCCAAAAGTAATTTCTTCTTGCGGCTGTGTCAATACATCAATGATCGCTTCGTGCCTTCTGGAGCATTGGTAATGCTTGCCCCGGCACATTAGTAAGCTATAGCCCGAAACATTAGTAAGCTGTAGCCTGAAAGATTATTCAATGCTCTAATCGTTTTCCTTATAATGTGGATTACGTATGGTATGAATGCCCACAGGTACTTCATGTTGACTATCCACTTGAAAGCCTGCATCCACAAGTTCCTGCTTAAGGGCAGTCTCATAAACGGATTCCAACAAGCCTGGTCCCAGTTCATCATAAACATTATAAACACAACGCAATATCTTGTATGTATAATCCCTGTCCATAAAAGTCCTTTATTCCTTAAATTTTTATAAATAAAAGGGGTGCCGCTTTGAGCAGTGCCGCCGCGGCACCCCGAAGAAATGAGTTGCTAATTATCGAAAATATGTATCATTAACTAATAGTTATGATTATCTGCATCCTGCTTGATGCAGTCAGGCATCAAGGTTAAGGTGTAGCAGATTTTTCAACCGTCCAAGTGATGGTCTCTGCTGGAGCGTCACCTGTCTTCAGGACAACCTTGATCACATCACCGACTAAGAAGTTCTCCTGAACGGTAATCTTACCGTTATCATCAAACATAAAGTCGCCGTTATTAGTCAAGGATGTCACGTAGTTCAACTCATTACCATTACGCCATACTTTAATACCATTAGCACCGGTCTCAGGATTACCATTAGTAGTAAGAGGTGCTGCAAATGGTACAGCATCGATGCCTGTGCAGAAGAAGCCGTAATTAGCACCAGTACGCCGCAATTGGTATTCATAAGGAGGTGAGGCAGCAACTACCTTCGATGCAGGTTCCTGTAGTGCCAACGGAGCAGCCAGCTGCGTAAAGGTCATAGTAACTTTATTCCCACTCGTTGCGCCAGTCCATTTTGCCACCTGCACACGGTTTGTTGTCAACGTATTAGCTTCAGTAGTCAGCTTCTCTACTTGATAGCCGCTGGCGTTAGCATTGGTCGTTGCAACAACACTCCAATTAGCAAGAGATGTATCAACTGTCTTTGTGCCTGAAGCTGTATTGCTATAGCTTCCTGTTGCAACAAGTTCTGCGTTAATAACCTCACCACCATTCAGGTTATTGATACCAAACAGGTATGAAGTTGCGTTGTAAGGAATGGTAGCCTCACCAGTACCAGTAGCCTCAGCTTTGTAGAATGCCACATTAGCAGGCAGGTCAGCTTCAACAGGAGCTACCTTTTCCCATGGCAGTACTGCAGCATCGAAGTTAACATCGTTCATGCCTAAGTGCAGTTTTACCTCGTAGGCCTTGCCAGCCTCCAATTTACTATCAGCACCACCAAATTTGATGGTCTTCAAGATGCGGTTCTCAATGCTCGAGCCAGATGTTGCATTGTCGGCCAGTTTGGTACCGAGCTTACTATCGATTGTCTCTACGTCATATACAATCTCCACAGTCAGGTCATCATCCGCAATAGGTATGGCATAGAATATACCTGTTGTCGCGAATAAAGGCACTGGGGTTTTTGTAACACCTTCATAGTGACTACCTGTAGTAGCCCAATTGCCAGCATTGAAACTTTCTTCTGTCTCAACTAATATTGGGTTCAGGCCAAGGCTCTTCTCATTAGATGCTTCAGCGCCCAGCAAGCCTTCCTTGCCGTCCTTACGACCGTCATAGACTATAGCCTCACCATCGCTCTCCAGGTCGCCAATGCCATTATAGTTCATCCAATAAGGCTTGTTGGCGGTCTCATTGTTCAGGTTCAGCGCACCCTTCATGGCAAAGCCAGTGAAGCGGACGCTGCGAATCCAAATCTTTGTACCACCAGCTAAGACATTGGTATTGTCTGTACCATCAACAAAGGCATCAACTGTGAACTTCATCTTGGCCAGGGCATGCAGGAACTGGAATTTCACATTCTGAGTTGATGTGTTACCAACAGGCAGGGCTTGTGAAGGACGCTCCACATTCAGCCATGGCTTACCTATTTCCATCTGCTGACTTTTTCCATCGAGAACAAGCGGCCAGTCAGCGGTGTTGCTTACGCCCCACACCAGGTCAACCGACTTGTTATTGTCAAACGAACCGATGTACTTGATGATGGGGTCACCGCTGGCGGTGTTGCGGCTCATGCCGGTGATACCCCATGTAGCATCATCAGCACCATTGTTATTTGCAGTCAGCTTACCGCTGGTGGGATTCACTTCCACGTATGGAGCGTATGCAAAGAATGACACCTTGTCAGCATCGTCAGAGATAGCGTTCTCACCATACTCATTCGGCCAGTACTTCACGGGATCGTATGTCCAATGGTCAGTAGAGTATTTTATCAGCTGGTTGTAGAAGAAGTTGGGCGTAGCCAACTGGTCGTACTCCTTGTTGTCGGTGTAGTAAGCGAAAACACCGAAGCCACCCCAAGTTGTACTACCAGGATTAGCTTTGATAACCTCATCGGTAATGTCACTGGTAAGGCCCGCCCTCGTCGTAGCGCGGTTCACATAAGAGTCGAACAGCACGGGGACTTGGCCTTGCGCCACTTCCTCCGTGGGGTTCGTCGCCAGCTCGGGAGCGTTGAGCTCCTTCGCATCGTCGGAGCAAGCCGCGAACACTGTCGCAGCCGCTGCCATTGTCAATAAATACCTTTTGTCCATAAAACATTAATTTTAAATGGTTAATAATATGTTATTAAAAAAGTTATTGTCAATGTCATCACATCGTAGTGTCGGCAGTACCGCCCTCCTGCCATTCCGACACGTTGGCGTTGAAGCCGGTGCCACTGAACGCCTCGACGTAGGGCAACACAATGGACTTGACATCAGGTCCGCCACCATCGGGGTTGTCAGGGTCGAAATACTCCTCCGTCAGGTCGAGGCGCAGCACTAACTGCTCCTCGAAGCACACCACCTGCTCACCCACGTCAAACTGGTAGTTGATGACGGTGCTGTGGTCGCGCAGCACGAAGGCCAGGTTCAGCCGCAGCTCGTCGCTGTCGCACAGGTCGGTCTCGTAGTCGTACCAGCCACTGCTATTGCCCTCCGGCTCGGTTTCGCCTGCACGGGTGGCAGCACCCATCACGTTAGTCTGGCTACCCCTCCGTCCTGCGGACACCTTATGCTTAATGCCGCCCTTGACGCTCCCAGGACGGAGGCCGAAGGTGGTGAAGGTGGTCTGCAGGTAGCCGCTGTTCTCGCCCGTACGGATTGTCTCCCAGTCGTCTATGCCTATCATGCAGGGCGTGTCGGTGTTCCTGTCAACGGCCAGGTAATGACCGTCGGCAAGACCCGTGATGCTGGCAGGTGTCTGCCACAGGTAGTTGAATCCGTCGCTGACATACACACGCACGCGGACATGCCACACGATGGTCTGGGGCTCTGCATGAAGCGTCATCACGTTTATCTGGCTCTGGTAGCTGTCCTTCTCCGCCAGTGGCACATAGTCGCCATAGGCACTGCGCTCGACCAGCACCCTGCTCAGGGTGTCTAACCCCATCTGCTCGGGCTGGCTCGACACCATGTAATAGCCGCTACCACCCTTCCCGGACGTACGGCCCTCATGTTTCACCGTCCAGGCCCCGTCGCCATAGAGCAGCGCATTCACCTCGTCGCTCAGGCCGGCAGGCACACCCTCGCCGGTCACCGTCATAGAGTCGGGCTGGTAGGTGGCAGGGGTCGCCTCGACACGGGCGCTGAACAGCTCGTCCATATCCACGAACCGCTGGCGCGAGTACTCCTCGGGGCTGTAGTCAACCACCACGCCGTTATACAAGCCGCCCGGCAGGTAGAGGCTCTGTTTCCGCACGCTGGCAGTGGTCGTGCGGTAGGGCTTCTCCAACGGGTCGCCGCCCAAGGGGTAGAACCACACCGTCATGCCGTCGGGATCCCTGTCGGCGTACTTGCGCCAGTTCACCTCCAGCTCCACCGACTGGAAATTGTCGCCATAGACGTACAGCTCACGGCGCTCGCAGCCTGACAGCAGCCATGCCATCACGCCTAAGTACAACGTGAAGCCTATGACGTACAGCAGTCTGAAAACTGCCGTCGAAACCCTATTTTTCTGTCGTCCATTCATATATTATCATTACTAATGCTTTGCATCAATTCTCGGTTCTCTTGTATTTCGAGTCATTCTGTTGCATGTCACGCTGCAGGCGCTGCTCGTTGCGACGCTGGCGGGCCTCGATGCGGGCCTTGATGCGGGAAGCCCTCCTCTCCAACTTGGCCTGCCTCTTGGCGGCCTTGGCCTCGGCTTTCTGCTGCCGCTTGGCTGCCTTCGCATCCGCCTTCTGCTGCTCCATGGCGGCACGTCCCTCGGGAGAGCGGGACAGCTCACGCTGCCGTTCCTGCTCCGCCTGGTACCGCGCCCTCTCCTCCTTCAGTTGCTGCCGCAGCTGCTTTCTGGCCTCTTTGGCCTGCCGCTTTGCCAGTTTTTCGTTCGCCTTCTCCTGCCTCCTCTGCTCCTTCTTCTCGGCCTTCGCCTGTTTCTTTTCCGCATAGTAGGCGTCGAAGGCGGCCTTGCGCTCGTCGCTCTTCGGCATCATCACTATCTCCATCCTGCGCTGGCGACCGGCCGTGTGCAGGCTGTCGCTCACGAAACGCTCACGGGCACGGATGCTGTCGCGGTAATGCAGGCGCCCGTTGCGCTCGGTGTCGCGAAGGATTGCCTTGTTGCGTTTCCACTGGGCGTCACGCTGGGGGAACACATAGCCTATCGAGATGTTCACGTGAGGCGTGCCTATCCAGTGCGTGCGGTTGGTCTCCTGCCACATCAGGTGGTCGTCGTACTGTTCCTCGTGCCCCTCTGGCTCGATGCGGCTGCCCCGGTAGCGTCGCCACGGCACGTAGGCGTAGCCCAGCCCGATGCCCATGTCGATGGCCCACTGCTTGCGCTTGCCGAAACGCCCCTGCCAGCCTATGTTGACAAAGCCCGAATACACCTCGGCCTGGTAGCCCCGGCTCTTCCACTCCACATCGCCGTAGCCGCCACCGATGCCCAAGCCTATGTGCCAGCCCTCCAGCGTGTGGTGGCGGTAGCGGCGGCCTAACCAGTGGCGCAGCTCCACGCTGCCGTAGATTATCTCGTTGGCGTAGGCGTTGCGGGCAAACGTCCACCACGACCACATGCCCTCCATGTTCAGGCTCCAGCGGTCTTTGTGGCCCAACGACCATTCCAGCTGGACATTAGGCGTGCCGGTGGCGAGGAACAGCAAGTTCGAGCGTACCAGCCACACGGGGTAGCGTTCCACGGGCTTCGCCTCGGCTACCGCCTCCACCAGCTCGGTGTCGGTAGGGTCCAGCCTGGTCACCACGGGCTGCACCACGTACACCGTGTCGATCACCACGATGGTGTCACGACCGGCGGTCACGTTCTCGGGACGCCAGCTCACAATGGCAGAGGCACCGCTGCGCAAAGGGGGCAGGTAGTCGGCCACCAGCCGCTCCCACACCTTGCCGTCCTGCATGCGGCGCAACTTCCATTCGCGGCGGTCACGCCCGTTCTCGTTGATGGAGGCGGGCTGGCGGATGATGCTCAACACCTCATCGCGCCAGGTTTCATTGCTCGCCTCCACGGCTTCAAACAGACCTTGCCAGCGTGCTGCCTCGTTATGAATGACAATATATCCCACACGTCCACTCAGGCGTTGCTCTATCAACTGACGGATGCTCTCGCCTCGCTCCTGCCCTAACCAACGGTTGTGCTCTACGGTGCCCTCGGGCGACGCTCCCGAATAGATGTCTATGGTCACGCCTAAGGGGTTCATGCCTCCGAAGCGCTGCATGAAGTTGCGTTCAAAGATGGTCCATCGCTGCTGGTTGCCGTCGAACCCCATGTTGATCATTACGCTGTCAAGACCGAAGCGTATCTCAAGGGTGTCGGTCATCTGCTTCGCCCCCAATACTCCCCCGGCACTACGTGCCACCCCCTCTATCTCAGAGGGGGAGCTTAAAAGGGCAGTGTCCTGTGGCAATGCCTCTACCTGTGCAGGAGTGCCAGTGGGGGCAACCTGTGCCAGCCGGCTCCGACGCACGCCCAATACTCCCCCGGCACTACGTGCCACCCCCTCTATCTCAGAGGGGGAGCTTAAAAGGGCAGTGTCCTGTGGCAATGCCTCTAACTGTGCAGGAGTGCTTGAAAGGGCGGTGTCCTGTGGCAATGCCTCTACCTGTGCAGGAGTGCTTGAAAGGGCGGTGTCCTGTGCTGTGGCGTTCGTTGCCAGCAGGCACAGCAGCACAAAAAGCGTCGCCTTTGTGCAGGCCATCAAGGTCAATATGTTTCTTAACGTCTTCAATTTTTTTTCTTGTTTCTTTCTCTTTGTTCATCAAATAACGTTACCTCAAAACAGTACTGACACAAAAGCTGTTGCCCTCTGCTCATGGCAGAAGGACACAAAAAAAGCACCCTGACTGGTTTCAGTCAGAGTGCCGCAAGAAGATTATCCCTATAAATTAAAGGAATACTATTCTGTTTGATGGTCAAATTTACGACCTTGCAGGTAGAAATATATGCCACCTACGTTAGCAATCACAAAGATAAAAAGCATCATTCCAATAGCTACATTCATACACTTACCCTTTCTTCTTTTTAGGTGGGTCATCGTCTTGTATCAGCAACATACCCCAACCTAAAGAGGCGCCTACTACAGCAATACCCACAATCAGTAAATATAATTTATTGCCTATCCCTTCAAAAATAGAAGAAATAATAACTGCCGTTGTGATATATTTTGCAATATCCAAAAGCCAGTTGGCAAACTTATCTTTTCGTTTCTTACTTCTGTTCATGGTGCGAAGATACGAAAAGGCTCTAAAACCACCAAATCTTTTTGCGGCTTTTGTGTCAATAAGTCAAAGAACGTGCAAGCCGAGCGCAGAGCATAAAGCTTGCTTTAAAGCTATGCCAAGGCGTAGCCGTTGTTATGTAAAGAACGCTGTGCCTTGCCTTGCGGCTTGGCGTTGTGGCGATGGGAAGGGGTTGGCTGCCCCCCGCTAATATCCATTAAATTGACACAAAAAACCCATGCCCTCTGCCTGTGGCAAAGGGAAACAAAAAGCACCCTGAATATTACTATTCAGAGTGCCGCAAGAAGATTTAATGTAAGATTAGTATTCTATCAGATCCAGTCCTTGGTCTCTGTAGAAAGGAAATTTCATGTCACTGCTGAGCAAGGTCAGGTGCTCGGTGATGGCATGAGAGATAATCACATGGTCAGAAGGGTCGCGATGGTTCATCTCAGTGTTCAGCATTAGTCGGGAGTAGGTAAACATCGTGGCTTCCGTAACAGGTAGGATGTCAATCATTGCCTCATTTTTCATGGCAAGCAGCATTTCTTCTGCCGTCTCCCAGTACTTTGAAAGCAAATCCTTGTTGTTGAAATGAACAATCAGTTCTTTGGGAGTCTCTGAACAGACAAACAATCTGTTGCTTGGGTCATTCAAAATATCCCATACACTGCTATCAAGAGACTTAGGATCTGTAAACCAGTCAATAATAACGCAGGTGTCAAGAAGTATTCGCATTTCCTTAATCGGCATTGATAAGCTGTGCCTTCAGCTCAGATGAGTTGATCACGAATGCGCCTTGATATTTCAAAGCAAACTTCAGAAATGGCGTTACTGCCGTCTTGCCGGAGTTGGCAATCCTGTTAGTCTCTTTGTTTTTCCTTTTCTCTTCAATTGACATATCTTATATGATTTCAGTATTCTGATGCAAAGATACAACAAATTCCCTTACCTGCAAAATCTTTTGCGGCTTAATGTGTCAATAAGTCATTGAACGCTGTGCCTTGCCTTGCGGCTTGGCGTTGTGGCGGTGGGAAGGGGTTGGCTGCCCCCCGCTAATATCCATTAAATTGACACAAAAAACCCATGCCCTCTGCCAGCAGCAAAGGCCACAAAAAAAGCACCCCGAATATTTCTATTCAGAGTGCCGCAAAAAAGTTAAAAAGATATTATCTTTAGAAAACAAATGCCATCAGCAGAACATCTGCATGAGAACAATCTGCAACTTGGCTATTTCGTCCGGGCTGAGGGCACAAATGCGAATCCTAAGTCTTCGACGGTCAATGGTACGTATCTGATCTGTTGCCATTTCACCTTCTTTGCCCATGATGTAGCAACCTACCCGATAAGGATAACCATGAATGGCAGAGGTGATGGGTACAATGATTACCGTGTCCAGGTGCTGGTTCAGTTCGTCAGGACTAACCACCACGCAGGGTCTTATCTTCTGCATTTCAGCACCGATGGTAGGGTTAAGGTCAACCCAATAGACATCATATTGCCTCACCATGCCAAATCCTCCATGCTCTCATCTGTAAAGACATCCGGACAGGTCAGTTTGTCACCACCTTCGGCATGTTGCCTTTCAGCAGCGTCAGCCCATCCCACTCGGTTGTTAGCGCCATTGACCAGCAATCTCACAAAAGAGGTCATTTTACGCATGGCATCACCATTGTCAAGCAGCGGATTCATTTCACGTAGCAGTTCCTCACGTCGTAATTGAATAGTTTCCATTTTCTTTCTTTTTTATTGTTAATGATATGAATTATCAATGGCAAAGATAGTGCAAATTATGTAATCCACCAAGCCCTTGCCGGCTTTTTAATCTTCAATCTTCAATCTTCAATTTTTTGCGGCTTTTGTGTCAATAAGTCAAAGAACGTGCAAGCCGAGCGCAGAGCATAAAGCTTGCTTTAAAGCTATGCCAAGGCGTAGCCGTTGTTATGTAAAGATCGTTGTGCCTTGCCTTGCGGCTTGGCGTTGTGGCGGTGGGGAGGTTTAGTCCCCTACCACCATTATCCATTATCAATTATCAACTATCAACTAAATTGACACAAAAGCTGTTGCCCTCTGCCTGTGGCAGAAGGACACAAAAAAAACACCCTGACTGGTTTCAGTCAGAGTGCCGCAAAAAAGATATATTGATATAGTATTAGCTTCGTTTTAGCTTGGCCATCAAGGTTTGTTCTCCTGAAACTGCCTTATGACATCATCGAACAAATTAATAATACTCTGCAAATCCGGATGACTACGTTGTACAATAATGGCTATATAATTCTCCTCGCCATTGTCAATCACCAACTCAGAGCGTATATAATAATCATGTTGCCTTGCATAAGCATTAAACCAACGAAGAAAAAGGCGGTTACGCATGGCCTGTTGCTCATCGGCAGTGTCACACATATAAAGTAAAATATCAGGATTAGCTTTGAAAAAACCTTCTATGATGCAGGTTACAGTAGCTCTCACTTTAACGTCGCCTGGCGAGGCTACATGACTGCGGTTATAAAGACCAAACCAATAAGCATGCAAGTCGTTGAATAGCGGTTCCTCAATAAACTCAACTGCATAGAGAATGCCATGGTCGGTTTCAAAACGATATTCACTGCCCTCCATCCACACTCTATAGGGTGAGAAACGGCTGATGCTGTTAAGATCCAATGCATTCATATTTACTCATACTCAGCATAAAGAGTCTCACGCTTGTTACGAATAGCTTCTTCTTCCTTGGCTAATTTCTCGTCCATGTAGGAATACCACTCTCTTTTATGCTGCTTATAAGCACGGAATGCCTTCAGGAAAGCATCAGAGTTGATATTCAATATCTTTTTCTTTACTGTCGTTTCCATTGTTAATCCAAAATTAAATTATTGTTTACGGCAGCAAAGATAGTGCAAACCGAACACAGAAACAAATTTTGGAGCAGCGAATTTACAAATGCTTGCATTTGATAATGAGTCGTGACAAAATTCAGCGAAGCAAAATACATTTATTTTTTATGTTGAGGTGCAACTTATCTTATCAAAAGATAAGAGTTTTCCTTCGTTCCACAAAATCTTTTTGCGGCTTTTGTGTCAATAAGTCAAAGAACGTGCAAGCCGAGCGCAGAGCATAAAGCTTGCTTTAAAGCTATGCCAAGGCGTAGCCGTTGTTATGTAAAGAACGTTGTGCCTTGCCTTGCGGCTTGCATTGTTGCGGTGGGGAGGGTTACCCCCCCTGCACCGCCTGTTATCTCTCCTGTGTCATCAGTCACCCACCCTTTTACACAAGAGGAAAGTTTTTTCAAGTTACCAATCAATACGGCTTGATGGTAAGCAAGCTGTTCACCTGCTCGGTCAGTCCTTGCAGCTTCGAGGTCATGTCCATCAAGGTGTGATACTTGTTATTATCCACATCCTTCAACTTTTCAATATACCTATACATATGTTTGAATTGCCAGCTGTAATGACTTGGTATAATTTCTTTTGTATCAATCTTGCAGTCTTTGTTGCCTTTCTGCGTTGCTGATACGAAACTTATTACCTTCTTTATTTTATTTTCAATATCAATGTTTATTTTGTAATACTGGACATTATCTACAATAATATTTACAATATTATCAAAATAACACTCCAACAAATTGAGAAAAGGATAGCCTTCAGATGGTATTCTATTAAAGCCAAGATTTTCTTTGAGGATAGCATAATTCTCATCAATCTTGATCAATTCTTTTATACTCATTTTCTCATTATTTTTTACATGCATTACTTTCCCTTGTAACATAGTAAGCACCCACAGCTGCTCCATGTGTGCAACGGCAATGGCATCAAACTGTTTTTCATAAATAATATTCTCTTTGATTATTCTATAGGCATCCCAATACTTATCAACAATATATAGCAATTCGATATAGTCATTCAGAATTTTAAGACGCTTATTTTTCAAATACTCTTGATAGGATTCATATCTAACATCTGTTGCTACCTCTTTACAATACTTATCAAATGCAAACTTTAATATATTTGACTTTTCCAATGCTTTCTCGTAGTAAACAATTGCCTGATACGTTTTATCCATGTGTTTTAAGCACAAGGCTTTTGAGAAAAGCAACTCTATTTCCTTCATATATTTTTCAACATCAGGAACAGTTAATTCCTTCTTGCCAACAATAGCAGTAGACGATTTCTTTCTGTTAATATGCTTAGCATCTTTGTCCTTGTTTTCCAGAGTGTCCTCATACCTACAAAAATACTGGTAGGCAGAGCTGTATTCACACTTGAGCAAACATTCCATCCCTATTTGGAAATGGTCGATTGTCAACTTTTTTTCTTTGTCTTTCTCTGGTTCACAGCCTTTTTCCTGTGTCTCCAATTTCTTTGATTCATCTTCCTGCTGTGGGAATTTGCCGTATGGCTTCAGCTTTGAATTGGCCTGCGCATATCCGTTCCTGTCACAATAAATGCTTGCCTCGTTCAGTCCCATAAAGGTTTCCAACACCATAAGGATAGGCTTTTTCCATTTAGGGAAAATAGGTATTGCTATAACACCATGCTCCTTCAGATTGAAAGCCTCTAACCCGAAAATAAACATGCTGTCTTGGCGGGCTATCCTTTCATTCAAGAATGACGGTCTCCATAACCAAAATTTATATGACGCATCGCCCGTATATTTATTGGTCTTTCTGGTTTCAAACAACAGTTCATCTATTGTCCTATTCTTATAGTCTTTCTCGCTCAACGTTGATAGGTTATCTTTCTCTATCATGTCTTGATTCACATCGTAGCAGAAAAGGTAGGAAATATCATCTTCCACATTGTCTGCCGGCTGCACGGCAAACCAAAGCGAGATAAACATGTTGGTGCTGAAATCCACTAAGCACGACCCTGCGCCCTTATGCTGCAAGTCAGCCAGTATCTCCAAGTCAGAGTAATTTTTTTCCTTGTATTCACTGAACCGCAGTTTGGCATCATTGATCAGATAATGCAGGTAGTTTATATAGTCAACGTGATTACGTTCTTCAAGAGATTTGCCCAAGCGAACAGCCGCTCCCGACTTGATATGATAAGGCGCTATCACTTTTATCATATCATTATATATTTTGAACTCCTCATTAACCGCTTCCCTTCTTGAGAAATAGTCATTCAGAATGCTAATTGGACTAACCTTACCATCCTTAACATCCTCCTTCTTTTCTACTTCCTCAATATACTTTGTCTTCAGAATTGTGTAGATTTCATAATCCGTAATGTCAACATCTTGTTTAGTAATAACATGCTCAAACCTTTTATAGCTAGGACTATTCTTATCGGCATTGTCTCTAAGCTCTTTCAGTAATTGGGGTTTCTTATTATCCCATTTGTCAATATTCCTGCATGAGGTGAAATAATGGCCCCTCACCCCCCTGTAAATATAACGAGGGTCTAACAATGACATATGATTTGACTTGTCAAAAATTATCTGAAAGATTGCGTCTATATACTGCAATCCTTTATTCATCTTCTCATAATAACTTGTTTCCATATATCATAATTCATTAAGTCGTTAATAAACAGGTTATGTTTCCATCTCATCAGTTTTCTTTTATCTTCCACAACTTATTGACACAAAAAAAGCACCTCGGTTGCCATGAACCGAAGTGCCGCAAAAAGAGCTGATAATAAAACAGCTTACTTATGACTCCTTATTCCCCTTGGCGTATCTCGCCTCTTTCCAATCCTTATACTTGAAGTAGATAAAACCTACGGTGGCTATAAGCATGAGGGAAATTAGAATAATGTTTGCTCCCATAATCCTAATAGTTTTTAATGGTTAATGTTAATGTCTGTCCTTATCCTCATCATCATACAAGAACAGACCATAGAGCAGGAAGACGACGACACCCACAACCAGTATGACGTATGAATACCACTCCCACTGATGGAGGTCGGTGAACCACATCGCCAGCAAGCCGGCAGTGACGACATACTTGACAATGTCAAGCAGAAAATCAGCGAACTTCTCCTTCCTTTTCTTCATATTGGCAAAGGTAGGCATTATATCTGTAACTGCAAAATCTTTTTGCGGCTTTTTTTATGTCAATAAGTCAAAGAACGTGCAAGCCGAGCGCAGAGCATAAAGCTTGCTTTAAAGCTATGCCAAGGCGTAGCCGTTGTTATGTAAAGAACGTTGTGGATGAAATATCATCCTTTATGCTGCCATGCTCAGGTTCTCATACGATGAGACCATGTTCAGGCTTTCACACAGCGAACGGATGTTGTTATCCATCTTCGCCATCTTGTAGCGGCGTCCACTGCGCTGCTCCACATATACATACTTGAACCAGTGGTTGTTCATCCTCTTCAGTACACGGTGGAAGAGGTTGTAGCTGGCGTAGTGCCTCATCATGCCCAAATAGCTGTTCATGGTAGCCATCAAGTTGTCTATCTGCTCACTGGTCACCGGCTCACCGCTCTCGAACATGCGGTTGAAGCGGTTGATCTTGGCGAACATCTTTCCCACCGTGCGCTTGGAGATGTATTTGCGCCCTGGCTTTATCATGCCGCCCACAAACATCACGCCCTTGGTGTAGTGCTGCAAGTACACCTTCTTGGGATGCAGCTTCAGGCCATGCTCATTCAGCCATGCCTCTATCATCTCTTTCACCTCTAAAAGGTAGTCTCTCGACTCATGCACCAGTACCATGTCATCCACATAGCGGCCGTAGTGCGGCACGCCCCACTGCTCGGTTATCAGGTGGTCCAACTCGTCGAGGAACAGCAGCGCTAAAAGCTGACTGGTGAGGTTGCCTATAGGCAGGCCCTTCTTGCCGTCGGTGCCAAACAGGCTCTTGTTCTTGGGCAAGCCCTTCCACCGCCAGTGGGGCACCTTCAAGATGCAGTCCTTTTCGGGGCGGTTGAAGATGGTCTTGCGCAGCAGATAAAGCAATATGGCCTTGTCGGCATCCTTATACCTATCATCCAAGAACCGCTTGATGCAGTCATACAGCAGCTGCTTGTCGATGCTCATGAAGTAGCCGCTGATGTCGAGCTTCAGTATCCAGCAGTCCTTGGTGTAGTTCTCGCTGCATGCCTTGACGTGCTGTTCCACACGTTTTATTCCAAAGAGCGTTCCCTTGCCTTTCTGCGTAGAGTAGCTGTCCACCAGGAACTGCCGCTCCAACAAGGGGTATATCTGCCGGGCTATCAGGTGGTGTACCACACGGTCCCTGAAGTCGGCGGCAAAGATCTCCCGCTTCACGGGATGGTCTATCACGAAAGCTATCGAGCGTCTTGGCTCGTAGGTTCCGTTGTTTATTTCTTTCCAAAGATCTATGCAGTTGCTCTCGTAGTCATACTCGAACTCCTGCGCGTTGACAGTGCCCCGCTTACGTTTCAGGCAGTCGTAGAACGCCTCAATGACTTGCTCCAGACTGATGCCGCCTGTCTCTTCCACATTGAAGATTGAAGATTGAACATTCAATTCTCAATTGTCAATTCTCAATTCTCAACTATCTTGTTTTTCCACGCCGTAGCCTGCTTGCCTATGGTGTCTAACAGCTGGATATACATAGCGTAGCGGCCCGTCGAGAAGGCTTTATCCCTGTAGCACACACGCAGCAGCATCTGCAGCTGGCGGTAGCTGATCAACAACTCGCCCAGCGCCTCCCTGCGCTTCTCCTTGCTCATGTTGGCGCGGTAAATCTGTCCCAGTATGTCAAGGTTCAAATCCACCATGCGTGTACCTAATGTATAGCGGTAAAACTTCGGCAGTTCTTTTGCCAGCTCAATCATCTTCTCTAATAGGTCGTAGGCAGACTTATATATCGGAAGTTCCTCACTCAGTGCCATCTTTTAGTCTTTTAGCTTCACCTGCAAGTCACCGACAAACATCATGGCTTCCAAGGGCGTTGCTGCCGAGAGGTTGAAGTTGCGCAGGGCATCGGCCAGCCAGTGAAAGTCATTACCCCTCCGTCCTTCGGACACCTCCCCTTTACATGGGGAGGAGCTATAGGTAGAGCATCCTTCGGACACCTCCCCTTTACATGGGGAGGAGCTTGGAGGGAATGCCTCTCTGACGGCTTCCGGCACCACATTCCTGACAGGCAAGCCAACCTCGCCATTGTAAAACAGGGAGTGATTGGGAGGCAAGGCTTTCCAGTCGGGTTCTGCAATCATGCTCTCGTCGGGCGTGCCGTCAATGCCTTTGAACAGCCAGGTCTTGCCGTCCTCCAAGGGCGCTGCCTCACCCCCTGCCGCCACAATCTTCTCCATCACCTGGTCTATGCGGGTAGCGGGGAAGCCGGCCGTCAGCACCTCGCCCAACTTGCGGTGCTTGCGCTTCACCTTGTAGCCTGTAGCCCTTGCCAGGGCAAAAGCCCCTTGCCCGTAGGCATGCAAGAACGAGCCTATCAGTATCAGGTAGTACTCCTGCTGGCCGTTCTCCTCCTGTTTCTCCAAAACCTCTTTTTCTGTCATAGCATATTGTTTATTTTCTTCTTTCCTTTTGCCTTGACGCAAAAATCCATATATATTATCACATCATAAATCATTGTGCCTTGCCACTTGGCTTGGCATCGTGGCGGCAGGAGGGGTTGGCTCCTGGCGCCTTTGTGCACAGGGGAAGTGGTTCCCTTGTGTTTTTATGGCTTATTGTAACAGGGGAAAGAAATAGACTATAGGCATGAAATGAATCATGAACACTATCATGAGATATTTCGGACTTTAAGGACAGATCTGCTAATTTCAATATCAAGTATCCTTTCGATATGCGAACACTGCGCGAACATAGTTGTTGTTCGTCTTATTGTTGTTGTTCCAATTACCGTCATTGAAGTTCCTGTTCCAAGCGTTGCTGCTATTGTTCTCCGAACTACTCCAATAGTTGTTGGACTGCTTTAGCCACCATTTTGTCTTTACTAAACGAAATTTGTTGATTGAATTATGAAATTAAGATTAGAACGAAGTTTAATGTTCAATGTTCAATGCTCAATAAAAAAATCGTCCAGTCGGTGACCCATATCAAAAAATGATACTGCTCACTCCTGCAAGCCATGACCGGCAGGACTCTCGCAAGCGAAGTACATATATATATATTCTTAAGCCGGAATATCCTATTTCAATTCCCTGTTTCAATAAGTCATAGATCATTAGGTTGATTCATTCAACCTCTTGCTACGGGCGAAGCTATCAGGACATTCACCCGTATAATAAACAACAGAAATACCCGCTCGACACAAAATTTAGTTATCTGCATCTTTCCGATATGCGAACACTGCGCGAACATAGTTGTTGTTGTTCGTCTTATTGTTGTTGTTCCAATTACCGTTATTGAAGTTCCTGTTCCAAGCGTTGCTGCTATTGCTACTGTTCTCCGAACTACTCCAATAGTTGTTGGACTGCTTTAGCCACCATTTTGTCTTTACTAAACGAAATTTGTTGATTGAATTATGAAATTAAGATTAGAACGAAGTTTAATGTTCAATGCTCAATGTTCAATGCTCAATAAAAAAATCGTCCAGTCGGTGACCCATATCAAAAATGATACTGCTCACTCCTGCAAGCCATGACCGGCAGGACTCTCGCAAGCGAATACCACCTTCAAGCCGAAAGATTCGACGAGAAGAATTCTATATGTATTGCTAATGCATCGGACGGATTCTGTTGCAAATTATTTCAAAGAGCTCTTATTTTCTTCCCTACGTTAGGTTATTTTCTCCCTCACGAGGGATTAAAATATCTCCTTTGGATTGTTCCCTACTTGGGAATTGCCTGTTCCCTACCGAGGAACTGGGTGTTTCCAACAAGGGAACTCTATTCTGTTGCGCTTACGATCCGCTCTTACGTACGGCTCGTTTTATATTACCACCGCGCTCTTGCTCCCTGACGGCATCGGGTCGTTTTATCATGCGACCCGATGCCGCTTAAGAGGTGAAGAGGTGAAGAGATAAAGAGGTTAATATGCGAACACTGCGCGAACATAGTAATTGCCCGTCTTACTGACGTCGTACCAATTACCGCTACTGAAGAGCCTGCGCCAAGCGCTGCTGCTACTGAGCTCCGAACTACTCCAATAGTAGTTGGACTGCATGTTAGTACCACCATGAGTACTGAACCAGTCACGCAATGTTGCGTAATTGCCAGCACCAAGACCATTAACGGCTGCGTTGATATCAGTCATACTCGGCATACGCCAACCCTTCAATAATGATGCTGGCGGAGTTTGAGCTGCAGTTACAGAAGTAAATGATGAAGAAACCGTATCATATTTAGAACTTCCAGTTGTTCCTGTATTATAAGTAGTACTACCAATAGTTACAGCGTGAGTTCCGGCCCAAGTATTTACAGCAGTTAATTGAGTGCTCCAATTTGCATAGCTAGCTGCCGCATCCTCCAAGGCAATAGCTAAGAACTTATCGAAATACTTATCCAAAGTACCGATATAAGCAATTGCAGCAACGGCACCTGTTCCAATACCATCAGCATCTGACTTGTTTTCATATACCTTACCATTCTTAGCCAGATACCATCCTAAGCTAATGTTAGTAGATGTAACATCTGCAGCAGGAACACCAGGATCGGCAACTGTGGTGACATTTATAGTAGCCGCATTAGTAGCTGCTAAATAATTAGTACCCTCTGCCACACTGATGGTAAGCTCGGCATTTCCAGCAGTACCACCACCAGTAACAGTTACAACACCTGTATTCTGATTAATTTCAGTAGCAGATGCTGCACTTGAATTACTGGTATTAATGGTAATTGTGCCATCACCATTACGGCTGACGGTTGCAGAATTCGTACCACTAACACCTCCAATCGTCAAAGAAGTGGGGCTTACAGACACTGTATTCGCTATCTTGGCAATATTGATATTCTCAAGTTTTACAGGATCGGTATCACCTGTATAATCAGTTGCGTTCGGGGCCACCACCTTATACCAAACATTATAATTGCCAGCATTGGTACCTGTAGGTATAGTAGTATCATAACTGCTACCATCCGTACTATATTGTATTGTACCATTGGTCGCGGTACCAGCATTTATCAATGCCTGAGCACTTGTGTTATAGTTAAGACCACTTTTCTTAGTCGGTGCAGTAGCAACGGCAGTGGTGGCCTTGTTGACGGTGACCTCCACCACGCCGAAATCATCACCTCCCACTTCCGAGATTACCACCTTGGCAGTTCCTGCATGAACAGCTGTGATGGTGGTTACTTTACCACTAACAGATACGGTTGCCACACCGGTATTGGTGCTCGTAGCTTGTACAGATGAGCAATCTGTTGTAGCAGTAACATTTAGTGTGGGGCTTGTTGTGCTATAAGTGGTATCAAAAATGTTTTCGTCAAGGCTGAGAAGACCGCCTCCGCCCTCGGTGGAAGGTGCAATATCGACGGCAGATGAGGATGCTGTCCAACCAGAAATGGTAAGCGTGGCACCAATGTTCTGCTTGTTCACGGTCAGCGTCAGCGTGTAGGTCTGGTTGGTAGCCAAAGTTTTGGCTTCACCCAAGGCGAAGGTGACATCTCTTGAGCTGCCACCTACCGCGACATTCACTTTAATGAAGTCGCCGCTTACACTCTGCGGAGGGATAACAGCCGCCATGGTTTGCTTACCACTGCTGCTTGTGAATGATGTGCTATGAACAGTCACCTCGCCAGCATCGCCTGATGCGGAGCCTAATGTCAGCGCTGTCTTTGTAGCATCATTGATGGCAACGGTTTTCTTCACACCGGCCAACCTCACGTTATTGACCGTGACACCGTCGCCAGCCGTAACATTCAGTACAATCTTCGACATCACGTGACTGAATGTTAGGGTAGCCGGCGTTACAACACCTGTGCCAAGATTACGTGTGCTCTGCACTTTGTTGGCCAATAGCAGATCGCTCTTCACATAGTTGTCTTGTGTACTTTGGTCATCCTGCACCGTAAAGCTTTTATTGTTGTCCAAGGCGGGATACCAGCCATACACATTAACAGCCGTTCCACCAGCCTTGAAATAGGGCACCGCAGCGCCACTCTGCACGGCAATGGTGGTAGCGGCCGTTGGTTTATAGGTAGTTTCGTATTGAGTATAATTATCGTCATTCTGGTCAGCAAACAGGCGAAGGAATTGATAAGTAGGCAGAAAACCAGTGTTCTGCAAACCATCAGCAGCCCTGGTGTCAGCCTTCTCTGACTGATCAAATGCCACGTTGAGGGCAATAGGCGTATGGGCCTCGCCATAGCCAAGACCTCGTTCAGCCATGTCGTCGGTACACATGGTCAGCACTGTGGCCAAAGGCAACAAGGCGAAAAGTCGGATTAATTTGTTTCTTTCCATATCCATATTCTATTTTTTAATATTCAATTCATTGTTGATAAAGGCATAGCCACTGTTAGTACCACCATTGGATGTTACATTCACATTCTCATTGCTGCCCCAGTTGGTAATGCTGGTCAACGTTGCTGTGGCAGGAGTTGTGGTGTCGGCACTTACCGCCACCGTGTAGGTGTAGCACAAGCCAGGCTCGAAAGTCTTGGTGCCGCTCATGACAGTAGTGAACTCCTGTCCGCGCACGGTAACGCTAATGAACACATCATCTTGTGCATAGCGCTGGGGCGGTATGATGCAGGCTCCACCAGCCAGGCACTGGATGTTGCTACGTGTACCGCTACTAACATCTGTATTGCTATACGTCAGCACACCTGTGCCGCTCAACAATGGGGTCAATGAAACGGTGGGATAAGCTTTCACCACCACCTCGGCAGCTGCCAGCTGATCGTTGGTATAGCCGGCATCGGCGGCAGCCGTGACGTTCACCACAATCTTGCAGAGCATGTGGTTGAACTCCATCTCAAGCGCCCCTGATGTCTGTAGGAAAGTCTTCTGGGCACTGAACACCAGGTCGCTGGCTAAGTAGTTGACCTCCGTCTTCTGGTTGGTCTGCACCGTGAAACTTCCTGTAACATCAGTGCCTGTAGGTTTTACGCCATAGGCGGTGGGATAGTCGCCCGTATAGGGATAGGTGAGCTTGGTCAATGTGGTTGCCGAGCCACTGCCTATCTTGTATGTACCTGGCAATGTAAGGTTGTTAGAGCCGCTTGTGGCAGTACACTGCAAGGTAATGAAACTGCTGATCTTGTCGGCAGCTTCATTAACAATCACGTCCTTCAGATACACGTCCACCACCTGCCCTGTGGCAAACTCTGCCTGCTGCAAGTCGGCGGTGGCGGCAGCCGGCGCGTCGGCACGGGTGTCGGCGCTGCCCGTGCTGTATCGCAAGGTCAGCATATCAGCGGTCACAGCCTCGCCATTGTCCTGACCTGACGGGTCGGGCGGTGTGGGTGTAACATCTGCCTTCGCCACCTCGGGAGCGTCCAGCACCTCGTCGTGGCTACACGCCACCGTGATTGGCAGCAACAGCGCACAGGCCACCCATTTCAGCCGTACACGAAAAGATCTTGTCATTTTTTCCATAATTATAGTGTTATTTTGTTACTCATACATTTCAGGAGTCATTGCCATTGCTGCCTGCCCCCCAATCGTTGATGTCACCATTGGCGGCATCGATGTCCTCAGGTGTCTCGTGCTCTATCACACCAGTACCCCACGGGTTGAGGATGGTGGCGCCAGCCAACACCTCAGGCTCGGGATCAACCTCAATGCTGCCCTCTCCCCACGGGTTGAGGATATAGGTGACGCGCAGCTCGCCGTTGCTGTCCACCGTCACGTGGAAGGTGTATTCCTTGCCTGCCTGCAACGTGATGCTGGAAGGCTTGAACGACAGCACGCCCCCACCCGACAGGCGGACCGATATCATAGCCCTGCCGCTGTAAGCCTGCGGCACCACGATGGCCTCGCCATAGCTCTCAGGGGTGGTGGAGAAACTGGTCACCTGCTCTACCGCCATCTGCACGCTCACCGGCGAGTGGGTGCCCAGCATGGCCGCGCACACATCGGGGTCGGTCAGCGTGGCGGGCGCCACCTTGCCGGGTGTTACCCTGAGCGTACCACCCCCGTCGTTGAAGAACAGGGTGCAGTCGTCGAGGTCAGACGGCACATCGGCCGTGATGGCCACCTTGACCTTGGCCAGCAGGTGCTTGAAGTTGAGCGGCACCTCCTTGACATAACGGCCTGCCACCCACGAGCCTCCGCTGGCCGACACCCCCTGGTTGGTGGCATAGAGCAGGTCGCTGGTCTGGCGGCTCGCCGGGGCGGTCTGCACGTTGTCCACCGTGTGGGTATAGCTGCCCAAGGCACCCGTAGGCACACTGCTGAGGTTGCCATGCAGGGCGTAGAAGTCGAGGCTGTGGCTGCCGTTGGCTGGAAAGTAGCGGCTGCCACCCGTAAGGCCGCCGCTGCCGTCAGCCGTCAGCGCCCACGCCTGTATGTCGGCATAGACGGCTGTGCCGCTGGTGCTCACCTCATCTGCCCAGACATATACCGTCTCGTCGCTGTCAAACTGCTCCGTGCGGGTGGAAGCCCCTTGTGGCAGTGCGCCACCTGCCAACCCATAGTTGGAGGCAGCAGAAACGCCTGACTGCCGACCTTCGCTGCGAGTCTGTGCCTGTTGCACCTCAAGGTTGGTGGTGCTGAGCAGTATCTCGCAACGGGTAGCGCTTGGGGTGCCGTCGGGATATTGCAGCTCGTGGTCGTCCACCGAGCAGCCTGCCAGTGCCGTCAGCAACACGCATCCAGTCAAATACAGCTGTCTGTTCATATCAATAAGTTTAAAAAAACGTATCACTTGCTTGGTATCTGTGCCTATGGCATCAGAAAGTGGCGTTGCCAGCAACTGCACTTGGTGAGCTATCCCAGTTTGTGATGGTGGTGGTCAGGTCAATACCAGTGGCGTTGACGGTGATGTTATAGGTATATACCTTGCCGGCTTCGAAACCAGTATCATTGGGAATCTTACCAGAAACTTTATATTTATACTGCGTACCACCCGTTGTACCGGAAGTACCATCAGCCAAGGTAATGGTGATAAACTCAAAATTATCGGTTGCACTATTATTCACCACTGCTGGATAGATAATTCCGGCACATGAATAGAACTTATGGTCAAGGGCGTCTTCTGAAGAATAATTAGTTGGATCCAGAACAAAGCCTGTTGGTGCGGTTGTTGTACCACTTGCCAATGTCTTTGCCAAATAAACAGCGGCATCTGTTCCTCCTCCTGTCATCGCTCCTGTGGTCAGATTTACAGTTCCTTCTATCTGGCCTTTTATCTGCACGTCGGCACCTGCCAGCTTGCCAGCCATGCCATGACCCTCGCGCAGGTTGACGATAATCTTGCTGCCCATGTGTTGCAACGGAACTGCCACTTTGGAGTTTCTGTTGGATTCCGCATTTACCGTACTGGTGTTTGCCCCCCAAATGAAGTCACTCGCTTTATAGTTTGCATCTGTAGACTGGTCTGCAGTTATGTTAAAACTTACAGCAGCCTGCTCAGACAATTTAGTAGTTGCGGTTGTAATAGAACGAGGTGAGAAAGCATAGATATCAATCTTCTGTGTCTTCAAAGAAGGATAATATGGCTGGTCAGCAGCTGTAACCAAACTTAAATCACCAGCTTCAGATATACTGTTAGATGTATAAGCTATATTATGATAGCCATAACTGTCAGTATCCTTATCTTTATTCCCAGTCTTATAAATATATACTCCCACAGCACTGCCATCAATCAGCTCGGTAGCCTGATAAGTAGTGCTCTCCGTACGGGTGGTGGCGGCATCGGCCGAGAAGCTGGTGCCGAGAAGGATGGGCACGAGGTCTTCGGTGGCATCGCCCACCTCGGTATTCTCTACAGGGTCGGTGGTTTCAACGGGGTCGGTAGCCTCTTCGGGGTCGCCCTCGTCTTCCTTCGCCGGGTTGGTGTCGTCCACCACAGCTACCTTGCCCACTTCATCAGGCGTGAGCAGGGTGACGTCTTTGTTGCAGGCAAACAATACTGTTGCCAAAGCAGCTAAAAGGTAGTAACGCTTTTTCATAATTCTTTATTTTTAAGTTATACAATAATCTTTGTCATACTCTCCGTACCCCCCTGAGGGCATCCCCCTCCTGGTTGGCGGAACACATGGCTCGTCGTTCATATATGTCAGGCGGACACAAGGCCCGTAGGTTGTTTTCAGTCTTCATCACTCTGCCACTCCGTTGGTGGTGGTGCCTTCCTCCCAGTCGGCCACCGTGGTGGTCATCGTTACCGGTACGATGTTTACATTGCCTTCGGCATCATAGCCCCCGCCGAAGTTGAGGGTATAGGTATAGTGCTTGCCCGGCTGCCAGCCGTCGGTGCCGTTGGTCAGCGGCACGTATATCTCAGTAGGGGTGCCGTTGGCAGGCAATATGGGTTCTATGCCGCCATTGGCCGTACTATAAATCAGGCAGGTAAGCTGCAGATAGCTGCCCTTGGGGCCATCGGAAGCATCGTTCACGGCTATGGTGCTGGCCGTGTCCCACGCCGTGAGCCGCTGGCCTATCAGCATCAGTGGCGTGCCTGTGGCCGTGAGGGCCGTGGCGTCATCGCTCTCATCGTCGAAGCTGACGGTGCCGGTGCCGGCAAGCGGCAGTGTATAGGTGGTCTTGCCGCCCAGGCTGGCGGCGTTCCACTCACCACCCTTGATGTCGAACGTGCCGGTGGAACAGATGTTGTGCAGGCTCATGGCACTCACCTGTACGTGCCAGCCCGCGTTGGTGGTCACGCCCACGAACGACACCTTCGAGAGGGCGTGCTTGAAGGAGAGGCTCACCGCCCCGTTGTCGGACGCGTCCCTGTTGGTGGTCCTGAAGTCGTAGAGCATGTCGGTCACCGCCTTGCCGGGGGTGAGGGTCTGCGTGATGCCCTTGTAGGTATAGGTGTTTTCGGGGTCGCTGTCGTCTGTGATGACGTAGATGTCGGGCAAGGTGGTTGGATAGGTGGCGTAGAAATCCACGTTGAACCAACTGCGGGGCCAGTAGTGCATGGCCTCGGTGCTCCACACACCGGCGTTCTCGCTCACCGTCTCACCACGGTAGCGGTCTTCGAGTATTTGTGAGCCCACCCACAGCTCCTCCTCGCCATTGTTGTAAGGTTCAGCGGCCGTGGAACCGTCATACATCCAGGCGCACACGCGGAAGTCGCCGCCCAATGTCTCGGCACGCGTCACCGCCTCCTCGCTCACGGCATAGCTGATGGGCAGCTCGTCGCCGTTGACGAATGCCTGTCCGCTGTCAGTGGCAGAGTCAGCCGTCACCACACTGTCGGCTGAGCAGGCGGCCATCACGGGCAGCCACAGCAACAGCAGTCCATATCTTATTATATGGTTGGTCATGTTCGGTTGAACGTTTAATTGTCCTGTCTTTCTCTATGTAAAGGGATGCCGCCACAGGCCGGCGCCGCAGGCGGCACCCCATTGTTCAGATTCTCATAAACTTGCAGGTTGTCACTTTGACAGGCCAAAGCCCGCCAAGGAAACCGTTCTGTCATCCCATATTAGAGGTTCTTTGACTCAGACATCTCGGTCCAGTCCTCAACGGTAACGGTGAAGGTCAGCTGTACGTTGTCCTCAGCAATCTCCTCGCCTGGTTCTGGATCGTCTGTACCTGGGTCACCGTCATCTGTAGGATCATCAGTTCCATCTTCCTGGTTAGGATCCACCTTACCGTAAGCGTCCTTGGTGAAGTTGATGGTATAGATGTACTTCTTGCCCGGCTCCCAGTTGGTGTCAACTGGCACGTATGCCCAAGCGTACTCGGTACCAGCGGTTTGAACGGCTGGATAGATCGCTGAATTTGAGGCATCTTTCACTTGGATCAGGAAGGCGATGGCATTGCCTGTAACGTCGGTTGCCCAATCCTCTGTGCCTGTTGAGGTGTAAGTAGCGGCTGTCAGCTGCTGTGGCAGCAGGTACAAAGGCTGGCCAATCTCCTGGGCATTTGACTCCTCCAGTGTAACCTCGGCAGCCTCAGAGCCTGAATAGGTGGCTGTAGAGGTACCCAAAGCCCAAGGGGTGTAACTGTCCCAGCTGAAGTCGCCGTTGGTAGCTACGGTAGGCAGTGAGAGCGTGCCCTTGGATACCAGGTTCACCATGCGGGTGCCCTTCACCTTGATGGTAACATCGCTGGTAGCCAGGTTCTTTGCCTTGATAACCACCTGTGAGGTGACGTGCTGGAAGTTCAATGGCACACCGCTCTTGAAGTCGGCCTTCACACCCTCGTTGTAAGCCACGATATAGTCTTGCTGGGTAGCCAAGGCGGTAGGTATCTCCACCTCAGAGCCGATGGTGGCACCGGCAGGAGCGTAAGCGGCAAATGTGGCCTTGGTGGTGGCATCGCCCCACCAGAGAGCGGCAGTAGCGTCAGACAGTGACCATGCGCCGCCAGCGTAGTTAACGGTCTTTGTGCCGGATGTGTCATAGGCGGTGGTGCCCGGCTTGCCACCGTCATCATTCACGAAACTACCGGTCATGATCATGCTGAAACCGGCAGCCTGCAAAGCGGTAGCGTCGAAGGCTGTGGCCACACGTGTGCTGGCGCCGCCGATGGCGGGACGGATCAGCAGCTGGTCGGCAGATGCCAGCTTGGGAGAACTCTGTTCAGCAATGGGGTCATCGCTGTTCGAGCAGCTTGCCATTGCCAAAGCGGCAACTGGCAGCAAATACATAAATTTCTTCATAATACTTAGAAATTTTAGTTAAACAATAATAAATATCCCTTTTTGGAATAATATTCACTCTAATCAATTATCAATTATCAATTATTTACCTAAGTGCCAAACCAACGTTACCTCCGCTTTGGTAGGCCCGAAGTAGTGTCGCTGCTTGTCGGCCAGCCAAACGTAGCAGTCGTCCTGTGGCTCGTATTCCTTGTACTTGCCGCCGATGTAGCCCACGCCCAACGCCATGTCCAGGCTGAGCCTGCGGCCTATAGGGAACGAGTAGCCGTAGCTGAAACCAGCGCCATAGGCGAAATCGCCCATCTGACCCTTGTGGCCGAACTCGATGTCGTAGCGATAGACAGCACCGTAGATGCCTACATGGTGCCCCCTGTGCTGAAAGCCGTTGTAGGACGGACGCTTGCCTAACCAGTAGCGACCCTCGACATCGGCAGTGAGCACACGCCAGTACCAGTGCTTATGGTCGTTCTTGATCCAGTTGCCGCCAGCATTCAGCACCACTGACACCTTGGGACTGACGCCGAGTTCCAAGCCCACATTGGGGAGCAGGGCAATATCGTAAAGTAAGTTGGTACGAAGGTGGAAACGACCACCCGTTTCCGGTTCAGACTTGGCTTTCGCCAGCTTCTCCTTGGGAGCTTTCGCCAGCTTTACTTTCTTCTCCTTCGGTGCCTTGGCAGGCTTGGCCGCCTGTTCGGGGACGGTCTGCGTTGCCACAGGGGCGGGCTGTGTGAACGCCTCGCTGCTTCCGGCTACGAGGGGCTGTATCTTCTCGCCCTCACTGCGCAGGGGAACCTGCAGGTTGTCGAACAGCAGGTCGGTAAAGTGGTTGCGAACGCCGCCACTCACGATTTCCTCGGAAAGGAACGCCAGCGATGAGCCACGCATCCACTGCAGGTAGGTGCCCACGTAATGGATGTCGAAATGGAAGTTACCGTAGGCCTCGTCAGCCACCACGATGACATCGCTGTTACGCACGCGCCACCTCTTGCTCTTGCCGTCGAACACCATCGGGGCGAAGGTGAGGCGCTCGTCGCCGTCACGCAGTTGCGGACTCACGTACAGTTTCTCGCCACGGTTCAGCAGGTCTGTGCTGTAGGTGACACGCATCTCTAAGTGTACCTTGCCCTGCCCGTCGCGATACAGCAACACCCTGCTCACGTGAGCCTGTCCCTTGTAGAACACCTTCTCGTCCTTCTGCTTCTGCCTGCCTGTCTCCTGTTCCTCAGGCACTATCGTCTCCTGTGCCATTGTCAGCAGCTGTGCTGAAGGCAGCAGCAGCAACACCAATATGGTTATTAACTTCTTCATTATCAATTACAAATTATCAATTATCAATTAATCAAAGGTCAATCCCTATATTTACCTCGTTCCACACCGTGACATCGGGCTGGAAGCCGCTGCCGTTGGTGATGGCGTTAGGGAGGGGCAATCCCTCCAAGACAATGGGTACTTCCGTCTCGCCCGTACCGTCAATCAGGTGGTCGTCGTCATGCATGGCATCGCTCACGTCGTAGGTATAGTAATACCTGGCTCCGTTATCCATCTCACAGTACAACACCAGAAAGTGGTCGTACAGGTCATCCACGCCGTGGTCGGGACAATGGCCGAAGGTGCGCACCGCGCCTTTGAGGGTGCTGCCCCCGTCGGCAGTCTTCTCCATCACGAACGGTATGATGGCCTCGTTGTCAGACGGCATACCGGCAGCCGGCAGCCAGCCTTTCGACATGCCTGAGAGGGTGGCGGTGACGGCTGACACATGGCTGAGGTTATCCACATCATTCACCGTGAACGTATAGACGTAGGTGGCCTCCTGCATCGGCATCCGCACCGTCTGTCCGTAGGTCTGCTCGCTCATCTCCACGCCGGCGGCTGCACTGGTCCACAAAGCGTCGGGCTCATAAATCACATCCTGGCCTTCCGTGCCGCGGGTCTTGGGCACGTTACGGGTGGTGGCGAACATGCGGGAGAAGGTATTGAGGGTGGTGGACTGCGAGTAGATCTCAAACTCGTTCCACGTATTGCCCTGCCATGCCATCTCCATGTCGCTGTTGAAGCCGATGAACCGATAGTTACCGGCCGCCAGTGAGAGTGCCCCTCCCGACTTTCCGGCAAACTGGAAACGCACGGGCTGCGAGGTGCCGGCAAACACCATGAGCGACATCTCGGAGGGTGATGCGTCGGTGGCGGATGACCAGTCGAACCGCACGGTGAGCGGCTGGTGCCCCTCGCCATGACTGTGGTCATAGCACAGCTCTTTCTGGCAGCTGGTCAATGACGTTGCCAGAAGCAACAACATAATGGGATAATGGATAATGGATAATTTCCTGCATATCCCATAGGCAGATAATTCATATTGCCTGAACAAAGACGGTCTCCTCAATATGTTATTACTATTCTTCATTATCAATTATTAATTAATCACTGCCCTAAGCTGCTCCTCTTTTCAAGGGGAGCTGTCACGTAGTGACTGAGGGGTTCTTAATATCAATTATTAATTAATCACTGCCCTAAGCTGCTCCTCTTTTCAAGGGGAGCTGTCACGTAGTGACTGAGGGGTTCTTAATATCAATTATCAATTAATCACTGCCCTAAGCTGCTCCTCTTTTCAAGGGGAGCTGTCACGTAGTGACTGAGGGGTTCTTAATATCAATTATCAATCTCATTGAGCACCGTAGTCGCCTCCGGCACCTCGTTGGCCTCCGCCATCATCAGATAGACCTCGGCCTTGTCCTTGTCGCCCTTGAGGAAGTGCAGCACACCGTAGTTGTTGTACGCACGCGGGTCGGTCTCGAAGCCGCTGAGCAGCTCAGCCGCGCGGTTGAGGTCGCCACGCATCAGCGCCACGCCGGCGGCATTGATGCATGCCACCCCGTTGCCCGGATAGAGACGTGCCGCCAGGTCCAGCAGGTCGTTATAGTCGTCGCTGCCTTTCTCGAAGCCCTGTGCCGTGCGCCAGATGTCGGTCAATGACAGGGCGTTGGCAGGCGTGTCGGGCGAGATGGCGGCATCGCGGCTCATCACCGCCGTATATTCCAGGCGGCACACCTGGGGGAACACTATCTGTTGCAGACGCGAATAGAGCAGTCCGCCATCGAGCATCCTGACCTGCTTCTCACGGCCGGCGGCTATCTCCACATTCCTGATGATGTCGATGGCAGCGTCCTTCAGACGGAGGTCGGACAAGGCAATGATGTCGCGTATGCCCTCCCAGTCCTCAGCCACCCAGGATATGTTGACGGAGGCCGGCGCCTGACCCTGCATGGTCAGCAGGTAGGCTTTCAGCTCCATGGCACGTGCGGTGGATTGCAACTCGTTACTGCGGTAGTTGCCCACAGGCGCCCCGTAGCCGCTCAGTGTGAGACGGCTTAACGAAGTGCCGGGAACTTGTAGAAAATCGGAAAGCTGTTTATATATCTCGTCTGCGATGGCAGCGTTGAATTTCTTGTTTGACAGCAGCAACAGGTGGCGCTCATCGTCGAGGGCTATCACACCCTTGACCGTCAGCTCGTTCTCCGGATAGCGCGCAGGCTCCAGCACCTGCACCCACTCTTTCTGCGCGCGCCTGTTGTTATTCGTGCCATTCACGCTTGTGTTGCCGTTTCCACCCATAGACGATTGGTTAGAAACAGGCGCAACCACCTCGCCCACCTCACGGAGAGTACGTGAGGCAGAGGTGGCATCAGAACTATAAATGACATTGTCATTGGTGGATAGCGGAGCATCGCTGATGCGGAGGGATGTGAACACACGGTCTTCAAAGACATGCGCCTTGCCGGAGGAATCGCGTTCCTCACTCTCCACGTACATCGCCGCATCCTGCATCCAGTCGCTGTAAGGAATGGTGGCATCATAGTCGAAGAAATACTTGCCCTTACCGTTACCTGCCACCGCCACGGCATAGTTGCCACGCACACGATTGCCGTTTCCCTTACCCACGATGACTACCGATGACAGCTCCTGCTGCTGCTTGGCATCCTTGAGCACGGGGGTGAACACCAGCGTCTCGCCACGGTTCAGCAGGTCGCGGTCGTAGCTTACAGACATACGCACACGCAAAAGGGTGCCTTGCACGGTAAAGGAGGCATTGCCCACATGCAGCTGCCCCTTGTAGGAAACCTGGGCCAACATGCCAAGTGGCAGACTGCATAACAGCAGCAACGTCAACATTAGCGATAATAGGATCGCTCGCCTTACATTCTTTCGTTTCATTACTATTCTCTATATCCTTCCAATCAGGCATTGCCTATAATATATAATATGGTATAGGCAAGCCTGGGGGGTAAACTTATACTCCTATTTACATATAGGAGGCAATTTCAACATCACAAATTTAAGTAGTTTTTACATAGTAACCTAATCTTTTTGCAAAAAAATCGCATGTGGTTATCATTTAACCTGATTTTTTAACATTTCACCCACTCGTATTCGTTCGTTTCCATGCCTCCTATATGTAAATAGGAGGGTATTTTTTGCATCTTTCATGCAAGTGAGACTTTTTTCCGCACTTCTTCCTGAATCCGTCCATGAACAGGCTCTGTGCCTGGCGAAGGTCGGCATAATCGGCACGGTCGAGGTAGTGATGTGTGGTCTTTTCAGACTTGTGCGCCAATGCTAATGAGATGACAGAGGTATGGATGTGGTAGTTGTGGCAGGCGATGTTGGCCCAGCTGTGGCGTGCCACGTAGGTGGTGAGGCGGATGTGCAGCCTGAGACGCGCGCCTATGCGGTGCAGGGCACGGTTGCAGGCGCTCATGGCTGCCTGGTACTGACTGAAGCTGTCGCCACAGCTGCCGGTCAATACCGGGAAGACATATTCATCGGGCCGCATCTCCTTTTTTATATATAGTTGAAGGATTTTCTGTGCCTCGGGACAGATGGCGAGCTGGGTGCCCTCGCCCGTCTTGTGACGCTGATAGACCAGCCGCTTCAGCTCCAGGTCAACCTGGTGGCGCCTGAGGTGCAGCAGGTCGGCAAGCGGCATGCCGCAGAAATAGAACGACAGCAGGAACAGGTGATGTGCCAGCTGTTCCCAATGCTTGCGAGACTTGCCTTGGGGCGAAGTGGCCGCTTGCTCCTGACAACTGTCTGCCCTTGCTCTGCCCCGTCCTGTCTCAGCGAGGGCCCTTGCAGCATGTGCAGGCTGTCGTTTTCGGGGCTTGGGTTGGTAGGCAACCACCATGGCCATCTCCTCCTCGGTGAGGCTCCTACCCTTCTTGGAAACCGTGTTGCCTGTAAACACCGCGGCGAAAGGTTGCCTGCCCTTGATGTGCTGCTGACTGCACGCCAGGGTGTAGAGCGCACTGAGCGAACGCATGTAGAGGGCGACGGAATTCTGGCTTAAGGCTGGATGCAAAGCCGGTCTTGCCGTTAACAGGTAGGCTTCGAACTGCTGCATCAGGCGGGGCGTGACCTGCCCGACGGGCAAGATGCCGGTACCCCACTGAAGACGCACGAAGTTTCTCAGGTGGTTGAGGGCGGTACGGCGGTTGATGGCGGTCTTCACCCCACAGCATGGAGCATTATTACCACTACGTACATGCACCCGCCAGTGCATCATCCCCTCGCACAGGGCGAAGAAATCGTTATTGCCACTGGTGTTTCTTGCAGTACAATTAACTCCATCCAACCTGTCAGCTGCCTTGCCCTTGGCTTGGGCACCCCATTTTTTCTTACTCTTTCCCATAATCTTTATTCTTTAAACGTTAGACAATCTTTCGGGTAAAGATAATGAAAAGATTCGGACTTGATTCGGTGATGCTACGCATGCAGCTCATATGCACCTCGGATGTGCTTCGGATATCATACTATGAATGGCGTATGTGGAGCGCACGGCATTGGGATGCATGCATCCGAAGAACATCCGAAGAACATGCAGAGAACATGCGGAAAAAAACGGAGAAGAAGCAAAGCAGCCATATATTTGAACAAACAAACAAGGTGCTTATTTGGAATTGTATTCAACTTACACTATCTTTGCATCGGGAAAATAAAAAAAAGGTATATGGACAAACAAAGATACATGATGAGAGGCGTAAGTGCTGCTAAGGAAGATGTTCACAACGCTATTAAGAACATTGACAAGGGCATCTATCCCAAAGCTTTCTGCAAGATAATCCCAGATATTTTAGGTGGTGACCCCGAGTATTGCAACATCATGCATGCCGATGGAGCTGGCACCAAGTCGTCGCTGGCCTACCTTTACTGGAAAGAAACGGGTGATCTCAGTGTGTGGAAAGGTATTGCCCAAGATGCACTGATCATGAACATCGACGACCTGTTGTGTGTGGGTGCAACAGATAACATTCTTGTATCATCTACCATTGGGCGCAACAAGCTATTGGTACCAGGAGAAGTGATTTCTGCTATCATCAACGGTACCGACGAGTTGTTGGCTGAATTAAGAGAGATGGGCGTAGGTGCTTACGCTACTGGAGGCGAGACTGCTGATGTGGGTGATTTGGTTCGTACCATCATTGTTGACTCAACAGTTACTTGCCGCATGAAGCGCAGTGATGTGATTGACAATGCCAATATCCGTCCTGGCGATGTAATTGTAGGATTGGCATCTTTCGGGCAAGCTACGTATGAACACGAATACAATGGAGGTATGGGCAGCAATGGGTTAACATCCGCCCGCCATGATGTATTCAGCAAATACTTGGCTGAGAAATATCCTGAGAGCTACGACAAAGCGGTACCTGAAGAATTAGTGTATTGCGGAGGACTGAAACTGACAGATGCAGTTGAGAACAGTCCGCTGAATGCTGGCAAACTTGTTCTTTCTCCTACCCGTACTTATGCACCAGTAGTAAAGAAGCTGCTCGATGCACTGCGCCCTCAGATTCATGGTATGGTACATTGTTCTGGTGGAGCTCAAACCAAAGTGCTGCATTTTGTGGGTGACAACTGCCGCGTAATTAAAGATAATATGTTCCCAGTGCCTCCTTTGTTCAAGACCATCCACGAGCAGAGCGGTACAGACTGGCAAGAAATGTATAAGGTATTCAACATGGGACATCGCTACGAGGTATATCTGCCAAAAGAATATGCTGACGAGGTGATAGCAATATCTAAGAGCTTCAATATCGATGCCCAAGTAGTGGGACACATTGAAGCGAGTGATCACAAGGAGCTGATTATTAGAAGTGAGTTCGGCGAGTTTGTATATTAACGAACAACAACTTGCATTACCAAATTAACCATAGACAATTAATATTTGAACTTTGAGCGACAAAAACAATATATTAGAGAAATTAGATGGTTTGGCACCGAGGTTTGACGAGGTTTCCACATTAATAACCGACCCAAGTGTGATAGCTGACCAGGAACGTTACGTCAAGCTCACCAAGGAATACAAGGAGTTGGAGCGACTGATGACAGCCCGTAAGGAATATCAAGAGTTATTGGGGCGCATTGACGAGGCAAAAGACATCATCACCAACGAAGATGATGCTGAAATGAAGGAGATGGCTCGTGAAGAACTGACTATCTGTCAGGAGCGCCAACCCCAGTTAGAGGAAGAAATCAAATTGATGCTGATACCTGCCGACCCTATGGATAGCCGCAATGCCATTCTTGAGATTCGTGGAGGAACAGGAGGCGATGAAGCTGCTTTGTTTGCTGGAGACCTTTTCCGCATGTATTCCAAGTATTGCGAGAGCAAGGGCTGGAAAATGGAAATATCCAGTGCCAGCGAAGGTGCAGTGGGTGGATTTAAGGAAATTATCTGTCCCATTACAGGCGAAAGTGTTTATGGCACCTTGAAATATGAATCAGGAGTACATCGTGTACAACGTGTGCCTGTGACAGAAACACAAGGACGTGTGCATACCTCAGCAGCATCTGTAGCAGTTCTCCCAGAGGCTGAGCCTTTTGAGGTGAGCATCAACGAGGGAGAAATCCGTTGGGATACTTTCCGAAGCAGTGGTGCTGGAGGTCAGAATGTCAACAAGGTGGAATCAGGTGTGCGCTTGCGCTATAACTGGAAGAACCCCAACACAGGCATTGTAGAGGAAATCTTGATAGAGTGTACAGAAACACGTGATCAGCCTAAGAACAAGGAACGTGCGTTGGCTCGTCTGCGTTCCTTCATCTACGACAAGGAACACCAGAAGTATGTTGACGATATCGCTGCCAAGCGCAAGACGATGGTATCTACTGGCGACAGGTCTGCTAAGATTCGTACCTACAACTATCCGCAGGGACGCATCACCGACCATCGCATCAACTATACCATCTACAACTTACCGGCATTTATGGACGGCGACATACAAGACTGTATCGACCACCTTATCGTGGCAGAAAATGCAGAACGCATGAAAGAGAGTGAGCTGTAGCTATTGAAGAAACTATATTAGTAAGAATTGAAGATTATGAAGTGGATAGAGAGTTTATCATTCAAGGGATTTTCAGAACGATTTGAAGCGGTAGGAAAAAGATTTCCTGTCGCACTGCTGTTCACCTTCATCTATACCGTCATCGCTTTGACACTATTATGGAATTCCGATTTGGTACCCAATAGCGATGCGTTGTTATTCATCATCATGTTCTACCCCCCTACGGCTTTGCTGTTGGGAGTTTCTCTGCATCTATGGAGTGAAGAACAAACAAACCGGAAACGGGTCCGCATCATTCATCTTATAGCTCAAATATGCTGGTTGCTTTACTGCGTCATCATTGCGCAACAAGGACAAGACAGCTTTGGTATGGAGCTTGTTATTGGGTTAATAGCTACACTGTTTCTGTTTAAGTCATCCATTTTCTTCCTATCCTTCTTGGGAAAGAAAACCGATATAGAGTCATGGAACTTCAGTTGGAACATTATTATCAGTGCACTGCAAACCACACTGGTAAGTGGCATCTTATTGGGTGGCATCGAATTACTGCTGTGGGGCATTCAGGAGCTGTTCGACTTAGCCATTCCCGATGAACTCTATCTCTCTATGGTAATCATCTGCATGTTCACCATCAATGTCATCTTACTGATGATGCAAGTGCCCAAAGGAGAAGCAAAGCATAACACCAATGTAAATCGGATGAACGATTTTGGACGAATGGTGGTGCATGGACTGTTCGTACCTTTACAGGCAGCTTATCTCATCACCCTCTATTTCTATCTGCTCAAGATTCTCTTTACTTGGAAATTGCCTAGCGGTGGGGTGGTTTGGTTGGTTACCACCATGATGGTAGGGATGTTGTTTATCACCACACTTGTCTATCCCCTTCTCTTGCAGGATGATAAGCCATTCGATAAAAAACTAGTACGATGGTTGGCTATCTTGGCATTGCCATTGTTGGTACTGATGACGGTGGGCATTTGTCGTCGCATCTCCGACTACGGCTTTACAGTAGCTCGTGCCTATGTACTGTTGTTCAATATCTGGTGCTATGTAGTGAGCATCTATCTATGGCTCAAACAGGGTAAACGCATTGTGTGGATATTGATATCATTCGTACTGGTATTCTTTTTTGCGTCAGTAGGTCCTTGGAACATGACAGCTACCAACCGTCGTTTGTTGACCAGACAAGTGGATGGTATCTTCCAGCGTATTGGTGTGCAACTGCCTTTGGATTATACTCGTTTCGACAGTCTTATCCAGACAATGGATAAGCACGATGCCGACGTACTGAAAGGTAAGCTAAGTTATCTGAAATACGATCTCCAGGGTGACTCGTTGGTGAACCGATGGCTCGACGGATTGGTAGATTTGCATACCAACCCATATTACGAAGGACCGATTGAACCATTCGACACCGATTCAGAGCCTGTTGACCCAGCTACCATCGAATCACCTTTCGCCAATATGCGAGAGGAAATGGCTTCACTGCCACAAGGCAACTTCCAGAAGGTGATGCAGATAGACGAGTGGCAACGCGAACAGGTACTTGCTTCGGATAGTACACTGTATATGGATATCATCTATTCGCAAGACACCTTGCTCTATTTTACCCGATTTGGCATTCCATTCAGACAACTGCAAGAGATTGCTGCCGATGAGAGCAAACAACAACCTTTTACTGTTGAAAACAATGAAGGTACCCTACTGATATGGTACTTCGAAGTGGAGTCAAATGCCGAAAAGGACAACGGTGATGACGATACCGAAATAGTTCCAGATAAGAAAGACCTGCACCTGGAAGGTCTGCTCTTCTTGCGTGATGCAGCATTCAAGAATGCACCATTGAATTTTGAAGACGAAGAAACAAACGAAGAATAATGATATGAATCGAGAACAATTATTTGAGAATATCAAACGTAAGCAGTCGTTCCTGTGCGTAGGCCTGGACACCGACATCAAGAAGATTCCCCAGCACCTGTTGCAAGACGACGACCCAATCTTTGCATTTAACAAGGCTATTATCGATGCTACTGCCGACCTATGCATCGCCTACAAGCCCAATCTGGCTTTTTATGAGTGCATGGGTGTCAAGGGCTGGGTGGCTTTCGAGAAGACCGTTAACTATATCAATGACAATTATCCCGACCAGCTCATCATCGCTGATGCCAAGCGCGGCGACATAGGTAATACCTCTGCTATGTATGCCCGCTGCTTTTTCGAAGAAGGAAGGGTCGATGCTGTTACCGTTGCCCCCTATATGGGTGAAGACAGCGTGAAGCCTTTCCTGGGATATGAAGGCAAGTGGGTCATCCTATTGGCGCTTACCAGCAACAAGGGTTCACACGATTTCCAGCTCACTACCGACACCGAGGGCGAACGCCTGTTCGAGAAAGTATTGCGCAAGTCGCAGGAATGGGCAGATGCCGATCAACTCATGTATGTGGTAGGAGCTACTCAAGGAAAGGCATTCGAAGATATCCGCAAGATAGTTCCCCACCATTTCCTGTTGGTGCCAGGTGTAGGTGCCCAAGGCGGTTCGCTGGAAGAGGTTTGCAAGTATGGCATGAACAGTCAGTGTGGATTGATTGTCAACTCCAGTCGCAGCATCATCTATGCCGACAACACCCCTGCCTTTGCCGAAGCAGCACGCCAAGCATCCAAAGATTTGCAGCAACAAATGGCAAAGCAGCTACTGGAAATAGCTTGATTTAGGAAAATTGAACATTTTTTATGTTATCTGGATGCAGTAAATATCAAAAAAAGGCAGTATTTTTGTAGCCAAATTAATAATTGACTATTCATTATGGACTTTTCAGCACAACAAATTGCCGCATTTGTACAAGGCGAAATTGTAGGAGATGCCAACGCCACCGTCAATACCTTTGCCAAGATAGAAGAGGGCAAACCTGGCAGCATCACCTTCCTCGCCAACCCTAAATATGCACCATACATTTATGACACCGAGGCCAGCATTGTGTTGGTCAACCGTGATTTTGTGCCAGAGAAGCCCATCAAAGCTACCCTTATCAAGGTAGATAATGCCTACGAAACCCTGGCCAGACTGATGACGCTCTACGAGCAGAGTAAGCCAAAGAGCAAGGGTGTTGCCGATACAGCAGTTGTTGCCGAGAGTGCCAAAATAGGTAAGGATGTATTTATTGGAGCCTATGCTGTGATAGACGAAGGCGTGGTAATTGGCAATAACACACAGATATATCCGCACACTTACGTAGGCAAGAACGCACGTATAGGTGAGGGCTGCCTCATCTACTCAGGAGTTAACATCTATCACGATTGTCAGTTAGGCAACCGTGTGACACTGCATTCAGGTGTGGTGATTGGAGGCGACGGTTTCGGCTTCGCACCTACTCCTAATGGATACGAAAAGATTCCTCAGATTGGCAATGTCATCCTTGAGGATGATGTGGAGATTGGTGCCAACACATGTGTTGACCGTGCCACTATGGGTTCTACCATCGTACATAAGGGAGTAAAACTCGACAACCTGATTCAGATAGCTCACAATGTAGAAGTTGGCCCCAACACTGTTATGGCAGCACAAACAGGCATAGCTGGTTCTACCAAGATGGGCGAATGGTGTGTCATGGCTGGCCAGGTAGGTATATCTGGTCACCTTAAGATAGGCAACCACGTGACACTAGGTCCGCAATCGGGGGCTATCAGCTCCATTCCAGACGGCAAGACTGCTATGGGTACTGTACCTATTGAAGACAAGGGATGGTTCAAGGTGCAGGTCCTTTTGAAAAAATTGCCCGATATGTATAGAGAGCTTAACGCTTTACGTAAAGAATTAGACGAACTAAAAAAAGACAAAACACAATAAGATGTTGAAACAGAAAACACTGAAAGACAGTTTCTCACTTAGCGGCAAAGGGTTGCACACAGGCTTGCAGCTTACAGTAACCTTTAACCCCGCTCCCGAAAATTATGGCTATAAGATTCAGCGTATCGATATGGAAGGACAACCCATCATCGATGCCATCGCCGAAAACGTAACAGAAACTACCCGAGGCACCGTACTCAATAAAAACGGAGTGAAGGTCAGCACCGTAGAACACGGTTTGGCAGCCCTCTATGCTTCTGGTATTGACAACTGCCTCATACAGGTCGATGGTCCAGAGTTCCCCATCTTAGACGGTAGTGCTGAATATTTCATCGAAGGCATAGACCGCGTAGGAACCATTGAACAAAATTCCGTAAAAGACTATTTTATAATTAAATCAAAGATAGAATTCCGCAACGAGAAGACTGGCTCTTCCATCATTGTGTTGCCTGACGACGAGTTCAGTATCAATGTTCTCATCTCCTACGATTCTACCATATTGCCTAACCAATATGCCACCCTCGAAGACATGAATCTGTTCAAGAACGAGGTGGCAAAGGCACGTACATTCGTCTTCGTACGCGAAATTGAACCCCTGCTGCAACTGGGACTCATCAAGGGAGGTGACCTTGACAATGCCATTGTAATCTACGAACGTCAGATGACGCAAGATAAATATGATCAGTTAGCTGATGTGATGGGTGTTCCCCGTATGGATGCCACCCAATTAGGCTATATCATGCACAAGCCGTTGGTATGGCCTAACGAGTGTGCACGCCATAAGCTGCTCGACCTCATAGGCGATATGGCGCTGATAGGCAAACCTATCAAGGGCCGTATCATCGCTACCCGTCCTGGACATACCGTAAACAACAAGTTTGCCCGTGAGATGCGTCGTCAGATCAGACTGCACAGCGTACAGGCACCAAAATACGATGTCAACACCCCACCGTTGATGGATGTCAATAAGATACGTCAGCTCATTCCCCACCGCTACCCCATGTTGCTGGTAGATAAGATTGTGGAGATTGGTCCTGACTATATCGTGGGTGTAAAGAACATCACAGGCAATGAGCCCTACTTCCAAGGCCATTTCCCATTGGAGCCCGTCATGCCTGGTGTATTGTTAGTGGAAGCAATGGCACAGACAGGTGGCTTGCTGGTACTGAACCAGGTGGATGAGTTGGAGCATTACTCTACCTATGTATTGAAGATTAACAATGTAAAGTTCCGCAAGAAAGTGGTGCCAGGCGACACACTGGTATTCAAGATAGAGATGATACAGCCACTGCACCGTGGCCTCACCACCATGCGAGGCTATGCCTTCGTAGGTGAAGATGAGGTGTGCGAAGCAGAAGTGATGGCACAAGTAGTAAAAAACAAGTAAACAAGAATAGTTATGAGCAATCAGATTAGTCCATTGGCATATATTGACCCATCAGCCAAACTGGGTGATGGCAACCAGATAGGTCCTTTCTGCTTCATCGACAAAGGTGTGGAGATAGGCAACAACAATGTGCTGATGAACAATGTTTCTATCCACTATGGTGCTCGCATTGGCGACGGCAACACTTTCTTCCCAGGTTGCAGCATCAGCACGTTACCCCAGGATCTGAAGTTCAAAGGCGAAGACTCCGTAGCCATCATAGGCAATAACAACAGCATACGCGAGAACGTCACCATCAGTCGAGGCACAGCTTCCAGAGGCGAGACGATAGTGGGCAGCAACAACCTCCTGATGGAGAACATGCATGTGGCACACGACTGTGTGGTGGGTAGCGGCATCATCATCGGCAACTCTACCAAACTGGCTGGTGAGGTGGAGATTGACGACAATGCCATCATCAGTGCCGTAGTGCTGGTGCATCAGTTCTGCCGCATCGGTGGCTATGTCATGATACAAGGCGGTTGCCGTTTCTCAAAAGACATCCCTCCTTACATCATTGCAGGTCGTGAGCCTACCATCTATTGCGGCATCAACATCGTGGGCCTGCGTCGCCGAGGCTTCTCCAACGAGACCATCGAACAGATTCACAATGCCTACCGCATCATCTACCAGAGCGGACTGAATGTTACCAACGCTCTGCAGAAGATAGAAGCAGAGATGGAGATGACTCCTGAAATCAAGTATATCGTTGACTTTACGCGTGCCTCAAAGCGTGGCATTATTACTGGTTAACTTTAATAATTATTATACTATGGTATATCGTTTTACAATCATATCCGACGAGGTTGATAATTTCCTGCGTGAGATTCAAATCGACCCAGATGCAACATTTCTGGATTTCCACAAGGCCATCATCAAGGCAGTAGATTTCAAGGAGGGTGAGTTGGCTTCCTTCTTCGTTTGCGACGACGAATGGAACAAAGACATCGAGGTGACACTCGAAGAGATGGATACTGACTCCGATACCGACAGCTATATCATGTCAAAGACACGCATTGGCAAACTGGTGGATGAAGACTCCTACCAGAAGCTCATCTATGTGTTCGACTATATGACCGACCGCTGCTTCTTCATCAAGCTCATGGAGGTCATCACAGGCAAGGATCTCGACGAACCCGTATGCACTAAGAGTCGTGGCGAAGCACCGGCACAGACCATGGACTTCGACGAGATGGAGAAGAAGCTGACGGCAGGTTCCGACGACTTAGGAGAAGATTTCTATGGCGATCAGGGGTATAACTCCGACGAGATTGATGCCGAGGGCTACGAAGGTCTGGATGGCATTATCGGAGGCGACTCCTACGATGGCAGCGACATCTATTGAGCGTTGAAGACATTAGTAGTACTTTTGGGCCCTACGGCAGTAGGCAAGACAGATATCAGCCTCGAATTGGCGGAACAGTTGCACACCAGCACTATCTCTGCAGATTCGAGGCAACTTTATGCCGACCTGAAGATAGGTACTGCCGCCCCTACCCCCGAACAGCTGGCACGTGTGCAGCACCATTTCGTGGGCACCTTGCAGCTATCCGACTACTACAGTGCGGCGCAATATGCCGACGAGGTACTGTCTTTGCTCGACATCCTTTTCCAACAACAAGATGTGGCGCTCCTTACAGGAGGTTCTATGATGTATATCGATGCCGTATGCCAAGGTATGGACGACATACCCACTGTGGATGCCGACACCCGAGCTATGGTGTGGCAACGCTATGAAGAAGTGGGCTTGGAAGGCATTCAGCGCGAACTCAAGATGCTGGACCCTGAATACTACGCCATTGTTGACCTGAAGAACCACAAGCGCATCATCCACGCCCTCGAGATCTGCTACATGACGGGCAAGACCTTCACCTCATTCCGTCAGCGCAAGACAGCAGAACGTCCCTTCAACATCATCAAGATAGGATTAAACCGGGAACGCAGCGAACTGTTCAACCGCATCAACCAGCGCGTAGATCAGATGATGCAGGAAGGCATGCTGGAAGAAGCCAGGAAGGTATATCCTTATCGCCATTTCAACTCGCTCAACACTGTTGGCTACAAAGAACTATTCAAGTACCTCGATGGCGAATGGACCTTAGAAGAAGCCGTCGAGAAGATCAAGCGCAACACCCGTATCTACGCCAAGAAACAACTCACTTGGTTTAAAAAAGATATGTCCATCCGCTGGTTTCATCCCGACCAACGAACAGACATCATCTCTTATATCAATACTCAGCTAAACGCTTAGAGAGCAGCAAAGCGCTCATCCGTCTGCGCCTTCACCGCCATACACTCCATCTCTACCAACCAACCCGAGCGACATACAGGCGCATTTACAAACACCTTAGGTTTGTCAGGGAATCGTTCGTCAAACAACGCCTTCACCACGCTATAGTCGGAAATATCACGCAGATACACAATCATCTGTTGCGCCTCGTCGTAGGTACACCCAGCCTCGGCCAGCAGCGCCTCTACGTTCTCCCACAAGCGGCGCGTCTGTTGGCGCACATCGCCAGGATACATAATCTCACCCTTGTTGTTGATGCTGGCAGTACCCGATATCAGCACATGGCGGCGGTCGCCATAGTCGATGTACGTACCACGCTCGAAGCTCACCCCATATTCATACGTAGGGTTCAAGTGCGTGCGTGCATAGAGGTAGTGCACCTGCTCCTTGCTGATGCCATCCACCGCGTAGGCATCCAGCTGCACCAACACCTTAGGGTCGGCCATACGTCCACCAATGCCCGTACTCGCAATGAAATGCGTCTCCGAGGTAAGGTTCTGCGTCATAAACACCTCATTGCGCGCCTTCACCACCCCCGCATAGTTATTGTCAATGTTCTGCACGAAAATCCACGTACGCAAACAATTGTCGGCCAGCGTGCAACCCTCCTGCATCAGGTTCATCACATACTCATTCAGCAACAGTCGCATCTGGTATTCCGATGTAGCCGCATGGTTGTTGTTACTGCCCGCCCACAAGTGACGGTAGGCACCATGCTTCGCCTCAAACAATCCGTTGCTCAGTGCCTTGGCATGCACATCCGTCATCAGATACGCCCACATGGCAATCTTCGTGCCATCCAGCGGAGCCTGCTGCACCATCGACAGGGCACAGTCGGTACCCTCGGTAGTGGTAGCCAGCAACATATCCAGTTGGTTAGCGGCATCACTCATGAAATAACGCTTAAACACCGCCACCGCTCCCGGCAACTGTTGCAGTGCCGCACTATATGCATCTAGCAAGGCCTCCACCTGCTCCTGGTAGGTCAGCGTAGCATCCTTTACATGCACCATCATGTTATACTCCGCTACCCCACTCACAGGCTTAAACGCCGTCAGCTCCACCCAAGCTTTGTTAAATTCTATCTTTTTCATGGCTGCAAAGATAATCATTTTTTTGTCAACTTCGTCAATCTCATGCCGAAATGATGAAAAATGACTTAAATGTACTATCTTTGCCATATAAACAGTAAGACATAGAAGAAATGACACAGCCCAAGTTTATCATCACCATGGACGGCTATCTTCGTCTCGGCATGGTCAACCTGCACAAGCACTTGCTGAAGCCAGGTGACCAGTGCATCGGTGGTGGTTACTATTACTTCGATTACGTTTCCAACGTTATCATCCTCGACAGGGAATCCTACGACTATGGTCCTCCCCGTTGGCATCTGTTAGACACGCTGAAGGTACCTTCCGTCTATCGCGGTCTGCGTATTATCTACAAGTATGACGATGGCTATCACAACGACTTTGAAGTCAGCGAGGAGTATAACATTGAGTTTTATGACCAATACTGAACCCTAAAACCTTCCTGTCATAATTGACAATTTGAGCATTTGAGGGTTTTGGGTCAGTTGCCGTAGTAGCCAATGAAGAGCGGACACTGGGTGTTACTCTCGACAATGGCATAGAAAAACGGGCGGTCAAGACGAATGGTTACAGGTCTCGGAACACTTGTAAAGCCAGCAATATCTGTAACAGCAGCAGCCTCAGCACCCACCTCATCCATCAGGAAGAAAGTCTTCTGAGATGCTCCTTGGTGTAGCTCTCCAGTCCCATGGTCTTGAGCACTTCCTTTAAGGTTTCACCCTCCAAGCCATTGATAAACATACCCAAATCTACCTCCAGGCTGATGGGAGATATCATCAGGTTGGTGCCTGACTCGCGGTTAGCATATACTTCTTTGAATAACTTCCATGAAAATTCCTGCAACTTGATGTTGATTGCCTGCTGGGTGTTATCCAGCTGCACAGGCGTATAACTATGGCGAGTCTCAGGTTGAGACACTGGCTCTGGTTCTATCTGCAATGGGATTTCCGGCTCGTCAATCACATTGTTTTTGTCACTACAACTCCACAAGCAGAGCGTAGTTACCATGCTTACTAAAAGAATCCTTGCTTTCATGTTTTTATTTAATTTAAAGTTTAATTCTAAAATGATTGTCTTTTGAGCTTCAAATACAATTGAGGTTTAGAATAACTGCTCAGCATACAATATTGTCCATCTTCCAGAACCACCTCCATGATGTTTCCTGTATATACTTTTACGACGAGTACAGCATTGGGTATTTCTTGGTATTCAGGATTACTACAGAAAATCTTATCAATTCCATTAAAAACGAATTGGGAATAAATATACGGAAACTTTGGCAGTGTTGATTCCGCAATTTCCTTAGAAGCTCCTATATAATAAGTATCACACGTGTAATCATCATTAAACGCAATAAAAATGCGGCCATAATAATCCTTCCAATTATCCCATTTCACTGGAGCAACTTTATCCACATTGCTGATATCGGTCACTTCCCAAGTACCGATAAATACAGCATCTTTAGGACAAATAGTTACTATAGGTTCATCTTTATCAGTCGAACAAGCCACTAACAATGGAAAAACCAAGAATAATAAATACTTTTTCATAATACTGATTTGTTTATTGTCCATAAACACCATAAAGATATTTCTTATTTTGAAAAGACTGCTACTTTTTATAGAAATGCAGTGAATAAATGAGCGAATTCTGCGAGGCATTAGCCCCTCCTGGATGAAGAATCAGTAGTTTGCGGTCAGCTGATAGTTCATAGGTAAACTCTCTGCCAATAAAACCTATATCAGTCGAATTTATTGAGAAAAACGACAGACCTTTCTCAGTACGCTCTATTTTCCCTTTCATTTCATAAACAGTTGTTTCTTCACCCCACGTTTCTTTATCGTTGAGCCATCTATTGGGGTAATAGTATTTCTTTTGCCAAACAAAGTTGCCATCATGCCCTATCTCAATCGTCTGATAGAGCATATTCACCTGTTCCCCTTCTGAACGGGTACTAACATCTCCCATATGAAACGGTTCGCCATGATTCTTCGTGTTTTCTGACGTATATTCCTCCTCAAAATACCAAACACCACTGATTTCTTCAATGTCTAATAAAGGCATTACCTCTTCTTTGGTATCTTTTGAACAACTGCTTAGACAAACAGCCATTATACCAATTAATAACAACTTTGCTTTCATCGCTCAACTTAGATTAATTCACAAATATAACTTATCTTTTGCCCCTTAAATGCAGCGAACCCGAAACATTGCATAAGAAAATGAATTATTTTTGTTAAAGTTTCTTAATAAACACCTCCAAGCTCGTAATGAAACGATGAAAAAGAATTTACAAAACCCATCCTGTCATAATAGGGTATATGAGCATTTGAGGGTTTTCTAAATAAAAACCAATTATAGAATTTCTATAATAGAATTTGTATAATCGGATTATTGTACTTATCTTTGCACGAAATAACAGCAATATGGAGAATCCCTTTTACATTACCGGTATCATTCCTGAACCCTATTTTTGTGACAGGAAGAAAGAAACAACGTGGATGGTGCGCACACTGGAAAACAAGGCGCATATCTTGCTTACCTCGCCCCGAAGAATGGGTAAAACACAGTTAGTACGTCACGTTTTTGAGCAACCGTCTATCAAGGACAATTACTATACTTTCTATACGGATATTTATTCCACCACCAGTTTGCACGAGTTGGTGTTATTTCTCAGTAAGGAAATTTATTCTGTTCTGGTACCAAAGGGAAAAGCGGCAATCGACAAATTCCTCGCAGGATTACACTCCGTGAAGGGCAGTTTTGGCTATGATCCAATAAATAGTACTCCCACATTCGACATAAAACTTGGCGACATCCATAGTCCCGAGCTGACACTTGATGAAATTTTCCACTATTTGGAGCAGGCAGACAAACCATGTATCTTTGCCATTGACGAGTTTCAGCAAATCATCAAGTATCCAGAAAAGAATGTGGAAGCCATACTCCGCACGCATATCCAAAAGTTGAACAATTGCCTCTTTATCTATGCCGGCAGTAACCGCCATATTCTGGAAAACATGTTCAGCTCTACAGCAAAGCCTTTCTACAACAGTGCTGAGCAGATTTACCTCGATTGCATCCACAAGGATATATATATAGGTTTTGCCCAAGAACAGTTTACAAAAGCCAATCGGAAGATTACACCCGAAGCGGCATCATTTGCCTATGACCTTTTTGAGGGACATACCTATTATGTCCACAACGTCCTTCACAATGCCTTTGCTTATCTGGATGCCGACAAGGTTGTTGATACAGAAGACATACAAAAGACGCTGATTGACATTCTCGATGAAAAAGATCATACTTTCGCCTCGGTAATGAACCAGCTCAACTACCAGCAAAAAGAAACGCTGATAGCTATTGCTAAGGAAGGTAAAGCCAGTGGCGTCACCTCTGTCGCTTTTGTAAAAAAGCACGCACTCAAATCCACCAGTTCCGTTCAGTACGTTATAAACACATTGTTGGATAAACAACTTCTAACCTACATAGACGAAGGTCGCACCAAAGTTTATAGCGTTGCTGATCGTTTCCTTGAAATGTGGATTTGCAGGACGTATTAATAGAAATAAACCTTTCCTGTCATAAGTGGGTAAGTGGGAAAGTGGGTACAATTTTAGTACTGAATATCCGTCAGGAATAGGCCCTGGGCAGGTACTGACATGCCGGCTGAGCAACGGTCTTTCTGCTGGATGACCTGTTGGAACTCTGCCAAAGAGAGTTTGCCATAGCCTACCTCCAAGAGGGTGCCGACAACGGCTCGCACCATGTTGCGCAGGAAGCGGTCAGCCTGGATAGTGAACACCCAAGTCACCTCATCTACCTGGCTCCACTCGGCACGGGTGACATGACAGATATTGGTCTTGACATCGGTGTGTAGTTTGCTGAAGCTGGTGAAGTCATCTACCTGCAACAGCAACGTTGCCGTCTGATTCATCAGGTCGAAATCGGGGGCCTTGTGCAACCTGTAGCGGTACTGGCGCATGAAAGGGCTCTTGGCGGTGGTGACATAGTACTCGTAGCGGCGTGACTTGGCACTGAAACGGGCATGCATCTCGGCATCTACAGGCACTACCTTGAACACACTAATGTCTGAGGGCAAGAGGCGGTTGAGCTTGTCGGCAAGCTGGGTGCAGTCGATAACTTCGTCGTGGTCGAAATGGGCTACCATCAACTTGGCATGTACGCCTGTATCGGTGCGCCCTGCACCAGTGACATCCACCACCTCACGACGCAACAAAGTCTGCAACGCATTCATGAGCTGCTGCTGCACACTGTCGCCGTTGGGCTGTATCTGCCAACCGTGATAATTGGTGCCATCGTAGGCCAAATATAGGAAGTATCGTTGCATATTTGAAAAATAAGTACTATCTTCGTGACAAAATTATAACTTATTTATGAAACTACCTAAAATTACGCCAATTATCCTGTTGATGTCAGCCGTATGCATGCTGGCTGGTTGCAAGAAGAAAGACATGTCAATGAAAATGAACGACCCGCATAACATCAGGGGCGTAATCAGTTACCAACGCGACTTTCCCGATGACAACAACACACAGCTGGCTGCTGCCAAAGCCATAGGTGTGAAGCCATTCAAGGATGCCGAGGATGCTGCCAACATCAAGCAACTGAAATTGATTGAGAGCAACGAGCACTACAAGCTGGACAAGCTGACGCACTCGGTACCTTACGTGGTGCCACAGGCGGCACAGCTGATAGACGATATTGGTGCCAACTTCCTGGACTCGCTGACTAACAAAGGACTGAACCCTTATCGTATCGTGGTGACTTCGGTGACACGCTCGCAAGAGCAGCAGAAGAGTTTGTCGAAGAGCAATATCAATGCGACGGAAAACTCTACTCATTGCTATGGTACTACTTTCGATGTCAGTTGGAAAACCTTCGAGCAGGTGCCTGACAAGGATGGACGTCCCATGCAGGAGGTGGGTGCCGACACGCTGAAGATGGTGCTGAGCGAGGTACTGCGTGATGCACGCCTTGCCAAACGCTGCTACATCAAGTATGAGCGCAAGCAAGGGTGCTTCCATATCACGACGAGATAATTATTCCAGCAACTTCCAGGCTTTAGGGAGGTAGTCCACCACATCGCTGGCGGTGAGGGCTATCTCTCCTTTCTCACGAGCTGCGATATCACCAGCCAAACCATGTATATATACGCCCATCTTGGCTGCGGTATCGGCATCGTAGCCTTGTGCCAACAGCGACAGGATGATGCCTGTAAGCACGTCGCCACAGCCTCCGGTAGCCATACCGGGATTGCCGGTAACATTGAACCAGCAGTTGCCTTCGGGCGAGATGACGGCGGTATAAGCGCCTTTCAGTACTACATGCACGCCACAGGTCTGTGCCAGGTTGATGGCTCGTGTCAACCGTTCGTAGGAATCGGCACACTTACCCACCAAGCGATCCATCTCACCCGGATGGGGTGTGATGATGCTACCCTTCGGCAAGCGACGCAGGTAGCTATGACTCTCCCCTATCAGGTTCAAGGCATCGGCATCCAGCACCATAGGCACATTGCTATGGGAAAGCAGGTGGTAGAGGGCTTGTCGGGTAACATCGGCCTTGCCTAAACCAGGACCTACACCTATGGCCTGATAAGGCTCCAAATCGGGTGTCTCGGTAAAGCAGCATTCATTAGCATCCAACGAGGTCATGGCCTCTGGTACGGAGGTCTGCACAATGGTATTGTTGCATAGCGGCACATGCACGGTGAGCAGTCCTACACCTGAACGCAGACAAGCACGTGCTGCCAGTACAGAAGCTCCTGCCATACCTTGTTGTCCGGCTACCAGCAATGCCCTGCCAAAGTCGCCTTTGTGGGAGAAACGACTGCGGATCTTGAGCTGATACCTCATTTTGCTGACATCGCCCATCTCGTAAGGGGTATGTGTCTGGCGAATGGCTTCTTTGCTCAGACCAATGTCGAGCACCTTCCATGCACCCACATACGGCTCGTTCTCGGCAAAGAGGAAAGCCAACTTGGGGAATTGCAAACTCAGGGTATAGTCGGCCTTTACCACAGCCTCCATGTTGTGACTGCTGTTGTCCTCTCCCATCAGACCACTGGGGATGTCGATGCTGACCACCGTAGCACCTGCGGCATTGATGAACCTCACCAGCGAGGCAAAGCCACCACTCAGTGGTTTGTTCAGTCCACTACCAAACAAGCCGTCGATAATCACATCATCTTCGGTAAGCCTTGGGGGTGTGAACTGGGTGATTACCTCATGGAAATCCACGCCATCGGTTTGCGTCAGTCTGTCACGATTGGCTTCACAATCTGGCGACAACTTGCCTGTAGTATTGAACAGATACACTTCGGGTTGGTAGCCATTGTTGGCCAACAGACGAGCCACTGCCAAGGCATCGCCACCATTGTTGCCAGGACCTGCAAAGATGACAAAGCGGGTGTCGTCCTTATCAGGCCACTGATTCATCAGCTCGTTGGCAATAGCCTGAGCAGCACGCTCCATCAAATCGATGGAAGTTATCGGCTCATGCTCAATGGTATAGGCATCTAACTGCTTAATGGCAGCTGTAGGAAATATCTTCATATTGTCTTAATATTTCATGGTATTTGTATCGGGAGTGAAAGAGAAGGTAGAGGGAGCTATCTTGCCTTCTTTCTTCAGTTTGGCAAACTCTTTCTTTGCCTTTTCCAACTGCTTCTGGAAACCTTCGTCGGCATGGAGGCGAGCTACCACACCTGCCGCTACAATACGTCCGTTGTCCACATCACTCTGGTAGTGATAACCGGCAATGACACGACTCTCGCCCATCTCATAGCCTCGCTTCAGGATTTCGTTCTGATGATCTACATTGATTTCAGCCAGTACCAAGGCTGTAGCCCAACCAATGGCGGTATGTCCTGAAGGATAAGAACCGTTGTTCACCAAGGCAGCCTCATCCTCTGGCACACTGGTACCTATGCCGAAATACACAAACGGACGCATGCGCTGGTAATAGACCTTTGCCTCGCCACCACTCAATACACCGGCATCACCATTCATGTTGGTCATCAGCTTATAGATTTCAGGGGTATTCTCTTCGCTCAGCTCTATGCCGAAGGCTTCGCTGAAAGCCACTGCTACGCCCTTGGGAGTTACATCTGCATCGGCAATAGCTTGTTGGCCACGTGGGCGCAAACGCTGGTAGCGTCCCCAGTTGAAACGACCTTCATCAACAGCAAACTTGGCACTGCCTGGTTCGGGAGGAGGGGGCAACAGATAAACACTGCTGGGTACATCCTTTTCTTCCAAAAAGAAATACTGAGGAGCAGTGGTACGGTCATATACTCCAGCACGTGCCTTTGATGCGGCATCCTGTGCCATCACATTCGTTGCAGCTATCATCAATGCTGCGCAAAAGAGAAGTTTCTTCATAACGTATAATTTTTTAGTAATTTATTACATAGTAAGAATAGAGCGATATGCCAACGATGGTAAGCAAGCCCACCACCACCGGCACCCACCATTGTTTCACTTCAGGCAAGAAAGTCTGCTTTGTCAACTTCTTATAGATGAACCACACCAACGTAGCTGCCAGCAAGCCCACCAACATGCCACACAAGATGTCGCCTGGGTAATGCACGCCTAAGTAAATACGTGAATAGCAGTTGACAATGGCCCATAATATAATAAAGGTGGGTATCGGACTTCGTCTGAGCAAGTACAAAAGGAAGAACGCCAAGCCGAAGGAGTTGGCGGCATGACTACTGGGGAAGCCATATCTGCCCCCTCGGTAGCCATCTACAATGTGCACCATATTACTGATAGGGTTCTCCAGGTTAGCAGGGCGCAAACGACCTACGGCGTGGCGGATGAGGGAAGAACTCATCTGGTCGGCAATGACGATGACCAGCGTGACTGCCACCAAGCACATCGTGGCTTGCTTGGGTGTCATGTTGCGGAACAGCACATAGGCCAGCGCCAGGTACATGGGCACCCAAATAAACCTGCCTGTGAAGAGCGTCATGAAGGTGTCGAAAAATGCATTATGTGCTGCATTGAGCCACAAAAGCAGATCGGAGTCTATATTGATCAAGTAATCCATTTCTTTAATTGAGAATTAAAAATTGACAATTGAGAATTATATGTTCTTCTTTAATCGAAGGCGATGGTCTATGCAGGAAGGAAACTCGCTCTCAAAGTGGCTGACCATCATCAGTGTCTTGTCGGGACGGGCACAGAAGGCATCAATGATGCGCTTCACTTTGCGACGGTTGAAGGTATCCAATCCATGCAAAGGCTCATCGAGTATCAGCAATTCGGGGTCTTTCACAAACGCCCTGGCCAACAATACCAAACGCTGTTCGCCATCGCTAATCCGCAAGAACAGACGGTCGGCCAAGTGCGCTATACCGAAAGTTTCCATCCATTGCAGGCATATCTCCCGCTGCTCAGGTTTGGGGCGTACATACAGTCCGATGGAATCGTGCAACCCACTTGCCACGATGTCGATGGCAGGCAGGTTCTTCGAGTAGGCACGGTGCATCTCCGGACTTACATAGCCTATGTGTTTCTTAATGTCCCAAATGCTCTCACCAGTACCACGCTTTTGACCAAACAGACTCACATCGCAGGCATAGCTTTGCGGATTGTCGGCACAGATGATGCTGAGCAGCGTTGATTTGCCACATCCATTCTCGCCACTCAGTGCCCACTTCTCTCCTTTTCGTACTACCCAATCGAGGTCTTTAAGAATGGTTCGCGTGCCATAGCGGATGCTGACTTTGTTTAGGCGAACTATCTCTTTTTTAAATGGAGAATGGAGATTTCTCGGAACAGCGAGGACCATCGTGCTTGCATATTGGATACTATCATCAACACGATTATCAAGTTCCTGCTTAAACCATTGGTTGTATTCCGCCAACGTCATCTTACCAGCTACCTTCATATCCTTCACCGTCACCACATGGGTGATAAAGTCGGGCACACTGTCCATCATGCTCATTACCAGTATCAGTTGGATGCCCTGCTCCGCCAAATGTTCCAGTAAGTCGGTCAGCAAGTCGCGTGTAGCAGCATCCAATCCGATGTAGGGATTGTCCAAGATCAGGATACGTGGTTGGGTGAGCAGCATCTTGGTCAACTGGAACTTGCGCATCTCGCCACTGCTCAGCAGGATAATGGGCTTGTCCAGCATCTCATCCACATGAAACAGCTCAAACAGCTGGCGTTGCAAATCGTGCTCCTCGTAGTTGCCCAGCAAGTCCTTCACCAACGGCACTTCCTCCAAATCGGTGGAGTTCCAGCGTTGCTGGTAATAATAATTGGTGTCGGAGCTGCCAAACGTGTCACGGAAACTAATGTGCTTGATATTCTTATAGGCCTCCTTCCAGGGCGAAGGCGAAAAATCATACTCCAACGAACCTTGTTGCAGGGGATATTTGCCCATTATCAGGTCCACCAGCATACTCTTACCGGCGCCGTTCTCCCCCACTATCGCTACCTGCTCACCTTTTCTGATTTCCAAAGAGGTAGGCTCTGCCATACGCACCTCAGGAATGCGAGGCATCACCTCCGTCAGTTTGATAGTGCAAGGACCTTCGACGATGGACGAGAACCTACCGTTATTTTTTACTATTGCATCCACGTTATTCGTTCTGATAAACAATTAAAGCACTTTCGGGGGCCACCGACAAGGTAGGTCCATAGAGGAAACCAAGTCCACTTTCATTCACCAAACCATTGTTCACCACTGCCACATACCTGCCCTCTGGCACCTCTATCTTTGCCACTTCACGACGTGCATTCAGCACCACAACAATGTGTTTCCACACATCGCCACCAGCATGGTCCTTTAGACGGAACGCCACCACGCCACTGCCCTCAACAGACAGGAACTCCAGGTGCTGACGTACCAGTTCGGCACTACCCAAACGAAAAGCAGGATGGTGCTTGCGCAGGGCTATCATTCCTTTATAATAATTGAACACCCATTGATACTTTGCTTTGTTGTGCCAATTGATGGCATTTACACTATCGGGACTCTCGAAGCTGTTATGCACCATCTTCTTGTCGCGCATCACCTCCTCGCCAGCAAAGATGAAAGGTATGCCTTGCGAGGTCAGCACTGCCGTTTGTGCCAGCATATCTAACTTCTCCAAATCATTGCCTTTCAAGTCTGGTACGGAAGTAAGCAACCTATCCACCAGACACATATCGTCGTGGCAACTCACATAACTCATCATCTGCACAGGCTCTGATGCCCAAGCCTTGTTGCTGTAGTTCACCTGCTCCATCTGTACCTGTGGATGATCGATAGCTCCCACGATGCCAAACTTGATACTCTCCTCGTGTCCAGGCAAGCCTGCCAGGAATGCGCCTTTCTTGTCATCATCCCAAGGACCACGCAAGCCATCACGCAACTCGTCGCTGAAAGCGGCAATGCCTGGCATCTTCGATATATTGGCCTTCATTGCCAATGAATCGGCAGCATATTGGGGCGACTCTGCCGCCCAGCCTTCACCATATATTAATACTTGTGGGTCGAGCTTCTGCGCCTCTTGTCGTATCTCGTTCATGGTGGCGATGTCGTGAATGCCCATCAGGTCGAAACGAAAGCCATCGAGGTGATATTCACGCATCCAATAGAGCACACTCTCCACCATAAACTTACGCATCATCGGACGGTTGCTTGCAGTCTCGTTGCCACAACCCGACCCGTTGGCAAAGGTGCCATCGGGTTTCATGCGATAGAAATAGCCCGGAGCTGTCTTCTCGAAAGCACTGGCAGCAGCATTGTAGGTATGGTTATACACCACATCCAGCACCACACGGATGCCAGCCTGATGCAAGGCCTGTACCATCTGCTTGAACTCCATAATGCGTGTCTCTGGCTTTGTAGGATCTGTGGAATACGAGCCATCAGGCACGTTGTAGTTCTGTGGATCGTAGCCCCAGTTATAATGACTGTCCTTGAAAGTATGTTCATCTATTGTGGCATAGTCGTACGATGGCAAGAGATGTACATGGGTAATGCCCAACTCCCTGAGGTGGTCGATACCAGTAGATAAACCCTCCGGACTCTGGGTACTTTGTTCCGTCAATGCCAGGAACTGTCCTTTGTGCTGGATGCCCGAGCTGGCATCAATAGAGAAATCTCGGTGATGCATCTCATACGCCACCACATCTGTCAAGCTCTTTAGTACTGGCTTCTGATCGTTCTCCCATCCTGTTGGGTTGGTCTCTGCCATATCGATAATGGCTCCACGATTACCATTGATGCCTACCGCTTTGGCAAACAATCCAGGGGTATCGCCCTGCCACTCGTCCTTCACCTTTACATTAAAGGTATAGAACTTGCCCTTCAGGTCTTGGTTCACCTTCACATGCCACGTACCATCGCTGCTCCACTGCATGTGGTAAGTTTCGTAGGCATGTCCGCCTTCCGCCTCGTTGTATAACATCACTCGCACTTCGTCGGCATTCGGACTCCATAAATGAAAACTGGTACTTGCTGGTGTGTATTCCATCTCACTCATACTACCCTGCCTTACAGGATAGTTGTCCACTGAGTCATACATCACACGACCCGCGTCCTTACATCCTACCATACATGTCATAACCAAACAAAATAAGAAACACCTCATATATAAAACTCAATTACTTTACTACTTTATCTGCATTCTTTGTTACATAATCTTTCCAACTCTTATAGCCCTTCTCCACCTTCGGCGCCCCCATCTGCATGAAATGGCAATAGGCAGCTCCCAAGGCATCAGTCGCATCCAGGAATTTCGGCATATCCTCTTCAGCAATATGCAGCAAGCGTTGCAACATGCCTGCCACCTGCTCTTTCGAGGCATTACCATTACCCGTTATCGCCATCTTTATCTTTAATGGCGCATATTCGGTGATGGGGATATCACGACTTAAGGCCACCGCCATCGCTACTCCCTGGGCACGGCCTAACTTGAGCATACTCTGCACGTTCTTGCCAAAGAACGGAGCCTCGATAGCCAACTCGTCAGGCAGGTAACTCTCTATGATACTCAGTACCCTTTCGTGAATCTTGGCCAACTTCAGGTAGTGGTTGGCATATTTGTGCAAATCAATCACCCCCATCGCAATCAACGAAGGTTTGCCTTGTGCCACCTTCAGCACGCCATAACCCATCACGGTGGTACCCGGGTCGATGCCCAATATAATTTTCTCCTTTACCGGACTCATCGCTCTACTACCTCCATCATGGTTGGAAATCCCAAGACACGCTGTCGAAACACCAACAGCAACTCTCGGTTCAGCGCCACACCTTGCTGATGATACCAACGATGCAAGGCAGCCGTATCGTCTGCCTCCATCTGTACGGCATACGACATACAATGTCCGTCTTCACAATCATCGTGATGATGGCCCAACACCTTTAGCACACGGGGATTGCGTAACGTGCCGTCTTTCAATACTTCGGGTATGTAATATTCATGTATCCAGTTCAAGAAAAGCTGTTCGTCAGCCTCGTCAACATGGTATGTTGTGTTATAAACTATCATAATCTGCCGCTTTTATTTTGCAAAAATAATGAATTATATATATCTTTGCAACCGTTAATCGAAGATTAAGGAAATAAAAATGAGTATAATTGACAAAATCAACGAGACGTTGCAGGGTGTGCAGGACATGCACGCTGCTAACTTAGAAGAGCTGGAAGCCCTGCGCATCAAGTATTTGAGTAAGAAAGGCATCATCAGCGGACTGATGAATGACTTCCGTGAGGTAGCAGCCGACCAGAAGCGTGAGGTGGGTATGAAGATCAATGAACTGAAGGCACAAGTGCAGGACAAAATCAATGCACTGAAGGATCAGTTCGACAGTATGGACAATGTAGATGACGATATCGACCTGACCCGTACAGCTTATCCTGCTGCTTTAGGCACTCGCCACCCACTGACCATTGTGAAGAACGAAATTATAGATATTTTCGGACACATGGGCTTTAAGTTGGCAGAAGGTCCTGAGGTGGAGGACGACCTGCACGTATATACCAAACTGAACTTCGCAGCTGATCACCCAGCTCGCGATATGCAGGACACTTTCTTTGTTGAGCAGAACGAGAATGTGATTAAGAATATCATCCTGCGTTCACACACCAGTTCGGTACAGGCACGTGTAATGGAGCAGACACAACCTCCTATTCGTGTAATCTGTCCGGGACGTGTTTATCGCAACGAAGCCATCAGTGCCCGTGCACACTGCTTCTTCCACCAGGTGGAGGGTTTGTATATCGACAAGGGTGTGTCATTTACTGACCTGAAGCAGGTGTTGCTGACCTTTGCCCGTGAGATGTTCGGCAACGACACCAAGATTCGTCTGCGCCCCTCTTACTTCCCCTTCACAGAGCCAAGCGCTGAAATGGATATCAGCTGCAACATCTGTGGTGGTAAAGGATGTGGCTTCTGCAAGCATACTGGTTGGGTAGAGATACTGGGGTGCGGTATGGTGGATCCTAACGTATTGGATGCATGCGGCATCGACAGCAAGGTTTATACCGGCTATGCTTTCGGTATGGGTATCGAGCGTATTGCCAACCTGAAGTACCAAGTAAGCGACCTCCGTCTTTTCAGTGAAAACGATGTACGCTTCCTCCGTGAGTTCGAGGCAGCTTACTAAGGCAAACACCCAAATACCCATTTACCCAATTATGACAAGAAGGTTTGGGGATTAACATAGTTATTCAGGCGTTGCTCTAAGCAGCGCCTGTTTTAAAGCCATAACACGAAATTCAATTTAAAAATATAATACTATGAGAAGAAGGATGTTTGCAGCCCTGGCACTGATGATGGCCACCACAGGGCTTTTTGCACAGCAGCAACAGAACCAGTTGCCAAAAGCCATGACTGATTATGAAAAATGTACACTACCCTCTGAGACCAATGTTCTAAGAGCTGAGTACCCACGTGTGGACCCACAGACCCGCAAGGCGTATTTCAAGTTCTATCTGCCGCTGGCACACACGGTGACAGTGAGCGTGCCAAACGAATTTAAGGGCACAAAGGACAAGGATGGTGTGTGGACCATCGAGACCGACCCACTGCCAGTGGGCTTCCATTACTATTTCGTAACGGTTGATGGTGCCCGTCTGACCGACCCCAACAGTAAGTCGTATTTCGGCTATACCCTCAACGCTGGTGGCATAGAGGTGCCTGAAGGTCCTGAGGGCAACTACTACCGCTTTAACAAGAACGTGCCTCACGGACAGATAAGGTCTGTAAACTACTACTCTGAGATCAACGGCACCAATCGCCATGTGAATGTTTATGTACCAGCAAGCTACGAGACAGGCAAGAAGCGCTATCCTGTGCTTTATCTGTTGCACGGAAGTGGTGAGGATGAGTTTGGCTGGGTAAACCAGGGACATGTGGATTTCATGATGGACAACCTGATAGCCGCTAAAGAGATTGAAGAATTTATCGTAGTGGTGATGAGTGGCGATATCCTCACCACACCAGAGATTCGCAACGTGCCGGGCAAGACGGTATCAGATATCTACATCAATGAGTTGGTACCATTTATCGATAAAACCTTCCGCACCATACCCAACCGTGATAATCGTGCGATGGCAGGCCTCTCACGTGGTGGCGGGCAGACCACATCAACGGTGCTCGACAACCACAACATGGATAAGTTTGCGTGGATGGGACTGCTCAGTGGCTTGTTCCGCGTGAACGACGAAAACGTGAAAACCGTATTCGGTGGCGCCTTTGCCGACCCTGCTGCCTTCAACAAGCAGATGCGTCTGTTGCACATCAGTTGGGGCTCAGAAGAGGGCAACTTCGGTTTTCCTGCCAGCTGTGCTGCTGTTGAGAAGCAGGGCATCAACTGTGTGACATACGTATCTGAAGGCACTGCCCATGAGTGGCTGACCTGGAGACGCGCTTTCCGTGATATGGCAAAGAGACTGTTTAAGAAATGAATTGAAAATTAATTATAATCAATAATGAGAAAGTTACTATTATTCGGTTTGGCAGGTGCGCTGATGACATCTTGTGGAACCAAAAAAGCAAATGAAGAGATGGAAATCGTGGCACCAGAGGGTTATCAGCTGGTGTGGCACGATGAGTTTAACGAGGGTAGCGAACTGAGTGACGAATGGATGCACGAGGTGAAGGATGACCACTGGGTGAACAACGAGTTGCAGAACTACCGCAACGGTGAAGCCGACGGCAAGCGAGTGACGGAGATCAAAGACGGCAACCTGGAGATTCATTGCTTCACTGGCTCTGACGGCAAGGTATATTCTGGTCGTGTATATGCACACCGCCAAACAGGCTGGGAGTATGGCTATTTTGAGGCTCGCATCTGGTTGCCTAAGGGTAAAGGCACGTGGCCAGCATTCTGGATGATGCCTGTAAAGAGTGAATACCGTTGGCCGCAATGTGGCGAGATTGACATCATGGAGGAAGTAGGTGTAGTGCCCAATGACGTATCATCTTCATTGCACACACAGACCTATAACCATGTGAAAGGTACGCAGATAACACACCACCTCGACATCGAGAATGCTGAGGAAGGTTGGCATGTGTATGCATGCGAATGGACGCCAGAGGCTATTACTACCTTTGTTGACGGACAGGTACAACTGGCTGCTACTAAGGCAGAGATGGGAGAAGGTCATGACGAATGGCCATTCCACTACGCATTCTACCCTATCCTCAACTTGGCTTGGGGCGGCAACTGGGGTGGCATGGAAGGTGTTGACGAAAGTGCACTGCCTATTACCATGAAAGTGGATTACATTCGTGTATTCCAAAAATAATTATTACCTTTGCACCGTTTTAGTAATTTAAAGTTATATTAATGAAAGCAAAGTATTTATTGACAATGGTGGCAAGCCTCGCTTTGGTAGCTTGCAACCAGACTCCTGAGCAGACATCAGGTCTGCATCTGGAGTACATGGACCAGACCCAGGAGCCTGGTACCGATTTCTTCCAATATGTGAATGGTGGTTGGCAGAAGCTGCATCCACTTCCAGGTGACAAGGCTCGCTTTGCTACCTTCGACATGTTGTCTGAGCGTGCATCAGAGGCACTGAGCACTATGGTACAGGAGTTGGCTAAGACCCAGCACGAGACTGGCACCAACGAGCAGAAGGTAGGTGATATGTATGCTCTTGTAATGGATAGCGTGCGCCTGAATGCTGAGGGTGCTGATCCTATCAAGGAAGATATGGCACAGATTGCTGCCCTGAAGAGCCAGAAAGATGTGTATGAGTTGTTGGCTGAGCTGAACAAGCGTGGTGTGAGTGCATATTATAGCTTGGGCGTTGGCACCGATGCCAAAGATTCAAAGTCACACATCATGAGCCTGCGTCAGGGTAATCTTTCTCTGGGTCAGATTGACTACTACAAAGAGAATGACGACAATACCGTAAGAATCCGTGAGGCTTTCAAGCAGCACGTAGTGAATATGTTCAAGCTGGCTGGCTTCAGCGAGGCTGAGGCACAGAAGGCTCGCGACGTGGTGATGGATGTAGAGAACGAGTTGGCTAACAACTTCCGTAGCCGCACCCAGATGCGTGACCCAGAGGCTAACTATAACAAGATGACCATTGACGAGGTAAAGAAGATGTATCCATCTGTTCCTTTCCAGAAGATATTCGACCTCATGGGCATCCAGGGTGAGGTGAAGGAAATCGTGGTTGGTCAGCCAGAGGCTATGACAGCTGCCGTAAAGATTATCGACAAGCTGCCTGTTGACAAGCAAATTCTCTACTTGCAGTGGAAACAGATTTCTGCAGCTGCCAACAACCTGAGCGATGATTTCGTAGCTGAGAGCTTCGACTTCAACAGTCGTGTGATGGCAGGTGTTCAGCAGCAGGAGCCTCGTTGGAAGCGTGCATTGCGTGCTACCGAGGGTTCACTGGGCGAAGTAATTGGTCAGCTGTATGTGAAGGAATTCTTCCCACCTGAGGCAAAGGCTCGCATGGTGGAACTCGTGAAGAGCGAACAGGAAGCTTTGGGCGAGCGTATCAAGGCCCTGACTTGGATGAGCGATGCTACCAAGGAGCAGGCACTGGCTAAGTTGGCTACCTTCCGCGTGAAGATTGGTTATCCTGACGAGTGGAAAGACTATTCAGGTCTGACCGTTGACCCACAGAAGTCATACTATGAGAACTCTAAGGTGGCTCGCTTGTGGAGATATCAGGAGCAGATTGACAAGTTTGGCAAGCCTGTTGACCCAACAGAGTGGCACATGACTCCGCAGACGGTGAACGCTTACTATAGCTCAACCACCAATGAGATTTGCTTCCCAGCTGGTATCCTCCAGCCTCCTTTCTTCGATATGAATGCTGACGATGCCTTCAACTATGGTGGTATCGGTGTGGTAATCGGTCACGAAATGAGCCATGGCTTCGACGATTCTGGCCGTCAGTTCGACAAGGACGGTAACATGTCTGGCTGGTGGAGTGAGGAAGACAACAAGAACTTCAAGGAGCGTGCTCAAGTACTGATCGATTTCTTCTCAAGCATCGAGGTAGCTCCTGGCGTTTATGGCAATGGCGCTATGACATTAGGTGAGAACATTGGTGACCACGGTGGTTTGAAGATTGCTTGGACAGCTTACAAAAATGCTACCAAGGATAATCCACTGCCTGACAAGGATGGCTTCACTGCTGACCAGCGTTTCTTCCTGGCTTTCGCAGGTGTATGGGCTAACAACATCACCGACCAGGAGATTCTGCGTCGTACCAAGACCGATGTTCACTCATTAGGACGTTGGCGTGTAAATGGTGCCCTGCCTCAGATTGATGCATGGTACGAAGCATTCAACATCACTGAAGCCGACCCGATGTTTATTCCGAAGGAAAAGCGTGCTGATGTATGGTGATTAGATATTAAACAATATGAATCGAAGAGAATCTTTAAAATTATTGGGAAGTATTCCTTTCTTAGCCTTTGGAGGCGTTGCAGCTACGCAAGCTGAAAACGCCCCAAGAGGCAAGAAAGCATTTGCTGCCACTCCCAAAAACATCGTGTTGTTTATCTCCGACGGCATGGGTGTTGCCCAATGGCAAGCAGGAGCTATTGCCAATGGTGGTAAACTCAATGTGGGTAAGATGACAAATACAGGTCTGATAACCACCAACCCATGTGACACTTTCTGCGGTGATGCCCCATCGCATTGTACGGCATTAGCCTGTGGTGTAAATAGCCATCAGGGTGCCGTAGGTGTTGATAAGGACAATAACCCTGTGAAGAACATCATCGAATTGGCCAAAGAAGCTGGTATCGCAACAGGCATCGTATCGAGCAATACATTGGTGGAGGGAAGCAATGTACCTTTCATCGGCCATACCCAGAACCGTATGATGACCGATCAGATAACGGCCCAATATGTCGATACAGGTGTGGACGTGTTCATTGGTGCTGGTGAAAGCTTCTTTACTAACAGCGTCAAAGGCTTCGGTCCTCCTACTGGCGCAGGGGCAGGCAACACCCCTAATGGACAAGGAGGCAGACAGGCTGGTAACAATGCCCAACAAGCACAAGGTGGAGCTGGTCCTCAAATGACTTTTGTGCCTCGTGCCGATGGGCGCGACCTGCTGGGTGAACTAAAGCAAAAGGGCTATCAAGTTCTCTCTTCATGGGAAGAAATCAAGCAGGTGAAAAGCGGCAAGTTAGCTGGTTTCACGGATAAGATACAAATGCCCAACTTGGCCAATGGTCGTGAAAAGGCGATGTATCCCGATGAAGTCTCATTAGCCTTGAACTTGCTTTCACAGAATGGAAAGGGGTTCTTCCTGATGACCAGCAGCATGTTTCCTGACCGTGCCTCACATAATGGCAAGATTGACTTGTTGTGTGAGGAAGCAATCAATTTAGACGAGGCCATTGGTCGTGCGATGGATTTTGCCGACCAGCAAGGTGAAACCCTGATATTGGTTGTTGGCTCGCCAGAGGCATCAGGTATGACTCTTGTGGGTGGCGACATCGCTAATGGGATTGTTGAAGCCAAATGGACAATGCCAGGTATGGCCAACCACTCAGGTGTGATGGTACCCTACTTCGCATACGGAGCAGGTGCAGACCAGTTTGGCGGCAACATACAAAACACCCTGTTATTTGACCAGATGAAAAGATTGCTGCATTTGTAAGCTATCCTTCATAATTATTATTATCTTTGCATAGTTAACTTTACAGTGCTATGCAAAGATTTTTTTTGACATTCATTTTCGTATCGGGGTTGGCACTTGGGGTTACAGCCCAAAACCAGCATACTGATACGCTGAGTGTGGGATATGCCAGGGGAAACGCCAAGACCTTAAGCGGTAGTGTGGAGAAAGTGGGCGAAGACCGCATGAACAAAGGTCTCATCACCAACTCGCTGGATGCTTTGAGCGGACAAGCAGCTGGTGTAAGTATCTCGTCAGGCACCAACACTGCGGCCATGCTGAGTTCCGTGCGTGTCAGGGGAACCACCTCCTTGACGGGTGGCAACGACCCCTTGGTCATCATTGATGGCGTACAGAGCGACCTTTCTACTTTGAGCAGCATCTATCCGGGCGATATAGAGAGCTTTACCATATTGAAAGATGCCTCTGAGACAGCGCAATACGGTAGCCGAGGCGCATCGGGCGTTATCGAAGTGGCCACAAAAAAAGGGAAAGCTGGCAATTTCCAAATCAGCTATGACGGCAATGTGGGCTTCGAGAGTGTCTATAAGAATATGGAGATGATGGATGCCAACACCTACCGCAGTGTGACGAATCGCATGGGACTGACCATTGTGGATAACGGCTTCAATTCCGATTTCCCCTCCTCCATCACACGAACGGGCATGGTACATCGCCATCACGTGGCTTTCGGTGGTGGCACAGAGCAGTCGTCATTTCGTGCCTCATTGGAATTTTTAGACCATAACGCCATCATCCAAAGCATTGGCAACCGCAACTTCACAGCGAAGATTGACGTGATGCAGAAGGGCTTCGACAACCACCTGACCATTGACTTGGGTATGTTTGGTTACTTCTAGAAAAACAAATACATACACGATAACCAAAAGTTGTTCTATTCATCGGCATCGTTCAACCCCACCTTCCATACTGGGCGCAACGACGACGGCTCATGGAGCCAGTATTCCGATGCATCGCAAATCAACCACCCAGAGTCGTTGTTAGACATCCTCGACCATGAGGACAATGCCCACTTCAACACCCACATCAAAGCATCGTTGGATTTGGGTCACGGCCTATCCATTGCGGCCTTCGGTTCTTATTCTTACAATGTAGTGAACTCGTCGCAGTTCATGCCAGTGTATGTATGGAGCCACGGACAAATTTATCGAGGAGAGACAAAGGTGGAAGACATGCTGGGCAACTTCCTGATAAGCTATGAACGCAACTATGGCCAACATCACATCGACCTGTTGGGCTTGGGGGAAGTGCAGAAGACCTCCCAAAAAGAATTTCATACCACCGCCTCGAACCTTTCGACCAATGACTATGGCTACCACAACCTGCAAGCTGGTGCCGAGAGACTATGGGAAGGGACGTCTTCCTCATACGAGGATCCACGCATGACCTCGTTATTGGGGCGCATCAACTACAACTACAAAGAACGCTACTCACTGACAATCAACGCCAGAGCTGACGCATCGAGCAAGGTAGGCAAGAACCACCGATGGGGTTTCTTCCCCTCAGTCTCCGGGGCATGGGTCGTCAGCGACGAACCTTTCATGCAGCCAGCGAAACCCTATGTGAGCAACCTGAAGCTGCGCTTAGGCTACGGACTGAGCGGCAACTTGGGAGCGATAGACAGTTACAACTCGGAGCTATTGGTAAAGCCCAATGGTGTAGTGCCCGTAAGCGGTTCCCCCACTGTTACGTTGGGCATTATCCGCAATGCCAATCCCGACTTGAAATGGGAGGTGAAAAGCACCTTCAACATGGGTGTTGAGTTAGGCTTGCTGAACAACCGCTTCGTGATAACAGCCGACTATTACAAGTCGAAGACTACCGACATGCTTTATATGTACAATGTGACCGTGCCTCCCTACCCTTACGACAAGCTGTTGGCCAATATCGGTTCAATGAAGAACAGCGGTCTGGAGATAGGCATCGGAGCCTCGCTCATCAACAAGCGCGACATTGATTTCAACGCGAATGTGAATATTGCCTTCCAACAGAACAAGCTGGTATCCTTAAGTGGACAATTTGGCGACGATTACCTGACTGCTCCCAGCATGTCCGCTATCGGTACTCTGAACGGAGCAGGCTTTCACGGTGGGTATAACGACATTGTCTATCAAGTGGTGGGACAGCCGTTGGGTGTGTTTTACCTACCCCATTGCACAGGCTTGGTTATGGGCGAGGACGGCATGTATAACTACGAGATTGCCGACCTGAATGGCGACGGAGTGAAGGATGTGGCAACCGACCGCTATATTGCAGGACAAGCCACCCCGAAGGTCCTGATAGGTTCCAACTTCAGCTTCCGCTACAAGGACTTTGACATTTCCTTGCAGGTGAACGGTGCCTTCGGACATAAGATATACAATGGCACATCACTTACCTATATGAATTTGGGCTCATTACCTTATTATAATGTCTTGCCTGAGGCTACACAGAAAAACATCAATGACCAGACCGCTACTGACTACTGGTTAGAGCGAGGTGACTACCTGAACTTCGACTACCTTACCATCGGTTGGAACGTGCCACTCAAGAAGACCCGCTATGTACGCAACCTGCGCCTTTCCATGTCGGTAAACAACCTGGCCACCATCACTGGTTATTCTGGCCTTACACCAATGATTAACAGCAATGTGGTGAGCAACACCTTAGGCTTGGACGATAAGCGCACCTATCCAGTGTATCGTTCCTATTCGTTGGGGTTAAGTGTACAGTTTTAAAGATTGAAGATTATGAAAAAGATATTGTTGATAGTTGGAATAATGACCTTTGCCTCTTGCAACTCTTTCTTGGATGAGGAGCCCAAGGACCAAGAGCCAGAGGAATATGCCTACCAAGATGCCACATCGCTCTACCTGAATACGGTGGCTACCCTTTATAACTACATTGGTGGAAACGCTCAGAGCCAAGGTTTGCAAGGAACCTATCGAGGGGTGTATGACTTCAACACCTTCACTACCGACGAGGCCATCATTCCCACCCGAGGTGGCGACTGGTATGACGGAGGATTCTGGCAGGAAATCTTCCTGCACGACTGGGATGCAGGCACTGGTGCTTTGAACGATACGTGGAAATATCTCTACAAAGTCATCGCCTTGTGCAACCGATCTATCGAGACATTGGATGCCCACGCCTCACTATTGTCTGTTGATCAACTGACAGCATTCAAAGCTGAAGTCAGGGCTTTGAGGGCAATGTATTACTATTACCTGATAGATATGTTTGCACGGGTGCCTTTGGTACTTTCATCCAGCACACCCATGAGCCAAGTCAACCAAAGCTCGCGGCCAGAAGTGTTCAAGTTCGTGTTGTCGGAACTGCAGGAAACCTTACCCTTACTTGCATACGAAAGAAGCAATTACTTAGGCGACTTCTATGGCCGTATAACCGAACCTGTTGCCCTGTTTCTATTGGCAAAGATTTGCCTCAATGCAGAGGTCTTTTGTGATGAAAATTGGACAGACGAAGTACGTACTCCAGGTAAAGACATTTTCATCGAGGTAAATGGTAAGAGGCTAAACGCTTGGGAAGCATGTATCGCCTACTGCGACGAACTATCCTATTTTGGCTATGGTCTTGAAGATAATATGGAAAATTGCTTTAGCGTACATAACGAGACTTCCATAGAGAATATTTTCACAATTCCGATGGATCCGAGCTTCTATACTAACCAGATGCAGAACCTGTTCCGCTCTTATCACTACCGTCATGCAGGAATTTACGGCATGAGTGGGGAAAACGGAGCAAGTGCCACTATAGAGGCACTGGAAACATTCGGTTTTTTCGATGATGAGAAATGGGATATTCGTTTGGGTTCCACCTATTATTATGGTACGGTATATGACAATGAGGGCAACCCCGTCATTATGCAGAACGGTGAACCGCTGACCTATCATCCAGAAGTCATCAAGTTAGACATGACAGGGGATAAATACGAAGCGTTAGCTGGTGCCAGAATGAAAAAATATGCAGTGGACTACACTTCTACCAAAGACGGAAAATTGATGCACAACGACATTGTACTGTTCCGCTATGCCGACGTATTATTGATGAAGAGCGAGGCGAAGGTACGCAACGGACAGGATGGTGACGCAGAGATGAATGCTGTACGAGTTCGTTCAAATATGGACTACCGCAAAGCAACTTTGGAGAATATCCTGGCAGAACGCCAGTTAGAACTAGCCTGGGAAGGTTGGCGACGCCAAGACCTCATCCGCTTCGGACAGTTTACACGTCCCTACTCCAGTCGTCCGCAAATACCCAATGAAGATAGCGGCTTCACCACCGTCTTCCCCATTCCTGGTGATGTACTGACTTTAAATCCAAACATCACCCAAAACTACGGCTACGAATAACCATTTGCAGAGATTCCTGACTGTCTGATACGGCTAAGCAACTTTACTGCAATGCCTGGTCAATGGCGTTGGCAAACTGATCAGCACAAGAGGTGGGTTTGTCACCACAAGTATTGCCACGAAGGGTATCAGCTACCCATTTAGCATCTGCACCCTCTACGAGTTTGGGGATAGCCTTAAGATTGCCTGGACAACCTTTGGTGAATACAACATTGTGCAACTTGCCTTCTTCTATATCGAAGTCGATACGCTGAGAACAAACGCCTTGAGGGATGAAAGAATAATGTGCCATAATGGTGATAGTATTTTTATTATGGTGCAAAGATAAGAAATAAAATAAAAAAACGTACCTTTGCAATCAAATAAAGCAAATGAACTATGCCTCTTAATATACCCAAGACATTGCCGGCAGTAGATCTGCTGAAGAAAGAAAACATATTCGTGATGGATGACCTTAGGGCGGGATCGCAGGATATTCGTCCTTTGCGTATTGTCGTGCTGAACCTGATGCCCCTGAAGATTACTACGGAAACAGACCTGATACGTCTGCTTTCCAACTCTCCCCTTCAGATTGAGCTGTCGTTGATGAAAATCAAGAGCCATACCTCAAAGAATACACCTGTGGAGCACATGAGAATGTTCTACACTGACTTCGAGGAGATGCGCCATCATAAGTATGACGGCATGATAATCACGGGTGCACCAGTAGAACAGATTGAGTATGAAGATGTGACCTACTGGGATGAGCTTACGGACATTTTCGACTGGGCTCGCACGCATGTCACATCAACATTGTATATCTGTTGGGCTGCTCAGGCAGGTTTGTATCATTTCTATGGAGTGCCCAAGTACCAGTTGGACAAAAAAATGTTTGGAGTATTTGAGCATTATGCACTCGACCCACTATGTCCTATCTTCCGTGGTTTCGACGATCGTTTCTTTGTACCACACAGTCGCCATACGGAGATTCGCAAGGAGGATATCTTGAAGGTTCCCGAACTGACACTGCTCTCTGAGTCGACCGTATCAGGCGTACACATGGTGATGGCCCGTGGTGGTAGGGAGTTTTTCGTAACTGGACATTCGGAGTACTCGCCCATGACTTTGGACACTGAGTATCGTCGCGACTTAGGCAAGGGACTACCCATCAACATGCCACTCAACTACTACAGCAATGACGATCCAGAACAAGGTGTGATTGTGAGATGGCGTGCCCACGCCAACTTATTGTTCACCAACTGGCTGAACTATTACGTATATCAGGAAACACCTTACGATATTGAAACAATCCACTAACTACGGTCAACGGTCTGTTGAACTCCTGTCGCCAGCCAAGGACTTGGAGTGTGGCATAGCGGCAATAGACCACGGAGCAGATGCTGTGTACATAGGTGCTCCAAAATTCGGGGCAAGGGCAGCAGCTGGTAATTCTGTTGAAGACATTGCCAAGTTGGTGGAATATGCCCACCTCTTCAACGTCCGCATCTACGTAACGCTAAATACCATACTGACCGACAGTGAACTGACAGAGACAGAGCAACTGATATGGGAGTTGTACCGCATTCATGTGGATGCACTGATTGTGCAGGACATGGGCATTACACGTTTGAAACTCCCCCCTATCCCCCTACACGCCAGTACGCAGATGGACAACCGCACCATAGGAAAGGTGCAGTTCTTGGCCAAGGCCGGTTTTCGTCAGATAGTCTTGGCAAGAGAATTATCACTGCAAGAGATCAAAGATATACATCAAGCATGTCCTGATGTAGCATTAGAGGTATTTGTACATGGTGCCCTGTGTGTAAGCTATAGCGGACAATGCTATGCCTCACAAGCCTGCTTTGGCCGTAGTGCCAACCGTGGGGAGTGTGCACAGTTCTGCCGACTTCCCTTCAACCTTATCGATGCTGATGGCAAGAAAATCATCCACGAGAAGCACCTGTTATCGCTAAAGGACATGAATCAATTGGACATGCTGGAGCAGTTAATGGATGCAGGTGTCAGCTCGTTCAAAATAGAAGGCCGACTGAAAGATGTAGGCTATGTAAAAAATGTAACAGCTGCTTATCGTCAACAGATAGACGAGATATTACAACGCAGAACGGAATATCGCAAGGCCTCATCAGGCAAATGCGAATATAGTTTCACACCCAATCTGGTGAAAAGCTTTAACCGTGGTTTCACACACTATTTCCTTGAGGGACGACAAGGTGACATTGCCCAGTTTAACACTCCCAAAGCGATGGGTGAAGAGATGGGACGTGTAAAGGAAGTGCGAGGCAATCAAATTATCGTTGCAGGTGTGAAGCCGTTCAACAATGGCGACGGTCTTTGCTTCTTGGATAGTGAAGGAAAACTACAGGGCTTCCGCGTGAACCGTGTGGAGCAGAATCGCCTGTTCTTGCCCAACAAAGTGGAAGGCTTGTCACCTAAGACGGTGCTTTTCCGCAACCTGGACCAGCAATTCGAACAACTGTTGTCGAAACGCTGTGCCGAACGAAAGATTGGCATTAGCTGGCAACTGGGTGAAACACCCAATGGCTTTTCCCTAAGTGCCATCGATGAGGATGACAATGTAGCTACCCTCTCCTTCCCTTGTGAGAAACAGTTGGCCGAGAAGCCTCAACAGGAGAACATTATCCGACAACTCTCCAAGCTTGGCAACACTGTTTATACAACGGTCAATGGTCACTTTTTGGAGCAGCGAGAGCCAACAGGCTCGCATGGTTGGCCGAGTCGCGATAAAATAGGACGCAGTCAACGGTCAATGGTCAACGAATATTTCATCCCCTCCTCGTTATTGTCCGATTGGCGTCGCCAAGTCATTGACAAACTGACACGAGTGCGAATGGCTAATTACCGCCAAGAGATATCGGAATGGCACCAGACAGAACATCCTTATGTGCAACCCACTCTAACTTATTTGGGCAACGTGATGAACAACAAGGCACGAGAGTTCTATGCTGGTCACGGAGTGACGCAAATGGATGATGCCTTTGAGAAACAGTCTGTTGACAAAGCCGTAGTAATGTTCTGTAAGCATTGCATCCGCTTTGCTATGGGCTGGTGCCCCACCAAACAAAACGGGAAGTCGCCCTATAAAGAGCCATACTACCTGCAAAGTCTGGACGGAAAGAAGTTCAGATTGGTATTTGACTGCAAAAACTGCATAATGAAAGTAGTGATAAGTTGAAGCATTGTGTATTCATATTGCTGTTGCTGGTAGGTTTGGCAAGTTGCCATTACCCCTATCGAAATATGTTGTTGGATGAAGAGCTTAGTCAGCAAACACGTGACTCACTGACCATGCTCTACGAACGACACTATGCCCCTGGCGTCAACCTGGAGCTATTGAGCGACTCGTTGAACCTGGCATGCCTACCCCTACAGAACTGCATCAACATGTTATATAAAGGAGATCGTGTGGTGGTGGCAGAAATAAAAAAGGATACTACCGATGTGAACGACAGCATCTGGGTGAAGTTAGCTCACTCTGATGGTGTGCAAGGATGGGTGTACGAGAAAGACCTAAAGCATCAGTTTGTTCCTACTGACAGTATCTCACAGGCCATCCACGTTTTCAGCGGCACCAACAAAGCCGTCCTCGCTTTTATGATGGCAATATTCATCGCTTTCTTCTTGGTAAGAGACTACCAGAGAGAGCCGTTTAAGTTGGTGTGGTTTAACGATATAGACAGCATGTATCCGCTATTCCTCTGTCTGGTGGTGGCCTTCAGCGCCACGCTTTACGAGACCATGCAGCTCTTTTCCCCAGACACCTGGGAAACCTTCTATTACAATCCCACGTTCTCACCATGGGAATTGCCTTGGATACTCACCTTATTCATAGGTAGTCTGTGGCTCATCATCATCGCAGGCATTGCAGCTGTGAGCGAAATCTTCCGCCACTTATCGGGTTGGAGTGTGTTATACTACTTAGTGGGACTCATGGCAGCTTGTATCTTCTGTTACCTGTTCTTCATGCTCACCACCCATCTTTACCTGGGCTATTTCTTTATCGCCCTGTTCACCGCTATGTTCCTTCGCCGTTTGTGGCTACGCACGCTAAGCTACCCCTATAGATGTGGACAATGCGGACAAAAGCTCCGCAAAAAGGGAGTGTGCCCGCACTGTCACGCTATGAATAATTAAATTATTAAAATCTCAATCGCAGGTCAACGCCTACTTGAACAGGTGTTCCACGCTGACGGAACAAATTATTCATGCTCTCAAAGAAGAAAGCATCATAGTCCTTATTAAATATATTGTTCGCCCAAGCAGCAACTTCTGAACCTTTGTGCAGGAAAGCCAAGCGGGCATTGAGGGTGCCATAGAAATCCTGACTAAATTCGTTCTGCACATCCCAATAGATGCGACCAGCACCACGATAGTCGGCATTCAGTATGATGTTATCTACGAAGTAGCCATCCTTCAAAGTGAATACGTACTGACCACCCAACATCAAAGTATGCTGAGGTACGAAAGGCACATATTTGTCTTTAAGATCAACAAAAGAACCAATATCACGGAAGGTAGCATGTGTATATCCATAATTCGCAGTAAACAATAAAACATCGGTTGCCTGCCAACGCAGGGAAGCCTCGGCACCATAGCTGCGACTCTTGCCGGCATTGACGGTAATACGTCCCAAACCACTGGAAGCAAACTGTGCCAATTGCTGGTCATGAGTGTCGATAAGGAATACAGCCAAATCAGCCAGCAACCTACCATTGGCAGAAGTGAGGTGCGTACCCAGTTCGAAGTTCCAAGAACGCTCGGGCTTGTAAGCCACAGTGCCTTTTACATCATAGTCAACAGTTCGTTCCGCAAACGCCTCCCCTCCCATCTGACTCATCATACCACCACTCTTCTCATTGATGGCAGCTGTCATATCAGACGACATCTTACTCTGAATCAAGTCAGAAAACATCTGGAAGTTATAACCACCAGAGCGATAACCCTTCGATGCGCTGAAATAAATATTGTTGCGTGTATTAAAGGCATACATAATGGCAATCTTAGGCAAGAACTCCCAGTTGTCATCGCTCAGTTTGCCGGTAAATGCAGGATTAATCTGCACCCCCTTTAGCTGTGCAGCTACAGCTGCCATCTGAGGCATGCGTGCCAACATAGGGATGTTGAAATCGAAGGTCATAGGACCAGCCGAGGTATAGTCCATCCAAATCTTCTCGTACTCCATACGAGCACCTAAGGTGAGAGAAAGGCCTTTTACACCCAGGTCGTTAATAGTGGACTGGTGGTAGATAGCTACGTTGGCAGTAGGTGTGTCAAAATCTCCAGAGATATTGATCTGACTGTCGGTAACATCCAATACCATCTCAGGCATACGTGGGTTCTGCTCACGTAAGCGGATAAACACATTGTTTACATGGTCTTCTATCAGTGATTGTATGCCATCTTTCTGGAAGATGACAGGCCCCTGTGTCTTAAGCCACTGGTAGAAACCACTAAAACCTGAGGTCCATTCCCAATGACTACCAGGCTTCGACTTGAACACAAACTCCTGAGAAATGGTCTTTGAGTTCTGCTTTTGATTCAAGGTAAAGATGTCCAATGGGGTGTAATCCTGATCCATATTCATATCATCCTTCACAAATTGAAAACCAGTAACACTATTGAAAATGAAACGGCTGGCTTGATGTTCAACATTTAGCCCCATATTCAGCAAGTGACGTTTATAGTCACCATCGCGATTATAAGCCACCTTGCCGATAGTCAACCCTGGAGTGACCGATATCCCTACCTTGTTGATGGTACCCATATATTCGTAAGGATAAGCACCCTGCTTAATATATTCGTAATTGATGTTGAAGTCTATTTTAGTATTGGCAGTAGGTAGGTAGATGGCACGCAGGCGACCACCATATTCATTACCCTTATCAACATTTTCATCGTTTTTTGCCACATTCCTAAAGAAGCCACCTTGATGGTCGAAATAAAATCCACCTGAGAAAGCGAACTTATCAGAGATGCGATGATAATGAGTAACAGAACCCTTGAAATAGTTGTGCGATGCCGCACCCAACTGTAGGTCGGTGCCCTGATAGTCGAACGGCGACTTAGTATAAACACGAATCAAGCCACCCATGGTGTTACGTCCATAAAGGGTACCCTGAGGACCACGCAACACATCCACACGGTCGATTTCAGCAAAATTGAAGTCGAACGCATTCTTATTTAAATAAGGTATATTATCTACATACAAACCTACGGCAGGAGTGTTTATACGAGAGCCTATGCCTCGTATATATGTGGATGTGGTTAATTTAGAGCCGTAGGTCGGTATGTAGAGATTGGGTACTTGAGCAGAGAATGATTTGATGGAAATCACTCCCCTTGCCCTGATCTCAGCGTTGGAAAAAGAAGAGGATGAGAGGGTTTGCTGACGCAAACGCGTATTCTCTTTAGGGGTGGCAACCACCACGATTTCTTCGATATCGGCCACACGTGTTATGGTGTCGCCCTGTACAGGATCGGATTCTTTTACTAAGATACCGTTGGCAAATGCTTGTCCTGTAAGCAAAGCCAGCGAAATGGTCATCAATAATTTCTTCATATAATACTTCGCTTTAGTTTTCCGCTGCAAAGTAAGAGGAAAACTGCAACACCCACAATCCCCATAAATGATGAATTTTTAGATAGAGTCGGCTTCTACATACCCACACATAACGGCATAAATAGTAAGGCCAGAGACAGTCTTAATGCCCAATTTCTCAGTAATATTCTTGCGATGTGTGATGACTGTTGCGAGACTGATATTCAGCTTGTCAGCAATCTCCTTATTTATAAAGCCACGGGCCACCAAACTCAGTACTTCAATCTCACGCATCGACAAGTTGTTTTGCAGAGGCATCTGTGTTGGTGCATGCATCGGCAGGGGGTGTCCTTGTTGGTGTCCGTATTGGTGTAATTTCAAAATGGACTTCACCAAATGCTGTTCATCCTGATTGATATTGAGCGAGAGCACGCCCTTAGGTAGCTGTGCCTGTGTTTCCTCGTTACAAAGTACCACTGTCTGGTACTTCTTACGCATGAAAAAAGAGGTATGCTCCAAATAAATCTGAATAGACACAAAGTAATGCACAAACATATCCGGCGTATCGGCCATCAGTTCGGCATACGAGCCAAAGGTTCTGACAGTGTAATCAGGAACAATCTCCTCCAACAGATTCTCCAAGCCTAACCTGGCCAACGAGTTATTGTCTATTATCGCAATTTCTTTTTCCATCTTAGTTGTCTAAATACTGCAAGCAGGCTTCAGCGCAACGTTCCCCATCAATGGCAGCTGAAACTATACCACCAGCGTAACCGGCCCCCTCGCCGCATGGGAACAAGCCCTGCACCCGCACATGCTGAAGCGAATCGTTGTTGCGTAAGATGCGAACAGGCGCAGAAGTACGCGTCTCAACACCTATCACGATAGCCTCATTGGTAAGGAATCCATGACTCTGCTTGCCAAAATGGCGGAAACCATCACGCAAGCGGTCAGCAATGATTTCAGGCATCCAGAAATGGAGGGGCGAAGGCATCAATCCCGGAGCATAGCTACTCTCCGGCAAACTGCTTCCCAATCGGCCATTCACGAAATCGGCCATACGTTGTGCAGGAGCCGTTTGCTTGTAGTTGCCCTGCATCCAACACAGACGTTCCAAATCAGCTTGATACCTCATCATCTTCAACGGAGTATCATCCAAATCGTCGATGTCTTCCGGTCGCAATTCCACCACCATTCCACTATTGCTCCACGCCGTGTTGCGATGACTCGGACTCATGCCATTTACCACAATCTGCTCAGGTCCTGTAGCCGCTGGCACCACAATACCACCCGGACACATGCAGAAGCTGTAAACGCCTCTGCCTCTTACCTGGGTGACGAAACTATATTCAGCCGCAGGCAGGTACTTGCCCCTACCCTCGCCACGATGATACTGTATCTGGTCGATACGATGGGCAGGATGCTCCAACCGCACACCCACGGCAATACCTTTTGCCTCTATTTCTACGCCATTGGCATACAACCACCCATAGACATCACGGGCAGAATGTCCTGTAGCCAAGATGACAGGTCCTCTAAACTCCTCACCCGTTTGGGTGTGAATGCCCACCACCTTGTTCTGTCGGATAATGATGGCATCCATGCGTGTTTGGAAATGCACCTCTCCCCCACAACGGAGGATGGTATTCCTCATGTTCTCAATGACCCCAGGCAACTTGTCGGTACCGATATGCGGGTGCGCATCCACCAAGATATCAGTCGATGCACCATGCTGGCAGAAAACATTGAGAATCTTCTCCACATTGCCACGCTTCTTGCTACGGGTATAGAGCTTTCCATCAGAATAAGCGCCAGCGCCACCTTCGCCAAAGCTATAGTTTGATTCATCATCAACAGTTTGATTACGAGATATATTAGCTATATCCAATTTCCTTTGATGCACATCCTTGCCTCGCTCAATCACAATAGGTCGCAAGCCCAACTCAATCAGGCGTAAAGCAGCGAACAACCCACCTGGTCCCGCTCCAACCACTACTACTTGTGGCTTGTCCGAAACATCTTGATATTGCACAGGTGTATAGGCCAGTTCCTCGGGTTGTTCGTTGATGTATGTCCGCACGGTGAGGTTAACAAAAATAGTACGTTGTCGGGCATCAATGCTTCGCTTCAATATCCTTATCGCATTGATACCCTCTACGCCCTTCTCTTCCAACAGATAGCGCTTAATCTTGTCACTATCAGCCGCCACCTCGGGCAACACCCTTATTTGATACTCAATTGTCATCCGAACAAAATGCGAAACGCCTCCTCCACCTTCCTTACCGGCACCAATTCCATCTGCAGGTGCGTGACATCCAAGCCCTGCATATTCTTCTTCGGCAAAATGAAACGTTTAAAGCCCAACTTCTGCGCCTCACTGATGCGTTGCATGATACGGCTCACAGGACGAATCTCGCCACTCAGGCCAATCTCGCCTGCCATACATACACCAGGTTCAATAGCTGCATCCATATTGCTCGACAGGATAGCACTGATAACAGCCAAGTCAATCGCCGTATCGTTGACTCGCAAGCCACCAGCGATATTGAGGAACACATCCTTCTGTGCCAGTTTGAAGCCCACACGCTTTTCCAATACCGCCAACAGCATATTCATCCTTCGCAAGTCGAAACCTGTGGCAGAACGCTGGGGGTAGCCATACACCGCACTGCTCACCAACGCCTGTACCTCTATGAGCAAAGGCCTCACACCCTCAATAGCACCAGCAATGGCGATGCCACTCATCCCCTCATGCTCTTGGTTCAGCAACAACTCAGACGGGTTGCTCACCTGACGCAACCCATCTTGACGCATCTCGTAGATACCCAGTTCATCAGTACTACCAAAACGGTTCTTGTTACTCCGCAAAATGCGATACATATAATGCTGGTCACCCTCAAACTGCAACACAGTATCCACAATGTGTTCCAATATCTTAGGACCAGCTATCGTTCCCTCTTTATTAATATGCCCAATTAGGATTACAGCCGTATGACTCTCCTTAGCGAATCGCAAGATAGCAGCCGCACACTCGCGCACCTGAGTGATATTGCCAGGAGACGAATCCACCAGTTCCGTATAGATGGTTTGAATGGAGTCAATAATCACAATATCCGGCTCTACCTCCTTGATGTGTTTGAATATCTGCTCCAGATTTGTCTCACAAAGAATCAAACAACCATCGTCATTGACCGATGACCGTTGCAAGCGGTCGGCACGCAGCTTCAGTTGTCGCTGACTCTCCTCCCCACTCACATAGAGAATCCGTTTTTCAGGCATCTGCAACACCGTTTGCATCACCAGCGTACTCTTTCCAATGCCAGGCTCACCACCCAGCAACACCAGCGATCCTTTCACCAATCCGCCACCCAACACACGGTTCAGTTCTTCGTCGTGCATGTCAATACGTGGCTCAGCAGAAGCCTCGATGTCACGCAGTCTCACTGGCCGTGTACTTACCAAAGCATCATGCACTAAGTTCACGCTGGCACTTTTGGCAGACGCTTCCTTGTGTATCACCACCTCCTGAAACGTGTTCCATTGTCCGCACGAAGGGCACTTACCCAACCATTTCGGTGAGTCATAGCCACAATTCGAGCAAACGTATGCAGTTTTATCTTTTGCCATTCTTTTATTTCCTGATTAATATGCAAAGTTACGGATTTATTTCTATCTTTGCAACTAAATCATTAGAACAAAGAATTTGTTATGAAGTTTGCAATCATTGGCAATATCTATCAGAGCGAGAAGTCAGCGCATGCCGAACACCTGTTGGGCTTGTTGCGCCACTACAAGGCTAAGATAGTGGTGGAAAAGGCTTTTGCTGAGTTCCTGGAGCGCGAGCAACACTTGAGTATCCCTGCTAACGAGCGCTTCGAGGGGAAGGCCTTTGAGGCCGATATGGTGGTTAGCTTAGGGGGTGATGGCACCTTCCTGAAAGCTGCCAGCATAGTGGGTAGCCGCAACATACCTATCTTGGGCATCAACACGGGGCGACTGGGTTTCCTGGCCGACATACTGCCAGAAGAGATGGATGTGACCATTGATGAGATTTATGCCAACCACTACAAGATTGAGGAACGTGCCGTGTTGCAGCTGACCACCAACAAATCGCTGAGCATTCCCCCATTTGCCCTGAACGAGGTGGCAATACTGAAGCACGACAGTTCGTCGATGATCAGCATCAAGGCATACATTAACCATGAGCACCTGAACACTTATCAGGCCGACGGATTGATAATCGCTACACCAACAGGCTCGACGGGTTATTCGTTGAGTGTGGGTGGTCCTGTGATTGCGCCTCAGAGCAAGACGATGGTGATTACCCCTGTGGCACCTCATAGTTTGAACTGCCGTCCGTTGGTAGTACGTGACGACTGGGAGATTACTTTGGAAGTGGAAAGCCGTAGCCATAACTTCCTCGTATCTGTGGATGGCAGGAGTGAATCGTGCGACGAGCAGACCCGCCTGCGTATCTCACGAGCGCCCTACTCGGTGAAACTGGTAAAAAGGTTTGACCACCAATACTTCAACACCCTGCGAAGCAAGATGATGTGGGGAGCTGATGCGCGATAAGCAAAGGGTGAAGTGAAATTTTTATTAAATATCTGTGATAAACGATGCTATTATCGCAGGTTTTTCATAAATTTGCAAGTGATATACAAAACCGATAATCATTAACAATTAAATAACGGTATAAATTATGAAGTTCTTAACTGACGAAAAATTAGTCATTGTTGGTGCCGGCGGTATGATTGGCTCTAACATGGTGCAGAGTGTGCTCATGCTGGGACTGACTCCCAACATTTGTCTGTATGACATCTATGAGCCAGGCGTTCATGGCGTTTACGATGAGATGTGTCATTGTGCATTCCCAGGTGCCAACCTTTCTTATACGGTTGATGCAGCTGAGGCATTTACTGGTGCTAAATACATTATCTCCTCTGGTGGTGCTCCCCGTAAAGAGGGCATGACTCGCGAAGACTTACTCAAGGGCAACTGCCAAATTGCAGCTGACTTCGGTGAGAACATCAAGAAATACTGTCCTGACGTAAAGCATGTGGTGGTGATCTTCAACCCAGCTGACGTAACGGCACTGACCGCTCTGATTCACTCTGGCTTGAAGCCAAACCAGCTGACTTCACTGGCAGCGCTTGACTCTACCCGCTTGCAGCAGCAGTTGGCACTGGAGTTCGGCGTACAGCAGGACAAGGTGACCAATGCTTACACCTATGGTGGCCACGGCGAGCAGATGGCTGTATTCGCCAGCAAGGCAAAGATTGATGGCAAGCCTCTGTGCGAGCTGCCTCTGTCAGCAGAGCGTTGGGCTGAAATCAAGCACATGACTATCCAGGGTGGTAGCAACATCATCAAACTGCGTGGCCGCTCATCATTCCAGAGCCCTGCATACCAGGCTGTGAAGATGATTGAGGGTGCTATGGGTGGCGAACCATTCACTTGGCCAGCTGGCTGCTTCGTAAAGGCATTTGGCTTTGAGAATGTGATGATGGCTATGCCAACCGTCATCGACAAGGACGGCGTACACTTCACCAAGCCTGAGGGTACAGCAGAGGAAATGGCTGCATTGAACGCATCATACGAGCACCTGCAGAAGATGCGTGATGAGCTGGTAACCCTGAACATCATTCCTCCTATCGCCGAGTGGAACAAAGAGAATCCTAACCTCTAATTTTGGGTCGGTGATAGTTAAAACATCTTAGAAGCTGCGTCTATTTGGCGCAGCTTTTTTGTTTTTCATTTCTTTGTACTATCTTTGCACCGATAAAGGGGATGTTACCCCTCCCCCCTTCGGGGACCTCCCCTTTGCATGGGGAGGAGTTATTTTGAAACGATTTTTATTGTAAATTATTCAATATTATGAAGAAAAATACTTTGATAGGCATTATTGGTGTCCTTCTGATTGCCGCATTGGCAGGAGTAACTTACTTGCTGTTTAACGAGAAGCAGGCTAACAGAGAGATGCAGGAGGAATTCAAATTAGAGAAGGAAGACCTGGAAAACGATTATACCAGTTTCGTTCAGCAGTATGACGAACTGAAGATGACAGTGGCCAACGACTCGCTGGCACAGTTGCTGGAGCAGGAACAGCTCAAGACCCAGCGCCTGTTGGAGGAGTTACGTACTGTGAAGACCACCAATGCCACAGAGATACGCCGATTAAAAAACGAACTGGCTACTTTGCGCAAGGTAATGGTGGGCTATGTGAACCAAATCGACTCGCTGAACCGACTGACGGAGCAACAGCGTGTGCAGATTGCCGAGGTGACGGAGAAATACGAGCAGGCCAGCCGTCAGGTCAGCTCATTGAGCGAAGAGCGCAAAAACCTTACTAAGCAGGTAACATTGGCCGCTCAGTTGGATGCTACCAACATCTCGGTCTTCCCTCAGAACAAGCGTGGCAAAGAAGCTAAGAAGGTGAAAGATGTGCAGAAGCTACGCGTGAGCTTCAGCATTGCCCGTAACATAACGGCACAGGCAGGAGAAAAGACCGTGTATGTACGTATCAGCAAGCCAGATAACGACGTACTGACGAAAGACCGCAACGACACCTTTACCTACGAAAACCGACAGTTGGCATATTCTATCAAGAAGTATATCGAATATACTGGTGAGGAGCAGGCCATCACCGTTTATTGGGACGTTAACGAGGTGCTTTATGCAGGCAACTATCGCGTAGATATCTTTGCCGATGGCAATCTGATTGGTTCTGGTTCGTTTATCCTGAGCAAGTAACTTGATAAACTATTCTACAATAAAAAGGGGGAAGCACTGTCAGAGTCAAGTATCTGCCTTCCTCCTCAAAGAAAAGTAATACGCTACAGCAAAACAAGTTGTTTTGGTGGCGTTAAGAGGTTTCCTATGAGGTGTTAGAAGGTAGTTAACCAACCCAAAACAAGTTGTTTTGCATTACCTCTAATCAGTATAACTTCACGGAAAAGCCACACTTAAACAAAGCAGCTAAGCATCAAGCAAATAACAAGCATATTGCCACTATGTTACTAAATCAATAATAATATATTATGGCAGTCTTATCAGGATCAATATCAAGAGTAGCAGCTGATACTGGTCACGATATTTGCTATCATCCGTCCGAGAACTATATACAACAACTTGACCACACAAGTTTCTTTCATCTGCATGATAAAATGATGAGAGGTCTTCGTAAGCGAGTAGAACAATTGCAAAGTAAATAATCCATCAAATTGCCAAATCTTTTATTGCACTTTTCTTTATTGTGCAGGCAACATCTTTAAGTGATTAAACTGTCCAAAAGTTAAGGGGAGCCTTTACGAAGGCACCCCCTTTTTTCCTGCACGCTTCATCACGAGGAATGAGCTACTGTTATGGGCGCTCCCATTAGCAGCCGACCTATTTACAGGTCACAGGCAATGCGAATAAATAGTGAGGCTAACCCATAGAATCATGGAGAGTAGCCTGATGAAATTCAAAATTTTGGGACTTCTCTTCTCACGAAGAATATTAACGGCATTTGTCCCAGTTGCCAAGCAACGATTTTATATTGTTACTAAAACATGTATGTTCGTTACACAAACGTCTTTAATCAACTTAATCACATCCTGCAGATGTTTGTATAGCGGTAAGTTATAGAGCGATGACCTATTATGCCAATTCTGTTTCTTTCTTACGGTAACGGTATGTATGTAATTCTAGCAAATCCCTGACCTTCCCGTTCTCCAGTAGTGCCTCCTGATTCAGTCAAGGTGCTCTTTATATATCCAGAACCACCAGCGCCTGCTGCCGGCACAGGGTTTGAAATCGTTCCCTTATAATATCCGCCATACCAGCCGCCACCGCCACCGCCGGTGCCGCCGACATTGCCACTATGATCTGGTGGTTCATAACCATCCTTACCTCTTCCAAAATAAGCTGTCCCATCCGGAGATACAGGCCCTCCGACAGCCCTCTTACCAGCCTTTTCACCATTTTCTCTGTCTGGCCAGAAAGTGGCAGTTCCGGGGTTATTTCCACCACCGCCTTGTCCGCCAAAACATGCATATATAGTTTCATCTATGATGATCTTTTGCTGGGCAGGAAGTAGTGCTCCCCAAGTTGCAGCATAAGGACTCTCGCCTCCCACATAATTATTCCGATAATCATACTGATAATAAGTTGTCATTAATTCCGGGGTCGTAAACTGATTGAAATAATATTCTATATGTGCATTTTGAATATCTGCGTATGTCGGGTTGCCTGTCAGATTATCATATGGATGCCATGCTATATACTCGGCCCAGTTTTTCTGGAAACACCCGGAAGCGCCACCGCCACCGCCGGCAACAATCAACACGTCATCTTGATATGAGGAATATTCTGACAACACGCCTGTTCCCTGAAGTGACGTGGCAATATGCGTAGCGCCACCGCCACCAGCAGCATTTTCCGGGTGGTCTTCATTCTCAGTACCCCCATAACCTCCACCATTAAAACCTCCGGGGGCATGCTCATTTTTTACACTTTTTGCCCATCTGCCGCGTCCTCCGACACAAACATATAGTCTATCTCCAGCATTTAAACTGACCACACCATAAGAATAGCCACCTTTGCCACCGGAATTATTTACATGAGTATATGTATTCCATTGGCGTCCGTCACCTCCTTGAGCGCCATAAACTTCCAACTTATAGTCACCTTCATAGGGAGCCTCAAGTACATAATAAGCGCCATCACTATAGCCTATATCGTCAGAACCGGTTCCATTGTAGTAAAATTCCGCTACCCAGGCAAAATGCCGTTGGCTTGTGGCATTTTCACTTTTGATTTTCCCGTAACCAATACCGTCGAAAGAGATATTACCCTCAGTCCACTTATCTTGATCTGTCTGCTCAGACTTTAAAGTTACAGTCCCATCGCTAGTGCTTTCCCCCGTAGCTTTTACTACTCGCCACAGATTTCCGGCCGCATACAAAGCGTTCTGTGGGGAATCTGCAGCCAACGCAGATGTTGCCGTTTTTTGATATTCCGCCCCACTTTCTTCGGAGTATGCAGTATGAGGTGCTGCCTTTGATGTATAAGTTCTGACTATTGAACTTTCTGATGTGGTCTTCAGCATGACTTTTGCCAACCCCATCACATGGTTCATCTCTGCCCTTACAGGCCTTTCAGGGGCTTCGGCGCCATTAACTTTCCCGATTTGCAGATCCGATCTTACTACCTGTCCGTATGTGTTCTGGTCTGTTTGCACAGACCAATTCGTGATAAAGTAATTTGAATTGAAAAAATCAAAGGCCGAAGGGAGAGGATCACTTAAGGTTTGATCTACAGCATAAGCTGTTGGGTTTACCGCTTGATATGGATAATAGACATAATAAGTATAGGTTCTTTTTACTGCATTTGATCCCGAAAGATTAGGTGATACACCCGTTGTTTCAGCTGTCATAGGTTGGTTTATATAAACGACTTTTTTAGTAGCGTTATCAACTGCAAACACACCAAAGCTCTGCCCATATTCATATTGTGTGACAGGTCCGTCAACAGCCGCACTGCCATCTGTTGGAGTCCACCGCATATACAAAGCTGACAGTATCACATCGTCATCACCCCATGTAACTGTATAAGTAACAGTTTCCCCTTCTCTCCATGTTCCTGAAAGAGTAGCATTTAATGAGCCAGTATCGCTACCGTTCGTCACTCCAATAGTGATAGTAGAAGAACTTACATCTTGAGGAATCATCATCAAATAAGCTGCTGCATCTTCACACGTCGCATCTGCTTCAGTTAAGCCTGTCACAGAATAATTTCCTGTTGTGAGACTACTCCAAGAGCCATTGATATCCACCGTTCCCGCATAAGCAATATTTCCAAAACTTATGGAGTTTATTCGCCATCCCGATCTCCAGGCAGATCCTATCGTAATTCGGATGCCACAAAGGCGATGCTTTAATTCTAAATTTACACCACTTCTGGTATAAGACGATTCAGCATAAGCTGTCATCAAGTCTGGTTGGTTGGCAACAGTGATGCCAGTAGCATTATATGTCAAGGATTTATTACCGCTATTCAACGAAACGCCATCAGATGCTCCACCATAAGGATAGTATGCGTAAAATTTGTATGTTGAAGGAGTATCAGCATAGGCTGCAGCTTCCCATGGAACATTAGTGGTGTATGCAGGTGTTGTAGAAGCACTATATGTAGGATTTAGATTTTGCATAGCTGTTACTGCTTCATCATTACTTCTGAATTCAGAAACTCCAAGACTGAGACTTGCAGGTGATGATATCAAAGAGCCACGCGTGGAAGCTTTTTCAGAATCCAACTTGTAAATACCCTTTTCTACTGTTGTAGATAGATAAAAAGGTTTCTCTGTTTCTATTTTCGTATCCATAGCAATACTTCGAGTGTCAGCCTCAGATACAGAAACTATATCGCTTTGACCCACGTTGAAAAAGATATAATCACTTTCAATTCCACTCATGAATTCATCGCCGCTACAAGAAGTAAGCAGAGTTGTTAATATGGTAATAAATATTGCTAGTTTCTTCATACGTCTTAGTAATTTAAAGGATAGTCTGTATTCGTTCCCCACGCTTCAACAGAAACACTGAAGTTAGTCGCATCCAAATCTAAATGGTATGTATAGGAGGTATTGGGTAACCATTCAACATGTACCGGAATTTCTATATTTTTAGTAGAAGGACTCCACCCTGCCCAAGTAGCATTAATTGTAAAAGTCAAATCAGCAGACTGAGGAATAACAATATAAGGTCCTCCTATCGCATCTGGGAAAGAATAACTAGAACCATAACTTTTAGAAACAGTCATTGTGAAATTATTATATGAATCACCAGAAGGTAGCCATTGAGGATTATTTTTATAATTGAAACTACCTGATCTTTTAAAACCACTGATAGTAACGCTGTTTAAGGTTAGGTTAATATATGCCCTTGATACTTGGAAACTTATTTTTGAAAAAGGATGCTGAAGGGCAAGATTTACAGTTCCAGAATTACTATTACTGGTTTGTTCAGGAACAAAAGCATATAAGAATTCGTCTAAAGATCCCTGATCTCCAGGAAGTGGCAAATTAGAACAGGAAAAATTGATACCATCTGTTGTATTATAGGTTCCCAGCGTCACATGCGAATTTGTAGTAGGTCTATTATTTGTGTAATCGTATGGGTAATATCCTGCGAAATCCAGAGAACTCGCTCCAGTAGCCGTATGAACAGAACCTGCAATAGGCCAATAGTAAGTTAAAACAGCATCAGCATTAGCATTATCTACAAATTTCCACGCATCAGTAACATATTTAAGTTTGCTATTGTTCAGATATGTTGTTGTAGTATTGTGAAAAAAGGCATCAATGCGAATGTTTGATGAGCGCAAGTCTGATTCGCTATTAACCAAAGCACGTGTATTCGCTTTTCTATCAGTAACTTGTAATTGTATTTCGTGTTGTGTATCTGTCTTTACAGGTGTTGGGGTGACATCGGGGGTACCCGTGCCACTCTCGCTGGTGCAGCTGCCTAAGAGCAGAATGCTAGCCCACACCATATTAATATATTTAAAATGTCGTTTCATCCAATTCATATCTTGTTTTCTTTTTCATCAAATAAATAAAAACCGTCAGGGCTTTCGCCTTGGCGGTATCATTGGATAAAATAAAGTTTCGAGGATTAGTTATTTGTCTTCGTAATGTCCTTCTACACTAATAACAAGCACTACAACACGGTCATCATAAACATCATAAATAACACGATCACGACCAGACAAACGTCTTGAGTAAGTGATATTCTTACCACCTACTAATGGTTCAGGATGAGCAGAACCTGTACGAGGATGTTCCTCCAATTCGGGCAAAAGGTCATAAAGCTTCTTGAAAGAAACAGGATTTGACTTTTTCCATTTCTTTATCACTTTCTGGGCTTTCTGAGAAAACTCTATGCGATAGCTCATATAGCCTCCATCCACTTTTGTGCTTCGTTAGCACTGTTGAAACCTAAGGTTTTACCTTCTTCTAACTCTTGTCGAGCTTTTTCTATATCAGCTTGCAATTCTGGAGAAGCAGTTACGCCCTCTTCCTTCTTTACAGCCAGTTTCTTGACATAAGTCAGCACTTTGTTAAGCAAGGTTTCATCATCGGCAATTTCGGCCATAGCCCGATACAATTCCGCATTTAATTCTAACGCTGTCATAACTCAAAAAAAGTTTCTTCTTTGTTTACGATGCGAAGATAGCGAAAATTTCTGAATTCCTCCTTATTCTATCCAACAATATTTCAAAGAGCTATTCTCTTTGCCTCTTTCGAGGCTTTGTTACCAGCAGGGGGTTCAGACCCTGCTGGCTTTTCCTCAATGCTGACACAGAAAACAAAACACCTCGGCTGAGATATTCAGTCGGAGTGCCGCAAAAAGTTTAATGATTGCCCTATACTAACCAATCATTTTCAATCAAACAAAATCTAAATCTCAACCATTGCTGTCCATCATCAGTTTCCTGGTGGGTCGCAGAGAAGTCACTTGGCACCAACAATATTGTCCTTTCCACAAAATTTTGCGGCTAAAAATCTGTGTCAGTATGTCATAGAGCGTATGCCTCTTTCGAGGCTTTGTTACCAGCAGGGGTATCGAGCCCCTGCTGGCTTAATAAGCCAGTTCTTGCTAAAACTTATGATTGCACTTGATTACTCATCAACAGTTACATTAGTAGCAGTAACATCAGTCCAGTCTGCGACTGTTGCTGCTACGAGAATCTCGTGCAGTTTGAAGGTAATGTTGTAAACATAGTGCTTAGCCTGATCAACATTTGCGCCCGGAGCAGCAGGAGCTAGGTATTCAAAGTCATAAGTCTTACTATCTACTGTGTAGTTGATAACAAAGCTTGTCCAGTCGTTGGTAGCATCATCGTCATCAGGGCAAACCATCAAACCATGGCTAACTTCTACAAGGCTTGTCGTCAAAGCAGTTGCATTCCAACCCGGAACTGCTGCATCCTTAGCAGCGGCAAGACCAGACCATGCACCAGATACTTCTTGATCACTATCGGCATTATAGTTAGTGTGTGTGATAGTGTAAGTACCTGCATACTTAGCGCCCTTCAGCGTAATGCTGTTAACAGTAATGGCAGTTTCCACATCAGAATAAGCTTTAACATAGAAATCAATCCATCCCTGAGCGTGCTTGAATTCCATTGGAACGTTAGCAGCAGGGAAAGTCAGGTCGTTACCAGACTTGGTTACTGCACCATTACCAATGGCATACATCAGGTCAGTCTGAGCAGAAGAGTTGTCTGACTGAGAAATTACTGCGCCTGATGCATAATTTGTAGCATTGAAATTAGCAGTTCCTGTTACATTGGCATAAGCTAAGAAATTAATGTAAGCAGGAGACAATGGCCAGTAGCGCTTTGTAGCGCCATTCCAAATATTGGATGAACCGCTGTAAGTAAACTGCGTACCAGCGAAATAGTTAGTAGCAGTAGGCGCAACTTGATAAGCAGCTACATACATGTTTAGGTCGGTTGGGAATGTAGGACCATCAATAGCATACTGATATGTATCAGCAGCTGTACGAGTAGTTGGCCTTGCCACAGGGCTGAACGAAATTTCACGAGCTTGCTTAGCAACGCTGTCACCAACGAACTCGGTGGACTGATCAGAGCAACTCGAGAATGTGAGAGCAGCTACAGAAACTAAAAATAAATACTTTTTCATAAACACAAATTTTTAAATTGTTAATATTAATTTTAATATCTCGTTATTTTTTTACCCCTCCGTCGCTTTGCGACACCTCCCCTTTGCAGGGGGAGGAACTTTGGGGATTAGCCAATGTCAACATTATGGTTCTCTTCATTCCATTCTTCTACGGTGGGGGCTATACCACCAGTCGTCTCTGGCTCGGGCACCTCAACGGGTTCTTCAATCACGATATGATGGTCAGGTTTCTCAAACTGATCGGTGATTTCAGTACTGAAATAATACTCTTGGCCACTTGTATCACGAATAACAAAGTGTATGTAGGCCTTACTCTCACCAGGCAGCTTGCCAAAAGTATTGAACGTGGTGTAAAGGAAACCTGTTCTGCGATTCACACCTACTGGGAAACAGATGGTGGCTGGCTCTTGACTGATTTCACCTCGTCCAAAGAAACTGGTTCTTGCCTGGTTGGTGACAAAAGCCTCGCAACTCTCTATATACTCAGCACCTATCAGGGTATGCACCTCAAAGGTGTAGGTTTCGCAGATGGTCTGCACCGTAGAGTTAATGGTGATGGTCTGCCTCTCCTGGGTGAACTCGGGGATGGTCACCTCTTGCACCGTCACCAGCAGGTGGTCGGGCGCATAGATGATAGGACCTGTGGGCTGCTCATCCTCGTCGCGCGTATCGGCATCGCCATCAGCACGGGTGTTGGCCTTGGATGCCTGCAGGGCTCTCTGCAAAACAGACATCTTGGTGGCCGTGATATCGCTGGTAAAGGCCTCCAGGGTGTTGACACTACCCTCGCCTCGCACCTGGGTGTATTCATTTCCAAATGAATAGATGACCATGCGATAGGTGCCGGGAGGGGTAGTAATGGCGCCACCATCAGGTCCAACAAACTGGGTATTACGCAACACCTCGCCGTCTGGCGTATAGAAACCTACCTGCATCATTTCGGGTATTTCTATCATGGTCTCCACTGCCACATCGACATCTACATCGACAGCGATGTCAAGATCGAGATCCAGATTCAACTCCAGCTCCAAATCTACCCTCTTCTCCATCTCGTAGAGCGGCATACGGTCGCAACTGGCAAGCATTGTCAGCGTGATACACCATATATATATTAATACCTTCTTCATCTATTTGTTTTTTTTGAATAACGTAATGGTACCACCAAGGCCACAGAAGCCTTGAGGGGACCCACATAGCGTGTCACATCGCGGAAGTTCTTGTCGTCGTAATAGCCCTTGCCGCCTGGCTGGTAAACATGGTAGGAGTAGGCAGAGGCACGCAGGAAGCCTACTGCCAGAGAGAACTCGAGGTGCATCCTGCCTCTGCAAATAGGCATTGCATAGAGATAGTCGAAACCACCTGCAATGAACTCACCTTGGTCGCCCTTGTAGTTATGCTCGAAGTCGTACTTGCCTGTGGCTACGAAAGCACCCACCGAGTGGCCTTGTAGTCGGTACTTGCGGTTTTCTTCTCCTGCCCTGTGCTTCTTGCCCAGCCAGTAGCGGCCTTCGACGGAGAGGAACTGCAGCTGAATGCTGTTCTTATGGTCATCGTTACGGAACAGCCAGAAGTTGTACCAATCTACACCTACCGACCAGCGGTTGCCAATGGGAACCTCCATACCTATGTTGAGCAAAGGCAACAGGAGGTTGGTGCGAAGCGCCACCTTATAAGGATTGAGTGGAGCATTCTTTAGCTTGTCAACATACTCTTTCAGATGATCTACTACACAATCCAGGTATTCCTTCTGGAACTCGCCCTGCTTAAACTCCTTGCTCTCAAAACAGAGGGAGGCCTCATCCATCCAGGGTTCGTAGTTGATGATGTAGTCAATTTCGAAAATGAAATTGCCGTAAGGCTCATCTGTCACCACAATGACATCCTGGTCACGGAAGCGGACCTTCTTACTCTGACTATCAATCACCATAGCTGGAAGCTGGTAGCTGTGGACGCCATCTTTAAGTATGGGACTTACATAGAGGGTCTGGTCATTGTTCAAGATATCTGTACTATAGACAAAGTGCATATACAGATGCGACTGACCGTCTTTGGTATAGGTAGATACACGACTTACATGCAGCTGCCCCAGGGGTTCTGCAGCATATATATGCAAAGGCAGTGCTGACGTGATAAGAAACATCAGTACTGTCAGATGCATGTGTAATCTGTATCTTAATGATTGCTTCATCAATGGCATTATTCTTACGTTACTTTCAACTAAACCATCAACCTAATAAGAATATTAGTCTCCTTTTTCCTATAAGGAGACATAATTATTGTCTATTTTTCCTATTCTTTAAGAAAAAAGCCGATTTTTTTTGTTATTTAGACGAAAATTGTCCTTTTTTGTTTTGAGATTTAAAGAAAAATGTCTTAATTTGCACAAATTAGACATCCCCCTATAGGAAAAAGGGGATGTCTTTTATTTCGTTTGTAATTGCTCCACTCTCTTACGAAGACCTCTCATCATTTTATCTTGCAGATGGAAGAAACTTGTGTGGTCAAGTTGCTGTATATATAAATAGGTGGTGCGCACATTGGCATGACCTAAACCATGTGATATGTCGCTCATATCGGCTTTGTAGTCGATATAAGCGGTGGTTGCCCAAGCACGGCGGAAGGCATAGAGAGAAAGATGGGGCAAGTTAATCTTGGCACCCAGCTTCTTCAAGCAATGATTCATGATTCGCTCAGTATTCTTCAACTGATGATAGGACTCAACTCTATTGACTGTGCCAAGAAAAGGAAACACAAAGCCATTCATCCAGGTGTCCATGCATTTACAATGTCCCCACCCTTGCTGTTTCAACTGGTGTCTATGCTCATACATCTGCCTGAATTCCAACAAAATGAATTTGGCTTCTCCGCTGAGTTTGAGCATTGCTCCATGACCTGTCTTCTGACGGTTGTAGATAAGTCGGTTGTGCACCAAGTCAATCTGTGACCAACGCAGGCGAATGAGATCGACGGGAGGCATGCCACAGAGGTAATAGCTACAGCTGCAGAATCGGTGGGTGAGCCATTGCCAACTACAGGGTTTCACAGATAGGGTGATAAAACGCGACATATCCTTCTCTGAAAGAACAGGTTGAGAGGTGGATGGCTTACTGAAACGCAAGTTGCTAAACGGATGGCTGTCCATCACCAAGTGTTCTTTCACAGCACGATGATACACACCTCGCAAGGCGTTGATGTATAGGCCCACTGTGCCGCCACTGAGACGGAGGCTCACCAGGTAATCGCAGAAGTCGGCTACCAACGTGGGATGCAGGTCGGCCAGCATGAGGGAACGACCTTTGAGAAAGTGGCGGAGGTGCTGGAGAGCAATGCGCAGTTGACTTGCCGAACTGTACTTGCCACAATCCTCCTTACGTTTCGCCTCCTGAAAGGCAAACTCGAAGTAGTCAACGATGCCAGCTGAAATAGCGGCATCGGACCGATAAAAATAAAAATGTTCCATATCATTTAAAATTAGGTTAAACAATACGGAACAAAAGTAGTGTTTAAGAGTGACAAATGATTTTTATTCCAACCAATCTCCTAAAGTGTCGCCTAAGTTGTAAAGCTGGTTATTGGGAAGTTGCTCACCGACACCAGCTTTCATTAATTCTTTTAGCTGAGGAAGATATAGACGATAAACGCCACGAGGGGTAGTATGATGCTCTTTGCAGATGGAAGCAGCCATGCCCACCACTTCACCCATCATACCTGTGGTGCGCATCACACGTACCGTTCCCAAGGCTACATGAGTAACACTGATGTTTCGGCCTGCCATAAAGAGGTTGTCGATATTACGGGAATACAGACAACGATAAGGCACAGCATAGAGATGGATGACATGATGCTTGGTGACTGCCTTGAAAGCATTTCCAGGGAATTTCTCTTCATTGTCAGGATCTTGCCAATGCAGATCGATGCTCCAGGAAGTAGTGAAGGAGGCATCTTCGTGCCTCATATTCTTGTCGATATCATCTTGCTTCAAGATATAATCCCCCATCAAACGGCGTGATTCGCGTTTGCCAGCAATATAAGCCACCCAACCCAGTTTGCGGCTCTTATAGGATGAATTATCCTTCAAATGATTCTTTAGGAAGCTCCAATTGGAATATACCACCAACATGCCATAGTCACGGATGCGCTCAAAGTCGGTAATCTGATTGAGGTTCATCCCTGTTTCCCATGTCCACTCTCCCATCGTGACCTGCTCGGCATTCTGCTCATTGAAGTGTACCCCATATTCAAACTCCGGGAATTTGCAAGGTTTCTGATTGTCTTCGGAGTACCACTGAACAGAGGCTCCCATTGTCAACTTATCAGCCTCATCTGGAGCAATACTCTCATTGAAGTCGGCTTTTCCTTCACGCCCCATCCTATAATCGGCACCTGCCAAGGCGCCAACGGTTCCATCACCCGTGCAATCAGAAAAGACCGGAGCACAAAAAGACAATTCCGTACCCTGTTCGATGTGTTGGGCTGTAACAGAAGCAATCTTATTACCATCCATGGTAACCTTAGTTACCCGATAGTTCAGGAAAAGGCTCACATTCTTTTCTTTCAGTATCCATTGCATCTTCTTGTCATCTTCATAGTTGGATGCCGGTTGGGCATTTCCACCATTCGATGGCGTAAATTCCTTTTGAAGATTACCAAGGTTCTTATAAGGGCCTACCTCTAACCGTCCGCCCATGTGAACACGGATCTCAGAACTATTATTGCCACCGATGACAGGACGGTCATTAATCAGAGCCACCTTGCAACCTAAGCGGGCAGCTGAAACAGCGGCACTGATGCCAGCAATGCCTGCACCCACCACTACTAGGTCGAAGTCACCTGCCTTAGGTGCCACATCTGGAATGCCTAATGCTTTTCTGCGATAGTCAGTTAATTGTTCGAGGTCGGAAGGTGGTAATGTATTAGGGTCGGTGGTGAAAAAGAGGGCATCACACCGTCCGTCAAAGCCTGTGAGATCGTGCAGTCGCACTATGGTTTTCAGGTCATTAACCATCACCTTACCAGCAGCTTGCCATTCCCATGCCGAACCTTCACAACCCAAAGTAGCGGTAAGGCGCTTATCACCCACATAAAGGGTAAACTTCCCTGGTCCTGTACCATCATACCAAGGTGAAGTCCAATTATAAGTCCGTACATAGACATAATAGGTACCTTTCTCTGGAAAAGACACTTCTGTAGAAGCATCATTGACAGGACTGCCTAATCCATGAGCCAACAAATAAGGAGAGCCCATCAAATCCATGAACTGTTGATCTACTACCCAGCCACCTTTATTGGCAAAGCTTTCTGCTTCTACCAAAACTTCAGCTGATTTCGCCTGAGTAACCAGGCCAATAAGAAGGATGATAGATAGTAAAAAACGTTTCATGGCAATGAAGGTTTAGGTGAGTTGTTTAGTGCATCTCTACGATGTGTGTAGGAGCTTGTTCAAGGTTGCGTTTATCCACTTGGCGCACTACCGCCGTAGCCAACTGCATGAAGGCAATGCCCGTGGCGGTGCTACTGTCTAAGGCTGCCGGTTTACCAGCATCGCCACTCTCGCAGATGCTTTGCACGATAGGAATCTGACCCAGCAAAGACACCTTCATCTCTTCTGCCAGGTGCTTCACACCTTCTTTGCCAAAGATGTAGTATTTGTTGTCGGGCAGCTCGGCAGGAGTGAACCACGCCATGTTCTCCACCAAGCCCAAGATGGGCACATTGACCTTATCGTTGGTAAACATATTAATGCCCTTGCGTGCATCAGCCAACGCCACTTCTTGCGGCGTGCTCACCACAATGGCACCCGTGAGGGCAATAGTCTGCACGATGGTAAGATGGATGTCGCTGGTGCCAGGAGGCAGGTCGATGACAAAGTAATCGAGGTCGCCCCAGTCGGCATCGCCAATAAGTTGCTTCAACGCATTGCTCGCCATACCTCCACGCCACAAAGTGGCCTGTTCAGGATCAACGAAGAAGCCGATAGACAATAATTTAACACCATACTTCTCAACAGGCATGATTAAGTCCCTACCCTCTTTGTGAACGGAAAAGATCTGTGTCTGCTCCACCTGGAACATCTTGGGTACCGAAGGACCGAAGATATCGGCATCGAGCAAGCCTACATTGAACCCCATACGAGCCAAAGCCACAGCCAAATTGGCGGCTACAGTGCTCTTGCCCACACCTCCCTTGCCTGAAGAAACGCCAATGATGTTCTTCACGCCTGGCAATAACTGACCTACTTCGGGACGAGGAGCCTGTTTGCTCTCGGCAGTAATGGATACCTGCACATCGGGTGAAATGTATGCATGGATAGCTTTTTCAGCTGCTTTGAGGATGGAGTTCTTGAAAGGGTCAGTGAGTTTCTCAAAAACGATAGAGAAACTGACTGACATACCGTCAATGCGCATGTTATCGGCTATCATATCGGCTTCTACCAGGTCTTTACCTGTGCCTGGATAGCGAACGGTCTTAAGGGCGTCTTTTATTAGATTTGGATATAAGGTCATTTGGATTGAGAATTAAGAATTAAAAAATGAGAATTATCATTTAGCAGTCTGTAGAGAACTGCGCTTGCTACGGTTATAGCTGCGATAATCGTCAAGTTCTATTTCTACATCAGGTTCCTGCAAGTCACCATTTTGAGGTAAGCCAAAGGCTATATACTTAATAGTGATGCCACGATCAAGCCATTGTTGTTCGTAATATGTTCTGATGGATAAGACATCATCTGCCAACCCACTATGGTATAAGTCGTTAGTCATTGCTTTTTGGGGCAACATATTTAATTCTACCAACAGACGAGTATAGGTAAACATAAAATTACTATCAGTTTTAAGGTGTATTAAACCTCCGTCCTTTACAAAACGGCGATAACGCTTCAGGAAGTCGGTGGAGGTCAGTCGCTTGGTAACCTTCTTCATTTGCGGGTCAGGGAAGGTAAGCCAAATCTCGCTCACCTCGCCAGGCGCAAAGAAGCGGTCGATAATCTCTATGTTGGTACGCAGGAACGCCACATTCTTCAAGCCTTCCTGTAACGACTGCTTTGCTCCCGTCCACATTCGGGCTCCCTTAATATCTACAGCTATATAATTACACAAAGGGTTGAGACGCGCCAAACCGAGGGTATATTCGGCTCGTCCGCATCCCAACTCTAATATTATTGGATGTTCGTTATGGAAAAACGCCTCATTCCATTTTCCTTTCATCTCAAACGGATGGTCTTCCGCCACAGAATAAGGATATTGGAAAACATGAGGATAGCTTTCCATATCAGCGAATTTCTGCAATTTTCCCTTGCCCATATCAGTCGAGCACAGTCACCCATCCATGTACATCAGGCTCGTCGCCATACTGGATGGCACGCAACTTATTGTAGAGCTTGGTAGAGATAGGACCAGGCTTGCCATCCTTGCTGAAGGTGAAACGCTGCTTGGTGTCAAGGTCATCAATGTATGAGATAGGACTGATTACCGCAGCTGTGCCACAAGCACCTGCCTCTTCGAAGGTAGCCAGTTCTTCTTCAGGTATCTGACGACGTTCCACTTTCAAGCCCAAGTCTTCAGCCAACTGCATCAAGCTCTTGTTGGTGATAGATGGCAGAATGGAGGTTGACTTCGGGGTAACGTATGTATTGTTCTTGATTCCGAAGAAATTGGCAGCACCACACTCATCCATGTATTTCTTCTCCTTGGCATCGAGATAGAACTCACAGCTATAGCCCAAGTCGTGTGCTTTCTTGTTGGCAGTAAGACTGGCAGCATAGTTGCCTCCCACTTTATAGATACCTGTACCCAAAGGAGCAGAACGGTCGTGCTCACGGATGATAACGTATGGATTGGTGGCGAAACCGCCCTTGAAATAAGGACCTACAGGAGTGACAAATATCAAGAACAGATATTCAGATGCAGGATGCACACCTACCTGGGCACTGATGCCAATCAGCAACGGACGGATGTAGAGGGTGGCACCCGACTCGTAAGGAGGTATGAAACGCTCGTTGAGCTTGACCACCTTCTTGACAGCTTCTACAAATGTCTCAGTAGGCAATTGAGGCATCAGGATTCCATCGCAAGTGGATTGCATGCGAGCCGCATTCTCTTCTACGCGGAAGATACGGACCTTACCATCCTTGCAACGATAGGCCTTCAAGCCCTCGAAACACTCCTGTCCATAATGCAGGCAGGTAGCAGCCATGTGCAAAGGTATGGTCTCTTCGCTGCATGTCTCGATTTCACCCCACTTACCGTTACGGTAATAAATTCTCACGTTGTAGTCTGTCTTCATATATCCGAAAGACAGGTTCTTCCAATCAATCTCGTTCATATCTTAAGCTGTTAAGTTACTTTTCTTTTGTGATAATTAGTTGCAAAAGTAGTAATAATTAATCACATTTACTGCTTTTCTTGTGATAATTTTTTAATTTCCTCATCCGCTTTGGTCAGTTTGTCATTGCAAAAGGCTATAATGGCATTGGCTTCCTTGATTTTGTCGGCCAGCTGGTCAATCTCCAACTCACCATTATCTATTTGGGCGACTATCTTTTGCAATCGCGCCAAAGCATGAGAATAAGTTTCTTCTTTCATATTATTTTACTATTGAGGTTATTTCTCCTTGTTTGAGGCGGGTAACAATTTCATCGCCGGTTTTTAGCAAGTTGGCATCTTTTACCACCTTACCATTCTTGAGGGTGATGCTATAACCCTTAGTCAATAGTTTGTCAGGCGAAGCATCCACCACTTTCTGCCGTAAGAGCATGAGTTGGTATCGACATTTCTCCACTTGAGGGATAGCCATTTGCAAGAGGAGCTGCAATGGAGGCAATGCTTGTCGCTGACGGCTTACCTGCGTCATGGCTCCTTGCAAAATACGGTGTTTGGCATTTTGCAGGTAGAGTTTACCATCAGCTACCCTTTGCATCGCCTTAGCAGGGATGCGTGTCTGTAGGCGCAATAGCGACTCTTTGCTTTCATAGATCAACAGACTCACGCCCTTGTTCAATCGTTGAGCCAGAAAAGCCAACTCATCTGCAGCTTCCTGCATCCTACCTATCAGGAATTCGGCAGCTGCCGTAGGGGTTTTCACACGTGTGTGCGATACCATATCTATTACGGTATCATCGCGCTCATGGCCTATGCCTGTGATAACAGGCAGGGGGAATTGTGCCACAGCAGCAGCCAGATTGTAAGTATCAAAGCCTGTTAAATCAGAGGTAGCTCCCCCTCCTCGTATGATGACAACCACATCGAACTCTTGTTCACGTGCATAGATATCGTCTAAAGCCTGTAGGATAGATTGCTCTACCCCATCGCCTTGCATAATGGCAGGGAACAGCTCGGTATGGAAATAGAATCCTCTTGCATTGTTTGACAATTGATTAGAGAAGTCGCCATAGCCAGCTGCGGTAGCCGATGAGATGACGGCAATACGCTGGGGCAACATAGGCATCTCCAGCTCTTTATTGAGCTCCAACACCCCTTCTTCCTGCAACTGGCGCAAAATCTCCTGACGTTTGCGAGCCATATCGCCCATCGTATAAGAGGGGTCAATATCAGTTACTGTGAGGGAATAGCCATATAACTCATGAAACGACACACTGACTTCCACCTGTACCTTGATGCCAGCGGTAAATAATTGACCTGTCGTTTGTTCAAAATAGGGTTTTAAAGCTGCATAAACATTTCTCCAGATAACACCACGTGCCTTCGCCACCAAGCTGTTACTTCGACGGTCTTTTTGTACGAACTCTACATAGCAATGGCCACTGTTGACACGCACCTCGCTAAGCTCAGCCTGCACCCAATAGGTATCAGGCATGCCCAGTTCGAGTGTTTGCTTCACCAACTCGTTCAGTTCATACAGCGTTATTGGTTCCATAGACTATCGATTGAGATAGTTTTGGTAGGCTTGCCACATATCAGGTATGCCATAGCCATAAACATTATCTGGATAAGCTGCACGATCGCCCGAGTGTCGTACCAACTCGATCACTTCTTTAGCTGTCAATGTAGGACAAGCCTGCCACAGACAAGCCACCATACCACACATGATAGGAGAAGCGAAAGAGGTTCCATTGGCCTTGCCCTGACTGCCATGCGAATTGATGACATCTGCCCTTACACCAGCTGCCACCACATCGGGTTTAACACGTCCGTCTTGCGTATTACCGACAGAAGAGAAAGAAGCTATGACACCTGTCTGCCACACGATGGCTCCTACTGTCAAGACATTGTCAGCATCGCCAGGAGGAGTGATTTTCTTCCAAACAGAATTACCTGAGTTACCCGCACTACACACCAGGATGATACCTTTATCGGCCAAGCGGCTTGCTGCACGGGAGATGACTGAACGATGTCCATCCAGATCTCTCAGCTTGAAATCCATAGTAGAATCGTCAAATTCATTATATCCTAAAGAAGTATTGATCAAATCTACTCCCACACTGTCGGCATACTCAACTGCGGCTATCCAATAATCTTGCTCTACGGGGTATTCTGAATCAGAATCCTCACTTCGCAAGAGCCAATAAGAAGCTTCCGGGGCCGTACCTATCATCACACCAGGCTTGTTGGTTGCCATGCAAGAAAGCACGCTCAGGCCATGAGTTGATTCGGCAAAGATATCGGCATCACCATCTACAAAATCCTTTGTACCCAACACCTTCACATTATCCAAAGCAGGAATGCGGTCGAAATTATGGAAACCGCCATCCACCACAGCAATAGTCATGCCCTGTCCTTTGAAACCTGCTTCGTGCAAGAGGTCACCCTTGCTAACATGAATCTGTCCGAAAGCAGTACCATAGATAGTATCAGGATTTACCGTCAGTTCGCTGATGATGGTGTCTCTGCGTGACGAAGCAATAGCATCGGCTGGTGCTTTCCATACTTTAGTGGCACTCTTGACAAACGGCAACGCACGAATCTGGTCAATCTTGGTTGTATCATTACATGACACCGTCACAAAATTCTCCCACTTGCTGGTGACCAACACCTTTACTCCTGTTTGCCGGATGGCCTTGATATACGAATCAGGCACAGGCAAGTCGGCAGAATCCACCTGAATATTTTGTTTCAATCGGCGTTGCAAAGCTTTAGCAGAGAGGAATTTCTCTGGATGTTTCAGACTGAACTTGGTAGCCTTTTTGTCTTTTAAATCTATATGGTAACGCAATGTATCCTGCGCACTCATACTTATGCTGGTCACAAAAGCCAGCAAACTAAAAACAATCAAAAATCTTTTCATATTTGTATATTCCACATACTTCCTACTGCAACTTCCCTCATCATAGGATCCGTCACACGATGTAGGAATCTTTATTTAGTAACCTTATAAGTTCCTGCCTGATATTCCTTCGATTCAGTCTCCCCAGGCAAGGTAACCGTTGCTGTTGCTCCCTTAGGAATCGTAAACTCCCAAATCCACTGGTCTCCTTCATATTTCCAAGCACTACGGATCAAGCCAGCAGCGGATTGGTAATTAGCTTCCAGATGTCCCAAGCGTTTATCAGGCAATGGCTTCATGATGATATGCTTGAAACCTGGTTTTTCTGGATCAGCAGCAATCCCGGCAACTGTTTCCCACAACCAGGCACATACAGCACCGTAGGCATAGTGATTAAAGCTGTTCATGCCTTGAGGCCCCATACCTTTATCCAACATATAACTATTCCAACGTTCCCAGATGGTGGTAGCACCATTATCAACAGAATAGAGCCAACTGGGGTTCTTACGCTGAAGGAGCAACTCATAGGCAATGTCACCCATGCCGTTATCTGTCAACGTCTGCATCAGGATGGAAGTGCCTAAGAAACCTGTTTGCAAGCAGTTATCATGCTCTTCAAAGTTCTTGCGCAAGCGAGCAATAATATTATTCTTCGCTGTACTCTCCTCCGCCAGATTGTTTTTCAAAGCAAACAACGCCGGGGTCTGCATAGTGTTCAGTATATCAACTTTGAAGCTTCCATCTGGATTCAAGAATAAAACCTTGATGTATGTCCTGGCATCATTTGCCATACGTTGGTAAACAGTAGCATCACGTTTGGTAGCCACTGCCATATCGCGCATCATCTCAGCATCAATCAACCAATAAGAAGCGCCCAAGTAACTCCAATAGGTAATGGCATCATCCAATGGCACTCTGCCCTTAGGCGTCTCTTTGAATGCACCTCCGCCACAACTCTCCAATGGCTCATAGCTCAGCCAGTCACCCCACTGGTAATTACCATTCTCTGCACTCAATGCTGTATGGTCATAATGGGTTTCATTTACGTGGTTCATAAAGCGGTTCATCGCCTCCCAGTTCTCGTCGATGATACTGGTATCACCAAACTGCTTCCAAACAGTCCAAGGTACGATGATACCAGCATCAGCCCAACCCAGTCGCATCATATTCTCACCATATTGAGCAGTAGGAGCCACTCCAGGGAAAGCTCCCGTCTCACTCTGTGAGTCGCGCATGTCACGCATCCACTTGTGGAAGAAGTTGTCGGTATTGGCGAAGAATGTTCCTGTCTCTGTGAACACCTGTGTATCTGCCGTCCAACCCAGACGTTCGTTGCGTTGTGGACAATCGGTGGGCACTGACAGGTAGTTTGAACGCTGTCCCCAAAGGGTATTTGAAATCAACTTGTTCACTGATTCATTGCCTGTGGTTATCACACCTGTTTCCAATGACTCAGCAATAGAGGTTACTGGAATAGATTGCAATGACTTGATAGTCACCTGGTCAGTTGCCGTAATGGAGGCATAGCGGTAGCCGAAGAAGGTACAATGCGGATAATATGACACAAAATCTTCATTATTGGCAAAGGTATAAGAAAGCACCATACCTCCAGCGGTGGCGATACGCAGGTTATCGCGATGTACACTGCCCTCCGGGCCATCCATACCACGACTCTTGGCACCATTACCATCGTTTAGTATCTCGCCAGGAAGACATGTAAGTGTAGTACCTTCAGCAGCCTTGAAAACAAAAGAAGGAACAGCAGCAGCATTCTGACCAAAGTCAACTACCAAGGTCTCACCTGCTTCCAAGGTGATTTCCTCACCAACTGTATATTCTCTGCTAATAACTACCTTACCGAACTCTTCTTCCTGAACATTCTCTATATCTTTCCAAACGTATGTCTTGACAGGATTGATTACTAGATCATGGCGCATATAAACCTCTGCACCAGCAGAAGGGAGAATCTCGCCTTTGAACTCCGTATTAACCTCTGGAGCTTTGAACTGATCAGCAACCAAGTAACCCATTGGCTCACGGGCATCATACTCCTCACCGTCAAAGATGCCAGCATGCTTCACAGGACCAGCAATACCAGCCTTCCAATTTTCCGTGTCAGAGCCAAGGAGCTGAGTGGTACCATCAGCATAAGTGAGCTGCAACACACCTCTAAAGGCACATTTCTTACCAATCATACCGTCATGACCTGCAGGAGTAATAATCTTGTCGCCCCACCAGCCTGGCGTTACTTGTACAGACAGCATATTTTCGCTACCAGCTTTCTTCTCCAACATAGAAGTGATATCGTAGGTAAAAGAGCGCTTGGTCTTGGCATAATGGGTAAAACCAGGCTTCAGCACTTCGTCGCCAACAGCCTCGCCATTCACATAGAGTTCATATACACCCAGTGCGGTGGTCATCCAGATGGCTTTAGTTATCTTCTTATCGTTCTTAACAGTTGATACGAACCAATTGGCACCATCGGCAGCTCGCCAGTTGCCTGGTTCCCAAACAACACCCTGGACCACAGGAGCATCAGCTACGGATATCCACTGCGAAGCATCCCATGCCGAATTATCCAACGCCTCGGTCAAGCTGTACTTCTCTTTCTGATTCTCTGTAACACAGCCTGTCAGCGACAATAACACCGCCATCAGGACAAGACTCAAAGTTTTCAAGTTTTTCATAGTATTTAAGTTTTATTCTTTCTCTATCAGAACAGTAGCATAGGCAGAAATGCCCTCTTCCCTGCCTGTGAAGCCAAGTTTCTCGGTGGTAGTGGCCTTGATGGACACTTCGTCTGTATCCACACCCATCACCTCAGCCAACACCTGCTGCATCGCAGGAATATGTGGATTCAGTTTGGGACGTTCAGTACATACGGTGGCATCCACATTACCTACCCGATAGCCTTTGGTAGCAATGAGATCTACCACCTTAGCCAGCAATATCTTACTGTCGATGCCTTTGTAATCAGCCGAACTGTCAGGAAAATGGTAACCAATATCACGCATATTGGCGGCACCCAACAAAGCATCGCAGATAGCATGTATCAACACATCAGCATCAGAATGGCCCAGTAAGCCCTTACTATGCTCCAGCTTCACGCCACCCAACCAAAGGTCGCGCCCTTCGACCAACTGATGCGCATCGTATCCAAAACCTACTCGTATGTTCATTTTAGTTTAAGAGTTTTTAGTTCTTGAATTCAGGGATCATCTAACCCAGAAATCCAGCAATTTCCTATCCTCCAAATAACCCTGCAGATGATTGCCAACGCCTACCTTTCCTACGCCAGCAGGTGTACCAGTATAAATCAAGTCACCTATCTTCAAGGTCATATACTTACTCACATAGCAAATAATTTCATCTACCGTAAAGAGCATATCAGCCGTAAAGCCCTGTTGCACGGTATTTCCATCAATATCCAAATGGAAATGCAAGTTCTGCACCTCATTCCCCACCTCACTCAATGGAATGAACTCACCTATCGCCGCACTCTCATCAAAACCCTTGCTCAACTCCCAAGGATGCCCTTCTTTCCTAAAACGACTCTGCAAATCTCTGGCAGTAAAGTCAATACCCACTGTCACAGCATCGTAATACCTGCGCACAAACTTAGGGCTGATAGCTTTGCCCAAACGACTAATGCGAACCACCACCTCAGTTTCATATTGCAGGTTATTCGAAAAGTCAGGCAAAAAGAAAGGCTTGCCATCGCGCAAGATGGCTGAGTCCGGCTTCATAAATATCACAGGCTCTGGCGTTACCTCCGTATGTCCGAGCTCTTCCTTATGGAGGGCATAGTTCATGCCAATGCAAATAATCTTCATGATGTATGATGGTTTATTAGGCAAATTTACTGTTTTTCATTGACAACTTACCATTCTTTTGCTTATTTTTGTAGAAAAGAATAAAATATAACCATGAACAACGATTGGAAAGACAGACTGAATGTGGTATATTCTACCAACCCGAATTTCAACTATGAGACTTCACGAGAGGTGAAGGCTACTACGCTGCCTCCACAGCAGCAAAAGCTTCGCGTGAGTCTGGACCGTAAGAACCGTGGAGGTAAGACCGTTACCTTAATTACAGGCTTTATTGGTTCTGAAGATGACCTGAAAGCCTTAGGTAAGCTATTGAAAAGCAGTTGTGGCGTAGGTGGTACAGCCAAAGATGGTGAAATTATTATCCAAGGTGATTTCAAACAACGTGTACTCGATTTGTTGATTGCAAAAGGATACACACAGACCAAGCCAAAAGGCTAATTCATAGAGGAGTAAACAAAAAAAGAGGATGCTCAAAAGAGCACCCCCTTTTATCTTATGCAAAATAAATTACTCAGCACGCAGGTTGAAACGCTTGAAGTCAACAACGGTCAAATCCTTGTCAAACTTCTGCAGATACTCTGCAACGGTCAGCTTAGCATCCTTATTGTATTCCTGCTTCAGCAAGCATACATCCTTGAAGAACTTAGCCATACGACCATTAGCAATGTTCTGAATCATCTGCTCAGGCAGACTTGCAGCTTTCTGCTCAGCCACTTCCTTCTTGATGCGACGGATGTCATCAGCCTGCTCCTCAGTAATCATCTTCTTCATGATACCTTCGTTCAGGTGATCTTCATTCTCAGCGATATAGAGGTTATAGCCAGCTTTCTTCAAAGCTGCCTCAACAGCTTTCTGAACCTGTTCGTCTTTAGTTTTCTGGATAGCCACACTCAACTCATTGTCCTTAACTGACTGAGGAACGCTTGCCTCGTCAACAGCCACAGGATTCATAGCAGCAATCTGCAGAGCTACCTCATGACCAGCCTCCTCAAAACCAGGCTTGTTCAACAAGCACATGGTGCAAAGGAAGTTCTTGCTCATGTGGTTGTAGGTAGAGATACCCTCACCTTCCAACACATTGTAGCCATCCAACTCCATCTTCTCACCAGTGATACCGCTACGATCGGTTACAGCTTCAGCTACGGTACGGTCACCCAGCTTCAAAGCCTTCACCTCGTCCAGTGTCTTGCAACGGTTAGCCACAGCAGCATCCAGGATATCTTGAGTCAACTTTACAAAGTCAGCATTGTTAGCAACGAAATCGGTCTCGCACTTCAATGCAATCATAGCACCAAAGTTACCATCGACCTTTACCAACACGCAACCTTCAGAAGCATCACGGTCAGAACGCTTAGCAGCTACTGCCTTACCCTTCTCACGGATTATCTTAACTGCCTCATCAAAATCGTTGTTTGCCTGAGTCAGTGCATTCTTACAGTCCATCATACCAGCACCCGTCATTTTACGGAGCTTGGTGATATCAGCCATTGTTACAGCCATAATTCTTTACTTGTTTTAATGGTTAATTAATCAATCCTCTTCCTTGATGAAGTCAGCAGCCTTAGAAGCATTCAGTGCATCCTCGTCACGCTTGTCCATACGAGCCTTAGCTCTTCTTGGACGAGCAGCCTTAGGAGCCTTCTCAGCTTCTTCCTCACCAGCAGCTTCCATGTCAATCTTCTCAACCTTACGCTCTTCGATACCTTCCTGCATAGCAGCACAGCAAGCGTCAAGGATTACTTCGATTGACTTTGTAGCATCATCATTAGCTGGAATAACGAAATCGATGTTGTCTGGATCTGAGTTGGTATCAACAATACCAAATACAGGAATACCCAAACGGTTAGCCTCGCGAACTGCAATATTCTCCTTCATCACGTCAACTACGAACAAAGCAGAAGGCAGACGAGTCAGGTCTGCAATTGAACCAAGGTTCTTCTCTAACTTAGCACGCTGACGAGAAATCTGCAGGATCTCACGTTTTGACAGGTTAGCGAAAGTACCATCGCTGGTTAATTTATCGATATTAGCCATTTTCTTCACAGCCTTGCGAATGGTTGGGAAGTTGGTAAGCATACCGCCTGGCCAACGCTCAATCACGTAAGGCATGCCAACAGATTGAGCTTTCTCAGCTACAACCTGCTTAGCTTGTTTCTTAGTAGCAACAAACAGGATCTTTTTTCCTGACTTGACGATTTGCTTCATAGCTTCAGCAGCTTCATCAACTTTAGCAACCGTCTTATTTAAATCAATGATATGAATACCATTGCGCTCCATGAATATGTAAGGAGCCATCGCTGGGTTCCACTTTCTCTTAAGATGACCGAAGTGGCAACCAGCCTCGAGTAATGTATCAAAACTTGTTCTTGACATTTGAAATTTTCTTTAAATCGTTTACTTTCTTTTTTGTTTTTCTAAACCAACCGCCGGGTAGCCTAAACCTACGAGTCCCGGTAGTTTAGATGCTAAACGCAAATTCTCTCCACCAGCACATTAACGCTTGCTGAACTGGAATCTACGACGAGCCTTTGGACGACCTGGCTTCTTACGTTCAACAGAACGAGGATCACGGGTCATGAAACCTTCAGCACGCAGGGTCTTCTTATCTTCTGGATTGATCTTTACCAATGCGCGGGCAATTGCCAAACGAAGAGCCTGAGACTGACCTGTAAAGCCACCGCCAATGAGGTTCACCTTGATGTCATATTTCTCTGCTACGCCCAACTTATTCAATGGCTGCTTTACCACGAACTGCAGGATAGATGATGGGAAATAGACTGCTAAATCTTTCTTGTTAATGGTAATCTTACCTGTACCTTCTGACATGAAGATACGTGCAACAGCACTTTTGCGTCTGCCTAATGCATTAATTACTTCCATATCTTCTTATTAGTTAAGTGCGTTAATATCAATGAGCTTAGGCTCCTGTGCCTGATGCTTGTGCTCAGAACCTTCATAGATGTAGAGATTTCCAAGAATCTGTGCACCCAGCTTGGTCTTTGGCAGCATGCCCTTTACTACTCTTCTCAACAGACGGTCTGCGCCATTAGGCTTAGCCAACAGCTTGGCAGGAGTAATTTCTCTCTGACCGCCAGGGTAACCTGTGTAAGAAAGGTAAACTCTACCGTTCCACTTGTTACCAGTCAACTTAACTTTGTCAGCGTTGATAATGATCACATTATCGCCGCAGTCTACGTGAGGGGTGAAGTTAGGTTTATACTTACCTCTCAACAACTTCGCAACTTTTGAACCCAGACGGCCTAACACCTGGTCTGTGGCATCTACGATAACCCATTCTTTGTTTACCGTAGTCTTGTTTGCAGAAATGGTCTTGTAACTTAAAGTATCCACTCTAATTTAAAAATTTAAAATTGTTACTACTAAGATTTCATCATATAACCTTGTAGGTCTCGGCCAAAAGAATTCTACAAAGTGCTATGAATCAATCGCTTTTTATTTCCTTGATAATAATCGGCTTGCAAAGGTACAGTTTTTCTAGCAATTAGCCAAGAAAAAATGTTAAAAATCTGCATTACGTGGTGTACGTGGATAAGGTATCACGTCACGGATATTAGACATACCTGTCACAAACAGGATAAGTCTTTCAAAACCTAAACCAAAACCGCCGTGAGGACAACTACCATATCTACGGGTATCGAGATACCACCACATATCTTTCATTGGGATGTCACGACGATTGATCTCACTCATCAGTTTGTCGTAGTTCTCTTCACGGACACTACCACCAATGATTTCACCAATAGCAGGGAAAAGAACGTCAGTACCCTGGACAGTCTTGCCATCCTCATTCTGCTTCATGTAGAACGCCTTGATTTCTTTCGGATAGTTGATCATAATGACAGGACGCTTGAAATGGTGCTCCACCAAATAGCGCTCATGCTCAGAAGCCAAGTCGGTACCCCACGATACAGGGAACTCAAACTTATGTCCGTTCCTAACAGCTTCTTCGAGAATACGGATACCCTCTGTATAAGGCAGACGCACGAAATCTTCCTTCAGCACGCCTTGCAGACGCTCAATCAATGTCTTATCTATCATGTTATTGAGGAACTGCAAATCATCCATACAGTTGTCTAGTGCCCACTTCACGCAATACTTGATAAAGTCCTCTTCTAGGTCCATCAAATCGTTGAGGTCGATGAAAGCTACCTCTGGTTCCACCATCCAGAACTCAGCCAAGTGACGAGGCGTATTAGAGTTTTCTGCGCGGAACGTAGGACCGAATGTATAGATAGCACCAAGGGCAGTAGCTGCCGTTTCACCCTCCAGCTGCCCACTCACTGTCAGTGAAGTCATCTTGCCAAAGAAGTCGTCATCATACTTGATTTTTCCTTCTTCATCTTTCTTCAGGTCATACAGGTTCTGTGTAGTAACCTGGAACATCTCACCGGCTCCTTCACAGTCGCTTGCCGTGATGATAGGCGAATTGAAATAGAAGAAACCATGCTCATGGAAATAAGTGTGAATAGCCATCGCCATATTATGACGGATGCGCATCACCGCACCAAATGTATTGGTACGCATACGCAGGTGAGCCACCTCACGCAGAAACTCCATAGAGTGTCCTTTCTTCTGCAAAGGATATGTATTGTCGGCTATGCCGAGCACTTCTATCTCACGTGCCTGAATCTCCACTGCCTGACCAGAGCCTACAGATTCCGTAAGTAGTCCGTTTACGCTCAGGCAAGCGCCTGTAGTAATGTCTTTCAGCAAATTCTCATCGAAATTATCCAAATCAACGACAATCTGGACATTGTGAATAATAGAGCCATCGTTCAGTGCAATAAAGTTCACCTTCTTGCTGCCTCTACGTGTACGTACCCATCCTTTCACATTCACCAAAGCGCCATAGTCAGTACGCTTCAGCACATCCACCACTTTTGTTCTACGAATATTTTCCATATCGTTTTTACACCTTATTATTATATTAAGCGAAAGAGCCCATGCGCAGGAAGTTCACTTCCTGCTGTGTCAGGAATCTCCAGTCTCCACGTTTCAGGCCTTTCTTGGTCAAACCAGCAAAGAAAACACGATCAAGTTTCGTCACCTTATATCCAAGGTGTTCAAAAATACGACGAACAATACGATTCTTACCAGAATGAATTTCGATACCTATATCGTTCTTCTTTGTGTCATCTGCATAAGCAATCTCGTCAGCGTGAATCTCACCATCCTCCAATTCAATACCTGCAACGATCTTATTCATATCATCCTGTGTCAAATCCTTATCCAATTTAACACGGTATATCTTTTTCTTCTCATATTTAGGATGCGTCAGCTTAGAAGCCAGTTCACCATCGTTGGTAAGCAACAACACACCAGTGGTATTACGGTCCAGTCTGCCAACAGGATAGATGCGCTCAGGACAAGCATTCTTCACAATATCCATCACGGTCTTGCGTGCCTGAGGATCATCTGTTGTAGTCACGCAGTCCTTTGGTTTATTCAGTAATACATAAATCTTGCGTTCAATAGAAACGGGTTGTTCGTGGAACCTCACTTCGTCACCACGCTTAATCTTGGTACCCAATTCCTTTACCACTTCACCGTTGACGGAAACCACACCAGCCTGAATGTATTCATCTGCCTCACGGCGTGAACATATTCCAGCATTAGCCAAAAATTTGTTCAAACGAATATCATCATCAGGTGCATAAATTTCACTATATTCAACGGGTCTATGATTATTCGGCTTTATATTGCCACCCTTGCGTTGCATAGGGCGTCCCTGCGGCTTACCATAACGTCCACCACCATTCTGGCGAGGGCGGAAAGAACGCTGTTCACCACCCTCACTGGTGTAACGAGGACGGAATGAATATTGTTCACCGTTATTCTCATCATTGTTATTAAAGCGTGGACGGTAAGGACGTTCTGAGTTATAGCCTCCATTGCCTTGATTGAACCGTGGACGATAAGAGCGCTGCTCACCACCATCATTGTTATTATAACGAGGGCGGTATGAACGTTGCTCGCCACCATCATTGTTATTAAAGCGTGGACGGTAAGGACGCTGCTCACCACCATCATTGTTGTTGAATCGTGGACGATATGAACGTTGCTCGCCACCATCATTGTTATTGAAACGAGGACGATAAGAACGCTGATCACCGCCATTGTTGTAAGCTCTCTGCGGACGATTTGAGTTGTCAGCATTTGGATTGAAACGTGGTCTATAAGACCTTTCATTTGTGTAAACTCGCTGTTGTCTTGCTTCGCGATTGAATCCCTCATAAAAGTTACCTTCGGCATTGCCATTCTTTTCGGCATTCTGCCATTTTTCGTCTTCTGAAATCATTTTACTAATCTGGTTAAAATTGTTTGTACTACTGGCCTCACGGCCAAATGTTATCTCTCGAATTAATTTTTCTGTTTAAACACCTGTATAATTCATTGGCGTAATTGCACGCAACTCTTCCTTCACATTTTCACTTACATTCAATCCTTCAATGAAATCATGAATAGATGCTTCGGTAATGGCTTCATTTGTACGAGTCAACGCCTTTAGCGCTTCATATGGGTGTGGATATGCCTCACGGCGCAAAATAGTCTGAATTGCTTCAGCCACCACACTCCAGCAGTCGTTCAAATCCTTATCTATCGCCTCACGATTTAATAGAAGCTTTCGTAATCCCTTCAGAGTACTTTGTATAGCAATTAAGCTATGACCCATTGGGACACCAATGTTTCGCAACACGGTAGAGTCAGTAAGGTCTCTTTGCAAACGAGACACAGGTAATTTCATCGCCAAATGCTGATAGATGGCATTGGCAATACCCACATTACCCTCTGAATTTTCAAAGTCAATAGGATTTACCTTGTGAGGCATAGCGCTTGAGCCAACTTCACCTGCCTTAATCTTCTGATGGAAATAGCCCATTGAAATATACATCCAGCAGTCTCTGTCAAGATCCATGATGATTGTATTGATACGTCTCAAGGCATCAAATATAGCTGCCAGGTTATCATAATTGGATATTTGCGTCGTAAACTGTTCACGCTGCAAGCCTAATTTCTCAGCTACAAACTTATTACCAAAAGATTTCCAGTCATAGGCAGGGTAAGCTACATGGTGGGCATTATAGTTGCCTGTTGCTCCACCAAACTTGGCTGTGATAGGACAAGCCTTCAACAAGGCGAGTTGCTGTTGCAAACGATACACATACACTTCTATCTCCTTGCCAAGACGTGTAGGTGAAGCTGGCTGACCATGAGTCTTTGCCAACATGGCAATATCTTTCCATTCATCAGCATAAACAGCCAACTGGTCGATGAGTTCCTGCAAAGCAGGATAAAAAACCTCATTCAAGGCATCTTTAATTGACAATGGAACAGAAGTATTGTTGATATCTTGCGAAGTCAATCCGAAATGGATGAATTCTTTATAGGCATCCAGCCCACCAATCTTGTCGAATTGCTCTTTCAAGAAATACTCCACAGCCTTTACGTCATGATTGGTCACACTTTCAATCTCTTTGATTCTTGCAGCGTCAGCTTCAGAGAACTTGCGGTATATATCACGCAAAGTCTCGAATAGCTGTTTATCTACCCCCGATAATTGAGGGAGAGGAAGCTCACAAAGTGTGATGAAATACTCCACTTCCACCTGAACACGATATTTTATCAGGGCATATTCCGAAAAATATGCAGCAAGTGGCTCTGTCTTACCTCTATATCGTCCATCGATAGGTGAAATAGCTGTCAGTTTATCTAATTCCATGTATTAAAAATAACCTCTTCTATAGATTTTAGGATGCAAAGATAGCGATTATTATTTTATTTTGTGTACTTTTGGCCAATAAAAGTAAAAAAAACGATTATAACAAATAAAATCAACCATAATTAAATTGAAAACTATGAAATCAAAAGGTTTGTTTTTAGCAGTATTCATACTGTCAACCATCACAGTCAGAACGTCTGCACAACAGTTTCAGCTTAACTCAACTGGCTATTTCAACAACCAGGGAGTTGACGTGATGGCATTTAATGATTTCTACCCAGAAGGACATCAGGGCGGAGTGAGTGTTTTGATGAATGGACACCGTGTAGCAACCAATGGTGATATTCGTATGGAAGCTACTCCAGGTCAGTGGCAACCTGTACCTAAACAGCTGAGTCGCAAGGTAGAAGGCAACAAGATAATCACTACCCTTTGCTTCCCGGACTCTGCCCGCCACATGACAGGTTTCAACCCTATGGTGTATCCTGATTATGTATTCAACTATACGGTTACGACAGAAGCCCAAGGGGGAAGCATTGTAGTAACAGTAGATATCGACAAACCTGTTCCGCAAGAATTATTGGGAAAAGTGGGATTCAATCTTGAGTTTTTCCCAGGTTCTTTGTTTGGCAAGCCTTGGGTGATGGATGGTCAAACTGGCATCTATCCTCAGCAACCCAACTCACCATTGGCTTTCACCAAGCAAAACTTTGGCTTCGACGGCAACTTCCACGATGGGAAGAAGCCATTAGCCGACCCCAAGCAGTTGAATGGCACTACTGGCTATAGCCCGCTGATTGCCGATGACATCATCAGTGAGCCCTATGCAGTAGGTAAGAAATTCACCTCTCGCCCTGACGACCCTTATAGCAAGCTCACCGTAGAATCACTAACCGGAGACCTCAAGCTGTATGATGGACGAATGAACCACAACAACGGTTGGTTTGTGTTGAGAAGCGATATTGCCGAAGGTGCCACCAAGGGTGCCGTAAAATGGATTATCACACCAAACATTGTTTACAACTGGCTCTATCAGCCTGTCATCCAAACTTCACAGGTGGGCTATCATCCCAACCAGCCCAAAGAGGCTATCATCGAGACAGACAGCAGAGATCAAGTTCGTGCAGAAGCACAACTTGTCAAGATAGATGCTGATGGAGAAAAGGTGGTAAAGACCATCAGCCCTTCTGTATGGGGCAAGTTCCTGCGTTACAACTACCTGAAAGTTGACTTTACCGACATCACTGACCCAGGTCTTTATCAAGTGAAATATGGTACCTCTACATCATCTGTGTTTAGAATCGGCAAAGACGTTTATGACAGAGGCGTTTGGCAACCTGTTATAGAATACTTCCTCCCTGTACAGATGTGCCATATGCGTGTGAACGAGAAATATCGTGTCTGGCACGATGCCTGCCACATGGATGATGCACAGATGGCCCCTGTAGGTAACCATATTGACGGCTACGACCAGCGCCCAGGCCTGACTAAATATGCTGAGCGTGCCGAAGTGCCAGGAGTAAATGTTGGCGGATGGCACGACGCTGGCGATTTTGATTTACGTGTGGAGTCGCAAGCAGGTGAATCATACATTCTTACAATGGCTTATGAAGCGTTCCATCCAGACATTGACGTAACAGCTATCGATCAGATAAAGCATGTGACTGAGATCCACCAGCCTGATGGCAAGAACGATATCCTGCAACAAATCGAGAATGGCGCATTGACAGTAGTTAACAGCTATATCTCCTTGGGCAGACTTTATCGTGGTATCATCTGTAACAGTCTGAGACAGTATGCTATGTTAGGTGATGCTGCAGCCATGACAGATGGTATTAAGGGCAACGAAGACGACCGTTGGATATTCACAGAAGACAATCCTGGCAGGGCTATGAGCACAGCTGCTCAGTTAGCGGCAGTATCCAGGGTACTAAAAGGATTCAATGACACTTTGAGCGTACATTGTCTGAATATTGCCACCACTCTTTACAACGAGACGGAAGTCACCGGATGGCAGATGAGCAGTAAGTTACAAGCGGCCGTAGAACTGTACCTTACCACACAGCAGCAATCTTACTTAGATCTCATACTGGACAATCAACAGGTGGTGATGCAACAGATTGCCCGCACAGGATGGTATATGGCCCGTGTGGCAAAGATTATCGAAATGCGAAAAGACAAGCGCGCTAAGCAGTTTACCGCCGCATTTAAGTCTGCGTTGGCCACGCAGAAAGAGAACCTTGATAAGCAGGCAGCCGAAACACCTTACGGTGTTCCATACCGCCCAAGTATCTGGGGCGCAGGCTGGGATATCCAGCGTTTTGGTTATGAATATTACTTCTTGAATGCAGCGTACCCAGAGATATTCCCGAAAGATATCATTTATAATGCACTGAATTTCATCTTAGGTTGTCATCCCGGCTCCAACCAGGCATCGTTTGCTTCCGGTGTTGGCGCTCAGTCTGTCACAGTTGGCTACGGCTTAAACCGTGCCGACTGGAGCTATATCCCTGGTGGTGTGGTATCAGGAACGGCCCTGATTCGTCCCGACTTCCCAGAATTGCTGACGTTCCCATTTTTGTGGCAGCAGGTAGAGTATGTATTGGGGGGCGGTTCATCGCATTACATGTTCCTGGCCTTAGCTGCGCAACAGATAAGTAACAAATAAACCAAACTATAACCATGAAATTATTGAAATCTTTATGGTTCGTGGCATTTGTTGGCAATGCACTCACCCTGAGTGCGGCCAACATCACCATGAACACCTTGGAATGTAAAGTGGATGCCATATCCTATATTGACCAACGGCCTGCAGCTGAAAAGCGCCTGTTCCGTTCAGAGGCAGTAGAGCAGACGATTAAACAGATGCAAGCCAAACTCACCAATCCTAAATTGGCTTGGATGTTTGGCAACTGTTTCCCTAACACCCTTGACACCACCGTGCATTTCAGCAAAGATGCCCAGACAGGCAAGCCAGACACCTTTGTTTATACGGGTGACATACACGCCATGTGGTTACGCGACTCAGGGGCTCAGGTATGGCCTTACGTACAGTTAGCCAACCAAGATGCCCACCTGAAGGAGATGGTGGCAGGTGTCATTAACCGACAATTTGCCTGCATCAATATCGACCCATTTGCCAATGCCTTCAACATGGAAGCCATTCCTGGCGGTGGCGAATGGAAGAGTGATATGACAGACATGAAAGACGAACTGCACGAGCGCAAGTGGGAAATCGACTCGCTGTGCTACCCTATCCGACTGGCTTACGAGTATTGGAAGGTGACAGGCGATACCAGTGTATTCGATGCTGTTTGGATTGATGCCATCCAGAACATTCTGAAGACTTTCCGCGACCAGCAACGCAAAGAGAACAAGGGCAGCTATCGCTTCATGCGTCGCACCGAACGTCAGTTCGATACCATGAGCAACGACGGCTGGGGTGCCCCCATAAAGCCAGTTGGGTTGATTGCTTCTGCATTCCGTCCTTCCGACGATGCTACGGTATTCTTGTTTTTGGTGCCTTCCAATTTCTTTGCTGTTAATGTTTTAAATAAGGCCGCTGAGATACTGACCAACGTTAACCAACGCAACGACCTGGCACAACAGTGCACTTCATTGGCCAATGAGGTCCAGCAAGCCCTGCAACAGTACGCCATCTACAACCATCCAAAATATGGGAAGATGTATGCTTACGAGGTTGATGGCTTCGGCAACCAATTGCTAATGGACGACGCCAACGTTCCTTCTTTGCTTTCAATGGCCTACTTGGGACTGGTTGACATCAACGACCCCATCTACCAAAATACACGTCGTTTCGTTTGGAGTGAGGATAATCCATACTTCTTCCGAGGCAAGGCAGGAGAAGGTATCGGCGGTCCGCACATCGGTCACGACATGCCTTGGCCTATGAGCATCATGATGCGTGCCTTCACCTCACAGGACGATCAGGAAATCAAGCAGTGCATCAAAATGTTGATGGACACCGACGCTGGCACTGGCTTTATGCATGAGTCGTTCCACAAGGACGATGCCAGTCACTTTACCCGTGCTTGGTTTGCTTGGCAAAACACCCTCTTCGGAGAGTTAATCATCAAGCTGGTGAATGACGGAAAACTGAATTTATTGAACAGCATTGAATGAATTGCCAAAAAAAATATGTATATTCGCACCCTGAATTAACAAACTAGACAAAATTAGATGGAAACATTTTGGATAAAGGCCGTCCAGCTGATGCTGAGTTTGTCGTTACTGGTAGTGATTCATGAGGGCGGTCATTTTCTTTTTGCAAAATTATTCAAGACAAGGGTTGAGAAATTCAGACTTTTTTTCGATCCTTGGTTTACCCTGTTTAAATTCAAACCGAAGAATAGCGAAACAGAATATGGTTTAGGCTGGATTCCACTGGGTGGCTATGTCAAGATAGCCGGCATGATTGACGAATCCATGGACCTGGAACAGATGAAACAGCCTGCCCAGCCTTGGGAGTTCCGTGCCAAGCCAGCATGGCAGCGATTGCTAATCATGATTGGCGGTGTATTGTTCAACTTCCTGTTGGCATTGTTCATCTATTCAATGATCCTCTATACCTGGGGCGATTCGTACATCCCTGTGCAGCAAGCTCCCTTGGGTATGCAGTTCAACGAGACTGCCCACAATGCAGGTTTCCAGGATGGCGACATACTGATTTCTGCCGATGGCAAACCGTTAGAGCGTATGGGTACCGACCTGTTGATGGCCGTGGTGGATGCCCGTCAGGTAACCGTACTGCGCGACGGCAAAGAAGCCTCTGTCTATATTCCAGAAGACATGATCAACCGACTAATGGAAGATAGCGTGACCTTCACCGCTTTCCGTATGCCATTTGTGGTGGACAGCCTGATGGCAGAAGCTCCTGCGGCATTAGCAGGCATGCAACCTGGCGACAGCATCATTGCCATGAACGGCCAGAGCCCGTTGGCATACGATGATTTCATGAAAGAGATGCAGCAACGCAGAGAGGCCAAGAGTGATGACCACGATGTGAAACTGACCATCATGCGCAAGGGCGTGCAGCAAGAACTGACAGTCACCACTGACGATGACTACAAGATGGGAGTTTACCCTGTTACCGTTACATCAAGGTTATTACCTGTCATCAATACTGAGTACGGTTTCTTTGCTTCCTTCCCGGCTGGCATTACTTTGGGTGTGAACACATTGAAGGGGTACGTCAACCAGATGAAGTATGTCTTCTCTAAGGAAGGAGCTAAACAGTTAGGTGGTTTTGGTACCATTGGCAACATCTTCCCTGCTTCATGGGATTGGCACCAGTTCTGGTATATGACAGCGTTCCTGAGCATCATATTAGCTTTTATGAACATTCTGCCTATCCCTGCTTTGGATGGTGGACATGTGCTGTTCCTGCTCTATGAAATCATTGCCCGTCGCAAGCCGAGTGATAAGTTTATGGAGCGCGCTGAGGTGGTAGGTATGGCTATTCTGTTCCTACTATTGATATGGGCGAACTTGAATGACATTATAAGATTTTTGTTTTAGTTGACTATTAAGAGAGCTATATTGGGGTTGTTGATGCTTGTTTGCTTGCCATCGTTTGGCAAGGATGACTTGAAAGCATTGTATGATTCACTGGACTATTCGGTGGCTCATAAGGAAATGTATGCACAAGAGAAAATCAAGCGCATCAATGATATCCGCAGTGCACTCTCCTATGCCAACTTAAACGATGTCAACAAGTACGTGGTCTATAACCAGCTATACAATGAATACTGGAAATTCGACCTCGACTCAGCCATCCACTATGCCCGTATGGAAGTAGAGACCGCCATCCGTATGAATGACGAGTATCGCCAAACGCAAGCTGAGTTCCAGTTAGCTACTTCTTACGCCATGCATGGTATGTACCTGCAAGCCGAGCAGATCTTGAGTAAGCACAGCAAGGAAACGCTTCCCAAAGACCTGCGCGCTGAGTATTACAATGCCAATATCCAGTTCCTGCAGTATTACCTCTATACTTCCGACTCGCCAGACGACGCATTGATGCAAAGTAACTATCGCGACTCGCTATACGCTACGCAGGACCAGTCATCTATTGAATACCGCCTCAGTCTGGTTGAACGTATGCCTGAAAACCAGCGCTTGGCAGGCTATAATCAACTGTTAGAACTGGTAGAGAAGTTCTCTCCTCTGTATGCCCGCATATCTTATAATATTGGTAATATCTATGCCCAGCAAGGCGATCGTGATGAGGCAAAGAAATACCTGATTCGTTCGGCGTTGTCCGACCTCTATAATGTAACACGCGAAAACCAGTCCATTTATGAGCTGGCGCAATTGGCTTATCAGGATGGTGACTATGCGCGTGCCTTTCGCTATGCGCAGTCTTCCTTTGAAGATGCCATTACAGCAGGCATCCAGTTCCGCGTAACACAAGTATCTAGTTTCTATTCCATCATCACCGATGTCTATCAGCGCCGTGAGGCAAGCGATAAGCAATCATTGATCAACATCATCGTGCTGAGTGGCATCTTACTGGTATGTCTTATCGCAGCAGTATTCTTCATCTTCCAACAGCTGAAGAAGATTATGCGCATTCGCAAGGACTTGGCTGACAGCAACGACGAACTGCAACGCCTGAACGAAACCCTGAACGATATGAACGCCCAATTGCACTCAAGCAATTCATTGTTACAGGAGAACAACGATATTAAAGAACAGTATATTGGTCAGTTCTTCAATATCTGTTCTGGTTATATCGACAAGATAGGTGACTACCAGAATGTACTCTATCGTCTGGCGGTCAACAAGCACTATGACGAATTGGTAAAGAAATTACGCTCCACCACGTTGATTGATTCCGAGACAGAAGCATTATACCATCATTTCGATACCATTTTCTTGAACCTCTTCCCTACTTTTGTATCCGACCTAAATGCATTGCTCAGGGATGAAGAGCGGATTGTACTCAGACAAGACTCTCTTTTGAACAAAGAACTACGTATCTACGCATTGCTCCGACTGGGTATTACTGACAGTGAAAAGATAGCTAATTTCCTGCGTTGCTCTACCAGTACCATCTATAATTATCGCACCAAGATGCGTAATCGTGCCATCGACAAAGACACATTCGAGGATAAATTCATCAACAAATAGTCCGTATTTTATATTCCAAATCATCTACATTTTTTCCCATCATTAAAACTATTATCTACTTGTATAATAGCTAAATAAGATTTTAAGTCATCTACATTTTTATATTGATTATTCATACGTACGCGTAAGTTCGCTAAATTTGTTAGCGGAAAATAAACATCATTTAATACCTTTCGTATGGAGAATACCATGATTAAAGTAGGCCTTATTGGTTTTGGCAGAATGGGCCGCTTTTATTTACACGAGTTCCAAAGAAACAAGAATTGGCAGGTTACTTATATTTGTGATCCTTATGACAAGGCACAGGAGATGGCACGCGACTATTGCCCCACCGCCAAGGTGACTGGCAATGAAGACGACGTGTTCAACGACCCAGAAGTGGAGGTAGTGGCATTATGTGCTTTGGCCGATTCTCGCAAGAATCAAATCTTGAAGGCACTGGCACATGGCAAGCACATCATTTCAGAAAAGCCTATCGCCATGAAACCCGAAGACGAATGGGAACTTGTGAAAACTGTTGATGCAAGTGACCGTTTGGCCACTGTCAACCTCTACTTGCGCAGTTCATGGTATCATCATCAGCTGAAAGAATTTATTGACGAAGGCGAGTTAGGCGAATTGGCCATCATACGCATCTGCCACATGACACCTGGTCTGGCTCCAGGCGAAGGCCACGAAGCCGAAGGTCCTTCTTTCCACGATTGTGGCATGCACTATTGCGACATCACCCGCTGGTATGCCCAGAGCGAGTTTAAGACTATGCATTCGCAGGCATTGCGCATGTGGAACTACAAGGATCCCTGGTGGTTGCAAGCTCATGGCACCTTCGAAAATGGTATCGTTTACGACATCACACAAGGTTTCGTCTATGGACAGATGTCTAAAGACCAGACCCACAATTCATATATTGACTTAATTGGTACACACGGCATTGCCCGCATGACACACGACTTCAAGACAGCTACGGTTGAACTGCGTGGTATTACCAAGACAGTTACCATCAACAAGCCTTATGGTGGCAAGAACATCGACGTGATGATTGAGAAGTTCGCACAGAGCATCCGCAACGGCAAGCTTGACATGACCCTCCCGTCATTACGCGACTCTGCTGTGGCTTCACAGTTTGCATGGGACTGCTTAGCTGATGCGCGTACACACGACCTGCCAGCCATCGGCGATCTTGAAACACTGGAGCAGATACGCTACCGCCGTGCCCACATGACCAACGGTTATGGGCTGCTACACCAGACAGTAGGCAAATGAAAATCACATTTAATTAACCTATAATTAACGAAGTATGACAAACTTATCAAGAAGAAGTTTCCTGAAAACCGGTGCAGCCGCTTTTGCAGGATTTACAATTGCGCCTAACATTATTTTAGGTAAGAGTTACGGACACATCCCTCCAACAGACAAGCTGAACATCGCAGCTGTAGGTATTGGTGGCATGGGTAACAGCAATATCAAAAACATGGAAAAAACAGATAACATCGTAGCTCTTTGCGATGTTGACTGGAAGTATTCAAAAGATGTAATGGCTCGTTTCCCAAATGCCAAGAAGTATTGGGACTATCGCAAGATGTATGATGAGATAGGCAGTACGTTCGATGCAGTGCTTTGCGCTACCGCTGACCATACTCACGCCATCATCACATCTGATGCCATGACAATGGGTAAGCATGTATATACTCAAAAGCCAATGACGCACTCAGTATATGAGACCCGTCTGCTGACCAAGTTGGCTAACAAATATAAGGTGGCAACCCAGATGGGTAACCAAGGCTCTTCTTCCGAAGGCACCGACCTGATTTGCGAATGGATATGGAATGGTGAGATTGGTGAGGTTACCAAGGTAGAGTGTGCTACCAACCGCCCTATATGGCCACAAGGTCTGAATGCGCCTGAAGTAGCAATGCGTCCGCCTAAGACCCTTGACTGGGATTTGTTCACCGGTCCTGCAAAGCTTCGTCCTTTCCATGAGGTTTATCATCCTTGGAACTGGCGTGGATGGTGGGACTATGGCACCGGTGCCTTGGGTGATATGGCTTGCCACATCATGCAGCCGGTAGTTGCTGCTCTGAAGTTGGGTTATCCAACTAAGATACAAGGTTCTTCTACCCTACTGTTGGCCGACTGCGCTCCAAACGCACAGCGTGTGAAATTCACCTTCCCTGCACGCGACAACATGCCTAAGGTAGCTATGCCGGAAGTTGATGTTTATTGGTATGACGGAGGTATCTTGCCTGATCGTCCAGCTGGTTTCCCAGAAGGTAAGGAACTGATGCCAGGCAATGGTGGCCTTTGCATCTTCCACGGAACAAAAGATACGCTGATCTGCAGCTGCTACGGTCAGAATCCTTGGCTGCTCTCAGGCCGTGTGCCTAACGCTCCGAAGGTATGCCGCAGGGTAGAAAACGCCATGAGCGGTGGACACGAGCAGGATTGGATACGTGCTTGCAAGGAAAGTCCTGAGAACAGGGTGGAGACCAAGTCAAACTTCAATATCTCCGGTCCACTGAATGAAGTGGTTGTAATGGGTGTGCTGGCAGTTCGTCTGCAGACCCTGAACAAGGAACTGTTGTGGGATGGCGAGAACATGGAGTTCACCAACATTGGTCCTAACGAAGAAATCAGAATTGTCAAGAAAGACGACTTCAAGGTAGTGGATGGTGATCCTAAGTTCAACAAGGTCTATACCGACCCGGTAAATGCTCAGCAGTTTGCCCGCGAGCTTATCAAGCACAACTACCGTGAAGGCTGGAAACTGGTTGACATGCCAAGATAAAAGTGATTAGGGATATTTGTTTAAAGTAATTATAATTAAAGAAATGAAAAAAAGTTTATTTACAGTAGCAGGCTGCATGGTAATGGCAGCTGCATTTACCGCTTGCGGTGGTCAGCAGAAGAGTGCTGACGATGCTGAAGCAGCAACAACAACTACGATTAATGTATCAACTACTCCTAACGGTGCAGAAACCCAAGCTTTAGAGTTGCCTACTGACGCTGATGGCTACATCACTATCTTTGATGGCAAGACTTTCAACGGCTGGCGTGGTTATGGCAAGGAGAATGTTCCTGCTCGCTGGGTCATCGAAGATGGCTGCATCAAGTTCAACGGTTCAGGTACTGGCGAAGGTCAGACCAACGAAGGTGGCGACATTATTTTCGCCCACAAGTTCAAGAACTTCGAGCTGACTTTTGAGTACAAGATTTCTAAGGGTGGTAACTCTGGTATCTTCGTACTGGCACAGGAAGTACCAGTAGAGGGCAAGCCAGGTGAGTTCGAGCCTATCTATATCTCAGCTCCTGAGTATCAGGTGCTCGACAACGCTAACCACCCAGATGCAAAGATGGGTAAGGATGGCAACCGTCAGGCAGCTTCTCTGTATGACATGATTCCTGCTAAGCCACAGAATGCTAAGCCAGCTGGCGAGTGGAACACTGGTTCTATCATGGTATTCAAGGGCACCGTGCTGCACCAGCAGAATGGTGAGAACGTGGTTGAATATCACTTGTGGACTCCACGTTGGACTGAGATGCTGCAGGCAAGTAAATTCAGCGAAGAGGCTTGGCCAGTGGCATTCAACTTGCTGAACAACCTGGGTGGCGACAACCACGAGGGCTTCATCGGCTTCCAGGATCATGGCGATGATGTTTGGTTCCGCAACATCAAGGTAAAGGTAATGGACTAATCCCACCCTTTTGATAACAAGAATCCCCGCCCATTCGGACGGGGATTTTTATGTCTTTTTCAAAGGAATGCTTTCTATCACTCGTCGCAAGCTTTGCCATGGGTCGCTCCAAAGCCTCCTTACTGTCATCGCAGTATCTCCTATGGGGGTATGGCAGATACTGCGATGACCCATAGCAGATATTGCGGCCAATGGTGGCAAGCTTTCCCCTCTGTAATAGCAAGCTTTAGTGCCATCTATAACTAGTTTTGGAACAACCCTTAGAAGATATTGCAACGAAACTCCCCCTGTTTTAGTTATTGCGTCCTATAATAGTAGATACTAAACTGGTCTTTAGCGTTCGCCACGATTATTTGTGTCGTTCGCTACGGTTATTCATAGCGTCCGCTACGATATCTTTTAGCGCCCGCTAAAAAATGGCAAGCCAGCACCTCGTCCCCTTCTTGCTAAGCATCTGCACCCCGTCATCTACGTATCTTCTCCCCCTGACCTATCACTTGAAAATATCAATGCCAAAAGATTCGCGAGCCCGTAGCAAGCCCTTATATTCTCAAAAACCGATGCGATGCTTCAAGGTCGCAAATTTGCGACCTTGAACGTAAATCTTCCAATTCTTCTCTAGAAAGAATTGTTTCTACCAATACTTTCTTATTATAGTAATAATTATTGTTCCATCATTTTTCTTCCTGTTTTTATCTATAATTCAAAAACAATCTTTATCTTTGCAAGTGAAGGATGCAAATCCTTCAAGACATTGTGGATTATTATTAGAGGCGTTATGCTTTACTCGTAGAATGAAAACCTAGGAAATTTTCATTTACGTAATACGAGAGAGGGCATAGTGGTTCTCACGATATAGCGTGGGCTGCTATTACCATATTCGTATTACAGGTTTTCCTAGGACCTTCATTCTCAGTGTGGCATAGTCAGTGCCACGCTTCTTTTTGTTTAAATTGTCTCTTGGCACTGAGAGACATACGTATTATGCTATGAAAGTCATAAAACAATTAGCCTATGCTGTCTCTCTGCTGATAGCCTTCGCCTCCTGTGGAGGCGATTCAGGCGGGTCAAGTGGTATGCCAGCAGCACCTACTACACCCACCACGCCAACATCAACGGCAGTAACAGGCGTTTCTATCAGCAAAACAACTCTCACATTGGTGGAAGGTACTTCTGAGACCGTTACGGCTACGGTTACTCCTTCTACTGCAGTGAACAAGAATGTTACTTGGAGTAGTAGCGACAGCAATATCGCCACAGTAGATAACGAGGGTAAGATTACAGCCAAGAAACCTGGTACCGTTAAAATTACCGTCACTACGGTTGATGGCAACAAGACGGCTACCCTTACCTTGACGGTTGACTTGGACTATATCGTACGTCAAAAAGCTGTCTTGAAAAAGATCTATGACAGTTTAGGCGGTTCATCATGGACCAACAAGACTGGTTGGAACACAGAAGCAGAATTGAAAGATTGGTACGGTATAACCATGAATGGAAACAAGATTTCCAGTATCAACCTAAAGAGCAACAACCTGAAAGGCAAGATACCTGCATCCTTAGGAGAGACCTTGGCAGTGACTCGTGCATTATCAGAGGCAGATACTCGTGCCGAAGAGAACGATGCTAATACTCGTGGGGCTAATGATGAAGAAGCCACAACCCGTGCCGAAGAGAACTTATCCATTATGGGTGGACTGAAAGAACTTGATATGAGTGGCAACCAGATTTCTGGATCAATCCCCTCTGAGATTGGGAACCTAACCACATTAACCTACATTAATCTGAGCAATAACAGCATTTCAGGTTCTATTCCTACAGCCGTTGGTAACCTCACAAATCTTACTAACCTGGATTTAAGTGATAATAATATATCAGGTTCTATTCCTCCAGAAGTAGGTAATCTTACCAACCTAACTAACCTTGATTTAGGAGATAACAACATATCAGGATCTATTCCTCCAGAGGTAGGTAATCTTACAAAACTATCCAACCTTGATTTGGGTGGTAATAATCTGACTGGCTCCGTTCCAGATGAACTTGGCAAGTTGGACAAATTAGAAAACCTCGACATTTCAGACAATAAGCTATCAGGAGAGATTTCCACAGATTTGCAAGAGTCTGACATGTGGAAGAACCTAAAGGAAGAACCAGAATTAAAGCAGCAAGGTGGTATTGAATTGGAAAAGGAGGTGGAGATTACGAAACCTGTTACCGGAGTGTCTATAGACAAGACCACTCTTGAACTTACAGTAGGAGAAACAGCCACACTCACTGCTACTGTGGCACCAGCTGACGCTTCGAAGAAAACCGTTACATGGTCAAGCAGTGACTCCAATGTAGCTACTATAGATAATGGCGTCGTGAAAGCGATAGCTCCAGGAAGAGCCACCATTACTGTCACAACAAAGGATGGAGGTAAGACTGCTACTTGTGCCGTAACCGTCAAAACGGCTACTGTAGCTGTGACTGGTGTTTCTCTCAACAAGACTTCTCTGGAATTAACTGTTGGTGGATCTGAAACACTTACTGCTACCATTGCCCCATCAGATGCAACAAACAAGGACGTTACTTGGAGCAGCAGCAATACCAGCGTGGCTGCTATTGATGCTAACGGTAAGGTAACAGCTGTGATCACTGGCAATGCCACTATCACAGTTATGACAACAGATGGCGGTAAAAATGCTACATGTACGGTGACCGTCAAAGCGGCTACTGTTGCTGTGACTGGTGTTACGCTCAACAAGTCCTCATTAGAACTTACTATTGGTGATACGGAAGCATTAACAGCAACTGTAACTCCAGAAAACGCAACTGACAAGAGTGTTACTTGGAGTAGCAACAATACAAGTGTGGCAACCGTTGATGCCAATGGAAAGGTAACTGCCGTTGCCGCTGGTAATGCGACCATCACCGTAACCACAAAAGATGGCAGCAAGACGGCAACTTGTACGGTGACCGTCAAAGCAGCTGCACCAGCTACAATAGCTGTTATAGGTGTTTCGCTCAACAAGTCTTCATTAGAACTTACTGTTGGTGCTACAGAGTCACTATCTGCTACAGTTGCTCCTTCTGATGCCACTGACAAGAACGTTTCATGGAGCAGCAACAATACAAGTGTGGCTACAGTTGATGCCAATGGAAAAGTAACCGCCGTAGCAGCTGGCAATGCCACCATCACAGTAACTACAAAGGATGGCAACAAGACTGCTACATGCTCAGTAACCGTCAAAGCAACTAGTGTTGATGGTGGCATCGAAGGTTTTGGTGAAGAAAACCAAGGATGGGGAAACTAAACAAATAAGGAGGAAGAATTATGAAAAGAATAAAATACACTCTGTTTTCTCTTATGGCATTGGCTTTCGTCAGCTGTACAGAGGATATCTTTGATAAGAAAGACAGCCTAACTTCATTTAATCAAATAACTGTTGGTATGGCTGATTTGGCCACTACCCGCACTCACTTGGGCGACAATAATGCTATGCTTTGGGATAAAGGTAACAGCATTGGAGTTTATAGTGATACTCAGGATGTAGAAATATACACCCTCAATCAGTCGGATGGAGGAAATGCCTCTTTTACCGGCAACACCGTAAAAGGTAGCAAGTTTTACGCTTTCTATCCATATAGTCAAGATGCTGTTGATACAAGTAACAAAAACCTGCTGCACATTCAACTTTATAACGGGTGGGTTAAAGAAAAAGAATCTTCACTCCCTATGGTTGCGATAAGTACAACCAATTCCTTTATGTTCAAGCAAGTGGTGGGTGTCATCAAAATCTCTCTTACTGGCAAAAACAAGGTAACCTCAATTACTCTAAAAGGCAATAAAGGAGAGGTTATTGCAGGTAAAGGGACCATTGATTTAAGTGCAGAGACCCCACTGCTTAAGTTAGATGGTGATAGTCAAATGACATCTTCTTTAATACCATGTGATGTAGATTTAAAATCTGACTCACCATCTGTATTCTATTTCCCCGTTCCAGTAATGACATTGGAAAGTGGTATAACAATAGAGATAAGAGGAAAGAAAGCAGGAACAGGAGAAGAGTTTTTCTTAGAAAAGAAAAGTAATGAGTCTATCACAATTACAAGAGCCACCATTAAGAACTTCTCTGGTCTTGATACTGATGCTATCCTTAAACAGGAAGATGACCAAAAGATTCTAGAACGACAGGCTTTGATAGATTTATATAATGCCACAGATGGTGCTCATTGGACAAACAATCAAAATTGGGGAAGTGATAAACCATTGAAAGAATGGCATGGTGTGTTTACTGACGATCAAGGATATGTTACAACATTGGATTTAGGTGACAATAATCTTACTGGCAACTTTCCTGAAAGCGTTTGTTCTTTAATAAACCTAAAATATTTAGGCTTGTCCGGCAACAATCTTACAGGAGAGATTCCTGAAAGCATTGGAAATCTAAAGAAGTTAGAGAAATTATGGCTTAGAGTTAATCAGCTATCAGGTAGTATTCCAGAATCAATAGGAGAATTAACTGAATTGACTGAATTGACAATGGATTGTAACCAACTTACAGGCCAAATACCAGAGTCTCTTTCAAATTTAAAAAAAATAAAGATATTATGGCTTCATTATAATCAACTTTCAGGTTCAATTCCAGAATGGTTGGGAAATCTTATAGAATTAAAAGATTTAAGACTAGTATATAACAATCTCACAGGCAGCATTCCTGTTTCACTATCCAATCTTGTTAATTTAGAAGAACTTATGATATCAGGTAATAGGCTAACAGGAGAAATATCTCAAGAACTTATTAATTCAGATATGTGGAAAACATGTAATCCTATTCTATTCCAACAAGATGGATATGGACTTACCTATAATCTTTATACATCTACTGATTTTTCCAAGGATGGTAATGTTGTGGTTTTACAGAAACATTCTAAAGGAAATGGGATTAAACTGGTTATAATGGGTGAGGCTTTTTCAGATAGACTTATAAATGACGGCACTTATGAGGAAACAATGAAAAAAGCCATGGATTATTTCTTTGGTATAGAACCATACACTTCTTTCCGTGACTATTTTGATGTTTATTATGTAGTTGTTGTTTCTGAGAATGAATTATTAGGAGAGAGCACTGGATTACATATAACTGAAGATGGGGGATTCTTTTCTTCAAATGATGAATATATTCGTCCTTATGTATTAAAAGTTAATGAGCTGAACAATTCTCTATCGGATGTAACATCAATTGTAATACTACACAGCAATTTTTCTTGTCGTGTCCATACAGCTATGTTTGAAGATGGTTTTTCTATTGCACTTAGTTCTTCAAGAGACGGATTAGGCCCTGATGGCGGATTTGCTGTTGACATGATGAGTGATATTAGACATGAAGCAGGAGGGCATGGCTTTGGTCTTCTTGCTGATGAGTATTACGAAGCTGACGAAACGGGTAATCGTGTATATCCTCAAGATGAATGGGCGCTTCTCGATGAGGAGCATCAAAGGGGCAAGTTACTGAATATTGATTACCATAGCAACCCGAGTGAAGTTGTCTGGAAGGATTTTATTTCAAACCATGATTATGACATTGAGAAAATAGGTGTATATGAGGGAGCTGCTGCTTATTGCACTTATGGAATATACAGGCCTACAGACTATAGTATTATGCATGGAACAAATCCGTATAACGAGGAGTTTAATGCTCCCTCACGTTGGGCTATTTATCAGCGCATTATGAAGTTGGCTGGAGAAGATTATTCGTTCGAATCGTTCTTGGAATATGACAAGAAGAACTTGGCAGCAATTGCAGCTAAGGCAACAACCAGGAACTATGTGGAGAAGCCTGTTGCAAGCAAAACACAACTTGGTGCACCTCCTGTATTCTACAACTATCCATCATCAGAGATAGGAAAGCATTGATTATGCCCTATCATATAACATTCAGCAGCACCCAGATAGGTGCTGCTGTTCTTTTTTCTTCCGCTTCTTCCGCTACTTCTTCCGCCATAATAACACATACAAATAAACAACTATTTTGATTTAGCGGAAGTAGCGGAAGATGTTTTGTTAGCAGTATCTACTATTCTGTGGTTGCTGCTACTGCATTTGAACATTTTACGGGCAATTGTTTGGAGATAGAAAATAATGTCGTATCTTTGTGCCATGATTATTAACAATTAATTGTATCATACAAAAATGGAAACAAAGAAAAAATACAAAATCCCTTCCAGGGAAAAACTTATAGAGATTCTAGAACGGCGTGTAGAAGCTCAACAGCGTTGGCATGAAGAACTGCACAGAAAATATAGTGAGCAGCAGGTAGTAGTCACTCAAGTAGCTGAAGAAAAAGCCGTTTATGAGACCGCTTGACATCTCAGTAATCAATCAAAATGCTCCTTATAAGGTTTATTTTGACGGCACTTCATATTGTTTCGTCTCTCAAGGTGGTGCTACTATTTCCATTGGATTTTCTTTAGAAAATGAATATAGCTATACAATTGGCTATTGGTTAGGGTTGGACAACAGCTTTGCAGAACCTTCGGCAAAAGACGATAATATTCGTGAGACGGTGTTTTGCATAATCGAGGAATTCTTCAAACAAAACCCTTATTACTTGCTCTATTTCTGCGAATTTCATGATGGCAAGCAGCATCTCAGAAACAGAATGTTCAGAAGCTGGTTTACAAACTACACCCATAGCGATCTATATCATATCCACACCAAGGATGTGGTGATTAAGGGCAATGAGACCTATCTGTCTATCATCGTACCTAAATCTCATCCTGATTTTGAAGATATCATCAACTATTTTGACGAAGTGGTAGCCATTATGAAATCGGGCAAGCCATAGTTTCACAATTGATTCTTCAAACACAGCCTCTGACACTATTCGCTATGCATCAGCAAATACCTTACCGTCGTCAAGGGTAATATGGAGCTTGGTGTATTCGCTATGGAAATCGTGCTCAAGACGGTCCAGATAACGTTTGCTCTCCCAGTGGCACATAGGTAGGTCGTGAAGCAGATAGTTGCCACATGTTTCGGGTGTTGTTGCAGGTACTTCCGTCTGAGTAAGTATCCATTTGAGGCATTCGATAGTCAAGCGACGCATATCCTCCACAGTGTAAGTACCTGTCATGATGATATACATACCCGTAAGGCAACCCATAGGGCCTACATACACCACATCCTCCTTTACCTCACTATTACGAAACCAAGTGGCCATCAGGTGTTCCATACTGTGCATGGCTGATGGAGCTACAGCTGGTTCCTTATTCGGTTCTGTGATACGCAGGTCAAAAGTAGTAAAGTCCTTGTCTTCGCGTGACACGTAGATGCCCGGCTTTAAGTGCGTATGGTCAATAGTAAAACTCTGAATAACTTCCATTTGTCTTCCTTATTTAAATAAAAAACATTCACTTCCCAGCTCTCTTTATCAAGATGCTAAAAGTCATTACCTCGATGAACAATAGTCCTGCTGGGATGAGTACCCACACAGGGGTTTCATAAGCCATAGACACCAGCAGGCAGATGCCCATGATGCCCAAGATGATATTCATGCCCCTTACTTGGGTAACTGCTAACTTCAGTTGCTTCACGGTGGTGATGCGGGTAGAGGGATTCATCAAACGTGGACGATAGGCAGAAAAGCCCACCAGCAACATCACAAATGTCCAACACCCCGTCATGATGAGGAGCGATGATGGGTCACCCGTTTGATCAACCTCACCCTCCAAGTTCATGTGAAGGGCTACTTCACCACCTGCCATCTCTCTCCAAAGCACAGCAGCCACCACCCACATGGCCAGTAGCAGGAGCAGAGCTACAAACTCCAAGATGCGGTCGGTCCACGTTACCGGCAATCGGAGGTTATACACCTCCGACGGTCTTTGTTCGTTAAACAGTCTCTTCCACCTCATTGTTCTTCGTTTTTTTTATTCTACCGCTTTTGCGCAACGCTTCGTTGATAATCCATTGCAGCTGTCCATTGGTGGAACGGAACTCATCAGCTGCCCACGCCTCGATGGCGTTCATGGTTTCCGCATCGACACGTAGCACAAAGCTTTTGGTCATGTTTTCCTTCTTTGACATGCTTCAGTCGATTAGCGTAATTAATGATTCAGTGTACCGGTATTCACTACAGGCTGAGCAGCATCATCGCCACAGAGCACTACCATGAGGTTACTTACCATAGCCGCCTTCTTCTCATCGTCCAACTCAACAACACCTTCGGCAGAGAGTTTATCGAGTGCCATCTTCACCATTGACACAGCTCCTTCTACAATCTTCTCGCGGGCAGTGATAATGGCAGCTGCTTGTTGACGACGTAACATCACTGCAGCAATTTCAGGAGCATATGCCAGGTAGTTGATGCGAGCTTCTACCACCTCAATACCTGCCAATGCCAAGCGCTCATTCAGCTTGTCTTCCAATTGTTGGTTGATTTCATCACCACCACCACGCAAGGTCAGTTCGTTTTTCTTATCGTCGGTATCATCATAAGCATACTGTCCGGCTACCTGACGCAAAGCGGCATCGCTCTGCACCTGCACAAACTGCTCCAGTGCCTTCATCATGCCAGCCACACCAGCTGTTATCTGGTCGGGCTTCACATTGCTCTGCGCCATGGTCTGTGCATCAATCTCAAACATTGCCTTATACGTATCCTTCAGCTTCCATACCAGCACCAAGCCTATCATGATGGGGTTACCCGTCTTGTCATTTACCTTGATAGGTTGTGCATCGAGATTTCTGGCACGGAGCGACAGCTTCTTGGTACTCATGAAGGGGTTAATCCAGTAATAACCCGTCTTTGTAAAAGTACCACGATACTTACCGAAGAAGGTGAGCACACGTGCCTCGTTAGGTTCCAGCATTACAAAACCAGCCCAGAGAAAGAACGAAACAATGAGAGCTACAGGTCCTGCAACGATGAGCCACCAATTGCCGTAAATAATGAACAATACTATGGCAGCGATGCCTGCTATAGTTAACAACAGATTGAAGAACAGCATAGCGAAGCCGTTCAATGTCGCACCCTGGTAATTAATTTCTTTTGTTCCCATAGTTGTTATTTTTAAATTAGTTTAGTTTGATATTATTTTGATATCACAAAGATAGTAAAATAAAAATGATATCTCCAAATATTTTCGCAAAAAAACAACAAAAAAATGCAGACGACCGAAATAATCGCCTGCACCTTATATATATTACCCCTCCGTCCTGCGGACACCTCCCCTTTGCATGGGGAGGAGTTATAAAGGTACTTCTGCTTTGCCTTTTATGCTGTTCCCTTGAGGGTTTACCCCTCCGTCCTGCGGACACCTCCCCTTTGCATGGGGAGGAGTTA
>JAFSPM010000025.1 GCA_017442855.1 Bacteroidaceae bacterium | reverse complement strand
TGCGCTTGTCCATCTCCTTGAAACGACGCTTCTCTTCATGGGTATTTGCATCATTTCCGCCCATTTCAACGGGAACTCGGTCACCATTTTGAAGCACCACATCACGATAATACATCAACTCGTCGATGGTAGCCATCATCACCTTGGTCCTTTTACGGGTCAAAAGATGATGCAAGAAGGCTGCAAAAATCAATATTATCAGTATAATTAGGACAGAGATGCCAATGGAAAGCTGGAGATGCTGGCTGGCTATCACATGCTCACGATGAAGATCCTCACGTGCCTCTTTGGAAAAATAGTTCAGATTATCGACATGCAGCGAGTCTGTCAACTTGATCAAGGCAGAATAGCATTCCGTAGCCGACTCATAATCATTCAGCCCCAAGTAGGCATCAATCTCGTCCTTCAGCACGTTGAGCATATTGATACCGAGCTCATTGCTGTCTTCCGCTATAAACTTACGACTATATTGCGTGGACTCCAAAATATCAGCATATCTGCCCCGCATTTTCAGGTAAGGCACAATCATCATCTCGGCAGCAATATCGCGATAGGGCACACCACGCATCAAAGCATACATGGAATCGGCTTCTTCCACATGACCCTCAGCAGCCAAGATACGAGCCTTGGAGGCGCAAACCATTCCATTAGCCCGACGAGTAGCATCCAAGACACCCATATTCAACCCCTGACGGATGATTTCCTCAGTCTCACCCAGCGTTTTCCAAGCCTCGCGATATTTGCCGTCATTGATATACATATTGGTGATGTTGATATAGAAAACGAAAAGCATACGGTTCTTGTATCGATAGTCCATGTGCTTCATATCCTCTGCGGCTTGAAGGCTGATGGCATAGCCTTCCTCCTTACGACCCATCATATAAATACGCCTGCCACGAAGATATTCTGTCATACACAGATACTCTTTGGCATCGTGCTCCTGAGCCAAATCACGCATCCTGAGCACCAACTTGGAGAGGTATCGCTCGTCACTCAGCTTCTCATAGCAATAGGAGGCCAGGAAAAGGGTACTCAACTCTTCTTCCCACGATTTGTTAGCCTCGGGATTATCCAACACCTTCTGGTAAAGCTTCAAAGCCTTGTTGTAATGGCGGTCAAGACTCCAGAGGTTGGCCTCGGCCCTGTCCAGTTCCCAGTCTGCAGCCATCTTCCTATCGCGCATGGTCTGCACAATCTGAAGCGACTTCGGCATATCAACAATGTTATAATAGTAGGCTTTATCAAAAGTCAAGAGGGAATCGGGAAGCTGCGCTGCTGCAACTCCCAACAGGCTATAAAGCATAGCCGCTATTCCTACAAAATGTCTCTTACACGTCATAGTTGTTGATAAAAGCCAATGACAAAGGTAAGAAAATTTCGGTAGAAAGCGAAAAGCAATAAAAGTTTTTTAACGAAATTTACACCTAGGAAAATATGTTAAAAGAGGTGAGAGGTAAGGGGTGAGTAATCGACGAAGTCGCTTTGTACCTTTAGGTCAAAGGGGTTAGAGATTACTTAGACCAGTTACAATAGGGGTTGGCACGCAACTGACTGTTATAGTAACGACGGTCACCTGTGACCTCTTTTCCGATGAAATGGGGTTTTTCAAAAGCCTCCTCCTCACTGGAGAGCTCCACCTCGGCTACTACAAGACCGTTGTTTTCGCCATGAAACTCATCTACTTCGAAGGTGTGAGGTCCCGACTTTACGAGCCAGCGAGTCTTGTCAATGATGCCTGGCTCGCAGAAACGCATCATCTGCTGCGCGTCATCCAGAGGAATCTCGCGTTCAAACTCATAACGGGACAGTCCGTTATTTTCACTAGGTCCTTTAATAGTAAGGTACGCGCGTACATCTCTTATGCGTACACGCACCGTCCTGCCACGCTCACTGCAGATATAGCCCTGCTGGATGTGACTTTTAGAAAAAGCCTCGTGCTTAAACGAATTGTCAAGCACGAGGTATTTGCGTTCAATTTCTTGAGCCATAAGCCTTAAGCCATCATGGTAAATGTCCAGATGAGATAGATGACGGCCAGAATAATCAGACCAACGAAAATCCATGTCACGACTTTCTTACCTTGTTCTTCCTGCTTCTTGGCATAAGCTTCACGCTTTGCATTTGCTTTCTTGTTCATAATACTTTAGATTTAAAATTAGGAATTAGAAATTAGGAATTAGAAATTGTGATTTGTTCAAAGGCTAAAGAAGCCAATATGAATAGTCGCTAATCTGACTCCCAACTTTCTAACCTAATCATATTAAACATTTGTTGTTGAATATTGTTTTTATCTTTACTATTTCTTATATACCGCATTAGGTAATCATAATTACTAATTACTAATTACTAATTACTCATTATCTACTGACGGAAATTCCATCAGGTATGCCTTGATGAAATCGTCGATTTTGCCATCCATGACGCCATCGACATCGGAGGTCTGGTAGTTGGTACGGTGATCCTTGACACGGCGGTCGTCGAAGACGTAGGAGCGGATCTGACTGCCCCACTCTATCTTCTTCTTGCCAGCCTCAATCTTAGCCTGGGCCTCCAGACGCTTCTGCATGGCACGGTCGTAGAGTTGTGAACGGAGCAGAGCCATAGCACGCTCCTTGTTCTTAGGCTGGTCGCGCGTCTCGGTATTCTCGATGAGGATTTCCTCCTCCTCGCCCGTATCGGGGTCGGTATACCAATAGCGCAGGCGAACACCCGACTCCACCTTGTTGACATTCTGACCACCAGCACCACTCGAACGGAACGTGTCCCACGACAGTTTGGCGGGGTCGACATAGACCTCGATGGTGTCGTCAACCAGCGGGGAGACAAAAACAGAGGCAAACGAGGTCATGCGCTTACCCTGAGCATTATAGGGGGAAACGCGTACCAGGCGGTGAACGCCATTCTCGCTCTTCAGATAGCCGTAGGCATACTCGCCACCCTCAATCTGCATGGTGACGCTCTTGATGCCGGCCTCGTCGCCATCCTGCAGGTTGGCAATGCTGACCTTATAGTCG
>JAFSPM010000024.1 GCA_017442855.1 Bacteroidaceae bacterium | reverse complement strand
TTCATGTATAAATCACACCTTCATCAGACCTCCGATACACATCAAAAAAAAACATGCACCGGACGCTGCCTGTCCTCTGTCCATCAATCTGTCATAGAACTCAAAAAACAACCTCCCTTGCGGAAAGCGGATGCAAAGGTACACACATTTTACGATACTGGCAAATATTTTACAATGTTTTTTTGAAAAAAAATGTGCCTTGGCCTTATTACACCATATTTATATATAAGGGGGAGGGCTGAGAGCCTGCGACAACCCGTAGAAAGCATTGCCAAAAAAGTTTAAAAACAAAGTGTCTTATTTCCCAATGCTGCCGTTCAGATTAACACGCAGGGTGAGAACTTGATGCCAATTCAGTCCAGCTTTGGTAATGTTGAATATGGCACCTGCATAAGCAGAGACGTACTTATTCACAACAAACTGATACTTGATGTCGGTTCGGTTGTATGCAGAAGCATGAAAATAAGTATCTCCCCAATAATAGGCTCCGTAAAATTGCTTGCCAAAGGGTTGCTGATGACCACCTGCATAGAAAATATCCTCTACAAAAAAGCGCTTGTAATGAGCATTGACCTCTCCCAAAAAGCCAATGGGAGTACGTTTGCCTCCTTCCATACCTCTTTCACGATCGAAACTTGCCAATGCGCCAGCCCTGACATCAATACCAGCATCAGTAACACGACTCTCCAACTGATAACCCACAAAGGGATGAGCCACCAAATTATCATGGATATGCTGTGCTTCATCAGCATGCCATGTAAGAGCATAGTGATAGTAATACCCTTCTAATCCCACATAGAAATGTTTGCTAAACTTACCGAACGGCTCATCATTTATTTTTCCAATGGTATGCTTGAAACTCAAAAAAACCATGAACTGTTCGCGATCTTTATTTGTACGGAAACCTGTCCAATCCAAGAATGCCTCAAAGTGGCCTCGCGCATACTGATGTTGGAAAGAGAATCCTTGCATGGTGGGGCGATAATAGCGAATGGTATCGCTAAATAGAAACGAAGGATAATCACCTAACAACTGGTCACGGTGAAAGCTTCCAAAAGTGAATGTCAAGGGTTTAGTACTATATTGATAATACAATATTGGCGAGCCATCTGTATAACCATGCTTCTTGCCAAATTCCAACAGTCCGCTATAACCTCCCATCAAACGATGTTTACCCTCATCCCAGCTTACGCCAAGCTCAGGAGTAGCTCGAATACCGCTATAGGTCATCGTCGTTCGATATGTACCATCCCCCTCACTGTTGTCAAAAAAGCCCTCTGCTCCGAGCTTCCACTCCAATCTCTGAGCAGAAGCGAACGAAGTAATGCAAAGCAACAACAGAAAAAGTGGAAATCTCTTCATCTCTTGAATTACTTCAAATCTTCCAGTATTCGTTTTAACACTACCGTAGCAGAAATCTCTCGGTTAGCAGCCTCGGGTATCACCAGTGAGCGTGGACCTTCAATGACATCGTCAGTAACAATCATATTACGACGAACAGGTAAGCAATGCATAAAATGTGCATCGTTTGTCCAACTCATGTGCTCTTCATCGATAGTCCATTTCATGTCTTTACTCAACACTTGTCCATAATCAGCCAGATTAGTGACACCTGGACAACTCCAATTCTTGGCATAAACGAAATCAGCACCTTCTAAAGCTTTTCTTTGGTCGTATTCCACCACGGCATCACCCACAAAAGCAGGATCCAGCTCGTAGCCCTCTGGATGTGTAATCACAAAATCCACATCAGCAGCATTCATCCATTCAGCAAACGAGTTTGGCACAGCTTGTGGCAAAGCTTTTGGATGAGGTGCCCAAGTAAGGACCACCTTAGGCCGTTTTGCCTCTTTATATTCTTCAATAGTAATCAAATCGGCAAAAGCCTGCAAAGGGTGAACTGTCGCAGTTTCCATAGCAAAAACAGGGCGACCACTATACTTGACGAACTGATTAAAAACAGTTTCCGCATAGTCATAATCACGATCTTTCAATCTTGCAAAAGAACGTACACCTATAACGTCGCAATAGCATCCCATCACAGGGATAGCCTCCAACAAATGTTCGCTCTTATCGCCATCCATTATTACACCACGCTCTGTTTCCAGTTTCCAAGCACCTTGGTTTACATCCAACACTATCACATTCATACCCAAGTTCATGGCTGCTTTCTGGGTACTCAATCGAGTTCGCAAACTGGAATTGAAGAATACCATCAGCAAGGTTTTGTTCTTACCTAATTCCACATACTTGAACCTATTGTTCTTTATCTCCAAAGCTTCCTGCAATGCTGACTGCAAGTCGCCCAAATCTGTTACTTTACTAAAATATCTCATTATTGACTTATTTTCTAATCTGTCCTTCTCCTTCAATCATCCATTTATATGTGGTAATCGCTTCTAAAGCCATTGGGCCACGGGCATGCAATTTCTGCGTACTGATTCCTATCTCAGCCCCCAACCCAAATTGTGCACCATCACTAAAAGAGGTAGGTGCATTCCAATACACACAAGCCGCATCCACCTCACTGCAGAATTTTTCAGCAGCAACTTTGTCCTCAGTCACGATACATTCGCTATGACCCGAAGCCACCTTATTAATCCATACTATAGCCTCATCCAATGATGACACTGTCTTAATAGCCATTTTATAATCCAAGAACTCCGTTCCAAAGCTTTCTGGTGTAGCATGTTGCAACAAATCTGCAGGATAATGTCCTTGTAAAGCATCATACGACTCGGTATCCGCATAAATTACTACATGATTATCTGCTAATGGAATGCACAACGCAGGTAAATCGGCTAACCGACTGCGATGCAAAAGCACACAATCCAGAGCATTACAAACAGATACCCTGCGGGTTTTAGCATTATGAATGAGAGGCGCTCCCTTTGCCACATCCCCTGCTGCATCGAAATAAGTATGACAAATACCTGCGCCAGTCTCGATAACAGGTACAGTAGCATTATCACGGACAAAGCGAATCAAACCACTGCTTCCACGAGGTATAATCAAATCTACCAAACCACGTGCATGCAATAACTCAGCTGTTGCCTCACGGTCAGCTGGCATCAATTTTACCACATGCGTATCTATATCAAAATGCTTCAAAACGTTGTGGATTATGCCAACTGCTGCCTCATTCGTTTCTTGGGCATCACTTCCACCCTTCAAAACGCAAGCATTATGGCTGCGTAAACAGAGCGAAAAGACGTCAAAGCTAACGTTGGGGCGGGCTTCATAGATAATACCAATTACACCAAAAGGTACACTTACCTGCTTTATCTTTAAACCATTGGGGCGAATAGTCTCTCTTAACACCTTCCCTACAGGTGAAGGTAATTTCGCCACATTATGCATATCAGCAGCAATACCTTGCAATCTTTCATGCGTCAGCTTCAGACGATCATACTTTGGATTTGCAGGATCCATACGAGACAAATCTAGCTCATTGGCTTTCAAAATAGTATCAGCCTGTGCAATAATCTCATTAGCGACAGCACACAATACATCTGCAATTTTTTCATCGCTTAGTCGTAACAACGACTTGGCTGCATGATGTACTTCTTGTAATTGACCTCTAACATCCATACGCTCTATTCCAAATATAAATAATCGTAATGTACTACTGGGCGACCAGCATGTTTACCCATAGCAGCCCTTGCTTGCACGGATGTACAATTAGCTTTACCTACCCCAATCTGATTGCCGTCGGCATCCATAATACGGATAATGTCGTCCTTCTCAAATTCTCCTGTTACTTCTATGATACCTACAGGTAAAATGCTTACAGCTTTATCGCCTCGCAATGCTTCTAATGCTTTCGCATTGATGGTGATCTCACCTTTAGCAAATCCTTCACTATGGGCTATCCACTTTTTAACCCCACTGATTGGTTTTGACTTAGGAATAAAACGAGTACAAACCGCATCTTTCTCAAGCAATAAATGAAGCAGGATGTCATCGCGCTTGCCGTTTGCAATTATCACCTCAATGCCTTCATCAGCCACTTTACGTGCAATATTGGTTTTAGTCAGCATGCCACCACGTCCGAAACTCGACTTATTCGTTTGAATATAATTCGTCAAGTCCATCTTCTGTCCGATCTCACGAATCACTTGTGAATTAGGCTCGGCTGGGGATCCATTATAAATGCCATCAATATTGCTAAGTATGATGAGAGCATCTACATCCATCATAGAGGCTATAAGACCACTCAGCTCATCGTTATCAGTAAACATCAACTCTGTCACACTAATGGTGTCGTTTTCATTGACAACTGGAATGACCCCATGCTCAAGCATTACCGTCATGCAGTTCTTCTGATTAAGATAATGCCTTCGTGTACCAAAGTTCTCTTTCATGGTGAGAACTTGACCTACCGCTATTCCATGGTCACGGAATAGTTCATAATAGCGGTTAATGAGTTTTGCCTGTCCAACAGCGGAAAACAATTGGCGTTGTGAGGTAGTGTCAAGGCGGTGTTCTGACAATTTTAACTCACTTCGTCCAGAAGCTACTGCTCCTGAAGACACCAGTATTACCTCTATGCCTTTCTGTCGCAATTGAGCAATCTGGTCAACTAATGCCGACATACGAGTGACATCCAGTGTGCCATCTGTTCTCGTCAGCACATTGCTACCCACCTTGATAACGATTCTTTTCATAATTCAATGTGCTTTACGTTCACCGCTTCATTTAAGAATATGGAAGCTGATTCCGTAAATTTTTCTTCTGATTCAGTTGTATAGTATGTACATGTATTGCCACGGGTGCATTTAGCATCCATCTCAGGATGGCGTTGCAGATAATCTTTCAAACTCTCTGCCACCAACTCTCCTTGTGTGACAATATTAACATGATGAGGTGTATATAGTTTGATTTTGTTCAACAACAGAGGATAGTGAGTACAGCCCAATATGATGGTATCAATCTTCTCATCTTGTGTCAGTAACTCATTTAGATATTTCTGTACGAAATAGTCTGCCCCCTCATCATTGGCTTCATTATTCTCTACCAAAGGCACCCACATTGGACAAGCCTGACTACTCACCTGTACATCTGGAAATAGTTTCTTGATTTCAAGCGGATATGACTCACTCTTCACTGTTCCTGGGGTAGCAAGTAAACCAATATGCCTTGTATTGGTAAGAGCACCGATACACTCAACAGTAGGACGTATTACGCCCAACACTCTACGATTAGCATCTAACAGATGCAAATCATTCATCTGAATGCTACGCAACGCCTTTGCAGAGGCCGTGTTACAACCCAGAATTACCAGATGGCAACCTAATTCGAAAAGCTTAGTCACTGCCTGCAAAGTAAACTCATATACAATCTGGAAAGAGCGAGTTCCGTAAGGATTACGGGCATTATCACCCAGATAGATGTAATCATAAGCAGGCAAAGCCTCACGGATCTTACTTAAGATCGTGAGGCCTCCGTAACCTGAATCAAACACCCCGATAGGGCCAGGTATGCTTGACAACCGATGGTTCATAACTTTATTTTACGCCCACCTTAGCCTTTACCTTGTCAGTGATATCCACGCTCTGAGCGCCCACGAAAGGAATGCTGGTACTTGAAAGGTCGAAGATATAAATATAACCTTCAGCTTTTCCTATCTCCTCCACAGCCTTCTGTACCTTTTCAATAATAGGGTTCATAGCTTCTTGCTGAGCCTGCTGCAGAGACTGGCTAGCCTCCTGCTGGAACTGTTCCTGGCGCTGAGCCATATCCTGAAGTTCCTTCTGACGGCGTTCTGCAATATTGCGAGGCAGAGAATCAGCCTGAGCCACATACTCCTGGTACTTCTTATTAAACTCTTCTTGTGTACGCTGCAATTCATCCTGATAGTTCTTCTGCATTGCCTCCAGATCAGACACAGCCTTCTTATATTCAGCCATCTCAACGATAACAGCCTGTGCGGTCAAGTGAGCAAATTTCTGCTGAGCCATTGCACCCAACACTGGCAGGGCAATCAAAGCAACGGCCAATACAATTTTCTTTAACATTTTAAATCCTGTTTTTATTGTTTATATTTATTTTCATTATAATATCGGCTGCAAATGTAGGATTTTTTTTTGAATTATTCACCTAATTCTGCCAATACATCATCACTTATGTCTATATTTGGTGATGCAAAGATAATACTTGAGGCTGAAGCTCGGTCGATTACCATACTATAACCTTTGTTTTGAGCAATTGCTTTTACCACCTCATAGATATCGTCCATAATAGGCTGCATCAACTCTTGCTGTTTCTTTGCCAGCTCACCTTCCTGACCGAAATACTTACGGCGTAATTCAGCTGCCGATTTCTCTTTCTCCACAATAGCATTCTCACGCTCCGTGCGTTGAGCTTCAGTCAGGTTCTTTGCAGATTGATAGCTTTCATATAAAGATTTAGCCTCATCAGAGACTTTCTGAACTTCAGCCTGCCATTGTTTTGACAACTGTTCTATTTCGCTGTTTGCACTCTCATATGCAGGAACATTCTCTAAAATGTACTCCATGTCAATCAATGCAAAACGCTGTGCACTGGCACCAATGCCCATGGCACACAAAGCTAACATCAATAACACAAACTTTTTCATAATCCCGTTTCTTTTAAGTGATACAATCAGTTAAAACTCCTGACCCAGCACAAAGTGGAAATTACTTCCACTATAGGCTTTAGAGCCATTAATCTTATCAAATCCATAAGCCCAGTCAATACCCATCATACCAATCATTGGCAGATAGATACGCACGCCTAAACCAGCAGAGCGTTTCATGTCAAATGGATTGAAATCAGAAACGTCATGCCAAGCGTTTCCTCCTTCTAAAAACGCAATAGCATAGATAGTACTGCTTGTCTCAAGCATCAAAGGATATCTTAATTCTAATCCAAAACGTGTATAAGCATATCCAGCCTGACTTCTTGACATAGTAAGAGAACTATTCTCATAACCCCTAAGAGCCACACTCTCAGTAGCATAAGTAGTATAACCGGTCATACCATCGCCACCAACATCAAAAGTCTGGAACGGAGACTTTTTATATTTATTAAAATGTCCTAACAAGCCGAACTCAGCACGAACCATTAACACAGGTGTACGTTTTACAGTGTATGGATCTGCCAATGGAATGAACACCTTAGATTTAAATTTCCACTTATGATATTCAATCCAACGATACATCTTGTTATAGTCATCCTGATTGGTTAAATCATACTTGCTATAGTCCTTGCCATCGATAGCACTCCAAGGAGGAGTAATTTGCAATGAGAAACTGAATTCAGAGCCTTGCCTTGTATAAATGGGATTATCCGTTGACCTACGTGCCAATGTAAGATTTAAAGCCACCTCGTTTGAGCTACCATCAGTCACAGGGAAATATACCCACTGACTCAACATATAACGGTTGAACGACAATTCCGCTGATACTTGGAAATAATTGTCAGGCCAGTTCAAACGTTTACCAAACATCACTGAAGCGCCTATCATCTTCATATATTTGTCTGGATCATAGTAGTTCTCATAGTTGGCGTATCCATAACCACCATAGCCATAGCCACCATAACCGCCATACATACTTCCCATGCCATAACCATAGTTATACATGTTCATCATGGCAGTATTATAATAACGGCTACTAATATCCGTCTGAACGTAGTAATAAGCAGAAACCTGGAATGCATTTGGGCGCTTTCCACCAAACCAAGGATCCAAGAACGAAATACTATAACTCTGATAGTAGCTACCATTGGTCTGTCCGCTCAACGTCAAAGTCTGTCCTTCACCTTGCGGGAGCAATCCACGATGTTTTCGACTTGGATGTAACAAGTTCTTCATGGAGAAGTTGGTAAACTTCAAACTCAATTTACCAATGACACCTGTCTGTCCCCAGCCTGCAGATAGTTCTACCTGATCATTTGGTTTAGATACCAAGGGGAAGCCAATATCTACCGTACCATCTTCTGGACGAGGTTGGATATCTGGTTTCAACTGTTCTGGATCGAAGTGGCCCATCTGTTGAATCTCTCGCATGGATGTCATGATATCATCCTTACTGAATAATTTACCAGGCTTCACATATAACTCACGGCGCACTACTTCTTCATAAAGGCGGTCGTTACCAGTGATCGTTACTTTGTTTACAGTAGCTTGTTGCCCCTCATAAATACGCATTTCCAGGTCGACGGAGTCACCTACGATATTCACTTCAACGGGGTCGAGGCTATAGAATAGATAACCGTTATTGTAGTAAAGGTTACCTACTGATTCATCATCAGTTATCGTACGCTCTTCTAGCTTCTTCTGATTATACACATCACCAGGCTTCATTTGCAACACATTGGCCAGTACATCAGAAGGATACACTGTGTTACCTACCCAGGAAATATTACGTATATAATATTTCTCTCCCTCTTCAACTTTGATATAAACATCCACAGTATTGTCATCAAAGTTAGTTACACTATCTGCCAGAATTACAGCATCACGATAGCCCAACTCATTATATTTATCAATAATCAGTTGCTTATCCTCTTCATATTTTTCAGGGACGAACTTCTTAGCACGGAAGATATTAACCAACTTGTTTTTCTCGTTGGTCTTTTTCATTACACGCTTTATCTTGCTGGCTTTAAGTGCTTGATTACCTTCAATAGTAATCTGATGTACCTTTACCTTTTCTTTCTTATCCACATTCACATCCACAATAATCTCATTGTTTCTGGAGGGGTCATCACGTTGCACAAACTTCACATCTGCATTCTTAAAACCTTTGCCATCCAAATATCTCTTTATGATGGTTTCAGCACGATTCACAGCATTCGGTGTAATCTGGCTACCTTTAATCATACCTATACGTGCCTGCAAATCTTCTTGTTCAGATTTTTTAAGGCCATGATAGTTTACTTCGCTCACACGAGGACGCATACTTACTTTTATTCTCAGCCAAATACGGTCGCCTATTATCTTATCGGCCCGTATGCTGACATCTGAAAACAATCCGTGTTTCCAATATCGTTTAGCTGCGTCTGTAATATCTTCTCCTGGCACCTCAATCGTTTCGCCCACTTGCAAACCAGAGATATTGATAATTATATTATCTTCATAATTTTCAGCTCCCTCTACAGCAATGTCAGCTATAACATATTTTTTGGCCTCTCCAGAATATAAGATAACTGGTGTGCCATCATTCAAAGCATCCACAGCTACCTCTTCCTGAGCCATTGTCCACTGGCAGTTAGCCATTGCAAATGCTGCGACTAATAACCATATGTAGTATAAACGATTATGCATCTTCTTAACCTTCAACTTTAAACTCTCAACCCTCTTCATTCGTTTGTAATTGTTCGCTTGTCTTTCCGTATCGTCTTTCGCGATTCTGATAATCGGCAATCGCTTTTCGCAATTCCTTTTCCTTAAAATCGGGCCAATATGTATCACAGAAATATAGTTCTGCGTATGCACACTGCCACAATAAGAAATTGCTTAAACGTTGTTCTTCACCTGTACGAATTAACAAGTCCACATCCGGCATATCTTTGGTTGCCAAATGTTGTTGTATCGTATCGCTATCAATATCCGACAGCCTTATTTTTCCTTCTTTTACTTCTGCCGCAATTTGTCGAGCCGCCTCTGCAAGTTCCCATTTAGAAGAATAGCTCAATGCAAGCACCAACGACATACCTGTATTTCGAGAAGTATGTTCTATACAATTCCTCAATCTCCCCTGCACGAAATCAGGCAACTTATCTATATCGCCAATCACCTTGAAGCTAATATTATTCTTCATAAATGTTTCCTCCTCGATATGATTGAAGAGTAAGTCCATCAATGCAGACACTTCCTGCGGTGGACGATTCCAGTTCTCTGTTGAGAAAGTATATAAAGTAAGATATTTAATACCCAATCTGGCAGCTTCCTCTGCGATCTGGTGCACTGTTTCTGCCCCTGCTTGATGGCCATACGTGCGTTCCATACCGCGCTGCTTGGCCCATCGTCCATTGCCATCCATGATAATCGCCACATGAGATGGTATGCAATTCATATCCAACTGTATTTCTTTTTCCATACACCAGCAATCGTTATTTGTTCAATTCATTGAGGCGACCACGCCATAATTGTGTATTCTCCTCACCATTCCCTATAATAAGTAGCCATATATAGTTGGCATCATCCACTGTAAGTGCATATTGCTTATGACCTTCCACAACCTCTGGAAAATGGAATTTACCAACTGACAAGCCCCACACTAAACCACCCATCGATTCATACATCTCCTCCAGTCCGCTTTCTACGATATAGAAGAACTTATTGTAAAACATCACAGAAGGATTGTCCATTGGTGGGCAAAAATATTCAGTGTCTGTTGTCATGGCCCCCCAATCATCACCGTCAATCGTCATCCATGGAATCGTCTTGTTTTCCACAGGCAACGGCATGCCCACTAAAATGGCTCTCTCCACACCAGTGCTTGAAAAATAAACATCAGAGCTCACTTTCTCGGTAGGGAAACCATTATGCACCCGTTCACCCATTACCCATGCTTCGGTAGATGCTTTTGTGAGGCAAAATCGCAGCTCGCCAGCCACCTCCTTAATGGCTGTCAACTTGTCACTGAAAGAAGCCAGTAATGTTCTAACTCCTCCACTCAAAGTTTCATTCTTTTGCCAAGCAGTACCCTCAACACTATTATACACGTCACCAGCAGCCGAAATCATATAAAGAGTATCGTTGTAGCAGAGCGTAGAATGCAACATGGCATTTACTGGTAAACCCGTCATGGTGTATGTTTTCCATGAATATGCCGTCTCGCTGCTCACATCTGATTTTAATAGCAAATTCTCGCGTAAGAACACCATTAGCTCCTCACCCTTCATGAGAATCTTTTGGTCGGTACTTTTAGCTGACAAGAAATCGGCAGGCAAGTTCGAAATATTTTTCCAGGCAGCAACATCGGGGTCAACTTTGTGTACATTTACCTGCAAGTTATAATTCTGCGACCTACTAGCATCGTTGGAGATAATCTTAAAAGAAATACCAGGCTTGTTAATAGCTGGCGTAAGATCAGCCGAATCACCCGCAACAAACAAAGAATCCAGCAAACCAGAAGTGATATACCCGGAAGCAGAAAAGGTGTCTATAACAATATTGTTTAAAAGCGTATCAGACCCTAAAGGCAAAGAATCGGCATTAAAGATCACGTGGTTTACCTGATCAATGCTGAACTTATAGTATTTTCCATATATTGTATCAAGACCAAAAGCTGTCACGTATGTGCTGATGTTCACTTCGGCATCCTCATCACCTTTCATGCAAGCACCAAATCCGATGCACAAACCCAACAAACAGGCTATGGCCATTAATAGTTTTGTTCTCATTAAAGTCTTCTATTCTTATTTACAACCTGCAAAATTAAAAAACAATTTTCTTATGTGCAGATTTCTGACGAAGTTTTATACAAAATTATCAAATATATGGTAGTTTCGGCCCATAATTAGCTTTTTTTTGGATGTTTTTTTAGGAATAATAAGAGTTGGTGACATAATTCCACGTCCTAACACTTGTGGACAATGTTCAACATAAGCCTCATCCCAAATATCCTCATCCAAGAATGACTGCAATAATGTGGCACCGCCTTCCACCAACAACGATTGAATATTTCTCCTCAATAATTCCTCCATTATTTGTGGCAAAATACTATGGCTGAAATTAGCCTGAAAAATTGAGCAACCAGTTATGTCCTCTTTTTTTTCTGTCACCACCATTGTGGGTTGAGTTCCATCAAACAAATTCAAATGTCGTGGCAACTTCAATTGTCGATCTATCACGACACGCAAAGGTTGAGGGCCACACCATGACCTGACACTCAGCGAAGGATTGTCCAGCAACGCCGTACGAGTTCCTATCATAATTGCTTGGTGCTCAGCCCTGCGTTTATGAGCTATCATTTGTGTATAAGACGACGAAAGAACAACAGGCTCTCCGTTCTCTCTTATCACATCCATATATCCATCTGCCGACTGAGCCCACTTTAAAGTGATAAAAGGACGATGCTTCAACTGGACTGTAAAGAAAGCCTTGTTAAGTTCCATACATTCTTTTCCCAACACACCTACCTTCACCTCACAGCCAGCTTTACGTAACACCTCAATACCCCTACCAGCCACCTTACTGAAAGGGTCTTTACAACCTATCACAACCCTGGGAATGCCTTTTTCAACAATCAAATTAGCACAAGGAGGCGTCTTTCCATAATGCGAACAAGGTTCCAAGCTCACATAAATGGTACTATTTTTCAATAATTTTTGATCTTCCACGCTGGCAATGGCATTAACCTCAGCATGGGCCTCTCCGAATTTGGCATGATATCCCTCACCAATGATCTTTTCATTATATACAACAACAGCACCCACCATAGGATTAGGAGGAGCTTCCAGCTGTCCATTTTTGGCCAGCTGGATACATCGTTTCATATATTTTTCATCATTCGTCATCATTGTTTCTTTATTTTTCGTACTTTTGGCAAGAATATGTCAAATGTCATCGCAAACATACGTGAAACACTGCTGCCACTCTACGGCAAGGAAGAAGCAATTGCTCTCACCCGCATTATATGTTGTGAAATGCTGGGACAATCATCTATTGACTTTTTCCTAGGCAAAGATATAGCTTTATCTTCAAATCAAAAAACTTTTCTACAATCTATACTTGAAAGATTGCATGATTTTGAACCTATACAGTATATCCAACAGCAAGCACCGTTTTGTGGTAAAAGGTTTTTTGTAGCTCCTGGCGTTTTGATTCCACGCCCTGAAACAGAGGAATTGGTGCAACATTTGATTAAACAGGTCTCTCCTGATGCGTTTCTACTGGATATTGGTACAGGTAGCGGATGTATCGCTATATCATTGTCATTGGCTTTACCTTTTGCCAATATAGCCGCTTGCGATATTTCAGAAAAGGCACTGACTATTGCCAAAATCAATAACGAGAAATTACAGGGGAAAGTGTCTTTTTTCCAAACCGATATCCTTTCATACCAACCAACAACGGCTGAAATAGGCCTGTATGATGCTATAGTCAGCAACCCTCCTTACATAACTATCAAAGAAGCAGACAGTATGGCTCCAAACGTTTTACACTATGAACCACATGAGGCTTTGTTCGTACCTAATGATGACCCTATGCTCTTCTATCGTAAGATAGGATTGTTGGGACTTACCTTGCTGAAGCCAAACGGACTACTTGCTTTCGAAATCAACCGTGCTTATGGCCAAGTTGTCAAAGAGTTATTGGTGGGCCAAGGTTATCAAGATATCCAATTGATGCAAGACCTCAGTCACAACGACCGTTTTGTGTTTGCAAAAATAAAAACTATCAAATAATGAAACCATTATCACCTACAGAAGCTCTCGCTAAAGCAGCCAGTTTTTGTTCTAAAGGAGAACATTGCATTGCTGATGTCAACGAAAAACTGCGTCAATGGGGCATTGAAGGTCAAGAATCTCAAGAAATCGTCAAACACCTCTGCCAACAGGGTTTCATTGATGAGGGTCGATATACTAAAGCCTATATTAACGACAAATACCGCTTTGCCAAATGGGGACGCATCAAGATAGAGCAAGGACTTCGACAGAAACAGATACCCACATCAATGTTTCGTCCTTTGATGGATAAAATAATTGATATGGAGGAGTATACGCAGATATTACGAGATTTGTTACAACAAAAGCGTAAAATGCTGAAAGAGCGCGACGACTATACTATAAAAGGTAAACTCATTCGTTTTGCCTTGCAACGAGGATTCACCTATGAAGAAGTGTTATGCAACATAGATGATTGAAAAAAGAGGCAATCATTTCGGGATTACCATTCTTTTATTTACTTTTGCATTGTTTTTTGAAAAATGATAGTGCTATGAAAACGTTAGAGAGACTGTTTGCTGAAAAGCTTTTAAAAATTAAAGCCATTAAATTACAGCCAGCCAACCCTTTCACTTGGGCTTCAGGCTGGAAATCACCATTCTATTGTGACAACCGCAAGACCCTTTCATATCCCTCCTTGCGCAGTTTTGTAAAATATGAAATCACTCGTATCATCTTAGAACACTTTCCACAGGTTGATGCAGTGGCAGGAGTTGCCACAGGTGCCATTCCTCAAGGAGCATTGGTAGCTGATGCCCTGAACTTACCTTTCGTATATGTTCGCTCCAAACCAAAAGATCATGGTTTGGAAAATCTGATTGAAGGAGAATTGCGCCCAGGCATGAAAGTTGTGGTAGTGGAAGACCTTATCTCAACAGGTGGCAGTAGCTTAAAAGCTGTGGAAGCTATCCGCAGAGACGGTTGCGAGGTAATTGGCATGGTGGCCAGCTATACTTACGGCTTCCCTGTTGCAGAGAAAGCTTTCAAAGAAGCGAAAGTGCCTTTGGTAACCCTCACCAACTATGATGCCGTTATTGAAACAGCCCTTAAGACTGGCTATATCGAAGAGAAAGATATCCCAACGCTGAACGAATGGCGCAAGGACCCAGCTCATTGGGGTGACGACTTAAAATAATCAACACAGTAATGGGGTCATTCCCATTTTGTTAAATAAACAAACTATGAGTACTACGAGTTTTGAGAGCGATACCAAACGTATTGAGGCACCTCAGCGCAGTGTATTTGAGAAGTTGTCAAATGCAGACAACCTGGAAAAACTGAAAGAGCGCATCCCTGCTGACAAGTTAGACAATATCAGCCTCGACAACGGTATGCTCACTTTCAAGACACCAATGGGTGCCGTATCAATGCAGATTAAGGACACTGAACCCTTCCATAGTGTGACCTATGGCACTGTTCAGTCACCCATCCCATTCGACATCCGTATGGAACTGATACCTAAAGGTGCTGAAGCATGTGAGATGAAACTGATAGCTGGTTTGCAGCTCAACCCTTTCATGTTAGGCATGGTGCAGAAACCTATTAAAGATGGTTTGAACCGCATCGTGGAAGCCTTAGCACAAGTTCCGTACTAAAACAAATACAGAGTTACAAACAGAGACGGGGCATGCTCCGTCTCAATTTTCATTTACTTATGAAGCTTTGGGAAAAATCTACACAGATAGATAAAGAGATAGAGCGTTTCACCATTGGCAGAGACCGTGAGATGGACCTCTACTTAGCTCCTTACGACGTGCTGGGCAGTATGGCGCACATTATCATGCTTGAAAGCATAGGGCTTCTTACCTCCGACGAACTGAAAGTGTTGCTCAAGGAACTGAAGAAGATATACGAAGTAGCCGTAAAAGGCGACTTCATAATTGAAGAAGGGATAGAAGATGTACATTCACAAGTGGAACTGATGCTCACCCGCACTTGGGGAGACATCGGTAAGAAGATACACAGCGGTCGCTCTCGTAATGACCAAGTACTGGTTGACCTTAAACTATTTACCCGTGCTCAGTTGCAGGAAATAGCAGAACTATCTAAGCAATTGTTCGACACTTTGATAGAGCAAAGTGAGCGTTATAAAGATGTACTGATGCCAGGCTATACCCACTTACAGATTGCGATGCCTTCGTCTTTCGGTCTGTGGCTGGGTGCCTATGCCGAAAGTCTGGTTGATGACATGACTATGCTTCAAGCAGCCTATCGCATGGTGAACCGCAACCCTTTAGGCTCCGCTGCTGGTTATGGCTCATCATTCCCATTAAATCGCACCATGACCACCGAGCTGTTGGGCTTTGACTCAATGGACTACAACGTGGTATATGCCCAGATGGGACGTGGCAAGATGGAACGAAATGTATCTTTTGCTATGGCCAGCATCGCAGGCACCATTGCCAAGTTAGCTTTCGATGCCTGCATGTTCAACAGCCAGAACTTTGGCTTTGTGAAACTGCCAGATGAGTGCACAACAGGTTCCAGCATCATGCCCCACAAGAAGAATCCAGATGTGTTTGAGTTGACTCGTGCCAAGTGCAACAAAATGCAAGCTTTACCTCAGCAAATCATGCTTATCAGCAATAATCTGCCAAGTGGCTATTTCCGCGACTATCAAATACTGAAGGAAGTATTCCTCCCTGCATTCGAGGAGCTGAAAGACTGTCTGAAGATGACTACCTACATCATCAGTCGTTTGACGGTTAATACGCATATTCTCGATGACCCTCGCTACCAGCCAATCTTTACAGTTGAGCGAGTTAACGAACTGGTGCTGCAGGGCGTACCCTTCCGTGATGCCTACAAACAAGTGGGTTTGGAGTTCGAAGCAGGCAAGTTTCATCATACTCAAGAGGTACACCACACCCATGAAGGCAGCATAGGCAATCTATGTAATACAGAGATTGGCATTTTAATGCATCAAGAACTTGCAAAATTTGGCTTTGATAAAGTGGAGAAAGCCGTTCAACAACTGCTACAGGTATAAAAAGTTGCTGATATTTTTTGCAGAATAAAAAATAGCAATTATCTTTGCACCGCAAAATAACACTGCTGATGCCCGGATGGTGGAATCGGTAGACACGAGGGACTTAAAATCCCTTGGCTATTGCAGCTGTGTGGGTTCAAGTCCCACTCCGGGTACCCATTAAAAACAATAACGCTGGTAATCTTGAGATTATCAGCGTTTACTTTTTTGTTGGACTACCGAGATTCGAACTCAGTCAAACAGAACCAAAACCTGTTGTGCTACCATTACACCATAGTCCAAACGATTTGCATATCATAAGAATGCGGGTGCAAAGATACACTTTTCTCTCGATTTATACCAATATTTTCGAAATATTTTTCAAAAACCACCAAAATACACTAACTTTACACAACTAAATTATTCAACTCAATTTTTATGAAAAAGAAACTATTATCTTTGATGGCTATGGCCATCCTCTCGATGAGCAGCATGGCTGTTACACCTTTGTGGCTGCGTGATGTTCAAATTTCACCTGACGGTCAACAGATTTTATTCTGCTATAAAGGTGACATATATAAAGTTAGCTCACAGGGTGGAATGGCCATTCAACTCACCACTCAGGATTCTTACGAGTGCAACCCTATTTGGTCACCAAGTGGGAAACAGATTGCTTTTGCCAGTGACCGAAATGGCAACTTCGATATCTTCGTTATGCCAGCTGAAGGAGGTTCTGCCAAGTGCCTAACTACCAACTCGGCTGCTGAGACCCCCTGGGCTTTCAGTCCTGATGGCAAGTACGTACTGTTTTCTGCTACCATCCAAGACCCAGCATCCAGTGCCATGTTCCCTCGCGCTCAGATGACAGAGTTATACCAGGTTCCAGCTGCTGGAGGTAGGACTACCCAGGTATTAGGCACCCCAGCTGAGATGGTGAATTTTGCCAAAGATGGCAGTATGTTCCTCTACCAAGACCAGAAAGGCCTTGAGGATCAGTGGCGCAAACACCAGATTTCTTCCATTTCAAGAGACATCTGGCAATATGATGTAAAGACGGGCAAACACACCAATTTGACCAACCGTGCTGGCGAGGACCGTAATCCCATTATCGGTCCTGATGGCAAAACTGTTTTTTTCCTGAGCGAGCGTAATCGTGGTTCTTTCAATGTCTATTCTTTTACCCTGGGCAATGCACAGAACGTCCAACAGATTACCTCTTTCAAGGATCATCCTGTAAGGTTTTTGTCTGTTGCCACCAACGGAACCCTCTGCTATGCTTATGACGGTGAGATTTATATCCAACAAGCTACTGGTAAAGCACAGAAGGTTGCTATCACGCTGACACGTGATGACGAGAATCTGCCAGCCGACCTAAAGTTTAGCAATGGGGCACGTTCAGCTTCAGTATCTCCTGATGGCAAGGAAGTGGTATTTGCGGTAAGAGGCGAGATTTTCGTAACTTCAGTAGAGTACAACACCACCAAGCAGATTACCCATACTGCTGCAAATGAGACAAGTCCTGTTTTTGGTAGCGACAACCGGACATTGGTTTATGTGAGCGAACGTGATGGTCACTGGAACCTCTATGAGGCCAAGATTGCCCGCAAGGAAGACCCTAACTTTGCTAATGCTACTGTCATCAACGAGAAAGCGTTGTTCCCTGGTAACGATGGCATTGAGCGCACCTATCCCACCTTCTCTCCCGATGGAAAAGAATTGGCCTTTATTGAAAACCGCAAGCAGCTGAAGGTGATGAATCTGGAAAGCAAAAAAGTGCGCACCGTTACCGATGGTTCGAAATGGCCAGAGACCTCTGGCGGTTTCAGCTACGACTGGTCACCCGATGGTAAATGGTTCGCTATCGAATTCATTGGCAACAAGCGTGATCCATATACCGATATAGGCTTGGTTAGTGCTAATGGTGGAACCATCACAAACCTCACCAACAGCGGCTATATTGATGGCAGCCCAATGTGGGTGATGGATGGCAATGCCATTCTTTATGAAAGCAACCGTTACGGAATGCGCAGCCATGCTTCATGGGGCTCTCAGAACGATGCCATGATGGTGTTCGTGAACCAAGATGCCTACGACAAGTATCGCCTCAGCAAGGAGGACTATGAATTGCAGAAGGAATTAGAAAAAGAGCAGAAGAAAGCTGAAGGCAAAGACGAGTCAAAAGACAAGAAAGAAGGCGATAAGAAAGATGAGAAGAAGGATGAGGTAAAGCCTATCAACGTAGAGCTGGCTGGTATAGAAGACCGCATTGTGCGTGTCACCCCTAACTCTTCGAACATGAGTGGAATGATGATTGACAAAGAAGGAGAGAACTTGTATTACTTTGCATCGTTTGAAGGTGGATACGACCTATGGAAGATGGATATGAGGAAGAAGGAAACCAAGCTGGTGAGCAAAGGCGCTGGTCCTGGCTCGATGATGGTGGACAAGGATGGCAAAAACATCTTTATTTTAGGTAGCAAGTTGCAGAAGCTGGACCCAAAGGGTGACAAGCTAACACCTATCACCTTTAATGCAGAGATGAAACTTGACTTAGCTGCTGAGCGTGAGTATATGTTTAACCGTGTTTATCAGCAGGTAAAGGTAAGGCTCTTCGACCCCAAAATTGCATTTGCTGATTGGGAGAAGATGACCACTGTCTATCGTAAGTTCTTGCCACATATCAGCAACAACTACGACTTCCAAGAGTTGCTGAGCGAGTGGTTAGGAGAGCTGAATGTTTCTCACAGTGGTGGCAGGTATTCACCCAATCTGAATGGCGACCAAACAGCTACCCTTGGCTTGCTCTACGACTGGACCTTCACGGGCAAAGGTCTCAAAGTAGATGAGGTGGTGGAGAATGGTCCTTTCGACCACGCCAACTCAAAAGTTAAGGCAGGCATTATTGTCGAGAAGATTGATGGCATCGTGATTGACGAAAACACCAATTATAATAATCTGCTTAATGGCAAGGCTCGCAAGAAAACATTGGTTTCACTATACAACCCACAGAGCAACGAGCGTTGGGAAGAAGTGGTACTACCTATTCAGCAGTCAGCCTTAACAGCACTACTCTACAAACGCTGGGTGAAGAACCGTGCTGCCGATGTGGAAAAATGGTCTAACGGCCGCTTGGGTTATGTGCATATCGAGTCAATGAACGACGGTAGCTACCGCACCATTTACTCCGACATCTTGGGTAAATTCAATCAGAAAGAAGGTATTGTTATTGATACTCGCTTCAATGGTGGAGGACGTTTGCATGAGGACATCCAGATTCTGTTCAGCGGCAAGCAGTACCTGACCCAAGTGATTCGCGGAGAGGAAGCTTGCGACATGCCAAGTCGCCGTTGGAACAAGCCCAGCATCATGATCCAGTGCGAAGCCAACTATAGTAATGCCCACGGCACCCCATGGGTATATAAACACGAGAACATTGGCAAGCTGGTGGGAATGCCCGTTCCTGGAACCATGAGTAGTGTGATGTGGGAAACGCTACAAGACCCCACTCTGGTATTTGGCGTTCCTGTCATCGGTTACCGCACAGAAGAAGGTACTTGGTTGGAGAATACTCAGTTAGAGCCCGACATCCTGGTGGCCAACGCTCCTGATACCATTGTAAAAGGTATGGATACCCAGCTCAAAGCTGCTGTAGATGAATTGCTGAAAGATATAGACAGTAAGAAGTGAAAAACATCTCCCCCGCAAATGCGGGGGAACATTTTCATGGTTTACCATAAAACTAAAGAGGGTTACGGATTCGTAACCCTCTTTCTTTACGCTTTTCACAAAGAATAAAGACCCAAATATTTACCTAGTCTGTCATACACTTTTCTAATGCAAATATAGGGTAAAAAAAACACCTATACAATACTAAGGTCTTAAATTCTTGGCGTTTTAACTATTTTTAATGTATCAAGTACACTTATTTTGCCAACAAAAGGAAATAATTTTTCTTTCCTCTTTGCACAAGCAAGTATTTGCCGTTTAACAAGTCTTGCTCAGTAACCAACTGATCAAAGGCAGTAAGTTTCTCCTTGTTCATCGACACACCACCACCCTGTACCAGTTTGCGCATCTCGCCTTTTGAGGCAAACACCTTGCTGTGTTCAGCAAACAGATCTACTGCTTTCACGCCTTCGGCAAACAAATTACGATCTACTTCAAACTGAGGAACGCCCTCAAATACAGCCAACAAAGTGTCTTCATCCAACTTCAACAAGGCATCATGCGTATTGTTGCCAAACAAAATGCCTGAAGCCTCCACTGCTGCGTTATAGTCCTCCTCAGAGTGTACCATGATGGTCACCTCCTTAGCCAAACGTTTCTGCAACACACGCTGTCCAGGATCTTGCTGGTGTTCAGCTACCAAAGCATCAATGGTTTCCTTCTCCAAGCTGGTGAATATCTTGATATACTTTTCAGCATCCTCATCACTTACGTTCAGCCAGAACTGATAGAACTTATAAGGAGTGGTGCGCTTGGGGTCAAGCCAGATGTTACCACTTTCCGTCTTGCCAAACTTCTTGCCATCAGCCTTGGTGATCAGCGGACAAGTCAGTGCATAAGCCTCGTTTTCTATACCCAGTGTACGGCGAATCAGCTCTGTACCTGTGGTAATGTTACCCCACTGGTCGTTGCCACCCAGCTGCAACTTACAATGCTTTGTCTGATACAGATAGAGGAAATCATAGCCCTGCAACAGCTGATAGGTAAACTCTGTAAAAGACAATCCGTCGCGAGCCTCACCATTCAGACGTTTCTGCACAGAATCTTTCGCCATCATATAGTTGACCGTGATATGCTTGCCTACCTCACGAGCGAAATCCAGGAAGGTGAAATCCTTCATCCAGTCGTAGTTGTTCACCATCTCGGCAGCATTAGGTTCTTTGCTCTCGAAGTCAAGGAACTTAGCCACTTGCTTCTTGATGCACTCTTGGTTATGATACAACGTCTCTGCATCCAGTAGGTTTCTCTCCTGACTTTTACCCGAAGGATCGCCAATCATACCTGTAGCACCACCCACCAAAATGATAGGTTTGTGGCCACAACGCTGGAAATGCCTGAGCATCATGATACCACACAAGTGACCAATGTGCAATGAATCCGCTGTTGGGTCAGTACCCAAGTAAGCTGTCACCATCTCTTTCTGAAGCAGCTCTTCAGTTCCTGGCATGATCTGTGCCAACATACCACGCCATTTCAATTCTTCAACAAAGTTCTTTTTCATCAGATGAATATTGTTTTTCTTAATTTTCAGTTTGCAAAATTACTGCTTTTGTCCGAACATTCTACTATCTCCATTAAAAAAGATGCAATCGATGTTCTTTTTCACCACCTCTTTCAGTCTTTCCACCTCCATTCCAAGGTCTGCCGCCACCTTATCGTATATGAAACCTATGCCACAAGTAGCCTCATCAGTTTCCAAGAAAAGACGATCAAGCGGGGTTGCCCGCAAAGTATCCACATTATAATGTTCGCCAAACGATAGATACAGACCAGCATTTAGCAATTGCTCAGCTTCCTGAGGTTTCCCACGAAAACCATGAATGACCCAGGGCACCTGAGGATTTAACTTCTTCTTCTCGGCCAATAGCAAATCGGCAGCCTTCACCATATGAATAATTAAGGGCTTACCCACTTCGTCTGCGATATTTGAATGGTTACCAAACAATAAAGTCTGCGTAAACTGACTTAACGGTCTAATCCTGTCGAAACCCGTCTCGCCAATGGCCACCACTTGATGGTGCTGAGCTAAAGAATGCAGATCAAGCAGCTCTTTACCATGGATATTCAACACTTCCCAAGGATGTATGCCCACAGAATACCAATAGCCAGGTGTAGGAACAAAATCGTGAGGCATCTTGCAAATAATGGCCTCTCCAGGTTTCCCATCTTCATGATGGGTATGAATGTCTAATACATGCTGATTCATGGGACAGGGTCATAACCAGAGCCACCCCACGGATGACATCTGAGTATTCTTTTAACAGCTAAATATAACCCTTTCAACGGACCATGTTTCTTGATAGCCTCCACCGCATATTGCGAGCAGGTGGGAGTAAACCTACACGAAGGACCTATCATGGGTGAGATGAACCTTTGATAGAAATAGATGGGCAACAGCAATATCTCAGACAACACTTTTCTCATGAGCTACAGTGTTAGGATGCTCTATTGTCAGCTTCTCCACCATCTTTTCCAAAGCCATCTTCATGCGTTTCTCTATAAAGTCAGTAGGCATCAACTCATCAGTAAGGTAAATGAACGACACAGCCATCTTCTCATTACGGATAGCCAACATCTCCAACAGGCTATGTTTGTTCAGCCTGTAAGCCTCACGTATCTGTCTTTTCACCCTGTTGCGATCAACAGCATGTTTGAAGTATCGCTTGGACACAGAAATAAGCACAGAAGCCTGAGACTTCAGCTCAGGCTCCGTAAGGTACACCACACGAAGAGGGAAGACGGTGAACGAATGGGCACCTGCCCCTCCTGTGAACATCTTCCCAATCACCTTTTTCCGGTCAAGCCTTTCGGCTTTCTTCAGTGTGTTGGGCATACATATTATGTTTTAGGAATGATCCTTCAAAAAATTCTCAAGGGCAGCGGTCATTGATGGTGCTTCTGGCGTTGGAGCCTGGAAATCAAGTCGCAAACCTGCATCCTTCACTGCCTGAGCAGTAGTGGCGCCCAATGCGCCAATCTTCACCTTACCCTGCACAAAGTTAGGATCGTTCTTTTTCAAAGAGGCTATTCCTGCCGGACTGAAGAAGATAAATCCGTCATACTGTGCAATTTCTTCTGGCGTAAAGTCATTGCTGATGGTACGATACATCACACCCTCAGTATGCTGAATCTTTACAGCATCAAGCATGTTCTTGATGTCATCGTTGTGCACATCAGACATTGGAATGAAATATTTCTCGTTCTTATGCTTCACGATAGCAGGAAGCAGATCCTCAAACTTGCCGGTAGCACCATAGAACACCTTACGCTTGCGATACTGCACGTACTTCTGTATATAGAGAGCAATCTTCTCAGCTACACAGAAATACTTCATTGTCTCAGGAATGACAATGCGCATGTCTTCACACAAATGAAAGAAATGGTCGATACCATGACGGGAGGTAAAGATGATGGCAGTGTGATCTAAGATGTTAATCTTCTGTGCACGGAAATCCTTAGCAGACAATCTTTCTACCTTGATGAATGGTTTAAATTCAATCTCAATACCATATTTTGCCGCGATATCGTAATACGGTGACTTATCCGTAGCTGGCTTGGGTTGAGAAACTAATAACTTCTTCATTTCCAAAGCGACTTAAAAACTAATAATAAAAATTAAATAGTAAATATCGGTTCAAATTACTCGTTCCAAAGATTATAAAAAGCAGAGGAACGAATTCGAGCGCACAAAAGTACAAAAATATTAGCAAACTGCCATACAAATTCAGGCAAAAAAGTTTTTTTAGCCAATAAAAGTACCAAAATCTTGGAAAAAACGATACTACAGACAAGCCTATAACGAACAAAACAAAGGGAATGTTGTAATATATATCAATCATTAGGAATGGCAATAACAACACCCCCTCCAAGCAAACAGAGTTGGTCCATGCCTCCATGATAAGTGGTATCTGAGCTGGCTGAACAAACATCCAAAGCACAAACTTATAAAGCAACCAGCGGAACGCTAAAAAAATAGCTGCAAGAATAAAAAAATAGACCAGTATAACCAACGATGGCAAAGGCAGTTCGGACACATTTGGAATCATGCGAAAGGAAATATCAAGTAGCAGGATACTTATAGCCAGCCCCATCTGCAACACCAAGAAAGACTGAATGCCACCAGGTGTTTCTGTCACCATCAAGTCGTTCTGACGGAAGTTAAACAAGGGAAACTGTCCTATCTTTCGCAGCCAAGGCTTGCCTATCATCACCAATGCAGCTGTCACCAGAAATGCACAGATAATCAAAGTGATTGTCACGACATCATCCGACTTCAACTGATATGTTATCGGTTCCCCTATCATAAAGCAGCATTCACAATCACATCTTCTGTCCAGTAAGGTTCAGAGAAAACGAAGTCCATGGCCTCTTCTGGTGTATTGGCCATTCTCCAAACATGGCGGAACTTCTCGTCCTGGAAATGCTCAGTAACTGATCGTTCCAGCAAAGTTGCCAATGGTCGGTAATAGTCCTGGGTATTGACAATCACCACTGGCTTGAGATAAAGGCCCAACTTCTTGAGCGCCACAATGTCCATCAGTTCGTCGAAAGTACCTACCCCACCTGGAAGGGCAACAGCAGCATCTGTTATCTCTGCCATGATGCGCTTGCGTTCAGCCATCGTCTCCACCTCAATCACTTCGTCAAGTCCTGGACGCAACCATCCTTTTTCCACCATAAAACGGGGTATCACACCGATGGCCTTGCCTCCATGTGCTTTCACGGCATCACAAATGGCACCCATCAAACCTACGGCACCACCACCATACACCAAGGTTACACCGTGCTTAGCGAATAACTCACCCAACTTAGCAGCATCCTCTATATAGGCTTGTTTCACTTGTGTGCTGGAGGCACAATAAACAGCCACCGCCTTAATCTGATTGAACATTAAAATATCTCCTTTATTAGATTATAAAGACCTTCGTTAAATTTGGCATTGAACTTGGCATCCTGCCCATAGCAACACTCAGTGAGTATCTTAGGCTCCTCCCCACAAATGTCAATGCCCAGCACTTCGTACTTCGCCAACTGCTTCAGTAAGATTTCCAGTTGTCGCCAACTCATGGAGCCTTGATCCCAGTTGGTGGTACATTCATTAGGACTCATCACATCCTTGTCTATGGATAGATATACAGGATAGTCAATCTGAATTTCCCTAATGATCTCATCCAACGGCTTGTGCAGCAAGTTGCTTTCGCTCACCACCTTTACCTTGTCACCAAAGCCCGATGTCTCCTCTATCAGCTTGTCATCCACCCCAATGAGCCATACCTGTTTCAGCATTGGGTTCTGTTCGAGTGCTACCCTTACCCAACTGCCACACGAAAGCAGTTCACCAAACATAGGACGTTGCATATCAGGATGATGGTCGAGCACCACCAAGGTAAACGGCACCTCTATACAATCTGTCCACAACTTGCTCAAATAGTGATAGTCGCCAGAATCTATCCAATGAACATCCTTCAATGGTTGTTGAGCCATCAGCTCCTTCAGTTGTTTCTCGGCCTCAGTATCGCAATAGCAGTCGGTACCCTCCACCTGGGCACAATCCACCCAACTGAAAGCCTCGTCCTGCATGAAGGCATAGGCCTCATACACATGCGTGAAATTAAATACCGAAGGCATGCTTTACCTTTTCAACATAATCCAGCTTCTCCCATGTAAACAGCTCTACCTCCACATCTTTGTCGCCCTCATAAATTGAACGGAAATGCTTCACCACCGTCTGTGGCTCGCGTCCCATGTGTCCATAAGCAGCTGTCTCCTCATAGATGGGGTTACGCAACTTCAGTCGGTCTTCTATTGCCTTGGGCCTGAGGTCGAACAAGCGCCCCACCACCTTGGCTATCTCACCATCGCTCATCTTCACATGACTGCGTCCGTAGGTATTCACATAGATGCTCACTGGCTCTGCCACACCGATGGCATAAGATACCTGAACCAACACCTCGTCACTCACACCAGCGGCCACCAAGTTCTTGGCAATGTGTCGTGCCGCATAAGCCGCACTTCTGTCCACCTTGCTGGGGTCTTTGCCAGAGAAAGCACCACCACCATGAGCACCCTTGCCGCCATAGGTATCAACAATAATCTTTCGTCCAGTGAGACCCGTATCCCCATGCGGACCACCAATCACAAACTTGCCCGTAGGATTCACGTGGAAAGTAATATCATCATTAAAGAGCTTTCTTACATGCTCGGCCTTGATGGTAGCCAACACACGAGGCATCAGCACTTGCTTCACATCATTGCGGATGATGGTCAGCATCTCCTCGTCGGCCTTCTCCTCAGACTCTTTGCTATCGTCAACAGGTTGTATAAAATCATCGTGCTGGGTCGAAACTACGATAGTGTCTATGCGTGCTGGTTGTCCATTGTCGTCGTACTCAATGGTCACCTGACTTTTGGCATCAGGTCTGAGGTAGGTCATTACCTTGCCTTCGCGACGTATCTCGGCCAGCACTCTCAGTATGCGATGAGCCAGATCCAGTGACAACGGCATAAAGTTTTCTGTCTCGTTGGTGGCATAGCCAAACATCATGCCTTGGTCGCCAGCGCCCTGATTCATAGGGTCTTCACGCTCCACACCACGATTAATATCAGGACTCTGTTCATGAATGGCACTCAGCACACCGCATGAGTTGCTTTCAAACATATACTCCCCTTTGGTATATCCAATGCGCTTGATCACTTGGCGAGCCACCAATGGCATATCGATATACGCCTTGGTCTTTACCTCACCAGCCAGCACTACCTGTCCGGTAGTCACCAACGTTTCGCAAGCCACTTTTGATTGAGGGTCGTAAGCAAGAAGTTTGTCAAGGATGGCGTCAGATATCTGATCCGCCACTTTGTCTGGGTGTCCTTCCGACACCGATTCAGATGTAAATAAGTATCCCATAATATTTTAGCATTTTTTAGTGTGGTTGCAAGCAATGCAAATCCATCCACCTTGTTAATATATAATAGTAATTCGTCTGCAAAGATACACTTTTTCTTTACCCAAGCCAAATAACCTTCCATATTTATTTCTTCACTAATCTTCCATGCTGAGATTTGACAACTACATTTTATAATAAAAATAAAATGAATTTTGATTTCACCCTTCACTCTTCACTATTTGGTTGTAAAACTTTGTTATATAATGTGTTATGTTGGTGAATAGTGCCTCTCACTCTTCACTAACTCTTCACTCTTTTCACTTTTGCTGAAGTCTTATTCCCTTTATTAGCCTTTCAAATCGCCTTTTATAAGCGCCAAATATTTATATATGTGTAGGGTGGTGTAGAGTTAGTGAAGAGTTGGAAAGACTCTTCACTCCTTTAATTGTATAAATACCAGTAGATTATACTCTAAAAGTGAAGAGTGAAGAGTTTTTTGCAAAAACTTTTTCTTTACTTTTTAGTGTCCTATATTTCTCTTGATCTGTTGCAACGTTAGGAAAAACTTTTTTAGTAACTAGGAAAATCTTTTTTTGTAACTAGGGAGAAAAAACGAGGACGTATCTCGTCGCAAACGAGAACGGTTCTCGTCCTTTGCGAGAACGTAGCACGCTCTATAATTCTCTAGAGAATTTAATGGCTCGCTACGGGCTCGCGATTCCTTTACTACTAGTAAACGGCAAAATTTTCTAGAGAATTTCAGAGCTTAGTACCGTTAAGCCACCCGTTTACTACCGTTAAACGGCCTGCCAGCTACCGCTAAACGATTTAGAAACAAGTAATGGTTTATTTTTGATAGTTTTCCCATGATATAATTATAATAACTCCTTCGAAAACTTTAACCGCCTTTTAACATAAAAAGTTTGAAGGAACGAGCATCTCTTCATACCTTTGCATAAAACGTAAACATTTAAATATCAATAAATAAAATATTATGATTACTAATTTTGAAACTAATAAAGTTTTACTTGCAAAAGGAATGACTTTTCATGCTTATGTAAATGCAACAAGGCATCTTTTAGACATCATGCATAGCAAAGGAATTGAATGGAGCTATCTACCTAACGCCTCATCCCCATACCATATTTGGGCTCGCGACTATATGCCCGTTCAAGTAAACAAAGAGAAGTTTGTCAGATTCAACTACAGTCCTAACTATCTAAAAGACAACCCTGAATACAAGCCTGACAAATCCTCCATCCTCCAAGAACTTGGTATACATGTCATCAATTCCGACATCATTATTGATGGAGGTAATGTCATTAGTTGTGGTGACAAGGTGATTATGACAGACAAGATTTATAGGGAGAATTCAAATTATAATCATAACATACTCATTGACAAGCTAAGTAAATTATTGGAGACAGAAATCATTCTAATACCAGAAGATTACTATGATGAGTATGGTCATGCAGATGGGATGGTGAGATACATGGGTGATGGTTGTGTGTTGCTCAATAATTATTGTGATTTTGACAAAGCCTTACGAAAGAAACTCATTTCTGCACTAAAACCTCATTTCGATATTTCCGAACTTCATTATGACACTAACACAGATAAAAGTTGGGCTTATATCAACTTCTTACATGTAGGCCAGCATCTCTTTATCCCTATGCTGGAAGACAAACTCGCAGAGATTGCATTCAAGCAGATAGCAGAGGCATTTCCTAAATGTGAATGTCATCCGATATGGGATTGCGACAATATTGTTCGAGAAGGTGGAGCGTTGAATTGCTGTACTTGGAACATTCAAGCAGACAGGTAACTCCATCATTTACAGCAAAAATGGTATTCTTCACTTTCAACGAAAGACGCAAAGCTATCCTCTATTTCCCGTTTTTGGGATTCGGATACTTTAATGAACCATTCTTTAATGTTATAATCAGCTTTTGCTTTATATTTGTCCTCCTTATTTTTATAGCTACCTAACAGGTTATGCCTTTTCCCTTTAATGAAGGCCTTTTTATCTAAAGATTTCATCTCTAAAACTGGGTTGTCCTGGCATTGATTAGTAGCATCAAGAATACGGAATAGTTCGGCAACTTTGAGTGGACCATCAAATATTTTTTTATCACCAGACAGTTTCTGTATCTGACGGATAAGTATTCCACCATAGTATGAATTATTAGTAAGATTGTATTTGAAAGACCATATCTTGCCTTTTTCTACCATCTCCTTTTCAATGTTACTCTCAAAGTTCAAATCTATACCGCCGAATTCATTGATGTACCAACTTAAAGCTTTTGAGTTTCTTGGATGAACTGAAATATCTTGATGATTTTTATTAAAGAAATAGAACTCAAAATCAAGAATACGGTATTCCTCTTTCCCATATTTAATCACACATTCATTCTTAAGTACGTCTGCTATTTCCTCAAAAGTCTTCATAATGTAATCCTTGCTCGCATCGGCAGGGATACACATTTTATTTCTAAATTCATCTATTTTCATATCTCGAGGGGTAGATTATTAATTGAGGGTTCCCGTTTTCGTCCTTATTCTCCTGTTTCATTGTCCACTTAACTAATTGCAAAGATAGAGAAAAACAAGTGGAGAACAAATTATCTTGTCAGAATTTAAAATAAAGTAGTATCTTTGCACCATAACATAAAATTGATCATTTTATTTGACGTTATGGCATTTGGAAAATGGATAGGAGGCTTGTTTGGCTTCATCAATACGGGTAGCATATTGGGGGCAATAGCTGGGTTTGTGCTTGGCTCGGTGTTTGATGCCTTTACCGACAAGGCACAACAACGTTATGTGGAGGAGGATATGGATGGTGAAGGTGGATATGGCACTCACAATGGTGGTTACGGACAACAAGTAAACGCAGGTGCCAGAAATGATTTCCTCTTTTCGCTGATGGTGCTGGCGGCTCAAATGATTCATGCCGATGGCAAGATTATGCACTCGGAAATGGAGATGGTGCGCAAGTGGTTGCGCGACTCGTTCGGAGCAACAGCAGCTACCGAGGGTAACAACATACTGCTTAAGCTGTTTGACTATAAGAAACAACAGGGCGAGACGGCTTGGCAACAACAGATTCGTCAAGCTTGTTCGGAAATGGCCTTTGCCATGCCGGAAGAGCAACGTATACAACTGGTGGCATTCTTAGCTCAAATAGCAAAGGCAGATGGCAAAATACACCAAAAAGAGGTGGAGGCATTGCGAGAAATCACCCTCCACCTAAAGCTAAACACTTCGCTCGTCGACCAGATGCTGTCATTGGGTGGCTCGACATTGGAGGATGCCTACAAAGTGCTGGGTGTTAGTTCTGATGCCACAGACGAGGAGGTACGCAAGGCTTACCGCAAGATGGTGATTCAACATCATCCCGACAAGGTTTCAAACTTGGGAGAAGATGTGAAAGAAGCTGCAACAAAGAAGTTGCAGGAAATCAACAAGGCGAAGGAAATGATTTACCAAGCAAGGGGGATGAATTAGTCGAAGACTTCCTTCAAGACCTGTAGGGAATTGAGCTCAGGAAAGTCGGGCAAGTGCAGACGATAGTAGTCGTTGATGAGGGTAAGAAGGCGCAAACGCTCTTGGCGGTTCATCTTGAAAAGATGCATGGTGGCGAAGTTGAGGCGCATGAGGTTGACCAGATGACAGCATTCCTCTGGAGCTACGGAATAGGCATGTGATTGCGGCTTGGTGGGCACAAACGAGGCGTTGAGCATATCGAACCAGCACCCATCATAATAGTTTTCAATATTGGGTTGCAATCCCAAGAAACGAGATACTCGCATGAGGAACACCAAGTGGAAGTTGGCATAATTGCGATCGGCCGTATCAAGCCAACGCACCGAATGCGAGAGATAGGCATAAAGCGACTCGTTTGGTTGCCCTTCCTCACGAATGGCACGATAAAGAAACTCCTGCAAAAAGAGGGCAATGACAGACTTGATGGGATGATAAGGGATGCTGGTCAATGGTTGCACTGTCTGCACCGACTTCACCCTGAAGAGCTGCACAGTAGGTTTCATATCAGCCTCCACCTCCACCTCGGCCAAAGGCTGCAAGAGCAAGTGTTTGGCACCTGACTTATGCGTCTTGGGGATGGAAGTGATGTAAGAAACCCTGCCCCATTGCTGGGTGTAAAGCACCGCAATGAGTTGGTTGTCCTTTATCTTGAAGGTATGGATAACAATGCCTTTAGTGCGCTGTAACATATTGAAATAACTCTTTAGTTGCAAAGATACTACATCTAAATCCAAAGAAAAGCAAAAAAAGAGATTTTTTTTCATAGAATGTTTTGTCAATTCAAAAATAGTACCTACCTTTGCATCCGCTTAACGGCAAAAATTGACGGAGGCCCATTCGTCTATCGGCTAGGACGAGAGATTTTCATTCTCTAAAGAGCAGTTCGACTCTGCTATGGGCTACAAAAAATAAGAAAAATAGTAAAATAACAATTTAAAAGATTAGTCGAGATGGCAAATCATAAATCAGCACTGAAAAGAATCAGACAAGCAGAGAAAAGAAGACTGCACAACAGGTATTATGGCAAGACCATGAGAAACGCTGTTCGCAAGCTTCGTGCAACCACTAACAAGGAAGAGGCAGCTGCCATGTTGCCAGGCGTAACCAAGTTGCTGGACAAGTTGGCAAAGACCAATGTAATCCACAAGAACAAGGCTAGTAACCTGAAGTCAAAGCTGGCTAAATACATCAACAAGCTGGCGTAAGAAAGGCTTTGTTTAAAGCTTTGCTTGCATACCTTATAAACAGGTTGAGTTGTTAAGACTCAGCCTGTATTTTTATTGTCTAAATGTAAGCGGAAAACACCTGTAAAAATTTGGCTATTTGCGCTTTTTTTTCTAATTTTGTAGCCATTAATGCTGAAAGCATTAAACAAACTTTCAGCAACACACAAAAAGAATTCGGAAAATTTATGACAGAAGAAGAGAAAATCTTAGGCGAGGCTGAATATTCCGCCCAAAACATCCAGGTGCTGGAAGGTCTGGAAGCAGTGCGCAAACGTCCCGCCATGTACATAGGCGATATCAGTTTCAATGGCCTGCATCATTTGATTAACGAGGTGGTGGATAATTCTATCGACGAGGCCCTGGCTGGCTTCTGCGACAAGATTGAGGTAATCATCAACGAAGACAACTCAGTGACTGTGCAGGACAATGGCCGTGGTATCCCTGTAGATATGCACGAGAAGGAACACAAATCAGCTTTGGAGGTGGTGATGACAGTGCTGCATGCCGGTGGTAAGTTCGATAAGGGTTCCTACAAGGTGTCTGGTGGTTTGCATGGTGTGGGTGTATCGTGCGTTAACGCTCTTTCGAAGAAGATGATCTCACAGGTATATCGCAATGGCAAGGTCTATCAGCAGGAATATGCCTACGGCAAGCCGTTGTATGACGTCAAGGAGATTGGTGTAAGCGACAAGACAGGTACCCGTCAGCAGTTCTGGCCAGATGACAGCATATTTACCGAGACGGTGTTCAACTACGACCGTGTGGCTAACCGTATGCGTGAGTTGGCTTTCCTGAATGCCGGCATCACCATCGAACTGACCGACATGCGTAAGGACGAAGAGGGTAACATTCGTCATGATGTGTTCCATTCTGTAGAAGGCTTGAAGGAGTTTGTGCGTTACATCGACTCATCACGTGTGCATCTGTTCAACGATGTCATCTATATCAACACCGAAAAGCAAGGTATTCCTATTGAGGTGGCCGTAATGTACAACACGGGCTTCAGCGAGAACCTGCACTCATACGTAAATAACATCAACACCATAGAGGGTGGTACGCACCTGACGGGCTTCCGTCGTGCACTGACCCGCACCTTGAAGAAGTATGCCGAGGACAACAAGATGTTGGAGAAGGCAAAGGTGGAGATTGATGGCGAGGACTTCCGCGAGGGTTTGACAGCTGTTATCTCTATCAAGGTGGCTGAGCCTCAGTTTGAGGGACAGACCAAGACGAAGTTGGGCAACAGCGAGGTTTCTGGTGCCGTTGAGCAAGCTGTGGGCGAGGCATTCTCTATCTATCTGGAGGAGCATCCGAAGGAATCGAAGGTGATTGTTGACAAGGTGATACTGGCCGCTCAAGCTCGTGTAGCTGCTCGCAAGGCACGTGAAACCGTACAACGTAAGTCGCCGATGAGTGGTGGCGGTATGCCAGGTAAGTTGGCCGACTGCTCCAGCAAGGATCCAGACGAATCAGAGTTGTTCTTAGTGGAGGGTGACTCTGCAGGTGGTTCAGCTAAGCAAGGCCGCAATCGTACCTTCCAAGCTATCCTGCCTCTGCGTGGTAAGATCCTGAACGTGGAGAAGGCTCAGTGGCACAAGGCTTTCGAAAGCGACGAAGTGAACAACATTATACAAGCCTTAGGCATCCGCTTTGGTGTGGATAGCGAGGACAGTAAGGTGGCCAACTTAGACAAGATCCGCTATAAGAAGGTGATTATCATGACCGATGCCGACGTCGATGGTTCGCACATCGACACCCTGGTGATGACATTCTTCTACCGCTATATGCCAGAGGTGATTGAGCGTGGTTATCTGTATATCGCTACGCCTCCACTCTATCTCTGCACCAAGGGAAAGGTGAAGGAATATTGCTGGACCGACCAACAACGCCAGCGTTTCATCGACACCTATGGAGGCGGACAGGAAGGTGCTATCCATACCCAACGATACAAAGGTTTGGGTGAGATGAACCCCGAGCAGTTGTGGGAAACCACCATGAACCCTGAAAACCGTATGCTGAAGCAGGTAGATTTGACCAACGCTACCGAGGCCGACTACATCTTCTCTATGTTGATGGGTGAGGATGTAGGTCCACGTCGCGAGTTCATCGAGAAGAACGCTACCTACGCTAACATTGATGCATAAAGGTTTTCCACACCTTATATAAAAGAAAAGCAAAACGCTCTGGTTAAAACGTTATTTCTCGTTTACCAGAGCGTTTCTTTTTTATTCGATGTACTTTCGCCTCTTCAGTTCCTCAACGGCCTCCGTCAGTTCTTGATACCAGGCCTCGCCGAATTTTCGGATGAGCGGCTCTTTTAGAAACTCATAGACTCGTACATCATTCTTTTGTCCTAAGAGAACAGCTGCCTTGCACACCTCCCACTGATGATAGTTTAAAGCATCCAAATCGCCTACCCTCTTGTGGCGAATGGGATAGAGGTGACACGAAAGCGGTTTGTAAAACTTCGTCTTGCCCTCACGATAGGCTTTCTCCAAAGCGCAAAAGCAACAACCCTTCTCGTCGTAACAGGTAAAGACGCAGTCTTTATTATTTACGATAGAGGTGACCAACTGACCTTCTGGGTCGGTATAAGCCACACCTTGTTTGTTGATGACCTTGCGCGCGGGGATAGAGAGTTGGTCCCAGATGACGGGCAACACCTCTTCGATTTGCATGATCTCATCCAAATCAACAGGTGCCCCTGCATCACCTTCAATGCAGCAGGCACCCATACATTTTTCCAAGTCGCAGACAAAGCGCTCAGTCAGCACTTCGTCGCTTATCAGTACATCACCTATCTGATACATACCCCTCTGCCCAAATGGGCACCTCCCCTAAACAGGGGAGGAGCAAAATTATTTAATCAGGTCGTTACCAGTCATCTCAGCTGGCTGAGGCATACCCATGATATGCAAGATAGAAGGAGCCACATCGGCCAGCACTCCATTCTCCACCTTTGCGTTCTTGTTAGCAGTAACATAAACAAAAGGCACAGGATTCAAAGAGTGAGCCGTATTAGGCGTACCATCTTCATTGAGGGCATGGTCGGCATTACCATGATCGGCAATGATAATTACCTCATAGTCATTGGACTTAGCAGCCTCAACAGTTTCCTTTACACAATTATCGATAGCCACAACAGCTTTCTCAATAGCAGGATAGATACCTGTATGGCCTACCATATCACCATTGGCATAGTTCACCACGATGAAGTCGTACTGCTGGGTGTTGATTGCTGCTACCAGCTTATCTTTCACCTCGTAAGCACTCATCTCAGGCTTCAAATCGTAGGTAGCCACCTTAGGAGAAGGTACCAGGATGCGATCTTCGTTAGGATAAGGAGCCTCACGACCACCGTTGAAGAAGAAGGTAACGTGAGCATACTTCTCTGTTTCGGCAATGTGCAACTGCTTCTTGCCGTTGTTTGACAGATATTCGCCCAGCGTATTCTCCACATTCTCCTTGTCGAACAAGATATGAACACCCTTGAAGGATGCATCATAAGGAGTCATGCAGTAAAACTGTAAGTCCTTAATGGTGTGCATGCCCTGCTCAGGCATATCTTGTTGTGTCAATACGGTAGTGATTTCCTTAGCACGGTCATTACGGTAGTTGAAGAAGATGAACACATCACCTTCCTTCACGCGACCATCCACGGTGCTATTGACGATAGGCTTGATGAACTCGTCAGTTACACCCTCGTCGTATGACTCCTGCATAGCGCGAACCATATTATCGCTCTGTTTGCCTTCGCCGTGTACCAGCTGGTCATAACCCACCTTCACACGTTCCCAACGCTTGTCGCGATCCATCGTATAGAAGCGGCCAATGATAGATGCCACCACTCCGGCACTCTGCTTACAGTGAGCCTCAACTTCTTCGATGAAGCCCTTACCACTACGAGGATCGGTATCACGACCATCCATGAGACAGTGAATGAAGGTACGGCCTTCCAAGCCATATTCCTTAGCAATGTCGCATAGCTTGAACAGATGATCCAAAGAACTATGTACACCACCGTTGCTGGTCAGACCCATGATATGCAGACCAACGCCTTTTTCCTTAGCATAGCTGTAAGCAGCGATGATTTCCTTGTTCTTCATGATGCTGCCATCCTTGCAGGCACGGTTGATCTTTACCAAGTCCTGATAAACAATGCGACCAGCACCGATATTCAGGTGACCTACCTCTGAGTTACCCATCTGTCCGTCAGGCAGACCCACATTCTCGCCAGATGCCTGGAGCTGGGAGTTAGGGTAGTTAGCTAACAGAGAGTCCCAATAAGGGGTTGGGGTACAAGAAATCACGTCGTCTTTCTGACGATCGCCAATACCCCACCCATCCAAAATCATTAAGAGAGCTTTCTTTGCCATTACTTCACAAAGTCAGACATGTTCAAGAACTTAGCAGAAGCTTCCAGACGCTCGAACTGCTTGCCGCTGTTGGTATCCTCAATCTCAATGAAGAAGTACTTGTTGCCATTAGCATAGAACTTCTCGAAGATGTTCTTAAAGTTCATAGCACCAGACTCACCCAGTACCATGAAGTCCTTGATGTGCAACATCTTGATGCGGTCGGCACGTCTGGTCAACCAAGCCACAGGATCCTGCTGGCCCATAACGGTCCAGTATACATCCAGCTCGAAGATCACGTTTGCAGGATCGGTGTTGTCCATGTAAACATCTTCGATGATCTGTGCACCCTGCATACCCATGCCAGAGAACAAGTCGCCCAGCACAGCAGCCTGACTGTCAACAGTTACCTTAGCCATCTCCATGTTGTGGTTGTGATAACCGAACTGGATACCACCAGCCTTTACTACCTCACCTGATACGTTCAGCAAGTTAGCAAAGTCCTTTGCATCCTCAATATTGTTAACAGTTCTAGGAGGCATCATTGGCTGTACCAGGTACTCGCAACCCAACTTAGCGTGGTCTTCTACTACTGGTTTCCAGAACTCCTTTACGTCGTTTACCATCTCCTTCAAGGTCTTAGGCTTCTGTGCAGGAGCGCCAGGACGCTGGAACATGCCACCCATCAGCACACCAGGAGTAACATGAGAGCTCACAATCTTCAGGTCATTGTCATCGCAAGCCTTCTTGAAGTCTTCCAATGCAACGCCACTGATGTTGTGCTGATCTGCGCTGTAACCTGCCAACTCGAGGTTCTTGATGCCCATCTCACGGATGCGCTTCAAATTAGCTGCCAAGTCGCCCTGAGTCAGCTCCGGACCCAGTGTGTAAATCTGCAGACCCAAACCCTTGTTCTTGTTCTCTACTGGAGCAGCTGGTGTAGCTTCCTTTGCGTTACATGCTGCCAAAGCGCCTAATGACAGGAGAGAAGCGCTTTTTAAGAAATCTCTTCTATTGATCATTTTTGTAATAATTATATAAGGTATAAATATAAAGAAGGCATGGCCTTGAGGTCATGCCTTCAAAGATTGTCTAAAATTATTTCACCCAAGGCTGAGCATTGATGAACTTCATTGAAGCCTCAACACGCTCCATCTGCTTACCGCTATCGATATCCTCGATCTCGCAGAACAGATACTTGTTGCCGTTAGCATAGAACTGCTCGAAGATGTTCTTGAAGTTCATAGCACCAGAATCACCCAGTACCACGAAGTCCTTCACGTGCATCAACTTGATGCGGTCAGCACGCTTCTTCAACCAAACCACAGGATCCTGCTGGCCCATAACGGTCCAATAAGTATCCATCTCATAGATAACGTTTGAAGGATCGGTGTTGTCCATCAGCAGATCCATGATCATAGGACCATCAGCAGCTGTCAGCGGAGTCAAAACGGTAGGCAAACGGAAACCAGCTACACCAGGAACCATGCGAGCGAACTCCATGTTGTGGTGGTGGTAACCAAACTTGATACCAGCTGCCTTGAATATCTCACCACTCTTATTCAGCATCTCTGCAAAAGCCTTCACGTCATCCTCAGTGTTCAAGTAAGCCATCATTGGGTGAACAACATATTCGATACCCTGAGCAGCATGATCATCAGCTACCTTCTTGAATGACTCAGCAACTTTGTCAATCAAAGAACGGTTGAACTGACCATCGCTACCATCGCGACTCTCACGACCAGCAACACCAGAGAACAAACCAGGAGCATTAACGTGTGAACTTGGGATCTCCAAACCAGCATCGTTAGCCATCTTCTTGAACTCGCTGAAGTCAACGCCACCCACCTTGTTGGTATTAACATCGTAACCAGCCAGCTCCAGATACTTGATACCGAAGCTCTGCAGCTTCTTGAGGTTGTCTGCCAGATTACCAGCATACAACTCGTTGCCTAAAGTGTAGATTTGCAAACCAAAGTACTTGTTTGGGTTGTTTGCCTCAACAGCCCCTGCTGCCTCAGCACCCTTAGCGTTGCAAGCAGCCAAAGCACCCAATGACAACATTGAAGCGCTCTTCAGAAAATCTCTTCTATTTACCATAATTTTATAAAATTTAGTGTATTTGGCTGTAAAATTAGTGTTTTTCAATGAGATTATATCCATTTGTCCGATTAAATTTTCTAAAAATCATAGATTTTGCCTCAAAAAGAGCATAAAAAGAACAGAGCCGGCTTCACAGCCAGCTCTGACTTATAGTTTTTAACCCAATGTATAATTCTTATTTTACAAAGCCTTTGCTCTTCAGCCATTTTGCACTGGCCTCAGCACGCTCAAGCTGTTTGCCACTATTGATATCTTCAATCTCTACGAACCAGTTGCGATGACCGTTTGCATAGAAATCGTGGAAGATATTCTCAAAGTTCATAGCACCAGAAGCACCGATAACGATGAAGTCCTTGATGTGCAACAGCTGGATACGATCTTTGTACTTGTTGATCCAAACGAGAGGATCCTGCTGACCCATTACAGTCCAATAGCAGTCGAGCTCGAACAGCACATTCTGCTTTTCAGTACCCTCGATGAATACTTCCTCGATGGTCTTTGGTTCTGGAGAAGTATCACCAGGACGACGGAAAGCACGCTGATAATAAGGAGTTACAGCCTCGCCACCAGGAACCACCTTGTTGAACTCATTACTGTGGTTGTGGTAACCGAACTTGATACCATTCTCCTTCAGCAAAGCACCCACCTTATTGAAGATGTCAGCTACATTCTGTGCGTCTTCCAGGTTGTTGATAGTAGGCAGACTTGGCTGAACAATGTACTCAACACCGAACATCTTGTGATCTGGAATAATCTTCTTCCAGAAATCCAGAATCTTAGTCTCTGTACTCTTGTCGTACTTTGCACCACGATCCAAGGTTGGAGTCATGTGTGAACTGACAATCTTGATACCAGCGTCATCAGCCATTTTCTTGAAGTCAGCAGCTGATGTAGGATTGCTACCGCCACCCCAACTGGTAAACTGACCATGACCAGCTTTGTCATCAAAGCCGTAGAAAGCCAACTCCACCTGGTCATAACCATAGCCCTTCATCTTCTTCAGTGCGTCAGCTGGATTGTTCAGCAACTCACCGCCGAGAGAATAAGCCTGGAAACCAAGGTTGGTGCCAGCCATAGGAGCCTGTGCTGTAGCAGCAGAAATGCCGTCAACACCATTCATGCCGTTAGCAGCGCTCATTTTAGAAGCTGCCAAAGCACCCAGCGTCATGAAAGACGCACTCTTCAGAAATTCTCTTCTGTTTGCCATAAATAATAAAGTGTATAAATAAGAATTTAAAAATCACTATTTGGGTTCAAAGTTACGACAATAATATGAGAAATCAAAACAAATAAGAAGAAAAACTTATCAACAGGCTTTTGTAATTCAGCAATATTCCCTAATTTTGGAGAAAAAAAAGTAATTTACTATTCCCATTATTTGAATATGCTATAGTTTTATGTTATTACCATATTTAAAAAACACCATAGAAGCAGGCTGTGACGAAGCAGGCAGGGGTTGCTTGGCAGGTTCTGTCTATGCTGCCGCCGTTATCTTGCCCAATGATTATCAAAATAACCTGTTGAATGACTCCAAGCAACTCACCGAGCACCAACGCTACTTGTTGCGTCCCATTATTGAAAGGGACGCACTGGCTTGGGCTGTAGGCATAGTCACCCCTCAGGAGATTGACAAGATAAACATTCTCAATGCTTCGATACTGGCCATGCATCGAGCTTTGGAACAGCTCAAGCTTCAACCCTTGCACATCATTGTCGATGGCAATCGCTTTAAACCATATAGTAACATTCCCTACCAAACCGTGGTAAAAGGCGACGGTAAATACCTGAGCATTGCCGCTGCCTCCATTCTGGCAAAGACATACCGCGACGACTACATGAACAAGCTCGATGCCCAATACCCGGGATACAATTGGTGCCATAACAAGGGCTACCCCACCAAGGCACACCGAGAGGCCATTAAGAAAATGGGTGTGACACCTTTCCATCGCATGAGCTATAACTTACTGGGCGACGGACAACTCTCGTTTGATTTTAATTTTTAAGCTGAATACTTTCACATTTCAAAGCAAAGTAGTACATTTGCATTTTAGGATATAAATTTAATACCTATTATAATGAAATTTACAAAAATTTTCTTGATGGCAGTGACTGTAGCAGTCACATTGCCTGTTGCGGCACAGTTCCGCCGCACTCCTACTCCTAATGACACATTGCAGTCTGTCAGAGTTTCTCCAAAAGGAGATGTTACCTTTAGTATTTACGCACCAAATGCCAAGGAAGTAAGAATCAGTGCTGAATGCGCTCCTTACGGTCAACCCGTGAATGTGGTGAAGAACGATGTAGGCGTTTGGTCAGCCACCATCCCTGGTATGAAAGACGGTGTGTATCGTTATAACTTCGTGGTGGATGGTGTTACCGTACAAGATGCTAAAGATTCTGGTGTAGCTAATGCTCGTGCTTTGGCGGTGGTAGCCACCGATCCTAACGCATTCTTTGTTAACAAAGATGTACCTCACGGTGCCGTAGCTCAACGCTGGTATTATTCAAAGACCTTGAAAGAGATGCGCAGAATGCATGTATGGACACCTGCTGGTTATGAGAAGAGTGCCGATAAGCTACCAGTATTGTATTTGGTACATGGTGGTGGTGACAACGACACTTCTTGGCCAGGTGTTGGTCATGCAGGCTTCATCCTCGACAACCTGCTCGCCGAGGGTAAGATGGTGCCTATGGTTGTAGTGATGCCTAATGGCAGCATCGACATGCCTGATGGCAATATCCAGGGTGAAGTACCTGTGTTTGCTGAGGACATGATGGAGAGCATCATTCCTTTTATCGAGAGCAACTACCGCGTACTGACCGACAAGGACCATCGTGCTATGGCAGGCTTGTCAATGGGTGGCATGGAGACGATGGAGACAGCACTTTATCATCCTGAGATGTTCAGCTATGTTTGGGTGCTCAGTTCTTCTTTCGCCCCAGGCAACAAAGATAAATATGAGGCAGAGCGCATCCACTTGAAGAAGGATGCTGCCAAGATCAATGCCAACGTAAAGCAGTTGGTGTTTACCCAGGGTGGCCCTGAGGACATCGCTTACAACAACTGCAAGGAAACACTCAAGTTATTTGACGAGGCGGGTATCAAGTACGAGTTCAGCGAAATGCCTGGTGGTCATAGCTGGCATGTATGGAGGCACAACCTGCGTGACCTCGCTCCGAGAATATTCAAATAATAATTAATCATATTTATAACTATCATGAAAAAAGCATTATTAAGCATTGTTCTGGCATTCTTTGCCGTTACCGGCTTTGCACAGCAAGCGCTGTTCAACCGTAATGTCGTTAAATCTCCTGAGATTAACGCTGACAACACCGTTACTTTCCGCCTGCATGCACCAAAGGCTATCACTGTTCAGTTGACAGGTGATTGCGTAGATGGCGTAGTAAGCATGAAAGAAGATTCTTTAGGTGTTTGGAGCTACACCACCGCTAAGCTGGAGCCTGAGCTCTATTCTTATAGCTTTATTGTGAATGGCATGCGAATGCTAGATCCTTCAAACATCTACCAGAACCGTGATGTGGCTACATGGACCAGCATCTTCATCGTAAGTGATAAAAAGGGCGACAAGGGTGACCTGTATAGTGTGAATAAGGTACCTCATGGCAATGTTTCAAAGGTATGGTATGAGAGTCCTACCCTGAAACTGACCCGTCGTATGACTGTATATACACCTGCTGGTTATGATAAAGGCAAGAACTATCCTGTACTCTACTTATTACATGGTGCTGGTGGCGACGAGAATGCATGGTCAGAACTGGGTCGTGCTGCCCAGATCCTGGACAACCTGATTGCAGCCGGCAAAGCAAAACCAATGCTCGTTGTGATGACCAACGGTAATCCTAACACTGCTGCCGCTCCTGGAGAGTGGGACTTCGGCATGTATCAGCCTGCTATGGGTGGTGGCGGCGTTCAGCTACCTCAGGCTGCCGCTTCTATGGATGAGAGCTTCATGGATGTTGTGAACTTCATCGAGAAGAACTACAAGGTGGCTAAGAACAAGGCTAGTCGTGCTATCTGCGGTTTGTCAATGGGTGGTGGTCACTCATTCGCTATTTCTAAGCGTTATCCTACCACCTTCGATTATGTAGGTCTGTTCTCTGCAGCCGTATCAGTAGGCCAGTGGGGCGACCGTACTCCACTGATTGATCGCATGAACACCAACGCTGAGTTCAACCAGCAGATGGCTGCCCTCTTCGCTGCAAAACCAAAACTATATTGGATTGCTATCGGTAAGACCGACTTCCTGTATCAGCAGAATGCTGACCTGCGTAAGTGGTTGGACAGCAAAGGCTATCCTTACACCTATCGTGAAACCGATGGTGGTCATATCTGGCGCAACTGGCGTATCTACCTGAGTGAGTTTGCACAAATGATCTTTAAATAATGAACATGAAACTTCACTTATTTGCAATAACACTGCTGGCTTTGGCTTCTTGCTCAAGCCAGCAGTCTGTTAATAACCCTGTTCTCAACATCGAGGGCGGACAGATTCAGGGTGTGATCTCCAACGACCCTGACGTGATGGTATATAAAGGGGTACCCTATGCAGCGGCTCCTGTGGGCGACCTGCGTTGGAAAGCACCCCAACCCGTTACCCCTTGGGAGGGCGTGAAAGTGGCCGACAAATGGGGAGCTGCCGCTATGCAGAACAGCGGTAAGGCCACGGGCGATTTTTACTACAAGGAGTTTTATGCTGATGGCGACCCTGAGTTTAGCGAAGATTGTCTCTTTCTGAACATCTGGACACCTGCCGATGCTGTGGGAAATGCCGATAAGAAACTGCCTGTAGCGATGTGGATTCATGGTGGTGCCTACGATCATGGCTATGGCTACGAGATTACGATGGATGGCGATGCTTGGGCTAAGCGTGGTGTCATCCTTGTCACCATCAACTACCGTGTAGGTATCTTTGGCTTCCTGGCTCATCCAGAACTGATAGCCGAAGACACTCAGCATTCATCAGGCAACTATGGTACACAAGACCAGATAGCAGCCCTGAAGTGGATTAAGAACAACATCGATCAGTTTGGTGGCGACCCTACGAACGTCACTATCCTCGGACAGAGTGCAGGAGCTGCCAGCATCAAGAATCTGGTGAGCTCACCTTTGTCAAGAAACCTTATCAGTCACGCCATCATCCAAAGTGGTGGCGGTATCGACGAGCAGGTCATGCCTGAGCAGTCATTAGAAGAGTTTGCCGGTTTGTGCAAGCAGCTGATGGATGAGAATGGTCTTACCGACCTCCAGAAAATGAGAGCAGCCAGTGCCGACGAATTGCTGAAGATATTCAACAGCAAACCAGCCAGTCTACGTTTTCGCCCACATAGCGACGGTGTGGTACAACGTTATGGCTTTACCACTGCTACGTTTGATGGCACCATTGCCAACATACCATATATGATCGGTTATTGCGCCAACGACAACCCCACTATGGGAGCAGGCATCCAGCGTTTCGCCACTGAGCGTAAGAAGCAGCATACCAAGCCAGTATATACTTACTTATTTGCTCGTCCGTTACCAGGCGACAATGCAGGCTCTTTCCACTCGTCAGAATTGTGGTTTATGTTCCACACCCTCGACCGTGCATGGCGTCCATTCACGGAAGCTGACTATGCGTTAGCCGACAAGATGACTGATGCTTGGACAAACTTCGCCAAGTATGGCAATCCCAATGCGCCAGATACCGACGATTGGAAACCTTACGATCCCGAAAACGACTTCACATACGTATTCGATATCGAATAAAAGAAAAGAGGGTGCTTCGGCACCCTCTTACTATTTTTGTCATCATAATACAAATGTGAGGTTATTTGTCACTACCATTAAGTGTACGAATTATCACCACCCCATTGGCACCACGTGCACCATAGCCACTGCCATCACGGTCAACGGACAGTTCTGCCACATCCTCCATTGACAGGAAGTGATCAACATCAACACCTGACTCATATGGAATCCCGTCGATGACAAACAAAGGAGGCTCAGGATTACGCATAGAATTACGACCTCGAATAATATTAAAATGTTTTTCAAAAGTTAAGGGATCAACTTGTAATTGCGCTCCAGGTATAATACGTCTTACCGCATCATAAACTGACTTAATATTCTCCCGTATTATCACATCATGATTAACCACCTGCATCTTCTTCAAAGTAATTACAGAGGTATATTCTGTCCTCATTTTAGTGGGCGCAGTTATTGTTATTTCATCCAACCCTGCCTCAACAGTAAAGCCATCATCTTCTAGATGAATAGTGATGTTGCTCTGCGACCCTATGGCCAACTGAGCATCATACTTGTTGCTTACACCCATTACTAATGTGTCAGTAGGCAACACATTGAACAAAGTGAACTGCCCCTGTTTGTCTGTCTTGGCAACACCCTTATTATGTTTCAGCCACACCCTGATATTTTTCTGTGGCTTCCCATCTTTCAAGATAGTTCCCGTCAGTTCTTGTGCTCGAATGGCTTGGCATAATATCAGTGCTAATAGTCCTAAAAGTCCAATCACTTTTTTCATAGCCTTAGTGTTTTATATTAAGCAAAACAAAAGTATAGTATGGTAACATAAAAAATATAATCTAATTGTAATATTTGTTCAGCATTAATGCTTTTTTAACTTCAAAGAGCAAACGATTATGACTTGAATTGCTTACCTTCGTAACATAGAAGATAAAATATGAAGATTCTGATAATAGATGACGATATTGCCTTGTGTGCTCTCGTGAAGAGGCATTTAGAGAAAAACGGTGACGACTGTGATTGCCTATATGATTTGGAGAATGTCAGTGCAAGTGTCAAAGAAACTCAGCCCGATATTATTCTATTAGACATCGGTTTTGAAGGTGCTGATGGTGTTTGGTCACTGCCAACCATCGAAAATGCTGCTCCATTTGCCTCCATCATTTTTATTACCTCCCATACCGAGAGCGCTGAAATGGTGAGAGCACTCAAAGCAGGTGGCAACTATTATATAAAAAAGCCCTTGCAGATGGATGAACTGACTGCTATCATCAACAGTCAAAAACGCAATTTAATTGCTGGTAATCCTGCTATCAAAATAGGCACCTTCGACTTTAAAACGTAAAACCAGACATTGAGCGATGGTAAGCAGACGTTTCAACTTACTGCCCTTGAGAGTCGATTGCTAAATCTATTGGCTATGAACCGAGGTAATGCGGTGACGAGAGCAGAGATATATCAACACCTATGGAGAGGTGATGATAGCACAGCTGCGAGCCTAAACAACTTGGTTTGTCATCTAAGGGAGTTCTTTACACCTGACAGCGGTGTGGAGATTGAGACTATTTGGGGTATAGGATATAAACTGATGGTAAAAGAATGAAAAAGTATTATATCATAGCATTGGTGGCCATGACGGCTATAGTGGTGTTACTTATTGTAGGTATACAGAATAAATATAATGGTTATATTCAGGAGATGTCAAAGCAAATAGACAAATCTTTGGATATAGCTATGGAAGAAGAATTGGGTATCAGGCAAAAAAAGATTCATTTCAAAGATTTGGAAGGTCCAATGTTTGGAATCAGACTACACCTTACTACCCAAGACGTTGTTGATAGCATTATGAACTTGCCTCAAGTCAAGGATGGTACTTATCGGGTTGATATTGTTGACGGTAGAAAAGAACGTGCGGAAGGTGTTCCAGAATTAGAGATTACCAGGATGCATAATCAAGATAGGTACATCAGACACAACATATATATAGACATGCCTGTGCTTGACAGTATTTTCTGCTATTGGCTTCAAACAGACATTCCTCATCGGTTTACCTTACTTGATCAAGATACCATTCAATTGAAAAGTTATGGAGATGCTAGCATCAAAAAGGGTAACTACTCGGAAATGAAGCGAGTTGGACTAAAAGAAAAGCAGACTCTTTTTTTGCAAGCATCCATACCCATAAAGAACTTTGTGAAAGCTGAGGTATTACCCTTGTTATTAAGCTTCTCGCTGATGTTGCTGGCTTTGGGATGCGTTCTGATACAACTCACTGTCATCCGCAGGAAAGAGCAAGCATTGACGCACAGGGAAGCTGCAACAGGTGGCATTATTCACGATCTGAAAGGGCCTGTCACTACCGCTATTTCAATTATGGAGAACCTAAAAGATGCAGAGAAAGATGGGGACATGAAAGATATCGAAAACCATAATGCAATAATGCTTAGACATGTGCAACATGAGATTGAGACACTGGGTAATACCATTCGTGAGGAACGAATGCACATCATCGTCAACCGGAAGCCTACAGATATAGCCTTTTTGGCAGAAACGGTAAAGCAGGAAGTAGATATGGTATATCAGGCCAAACGACATACCATCAGCATTGATAACCAGTTGCCTCAGAACTTAAAGCCAGAGGTAGATGCCGATAAGGTGGAACGCATTCTCCGCAACCTGGTGGAAAATGCCGTAAAATATGCTGATGCTGGGGTAGAGGTACAGATATGCCTTGCTTTACAAAACAATGTACCTGTGGTAATGGTACAGGATAATGGTTGGGGTATTGCCCCGCAACACATCAAGAAAATTTTCAAGCCTTATTATCGAATTGAACAACCAGTAGGTCGTCATCGTAATGGACACGGAATGGGACTCACGAATTCCCTTCACTTAGTTCATGCACATAATGGTAAAATATGGGTGCAAAGTGAACTGGGCAAAGGCAGTACCTTTAGCTTTTCATTGCCCCAAACATAAGGGAAATATTATCTGTCACTTCCTCTCAATGTCCGGATAATTACCACGCCATTGGCGCCACGTGCGCCATAGCCACTGCCATCACGATCTACGGTAATTTCCGCCACATCTTCTATAGCAAGGAAGCTGTCAACTTCTGTAACATCATATGGCACCCCATCGATGACATACAAAGGAGGCTCTGGTAATCGCATGGAGTTACGACCACGTATAATGCTCAATTCCGAACTGCTACCTATCTGCATCGCCCCAGGCACAAATCTCTTAATAGCTGCAGAAACGCTTCTAATAGATTCGCGCATGATGGCATCATGATTTAAGACGCGCATTTTCTTCAAAGTAATGACAGAAGTATATTCTTTCCTCATCTTGGTAGGTGCAGTCACCGTTACCTCATCCAACCCTGCCTCCACAGTAAAACCATCATCTTCTAGATGAATAGTGATATTACTTTGCGAACCTATAGCCAGTTGAGCGTCATACTTGTTGCTTACACCCATTACCAATGTATCAGTAGGCAACACATTGAACAAAGTGAACTGCCCCTGTTTGTCTGTCTTGGCAACACCCTTATTATGTTTCAGCCACACCCTGATATTCTTCTGTGGCTTCCCATCCTTCAGGATGGTGCCCGTCAGTTCCTGCGCCTGAACGGCTTGACACAATAGCAGTGCAAATATCCCTAAAATTTCTAATATTTTCTTCATGGTCTTTGTGTTTTATGTCCTGTTGTTGCAAATATAAAGAATAAAAGAGAACCAAATATAACGAAAGTATAATTTTTGACGAAAAAAAAGAAGGATAAGTTACTTTCGTCCGAAATCAGCAGGTGTTTCACCCCATAAGTTCTTATCCCACTTAATAATGGGAACGGATAACGGATTATCTTGTAACCATTTTTCAGCCCGTTCAATCAGTTGAAACAGCTGTTCGGTCTTGGCATTACGCTCCAGCTTGGTGCGACATTTCTTCTGCTTCACCCAACTCATGGCATTGCGACTGTCGCTATAAATAGGCATACTGATATTGTTCTTCTTCATATAGGCAAGAGCGTGTACAATAGCCAGGAACTCGCCGATGTTATTGGTACCAAACACAGGACCGAAGTGGAAGATGCGCTGGCCAGTTCCCACATACACTCCCTGATACTCCATCATACCAGGATTGCCACTGCAAGCTGCATCTACAGCTAAGGCATTCAGTTGCAAACCGCCAGAGACTGCCTTATTGATTAACGTATCGTTCCCATCCTTCACAGCCTTTATCACTTCTATCTTCGACTCGTTGTGGCGAGAAGGCTCATCCGTATGGTTTTCCAGGGGATAATCAGGGTCGGCAAAAGCAGCCATTGCTTCTGCCTCGGTATCGAACGCCTTATACTTAGGGTTGGGGAATCCCTTTACTTGGTGTTCGCACTCTTCCCAAGTGAGGTAGATGCCAGGCTGAATACCGCGCCACACCACATAATATTTCTGTCGTTTCGCCATCTTTTTTATCCAAAGTAATAACTTTTCACTGCGAAGATACACAAAACAAAATTATATCGCTAACTTTACACCCAAATTATGATAAGAATATTTCTAATAGGATATATGTGTTCGGGCAAGACCACCTTAGGAAGGGCTTTTGCTCTAAAGATGGGATTGCAGTTCATTGACATGGACTGGTACATCGAAGGACGATTCCACAAGACGGTAAAGCAGATATTTGCCGAGTTAGGCGAGGAAGCTTTTCGTGAGATGGAGCGCAAGATGCTACATGAAGTGGGTGACTTTGAAAACGTAATGATAGCTACCGGTGGCGGAACAGCCTGTTTCTTCGACAATGTGCAGTACATGAATCAGCAAGGGCAGACGGTATATATGAAAGCCGATGTTGATACCCTCTTCAGCCGCTTACAGATAGGTAAGGCCAAACGCCCTCTGCTGATGAACAAGACCGACGAGGAGATGAAGCAGTATATCACCGAACAACTGGCCCATCGGGAACCGTTCTATAGTCAGGCCACCTATGTATTCGACAGTAACAGATTAGAGAGCCGTCATCAGATAGACAAGTCCATAGAAGAACTCCGACAGCTGTTAGGGTTATAAACCATATGCCATTAACCATGAAAAGACTGATTACATATAGTTTGTTAATTTGCCTTCCATTGTGGGCGATGGCGCAGATACAATGGCCAACAGGCAAGAAAGCTGCCATCATGCTTACCTACGACGATGGATGCCACACACAATGGGAAAACGTGGTACCAGCACTAAACAAACACGGATTCAAGGGCACCTTCTTTCTGATGGGCTGTTATTTGACAGAACAAGATATTCCCCGTTGGCGGAATGTAAGTCAACAAGGTCATGAGTTGGGTAATCATACTATCTATCATGCGTGCAATGATGCGAAAGCTGATACTTTGTCGGGGCATTGTCGCTCGCTTGAATGCTATACTATCGATGAAATGCTTACAGAAATCAAGATTATGAATAGCATGCTTAGTGCTATCGATGGGAAACAAGAGCATAGCTTTGCCTATCCTTGCGGACAGCCCAAGGCAGGTGGTAAGGACTATGGCGCACCCATGATTGAGCAAGGTATCTGCAGCTTTGCCCGAATGAGTGACACTGAAGATATAATTACATCGCCTTCTCAACTAAACCCTGCCAACGTACCTGCCTTTACCGCCTTTCCTAATTATAAGGCATCTCAAATGATAGCATTCATCGAAAAGGTATTGGCTAATGGTGGAGCAGGTGTAATTTTGTTTCATGGTATAGGGGGCGACTGGGTGACAGTAGATACTGCTGAGCATCAGCAGATGATAGAATACTTGGCATCCCATCCTGAAATATGGGTAGGCACTTTCTCTGATGTATTGTCATATATACAACAGCAAAAATGAGAAGAATAATCATACTTTGTCTTTGCAGTTTGTTGAGTTGCAACGCCATCATGGCACAAGTAGATTCCACTGAAGTCAAGATTGACCGAAGTGGAGAATTCATCACGTTTGTATCTCCCTATTATGCTGTGGCTTGGGCTAAAGCATTTCCCATGATGTCGTACTGGGGCGTGGAGGCTGGTGCCAGGAGTACGCGCTATACCGACCGTTCGTTGTTACGCCCAGGCAAGGGCGGTGTACTGATAGGCAACCAACAGGATTCTTTTAATAAGAGAAAAGCCAAAGCTTCCTATCATGGTGGGATTATCAGTTATGAGCAGGTGAATTTTGGGAACGGAGAGATTCGCAATTGCTCCATCTATCCACAAGGTGCACATACTTTTGCGTTGGATATCACAGCTGAGGGCAAGATGAAAGGTGAGCTATTCTGTATCCATACAGCCCCCGATGTATCGCCTGTATCGGTGTGGTCAAAGAAGACGGACGACCCACCCACGTCACGATATGACACCCCTGAAACTTTTTATACCCCTCGAATCGTAAAAGCATCGTTTCAATTGCCTGCCGTTTTACATTTCCCCGACTATGGACTGGTAAAAATTGAGGCCAGTGAACCAGATGTCTATTTACAAGAACATTTCCTACCAGACTATGATAATACGGGACTATCCTTGGGCCCTTTTAATAGAGGCGGGCATACCTATCGGAAGTCAGTACATTTAGGTTCTGTAGCACTATCATTTCATGCACGTAAACCCATTGAGGAAACTACTATCAAGTTTACCGTTCTGGAAGACAACTATCCACATCTGGCAGGTGTTGACCTGAGTGACGCCAAGTTCGATGGTCTGCGCCGTTGTTGGCAAAATGCCTTTACCTTAAATCCCGAGACCATGACAATGGGCGATAACATCATGCTTTCTGGCATTGGTCACCTGGCTTTAGCTTTCCGTGCCGATTTGTTGCCTTTTACTCCTGCGTTGGATGCCTCGTTTTCCATGATTGACGGCTTGAAGAACTCTATTGAGATAGCGCTCCGAGAGCGAATAGACCCACAGTCCAACCGCATTGCCGACTTTGGCTACGAGTGTACAGAGATAACCCTTATCGCCATCTATGACTATCTGATTACTACCCACGATTGGGCTTTTATCCGACAGTATCTGCCAGAAATCAAGCGTTTGGTGAAGGGGGTATTGGATAGGGATATTGACCATGACGGCATCTTTGAAGCTCCCTTTCATGGCAATAAGTTAGAAGATGGCAGAAGTAGTTTCAACTGGTGGGACGATTTTGCCTTTGGACACAAGGACGCCTACTTGAACTTGCAGGCTTATAGGGCACTGGAAAGTACAAAGAAGATATTTGATAAGTTACAGGAAAATACACGGACTATCGAACAGGCATTGGCAATGTTTAAGCAGACTTTTCATCGTACATTTTACAATCCAGAGACGGGAGTCTATGCAGGATGGGTAAGTCAGAATGGAAGGATGCACGACTATATGTTTACCTTCATCACTTCGATGGCCATCAACGAAGGCTTGGTACCTCAGGAGTTGGGTAAAAAAATGATGCGAATCATGCTTGCCAAGATGCAGGAGCAAGGCTACGATGGAGTATATGGGATTCCAGGCCCCTTGTTGCCTGTAGCGAAGGAAGATAAAGGAACCTGGGACGAGATGACACGCTGGGGACGCTATGAGAACGGTGGACTTTGTGGACAAGCTGCCTGTCATTTCCTCAATGCCCTCTATCACGTGGACTTGAGAGCAGAAGCAGACGATATTCTCTTCAAGATGCTGGCTACATTTGAAAGGGAATACACCCATTCAGGTGTATTCCCAGGATATGTACAGAGTGTGGATTGGCGCACGAAAGGAGGCGCTCCCTCTGGTTATAACTATTTGGCGGATAATTACTACTTCTTGTTAGCAGCCATCACAGGACACTTTGATGTGAAATATCCCGAACTTACTAATCCCAATCGTCCGTACGGAAAGGAATAAGTGGCAAGCCAGCCATATTGGCCACGTTGCCTAACTGGAAATTGCGGAAGCAATAGCGTACAGCCACAGGATGAGGTACTTCATCAGATGATATAGTGATGCTCACCGAGCCCGTTGCCCACGACATGGTGGAATGCGATTTGGTTACTTTGTGGAACACCTTGTCCTCGCCTGCTATCTCAAAGCCCTCAAAACCATACTGACGGGTAAAGCCAACATAGGTATTATCAAACTGCATGGTCACCTCGTTATCCTTTATGGTCATGCTCTTGAACGAAGGATTCTTACAACGGATGCCTTCCATGCCATAGGTCTCGTTGAGGGCCAAGAAAGCCAACCTCTCACCCACCTTCTGTTTCTGAGTCGGGTGGATATTCTCTGTCTCATATGGATAAGACCCATCGTTGGTGCCAACCAGACCGCTATTAGGTATCAGGCTCTGTGCCTTAAACTGTTGCTCACGCAAGTAGGCTGCAGGAGTTTCATTCACTCCTCCATATATATAAGGTGCAATCTCCACAAAGTAAAAAGGAATATCACCTAAAGCAAACTGCTCACGCCATTGCTTAACCAACAGTGCCAAACGATTAGAATACTGGTCGCCGGGATCCCCTACATTCGAGCAACCCTGATAGAACAAGATGCCCTTCACGGTATAATTCAATATAGGATTGAAAGTACCATTGCCCCATACCAACTGGCGGTTCATGTCAATCGGCCATTTCTTGACAATCTCCAAAGAATCCAACGACTCGTCTGTATATTTTTGCAGGTTCTCCCTGGTGAGCCATCCTTCCACACGGCTACCGCCCTTATTGGCCTCAATCAGTCCCACAGGAATGCTCAAGGTTCTGCTCACCATACGGGCAAAGAAATAACCAGTAGCGCTAAAGTCGCCCACGGTATTAGGATTACAGTCTATCCACTCGGTATTGGCATCCTCCTGCGGTGTCATACGCATGACACTTGGTATCTTGGCATGGCGAACGCCAGAAGAATGAACCGCATCGGCTACCACATGGTTATAATCCTCTACAGGACAATCGCTGTAACCTTTAACAGTCATCTCCATATTACTCTGCCCTGCACATACCCACACCTCACCACTGAGGATATTGTTCAGCGTGGTCTTCTCACCATCATCAAATGTGATGCTCAGTGGAGTAAACGATGCCTCTGGAGTCTTGACAGTGAGTTTCCACTTCCCTTGTGCATCAGCCTTGGCAGTATAAGTATCGTTGTTCCACGATACCGTTACCTTCACGGTTTTGCCAGCATCTGCCCATCCCCACAAGCGGGCATCAGTCTGTTGTTGCAATACCATGTTGTCACCCAACAGGTGTGGCAACCTCACCTTTGCTTCTGCATTGGCTCCAATCATCAGAGCCAGTGCCAACAATCCAAAAAACTTTTTCATAGTATCTTTTATTCTCAATTTACCTACGTAACATTTTTCAATCTTTTAACGCCCTAATAGTTGCCTTCACCAAGTGAGGATCTGTCACTAACTTACTGTATTCCTCTATTTTCACCACGTCACCCATCGATACATAGGGGTTGCGATACTGCATAGGACTCTCCACCGATTTGCGTGCTGTGAAATGGAACTCAGTAGCACCTGTTTCATCGGCTATCTTTCGGATATCCAGTGACGAGACGCCCCCACCAGGCATAATGATGATGCGCCCGGCAGCCCGCTCCACCAACTTCTTAATGAGAGGAATACCCTCTTCAGCAGTAGCCCGTTGCCCAGAGGTAAGGATGCGGTCGCATCCCAAGGCAATGATGTCCTCCAATGCCTGGAAAGGATCGCGACACATATCAAAAGCACGATGGAAAGTCACACTCTTCCCTTTGGCAGCTTTCATCAGTTGCTTCATGACCTTGATATCCACATCTCCTTCAGGAGTGAGGCATCCAAATACAAATCCGTCAACGTCTAAGAGCTTGCTATTCGTAATGTCTGAAAGCATGATCTTCCTCTCAAGAGAAGAATAGCAAAAGTCGCCCCCACGAGGACGGATAATCACATGCAGCTTGGTCTTCTTCAGTTGGCTTCTCGCTGCTGCTATTTCACCAAAAGACGGGGTGGTACCTCCTTCGGGAATGCCCGCACAAAGTTCTACCCTATTAGCTCCTCCACGTTGTGCCATGACAACACTTTCAGCCGAATTGGCACAGATTTCAATCTTATAATTCTTCATATCTGTTGTTTTTCTTGCAAATATAATAGTTTTATCCTTATTTTTATTACTTTTGCCATCCAAACCTATTATTATTTATTAGCGAGATAACAGTGAAATGAGAAAATGGCGTATTGAAGATTCTGAAGAGCTCTACAACATTAAGGGGTGGGGAGCTTCGTACTTTGGTATCAATGACAAAGGTCATGTGGTGGTTACTCCGTTGAAAGACGGTGTAGAGGTCGATCTGAGAGAGCTGGTGGACGAGCTGGCTTTGCGCGACGTAACGGCTCCCATGCTGGTGCGTTTCCCTGATATCCTCGACAACCGTATCGAGAAGATTTCACACTGCTTCAAGCGGGCATCTGAGGAATACAATTATAAAGCTCAGAACTTTATCATCTACCCCATCAAGGTAAACCAGATGAGACCCGTAGTGGAAGAGGTGGTAAGCCATGGTAAGAAATATAACCTCGGACTGGAGGCTGGTTCGAAACCTGAGTTGCATGCCGTGATTGCCACCAACATGGACTCAGATTCGCTGATTATCTGCAACGGTTATAAGGACGAGAGCTATATCGAACTGGCACTGCTGGCACAGAAGATGGGCAAGCGCATCTTCCTCGTGGTGGAGAAGATGAACGAGCTGCCACTGATTACCAAGGTGGCCAAGACCCTGAACTTGCGCCCAAACATCGGTATCCGAATCAAGCTGGCTTCTTCTGGCAGTGGCAAGTGGGAGCAGAGCGGTGGCGATGCCAGCAAGTTTGGTTTGACATCCAGCGAGCTGCTTGAAGCCCTTGACTACCTGAAGGAGAAAAAGATGGAGGATTGCCTCAAACTGATTCATTTCCATATCGGTAGTCAGGTTACGAAAATACGCCATATCCAACGTGCCTTGGTAGAGTCCTCACAGTTCTATGTGCAGCTGCACCGCTTAGGCTTCAACGTTGAGTTCGTGGATATCGGCGGTGGTCTGGGTGTTGACTACGACGGCACCCGTTCGGGTACCAACGAAGGCAGCGTGAATTATTCTATTCAGGAGTATGTGAACGATGCCATCTCTACACTGGTAGATATCAGCGACAAGAACAATATACCGCATCCCAATATCATTACCGAGAGTGGTCGTGCCCTGTCAGCCTATCATTCTGTGTTGATTTTCGATGTACTGGAAACGGCGCATCTGCCTGAATGGGATGATGATATTGACATCAAGCCTGAGGACCACGAGCTGGTACGTGAGTTGTATTCTATCTGGGACAAGCTAAACCAGAACACCATGCTGGAGGCATTTCACGATGCCGAGCAGATTCGCGACGAGTCATTGAACCTGTTCAGTCACGGACTGGTGGACCTGCAAACACGTGCACAGATAGAATGTCTTTACTGGAGCGTGATGCGCGAAGTGAACCATATTGCACAGAACTTAAAGCACACGCCCGATGAGTTGCGTGGTTTGCCCAAGCTGTTGGCAGATAAATATTTCTGCAATTTCTCATTGTTCCAATCGCTGCCCGACTCTTGGTCTATCGACCAGATATTCCCCATCATGCCGCTGCAACGCTTGGACGAGAAGCCTGATAAGGAAGCCACCTTGCAGGATATCACTTGCGACTCTGATGGCAAGATTGCCAGTTTCATCACCACCCGCAGTGTATCCAACTACCTGCCCGTGCATTCGCTGAAACAGAAAGAGCACTATTACTTGGGCGTGTTCCTCGTAGGTGCCTATCAGGAAATCCTGGGCGACATGCACAACCTGTTTGGCGACACCAATGCCGTACATATCTCTGTAGATGAGAAGGGCTACACCATCGACCAAGTGATAGATGGTGAGACGGTGGCCGAGGTGCTCGACTATGTGCAGTTCAGTGCCAAGAAGCTGGTACGCACCCTGGAGACATGGGTCAGCAAGTCAGTAAAAGAAGGCAAGATTACGGTGGATGAGGGCAAGGAGTTCCTGTCCAACTACCGCTCTGGCCTCTATGGCTATACATATCTTGAATAATGAATAAACTAACAGTAATTAAAGTCGGAGGTAAGATTGTTGAGGAAGCTGAAAGTTTACAACAGCTGTTCAGCGACTTTGCCGCTATCCCAGGTCCCAAAGTGCTGGTGCACGGTGGTGGCCGTTCTGCTACTAAGTTAGCTGCCAGCATGGGCATCGAGACCCAGATGGTGAACGGCCGTCGTATCACTGATGCCGAGATGCTGAAGGTGGTGACGATGGTTTATGGTGGCTTGGTCAACAAGAACATTGTGGCAGGACTGCAAGCACGAGGCATCAATGCCGTAGGACTTACCGGTGCCGACATGAACGTCATCCTTTCCGACAAGCGCCCTGTCAAAGACATCGACTATGGCTTTGTGGGAGATGTGAAACAGGTGGATGGTGAGCGACTGAGCAGCCTTTTGAACGCAAGCATCGTGCCTGTGATGGCGCCCCTCACCCACGACGGCAAGGGCAACATCCTCAACACCAATGCCGACACCATTGCCGGTGAAACGGCCAAGGCATTAGCCTCCTTCTTCGATGTGACCCTAGTGTTTTGCTTCGAGAAGAAAGGCGTGTTGCGCGATGAGGCTGATGACGACAGTGTGATAGCCAACATCAACCGCCAGCAGTTTGCCGAATTGGTAGAGCAAGGCGTGATACAAGGAGGTATGATACCCAAACTGGAGAACGCCTTTCAAGCCATCGATGCTGGCGTGAAAGAGGTGATTATCACCGCTGCTAATGCCCTTGATGGCCATCAAGGAACAATAATCAGATAATTTTTTTGAGAGAACGTGTAACTTTTCACGGTTTCATCCGTCTATATTAATGAAGAGATGAAAGAGATCAGCTTTCGTGACGATATTCTTCCGCTGAAGGACAAACTCTTCCGAGTGGCACTGCGCATTACATTCGACAGGGCCGAAGCAGAGGATATCGTGCAGGAAACGCTCATCAAGGTCTGGAACAAAAGGGAGGAATGGAACTCGCTGGAATCTATCGAGGCTTATTGCCTCACACTGACCAAGAACCTCGCCATTGACCTGCGCGAGAAGATGGATGCCAGAACAGAGGAACTGACCGAACAGCATGACCGGACACAAGATGATGCCAATCCGTATGAAGAGCTGGAGCAAAAAGAACGCCTCATGTGGGTGCATAGGCTGATGGATGAGTTGCCCGACAAGCAACGCAAAATCATGCAGATGCGCGACATCGAGGAAAAAAGCTATAAGGAGATTGCCCAAGCGCTGGACATCACTGAAGAACAAGTGAAGATTAACCTGTTCAGGGCCAGGCAAAAAGTGAAGCAAGGTTTATTAAGATTGGATGCTTATGAACGCCCAACAAATTGAACATCTTTTGCAACGGTATTGGGATGGTGAAACCACCGTCGATGAAGAAAGGCAGTTGCGCCAGTTCTTCAACGGTGACCATGTGCCTCAGCACTTACTGCGCTACAAAGACCTGTTCGTTTATGAGAAGTTCATGCAGCAAGACCATCTGGGTGATGATTTCGACGAGCGCTTGCTCAAGCAGGTTGAGATGCCTGTGGTAAAGGCCAAGAGCGTGTCCATCTTCAGTCGTTTGGCTCCTATCGCTAAAGCAGCAGCTGCGGTGACTATGTTGCTGGCATTGGGAAACCTCGCTGAACGAACCTTGTTGCAAGACTATCATCAGATGGCGGTGAACGACACCATCGGTCAACAAATCACCTCGCCTTCTGTGGCACTGGGTGATGATGCCGAGGGTGGCGAACTGCAAGTCAAAGACAGTCTGTCACGCCAGCTGAAGACCATTGAGCAACAAGAGAGCATCAAGAAATAGAAGTTTTTTCATTTGCTTTATTAATATAACATTTTCATTTGCTTTAAACATTATATAGTTAGTGACCTACGAAGCTGTGAAGTTTCATTCTCTCAAAACCTAATAACACTAACTAACAGAAAGGGACACTGCGTGACGCAGCGTCCCTTTCTGCTTTAAATAAACTCTCAATTACATTTAGTGAGAGTTCTTTTTTATATTTCAATGTTTTTCACTATTTTTGCAGCCATTAATAGCTATAAAACTAAAACCATATATGGAAAAGAAATTCAAGAGAACTACCGTAACGGCAGCATTGCCCTACGCCAATGGTCCTGTTCATATTGGACACATGGCAGGTGTGTATGTGCCAGCCGATATTTATGCCCGCTACCTGCGACTGAAGAAGCAGGAGGTTATCTTCATTGGTGGCTCTGACGAGCATGGAGTGCCCATCACCATTCGTGCCCGTAAGGAAGGGGTAACGCCACAGGATGTGGTGGATCGCTACCATAGCCTCATCAAGAAGTCGTTTGAGGACTTCGGTATCTCGTTCGACATCTATAGTCGCACGACATCAGACATTCATCATAAATTTGCTGCCGACTTCTTCCGTAAGCTCTACGAAGAGGGCAAACTGATTGAGAAGACCACTCAGCAATATTACGACGAGGAGGCAAAGCAGTTCTTGGCCGACCGCTATATCACGGGCGAATGCCCTCACTGCCATAACCAGGGTGCCTATGGTGACCAGTGCGAGAAGTGCGGACGCGACCTCTCGCCTACTGAGTTGATCAACCCTAAGAGTACCATCAGTGGTTCGGCTCCTGTGCTGAAAGACACCAAGAACTGGTATCTGCCACTGAACCAATACCAAGACTGGCTGAAGGAGTGGATCCTGGAAGGTCATAAGGAATGGCGCAGTAACGTATATGGACAGTGCAAGAGCTGGCTCTCGATGGACCTGCAGCCTCGTGCCATGACACGCGACTTAGACTGGGGTATTCCTGTGCCTGTAGAGGGTGCTGAGGGCAAGGTGCTCTACGTATGGTTTGACGCCCCCATCGGCTACATCAGTAACACCAAGGAGCTGTGCGACAAGGAACCTGAGAAATGGGGTTCGTGGGAGAAATGGTGGCAGGATGAAGATACCCGCTTGGTACACTTCATAGGCAAGGACAACATTGTGTTCCACTGCATCATCTTCCCTATTATGATGAAGGCACACGGCAAGTATATCATGCCCGACAATGTGCCATCGAACGAGTTCCTGAATTTGGAGAACGATAAGATTTCTACCTCTCGTAACTGGGCGGTGTGGCTGAACGAATACTTGGAGGAGTTCCCTGGTAAGCAGGATGTGCTGCGCTATGTGCTGACCGCCAACGCTCCAGAGACCAAGGATAACAACTTTACATGGAAAGACTATCAGGAGCGTAACAACAATGAACTGGTGGCTGTGTATGGCAACTTCGTGAATCGTGCCTTGCAACTGACGAAGAAATACTGGAATGGTGTGGTACCAGCTTGTGGCGAGATGACCGACTACGACAAGCAGACCCTGCAAGAGTTTGCTGACGTGAAGGCCAAGGTGGAGGAACTGCTGGACGGTTTCAAGTTCCGTGATGCACAGAAGGAAGCCATGAACCTGGCACGTATCGGCAACAAGTACATCGCCGACTGTGAGCCTTGGAAGGTATGGAAGACGGATCCTAAGCGTGTGGAGACCATCTTGAATATCTCCCTGCAGCTGACAGCCAACTTGGCCATTGCTTTCGAGCCGTTCCTGCCATTCAGCAGTGCAAAGCTGCGCAAGATGCTGAACATGGAAAGCTTCGAGTGGGAACAATTAGGTCGTACAGATCTGCTGGCAGCTGGTCATCAGTTGGCAGAGCCTGAACTGCTGTTCGAGAAGATTGAAGACAGCGTGATTGAAGCACAGGTACAGAAGTTGCTCGACACCAAAAAAGCCAACGAACAGGCACAGTGGAAGCCTGCTGCCATCAAGGATACTGTGAGCTTTGAGGATTTCCAGAAGCTCGATATCCGCGTGGGGTTGGTGAAGGCTTGTCAGCCAGTACCTAAGTCAAAGAAGTTGCTGCAATTTACTATCGACGATGGAACAGGTACCGACCGTACCATCTGCTCGGGCATCGCTGCTTTCTATGAGAAGCCAGAGGAACTGGTGGGACGCCGCATCCTCTTCGTGGCCAACTTCGCTACCCGTAAGATGATGGGTATCGACAGTCAAGGCATGATCCTCTCAGCTGTTGACAGCGACGAGAGCCTCAGCGTAGTGACTACCTCTAAAGACGTGAAGCCAGGAAGTCAAGTTTCTTGAAAATGGAAACTTTAAAAGATAAGACCGCTAAGGGACTGCTTTGGGGCGGGGTAAGCAACGGCATACAGCAGTTGCTGAACCTCGCCTTCGGCATCTTTTTGGCACGTCTGCTGACACAAGCCGACTATGGCATGGTGGGACTGCTGACGGTCTTCTCCAGCATTGCTTCTGCCTTGCAGGAGGGTGGTTTTATCTCTGCACTGAACCGGAAGAAAGTGGTGAGTCACGAGGATTACAACGCGGTGTTCTGGTTCAATGCCTCTTGCAGCGTGGCCATTTACCTGCTGCTGTATCTGGCGGCACCCCTTGTGGCCGACTTCTACAACGAACCGCAACTCACCCCACTGGCACGCTATCTGTTCCTGGGCTTTGTCATTTCCAGTCTTAACATCGTACCTCGCGCCATGATGTTCCGCAACCTCATGGTCAAGGATATGAACCTCATCACCCTCATTGCTCTGACTATCGCCGGCATCGTGGGTGTGACCTTGGCTGCCAACGGCTTTGCTTACTGGGGCATCGCCACGCAGAGCATCGTATTTGTGAGCATGATGACCGTGCTCTCATACGCCTTTACCCGTTGGCATCCCTCACTGCGCGTCAGCATTCAGCCTATCCGTGACATGATAGGTTTCAGTAGTAAGCTGGTGGTTACCAATGTTTTTACCATCATCAACCAGAACCTGTTTGCCAACCTGATTGGTAAGTTCTACAGCGTAACAGAGGTAGGTAACTTCTCGCAAGCCAACAAATGGAACCAGATGGGACATACCTTTGTGAACAGTATGCTGAATGGGGTGGCACAACCCGTATTTGCCAAGGTGGATGACGACAGAGAAAGACAGTTGCGTGTATTCCGCAAATTGTTGCGCTTTACGGCTTTTGTCAGCTTCCCTGCCATGTTTGGTTTGAGCTTGGTATCGCAAGAGATTATTGTCATCGCCATTACAGAGAAGTGGTTGGCCAGCGCCCATATCCTGAGCGTTCTCTGCATCTGGGGCGCTTTCGTACCTATCAACAATTTGTTTGCCAACCTCATCATTACGCGTGGGCATTCTAATGTCTATATGTGGAGTACTATCGCGCTTTGCCTCTTGCTCCTGGGTGCCGTGATAGGCGCTTATCCCTTTGGCTTTGAGTGGATGCTATGGGCATTCGTGGGTATCAACATTGGGTGGTTGCTGGTATGGTGGTGGTTCGTGCATCGTGAGATAGGATTGCGTTTCGTGGATTTGCTGCGAGACCTATCACCTTATCTGTTGCTATCGGCAGCTCTGACCATAGGATGCCACTATCTGTTAGCAGGAATGGATAATATCTATCTTAGTCTGCTATTGAAAGTACTGATAGTGGGCATCTTGTATGTGGCTATTCTTTGGATGGCAGGCTCTGTCATCTTGAAGGAGAGCGTTGGCTTCCTGTTAGGTAAAGGCAGAAAGGAGGAGTGATGAAGACGCTGGCCATCGTCATATCTTATAACTTCATGCCATGGATAGACCGCTGTCTGCCCTCGCTGTTGCAGGGCACGCAACCGACAGACATCTTGGTGATTGACAACGACTCAAAAGATGAGACCGTTGCCCATGTGCGCGAGCATTATCCGCAAGTGCGACTGATAAGGAACAACCGCAACCTAGGCTTCGGTGCTGCCAATAACATAGGTATGCAGACAGCTTTGGATGAGGGATACGATGGTGTACTGCTGATTAACCAGGATGCCTGGTTAGCGCCCGATGCCCTGCAGCAGTTGGTAGAAGTCAGCTTGCAACATCCGGAATATGGTATCATATCGCCCAAACATCTGACAGGGGATGGCAGGAAGATGGATCCTGGATTTGCTTCCTATATCGAAAATGGAGGCTCATTCATTAATGCAGCCCTTTGGTACCTTCCAACGTCTGTCATCCGAAAGGTGGGCATGTTTGCCCCCCTGTTCTACCACTATGGCGAGGACAAGGACTATGTCAACCGCATCCATTACTACGGCTATCAGATAGGATATGTACCCACTGCCTTAGGCTACCACGACCGAGCAGAGCGGCCCTTTAACCGTTCTTTGTTCCTGCGTACGGAGCGGGTGTACCACCTCTCTGAATACGCCAACATCAACTACTCCTTTACCAAGGCATTTGCAATGGGTGTGTTGGCACCTGTAAAGAAAGCCTTTCAAGCCTTGGCAAAAGGACAGTGGAGCAACTACGCCGCCTTTATCAGCATCAGCTTCCAACTTATGATGCAAACGCCCCAGGTTCTTCACAGCCGAAATCATACAAAAAAGTATAATGTTCAATTATCACATTCTGGAGCAGCGAGCGCCAAAGATGTTAACATCAATTTGGCCGAGTCGCGACAGAATAGGACGTAGTCAATTCTTAATTCTCAATTATATGTACGCTCCCATCCTACTCTTCGCTTATAACCGTCCGGCGCACCTGAAACGCTGCATTGAGTCATTGCAACAGAACACCCTCGCTGCAGAAAGCGATCTTTATGTTATCTCCGACGATGCCAAAAACAAGGAGGCACAGGCAGGAGTGGATGAGGTGCGTGCCTACCTGAGAACACTTAACGATTCGCAGTCGGTGTTCAAAAGCGTTACCATCATAGAACGGACTGCCAATTGGGGATTGGCCGACAACATTGTTGAGGCAGTGACTCGCTTTACCAAAGACTTCGGAAGGGTGATTGTGGTGGAGGACGACTTGGTACTGGCTCCCTACTTCCTGCAGTTCATGAACGATGCACTGGAAATCTATAAGGATGAGCCTCGTGTAGGGCATATACAGGCCTGCGATTTCACCAACAGCAAGGAGCTGCCAATGACTTTCCTCATTAAATGGACAGGTAGCTGGGGATGGGGCACCTGGGAGCGTGCATGGCAGTATTATAACGCCAACGGACTGCAGCTGTTACAACAACTGGAGGAGAGAAAGTTGACAAAAACATTCGATTTCAACGGCAAATATGGCTTTACCCGTATGCTGCGACGTCAGATAGCCGGCTTGAACAACTCGTGGGCCATCAGATGGAATGCCTCGTTGTTCCTGAACGATATGCTCTCGCTGAACGTGGGGCGCTCATTGGTACAAAACGAGGGCTTTGACAATAGTGGCACCAACTGCGGAGGAGGCAACCTCTACAGTGCCGACCTCTGGATGCAACCCATACCTGTAGTGAAGGAACCTGTGATAGAAGAAAACCTTTTCGCAAGACGACAGTTTGAGCTGTATTATGGGCGCACCAACTCTTTTTGGGCAAAAGCATGGCGACGCATCAAGCGTACCCTTAAAGGTGACTTCAAGGCGTGACCGTTAAAAAAATCTATCTTTATAAGATAGGAATATACCTTATTAAAAAAAAGACTTAATTAATTTTGCTGGTTTTCTCCTTTACACTATCTTTGCACCCAAATTTTAAAAACATGAAGATAGAAGAGAAACTGACTGGCTCGATTACAGAGGCAATCCAATCATTATACGGGCAAGAAGTACCTACCGCCCTTATCCAGTTGCAGAAAACCAAGAAAGAGTTTGAAGGTCACCTCACATTGGTGGTTTTCCCTTTTCTAAAGATTTCAAAGAAGAAACCCGAGCAGACAGCGCAGGAGATTGGTGAGTATTTAGTGGCACACCAACCAGCTGTGGCTGCATTCAATGTGATAAAGGGCTTCTTGAATCTTACCATCGCATCATCAGAATGGATAGGTATGCTGAATGACATTAACCAGCAACCACTGTTCGGTTACCAACCAGTAACTGACAAGTCGCCTTTGGTGATGATAGAGTATTCTTCTCCTAACACCAATAAGCCGCTGCACTTAGGGCATGTGCGTAATAATCTGTTGGGCGCATCGCTTGCCAATATCATGCAAGCCAACGGCAACAAGGTGGTGAAGACCAACATCGTGAACGACCGTGGTATCCACATTTGCAAATCAATGTTGGCTTGGCTGAAATGGGGCAATGGAGAAACACCAGAATCAGCTGGCAAGAAAGGCGACCACCTGATTGGCGACTATTACGTAGCTTTCGACAAGCATTATAAGGCGGAGATAGAAGAGCTGATGCAAAAGGGCATGAGCAAGGAAGAGGCTGAAGCCAATGCTCCTCTGATAAAAGAAGCACATGAGATGCTGGTGAAATGGGAGGCTGGTGACCCTGAGGTACGTGCCTTGTGGGAAAAGATGAACAGTTGGGTATATGCCGGCTTCGACGAGACTTACCAGCGCATGGGCGTTTCGTTCGACAAGATCTATTATGAGTCAAATACCTATATCGACGGCAAGAAGAAAGTGCTTGAGGGCTTGGAAAAAGGACTGTTCTACCAGAAGGAAGATGGTTCTGTATGGGCAGACCTCACTTCTGAAGGACTTGACCATAAGCTGTTGCTTCGTTCAGATGGCACATCGGTATATATGACACAGGATATCGGTACCGCTCAGCAGCGATTCAACGACTACCCTATCGACCAGATGATCTATGTAGTAGGCAACGAACAGAACTACCACTTCCAGGTACTGAGCATACTGCTCGACAAACTGGGTTTCAAGTGGGGCAAAGACCTGATTCATTTCTCCTACGGTATGGTGGAACTGCCTAACGGCAAGATGAAGAGCCGTGAAGGAACGGTGGTGGATGCCGACGACCTGATGGACGAAATGGTGGCTACTGCTCAGGAGACATCACAGGAACTGGGCAAGCTGGACGGTCTGACCACCGAGGAAGCTGCCGAGATTGCCCGCATAGTAGGTATGGGTGCACTGAAATACTTTATCCTGAAGGTGGATGCTCGCAAGAACATGACGTTCAACCCACAGGAATCCATCGACTTTAACGGAAACACGGGTCCGTTTATCCAATATACCTATGCTCGTATCCGTTCCGTATTGCGTAAGGCAGAAGAGGCAGGACTCCAGATTCCTGCAGATTTGAAGATGGACATTCAATTGAATGAGAAGGAAGAAAGTCTGATACAGCACCTGGCAGATTTCCCTGCTATCATTGCTGAAGCAGCCAAAGGGTATAGTCCTTCGGATATAGCTAATTACACCTACGATCTGGTGAAGGAATTCAACCAGTTCTACCACGATTTCAGCATCCTGCGCGAGGAGAACGAGCAACTGAAGCTGTTCCGCTTGGCACTGTCGGCTAATGTGGCAAAGGTAATACGACTGGCCTTGAGCCTTCTTGGAATAGAGGTTCCTGAGAGGATGTAATAAGATTATAATGACAATTATTTGAAACAAAAATATGCAAAACTTAGTCATAGTTGAGTCACCAGCTAAAGCCAAGACCATAGAGAGGTTCCTTGGAAAGGATTACAAGGTAATGCCGAGCTATGGTCATATCAGAGATTTGAAGAAAAAGACATTCAGTATAGACACAGATACTTTCTCACCTGTATATGAAATCCCAGATGACAAGAAAGAAGTGGTGAACAAACTGATGTCACAGGCGGAGAAAGCTGACATGGTGTGGCTGGCTTCCGATGAGGACCGTGAAGGAGAAGCTATTTCATGGCATCTTACAGAAGTGTTGAAGCTGAAGCCTGAGAATACCAAGCGAATAGTATTTCATGAGATTACCAAGAACGCTATATTGCAGGCCATCGAAGAGCCTCGTAACATTGACATCAATCTGGTGAATGCTCAACAGGCACGTCGCGTACTTGACCGTATTGTGGGTTTCGAACTATCACCCGTGCTTTGGAAGAAGGTGAAACCAGCACTTTCTGCGGGTCGCGTACAGAGCGTAACTGTTAAACTGATTGTGGAGCGTGAGCGTGAGATCCAGGCCTTCCAACCCAAAGCTGCTTTCCGCGTAACGGCCGACTTTACCTGGGAGGGCAAGGACGGTAAGGCATGCGAACTGAAAGCTGAATTGACCAAACGATTCAATACAGAGAAAGAGACCATAGACTTCTTAGAAAGTTGCAAGAACGCGCAGTTTACCATCAGTGAGGTGGAGAAGCATCCTGTTAAGAAATATCCTGCTCCCCCCTTCACCACCAGTACGCTGCAACAGGAAGCCAGTCGAAAGTTAGGCTTGTCGGTGGCACAGACCATGCGTTTGGCACAGAGCCTGTATGAATCAGGAAAAATCACCTACATGCGAACTGACTCAGTCAACCTGAGTAGCTTGGCCATAAACACCAGCCGTAAAGCGATTGCCGAGTTGATGGGTGAGAAGTATGTACACAATCGTCAGTTTACCACCAAAGTCAAGGGTGCACAGGAAGCACACGAAGCTATCCGACCTACCTATATAGAACAAACTACCATAGAAGGCACCGGAGCCGAGAAGCGTCTGTATGACTTGATTTGGAAACGCACCATCGCCTCTCAGATGGCTGAGGCCGAGCTGGAAAAGACCACTGTTACCATCAGTATGGACAATAATGCCGAGCAATTTATTGCCACTGGTGAAGTAGTGAAATTCGATGGTTTCCTCAAGGTTTATCGCGAATCTACCGATGATGAAGTGGTAGAGGACGAAATCCGTCAGTTGCCTCCCGTTGTCAAGGGACAGGCTGTAAACAGGAAGAGCATCTGTGCTACCGAGCGTTTCAGTCAGCAGCCTACTCGCTATACCGAAGCTGGTTTGGTGCACAAATTGGAGGAGTTAGGCATTGGCCGACCATCCACCTACGCACCTACCATTTCAACTATCCAACAGCGTGAGTATGTAGTCAAAGGTGATAAGCCTGGCGTGAAGCGCAACTATCAGGTAATTACCCTTACTGGCAACAAGATATCATCGAAGACAGCTTCCGAGATGGCAGGAGTGGAGAAAGGCAAGCTGCTGCCTACAGACATTGGTACGGTGGTAAACGACTTCCTGGATGAGAATTTCCCTAAGATCATGGACTATAACTTCACCGCCAATGTGGAGAAGGAATTTGACGACATTGCAGAAGGTAAGGAGGAATGGACCGATGCCATGCAGTCGTTCTACAAAGAGTTCCATCCAATGGTAGAGAAAGCTACTTCTAAGAAGGGTGAGCACAAGGTAGGCGAACGTGTATTAGGCAAAGACCCCAAGACGGGTAAGCCTGTGAGTGTGAAGATCGGTCGTTTCGGACCAATGGCACAGATAGGCTCTGCAGATGATTCCGTGAAGCCACGCTTTGCACAGCTGAAGAAAAACATGTCGATTGAAACCGTTAGCTTGGAAGAAGTACTCGACCTGTTCAAATTGCCACGTACCCTTGGCGAACATGAAGGTAAGGACGTGACAGTAGGAACTGGCAAGTTTGGTCCGTACATACATTACGGCAAAACCTATGTGTCAGTTCCCAAGACCATTGATCCATTAGAGATCACGCTGGAAGAAGCGATTGATTTGCTCAAGGATAAGGAAGACAGCAATGCTAAGAAGCACCTCAAGAAGTTTGAGGAAGAACCAGAGCTGGAAATCATGAACGGACGTTATGGACCTTATATTGCTTACAACGGTGTGAACTACAAGATACCGAAGAGCGTGAAAGACCCGACAACGCTTACCTTAGCAGCTTGCAAAGAGATTGTAGCCAAGGAGGAGCAACGTAAGGGTACCAAGGAAACGGCAAATGCTGAGGGAGAAGCGACACCAAAAGCTACTCGCAAGCGTAAATAACAAAGAAGAGGCGGATGTTTTCATCCGCCTCTCTTCATTTCCTCCAGAACCTTTCGGTTATATCATCAAACGTGCCTGCATTGTTTTGTTTATACATCCTTTGATTAGTAGTGGGCTTGCCCAACGGTCCCAAATGCCGTATATACGGTCCTACCTTGATGTAATCGAAATCTGTTTTCTTTACATCTGAAGGAATGCGCAGTCGGCCACTGTACCAGCCTACCTTGTATTGAGGATACTCTTCGTGAATATACTGCGCCAGCCTATTCACGCCTTTAGGATCGCAATCACCCCCCATAAAAGCCAGGCACGTGATATCTTTCCCGTATTTTGTTACAAAAGCATCTATTGCGTCGGTGTCCAAGGGAAGTCCGATGTCCTCCCACAGATAATGGCTATGACAACCCGGGCAGTGACAAGGACAATTAGAGATGTTCACTGCCAGGGTCACCTCATCGGGGATCTCTTGGAACACCACATCAGTATTTACATACTTTAGCATGCCAACTCCTCTTTTTTATTTGCCGATGCATAATACCTGCGAGCGGCCTCTTCCTGACGCTGCTGTGAGAAGTTGCTCACCCTCTTCAGATATCCGATGATACGAGTCATATAGTCAACATTCTTTGAGTGGCAATGCGGGCACTCATGCAGGTAGCGCTTATCGATCGTACCGCAATCGTTGCAGATGGTATTAGGGATGTTGAAGGTAAAGTAGTTGCAACCTTCCTTGGCTGCTACCTTCAGTAATTGCTTGTACTGGCTCTTGCTGAGGTGTTCCTCTAAGTTCATGTGCAGTGCAGAACCACCGGTGAGGTGTTCGATGTAAGGTGCACCATGCAACTTGAACTTATCCAAGATGGTCAATGAGTCGTCTTCCACAACATAAAAATAGGAGTTATAGCAGTCGCGTGGCACAAAATAGCCATCCTCACGGTCCCACTTAGCATGCTTCACACCCACATTCTCAGCAGGAATCATCTCGCAATTGAACATTACCTCTTTCGTACGGTATTGCTTGTTATATTTCTCAATCAAGCCCAGGATGCCCTGCACAAAGTGCAAGTAATCGTCGTTAGGCGTAATCTTCAGCCCCATGAACTCAGCTGCCTCTACCAAGCCATTAATACCGATAGTAAGATACTGACGTGAGATATTAATATAGCCAGCATCAAACAATGGCAACATGCCATGTGCCTGCAGTTCCTTGAGGTTTTCATTGTAAGCCAACTGTACCTTGTGGCAAAGATCGATAATGGTACCGAGGTATTCCAGATAATCCAGACGATGATTCACGGCATACTGAACGCAACGGTTGAGGTTGATGGTCAGCACACTCTTAGAGCCTGTAGAAACACCTCCAGCGCCCAATGTGTAGCTGAAACCGTTGTCGGTAATCTCATTACGCAGTCGGCAGCAAGAGCTCAAAGAATCGGCATTGTCACTCATATAGGTAAAGAATGAATGGCCCTCAGCATACATCTCTGCAGTGAAATCGCCCCATTCCGGATCAAGGCACTCGCCATCTTTATTAGTAAGCAAAGCCATAGTTTCCACAGGGAAAGTAAGCAAAGTCTTGGTGCGTTCTTTGTTGAACCACTTCATAAAGCGTTTCTGTAGCCAAGAGAGACCTTCCCAATCTGGTCTTGAGCCATCAGGGAAATAGAATTCGCCGAAGATACTGTCGAAGTAATACTTATCGTAGTAAGCAATGTTCCAGAATACTGCCTGATAATTACGTGCACCTGTTGGCTGGTTCAGTGTATATACAATCTGCTCGAAGCAGTCGGTGATAACCTTGTCAATGGTGCGTTTTTTCAAGCTGAGGTCTGCCTGATCATTCGGACGCTTATAGTAATCTGCGCCATACTCCCTGCCAATGAAATAATTCATGTACATCAGAAATTCAGGAGTAGCACAGGCACCACTCAACATACTGGATACCATGAACACCATGTTGACGAAGCTGCCACAGAAACTTTTGAGGTTGGTTGGAGCTGTGCTGTTGCCACCGATAGAGATTGTGCCGCCAATCAGCCAGGGATACATCGTAATAGAAGCACAATAGTTAGCCAGACTTGTCTCGTCGTTCTTATATATAAAGTGGTGTGTTAGTTTGTCGATATACTCATCAGCCAACTGCTTGCCATACATTTTCTTGATTCGGTCGGTAAGCATACGGCGGTTCAGACGGATGAAGTTTGACTTAGGTAATTCGCCTATCAAAGTGGCTATATTTTTATGTTCTACGTTTGCATTTGCGTCATACTTTGATCCAGATGCAGCATTCACTGAATCACAATAATCTGACAAGAACTGAAGCTTTGCCATTGTCTCTCTGTCTTCCGAGTGTTGCTGACGATACAACATGAATGACTTGGCAACTTTATAGAAGCCTTCACGCATCAAAGCCTCTTCCACTTGGTTTTGGATGTCTTCCACCTTGATGTCATCATGCATATCCAAGTGACTCAGTATCTTTGAGATAGTACCCAGATCTGCAGGTTGTTCCACACTCTCGAACGCCTTAACAATGGCATTCATAATCTTGTCTAATGAGAAGCGGTCTTTCGAGCCGTCTCGCTTGGTAATCGTAAAATTCTTAATCTCCATCATATCTGTAATTTCTTATTTTTCACGGTATGCTATCATCAAAAGTTGTCCGTTTTGGACAACTTTTCTCAAAAATTTCTTTAAAAAGTTTCCCGTTTTGGTAAACCGAACATGGTTACAAAGATACTACTTTTCTCCAACATTGTGCATCCAATATGACTTTTTTTTCGAAAAATTTTATGGGAATGTGTATGTCATTTAAAAACAATGTTGTATCTTCGCAGCCGAAATTCTTTAACGATGCTTCGTATGAAATTTATCGAAAAATGGTGGAACCCTCTGATTGGATTGATACTCCCTCACTATTGTCCTGTTTGCGGAAAAAGACTATACGACAACGAACAAGCCATCTGTGAATCATGCCTCAAAAAACTGCCACGTACCATGTATCATGTATGGGACGATAATCCTATGGTCAAAGAGTTTTGGGGAAAGTTTCCTGTGGAAAAAGCCACTACCTGGTTCTTCTATACACATGGTTCACCGTATGCTCACATGATTCATCTGTTCAAATATCATGGTCGGAAAAGGTTGGCTTTCGCTTTGGGTCAATTAATGGCTTCTGAAATTCAACCTTCCGGCTTTTTTGAAGGCATCAACTGTATCGTACCAGTTCCTCTTCATAAGGACAAAGAAAAGTCACGTGGCTACAACCAAAGTGAATGGATTGCATATGGCATTGCTACGACAACGGGCTTAAACGTAGTAAACGATGCAGTGGAGCGAACAAAACCTACGATGACGCAAACTAAAAAATCGGCCCGAGAAAGGTTCGAGAACACAAAGGGAGTATTTGTGGCAAAAGAAAAAGATGCCCTGACAGGCAAACACGTATTGCTGGTAGATGACGTAATGACAACATCTGCTACCCTGACAGCATGTGCAGACGCCCTTCGGGAGGTGGATGGGATCAGATTCAGTTTACTGACACTGGCTTTAAGCAGTCAATAAACACTTTACACCTATTTAATAATAAAAAGGAAGTCCGATTTTTGGAGTTATCAATTTTTCTTTATTATTTTGTAGCTTTTAGTAAAAACAAAACGTTATGCAACGAACGATTGAACTTAATAACGATATCGCTGACATACCTCAGCTTTCGGCTTTTATAGATAGCTTTTCCGAAGAAGCCGGTTTGGATTTTTCATTGACGATGAGCTTAAATCTCGCCATGGAAGAGGCTGTTGTCAATGTAATGGAGTATGCCTACCCTGAAGGGACACAAGGGAAAGTAGATATTTCTGCCAGCGTTGAAGGAGATGACGTAATATTTGTCATCAGCGATTCAGGCACGGCTTTTGACCCTACTGCTAAAGCCGATGTAGATGTTAACCAGGAGGTAGAAGACCGACCCATTGGAGGTTTAGGTATTCACTTGGTACGCAAAATTATGGATAGCGTAAAATACGAACGCATAGATGGCAAGAATATTCTGACGTTGCAAAAAAACAAGAATTCAGAAATCGAGGATCTACTGTAAATGGGCGAAGTAACTACTTTCTTTGGATTGTCATTTCAAATATGGATGGTCATCATCATGGTGATCGGACTATTCTATTTGCTGACACGCACTCGCGTGCCGGCTGAAGTGGCTTTCCTTGGAGCTGTTACTTTCCTACTTGCTACAGGGGTGATTGCCGAACAAGATGTGTTGGAGTCTTTTGGCTCTGAAGCAATTTTAGTGACAGGTGCTTTCTATATTATATTGGCAGGCTTAATGAATACCGGAGTGCTTTACTGGTTGAGCAAGCATATGCTTGGCGAGCCCTCGTCTTTCAAGAAAGCCATTGTCAGTCTAACTGCCCCTGCTGCAATATTAGGCGCTATGTTAGGCTGTCTGGAAGTTACCCATCTATTTACTGACATGGTAAAGATTTGGGCACGCAAGTTAGCCATTGCTCCATCTAAATTGCTCATGCCTTTAAGCTATGCCGCGACTTTTGGTGGTATGTGCACATTACTGGGACATACATCAAACTTGGTGGTGGCAGGCCTTTATGTAGAACAAACTGGCAAGGCGCTCAATCTTTTCGCGCCATTGGTTCCCGGATTGACTTGTACTATAGTAGGCATTATCCTGATGGTAATCTTGCGCGACAAGATTCCACCCAGAGAGTCCCCAGAATTATCGTTCGAAGAAACAAGCGACTATACAGTAGAACTGTTGGTCCCTACCGATAACGAAGCAGTGATGCAAACCATCGACGAGGCAGGATTAAGAAACGTTCATGGCGGTTCGTTGATAGAGATTGTGCGCTTCGACAAAGAGGTAATTTCTCCTGTACCAGCTGACGAATATATTTTTGGTGGTGACCGTCTGATATATTCAGGACAGATCAATGAGCTGTTGGAGTTAAAAAACAGTCACGGACTGGTAGCAGCCGACCATCATGTATATAGCATCAACGAGATAGACAGCAACCGTAAGATGCGTACTGCCTATGTAAACTTTGGCAGTGACTTGATTGACACACGCATGTGCGAAAACGACTTTGAGAGACGAAGTGATATGGTTTTGGTAGCTGTGGCCAGACAAGGTAAACGAGTAAACGAGCAACCCAGACAGGTAATACTACAAGCAGGTGATTCGTTGTTATTAGAATGTCCATCCAAAAGAGACAACCTCCTTGAAGACACCTACAAACGATCACTGACATTTTTTGACTCGCAATTTGTTCCTCATCTGGGATATCGGACTATCGTCTCAGCTTGCATACTGGTACTGATGTTCGTATTTTCATCTTCTCAAGTAGTTCATTTGATTACTTCTGTCATGATAGCAGCTGGTGCCATGCTCGCTTTTGGATGTTGCCGCATGGATAGCGTTACCAAATACATCGATTGGAATTTCCTGCTAACACTAGGTGCCATGATGGTGTTTTCAACTGCCATTTCCAAGACAGGTCTGGTTTCAATGATTTCAGACCCCATCTTGGAGATGTGTGGGGGAAATCCATATATCATCATGATAGTAATGTGTTTCCTGGCATCCTTCGTAAGTGAGATATTTAGCAATGTGTCAGCTGCTGCGGTGTTCTTCCCCATTATTTACCACCAGGCTATTACGTTAGGGTGTGACCCATTGCCATTTACCATCGCGCTAATGACATCGGTAACTATCAGTTATGCAACACCCGTCGGCTCAGTAACGCACATGCACATTTATGGTCCTGGCGGATTTAAGTTCACCGATTTCCTCCATTTAGGAATTTTGATGCACTTGGTGCTATTGGCTGTAAACATAGCGACTGTAATTATAGTATTCCCATTATAATATATTTAAAATAAATAACTTAAAAATAGATTGACAATGAACACAACGATTAAAGAAGAAGAAGGCAAGATGATTGCATTTTTTAGTGGAAGACTTGACACCTTGGCAGCAGTACAGACAGCTAAGGATGTTCAGTGTGTAATAGATTCTGATTGCACCGACGTAGAACTTGACTGCGAAGAATTGGAATATATCAGCAGTTCGGGTCTGCGTATTTTCATCAGCATCTTGAAGAGTGTAAAAGCTAGAAAAGGCACAGTAGTCGTTAAGAACATCAACGACGAAATCAAGAAGGTTTTTGAAATGACTGGCTTCAACAAACTGTTTATCATTAAATGATAATCGGTATTTCATGCCTTGATTAAAAAAGAAGAGAGGGGAAACAAAATTGCTTCCCCTCTCTTGCTCTTCCTCTTGGACTTGAACCAAGGACCCTCTGATTAACAGTCAGATGCTCTAACCGACTGAGCTAAGGAAGAATGAAAATAAAACCTTGCTTTTAGCTCTTCCTCTTGGACTTGAACCAAGGACCCTCTGATTAACAGTCAGATGCTCTAACCGACTGAGCTAAGGAAGAATTTTGTTTTATTTTCTTAAATGCGGTGCAAAATTAATAGGATATTTTGAAATATGCAATATCTTTGCAAAAAAAATCATCTTATGAATAAAATTTTAGGACTTGGTAATGCATTGACAGATGTTTCCGTTATCCTAAAAAATGACGACATACTAACAGCGTTGCATCTGCCCAAGGGTGGAATGGTACATATCAGCGATGAACTGTATGGGAAAATACAGCAGATGATTGGTCAACATCATGTCACCATTACTCCTGGAGGTTCTATAGCCAACTCATGCAGGGCAATGGGACACCTTGGCGTTCCTGTTGGCTTTATTGGCAAAGTGGGGCACGACAAAGTGGGTCAGGAATATGCTAAAAGCCTCACAGATGTAGGCGTTGAAAACATAATGGTGCTGTCGCCAACCCTAAGCTCAGGTGTATGTACATCATTTATCTCACAAGGAGGAGAACGCACCTTTGCCGGCCACATGGGCGCTTCAATCGACCTGAAAGCAGAGGACCTACAGCCGGAAATGTTCAATGGATATCAATACCTTTTCCTTGAAGGTTATCTGGTACAAAACCACGAGTTGATAGAAAGAGGAGCCAAAATGGCGAAAGAGGCAGGCATGAAGGTGGTTATGGATATGGCCAGCTATAACATCATACAGGAAGACCATGACTTTTACACTAATTTGGTGGACAAATACATCGATATTATTTTCGCCAACGAAAAAGAAGCTAAAGCATTTACTGGCCTCGAACCTTATGAAGCGGCGAAAAAATTGACAGACTATTGCAAAATAGTCATAGTAAAGATAGGTGAAAAAGGATCGCTTATTGCCACAAAAGAACAGTTTTCGGAGGTACCGGCACAGACGGTCAACTGCCTTGACAGTACAGGAGCAGGCGACTATTATGCAGCTGGTTTCCTTTACGGTCTTATCAATGGCCACAGCCTCAGTCAGTGTGCTGAGATAGGGTCTATCATAGCTGCTGAGGTAGTGCAAGTGATAGGAACAGAGCTTCCACAAGAGAAATGGATTGAGATCAAACATAAAATTGCAAAAGTATGAAGAAAATGAGAAGTTGGCATGCAGCCGCCCTACTGGCGCTGACAGTAAGTGCTGTTGCTTTCTGGGGATTTGAAAAAGGTGAGAACCATGATTTCCAGATTGCCAAGAACCTGGACATATTCAACTCCATCGTCAAAGAGCTTGACATGTTCTATGTTGACTCCCTGAATGCCGACAAAACCATCCGTGAGGGTATAGATAACATGCTATATTCCCTCGATCCCTATACCGTATATTTCCCAGAAGACGACCGGGATGAGTTGGAACAAATGCTCCGTAATAAATATGGCGGCATCGGTTCTATCATCACATGGAATGAGCAACTGAAACGCTCCGTCATTTCAGAGCCATACGAAGGGATGCCTGCTGCCGAGGTGGGGTTGAAAGTAGGTGATATTCTCATGGAACTTGACGGAGAAGACCTGTTGGGCAAGGACAACCAACAAGTAAGCGAAATGTTACGTGGAGATGCCGGCACCTCGTTCACATTAAAGGTGCAACGCCCGGGAGAGAAGAATCTGCTGACTTTCAACATCGTCAGGAAATACATAGAGCTTCCGTTGATTCCTTATTATGCAAAAATAGAAGATGGCATTGGATATATTAATCTAAGCACATTTTCCGGCAACCCGTCAAAGGAGTTCAAACGTGTTTTCCAAGAATTGAAAGCACAAGGCATCAGCTCTTTAATAATCGACCTACGCAGCAATGGCGGTGGCTTGCTTGACGAAGCCATCGAAATAGCCAATTTCTTTGTACCCAAAGGACAAACACTGGTAACCACCAGGGGCAAAACGCGTCAAGCCAGCGAGACATATAAAACGCTGAGAGAACCTCTCGACCTTGACATACCTATTGCTGTTCTGGTAAATAGCGGTACGGCTTCATCTTCTGAAATCTTAGCAGGTTCTCTGCAAGACCTTGACCGTGCAGTGATTATCGGAACACGCACATACGGAAAAGGATTGGTACAAACCACTCGTCCCTTGCCCTACGGAGGAACCATTAAACTGACTACCTCCAAGTATTATATCCCAAGCGGACGATGCGTGCAAGCCATCGACTACTCTCATCGAAATGTTGATGGAAGCGTAGGACGCATCCCCGACAGTCTGACTACCGTATTCCACACCGCAGCTGGTCGTGAAGTGCGTGATGGTGGTGGCGTAACGCCAGATATCGTAGTGGAGAAGAAACAGACACCTAATATTATCTATTATCTGTCGCGCGACAACCTGATCTTTGACTATGCCACCGACTATTGCATCAAGCATAAGAAAATTGCAGCTGCTCAAGATTTCGTACTGACCGACCAGGATTATGAGGAGTTCAAGGAGAAGGTGAAGTCTACCGACTTCAAGTACGACCAGCAAAGTGAGAAGCTGCTGAAAGATCTGAAAGCAATGGCTGAATTTGAAGGCTACGAGCAAGATGCCACAGCTGAGTTTGAGGCCTTGGAGAAGAAATTACAACATAACCTTGACCACGACCTCGATTTCTTTGCCAGCGATATCAAACCGCTGATCTCTGAGGAAATCGTAAAGCGATACTACTATCAGAAAGGCAGCATCATCGAACAGCTGAAAGATGACCCAGATCTGAAACGGGCAAAGGAGATTCTTTCTGACAAGGCCAAGTATCACGAGATTCTTTCTGTGAATCCTTAGCCACAGCTCCTATTAGAAAAACGGTTCATAGCGTGCGCCGAAAATATTCTCAGCGTACGCTATGATTGTTTTCTGCGGACGGTACAAGACTTTTTGGCGAACGCTAAAAAGTCGCGGGCTACGACCAATCTCCCTATCCGATGGTATCCTACACCCCGTCTTCTTCTGCATATCAACCCCAGAAAAACACTTCCTCGCCCAGCAAGGTAGCAGAGGTAGAAGCTGTTATCTTCACGTTTACCAACTCGCCGATGTGGTGGTTGCCTCGGTTAAACACCACCACACGGTTTTGTTCTGTACGGCCAAACAGTTGGTCGCGTGAGCGCTTGGAAACGCCCTCTACCAGTACTTCGTATTCCTTGCCTACCGCACGGGCATTGGCCTCAGCTGACAAACGGTTTTGCAAAGCGATAATCTCATTCAAGCGACGTATCTTCACCTCTTCCGGGATATCATCCTCCAGATGCTTGGAAGCATAAGTGCCCTCGCGCTCGGAATACTTGAACATAAAAGCAGCATCGTATGCACATTCTTCCATCAAAGACAATGACATTTGATGGTCTTCCTCTGTTTCAGAATGGAAGCCGCAAAAGATGTCGGTTGATAGACCACAATCAGGAATGATATTACGGATAGCAGCCACACGTTCCATATACCACTTGCGGTCATAATGACGATTCATCAACTTGAGAATGCGGTCACTGCCACTTTGCACAGGCAGATGGATATGTTTGCAGACATTAGGAACCTCGGCAATCACATGCAAGGTCTCATCACTCATATCCTTCGGATGGGAAGTGGTGAAGCGTATTCGCATAGTGGGGAATGACTCACCCACCAACCTTAGCAACATAGGAAAAGTAACGATGCCATCTGCCCCCTCAAATCGATAGGAGTTGACATTCTGACCCAGCAATGTCACTTCCTTATATCCTTTCGATTGCAAATCGGCCACCTCGTTCAGGATGCTCTCCACATCACGGCTTCGTTCACGGCCACGGGTATAAGGCACAATACAATAGGTGCAAAAGTTATTGCATCCACGCATGATAGAAACAAAACCAGAGATATGATTGCCACAAATGCGTGAAGGAATGATATCACGATAGGTTTCCGTCTTAGAAAGTTCTACATTGATAGCCTTATGCCCAGCCTCTACAGAAGCAATCAAGTCGGGCAAGCTCAAGTAAGCATCAGGCCCTGCCACCAAATCGGTATGATGGTGCTCAATCAAATCATCTTTCACATGCTCCGCCATACACCCCAGTACACCGATGACAAGTGGATGTCGCTTGCGCATAGCATGCAATGCTTCCAAACGGTTATATATCTTTTGCTCGGCATTGTCGCGCACCGAGCAGGTATTCAAAAACACAGCATCGGCTTCGTCAAGCTGTTCGGTTACCTCATAGCCTGCCATCTTCATGATAGAAGCAATTACTTCGCTATCGGCTACATTCATTTGGCAACCATACGTCTCAATAAAAAGTTTCTTGGTTCCTGTAGTTGCTGATTTTAAGTCTGCCCCAGTCATTTCCTCCATAATCTGTTTATTAAAAATCAGCTGCAAAGATAGCTATTTTGATTTAGATATGCAAACTGCTTTCAGATTGCAATATAAAGTGTAAGAATTACACAAATCCGGCGTTTTTTATTAAAAAACTTTAATTGATTGTACGAAAATATCATTATTTCTTGCACAATAATGAAAAAAAGTAGAAATTTGCATCATTCTAAAAAGAATTAGATTTTTTCATAGTTAAGGTTTAGGTTAAAAGAAAGAGGGGGAGTTGTGAAACTGCCCTTTTTTCATTGTATTCTTCTTTCATGGTTTTTTTTATCGTTATGACACAAATTTTATTCTGATATTCCGATGGCAAAGTTAATAAACATTTTTGGGGAAAACAATGCTTTTTGCATTCAAAACTGTCGTAACCCCTCGGCTATTTTCACACATATATATTTGATGGCACAAAAATAATGTGTATATTTGCACCAAATATTAGATTTGGCTTATTATGGACGGACTGATAGACTTTTTGTTTTTCGCTGGATTCATAGCTGTATGTATCTTCTTCGACAAGATAAACAAAGTGGTGAAGAACGCCCAGAAGGAGCAAGAAGGGCCTAAGCCTGTTATTGTGAATATTCCCACACAACAGCCCCGGCAGCCTGCCCAAGTGAAGAAACCTGCTAAGAAAGTTAGGAAAAGCGAGCCGGTAACCTCCTGGCGACAGACGGGAGACATGAGCCAGCGGGCAGAGTTTAAGAACGAGGGCGTGAGGAGTACGGCTAACATCGTCCAGCCGATTGAGGTACAGCCCCGCTCGGAATATGCGATAGACTCTGCCGAGGATGCTCGCAAAGCCATCATCTGGTCGGAAATATTGAAACGAAAATATTAAAATTTATAATGGTAAAGCAATTATGGCATTAAAGTACATTTCAGCCCTTGAGGCAGCTTCGCTGATAAAGAATGGCGATCAGATTGGTCTTAGTGGTTTTACACCTGCTGGTGCAGCTAAGGCAACAACAAAGGAACTGGCAAAGTTGGCCACTGCAGAACATGAAGCAGGCCGTCCTTTCCAAGTGAGCATTTTCACTGGTGCTTCTACTGGTCAGAGTACCGATGGCGATATGGCATTGGCACAGGCTATCAAGTTCCGTGCTCCTTACACCACCAACCCTGACTTCCGTAAGCATGTCAACATGAATGAGATTGCTTACAACGACCTTCACCTGAGCCACATGGCACAGGAGTTACGTTATGGCTTCTATGGCAAGCTGAACTGGGGTATCTTGGAAGTATGCGACATCGAGGAGAAAGACGGTAAGGTACGTGCTTACCTCACCGCTGCCGGTGGTATCAGTCCTACAGTGGCTATGTTGGCAGAGCACGTCATCCTGGAGTTAAACGCCTTCCATTCTAAGGGTGCCAAGTTATTGCACGACGTTTATCAGCCACTTGACCCTCCTTACCGCAAACCTATTCCAATCGAGCATGTAAGCGACCGTATCGGTAAGCCTTATGTAGAGATTGACCCTGCTAAGATTGTGGGTGTGGTAGAGTGCAACATCCCTGACGAGGCTCGTGGTTTCAAGGGTGAGGATCCTATCACCACTCAGATTGGTCACAACACCGCTGAGTTCTTGGTGAACGACATGAAGCGTGGCATCATCCCAAGCACCTTCCTGCCTTTGCAGAGTGGTGTGGGTACTACCGCTAACGCTATCCTGGGTGCACTGGGTAAGGACAAGAACGTGCCTGACTTCAACATCTATACTGAGGTGTTGCAGGATTCAGTGGTGGCTATGATGCTGGAAGGTCGTGTGAAGGATGCTTCTGCTTGCTCACTGACCGTTACCAACGACTGCTTGATGCAGGTATATGACAATATCGACTACTTCAAGGATCATCTGACCTTGCGTCAGAGCGAGATTTCCAACTCTCCTGAGGTAATCCGTCGCTTAGGCGTTATCGCCATCAACACCGCTATTGAGGTTGACCTTTACGGCAACGCCAACTCAACCCAGGTAAGTGGTACGAAGATGATGAACGGTATCGGTGGTTCAGGCGACTTCGAGCGCAACGCTTACATCAGTATCTTCACATGTCCTTCTACTGCCAAGGGTGGTCTCATCAGCTCTATCGTTCCTTTCGTAAGTCACCAGGATCACTCAGAGCATGATGTGAATGTGATTGTAACTGAGCAGGGTGTAGCCGACCTGCGTGGCAAGGCTCCTATCGAGCGTGCTAAGTGCATTATCGAGAACTGCGCACATCCTGACTACAAGCAACTGTTGTGGGATTACCTGAAGATTGCTAAGGGTGGTCAGACACACCATTGTCTGCCAGCAGCATTCGCCTTCCACGATACATTGGCTCGTAAGGGTGACATGCACCTGACCGACTTTGCAGAATATGTAAAGTAAAAAAATTTTACTTTATATCGGTTGCAAGGGTGACATGCACCTGACCGACTTTGCAGAATGCGTGAAATAAGTACACCTTATTTATATATAAGAAAGAGCACCGCAAGCCTAAAAGCTTTGCGGTGTTCTTTTTGTTATTATTGGGGGGGTAACCAACCTTCCCGTAGTAGAAGGGCAATCCTCCCGTAGTAGATCGCCTGCCTTCCCGTAGGAGAGCGCCTGCTTTCCCGTAGGAGATTAATATGCCTCCTGCCATAGCAAAACAAGTTGTTTTGGTGTTGTAGGAGATATGATAACGACTTGAAGGAAGCATTTTAACTATACCAAAACAAGTTGTTTTGGTGTAGCGTTATTCTTTTGCTAGTAATTCGCAGATAGCATCCTGCAGGGCACGAGCCTCACTTGCCTTGATTTGGTTCTGGCACATGATGGCAAAGGCGAGGTAGCGCTTCGAGTTGGTTTCCAGATACCCAGCCAAGCAATTGATGCCCGTATAGGAGCCCGTCTTAGCATGGACCCGTTGGTAGGCAGGATTGCCTTTACGCATACGGTTCTTCAAAGTACCATCAACGCCAGACACAGGCAAAGAGCGGAACAGATGCGGGAAGATATTGTCGCGATTATAGGCATAACGCAAGAAAGCTACCAGCAAGTCGGGCGACACATAATCATACATCGAAAGACCGCAACCATCGGCAAAGCGATAGTCGTCGGGCTTCAAGCCCATCGCCTTGACAAGCGCCCTTATGGCCTCCACCCCCTCATCGGCCGAGACATGTCGTTTGCCGGAAGCCTGTACGCCCAAGCGGGTAAACAAAGCCTCAGCATTGAGGTTGTTACTATCCTTCATCATGTGTTTCAACACTTTCTGAACGGATGTTTCATACTCAGCCACCAACTGACAAGTAGAGTCGTTTTGCAGTTCGTCAAAGCTATACCAAGGCTGCATCAGCGTGAAGCGAGTGCCCAATCTGTCCAGAAACGTATGCATGAAATAGTCTTGTGACGAATAGACATTGATCTCCTCCACCCTGCGAGATGTGATGTTGCCACTCACGATAATCTCATTCTCATTGTTCATCCAGTCACGCATCACGTCAAAATCACCCGCAGAAGACGTCTTGGTCTTGGTCTCATTGATGATATTGAAATAAGAGGAAGCAGGCTTTACCTCCAAACGAGCGGGTTCTCCAGGGGTGGTAGGGATGGCGGTCACCTTCACGAAGCCCTTGTTCAGCATCAGCGGAGAGAGATAAGGCTGAAAACTCTCGGGGTTATCATCCCACATCCATCCTCTGCCCCAATACATCGAATCACGCATCGAAACATCACCATACACCTGTCCGGTAATTACATGAAACGGAAAGGCCGACGTCAGATCCACCAGCGTATCGAGTGCCGTTTCCATCAGCTCAGGGTCCATACCACCCACCACATACAGGTCGCCACGAAGTGTATCATTGGCAATCTCACCCGTTGCCCATACTTCCGTGCGGAAAGGCTCCTGACCACGAGGCTGATTCAGGGCAGTAATGGCCGTAATAAGTTTCTGTGTAGAGGCAGGACGACAAAGCCTGTCGGCCTGATAAGCATAAAGTGGTTGGTTGTCGTTCAGGTCGAACACCGATACGCCCACCATACCTCCTTGTGGCATCTTAGCCTGAATTAGGGAGTCAAGACGATGAGCAAGGGCATCAGCAGCTATCCTCTCTTGGGCATTGACCAAGAGAGGAATAGCTAAAAACCATATTATGATAAGTCTTTTCAATGTAATTACCAGATCTTAACTCGCTCAGCCTCTGGACGCCACATAGCATCGCCCTCCTTCACATCGAACGCCTCATAGAATTCAACAGTATTAGACAACGGACCCAACACACGCCACTTGGCAGGAGCATGCTCGTCGCTCTTCACACGAGTAGCCAATGCCTCCGGACGGAACTGCATCATCCAAGCCTGCGCATGACCTAAGAAGTAACGCTGAGCAGGGGTAAAGCCACCAATGATTACATTATTCTTATACTGATCAGTCTTCTTGAATGCTTCGAAGCCCATAATCAGACCACCTAAGTCTGCGATATTCTCACCCTGTGTATTCTCGCCGTTGATGTGCAAGCCATCCACTACCTCGTAGTTGTCAAACTGCTCCACAATCATCTTCGTCTTGGCCTCAAACTTTGCCTTGTCCTCGTCCGTCCACCAGTTGCTCAGGTTGCCCTCAGCATCATAGTTGCAACCCGTATCATCGAATCCGTGTGTCACCTCATGGCCAAACGTACTGCCACCAATGATAGCATACAGGATAGCGTCATCAGGCATACGACCATCGAAACCAGGTACGATGATGTTACAGCCAGGAATACAAATCTCATTGTTCGACGGACTATAATAAGCATTGTAGGTCTGTGGCTGCATGTGCCATTCTGTGCGATCTACAGGCTGACCGTAACGACTGATCATACGTTTGAAGTTCCAGCCAGCATAGTTCATCATGTTACGGACGTAAGAATCACGTGTAATCTCCAAAGCGCTCATATCCTTCCACTTGTCGGGATAAGCCAACTTCATGTTCACAGCGGCCAACTTCTTGAGTGCCTTCTCCTTAGTAGGCTCACTCATCCAGTCGAGGTTCTTGATATGGTTCTCAAATTCCGCCTTGATAGCATTGCCAATCTCCACGAACTTCTCCTTGGTGCCCTTAGGCAAGTACTCAGCTACATACACCTGACCTACCAAATCACCTAATACACGGTTGGTTACATCCACCACACGCTTCCAACGAGGACGAGGCTCCTGTACGCCACGCAAGGTCTTGGAATAGAAATTGAAATACTGCATGAAGGTAGCATCATCCAGGTAATTGGCATAACCATCCAGCAAGCCCACCTTCAGATAATCCTTCAGTACCTTGATATCAAACTGCTTCAGGTGTCCGTTGAGGGCCGTGAAGAACTCAGGCTGGCCCACCACGATACTGTCCACCTTGCTCAGTCCTACAGCATTCAGATACGTGTTCCAGTTGAACGCAGGCATCAGTTTACTTACCTGCGCCACCGACATCTTATTGTAGTTCTTGAATGGGTCACGGGTGTCTTCCGTCTTACGAGAACTCTTGGCCATTGCCATTTCCAGTGCCATCACCTTATCGGCTGATGCCTTAGCCTCCGCATCGGCATAGCCCATCGTCACGAACAAGCCCTTCATATAATCCACGAACTTGGCACGGATATCAGCCGATTTCTCATCTTCATCTATATAGAAACGACGATCGGGCAAACTCAAACCACCCTGGCTCAGACCCACTGAGTTTTCATTACTGTTCTTGTCATCCTGAGAAACGCCGAAATAGAAGAAACCTCCACCACCAATCGTACGCAGATAAGCCAACGTAGCAGGCAAGTCGGCCAATGACTGCATCGCGTCAATCTTCTCAAACTCAGGTTTCAACTCATTGATACCATTGGCATTGAGCGCCACGCTATCCATACCGGCAGCATAGAGGTCGCCTATCTTCTGCTTGTTGCTACCCTTAGGGTTCTCGGTAACAGCTGCCTCCAAGCAAATCTGATACACCTGTGCCTGCACCGTATCATCTACAGCGGTAAAGATACCCGTACTCTGCTCGGAAGCAGGGATAGGGTGCTGCTTGAACCAAGTGCCGTTGGCATACTCGAAGAAGTCGTCCTGCGGACGGACAGAATTGTCTATGTGAGAAAGAATGGGGTCAATCGGCTCCTGTTTCTTAGTACATGCAGTCATGACTACCAATGCGATAGCCACACATGAAACGGTTTTCATCCAAATACTTTTCATTGCTTTATTTTAATTATTCAACTATATTATTCTTGTTTACAATGCCTCGCGGAATATCTCGCCTACAGTAGGATGCGGGAAGACAATCTTCTTCCACTCCTCCCGTTTGAGACGCAGTTCAATGGCCATACCTGCCAAGGTGATGATCTCAGAGGCGGGATTACCCAACACATGGGCACCCAACAACATATCATCATCGGCAAAAAGGAGCTTGCAAACACCATTCACGCCTTCGTTCTCTGCCACGAAACGACCAGAGAAAGCCATCGGCAACTTCACCACCTGATAGGAACGTCCACTTTGTTGCAACGCTTCTTCGGTCATGCCTACACTGGCCACTTCTGGCACAGTATAAACCACACCCGGAATAGCTCGGTAACTCATCGCATCCTGCAACCCCAGAATAGCGTTCACAGCTACCTCCGCCTCTCTCACCGCTGTATGTGCCAAGAGCGAGAAGCCCGTCAGGTCGCCACATACATACACATCAGGCACCGATGTCTGCATCCTGTCGTTCACCACGATACGACCTCGCTCATCGGTTTGCAGCTGCAGGTTCTCCAAGCCAAAGCCCTTGGTAACCGGTCGTCTGCCCACACTCATCAGCAGTTTGTCGGCCTCCACCGTTTCCAAACCACCGTCCTTCTCGAAGAACACTTTTGTAGTCAGTCCTTCTTCATAAGATACTGACGTAACCTTCGAACTCAAGTGGAACATCACACCCTTCTTGGCATACTCGGCACGCAACAGCGAAGCAATCTCCTTGTCCAAGCCACCCAGTATCTCGTCCATCATTTCAATCACCGTCACCTTCACGCCCAAACTGTTGAAGAACGATGCAAACTCCATACCTATCACACCACCGCCGATGATGACCAGCGACTGAGGCAGTTCTTTGTTGTCCAAGGCATCACGGTGTGTCCAGTAAGGTGTCTTGTCAACGCCAGGAATCGGTGGGATAAACGTATCAGAGCCCGTGCAGATAATGAGGTGATCGCACTCGTACACTTCTTCGCCACAACGCACTTGGTGAGCGTTTTCGATAAACGCTTCGCCACTGACTATCTGTACCTGGTGTTGTGTTAGCTTTGCCTTCACACCCAGTACCAGTTTGCGCACCACCTTCTGCTTGCGGGCAATGATCTTTGGCAAGTCAAAGCTCACCTCACCAGCATTCACCGCATATTTCGCAGCGTGTGCGGCATTGTCGTATGTCTTGGCGGAGTAGAGCAAGGTCTTAGTAGGGATACAACCCTCGTTCAGACAAACGCCACCGAGATTGTTCTTCTCAAACAGCACCACGCTCAAGCCAGCCTTGCCAGCTGCTTCGGCAGCAGTATAACCTGCAGGACCACCACCAATAATCGCTACATTATATTTCATAGTTTCCTTTTTTTATTGATCACCTCAATGAATTCTTCTTCCTTAACAGGCATCAAGGCTTCTGTCTTGCCACCGTGATGCACCAATACACAACGCATCAAGCCCACACCAAACAGTCTTATCTGACACACACTTTCCACCTCTGTCACCTCTTGCAACGGAATGGTCTTGCCCGCCATGAACCTGCCGTAATACAACACTAGGAACCCATCGGAGGTCAGGGTATAGGTAGTATGTATCAGTTTTTCAATGCCCAACACCAACAAGATGACCATCAACACAGCCAGTACGATTTGCTTGTCCCACAACGCCCAAATCACCACTCCTGTAACCAGCAAGAGAAACAAATATTGCCCAATTGCGATGCGAGCATGAAAAATTCTATTCATCTTTGTTTGATTTTGCCGCTAAGTTACGTATTTTTGTGGAAACAAAGAAATATAAACCTATATGATTTATAAGTACGACTTTCTCATTATCGGAGCAGGTGTAGCCGGAATGAGCTATGCCCTCAAGATTGCACGGGCTAAAAAAGGCAAGGTGTGTATTATCTGCAAAACCACGTTAGACGAGGCCAATACCAAGTATGCACAAGGTGGCGTGGCCAGTGTGACCAATCTCGAATTGGACAACTTCGAGAAACATATCGAGGATACGATGATTGCCGGCGACTACATCAGCGACCGCAAGGCGGTGGAGCAAGTGGTGCGCAACGCTCCGGCACAGATCCAGGAACTGGTACAGTGGGGTGTTAACTTCGACCGAAAGGAAGATGGCGAGTTCGACCTGCATCGTGAAGGCGGCCATTCTGAGTTCCGTATCCTGCACCACGCTGATGATACGGGTGCCGAGATCCAGCGTGGCTTGATGGAGGCGGTACGCAACAACCCTGACATCGATGTAAAAGAGAACCACTTTGCCGTAGAAATTATCACCCAGCACCATCTGGGACGTGTGGTTACTCGCCGCACGCCCAACATCGAGTGTTACGGTGCTTATATCCTCAACCCCGATACCCAGAAGGTAGATACTTACCTGAGCAAGGTAACGCTCATGTGTACAGGCGGTTGCGGTGCTGTTTACCAAACCACCACCAACCCCGTCATCGCTACAGGCGATGGTGAGGCAATGGTCTATCGTGCCAAGGGTACGGTGCAGGACATGGAGTTTGTGCAGTTCCATCCCACTTCCCTCTATCACATGGGCGAAACGCATCCCGCCTACCTCATCACCGAGGCCATGCGTGGCTACGGCGGCATCTTGCGTTTGCCTACGGGCGAGACGTTCATGGAGAAATACGACGAGCGCTTGTCGTTGGCTCCTCGTGACATCGTGGCACGTGCCATCGATAAGGAGATGAAGATTCACGGCATCGACCATGTGTGCTTGGATGTAACGCACAAAGACCCAGAGGAAACCAAGCATCATTTCCCCAATATCTACAAAAAGTGCCTTTCCATCGGCATCGACATCACCAAAGAATACATTCCCGTCCGCCCGGCAGCGCATTACATGTGCGGTGGCATCAAGGTCGATCTGAACGGTTGTTCGTCCATCAAACGCCTCTATGCCATCGGCGAATGTTCTTGTACGGGCTTGCATGGTGGCAACCGACTGGCGTCCAACTCGCTCATAGAGGCGGTGGTCTATGCTGATGCTGCTGCCAAGCACTCGTTGGCACATGTGGATGAGTACTACTTCAACGAGGCAGTACCCGAGTGGAACGATGAGGGCACGCTGACCAACGAGGAGAAAGTGCTTATTACGCAGAGTGTGCGAGAGGTGGGCGAGATCATGAGCAACTACGTGGGTATCGTGCGCAGCGACCTGCGTCTGTGGCGTGCCTGGGACCGTCTCGACCTGCTCTACGAAGAAACTGAGAAGCTGTTCAAGAAGAGCAAGGCCGACAAGGATATCTGCGAACTGCGTAACATGATCAACGTAGGATACCTGATTACCCGTCAGGCGTTGGAGCGCAAAGAATGTCGAGGCTTGCACTACACCACCGACTACCCGCTGCACGCATACGACAAGAAATAACCTAACATTCAGGAAGGCATGAAGCAACAAAAGCAACACACCAAGCTATTCATCAGCACTGCGTTTGTTGTCATTCTTGCCGCCTTGTTTGCCTTCCTGCCCTTAGGGAAAAAGCAAGTGCAGGAGCCTATGACGGACATCGTCGTAGCGCCCATAGATACCTTGGAGGCAACACCCGTTCAGCAGCTTAGCAGAACGGCCCAGTACCTGGATTCGTTGGGCTATATCAATGTAAGCGAGCAAGATAGCAATATCCTTGTAAGCCTGATGTATGCCCGCGACGATAATTTCATGGGCAAATGTCTGTATGACGATTTGCGAGAAGCCTACGTGCATCCCGATGCCATATCTCCCTTGTTGAAGGCGCAACAACTGTTGCAAAAAAAGCGCCCCGATTACCACCTGATCATCTTCGACGCTGCCCGTCCCATGCGTATCCAACAGCAGATGTGGGATGTGGTGAAAGGCACCCGTCAACAGAACTATGTGTCGAATCCTGCTCATGGTGGCGGGTTACACAACTACGGCTTGGCTGTAGATATCAGCATTGCCAACGCACAGGGAGACACTATCCCTATGGGCACCGTTGTCGATCACCTGGGACGTGAGGCACATACCGACTATACCACCCTCTCTGCAGAGGCGTTGCAAAACCGTAGGTTGCTCATAAGCGTGATGCGCGAGGCAGGTTTCCGTTCATTGCCCTCAGAGTGGTGGCATTTCAACTTAGTGAGCCGTCAGGAGGCAAGGGAAAAATACAAGGTGATACCTTGATAATGGAGGATGGAAAATGGAGAATGAGATAAAGCAGTTCATAAAAGAGCATCGTGAAGATGATGTCCGACAGCTGGCCCTGCAAGCCAGCCGCTACCCTGCTATCGATATGCCCACTGCCCTCACCCAGATAGCCGGTTGGCAAAGCATTCGTGACAAAGTACCCACCTGGGCAGCTTGCGATGACATCATCTATCCGCCCCACCTGCCCTTGGAACAATGCTCGTCCGAGGCTACTGCTACCTATAAATATGGTGTAGTGGCAAAGATGGGCGAACACGACTCTTTGGCCGACCTCACTGGTGGCTTTGGCATCGACTGCTGGTTTATGTCACACGCCTTCCGGCACACCACCTACGTAGAGCGCCAAGAAGAACTTGTCAGGATAGCAGAACACAACTTCCAAGCACTCTCAACGCTCAACATACAACGGTCACTTTCCGGAGCAGCGAGTGCCAAAGATGCTGGCAACGATTTTGGCGAGTCGCGACAGAAAATCGCAGTTGAGCGAGGGCAAGCGATGTTTGCATCAACTAGGCCGAGCGTGAGCGGTTTATCCAATAGGACGCAGTCAATTATCAATTATCAATTATCCATTATCAATTCTAATAGTGAAGCATGGCTGTCCCAGCATTCCTCCCTCGTCAGCTGGCTCTATCTCGACCCAGCCCGACGTGACGGACATGGCGGCAAGACCGTAGCTATCAGCAATTGCGAGCCAGATGTGAGTAGGCTGGAAGAAACCCTTGTGCAGAAAGCAGACAAAGTGATGGTGAAGCTATCCCCCATGCTCGACCTCGACTTGGCGTTGCACCAGCTCAAGCACGTTCAGGAGGCGCACATCGTTTCGGTCGATAACGAGTGCAAGGAACTGCTGCTGATACTATCCAAAGACACTGCTACCGACATTGACCACACCCCTATCCATTGCATCAACATCAAGAAAGAAGAGACACAAGCGTTTGTTTTCACCAAGGCCGAAGAGCAGCAAAGCGCCCCCGACTTGGCCAAGAGCATCGGCCAAACCCTTTACGAGCCCAATGCCTCCCTGCTCAAAGCAGGAGCCCATCGTTGCCTGGCCCAACGCTTTAGCTTGCAAAAACTGCACACCAACAGTCACCTCTATACCTCCAATCAAGTCATCACCGACTTCCCTGGCCGTATTTTTCAGGTAGAAGCCGTGAGCGGCTTTGGCAAGAAAGAGCTGAAATCCCTGTTGGGCGACATCACCAAAGCCAACCTCACCATCCGTAACTTCCCCGCCTCCGTGGCCGAGCTCCGCAAGCGTCTCCATCTCTCAGAAGGGGGTGACACCTATCTCTTTGCCACCACCCTGCATCCCGAAGAGAAGATACTTATCAAGTGCAAGCGAATTATATAAGGAACAATTCTTTACTTACGCTAATCCCAAATTAGAGGGAAAAGACACTAAAAAACGGAATAAGTGGGCAAAAACAGCATCGCAAAAACGGAATAAGTGGATTTTTCCCTTGCTCAAAAGAGTCAAATAAGGCGTATAACTCTTTTTGACACATTTTAAAAGGAGGCATTAGCCATAAAGAAAGGGCTCCACACTAAGTGGAACCCTTTTCTATTATTGCAGGCTAAAAGCCTTTTGTTGCAGTCAACTATTAGTTGCTCCAACCAACATTCTGCTGAGCAGCCAAAGTTGGGTTGCGAGTCAAGTCATTAGTTGGGATAGGCCACAAGAAGCGGCGGTCGGTATAAGGATATGCACCTACCAAGTACCAAGCCTCGTCGATAGCCTTACCGATTACGAATACATCAGCAGCGTTAGCACCGTTCACCTTCTTGTACTGGATCTTTGCAGGTATGCCACCTGTAGGAGCCATATCGTCAACAGTCAAACGATGGATGTCACCCCAACGCAAACCCTCGCCGAAGGTCTCAAAGCGCTTCTCCCACAGGATAGCGTTCAGCATGTCAGCGGCACTTGCGAAGTCAGCAGCCTTATAGCTCTGGGTAGCAGGATCAGCCAAAGAACGGTCACGAACCTTGTTCAGGTAAGTCAGTGCTGTTGCCTGATCGCCACTGCGCAAAGCAGCCTCAGCATAGTTCAGATAAACCTCAGCCAGACGCAGCATTGGAGCATACTCGCTACGGTCTGAACTCTGATACTTATAGCAGTAAGGAACGTTATCGGTAGCGTAAATCTCAACCAGTTCAGTACGACGCTTGTCATCTGGTAACCACAATGCGCTGTTGTAGAGCACTGGAGACATTGGGCACATGTAACGCTGGTATGGGTTGAACATAGAAGACATACTACCGTTTACAGATGCGTTGTCATCAGCTGTACACTCGATTGAGAAGATAGACTCCTTGTTGCTTGAGAAGCTCAAGAACGGAGTAGCTGGGTCAGCCTCCAATGCATAAGGAGCATTGTCAAACTTCTTAGCCTCAGTAACAACGTTGTTCCAGTCACGCATGTGCAGGTAAACGCGGGTCTTCAGTGCGATAGCAGCCCACTTGGTAGCACGGGTGATGTTGTTGTCAGCGTTAGTCTCTGGCAACTGGCTCTCAGCCTGGTTCAGGTCACTGATAATCTGAGCGTATGTCTGAGCTACAGTAGAGCGGCCAATGGTCAAGCTTTCGTCAATCTCATCTTTCGTAGTGATAGAGTGAGTATAGAGAGGCAAACCATAGTCGTTGTTATAACCAGTCAGGTTATAAGGTGCAGAGAAGTGAGTCAGCAAATTATGATAGATCAACGCGCGCAGGAAAAGCATCTCACCCTCATACTGGTTAGCGGTGGCAGCGTCGATAACACCCTCAGCACCTGCCTGCTTAGCACCCTCCATAACAATATTCACACGGTTCAGCGCCTCGAAAGAAGCCTCCCACATGGTCAAGTTGTTCAAAGAAGAAGCATTGTAAGTTCCTTGGAAAGTAATCAGGAAGAACTGCTGGCTCATCATGAAGTCCTCACCACGCATCTCGCCCTGCAGGATGCTTGCTGCACCAAATGGGTAACCACGGCTATAACTACCGTTATACTGGCTATTCTGACATCTGTCATAGGCACCTGCTACTGATAAAGCCACGTGATCAGCAGTATCAAAGCCGTTGTTCTCGGAAAGGCTATATGCAGGTTCCAGATCCAATGTGTCCTTTATACAGGACGTAAGTGCAATCGCAGGCGCTAAAGCAGCCACCATAGCCACTCTGCGCACATTCTTAATGATTGTATTGTTTATCATATCTGTTTTCCTTTCTGTTTAGTTTAGAATGTTACGTTTACACCGAAGGTGAATGAACGCTGAGCAGGCATGGAAGCATATTCGAAGCTGGTATCCGTTGCGAAAGTTTCAGGATCCAAGCCAGAGAAGCCAGTCCAAGTCAGCAGGTTCTGACCCTGCAGATAAACGCGAGCCTTGGTTACACCCAGAGGAGCCAACCACTTCTTTGGGAAAGTATAACCCACAGTAACGGTAGCGAGCTTCAAGTAAGCACCATTCTCAACGAAGTGAGAGTCAGCTGCGTCTGTATTGAACAGGTAGTCACCATCCTTGTAACCAATCTTTGGAGTCATGCCATCACCAGGATTAGCCTCACTCTGCCAACGGCCGAGGACTTCCTTACCCTGGTTCTCGAAACCGAGGTTCAGCAACATCTCCTGACGGTCAACGTTCATGATCTTGTTACCACCAGAGAAGCGGATGAAGATGCTTGCGTCGAAGTTCTTCCAAGTGAAAGTATTGGTCAAACCACCAAACCAAGTAGGAATTGAGTTACCCAGCACTTTCTTGTCGCTTGTGTTCAGAGAAGAATCCTGAGAAACGTCGCTTGGGTTAGCAGGATCATACACATGGTAGTCGTAGTCACCGAAGGTATCCAGCTGTACCAGTGAACCGTCAGCCTTTCTCCAGATTGGGTTACCGTTGGTCTTGTTCACACCGTAGTAGTCGTAACCGTAGATAGCGTTGTATGACTCACCCTCACGAATGATAGTATAGGTATTGATGATGTCATTGCCACCGTACAGTGAAGTTACCTTGTTCTTCAGAGTTGAGAAGTTCAGGTCAGCCTTCCAAGTGAAGTCTCTGTTCTGGAAGATGTAAGCACCCAGAGTAAACTCGATACCTGAGTTCTTGATCTTACCGATATTGTCAGCATAGCGGTTATAAGGGATACCCAATGATGGAGGAGTAGGCACGTTCATCACCAAGTCCTTAGAATTCTTCTGCCAGTAAGCGAACTCGAAGTTCAGGCGACCGTCGAACAAAGCACCGTCCAGACCGATATCGAAGGTCTCAGTGGTCTCCCACTTCAGATTACCATTACCCATCTGGGTCCAACCGATAGAGTTCTGAGCACCATACTTGCCGGCACCGTAAGTACCCAGGTATGGGAAGTTACCGCTACCGATGTTAGAGTTACCCAGTGTAGCGTAAGAAGCACGGATACGCAGATCGTTCACCACCTTCTTCAATGCAGAGTTCACATAGAACTTCTCGTTAGAGATACGGTAAGCGCCGGAAACGCCCCAGAAAGTACCCCAACGGTTATCCTTGTGCAGCTTTGACAAACCATCACGACGGATAGAAGCGCCTATGTAGTAAGTGCTATTGTAGTTATAGTTAGCACGCAACAGGTAAGAAGCCAAACCATACTCGGTCTCAGAACCGTAAACATACTGCTGACCGTAGGTGTTAGAGATGATATGCTTGGTGAAATAAGTATCAGACAGCTCTTCAGCCTCACCCTCGGTATAGTCGTAGTGGCTCTTGGTATATTCCATAACGGCAGTAGCCGAAATGTTGTGTTTGCCAAAAGTAGCGTTATAGTTCAAGATGTTCTGCCAGTTCCAGTCGCGGTTGTTACCGTAGCTCTCGTCCAGGATACCACCGTAGCTGTAACCGTCACCAGATGCTGGATTCCAATAAGTACGAGACATCACCTTTGAGATGTTCTCACTGCCCTGCATACGGTAAGTCAGACCTTTGATAGGCAGGGTAACATCCACGAATGCATTGGCCATGATGTGCAGGTTCTCTGTGGTGTTCTTGTTCTGATCCAATACCCAAACGATGTTAGGAATTGAGTTGTCAATATAAGTATCGTTACCACCACGACCCAAAGCCTTGCGGTTCTGAGCGTCGATGTTGTAACCTGTAGGATCGTTAGCGTCGTAAACAGGTACGTTAGGCAGCATGGCGATAGCACCGTAGCCGGCACCTGACAATGAGTTAGAAGCGTTAGTACTCCAACCGGAGATTTCAGATTTGTTAGCCTGGATATCCAAACCGATCTTCACCCACTTGTTCACTTCCTGGGTCAGGTTACCCTTTACGTTGTAACGGCGAAGGTCGTTAGCGCGGATGATACCTTCCTGGTTGGTGTAACCTAATGAGAAGTAATACTGGCTCTTGTCAGTACCACCGCTAGCGTTGATAGTATGAGAGTGCTGGAAACCGGTTCTGAACACTTCCTTCATCCAGTCGGTTTCAACACCGGTGTTCTTAGCAGGACTCTCCATACCCCAGTTGCCGTAAATTTCATCCATGATGGTCACAAATTCACTTGCATTCAGCAGTTCGTGAGTCTTGAATGGAGAGGCGATAGTAAACATACCGTCGTATGTAACCTTGGTCTGACCAACCTTACCCTTCTTGGTAGTAATCAGCACAACACCGTTGGCAGCGCGAGAACCGTAGATAGCGGTTGCGGCACCGTCCTTCAGGATTTCCACTGACTCGATATCGCTTGGGTTGATATCGGTCATTGCGTTATAAGAAGCAGATCCCTCAGCAATGTTACCAGAAACAATAGGCATACCGTCCACAACAATCAGAGGCTGTGTGCCTGAGTTCACCGTGGCAACACCACGGATGCGGTAGGTTGGGGTAGAGCCCAGGACACCACTTGGGGTGAGCACCTGTACACCAGCTGCACGACCAGCCAACTGGGTATCAAATGAAGAGGTTGCCAAATTAGCAATTTCATCACCGCCCACGCGAGAGATGGAGCTGGTCACATCTTTCTTTCTCTGAGTACCATAACCAACCACGATGACCTCGTCCAACATTTCGTTGTCGGCAGCCAAGATGACAGTCATGTTAGTTGAGATAGCGACTTCTTGAGTAGAATAACCAACGAAAGACACTACCAATGTGTTTGCTGAAGTAGGAACGGCAGCCAAAACGAAGTTACCTTCCACGTCAGTGATAGTACCTGTGTTAGTTCCTTTTACCAATACGGAAGCACCAATAATAGGGCTTCCATCCTCATCAACAACGTTACCAGTCACTCTACGTGTCTGAGCCATTGCCAATGTGAAGCTTGCAAATAAGCAAGCCAAAAGCACTAATACTCTTTCTTTCATAAAACAAATAATTTATAAATAACTATCAAAAAATTTTACATCGTTGCGAAATGGTAAAAAACACTTGCACCACCAGCTTCTGTGTATTCTGCTTGTAAAGCGTTAAGCACATTCAGCTGTGAAGTGCAATTCAATATTCGCCTTAAAAGTTTTTAATTCTTTTTACCCAAATATTCTCTGAATCATCTGCAATAATTCGTGATTACTACATCTAAACAGCGAATTTTTCTGTAATCCTTATAAGAACCTATTGAACGCAAATCGGGGGCAAAGTTAGTTATAATATTAATAAATACAAATTTTTTTACGCATAAATTTAAAAAAATGTCAAGAATTCATTCGTATTGTTACAATTAAGTCCCTATCTCCTTCATATTTCATCTCTTTATATATAAATAAGGTGTAGGATGAGAGAACTTCAAATATATATTATTATGCATAATTGAAAGGAAGGGTATATCATCAGGAAACAAAGAAATATGGCTTAATAAGACTTTATTACAACATTTGTTTTCATGTTGTTTCCCCGAAATAGTATTCATTTAATCATTTAAAATTAATCAAAATGGGAAATCTTAGACAAGTAGTAGGTGATTGCTACATTTCCATTGGGTTGGACAAGCGAAAATGCTACGCAGGTAAATATAAACTGTGTGTGCGATTTACGCTTAACCGCAGGGTGCTTTACTGGCATTTAGGCGCATTGCTGACTCCAGCGGAATTTGAAGAAGTAAGAAGAATTGAAGTGGCCAAAGGCCAGAAGGGCAGAATCAGCAAAAAGGCTGCCATGAGAACACATTGGAGCGAGTTGTTGGATAATTATGCTAAAAGAGTCAACGACATAGCATGCATCCAACCATTATCTCTTGATGCCATTAGAGCCGTTCTGTACGGTAAAGGCATGGTCTGGAAGAACCTGTTTGCTATTTGGGAGGACTATGCTTCTGGTAAAAAGCCTGGAACCAAAGTCATTTACCTGAATGCACTGAAAGATTTCAGGAGCTTCAGTGGATATAGGGCTGAAGACGGCTTTCTAATCACGGCAAAAACCGTCAACGATTGGAAAAAGAGAATGGAAGAACACGGATACAGCAACACAACCATCTGTATGAGGCTCCAAACTTTAAGGATTATTGTCAACCTCTGTATTAAAGAAGGTTTGATGCAGATGTCACAAAACATGTTCAGTAATTTGTCTAAAGACAAGGTGTTATTGCCTGTAGGAAAAAGCCGAAATCACATGAATCTGACAGTTGACCAATGGCGAATCCTATATGATAGGTTCGTGAAAGACAATTATCCCAATACGTGGACAAGTAAACGGAAATCCATCGCCAAGAAGGTTGTAGGCATTTTCTTAGGTATGTATCTTGGCAATGGGATGAACTTTGTAGATCTGGCACGATTAAGATATGACGACTATTATTTGCTGAACAAGGGAGAAGCCTTTTTATTCTATCGTACTAAGACACGTGACAGAACAGTTAGTCCGAACGGAATTGTAGTACCTATCATTCCTGAGTTGAGGACTGTTATTAGGGAAATAGGTGTCCCATATGAAAAGAATGGACTTGTCTTTCCTTTTATTCTACAAGGAGCAAGAACGGAAGCTGAGCAACGTCATGAAATCGCCAAATGGCATAGCATAAACAACCAATATCTAAAAATGGTGGCAAAGGAGATGATGGGATTGGATGTCTCCCTAAGTGAAACATGGGCACGTCATTCTTTCGCCACAGTATTAAGTCATGCCGAAGTGCCAACCGACTATATCAGCGAAAGCATGGGACATAGCTTAAACAAATCTATCACTCATAAATATATTGGAAGAATCTCTCTTGAAAAGGCCAAAGCATATAACGCACTGTTACTCAAAAATGAAAAAGAAATAGTTGAAACTATTTTGAAAATGGATGATCGTTGTTTTCACATCGTTAACACTAATCCTTAATTTTAACTAGATTCCTCCTTATACATAAAAAAGGGGAGAGATCCATGAGGACATCTCCCCTTCTATTTAATTCTATATACGTTGCCAGAAAACCTTATACACTATTAACTGATAGCTTGTTTATATAAATTGGATATAGCAAATAAAGGAATAAATGTATTAAAATTGATAAAACCGAGAGGAATAAATGACCTGAATTTGATAAAACCGAGAGGAATAGTCGCCTTGTAATAATCACGAATTACTGCAAGAAAATAGAATCTACATGGGGTAAAAATTATTTACAAAGATAATTGAGATTGTATTAACTTTAATAATGTGTTTATGAAACAAAGAGTATTAGTGCTTTTGGCTTGCTTATTTGCAAGCTTCACATTGGCAATGGCTCAGAATCTTACCGTAAGAGGTACAGTTGTTGATGAAAACAACGAGCCTGTTATCGGTGCTTCTATCTTGGTGGAAGGTACTGCAAGAGGTACCATTACTGATATAGAAGGTAAGTTCACCATTTCCAGTGTACCTGCATCTGCTAAGAACTTGCAGGTATCTTTCGTTGGTATGAGAACTCAGTTAGTTCCCATCACAACAGGTGATATTCAGATTGTTATGAAGAATGATGCCGAAGTCCTCGACGAAGTGATGGTCGTAGCTTACGGTACAACCACAAAGGCATCATTTACCGGTTCTGCATCTGTGATGCGTGATACAGACATGTCAGCACAGCGTCAGTCACTGGTGAAATCATTCGAAGGTAAAGTAGCTGGTGTGCGTGTAGGTGCATCTACTGGTGACCCAGGTTCTGACCAGCGTATTACTATCCGTGGTATTGGTTCTGTTAACGGTTCTACCCAGCCTCTGTATGTTGTCGATGGTGTGCCTATCACTAATGATAGCATGATTAGCTCAGGCGTACGTTCACAGTCAGTGCTGTCAACCATCAACCCTGACGATATTGAGAGCATGACTGTATTGAAGGATGCTGCTGCATCTTCTCTGTATGGTTCTCGTGCTGCTAACGGTGTCATCATCATCACCACTAAGAAGGGTGCTATCGGCCGTACTAAGGTTACTTATGACGCAGAGTTCGGTTGGAGTGATGTTGCTGTAAAGAAGGCATTGAAGATGATGAACTCTAAGCAGTTGAAACAATACTATAAAGATGCTTTGGCTGGCTACTTTGAAATCCGTGCTAAGATGGATCCTGCTGATGCAGAAGCAGCTGCTCAACAGGAAGTTGATACAGCATGGGATGAAGGCGGCTGGTTCCACGATCCTTCTGCCAACACTTACACCGACTGGAGCAAGGAGGTTTATCGTACTGGCTTCACTACCAACCATCAGGTGGGTGTAAGCGGTGGTTCTGACCGTACCCAGTTCTATGCAAGCTTTGGTTATAACAAGGTGAACGGTACTGTGAAGAACAGTGAATTTGAGCGTTATAGTGGTCGTATCAATTTAGACCATCAGGTAACCAACTGGTTGAAGGTAGGTGTTAAGCAGATGATTTCTTACACAAGTACCGAAGGTTTCCGTGACCAGGGTGATCAGGAACAGGGTTTTGGTACTACTGCTCCTCTGTCAATCATGTTCTCAAGTGACCCAACAGCTGCTGTTAAATTACCAAATGGCGAGTACAATCCTGACACAGCTTTCGGCAAGGTAGCAAATCCTAACCTGATGCTGAGCAAGGAACTGAATCAATATTCAGAGTTTGTGAAGACCAAGACCATGCGTAGTATGACCAATGCTGACGTTGAGATTAAGTTGCCTTTCAACTTTACAGCTCGTTCAGTATTCGGCTATGACTTTATTAATAATAAGGTACATGAGTTCTGGGCACCTGCTTCTGTGAACGGTGAATCACTCACTGGTCTGTCACAGCGTTGGGACTACACCAACCGTACCATGACCTCTTCAACCACTTTGAACTATGCTAACAACTTCGGCAAGCACAACTTGCAGGTATTGGCTGGTTTTGAGGCTGAAAAGCGTCAGTATGATTACATGACCGCTTCTGCTAAGCAGTTCGTAACCTATAAGTTGCCTGAACTGTCTAACGGTCAGACTTACGGAACTGGTAGCTCTTTTAGCGAGAACTCTATCTTGTCTTGGTTGGCTAACGCTAACTACAACTATGATAACAAGTACTACCTGTCAGCTTCATTCCGTCGTGACGGTTCTTCTCGTCTGGCATCAGGCAACCGCTGGTCAAACTTCTGGTCAGTATCTGGTGCATGGCGTATCAGTGGCGAGGAATTCCTGAAGGATAATCCTTGGTTCAACGACCTGAAGCTGCGTGTATCATACGGTACTAACGGTAACCTGCCAACTGGTAACTACTCATACATGGGTCTGTACTCAACCACTGGTGGTTATGGTACTAACTCAGCTTATTACTGGTCACAGCTTTCTAACACCAACTTGGGTTGGGAGAAGTCACAGAACTTCAACATCGGTTTGGATTGGAACCTGTTCGGCCGTGTTGGTTTGACCGTTGAATACTATAGCAAGCTGACCAAGGATATGTTGTTCGCAACTCCTATCTCTTGGGTAACTGGTTTCGATAGCATGACATCTAACCTCGGTAAGTTGACCAACAAGGGTCTTGAGGTTTCTATCAGTTCACAGAACATCGTTTCTAAGAACTTCACTTGGTCAACCGACTTCAACATCACCTTCCAGAGCAATAAGATCAAAGAGTTGCCTAATGGTGAGGATGTTCAGTACGGTGACGGTAGCATGTATATCTTGCGTGAAGGCGAGTCTATGCATACCTTCTATTTACCAGAGTATATCGGTGTAAACAAGGAAACCGGTTTGGGTGAATTCTGGATTGACCCAGAAGACCACTCTAAGGGCGTAACCAACTACTATACACAAGCTGGTAGCACCATCGTAGGTAAGGCTATTCCAGATTTCCTCGGTGGTATCACCAACCGCTTCACTTGGAAGAACTTCGACCTGTCATTCATGATTTCATTCCAGAGTGGTGCAAGCATGTTCGACTATCCAGGTTACTTCCTGCAGTTCTCTGATGGTGTACGTGTAGGTTCATTCAATGTAGTAGAAGAGGTGGCTGGAAACTATTGGACTCCTACTAACACAGGTGCTAAGTATCCTCGTCCTATCTATGGTAACCCATATCGTTCTGACCGTTTCTCTTCTCGTACCATCCGTTCTACCGACAATATCCGCATGCGTGATATTACCTTCGGTTACAGAATCCCTGTGAAGAAGAACGTTATCAATAACCTTCGTGTTTACTTCCGTGCAACTAATCCGTTCTTGATTTACAATGCAACCAAGAATGCTGATCCAGACGTGGATGTGAATGGATATCGTCAGACAGATACTCCTCCTACCCGTTCGTTTGTATTTGGTTTGAACATCGAATTATAATTATAAAAGAGGAATTAATATGAAAAAAGTATATTTAACTTTAGGTATTGTATCCAGTTTAGCACTAGCTTCATGCAGTGGTTTCCTGGATAAGGAACCTTCAACCGCTCTGCCTGTAGATGGTGCGATAACTTCTTTTGAAGACTTGCAGAATACCGTTAATGGTATCGGCTATGTTGTATCAGGTAAAAGAGGTACTTATGGCGCTGAGTTTACACTTTATGCAGACCTGTTGACCAATGAGTTTGCTGTAATCAAGAGCAACAACCAGAGTGTGCCTATCTCAAGTTACAACTTGACTAAGTATGACGAACTGGCTACCAACCCTTATCGTGTACACTATCAGGCTATTGCAAATGTTAATAAGGCTCTGGAGACTTCTTCTCAGTTGAACGACGCCAGAGTGAAGAACTTGCAGGGTCAGCTGTATGCTTGGCGTGCTTTACTGCATTTCGACCTGGCTCGTATGTTTGCACACATCCCTTCTACTGTAGCAAATACTTCTGAAGCAAATTCAGGTATTCCTTTGGCAACTGAGGTGTATGATCCTGAGTACAAGCCAACTCGTGCTACTTTGGCTGAAACTTATAACCAGATTATCGCTGACTTCACACAAGCTATCGGTATGTTGGATGATAATAACGGTGTAGGTTATATGGATAAGTGGGCAGCTACTGCACTTCGTGCACGTGCTTACTTGTATATGGGTGAGTATGCTAACGCCTTGGCAGACGCTAACGCAGTTATCAACAGCGGTGTTTATGACCTCTACACTCCTTCTAACTATGTAAGCGTTTGGGGAGCTGAGGGAACTTCTGAGTCAATCTTTGAATTCCTGACTACCGATAACTATAATGCTCAGCGTTATTCTCCAGGCTATTACACAGATGCAAGTGGATATGCAGAATGTGCATTCAATGTTAATGGCAAACTGTATAAGTATCTTTCAACTCATCCAGAGGATGTTCGTTCAAAATTAATCAAAGATCAGACTTCTCATAAAGATGCTCCTGGTTATTATCCAGCTAAGTATCCTGGTCGTGGAGGTTCTATCTATGTGAACAATCCTAAGATCATCCGTCTCTCAGAAGTGTATCTGATTGCTGCCGAAGCTTCATTCTATCTCTCTGGTGGTGCTGCTGCAGCTTCATTCATCAACGAGATTGAGAAGAACCGTGTTGAAGGTTATACTGATGTAGCTTCAGTTACTATTGATGACATCATCTTTGAATATACCAAGGAACTGTTCGCTGAGAACCAGATTGCATTCGCTTACTGGCGCAATGGCAAGGCAGTTATCAATTCTTTAGGTGATGAGATTATGGCTGACAACATGCGTGCCATCATGCCTATCCCACAGCGTGAGATCGACCTGAACTCTGCAATGGTTCAAAACCCAGGCTATTAATTAGTTGTAGACTTATAGGGAAGAAAAAGGTTAGTTGTGTTTTCTTAAACACAATAACTTTAAATTACTAAAATGAAGAGGGAATATCCGTGAGGATGTCCCCTCTTGCTTTTTCCTATCATTTCATTTAATTATGAAGCTAATTTTACGACAATTGACTTTTCTGGTTAGGAAATAAGACACGCTTCTCAAATACTGACGGCAGCATTGACTGCTATGAGCACAACAAGCTGTATGGGGTTTGGTCCCATTAGCATCTAAAAGAAGAAATCCCTCGCAAAGCGAGGGATTTATCTTTGGTTCATAAATACTATTCTATTTTAGTCATCTGAAATATATAAATCAAATTATGATTGTTTTTCTCGCTTTTCGAGAACAAACGAGTAAACGAGCATAATAATCGCAACGATTCCTGTAGCTATTAAAAAATACAATAGTGCCATAATACTTAATCTTTTTTGTTAACACCAATTCTTATGAATCTAAACCCCACAAAAGCCAACAATCCAATAATTACTGCTCCTATACCTACGAGTAAACTTGTATTTATCGAGTAGTCTCTAATTCCTGTAAGAAATATACCTGCAAATGCCAACTTTGACAAATCCAAGAAAAATTTCCCCAATTCAAATGAAAACTCGTCTTTCTCGTTAGGTTTCTTTTGTCCTGCTACAGCCAATGGCTGTTGAATCACTGCAGCTTGCTGTAGCTGTTCATTTTTGTTCCTTTCTTTCATATTGTATAAATTTACATTGTTAATAATGAATTAACTCTGCAAATATAAGTACCTTTTTCGAGACCTGCAAACAATTGCATAGCATTTTTAAAAATACTCTCCTGTAGTAAAGTACTCATTTATTATAGTGGTATACTTTTCGATTATTACACCAACACTTCATTGCATTTTTTCAGAAAAACAAGAGGCGGAGCATGTGCCCCGCCTCATTGAGTCAGCTATGTGTAAGAGATCAGTCTTTCAGTTTAGCCTTGATGAAATCGCGGTTCAGGTGCGCGATGTTGATGATGGTCTCGTTCTTCGGGCACTCAGCCTCGCAAGCGCGGGTGTTGGTGCAGTTACCGAAGCCCAGCTCGTCCATCTTGCTCAGCATGGCCTTAGCACGGCGCAAAGCCTCGGGCTTGCCCTGTGGCAGCAGGTTGAGCTGTGTAATCTTAGATGAAACGAACAGCATGGCTGAACCGTTCTTGCAGGCAGCTACGCAAGCACCGCAACCGATGCAGGCAGCAGCGTCCATAGCCTCTTCTGCTACATCCTTAGGAATAGGCAGGGCGTTGGCATCCTGTGGAGCACCTGTACGTACGGTAACATAACCACCAGCCTGCATGATCTTGTCGAAGGCAGAGCGGTCAACCATCAGGTCCTTGATAACAGGGAAGCCTGCTGAGCGCCAAGGCTCAACGGTGATGGTGTCGCCATCCTTGAAACGACGCATGTAGATCTGGCAGGTAGTAGCGCCAGTAGCTGGGCCATGAGGATGACCGTTGATATAGAGTGAACACATACCGCAGATACCCTCACGGCAGTCGTGGTCGAACACCACAGGCTCGTTGCCTGAGCTCACGATCTGCTCATTCAGGATGTCGAGCATTTCGAGGAATGAGGTATCACCTGGTATATCGTTCATCTGGAACTCGTCGAAATGTCCTTTCTCCTTCGGACCGTTCTGACGCCAAATTCTCAATTTAAATGATATATTCTTATCCATAGTTTTCTTTGTTCTTTAAAATGTTCAACTTCCCAAATTAGCTCTTGTAGTTACGGGTCTGTACCTTGATAGCCTCATATTCCAGAGGTTCCTTCATCATGACAGGTTCCTTGTCGTCAGAGCCCTGGTATTCCCAGCAACCTACATAGAAGTAGTTCTTATCGTCACGCAATGCCTCGCCTTCCTCGGTTTGGTATTCCTCACGGAAGTGACCACCGCAGCTCTCGTTACGGCTCAATGCATCGTGTGCCATCAGCTCACCCATGGTGATGAAGTCGTTCAGACGGAATGCCTTCTCGAGCTCAACGTTCACACCGTTCTGTGTGCCAGGGATGAACAAGTCGGTTTCGAACACCTTGCGAACTTCTTTCAGCTTCTCCAAGCCAGTCTTCAGACCTTCAGCGGTGCGGCCCATACCAACATATTCCCACATGATGTGGCCCAGTTCCTTGTGGATAGAGTCAACAGAGCGCTTGCCCTTGATGTTCATCAGGTGGTCGATCTTAGCCTGGACAGCCTTCTCGGCCTCATCGAACTCAGGAGTGTCGGTGCTGAAGCGAGGAACGGTAATCTGGTCGCTCAGGTAGTTCTGGATGGTGTATGGCAATACGAAGTAACCATCGGCCAAGCCCTGCATCAGAGCAGAAGCACCCAGACGGTTAGCACCGTGGTCAGAGAAGTTGGCCTCACCAATAGCGAACAAGCCCTTCACGCTGGTCTGCAGCTCGTAGTCAACCCAGATACCACCCATGGTGTAGTGGATAGCTGGATAGATCATCATTGGGTAGTAGTACTTCACACCATTGATCTCGTTAGCCACCTTACCAGGATTAACGTCGGTAATCTCCTCATACATATCGAACAGGTTGCCGTAGCGCTGGCGGATCACGTCGATGCCCAGACGACCGATAGCCTCTGAGAAGTCGAGGAACACAGCCAAACCGGTATTGTTGACACCAAAGCCCTTGTCGCAACGTTCCTTAGCAGCACGAGAAGCCACGTCACGAGGTACGAGGTTACCAAATGCAGGATAACGACGCTCCAGGTAATAGTCGCGGTCTTCCTCAGGAATGTCGGCACCTTGCAGTGTGCCTTCCTGCAACTTCTTAGCGTCTTCCAGCTTCTTAGGTACCCAGATACGGCCATCGTTACGCAGTGACTCTGACATCAGCGTCAACTTAGACTGCTTGTCGCCGTGAACAGGGATACAGGTTGGGTGAATCTGTACGAAAGCAGGGTTAGCAAACCAAGCACCCTTGCGGTAGCAAGCCATAGCAGCTGATACGTTGCAAGCCATAGCGTTGGTTGACAGGAAGTAAGTATTTCCATAACCACCAGTAGCGATGACCACAGCGTGAGCAGCGAAGCGCTCCAGCTTACCGGTTACCAGGTTGCGGGCAATGATACCACGTGCACGACCGTCGATGAGCACCACATCCAGCATCTCGTAGCGGGTGTAGAGCTTCACGGTGCCGGCAGCTACCTGACAGCTCAGTGCAGAGTAAGCACCCAGCAACAGCTGCTGACCCGTTTGACCGCGGGCGTAGAACGTACGACTTACCTGTGCACCACCGAATGAACGGTTGGCCAACAAGCCACCATACTCACGTGCGAAAGGCACACCCTGTGCCACGCACTGATCGATGATGCTGTTTGACACCTCAGCCAGACGATAAACGTTGGCCTCACGAGCACGGTAGTCACCACCCTTTACGGTATCGTAAAACAGACGGTAAACAGAGTCGCCGTCATTCTGGTAATTCTTAGCAGCATTGATACCACCCTGTGCAGCGATAGAGTGTGCACGGCGTGGGCTATCCTGAATACAGAAATTCAGTACGCGGAAACCCATCTCACCGAGTGAAGCGGCAGCAGAAGCACCTGCCAAGCCTGTACCCACCACGATGATGTCGAGACGACGCTTGTTAGCTGGGTTTACCAATTTTTGATGAGCCTTATAGTTGGTCCATTTCTCAGCTACTGGCCCTTCAGGAATCTTAGAATCTATCTTAGTCATAGTTTATTCAGTTTAAAAGTTATACGTCAATTATAACAAAGAGTTGACATAGAATACGATAACCACCAGAGCGAAGCAAGCAACTACGATGGTGCTGAAGATATTGCCGATGCATCTCCAACGCTCTAACCATACACGGTTGTTCCAGCCAAGAGTCTGCATAGCACTCCAGAATCCGTGAGTGAGGTGGAACCACAGGGCGCAGAGCCAGATGAGGTAAAGCACCACATAAATCACATTACCGAAGGTCATCTTGATGTGATAGATACCATTGGTAGCATTGCTCAGTACCTGCAAGTCGTTGGTGCCCATCAGCTCGGGCAACATCATCTTTGCCCAGAAGTTGAAGAGGTGAAGCACAATACCCAGAATGACGATGATGCCCAGCACCAACATATTCTGTGATGCCCATTCTACCGTCTTAGGCTTTTCTGTTACAGCGTAACGCTCGCTACCACGCGCCTTTCTGTTCTGCCAAGTGAGCCAGAAAGCATAGATGAAATGAAGGATGAACAAAAAGGCCAGGGCCAAAGTGGCTGCCACAGCATACCAGTTAGCACCCAGCATCTCGCAAATCCAGTTGTAACCGGATGGCGAAATCAAGGCAACGATGTTCATCGTACAGTGAAATGTCAGAAACAGGATCAGGGCGATGCCGGTAACGCTCATCACCACTTTCCTTCCTACTGATGAATTACTTAACCACATAAATAATTGAGTTTTAAATATTTTTAATGTTTATATTCTGTATCAATATGCAAAATACTTCATACGTAGCTACAAAAATACGTTAAAAACAATTATTTAGCAAATCATATATAAATTATTTGCTGCTCTGTAGGCATGTTATTTAACATTTTCCTTAACTTTGCAAACGAATTCAATAGATATTGACATGAATAAAAGATTCTACTTCATATTTCTGATGTTGCTGATGGTGTGTGTCTGTGTGTCTGCCCAGAACTGGGAGGTGAACATGCTGCACGACATCAACGGATGGGATTCGCAGTTTATGCATGACTATAGCAGGTTTATCTCTGATACCGAGCCTTTCGTGGCGTTGGGTGTGCCTGCTGTGATGGGCATTGTGGGACTTATCAAAAAGGACCAAAAGTTGCAGAAGGATGCATTGTATGTCGGTATGAGTGTGGCGGGTGGCTTTGCCCTTGGCTTTGGCATGAAGTATATCTTCCACCGTACGCGTCCTTACCAGAAATGGCCGGGTTATATCATTCCTCGCAGCACGGAGTCTGATCCTTCGTTCCCTTCGGGGCATACGGCTTCTGCCTTTGCGCTATGTACGTCGTTGTGTATCAGGTATCCTAAGTGGTATGTGATTGCCCCGTCGGCCATCTATGCGGTGTCTGTGGGCATATCGCGCATGCATGAGGGAGTGCATTATCCTTCGGATGTCTTTGCGGGGGCGCTCATTGGCGCTGGCTGTGCTGTTGGCAGCATCTATGCCTCAAAATGGCTGAACAAGGTGCTTTTCGGCAACTGACCTTTTTAATAATGACCATTTTAAGTAATGACCATTCGAAAAAACAAGGGCTGACGCTCCAAGGCTAAAATTATTTCGCTTTTGCTAAGAAAAAATAGACGAGCGCTTCGCGACTCTTATTTGATTTTTTCTCTTAACGCAAAAACTCGAAAATTCTTAACGCCTTTCCACGTATGCCCTTTTATTTTTCAACGGTCAATTTACCCGAAGGTAATGTTCATAGTCGTTGTTGAGAATGCGAAGCGCCTGCTTCACGCTCTCGTTGGTAACGTTGATGATTTGGTAGTATTCGCTAATGTCCCAAAGGTCGCGCGCCATGAGGGCCTTGAGCTGGGTACAGATAAGGGGCAGCGACTGCTGGTATTCATCTTCTTTCAGCTCAATCTTCAGTTTCTCGGCTTCTTGTTGGAGGAGGGTCAGCACCTCCTGCCCTACTTGGTAGTTGGCATTGAACGCATCGAAAATCTTGTACTTGCGCTGCAGTTCCTTGCGATGTTGGTCGATATAGACAGCTGCTGCCTTGTTGACAACGCCCTTGGCCACTAGGTTGCGATGCACATTGGTGTAAGACGTGGTGTCAATGGGCACGAAGTAGTCGGGCATGATGCCGCCACCGCCATAGACGGTACGTCGTAAGCGCAGGGTAGTATATTTCAGCGAGTCGGGGAAGTGGATGCTGTCGGCATGCATCAGTTCGCCGTTGTTGTAGCGGGCAATGAGGTCGGAGCGGTACTGCTCGTAATCCACCTCCACAGCTTTGCCGTCGCCTTTGGCAGATTTAGTGTATGGCTTCTGGATGCTACGTCCTGAAGGGGTGTAATAGCGTGCTACCGTAAGACGAATCATCGAACCATCGGGCAGATCGATGGGGCGTTGCACCAAGCCCTTGCCAAACGAACGGCGCCCCACGATAACGGCCCTGTCCCAATCTTGCATGGCACCTGCCACAATCTCTGATGCCGAGGCAGAATACTCATCCACCAAAAGTACAAGGCGTCCTTTTTGAAAATGACCGTTGCCCTTGGCAAAGAAGTTACTGCGTTTCTCTGAGCGACCTTCAGTATAGACAATCAGTTCGCGTTGTCCCAAGAATTCGTTGGCCAAGTCGATGGCTGCATTCAGGTAACCGCCTCCATTGCCCTGCAGATCGAGGATTAGGTCGATCATACCCTTGGCTTGCAGTTTCTGCAGGGCTTCGAGGAATTCCTTTCCTGTGGTCATCGCAAAACGGCTTATGCGGATATAGCCGATGCCCGGTTCAATCATATAGGCGGCATCAAGGCTGTAGAGAGGTATCTTGTCGCGCTTCACGGTGAAGTGCAGCAGGTCTTTCACATCGCGACGCAGCACAGTAAGGTCAACGAGCGTACCCTTAGGACCACGCAGACGTTTCATGATTTCTTCGGTGCTGAGTTTCACACCCGCAATGGTAGAGTCGTTGACGGCAATAATACGGTCGCCCGCCAGAATGCCCACCTTCTCGGAAGGACCGCCACTCACGGGTTGGATGACCAGCAGGGTGTCTTCCATCATCTGAAACTGCACACCGATACCATCGAAGTTGCCCTGTAGGGGTTCATTCATCTCTTTCACCTCATCGGGATTGCTATAGGTAGAATGTGGGTCGAGCTGTTGTAGCATCTTGGTGATGGCGCTCTCTACCAGACTGGTTTCATCAACGCTGTCAACATACAGCTGACTGATGGCATATTCTGCCATATTGAGTTTGCGCATGGCCATGCGGGAGGTGGTTTGCGAGAAAAGCGGCAAAACCAATACGCCCAATAATCCTAAGAATAGGAGTCTTTTCATTGTTTTAAGCTGCCTATATGACTTGCCTTATGGATGTGCCGACGGCTGACTGAGAGCAGATATGCCGTCTACACACATCAATAAGGCAACTTTTAATTTCTTTTTAATTTAAATGGTACAAATTCACTTGGGTCCTTCCCAAACTTTATCATCTCGCGCACGATCGACGAACTCACGCAAGCCAGTTCGGGGTCGGTATAGAGCAAGACAGTTTCGATGCCGCACATCTTTTTATAGATGAACGCCAGGTTCTCCTCGTATTCGAAGTCCTTCACACTGCGCACACCACGCACGATGGCGTTAGCGCCCACCTCTACAGCGATATCGGGTGTTGCACCAGAAAAAGATATCACCTTTACACGAGGCTCGTCCTTATAGAGGTCGCTAATCATACGTACCCGCTCTTCTACCGAGAACAGGGCTTGCTTGTCGGGATTGCTGACAATGGCTATCACCACCCCGTCCATAAAGGTAAGGGTGCGCTTCACGATGGCATCGTGACCAATGGTGAAGGGGTCGAAGGTGCCGGGAAATAACGCTTTGCTCATATCATGAAATCTTCGGTTACCAAATCTTCTTCTATCACCAGGTTGTTGATGATGAAAGACTGTCGCTCCATGGTGTTCTTACCCATATAGAACGCCAGCAGTTCTTTCACCAAATCGGTCTTGTGCAGGTTCACCTGCTCCAAGCGCATATCATCGCCAATGAAGTTCTTGAACTCATCAGGGTCGATTTCACCCAGACCTTTGAAACGGGTAATCTCTGGCTTCGGACCCAACTTCTTGATAGCCTTCACACGCTCGTCCTCGGTATAGCAATAGGTAGTCTTCTTCTTGTTGCGCACACGGAACAGCGGCGTTTGCAAGATATAGACATGTCCTTTCTTGATGAGGTCGGGGAAGAACTGCAGGAAGAAAGTTATCATCAGCAGACGGATGTGCATGCCGTCCACATCGGCATCGGTAGCCACAATCACCTTGTTGTAACGTAAACCATCGAGTCCGTCCTCAATGTTAAGGGCTGCTTGCAACAGGTTGAACTCTTCGTTCTCATAGACCACCTTCTTAGTCAAGCCATAAGAGTTGAGCGGTTTGCCTCGCAAACTGAACACCGCTTGGGTATTGACATCACGGCTCTTGGTGATAGATCCGCTGGCCGACAAGCCCTCGGTGATGAAGATGCACGACTGCTCTTCCTGAGGCTTACCCTTGCCGTCGTTGAGGTGATAACGACAATCGCGCAACTTGCTGTTGTGCAGGTTGGCTTTCTTGGCACGCTCGCGCGCCAGTTTGGTAACACCGGCAATGGCCTTGCGTTCTTTCTCGGAAGCCTGTATCTTCTGCAGCATGGCTTCGGTCATCAGCGGGTTTTTGTGCAGGTAGTTATCTACCTCCTGCTTTACGAAGTCGGCTATGTATTTGTTGATGGTCACGCCATCGGGCTCCATCAGCGTAGAACCCAATTTCGTCTTGGTCTGTCCCTCAAACTGCGGTTCCTCCACATTGATGGCGATGGCAGCTACCAAACCGTTACGGATGTCGCTGTATTCAAAATTCTTGTTGTAGAACTCCTTGATGGTACGAGCCAGATGTTCTTTCAAAGCACTCTGGTGCGTACCGCCCTGGGTGGTGTGTTGACCGTTGACGAACGAGTAATACTCTTCGCCATACTGGTTAGTATGAGTGAAAGCTAATTCAATGTCGGTACCTTTCAGATGGACGATATCGTAAAGTCCATCCATCGTCATGTTGTCCTTAAGCAAATCTTCCAACCCATGACGAGACAGGATCTTCTGTCCGTTATACAGAATGGAAAGACCTGTGTTCAGGTAGGTATAGTTCTTGAGCAGGTTCTCCACAGTGTCGTTGTGATAGGTATAGCCAGTGAAGAGGGTATTGTCGGGCTCGAAATAGATATAAGTACCGGTAGGTTCGGTGGTAGGTTCGGTGACATCACTCACCAATTTGCCACACTCGAACTGGGCAATTCGCGCCATTCCATCGCGAAAACTGCGCACCTCGAAATGGGTACTGAGGGCATTGACAGCCTTTAAGCCCACACCATTCAAGCCCACACTTTTCTTGAACGCCTTGCTGTCATACTTGCCACCGGTGTTCAACTTGCTCACGGCCTCAACCATCTTTCCTTGCGGAATGCCACGGCCATAGTCGCGCACACTCACACGAAGGTTATCCTCGATGGTCACTTCTATACGGTTGCCCGCTCCCATCTTGAACTCGTCGATACTGTTGTCAACCGTCTCCTTCAGCAGGACGTAGATACCATCGTCAGCCTGTGAGCCATCGCCCAAGCGACCGATATACATACCCGAACGCATGCGGATATGATCCATGTCATCCAAGTGGCGGATGTTTTCGTCTGTGTAATCTACTGGTATTTGATTAAAATTGATTTCTTCGCTCATCTTCAATTTTCTATTTCTTTGATAAATGCTCTTCTGCGTTTATGTACTTTATGGTCGAAATAACTCCATTGTGCCTGTACCTTGTCGTTGGTCTCCAATTCTACATTGCTCTCGGCATATTTGAAACCTATCTTGGCATAAGCAGGAATCAGATCGTAGAACAGCAGTGCATTCACACCCTTGTTCTGGTATTCTGGCTTCACGGCCACAAGCAGTAGGTCGAGGCAATCGCCATACTTGTGCAAATAAAGTACCTTGGCCAGATGGTACCAACCAAATGGGAAGAGTTTGCCCTTGGCCTTCTGAAGGGCTTTCGACAGCGATGGCATAGAAAGTCCGGCGCCTACCAGTTTGTCATTCTCATCTATGATCAAGGTAATCATGCGCAGATCGACGATAGGCAGATACATGTCGATATACTGCTTAATCTGTCGGGATGAGAGGGCTGAGTAGCCATAGAGAGGTGCAAAAGCTTCGTTCACCAGTTCGAAGATGGCTTCACCATATTCTTCACGTATTTTCTTGCTGGAGGTGTATTTCTTGATACGCAGGTTGTAACGTTTCATCACCATCTCGGAGATGCGCTTGTGCTTCTCAGGCACCTGACCGTCTTCGGGCATGAACAGCTGCATCTCTATCCAGTCGGCTTCCTTGGCAAAACCCAACTTCTCCATGTGCTGTGGATAATAAGGGTAGTTATAGATGGTGGCCATTGTGCCTAACTGGTCGAAGCCCTCAATCAGCATGCCTTCAGCATCCATATCAGTAAAGCCCAAAGGACCTTGGATATGCGTCATACCACGCTCCTTGCCCCACTGCTCGACAGTGTTGATCAACGCTTTTGACACTTCTGGATCATCGATAAAGTCAATCCATCCGAAACGAACATTCTTAGTGTTCCATATCTGGTTGGCCTTGCGATTGATGATAGCGGCTACACGTCCCACCAGCTTCCCGTCTTTGTAAGCCAGAAAGTAATCAGCCTCACAGAACTCAAATGCCCCATTCTTCTTACGGTCAAAGGTATTGAGCATATCCTCATACAAATCTGGGACAGAATAAGGGTTGTCCTTATACATCTCGTAGTTGAAACGGATGAATTTCTTCAACTCTCTTTTATTCTCAACTTTTTTTATCTTTATCATAATTCCTTAACTCATTAATATCAATGCTGTAGTGTATGCAATATAGCACACTACCAAAATGGTGCCCTCGACACGCGTAATGGTGCGCTTCTTGTAGAAAACGCCGAAGAACCACAATATCACACTAGCTATCACCAACGAAAGAAGATCGAAATTTGTGATACCTATCAGGTTTAATGGAGTGATAGTGGCAGATGCGCCCAACACAAGGAAAATATTGAACAGGTTGCTACCCACTACGTTGCCTATCGCCATTTCAGGATTCTTTTTCAAGGCTGCTACTACCGATGTCGCTAATTCTGGCAGCGATGTTCCTCCTGCTACCAGCGTCAAGCCAATTACCGACTCACTTACGCCTAAACTGCGGGCTATGCCAGTGGCTCCATCAACAAAGATATTTCCACCAAACACCAAAGCTGCCAATCCTCCTATTATATATATAAGGGATAACCACAATGGTATCTGTTTCACTTCCTCGGCCTCCTCATCACCGTGTTGTCGGGCAATAGAAAAGGTGTAAACCATGAAGATGATGAAAAACAGCAATAATAGGAATCCATCAGTACGGCTCACCACATCCAGTGGCTGCTTATCAAGTAGCATATCATTGCTAATAGCGAGTAAGGCAACGGAGGCAAGGATACAAAGAGGAATCTCTTTTAACAAGGTATTCCTGGTTACAACAATAGGAGCAAAAAAAGCTGTACAACCCACAATCATCAAGGTGTTGAACATATTACTACCTACAACATTACCGATGGCAATGTCGGCACTGCCCTTGATGGCAGAAGAGATAGACACAGTCAATTCTGGAGCTGATGTTCCGAAGGCTACTACGGTCAATCCTATGACCAGATCAGAAATTTTAAATCTTTTGGCAAGTGATGATGCCCCATCTGTCAGGTAATTTGCTCCCAACAGAATCAACACCAATCCACCAAGCAAGCACAAAATATCCATTTGCCAGTTTTACATTTGGGAGCAAAGATAATAAAATATTTTTAATCTCTGCTATGTTTTTGCGTAACAATGTTGCCACAGATGTTTTGCATCTGCCCGATTTTTATTGTTCTACTGTTCGTTGTTCGGATTTTGTGGCAAAAACCTGCATTTATTTGACAGGTGTCAACGGATGGGCATTACCCTTCACTCCTTTCAGATAGGCTTTGGCAGAACCAACCTTGAGATCAATATCAATACGAACAGGGAGACGGTTGGCATCGTCGGTAATGTAAAAACGAAGGATTTCTCTCTTTTCGCCTTTTGTTATTGCATAAAGAGAGAAGCCCTTGCAAGCATATTTGTGTCCGTCCTTAGCCTTTATAATGGCATCGCCTAAGCAAGTGAGGGTTTCATCATCCACCGCGCGACCTGTAGCCAAAGGTAAGGTGGTTTTGTGACCCTCATAGAAATGTTCTACAGAAAAATTGCGGGCACGGGCAATGATGCTCAGCATATCGTAAATGCAACGGCTGTCTTCAATATCATTGATTAAAGGAGTATAATCCGCTACACCCGGACGGGTACGGCGCTGGTGTACTTTGCTTACACCATTTTCACGACTATACCAAGCCTCATCCACACTATAATAACTTCCTTCCTCGGCTGCTTTCTTATAGTAGAGAGGTTCCAAGCGTTCGCTCATATATACCTGCAGGGTGTCACGCAACTTCATCAGCATATCGGCTTCCTTACTGCCAAGAGCCATAAGGCGGATATCATAGGCTGGCTGACCGTTATAAATGGTCTTCTCGGTACTCAACGAAGCGCTTCCCACTTTCTTCCAGATAATGCCCCAGTCGAAATAAAGGTCGTAGTCCACATACTCACCTGCCTTAAAGGCGGTATTCTCCACCTCACAGAGCTGTGCTTGCAGGTTCAAAGGCAATAATGCCATTAACAATCCTATGATAATAAATTTTTTCATCCTTCCCTTGTCTTTTATTCATCAAAAATAATAACTCACAATTATTAAATCTTTATCTTCTATTATTACGATTGTTGTTATTATTGTTGTTGTTCCGGTTACGGATACGGTTCTGCGGCTGGTCAGGCTTCTGTTTCTTTATTTCATCAGGTTTCTGGAGATCAGGTGCCTTGCCATTAAGATCCCAGTCCTGTAAAACATCGAAGTTGGCCTTAAACTCTATCATCTGCGGATAATAGAACACCTCTTCGGGTTGCAGGTGCTGCTCATAGTCGCCAGTATCCCATTTCCCGTTGCGGTTGACATCCCTTACCAAACGAGCAGCATACCTACCTGGTGCGAGGTAATAGAAATCAGCTCTGCCATTCACCACACTCTCAGTACGCACTACCGCATCCTTGGTGTCGAGCAACTCAACAATATCTCCCTCCTGGGCACCATTGATATTAAAGAACACTTGACCATAACTGTCGAGGGTCTTCACCTTGAAGTCCTTCTTCTGTTTATCTATAAAACGTCCATAGATACCAAATACTGCGGCACTATCTGCTTGAAGCGAATAACTCTCTCCTGGTTTCCAGTCGGCATAGATATTGAAAACCCTGATATCGATGCTATCGGGTTGGAGCTCGAAAGGAACATCGTACCACAGTGTATCTACCTTCTGTTTGAGGTGGAAGCCCGTAGAGTCAAGACTGGCCACTGGCTCGGGGAAGGTGAGCGTGAGGTAGTCATAAACATCAACGCTGGAGGGCGCATAAATATCGATAGGCAGAAACTCTATCTTGGGTTGCACGTCAAGGGTATCGCCACGTTCGCGACGGCGTTTCTCCTCTTTTTCCTTCTCTTCTATCTCCTTTTGCTGTTCTCGTTCACTCTTTGGCCTTTCTCTTGAAGCCAAGCGCAAGGTGTCGGTACGAGGCACCAACTGCTTCAATGAGTCGGTGTAAAGATAAGTAACCTCCATCTGAAGAGTATCGAGCTGATAGATGAGCGAATCCTTGATCCAATACTTGAGTGTATCGATACGATCAGTGAGTCGTTCGATAACAAAAGCGTCCTTTTCATCGAAGTTGATGCCTCGAATGGAGGGGAAAGTATCAGCTGGAGCTGTAAAATACAAGGTGAAATCTTTCTTGGTGGTGCGCTCTGACTTGGCCAAGCGTTGCTCCTTCTTGTTGTTTACAAATGCCCGCAGTATCAGTTTGTCGGGCAAATAGTGCGTGTATTGACGCTCGACGATGGTGTCAATCACCAGTGAGTCGATCCATGTGGTATCCTGACGCATGCGCAACTCAAAGGTAGGTATCACCAACGAATCGTCAAACGCCACCATCTCAGTCGGTTGAGAATAATAGTAGTTCTGGTCGCTCTCCTGCAAAGCAAAGATATGGTATTCGCCTGGAGCCACACCCTTGATAGTGAAACGACCTCGACTATCCGTGCGTCCTACACGGTCAAATGGTTTGGAGATGAAAGCCGAGTCGCGTAAATCAGCATGCAAACCCACCATCATACCCTTGATAGGTTCGAGGTTCATGGCATTCAGTACGGTACCTGCTACTTCCATCGTATCTAGGCGCTCACCAGTAGAGAAGGTATATACGAAATTCTCCAACGGATTGCCCTCGTTGTTGTCCTGTATGGCATCGCCAAAATCGATGGTATAAGTAGTATTGGCGATTAAGGTATCTTGTAGGTCAATCAGCACCTTCTTACCGCTGGCTCGAACATTGGCTTGTTGCACCTGAGGAGGAGAAATAACGATTTTCTCTTGGGGCTTATCCAACTTCAAGTATTCATCAAACTCGATGGTGATGCGCTTTTGTGAGGCGTTTAGTTCATTGGGCATGGGCTTACCTTTAAGGAATTTAGGAGGCGTTTCATCGTAATCGCCACCTCCCAATGTGCCCACACTGGCACACGAATAAAGAAACGCTGTCACTACAGCCATAGGCAGTGTGCCACGCTTCAGTAAACGGGTTGCATATTTGAAGTTGAAATAAAACATGGTGCAAAAATAAAGGTTCTTGCTGAATTATTGTTCCATCTGGAGCAAAATTTGCTCTAAAAGTTAGAAAATTTAGTGAAATAAGTTTAAAGTCATTGTAATGAAGGAGAAATTAAGTACCTTTGTAACTTAAATAAACTATGGAACCATATATAGTTTCCCGACAAGCAGCATATTAATAGTAACAAAACAATACATTGAATTTATGAAGAGTAGATTGATTCTTTTGGCTGCCAGCTGTATAGCTTTGCTGAGCAGCTGCGGAGGTGGAGGCAGTTCACAGGCTGGTGGCAATGCACCAAAGATTACTGTGATGACATTGAGCACTACCACCTCACACCTGACAAACTCTTATCCTGCTACCATCAAAGGTAAGCAAGACGTTGACATCCGCCCTATGGTAAGCGGATTTATCACTCATCTGCATGTAGATGAAGGTTCTTATGTAAGACGCGGACAAGTGCTATTCACCATCGATCAGACCCAGTATCAAGCAGCGGTGAATCAGGCAAAAGCTGCCGTTGAAAGTGCCAAGGCTACTGTGGCTACCCAACAGCTGACTGTTGATAATCGCAGATTACTGAATCAGAAAGAAATCACCAGCGACTACGACCTGCAGATGCAGGAGAACCAGTTAGCAAGTGCAAAGGCAGGTTTGGCTCAAGCCGAAGCTGCATTGACAAATGCACAGAAAAACTTACAATATACTACCGTTACCAGTCCTACCGACGGTGTGGTAGGTCAGATTCCTTACCGTTTGGGCAGTTTGGTAAGTCCGTCATCGGCGCAGCCACTGACCACTGTGAGCGACTTGAGCAACATGTACGCTTACTTCAGCATGACAGAGCGCGAGTTGCTGCAGATGACTGAGAGCAACAGTGCGGAAGACATCATCAAGAGTTTCCCTGAGGTGCAACTCCAGTTGATCGATGGTTCTATGTATGGAGAAACAGGTCATGTGGAGACCATCAGTGGCGATATCGACATGACAACCGGCTCAGTGAACCTGCGTGCCCTCTTCCCAAATCCTAAGAAGGTGCTGCGTCGTGGTTCTACCGTCAACGTGGTATTCCCTAACAATCTGGAGAATATCATCTTGGTTCCTCAAAGCGCTACGTTCGAAGTGCAAGACAAGCGTTTCGTATATCTGTTGCAATCGGATAATACGGTAAAGACTACTGAGATTGTTTGTCACCCGGTAGCCGACGGAAAGAATTTCGTTGTGCTGAGCGGCCTGAAGGCTGGCGACAAGATTGCTATCGAGGGCATCCAGACCTTGCGTGATGGTGCGACCATCCAACCTATCACTTCTGCTGAGAAAGAGGAAATCTACCAGCAGAACCTGAAGGACCAGAAGGACGGTAATATGCAGAGCGCTATGCAATAAAGAGAATTGGGATTCGCTCCAATTTCATCGCGATTCGGCATAGCTAATGTCAACTTAGCTCTGCCCTCGCTGCTCCGAAAAGTGATTATTGAACTAGTTTAATTTAACAGTAAATGAATTTAGATAGATTTATAAATAGGCCGGTACTCAGTACGGTGATCTCTATCCTTATTGTGATATTGGGTTTCATCGGGTTGTCACAGCTACCTATTACCCAGTACCCGAACATCGCACCGCCTACCATCATGGTATATACCAACTACCCTGGTGCGAATGCCCAGACGGTGTTGAATACGGTGGTGGCTCCTCTGGAGAACCAGATCAACGGTGTGGAGAACATGATGTACATGAGCTCATCCGCTTCCAACAGTGGAACGGCACAGATTACGATTACCTTCAAGCAGGGTACCGACCCAGATATGGCAGCCATTCACGTACAGAACCGTGTATCTATGGCACAGGGCTTGATGCCTGCCGAGGTAACCCGTGTGGGTATCACCACCATGAAGCGCCAAACTTCCATGTTGTTGATTTTCTCACTTTATGACGAGAGCGATACCTACACTACCGAGTTTATTGAAAACTATGCATCCATCAATATTTTGCCTGAGGTTCAACGTATCAAAGGTGTGGGTGATACCCAGGTTATGGGTGTTGACTACTCTATGCGCATCTGGCTGAAGCCTAACATCATGGCTCAATATGGCCTGATGCCAAGTGATATTTCCAATGCCTTGGCTGAACAGAATGTGGAGGCAGCTCCTGGTCAGTTTGGTCAGCAATCTAACCAGACCTACCAATACACCATCCGCTACAAAGGACGTTTGCAGACACCAGAAGAATTTGAGGACATTGTGCTCAAGTCGCTTGACGATGGTAGCCTGTTGCGCATGAAGGATGTGGCACGTATAGAGATGGGTCGTACCACCTACTCGTTCTTCAACCGTGTGAACGGACACAAGGCGGTGACTGCCATCGCCATGCAGTTGCCAGGCTCTAACGCGACGGAAGCTGTGCAAGGTATTGAGGAAACATTGGCTGGCTACGAAGGTCGTTTACCTGCCGGTTTGAAGATTAACATTGCACAAAGTGTGAACGAATTCTTGTTCGCATCTATCTACGAGGTAATTAAAACCTTGATAGAGGCGTTTATTTTGGTGTTCATCGTAGTGTATATCTTCTTGCAGGACTTCCGCTCTACACTGATACCTGCCATCGCCATTCCTGTGGCATTGATTGGTACATTCTTCCTGCTGTACGTCATCGGCTTCAGCTTGAACCTGCTGACCCTATCGGCATTGGTGCTCGCTATCGCTATTGTGGTCGATGATGCGATCGTGGTGGTGGAGGGTGTCCACGCCAAGCTCGATCAAGGCTATACTTCAGCCAAGCAGGCAAGTATCGACGCCATGCGCGAGTTGGCAAGTGCTATCGTTTCCATCACCTTGGTTATGATGTCAGTGTTCATCCCCGTGAGTTTCATGAGCGGTACAGCAGGTGCATTCTACCAGCAATTTGGCTTGACCATGGCCATCGCCATCGGTTTCTCTGCTATCAACGCTTTGACATTGAGTCCTGCGCTTTGTGCCATTTTCCTGAAGCCTCATCAAAAGAAAGAGCATGGCGAGGAAGAGGAGAAGGTGAGCCGCGTAGAGAAATTCCACCGTGGTTTCAACCGATGGTATGACAATATTTTAGAGAAATATAAGAAAAGAGTTGCTTACTTCATCGACCATCCTAAACTCTCTTGGGGCATTGTGGCTGCTTCCATCATCGCTTTAGTACTGCTGATGCAGACCACCCCAACAGGTATGGTACCAAATGAAGATACAGGTACATTGATGGGTACGGTAACTCTGCCCGCAGGTACCTCACAGGAGCGTTCTATTGAAATTATGTTGCGTGTGGATAGCCTTATCGCCGCTGAGCCAGCTGTTCAGAGCCGTACCATGATTTCTGGTTTCAGCTTCACTGGTGGCAGCGGTCCTTCCTACGGTTCGTTCATCATCAAGCTGAAGGACTTTGAGGAACGTGGCTTAATGGAGAACTCCCAGATTGTATTTATTACTCTCTACATGCGTGCGCAGAAGATTATCCCAGAGGCACAGGTGCTGTTCTTCCAGCCACCTATGATTCAGGGTTATTCTATGTCAAGTGATATTCAGCTGTATATGCAGGACAAGACTGGTGGTTCATTGGACAATTTCTTTAACGTGGTGAACGAATACGATGCTGCTTTGGAGGCACGTCCGGAAATCAACTCCGCTCGTACTTCCTTCAGCCCAGACTTCCCTCAGTACGAGATAGATATCGATGCTGCTGCTTGTAAGCGTGCAGGCGTAAGTCCTGCTACCATCCTGAGTGCCATGCAAGGCTATTATGGCGGTTTATACGCCTCCAACTTCAACCGTTTCGGACGTATGTACCGTGTCATGGTGCAGGCAGAGCCAGAGGACACCAAGGATGTGGAATCTTTGAAGAACATCAAGATTAAGAATAACGCTGGTGAGATGGCTCCTATTACCCAGTTCTTCAGTATGAAGAAAGTGTATGGCCCTGACGTGATCAACCGTTTCAACATGTACACGGCCATGACCGTTATGGTGTCTCCAGCTGCTGGCTATACTTCTGGTGAGGCTTTGAATGCCATTGCAGAAGTTGCTGAGACCCTGCCTCCAGGCTTCGGCTATGAATTAGGTGGTCTGGCACGTGAGGAAGCAGAGACCAGTGGCAGCACCACTGCCATCATCTTCCTGCTCTGCTTCGTATTCGTTTATCTGTTGCTGAGTGCGCAGTATGAGAGCTACATCCTGCCGTTGGCCGTATTGCTGTCGGTGCCATTCGGTTTGATGGGTAGTTTCATCTTCGTCAACATCATGAGTGCTATCGGCTCATTCTCTATCTTGCAGATGATCATGGGCTCTATGTCCAACGATATCTATATGCAGATTGCGTTGATCATGCTGATGGGTCTGTTGGCAAAGAACGCCATCCTGATTGTGGAGTTTGCCCTCGACCGTCGTAAGCAAGGCATGAGCTTGACGAAAGCAGCCATCTTAGGTGCCGCAGCTCGTTTGCGTCCTATCTTGATGACCTCACTCGCCATGATTGTGGGTCTGTTGCCTTTGATGTTTGCATTCGGTGTAGGTGCTCATGGTAACCGCACATTAGGTGCCGCAGCTGTGGGCGGTATGTTAATCGGTATGATCCTGCAGATTTTCTTCGTACCGATGTTGTTCGTTGTATTCCAGCATTTGCAGGAGAAGGTGAAGCCAATTGAATGGTCGGATATCGACAATTCTGACGCTACTCCTGAGATTGCACAATATACTAAATAAGGACTATCTATGAAGAAAAGTATTATTATATGTATGGTAGGCGCGGCAGTCATGATGAGCAGCTGCCGCATCTACAAAGCCTATGAAAGGCCAGAGGACCTGGTGACTGAGGGTTTGTATCGCGACCCGCTATCCGATACTGATACGCTCAATGCTGTGGCTGGAGAGACTTTTGGTGATTTGCCTTGGCGTGATGTTTTTACTGACGTACAACTTCAGGCACTCATCGAACAGGCATTAGAGAACAATGCCGACATTCGCAGTGCACAGCTGACGGTTGAGCAGGCACAAGCATCACTGACAGCAGCCCGTTTGGCTTACCTGCCCAGTCTGACGCTCTCTCCACAAGGTACCTTCAACTATGCCATGAACACCAGCGTATGGACCTATGCCGTACCTGTGGCTGCCTCATGGCAAGTTGACCTCTTTGGTCAGCTGCTGAACCCCAACCGTAAGGCGAAGGTCACCTACCAGCAGTCACAGTACTACCAGCAGGCCGTGCAGACCAACATCATCTCGGCTGTAGCCAACATGTATTACACGTTGCTGATGCTCGACCGTCAATATCAGATCTCTGAGGAAACAGCCGGACTGATGAAGCGTACGGTAGAGACTATGGAGGCCATGAAAGACGCAGGCATGACGAACAGTGCCGCCGTTGAGCAGAGCCGCACAGGCTATGCACAAGTAATGGCTTCGCTTCCTGGTATTAAGCAAAGCATTCGTGAGATGGAGAATTCGCTGTGTCTGATACTGAATGTACCTGGTCAGCAGATTCCTCGCACTACGTTTGACGAACAACAGTTGCCGACCAGCTTCCTGACAGGTATTCCTGTACAGATGCTTGCTAACCGTCCGGATGTCAAGGCTGCAGAGATGTCGTTGGCAGCTTGCTATTACGACACCAACAGTGCACGTGCTGCTTTCTTCCCACAGCTCACTATCAATGCACAGGAATCATGGACCAACAACCTGGGACAGGTAGTTAACCCTGGCAAGTTCATGACTACCCTCATGGCTGGCATTACGCAGCCCCTGTTTGCAAGAGGCAAACTGATAGCTGGTCTGAAAGCTGCCAAGGCCAATGAGGAGAAAGCTAAGATGACTTTCCAAACAGCTTTGCTGAAAGCTGGTAACGAAGTGAGCAATGCCCTCTACCAATACCAGATGAATACTGAGAAATCGGAATCACGCAAGGTACAGGTAGTTTCAGCTAAGAAGGCTTCAGAAGATACGGCTGATTTGTTCAAGTTAGGTACCTCTTCTTATCTGGAGGTGTTGAGCGCACAACAGTCATACCTCAGCGCACAGCTGTCTGAGGTGAGTGACACCTACGACCGCATGCAGGCTGTCATCAACCTCTATGCTGCATTAGGTGGTGGCAGGAATTGAAAATGAAAATTGAGAATTAATAATTAATCATTTTACTTATGATTAGTGAATTAGCTTATATAGGAAAAGGTGCGAAGCTGGGCAAGAACGTTACCGTTGAGCCTTTCGCATATATAGCCGATGATGTAGTGATTGGCGACGATTGCTACATCTACGCGCACGCAACGATATTAGATGGTACCCGCATGGGCAACCGTAACAAGATTCATCAAGGGGCTGTCTTAGGCACCGAACCCCAAGACCTGAAGTACAAGGGTGACAAGACGGAACTGATTATAGGTGATGATAACGATATCCGTGAGAATGTGGTGATTGCACGTGCTACAAATGCCGGACATGCCACTACTATAGGCAGCAACTGTCACTTGATGGATGGTGTACACATCTGTCATGGTGCCGTACTGAAAGACTATGTGATGGTGGGCTTGAAGACTATCATCGGTGGCAACACAGTAATTGAAAGCTACAATGTGCTGAGTAATGCTGTCATCCTCTACGAGAATGTACACATTGGTAATTGGACGCTCATCCTCTCTGGTACCCGTCTGCGTAAGGATGTACCTCCATATATTATGGTGAAGGGCAACCCTGCTACTTATCATGGTGTGAACACCGTCATCTTGCAGAAGAACACGTTCCAGCCAATGAATGATACAACACTGCGTCACGTCATGAACGCCTACCTCATCTTGTATCACTCTAATATCAGTCCACAGGATGCGGCCATCCGTATCAAGAGTGAGATTGAGAGTTGTCCGGAAGTGGAGAACATTATTCAGTTCATCACCAATTCGAAACTGATTGTCTGACAATAAGAAACCCCGCCAATTAGCGGGGTTTTCTTTTTATTGTCTTATTACTTCATCGACAATAATGTCGAAACAAAGTGTCGAATACCCTATGATGCTGCCACTGCCATTCTTGCCATAGGCACTCTGATAAGGAATGAACACCATCCAGCGTTCCCCTTCACGCATATACTGCAAAGCTGTTTTCCATCCCTGTATGATATTACCGCTGATAGTGAACGTAGAAGGTGTATTAAACAAGGTGGGCAAATTATCGTTGCCGTCAAGAGTCCTGTTGTCAATGGCCGAATAGCCGGTGAAGTTACCATCGAAACGAGCACCCGTGATGTCGGTACCATAATAATACACCGTAGCTGCATCAGTAAAATATGCTCGGATACCATCAGTATTCGACAACAGTTTCTTTACATAAATATACTGCAACTGATAGTTGGTACTGGTATTGGTCTCGATAGCGTAATAAGTACCTATCTGCATGGCGTCAGCCTCAGCAGCTGTAGCCACTACCCTGCCCGCAGCCAAATCACTGATGGAGTCAACAAACAACTTGTTCTTTTCTTCCCAGTTGTCATATATGCTCGGCTCCTTGATTTCCTCACAGGCAATGATGGCACCCACCACAAAACCCAGCAGCAGTACCTGCGACACCGCACGGAATATGTGTCTTGCGTATCTATTCATAGGTTATTGTAATTTCTTCAACAAACTGGTGATGCTCACACGGTCAGCAATGATACTGTTCAGTTCACTGATAGCCACGCGCTCCTGCTGCATGGTGTCACGATTACGCAAGGTTACACAATTGTCGTTCAACGTGTCGTGGTCAACGGTTACGCAGTAAGGAGTACCCACAGCATCCTGACGACGATAGCGCTTACCGATGCTATCCTTCTCGTCGTAGATGGTGTTGAAGTGGAACTTCAGATCGTTCACAATCTCGCGTGCCTTCTCAGGCAGACCATCCTTCTTCACCAAAGGCAACACAGCCAACTTCACAGGAGCCAAAGCAGCAGGCAACTTCAGTACCACGCGGGTCTCACCATTCTCCAACTGTTCCTCGGTATAAGCTGCGCTCATCACGCTCAAGAACATACGGTCAACACCAATACTGGTCTCGATCACAAACGGAGTATAGCTTTCGTTGGTTTCTGGATCGAAATACTTGATGCTCTTGCCAGAATACTTCTCATGCTGACTGAGGTCGAAGTTGGTACGAGAGTGAATACCCTCCACCTCCTTGAAACCAAACGGCATGAGGAATTCTACGTCAGTAGCAGCGTTGGCATAGTGAGCCAGCTTCTCATGGTCGTGGAAACGATAGTGATCAGCACCAAAGCCCAGTGCCTGATGCCACTTCATACGGGTTTCCTTCCACTTGCTGAACCACTCCATCTCAGTGCCAGGACGTACGAAGAACTGCATCTCCATCTGCTCAAACTCCCTCATACGGAAGATGAACTGACGAGCCACAATCTCGTTGCGGAAAGCCTTACCTATCTGAGCGATACCGAAAGGCACCTTCATACGACCGGTCTTCTGCACGTTCAGGTAGTTCACAAAGATTCCCTGAGCCGTCTCAGGACGCAGATATACCTTCATGGCACCATCAGCAGTAGAACCCATCTCGGTCGAGAACATCAGGTTGAACTGTCGAACCTCTGTCCAGTTTCTCGTACCGCTGATAGGACAAACAATCTCTTCGTCCAATATAATCTGACGCAACTCCTCCAGGTCCATAGCGTTCATGGCTGCACTATAGCGAGCATGCAACGCATCACGTTTCTCTTGCAATTCCAGCACTTTTGGACTGGTTGCACGATACTTAGCCTCATCAAAGTCTTCCTTGAATCGCTTGGCAGCCTTGGCTACCTCCTTTTCAATCTTATCGTCATATTTGGCAATCTCATCCTCAATCAGCACATCGGCACGATAGCGCTTCTTTGAGTCACGGTTGTCAATCAAAGGGTCGTTAAATGCGTCAACGTGTCCGCTGGCTTTCCATATAGTTGGATGCATAAAGATAGCTGAGTCGATACCCACGATATTGTCATGCAACAGTACCATACTCTGCCACCAATACTGCTTGATGTTGTTTTTCAGTTCTACACCATTCTGACCATAGTCGTACACTGCAGCCAGGCCGTCATAAATATCACTGCTGGGGAAAACAAAGCCATATTCCTTGCAATGTGCAACAATCTTCTTGAAAACATCTTCTTGTGCCATAACCTTCAATTTTTACACATAATTCATAAAATTGCCACAAAGATACTGCTTTCCGTTCAAATAATTCTACAATTTTCTGTATATTTGCACAAATTTAGAACTATTTTATGAGTAAAGACACTGACAAGCCCATCGATGACTTCGCAACAGACGAAGCTACAGGGCACTCTGACTACAAACCTACCGACACCCATGATGCCAATGCCAAGCATCAATTGAGCGGCATGTATGAGAACTGGTTCCTCGATTATGCATCGTATGTTATCCTCGAGCGAGCCGTACCTCATATCATCGACGGCCTCAAGCCAGTACAACGTCGTATCCTGCACACCATGTGGCGTATGGAAGACGGACGCTACAACAAGGTAGCAGGTATTGTGGGCGAAACCATGAAATTTCACCCCCATGGCGACGCGTCTATCGGTGATGCCCTGGTGCAGTTAGGACAGAAGGAAATGCTGATTGACACGCAGGGTAACTGGGGAAACATACTTACCGGCGATGGAGCAGCTGCACCTCGATATATAGAAGCTCGTCTCACCAGCTTTGCTAAAGAAGTAGTGTTCAACCCCAAAACCACTGAATGGCAGTTCTCCTACGATGGCCGTAACGAAGAGCCGGTGAACCTGCCAGTCAAGTTCCCGTTGCTGCTGGCACAGGGTGTGGAGGGCATTGCCGTAGGTCTTTCGTCCAAGATTTTACCACATAATTTCAACGAGATATGCGATGCTGCCGTGGGCTACCTCCACAATGAGGATTTCAAGCTCTACCCCGACTTCCAGACGGGTGGTGCCATTGAGGTGTCGAAATACAACGACGGCGAGCGTGGCGGCAGTGTGCGTGTGCGTGCCAAGATAGAGAAAGTAGATAACCATACCCTCGCCATCCGTGAACTGCCTTTCGGTCGCACGGTAGCCAATGTGTGCGACTCTATCGTGAAAGCCAACGACAAGGGCAAGATTAAGGTAAAACAGGTGGAAGACCTTACCTCTGCCAACGTAGAGATATTGGTACACCTGCAGAGTGGTGTATCGTCCGACAAGACCATTGATGCACTCTATGCCTTTACCGACTGCGAAATCAATATCTCCCCCAACTGCTGCGTCATCGACGAGCGCAAACCACAATTCCTTACCGTCAGCGATGTACTGCGTCGTTCGGTTGACAACACGAAGGAACTGTTACGCAGGGAATTGGAAATCAAGAAGGGCGAAATCCTCGAACAGTTGCATTTTGCTTCATTAGAAAAGATCTTCATCGAAGAGCGTATCTATAAAGACAAGAAATTTGAGGAGGCACAAAGCATCGATGCTGCCTGCGAACATATTGACGACCGTCTCACGCCGTTCTATCCTTACATGGTGCGTGAGGTGACCAAGGAGGATATTCTGAAACTCTTGGAGATCAAGATGGGACGCATCCTGAAGTTCAACTCCGACAAGGCAGAAGAGGCCATTGTGAAGATGAAGGCCGACATTGAGGAGATTGACAAGCTGCTGGCTAACTTGGTAGAATATACCGCCAACTGGTTCCTTAAGCTGAAGAAGAAATATGGGGCACAGTTCCCTCGCCGTACGGAGGTACGCAACTTCGACGTCATTGACTCTGCTCGCGTCATCGAGGCCACAGAGAAGCTGTATGTCAACCGTGAGGAAGGTTTCATCGGCTATGGCTCACAGATGAAGAAGGAAGAGTTTGTATGCAACTGCTCTAACCTCGACGATGTAATTGTGTTCTTCCGCGATGGACGCTATGTGGTGACTGCTGTAGCCGACAAGAAGTTTATCGGCAAGGACATCTATTACATTGCGCTCTTCAACAAGAACGACAAGCGTACCATCTACAACGTGGTATATCGAGATGGCAAGAATGGATGGAACTTCATCAAACGCTTTGCGATAACAGCAGTAGTACATGACCGCGAATATACCATCACGCAAGGTAAAGAGGGTTCCCGTATGCTGTATTTCACTGCCAACCCCAACGGTGAGGCTGAAACCATCAAGGTGACACTCAAGCCTAACCCACGTTTGAAGAACCTGGTGATTGACCAAGACTTTAGTCAGATTCTCATCAAGGGTCGTCAGGCAATGGGTAACATCCTTACCAAATTCCCCATCCACCGCATCACCCTCAAAGCGCATGGTGTCTCTACGTTAGGCGGCCGTGAGGTATGGTTCGACGAGGATGTGCGACGCCTCAACTACGATGGTCATGGCAAGCAGCTGGGCGAGTTCCTGGATGGAGAGCTGATACTGGTTGTGCTGGAGAACGGCGATTTCTATACCACCGACTTCGACACCAACAACCACTATGATGACAATATCCGTGTCATCGAGAAGTTCGATCCTCACAAGGTATGGACGGCTGTGCTGTACGATGAGTCGCAGAAGGGATTCCCATACGTAAAGCGCTTCAACTTCGAGGCCACCAACCGCAAGCAGAACTACTTGGGCGACAACCCTGAAAACCGTTTGCTTTTGCTCAGCGACCAGTATTACGCTCGCTTCTTAGTTACATTCGGAGGCGGTGATGCCTTCCGTGGCAAGATAGAGGTGGATGCCGATGAGTTTATCGCCATCAAGGGCTACAAAGCCAAGGGCAAACGCCTCACTACCTATACTATCAAAAGCGTCAAGGAGCTGGAGCCAACCCGCTTCCCAGAGCCTCCTGCAGCTCCTGCTCCCGCTGATGAGGCAATAGAGATGGAGAATCCTGATGCTGACAAAAGCCAAGGCGATATCTTAGATGAATTGACTGGGCAAATGAAACTCTTCGATTAAATTGAGAATTAAAGAGATAATATGGGGTATTGGGTTGTTGTGTATAGGGACCTGCTTGCAGGCTCATGCACAAGACGGTATTGTTTATACCCGTGCTACCTCCTACGGCCTCGGCTTCACCTCTTTGCAAGACACTTACCTCTCGCCCGAAACCTACAAGGGTTGGGAGTTTCGTATCTCTCGCGAGACATTGCACCAAACGAAGCTGATGCAGGGAAAGATATGGCAGCAGACCTACTTTCAGGGCAACTTTGGCTATACCGACAACCGTGCCGAGAACAACAAGACGGCTACTGCCCTCGCCAACTGGAATTACGGTTGGTACTACCGTCAGCCGCTATCCCACAACTTCGACGTACTTATGGGTGGGGCAGCCGACCTCAACGGAGGCTTTACCTACAACATGCGCAACGGCAACAACCCTGTGTCATTGAGGGTACATGGCTCTATCGATGTCTCTGTCATGGCGTTGTGGAATTTGCAAATCAAGAACCGGCCGCTTTCCCTCCGCTACCAAGCCAGTATGCCGTTGTTGGGCTTGATGTTCATGCCGCACTACGGACAGTCATACTATGAGATATTCTCCATCGGCGAGCGTGGTGGTACGGTAAAAGTCACCACCCCTTTCAGCACGCCATCACTCCGTCAGATGCTCTCAGCCGACTACCCCATTGGCAAGGTCACCCTGCGCTTCACCTATGTCTGGGATATGCAACAGGCGCATATCAACGAGATTAAGTCACACATCTACAGCCATATCTTTATGATTGGCGTAGTCAAACGCTTCCAGAAACTATGAGACGTTGGTTGTTATTGATCGTGTCGTTGTTGTTGCTCTCCTCGTGCGTGCATGAGGAAAACCATGCCAATTCGCCCATAGGCAACTTCGAGGCGTTGTGGCAGATTATCGACGAACATTACTGTTTCCTCGACTACAAACAGGTGGATTGGGATGCTGTCAAAAGGCAGTACCAACCCTATATCACCGAAGACCTGAGCAACGACAAGCTCTTCCAGATACTGGGCAATATGCTGGCTGAGCTGAAAGACGGACATGTGAACCTCTATGCCAACCACAACACGGCACGTTATTGGAACTGGTATGAGGACTACCCCCGCAACTACAGTGAAGAGTTGATAGAGAAATACTTAGGACACGAATATCGTATCGGTGGCGGCTTGCGCTACCGCATCCTGGATGACAACATCGGCTATGTGTCGTGTACCAGCTTTTCGTCTGGCATCGGCAACAATGCGCTGAATGAGATGCTACGCTACCTCGATATCTGCAATAGTCTCATCATCGATGTGCGCAATAACGGAGGAGGCGATCTTACCAATGCCGACCGACTGGCAGGGCGTTTCACCAACGAGAAATTACTTGTAGGGTACATGTGCCACAAGACAGGTAAGGGACATAGCGACTTCTCTGAGCCAGAACCTATGTATATCGAACCTTCCGATGGTGTGCGTTGGCAGAAGCCCGTGGTGGTACTTGCCAACCGCCATAGTTACAGTGCCACCAACGACTTTGTCAACTCCATGCGCTACATGCCACAGGCCATCATCATGGGCGACCATACAGGCGGTGGGTCAGGTATGCCGTTCAGTTCGGAACTACCCAACGGATGGGGCGTTCGCTTCAGTGCCTGTCCGATGTTCGATGCAGAGATGCAGCAGATAGAATTTGGTATAGAGCCAAATATACAGGTAGGTCTCGACCCAGCTGACCAAGCACAAGGCATCGACACTATTATAGAAGCCGCCCGTGCCTTTTTGAATAAAAAATCATAAGAAATTTGCAAATCCACACAATTAGCGTTAATTTTGCAACGCATTCAAATGTAAGCATTGCGGGTATGGCGTAATTGGCAGCCGCGCCAGACTTAGGATCTGGTGGAGAAATCCGTGAAGGTTCGAGTCCTTTTACCCGCACATTTTTATTCCATCTGCTCCACCTCGCCGTCTTTCCGTTCGAAGTTATACACCCCTCCCTGTTCGCTCAGTTCAAACACTGCCATTTGCTCGGTAGCGTTATCCACTATGATGACAGAGCTGTTTTCAGCAAAGCGAGTGATGCTGAAGGTCAGTGGCTCACTTTGCACAGCACCGTTATACAGCACGCTGTCGTTCACCAGCACCTGCATGTCGCTACCCGTAAAGCCCTTTACCAGCGATATGGCATACGATTCTGCATACCTGTGCTCCTCCTTCTTTCCCTGTTCACGGAAACTGAGGTAGAAAAACAGTGCCACAATAATAAACACGGCAAACGCCAGCAGTCCGTTGCCCAGCATAAACTGCTTATTGGTCTTCAGATGATCGGTATTGTGATTAATCATGATTTCTCGTTTTAAGTTTTCCAGCTGCAATATTAAGCAAAATTGCTGGAAGTAACAAGTACCTACTTAAAATTGTCTTGTTTGGCGCTATCTACAGGATGCGGAAATTATACTGTTCTACTGTTCGTCGTTCGGTTTTCTTCCTTCGACAGGTCAGGCGCTTTGATTGTATATCATGTTACCTTCACGTAAACTCCAGCTGGAAAGTGACGGGCCAGTTGTTGGTGCCAGTCTTTAGTAAGGTGATGGTGCCGCCAGATAGTTTCATGATTTGGCGAGCCAGGGAAAGTCCTATGCCGCTACCTTCTTGTTTGGTGGTAAAGAACGGCACGAATATCTGACGTGCCAGTTCATTTGAGATTGCAGGACCATTGTTGCTGACATTGATAAACACATGCTCGTCCTTGTCCGCATAGGCATGCACTAGTATGCGACCTTGATTGTCGCCTATAGCCTGCACTGCATTCTTCAGTAGATTGATAAGCAGTTGGCGTATCAGATTAGGGTCGGCATACAGCATCAAGCCATCTGGCTCCACCTGAATGTTAAGAGTGATATTGTCAGGCACCAAACTCAAGCTGCTAATTTGTTTCATCATCTCCTGGATATAGAAAGGCTCTGGCTGAGGTTGCTGCAAAGCAGAGAATTTGCGATAACTATCTACAAATGATATAAGGCCTGAGGATGTTTCATGTATGGCACGTATGCCGTCATAAAGTTCACTGCCTTTTACATCTTCCCTCTGCATGAAAGTATCGCTGATGGAAGATATGGGTGCCATACTGTTCATGATTTCGTGAGTTAGCACACGAGTTAGCCTAATCCATGAATCCAATTCCTTTTCGTCAAGTTCGTTGTGAATATCATTTATGATTAATATTCGTACAGATTGTTTATTTAGTTCTGTACGCACGCAGGTAATCGACAAATCCACCTCCCCCTTATCCGTTTGCAGATGCAATTGTTTTCGTTCTCTTGCCTGTATATTCCTGAAAAGGTCAGCCACATCGTTTCCATATCGTTCCAGTTGACGGATGTTACTAAGTATGGGCAAACCCATCAGTCGAGCAGACGCAGGGTTGGCTTGTACAATCCTTTCCTGTTCGTCAATCACAATAATGCCTGTACTCACAGAGGACATGATTTGTTCGTAAAATTTCTCATGTTGCACCATCATTTGTTTCTGTTCGTTCATCAAACTGCCGAACTGGTTGATGGTGTCTTGCAGCACTTGCTCACTGGCAGAATGATAGGTGGTTGGCAAGCGGAAACTGTAGTCGTTATTGCGAATAGCCTCCAGCATCAGGTAGCATTTCTCCTCCAGTTTCTTAACTCCTTGTCTATAGTTTATAATAGTAAAAAGGAGGACCACAAGGCCGATACCTGCCAGCAGATACTGCCTTTGGGCAATGCCCCAGGTTAGCAAAGCCGTGCCTGCCACCAGCAATATGGCACGCATAGCCGTAGTATTGACCCACTTAGATGCCATATCGTTTCAGTTTGCTATAGAGGGTCTGCCGAGTGATGCCCAACGCATTTGCCACTTGCGACACATTACCGCCATATTCTTGCATAGCATGGCGGATGGCCTCACATTCAGTAGCCTCCAAAGTCTGTGTGGTCATACCTTGCTTGCCGTCAGTAGATGTGTTGGCAGTTATGGCAGCATTCAGTTCTATGTGCTCAGGCTTCAGTATACGGCCGTCAGCCATGATGACCGCTTTCTCCATCGCATGTTGTAATTCGCGTACGTTGCCGTACCAAGGATGTGACTGCAACTTCTTGGCTGCCTCTGGTGAGATGGCTTCCAACTGACGCCCGTATTGCGTATTGAATTGCTGCAAGAATCGTTCTGCCAAAGGTATGATGTCTTCCTTGCGCTCACGCAGGGAAGGCAGGTGCAGATGGATGGTGTTGATGCGGTAGAGCAAGTCCTCACGAAAAACACCTTGTTGTACCATCAATGCCAAATCTCGGTTAGTGGCACAAATCAAGCGTATATCGGTTGGCTGAGGCAAGTTACTTCCCACTTTTACAAAGGTACGCTTTTGGATAGCAGTGAGTAGCTTGGGCTGCATGTGCAGTGGCAAGTTGGCAATCTCATCTAAGAATAGTGTGCCACCGTTGGCAGCTTCAAAACGTCCAATTCTATCAGCATGAGCATCGGTAAACGAGCCCTTCACATGCCCAAACAGTTCGCTTTCAAACAGTGTTTCGGTAATAGCACCCATATCTACCGACACGAAAGGCCCCTCATGGCGGTTGCTCAATCGGTGAATCTCATGCGCCAGCATGTCTTTACCAGTGCCGTTCTCACCCGTAATCAAGATGCTGGCATCGGTGGCACTGATGCGTTCTACCATCAATTTCAGCTGACTGATAGCCTCAGAGCTTCCCCAGTACATTTCAGTACCTTCATTATTGGCAGGAGTCACTTTTTTCTGCCTGGGCTTTTCCTGACGTGCCTTTTCCAGCGCATCTAAGAGTGTTTGCACCAGTTGGTTATTGTCCCAGGGCTTCACCACAAAGTCAGTGGCTCCCTCTTTAAGGCCTGTCACTGCTAAGTTAATGTCAGCGTATGCAGTGAATAGCACCACCTGGGTCTGTGGACGTATGCGTTTGATTTCTCGTAGCCAGTAAAGTCCCTCGTTGCCAGTGTTTAGTCCTGCCGAGAAATTCATGTCTAATAAAATCACGTCGGGACGTTTCTGTTGAATAGTAGTAGGCAACGCCACCGGACTACTGAGCGTCACTATCTGGTCGAAATAGCTGTTCAGCAGGTAATGCAGCGATGTGAGAATGTTCTTGTTGTCATCAACAACAATCAATGTACCTTGTCTGTTCATATTAGCTTGTTTGCTTAGTGAAGCAAAGGTAATAAAAAGTTTTTGGATGTGTGAAGCACTCGCCACATAAACTGCTCATATTTCTTTTGGGGTGTCTAAGCCTGTGTCAATTAATTAGACAACCACTGTCTAATAATTAGACACTCCTGGAAGGGGATGAAAATGCAAGTACTTCAAGTTCAATAAGATATGTTTTTGGCACGGCATTTGTTTTAGTAAAAGCGAAAGAATTAATTTTTTAACGATGAAGAAGATAAACATAAAAGCAATAGGCTTACTGGCATTGTTGATAGGCAATTCTCAACTATCAATTGGGCAAGAAGTCTGGACAGTTGACCAATGCATGGCCTACGCTGTGGAACACAACCATCAGGTGCGGCAGCGTGAGTGGGAGATGAAGAACAACCAGATGGACAAGCTCAGTGCCATCGGCAGTTTCATGCCGATGGTGGATGGCGGGGTAAGTGCCCGTTACAGCTTTGGTCGAGGCATTGACCCTGAGACCAACGTATATGACAATATCTCTACCTTTCATAATAACTATTTCATTGAGGCCACGATGCCCATCTTCCGTGGGGGTAGTCTGGTAAACCAGGTGCGCAAGGCGCAAGCCAACTTGAAGATGGGTAAGGCTGCCCTGCAGGAAGCGCAGGATAATACGGCACTGGATACCTTCCAGGCATATATCCAAGCGCTTTACTGTATGGGTACCACACGCATGGCAAAGCAGAAACTGGCAGAGAGCGACTCTATATTATATAAGACGCGCCTGCAAGAGGAACTGGGCATCAAGGGTATGGCGGATGTGGCACAGATGGAGGCCCAACAAGCCACTGATGCTTATAACTATACCCACCAGCAGCATCTCTTTGAAACGGCGGTGCTGGAGTTGAAGCAGAAGATGAACTATCCGATGGAAGACGAGCTGTTGCTCGATTCCACTTTGTTAGATAGTCCTGTAATGGAGCAGGCAAGCTTAGAGTTGATTGACAAGGAACTGGTAGTAAACCAGGCATTGGCAGTGAATCCTACCTTGCGGAAGAGCCTGCTCAATGCACAGGCACAGAAGATGCAGAGCCACATGGCATGGGGCGACCTGCTGCCCAGCATCAGTCTGTTTGCAGGTCTTAGCACCTCTTATTTTAAGCAATTGCATGTAAGTACTTATCCTTCGTTTGGCAACCAGTTTCGCGACAATTTCGGTTCCTATGTGGGTGTTTCACTTAGTTTACCCATCTTTAACCAGTTGAAAGGCGTTTCCGGTATCCGCAAGGCTCGCAACAGCTATCGAATAGCACAAGAGCAGTACGAAGAGCAGAAGTTGGAGCTGCGTAAGTTGGTAGAGCAGGCGGTGATGGATCGTGAGGGCTACTTGAAAGAGAGCATCCAGATGGAGAAGAAAGTAGCATCAGACAAGTTGGCCTATCAGGTGACGAAGCGCAAGTATGAGGAAGGCTTGATGACATCGCTTGATGTGCAGAACAATGCCGCCACTTGGTTGGAGAGTCAGGCAAGCCTTTTGCAGAGCAAGCTCACTTATTACCTGAAGTGCCGACTGGTTGACTACTACCAAGGCGAAGGCATCATAAAAGAATAAATTTTTTTCAATTATCAATTATCAACTGTCAATTATCAATTAGAATATGGACATACAATTAGAAAAGAAAAAAGGCATTCAGAAGAAGCACCTGCCATACATCGCAGGAGGCAGTGTCATCATTCTGCTATTGGCATGGGTTATCTTTGGTAACCATGCAGCTACCATGCGTGTGGATAGCAAATCAATTAATATCGCAGATGTAACTTACGGAGAGTTTAACGACTATATCCGCCTGAACGGACGCGTGCAGCCCATCAGCATCGTGCAGATAAGCCCGGAGGAAGGCGGCATCGTGATGGAGAAAGTGGTGGAGGAAGGTGCCCAGGTGAAGAAGGGCGATGTCATCCTGCGCCTCGCCAACTCCAACCTCGACCTCTCCATCCTTAACGCTGAGAGTGAACTGGCAGAGAAACAGAACCTCTTGCGCAATACCCAGGTGGCGATGCAGCAAGACAAGCTGACTAATGAGACGGAGAAGGCTACCCTCGATATTGACACCCAGCGCAAGCAGCGCACCTACAAGCAGATGGAACGCCTGTACCAGGAGAAGCTGGTGAGCAAGGAAGAGTATATGCAGGCCAAAGAGGACTTCGAGTTGGCACAGCGTAAACACAGCTTGGTGTCTCAGCGTTTGGAGCAGGACAGTATTTACCGCACCGTACAGATGGACCAGATGGAGGACAACCTGCAAAACATGCGGCAGAACGTGGCGATGATTCGTGAACGCAAGAACAAGTTGGAGGTGCGTGCTACCATCAGTGGTGAGTTGGGCCTGTTGGACGCTGAGTTAGGACAGAACATCAGTGCCGGACAAATGGTGGGACAAATCAACGACCTGAGCGACTTCAAGGTGGAGGCACAGGTGGATGAGCATTATATTGATAGAGTAATTAATGGCTTGCCTGCAACTTTTCAGCGTCAAAATACGTCTTTTGGATTAAAGGTACGCAAGGTGTATCCTGAAGTACGCGAAGGCAGGTTCCGTACCGACTTTGTGTTTACTGGTGAGCGTCCTGACAATATCCGAAGCGGACAGACCTACTACATCGACCTGCAGCTGGGTGAGCCTACTGAGAGTGTGCTGATTCCTAAAGGCACCTTCTTCCAGGTCACTGGTGGCAACTGGATCTTCGTTGTGGATAAGGATGGCAAGAAGGCTTATCGCCGCACCATCCGCATCGGACGCCAGAATCCGCAGTACTACGAAGTGCTGGAAGGCTTGGAGCGAGGTGAGCGTGTCATCGTGAGCGGCTATGAGGGCTTTAAGGATAATGAAGTGTTGGTACTTAATTAAAAAACAATATGGAAAAGAATAAGATTATCAAGGCTATAGGCATTATCGTAGTGGTATTGCTGTTGTTATATGCACAAGCTGGACACATCAACTTGCCAGGACATGGCAACAGAGAGCAAAAGAACTTGCAGGAAGCAGTGGTGAACTATGTCGCTTCTCAGCTGACTAATGGCGAAACGGTGGAGTTTGGCACCAAGTATAATAGCAACGACTACAAAGAAAATGGCGAAGTGCGCTATTCAGCCACTGTTGAATACTATGTAGTAGCAAAGGATGGCACCAAGGTGAAGCGCACAGCACAGGTGGTTACCAACGAGGATAAGGATAAGATTATCGAATGGAAAGACCAATAAACTATGAAGACAATAGTTAGAAACTTTACTTCTATTTTCAAGAAGTTTGTTACGGCAAACCTACTAAACCTGTTAGGACTGAGCTTGGCATTCGCTTCTTTCTTCGTCATCATGACGCAGGTAAACTACGACCTAAGCTACAACAAGAGCTTTACAGAGCACGAGAACCTGTTCCGCATGACTTGGTACCTCGGTGCTGAGGAAGAAGACTATGGCGCCACACTGCCCCGTCCTGTAGTAGAGCGTCTGGCGGCTGCATCGCCTCACATTACCGGGTATAACGTCATGCAGGGATGGACTAACTTCGACCAGTATATCGTGGACGGACAGGAGTTCTCGCTGAATCTGGTATATGGCATCCATGACTTCCTCAGCGTGTTCAAGCCGACGGTCATTGCCGGTGATGTGGAGGGTTTGAGTAAAAGTAATAATGGCGGCATCATTGTGTTGCCCCGATCAGAGGCGATGCGCCTGTTTGGTACTACTGATGTGGTGGGACAGACCTTGAAATACAAGTGGGAGGATGGTACCTACCTAAATATATGTGCCGTGATTGAAGATTATCCTGACAACAATTTTCTGCATGGTGCTTGCTTTGTTGGCGTTAATTCCAACGAAGGCAGCTACAACAACTGGAACTACGATGCCTATATTCGGGTGGATGATGCCAAGAACCTGCCGACTGTGCAGGAAACCTTGCGCAAGATGTTAATAGACATCTGTAAGGAAAAGTACAACCTGACAACTCAGGAAGAGGCAAATGCCTTGCAGGTAATCTTTACCAATGTGGCTGACGCCCATTTCTCCAAAGACCTGGACAAGTCTGCCCCGGGCAGAAGCTCTGTCTATCTGCTGATTTGCTTCTCACTACTGATAGTGGTGATTGCTGCAGTGAACTTCATGAACTTCACGCTGGCAGAAACCCCGATGCGCATCCGCAGCATCAATACCCAGAAAGTATTGGGAGCAACGGCAGCTAAACTGAGAGCCAGCTTACTGGTAGAGGCTGTCATCATCAGTCTGATAGCCTTTATGGTGGCATTGGTGATTGTATATCTGGCTCACGACTTTGGTTTGCAGGAACTGGTGCAGGCAAGTATCCTGCTGCAAGACCATCCTATACTGATAGCCATCACGTTAGCATTGAGCATCGGAGTGGGCATTTTGGCTGGTGCCTATCCGTCCTATTATGTCACCTCCTTCCCTCCGGCACTGGTGCTGAAAGGCTCGTTTGGCTTATCACCCAAGGGCAGGTTGTTGCGAAGCGTGCTCATCTGCCTGCAGTTCGTGGTGTCATTCATGCTGGTGATTGGCGTGGGCATCATGTATCTGCAGAGTTATCTCATTTACCATACCGATTATGGTTTCGACAAAGATGAGGTGTTGGTGGTAGCAACTGCTCCTGATACACGGGAACAGATAGATGCCATCAATGCGGAACTGCGTACCATACCAGGAGTGGAAGGAGCCAGCTTGGCACAGGATATACTTGGCAGTGGAGACCGTTATCAGGTGTGGGGCAGGGGCAGTGCCGACAAGCACCTGAACTTTACCTGCATCTTTGTGGACTGGCGGTTCTTGGATGTAATGGGTATAGAGATTACCGAGGGCAGAGGCTTCAAGGAAAGTGACGGTGATGTGTATGTGTTCAATGAATCTGCCAAAAAGAAATACCCTTGGCTGGCTGTGGACCAGCCTGAAGCAGATGGCGGATTCCCTGTAGTGGGTTTCTTTAAGGATATCAAGTATTCCACCCTTCGTGTGGATGACTCTGAGTTGCCTATCGCCTTTTTTGTGCCAAGCCCTGCTGATAAAGTGTATTGGGTGGGCGGTTCATGGCGCAACCACCTGATGGTGCGTGTGTCAAAAGGCGTGGACAAGCAAGAGGCGAAGCAGAAAGTGATGGCAGCAGTCAATAAGTTTGAGAAAGGCTCCCCTCTTGACATCAGCGGGCTACGTTATATGGACGAGGCATTGGAGAATGCCTACCAGCAAGAATCCCTCTTCACCAAGCAGATATTGCTCTTCTCGTTGCTGGCCATTCTCATCAGCATCATCGGTGTGTTCGGACTCACGATGTTTGAGAGCGAGTATCGCCGCAAGGAGATAGGCATCCGCAAGGTGTTCGGCAGTTCCACAGCTGAAATCCTCCAGATGTTCAATAAGCGATACCTGTATATATTGTTGGGTTGCTTCGTGGTAGCTGCTCCTGTGGGCTATCTCTTGGGGCAGCATTGGCTCGAAGGCTTTGCCGTCCGCACTGCCATCAATCCACTGTTGTTCTTGGTATCTTTCTTGTTGGTTACCCTCATCACCATGCTGACGGTCACCTATCAGAGCTGGAAGAATGCCAGTGAGAACCCTGTAAATTCTATAAAGACAGAATAACGATGAAGACATATTTGACTTTTTTGAATAGAAACAAACTCTTTACTTTGGTGAATGTGGCAGGACTGAGCATCAGTCTGATGTTCGTCCTGCTCATCAGCAACATGGTGACGCGTCAGCTCACCGTAGATAGCAACGTGCCTGATGCAGACCGTATCAGCGTGTTTGCCAATGAAAACTGGGCAGGAGCACACTACAACTTAGGTAACCATTTGCAGAGCCGCTATCCGGAGATAGAAGACTGGACTGCCGTTAGCTCGGTAGTTGAAGATACATATTCTGCCCGCATTAACGAACATAATATAAACTTTAAAGCTTTCATTGCCAAAAAGAACTTCCTTGATTTCTTTGGATATCAGGTGACAGACGGGGCGCAGGATGCCATGAAGGCAGCTACCGATGTGGTGCTGACCAAGTATGGTGCCAAGAGGCTGTTCGGAACGGAACAGGCTGTTGGTAAAACTTTCCAGATACCTGCATTCGATAATCAGACCTATACCGTGACGGCAGTGATGGATGATTTCAACAATTCTATCTTCCCTCATGATACGGATGTGATCATCCCCTTCGAGAACATGAAGTATTATAATGAGTCGTGTGCCGAAGAACAGACCTTTATGAACAATGCAGCTGGTACCGAACTGTTCCTCAAGACTCCGCAGGGCGTTGACCTGAACGACAAGGCGCAGGAAATCAAGGAATACCTGAAGACTTTCTTCTGGATTTACAATCAGAATGTGATGCAGGAAGTGAGGTTTATCCCGATGCGTGACTTCTATTTCAGTGAGACTCTCGGTACCCAGAACCTGAACCAATACAGCATGACCCAGGTGATTGTCTATATTGTGGTGGGCATCCTTATACTCCTTATGGCGGTATTCAACTATATCAGCATGGCGGTGGCGCAAACCAGTTATCGTGCCAAGGAAATGGCGACGCGTCGTCTGTTGGGCAGCAACAAACGGGATATCTTCTGGCGCATGATAGGCGAATCGTTCTTTATGACGCTGGTAGCCTTCCTGCTGGGATTCCTGCTGGCTAAGGCTGTGGAGCCATACGCTGCTGACTTGTTCCGTACTTCGTTTGACATCGTGGGCGACCTCAATATCTACACCATCCTTATCTATCTGGTTGGCGTATGTGCCTTAGCATACGTGGCAGGCTTCTTCCCTGCCACCATGTTGAGCCAGTATAACCCGATGGATGTGGTGAAGGGAACATTCCGTCGCAAGACCAAGGCCCTGTGGCTGAGGCTGCTCAATATCTTCCAGAGTGGCATGACGGTGGGTCTGCTTACCTGTGCGCTGACTATGATGCTGCTGTTACACTATGCCGTTAACAAGCCGTTGGGATATAATCAGCAGGACATCCTGGTGCTGGATGCCGTACTGGATGAGGGTGGATATAGTACGTTGCGTAACGAACTGAAGCAGTTGCCATACGTGATGGATGTGAGTTGCTCGTTGGGTACTCCCGGTAGTGGCGGCAATAACAATACCATGAGTGTGCAGAACCTGAAGACAGGCGAAGAGGAGATTTTCAGCTTCCAGGTGTTTATGGTGGACAGCGCTTTCCTCAAGGTATATGACATTGATATCTTGGAAGACCGCCATCTTTCAAAGTCAGAAGATCCTAATTTTCTGGTGAGCGACAGTACCATGCTGATGCTGCGTAATGCCGGCTACGAGGATAAAGTACTCAGTCCTAAGACTTATAATTTCAATATTGCTGGACAGTTCCGTCATTTCCGTCCTTTCTCAATGATGAATCCTGGGGGAACAAGACCTATATTGATGCAAATACTTCCAGAGGAAAAGATGACGGGCAGATTTGAGCCTTGGAATGTGAGTGTGCGCTTCTCTCCCGGAGGCGATAAGGCAGCGCAACGAGAAGAGGTGGAACTCATTTACAAGAAACTGGCGGGTGAAACACCATTCGGCTCCGACTGGTATGAAGATCAGATGGAGCAGGAATACGAACCGATTTCACAGACCCGCAATCTGATAGTCGTGTTCACCTTCGCTGCTTTGGTGATATCAATCTTAGGCCTGACTGCTATGAGCATCTATTTCATTGCCCAGCGCAAGCGTGACATCGCCATCCGCAAGGTGTTCGGCTCTACTAACCGCAATGAGATGCTTCGCCTGATACGCTTCACCGGACAGAGCCTGCTGGCAAGCCTGGTGATTGCCATTCCGCTGATATGGATGGGTGTGAAGAAGATACAAGACATCCTGCCCATCGAGGGCTTCTCCATGCCTTGGTGGACTCCATTAGCAGGCTTTGCCATTGTGGCATTGGTTTCCCTCCTCTCTGTGTTTGTAATCAGCAAGCAGGCTACGGAGGAGAATCCAGTGAATAACCTGAAGACGGAGTAAGATAATGGATAATTGATAATGGATAATTGATAATGGATAATTGATAATGGATAATTGAAATAATTACTTGAATAATAATAACTAATAAACAATACGATTATGATTAAGATTGAAAACTTAGTGAAGAAGTTCACGACAACAGAAGTTGAGACGATTGCATTGAACAATGTAAGTCTGGAAGTGGCCGACAAGGAGTTTGTGGCTATCATGGGCCCGTCAGGTTGCGGCAAGTCAACCTTGCTGAACATCATGGGACTATTAGACAACCCTACGTCGGGCGACTATTACTTGGGCAACCAGGAAGTGGGGCACCTCAAGGAGAAAGACCGCACGAAGGTGCGCAAGGGCAACATTGGTTTCGTGTTCCAGAGCTTTAACCTGATTGACGAACTGAATGTGTATGAGAATGTGGAGTTGCCATTGACTTATCTGGGCATTCCAGCTGATGAACGCAAACGCAAGGTAAATGAAATATTAAAGCGCATGGCCATCAGTCATCGTGCCAAGCACTATCCGCAACAGCTCAGCGGTGGTCAGCAGCAGCGTGTGGCAATAGCAAGAGCCGTGGTGTGCGAGCCTAAGATTATCCTGGCCGATGAGCCAACGGGTAACCTCGACTCCAAGAATGGTCTTGAGGTGATGCAGCTGCTCACCGAACTGAACAAGGAGGGTACTACCATTGTGATGGTAACACACAGTCAGCGTGATGCAGGTTTTGCAGGACGTGTCATCAACCTGTTCGACGGACAAGTTGTAAGTACAGCAGAAGGCTTATAATTTTCAATTCTCAATTCTCAATTGAAAATATGAAACAAGCAATCAACTCTTTATTTAGGAAAGGGCAGGCCAATGTGGTGAAGATTATATGCCTGAGCATTGGACTCGCCTTGGGCCTGTTGATGATAGCCGAAGTCATCTTTGAGCGAAGCTACGATAACTATATACCTCGCTTAGATGACACCTATCGAGTGACAGCTACCTATCAGATGCAGGAGGGAGACCCCAAAGAATTTAACCAGACATCAGGCGCTCATGCCCCAGGCATCAAGAATGTCTGCCCCGAAGTGGAGGCTGCTACCCGCTATACCTGGTTGACTGCCGATGATGGGACCTTCCTGACAGAAGATAATCTGGCCTTCAAGGGTAATATCATCATGACAGACTCGTCGTTTTTCGATGTGTTCCCCCGCAAGATACTGTTTGGCGAGGATCCACATAAAGGTCTGAACGAGGTGTATCAAGCGTATATTTCCAGCAAGTTATTGGAAACATTAGGCACCGACATCATCGGCAAGACGGTGAGGTATAAGGCGAATGAAGCTATACACTGCCAAATTGTAGGTGCCTTTGAAGCCTTCCCAGAGAATACCCATCTGCCTCAGATGGATATCCTGCTGTCACTGCCTACCTACAAGCTGCTGCAAGGGGGTACATACGATAGTGCCAACAACTGGCTGGGCAACGACAGATATAGAAGCTATGTACGATTGGCGCCAGGAGTAAAACCAGAGGCTTTGCAGTCGCGCATCGACCAGATGGTGGAGGACCATATTGGTGAGGCCTTGCGTCAAGCCAAAGTGGGTTATAAACTGACACTGAAGCCTATCAGGAACATCATCCTCACGGAATCCGACTATAACCGCATGATGAACTATGTGTTCATGGCTTTCGGTATCATTATGTTGGCTGTTTCCATCTTGAACTACATCTTGTTAGTGGTTTCATCGATGGTGAACCGTGCCAAGAGCATCGCCACCTATCGTTGCTATGGCGCTTCGGGGTGGAACATCTATAAGATGATATTGAGTGAGTCGTTCCTGCATGTGGTTTGCATCAGCTTGCCCATTGCCATACTGATTATGCTCTCGCTGCAAGACTTTATCCAAGAGAACATAGCTCACTCACTGAAGAGCCTTTTCCCAGTATCCACCATTATTGTTTGTGTAATCATAACCTTAGCGGTAACGCTGGTTTGCGGCCTGATGCCAGGCTATCTTTATACCAAGATACCAGTGACATACGCCTATCGCCGTTATAGCGAGAACAAGCGTCATTGGAAGTTGGGCTTGCTGTTCGCACAGTTCCTGTTGGCAGCGTTCTTTGTGAATATGCTGGTGGTTTTAGGACTGCAATACAGCAAGATGACCAACTACGACCTGGGCTTCGACTACCAGAATACTTTGGCTATTTCTTTGCGTGGCATTCCTGATAATGAGGCAGAGAGAGCTGTGCAGGAGCTGAAGCGCGACCCACTGGTGGCCGGTGTCTCTTGGGCTTACCAGTCGATGGAGAACGGTGGCAGTGGTGACAACGTTATCAACACAGAGACAAATGAAGCCTATATGAACATAGCCGATTTGTTTGAGGTGGGTGACGACTTCCATGAGGTGATGGGCATACCTATCATAGAAGGCAAGGCGTTTACGCCAGGCTTGAACGACAGTATACAAACTGAGATCATGGTGAGTCGCAGCTTTGTAGAGCGTATGCGTGAGATAGCCGGCTGGGAAGGTTCCGGCATCGGTAAAGAGGTGTTCATCACTTCGCATGAAAAGGCACCCACCACCATTGTAGGGGTATATGAAGACTTGAAGTTAGGCTCTTTTGTGGATGGTACCGATCATCGCCCGTCGGTGATGTACTATGGCTCTGTAGGCCATCCATTTATCCAGCGCCTCTATGTTCGTTTGAATAATTATACAGATGAGGGGGTTAATCGTGTGCAGGAGATTGTGAACCAAACCATGACCACAGAGCAGGTGACGGTGATGCCGATGCGTATGCTGGTGGGCAATAACTACGAGGGTTTCAAGCATGTGCGCAATGCCGTACTCTTGGCAGGCCTTTCCATCTTCATCATTGCCATGATAGGACTGATAGCCTACCTGATGGATGAAGTGAACCGCAGAAAGAGCGAGATAGCTATTCGTAAGATTGTAGGGGCAACGGTGATGGATGTACAGCGTATCTTCCAACGCGACTTATCTATAATTGCCTTGCCAGCCATGTTGATTGGTTTGCTCTTGGCTTGGTATGTCAGTCAGCAGGTCTTGCAGCTTTTCGAGGTAAAGATAGCCCTCACAACCTGGCTCTTTGGTGGATGCACCGTTGCCGTGCTCTGCTTGGTGTTGCTGGTGTCAGCCTACTTGGTGTGGCAGGCCTCTCGTGCCAACCCCACAGAGAACCTGCGGACGGAATAATAACTTTTTCTTTATAAAACAGGTCAGACCTCTTATCAACCCAGTAAGGTGATAAGGGGTCTTTCCATTAAAACGCCTTCTTTCTGCCTCTTTTCACGGCAATGCCTTCTATCACTTGTCGGAGGCTTTGCTATCACCCGTCGCAGTATCTCCTATTACTGAACGCAGTATCTCCTTTGGGGGTATGGCAGATACTGCGACGACCCATAGCAGATATTGCGGCCAGTGGTAGGAAACTTTCCGTCAGCTGATAGCAAGTTCTCCTTTCACTTGTAGCATACTTTCCCTTTGCTCATGGGAGATATCCCCATCATATTTCTTTAGTATGCCTGTTCGTGTACGCCTTTGACAGCACGGCCAGAAGGGTCATTCATGTTCTTGAAGGCGGCATCCCACTCAAGGGCAATAGCAGTAGAGCAGGCAACAGAGGCTTCGCTGGGGACACTAAGGGCGGCAGAATCGCTGGGGAAGTACTCGGCAAAGATGCTGCGATAATAATACTCTTCTTTGTTCTTAGGAGGATTGATAGGGAAACGCTCTGCAGCATGTGCCATCTGTTCGTCGGATACAGCCTCAGCAGTGATTTGTTTCAGCGTGTCAATCCAGGAATAGCCCACACCATCGCTGAACTGCTCCTTCTGTCGCCAAGCTATCTCTGCGGGCAGCATGTCGGCAAACGCTTCGCGGACAATCTTCTTTTCTATGGTCGGGCCAGGACACATCTTCGCTTGAGGATTGGTGTGCATGGCCACATCGAGGAACTCCTTGTCGAGGAACGGCACACGACCTTCAACACCCCAAGCCGACAAGCTCTTGTTGGCACGCAGGCAATCGTAGAGGTAGAGCTTACTGAGCTTACGCACGGTCTCCTCATGGAAAGCCCTGGCATCAGGCGCCTTGTGGAAATAGAGATAGCCACCGAATATCTCGTCGGCCCCCTCACCTGAGAGTACCATCTTGATACCCATCGACTTGATGACACGTGCCAGCAGATACATAGGCGTGGAGGCACGTACGGTGGTCACATCGTAGGTCTCAATATAGTAAATGACATCGCGGATAGCATCGAGACCCTCCTGTATGGTATAGTTGATTTCGTGGTGAACCGTACCAATATGGTTGGCCACCAATTTCGCCTTTGCCAAGTCGGGTGCCCCTTTCAGTCCTACGGCAAACGAGTGCAGGCGTGGCCAATAAGCCTTGGTGCGAGAGTCATCCTCAATACGCATCTCGGCATATTTCTCTGCAATGGCAGAGATGACCGACGAATCGAGGCCACCCGAAAGCAGTACGCCGTAAGGCACATCGCTCATCAGTTGTCGCTTGACTGCATCGTTGAGGGCATCATGGAGGGCGGTTACATCTGCTTCATTGTCCTTTACTGCCTCATACTGCATCCAATCGCGTTGGTAATAACGCTTCAAGCCTGGGGCGACACTCCAGTAGTAATGACCCGGAAGGAAAGGTTCATAGCGTTCGCACTGTCCTTCAAGGGCCTTCAGTTCGGAGGCCACATACACGGTGCCATCGCTGTCATAACCGATATACAGCGGTATCACGCCAATAGGGTCGCGGGCAATCAAGAACGCATCTTTCTCCTCGTCGTACAACACAAAGGCAAAGATACCACTCAGGTCTTCGAGGAAATGGATGCCTTTCTCACGATACAGTGCCAAGATTACCTCACAGTCGCTACCCGTCTGGAACTCGTACTGCCCAGCAAAGCGTCGGCGGATCTCCTGATGGTTATATATCTCGCCATTCACCGCCAGAATCTGTTTACGGTCAGGTGAGAACAGCGGTTGCTTGCCACTCTCTGGATCCACGATGCTCAGTCGCTCATGGGCGAGGATGGCACTGCCGCCACAATAGATACCACTCCAGTCGGGTCCGCGATGACGGATCTTCTGACTCATCTTCAATGCTTTCTGTCTCAGTTCAGCACTTTGTTGCTGTACGTTCAATATGGCTGCAATTCCACACATAGTATTTGTATTTTATTCAACGGTTACACTTTTCGCCAGGTTACGAGGCTGGTCAACATCCTTCCCCTTGCAAACGGCAATATGATAAGCCAATAGTTGCAATGGAATAGAGGCGATGAGCGGCTGGAAACATTCCATCGTATCTGGCAATTCAATCACATGGTCGGCATATTGGCTGATCTGTTTATCGCCTGCTGTCACCAAAGCCGTAACCCTACCACCACGAGCCCTCACCTCCTGAATATTGGAGACGACTTTTTCATACAGGCGGTCGCGGGTAGCAATGACGAACACAGGCATTTCGGAATCTATCAGGGCAATAGGACCGTGTTTCATCTCGGCAGCAGGATAGCCTTCGGCATGGATATAGCTGATTTCCTTCAGTTTCAACGCACCCTCCAACGCCACAGGATAGTTATAGCCACGACCCAGGTACAGACAGTTCTTGGCATAGGTGAATATCCTTGCCAGGTGCTCTATCTGCTCATTGGCTTGCAGTGCCTGCTCCATCTTCTTAGGTATGCGTGTCAGCTCAGCCACCATCTGCTGATAGACTTCCTTGGTGATGGTACCCAGTTTGTCGGCCAGACAGAGTGCCAGCATAGACAACACCGTTACCTGTCCGGTAAAAGCTTTGGTAGAAGCCACACCAATTTCTGGCCCTACGTGGATATAAGTACCCGTGTCGGTGGCACGAGGAATGCTGGAGCCGATGGCATTGCAGATGCCATAGATGAAAGCACCCCTTTCCTTTGCCAGTTGGATGGCAGCCAGCGTGTCGGCCGTCTCACCACTCTGCGAGATGGCTATCACCACATCATCTTTTGTCACTACCGGATTGCGATAACGGAACTCAGAGGCATATTCCACCTCACAAGGAATGCGGCAGAGACTCTCGATAAGCTGTTTGCCGATAAGACCTGCATGCCACGAGGTACCACAGGCAACAATGACGATGCGCTTGGCTTTGAGCAACTGCTGGTGGTAGTCAATCAGTGCCGATAACGTTACCTGGTTACCCTCTACGTTGATACGCCCACGCATACAGTTGGTCAAGCACTCGGGTTGCTCGAATATCTCCTTCAGCATAAAGTGCTGGTAACCACCTTTCTCTATCTGTCCTAAGTTGATATCTACCTTCTTCACCTGCAATGCCTGCTCTTCGCCATGAATGCCCATGACCTTGAGTTCCTCACCCAAACGGATGACGGCAATGTTACCATCCTCCAGATACACCACCTTGTCGGTATATTCGATAATCGGACTGGCATCGGAGCCCAGGAAGAACTCACCGTCACCGATGCCCACTACCAGCGGACTCTGTTTGCGGGCAGCGATAATCTGACTGGGATCTCTCTTGTCCAGAATCGCTATGGCATAGGCGCCTATCACCTGGTAAAGTGCAGTCTGCACAGCCTCCAACAGCGTGAGGTTCTTATTCGACATGATATATTCCACCAACTGCACCAATACCTCAGTATCGGTATCACTCGCAAACTTCACCCCTTTCTCTTGCAGTTTTGCCTTGATATCGGCATAATTCTCAATGATGCCGTTGTGAATGATGGCCAGGTTATGACTTTGTGAGTAATGCGGATGTGCATTGCGCGCAGAAGGCTCCCCATGGGTTGCCCAACGGGTATGGGCGATGCCTATGCAGCCCGATATGTCCTTATCGGCACAATAATCTGTCAGGTTGTCCACCTTACCTTTCTCTTTGTAAACATTGAGACTACCATTCTGACTAATCAGGGCCACGCCGGCACTATCGTAACCGCGATACTCCAAGCGCCTCAGTCCCTTTATCAATATCGGATAGGCTTGTTTGGTACCTATATAACCTACTATTCCACACATAACGTTTTATTTAAAGGTAAGACATGTACAAGTAATTGGTTTGGGCAGGATACTCCGCTGCAAGGGTGTCTATCTGGTTGACAACTGGCAGGATGCCCAGCTCTTTGCGCCATGAGCGAACCAACAGACCAGCCTTTTCCATTGACATCAACGCTTCCAGTCCCAGTGCACGGGCAATCTGGAAATCGGAGAAACCATAAACCTTAGCTTCGTGCAGCAAATTTACGAATTCTGGGGATTCAATATACTCCAGCAGTTCGGTTTTTTCCATCGTCTCAATAAACGTTGAGATATACGAGAATTCCTTCAACTGTTGGTCAATGCTGATAATATGTTTGAACTTCTGCAAGAACCAGCGATCGATCTTGGTCAGTTGATGTATCTGCTCAATACCGTAGCCAATCTTCATGGCTTTCGATACAACAAAGACACGCATATCGGTAGGCTCATGCAACGCAGAAGTAATGTCGTTGATCTTGAGTTCATGGTTCTCGACAAAGCCATGCATGCCCTGACCAATCATACGCAAACCTTTCTGCAACGCTTCCTCAAACGTACGTCCGATAGCCATTACCTCACCTACGCTCTTCATGGATGAGCCGAGCTCTCGTTTCACACCGTGAAATTTCGTGAGATCCCAACGAGGAATCTTCACCACTACATAGTCAAGGGCAGGCTCGAAGAAGGCGCTGGTGGTTTTCGTGACTGCGTTCTTCAGTTCAAAGAGTCCGTAACCCAAACCCAACTTGGCAGCTACAAACGCCAGAGGGTAGCCGGTAGCCTTGGATGCCAAAGCCGACGAACGGGAAAGGCGTGCATTGACCTCAATGACACGATAATCTTCCGACTGTGGGTCAAGGGCATACTGTACGTTACACTCACCCACGATGCCGAGGTGGCGGATAATCTTGATGGCCAACGCACGAAGCTTGTGGTACTCGCTGTTGGTAAGCGTTTGCGAGGGTGCCACCACAATAGACTCACCCGTATGGATGCCCAATGGGTCGAGGTTCTCCATGTTACATACAGTGATGCAGTTGTCGTAACGGTCACGCACCACCTCATATTCTATTTCTTTCCAACCTTTGAGCGACTTCTCCACCAGCACCTGTGGAGAGAACGAGAATGCTTCTTCTGCCTGCACCAACAGTTCCTGTTCGTTGTCGCAGAAGCCAGAGCCCAAACCGCCCAGAGCATAGGCAGCACGAAGGATAACAGGAAAGCCTAAATCAGCAGCTGCCTTTTGCACTTCTTCTATGGTGCTGCAAGCCTCACTCTTGATGGTCTTGACGCCTATTTCATCGAGGCGTTTCACAAAGAGGTCGCGGTCTTCTGTATCGATGATGGCCTGTACAGGGGTACCCAGTACCTCGACACCGTATTTCTCTAAGATACCCTTTTCGTAGAGCTCCACACCACAGTTCAACGCCGTCTGTCCTCCAAACGACAACAAGATGCCATCAGGACACTCTTTCTCAATAACACGCTCCACGAAGTCGGTACGTACCGGCTGGAAATAGACCGTATCGGCCACCCCTTCGGAGGTCTGCACCGTAGCGATATTAGGATTGATTAGCACCGAATGGATGCCCTCTTCTTTCAAGGCCTTTAGAGCCTGTGCACCACTATAGTCGAACTCACCTGCCTGACCAATCTTCAAGGCACCACTGCCCAACAGCAAAACCTTTTTTATCTTTTTATTCATCATAGCATCCTACCATCTTTGCGTATTCATCAAACAAAAACTCAGTATCTACAGGACCGGAGCAGGCTTCAGGATGGAACTGTGCCGACATCCACGGTCTCGATTGATGACGGATGCCCTCGTTGGAGCCATCGTTCATATTGACGAACAGTGGTTCCCAGTCGGAGGGTAACGTCTGCGCATCCACCGCATATCCATGGTTCTGTGAGGTGATGAAGCACTTGGTGGTGCCCACCCACTGCACGGGCTGGTTATGCGAGCGATGGCCATATTTCAGCTTGTAGGTCTTTGCTCCTGCCGCCCTCGCCAGCAACTGGTTGCCCAAACAGATGCCCATGCAGGGTCTCACGTTCTCACCCTCCAAAAAGGTACGGATATGCTCTATTGTTGAGGTGCAACGCTCAGGGTCACCAGGACCATTCGCCAAAAACAGACCATCGAACTGTAGCGTGTTGAAGTCGTAATCCCAAGGCACCCGTATCACTTCAATACCTCGACGTAGCAAACAGCGGATGATGTTGGCCTTCACGCCACAATCGACCAAGACTACTTTCTTTTTTACGTCTATCTTATCAGGATGGTAGGTGATGACCTCTTTGCAGCTAACTTGTTCTACCCAATTGACACTTCCATAGTCTTCCATCGAATCGTTTCCACTAGAAAACTGACATCCTTCAATGACGATTTTTCCCATCATCACACCCCGCTCACGAAGCAACATGGTCAGACGTCGGGTATCAATGCCTGTTATAGCTGGCACTCCCTCACGCTTCAACCAAGTAGCCAACGACTCTTTAGCATTCCAATGCGAATGAGTCTCACTATAATCAGCCACAATCAATGCCTTGACATGTATTTTCTCGCTTTCCATGAAGAGAGGCAACTGGTTGCCGCCCATACCTGTATCAGGTACGCCATAGTTGCCTATCAGTGGATAGGTGGTTACCAAAATCTGTCCGGCATAGCTAGGGTCTGTCATGCTCTCAGGATAGCCCGTCATGGCCGTATTAAACACCACCTCGCCATTTACATTCTTTTCGGCTCCAAAAGACCATCCGAAAAACTCAGTACCGTCATCGAGTATTATCTTTGCTTGTCTTTTCATAACTGTAACCTTAATACCTGCTCAACATAATTAACAAACGCTTGGTTCACCATGCGGATGCCGCCAGGCGTGGGGTAATGACCAGTGAAATACCAGTCACCAGGGTGATGCGGACAAGCCTCATGCAGTCCCTCAATGCTCTGATAAACCAGTTCGATAGGTGTCTGCATGCCATCGGGACGTAGCATCTCAACAATTTTGTCGCTTATCTCTTCTACCGTGAAAGGCTCATAGATGGCACGAACGTAGTTCTCGATTTGTGCACTATCACTTTCATGGGTTTGCTTGCATTTTCGGTAAACCTCGGCAATGAGCTGTTGCATTCCCCTTTCTTGAATAAGGGCAATGGCTGCACGGAAGGCACAGAGTTCTTCAAGACGCGACATATCGATGCCGTAATAGTCAGGGTAACGAATCTGTGGAGAGCTGGAAACCATCACTATCTTCTTGGGGTGCAAGCGGTCGAGAATCTTGAAGATGCTTTCCTTGAGGGTAGTACCTCGCACGATGCTGTCGTCAATGATGACCAGGTTGTCTTCGTAAGGTTTGACTGAGCCGTAGGTAATGTCATACACATGGGCAGCAAGGTCGTTGCGTTCGGCACCATCGCTAATGAACGTGCGCAGTTTGATGTCTTTCCACACCACCTTCTCTATCCTCACATCATGATCGAGGCGTCGCAAGCCGTCGGTCATCCCATGAAAAGCTACCTCTGCGGTATTGGGGATATAAGAGAATACCGAATGCGCCACATCTCCATTGATAGCCTTGATGATAGCTGGAGTAAGCTGCTCGCCTAAGCGTTTACGTTCTTGGTAGATGTCGCAGTCGGAACCACGACTAAAATAGATGCGCTCGAACGAACATGCCGAGAATTGTTGGACAGGAAGGATCTGCGCTAGACAACATTCACCACTCTTGCGGACAATCAACGATTGCCCTGGCTGCAACTCTTGTATGTCTGAAGCCTGTAGGTCAAAAGTGGTCTGAATGACTGGTCGCTCACTGGCCAGCACCACCACCTCATCGTTCTGATAGAAGAAAGCAGGGCGGATACCCCATGGATCGCGCACCGCAAACATCTCACCAGAACCTGTCAGTCCACACATCACATAGCCGCCATCAAAATGGGGCATGGTGGTCTTCAGCACATTGGCTACCTCTACATGATTGTCGATATACTGGGTGATGTCGGTACCTTCCAACCCTTGTGTCTTTGCTTCGGCAAACAACCTTTCCACCTCTCGATCCAAACGATGTCCCATCAGTTCCAGAGTGATGTAGGAGTCGCCATAGACACGAGGAGACTGTCCTTGGGCCGTTAGAAAAGAAAAAACCTCGTCGATGTTGGTCATATTGAAGTTGCCACACAGACAGAGGTTCTTGGCTCGCCAGTTGTTTCGTCGCAAGAAAGGATGCACATATTGCAAGCCGCTCTTGCCTGTGGTAGAATAGCGCAGATGTCCCATATAGAGCTGTCCGGCAAAGGAATCATCCATCCGCTTGAAGATTTCCGTAATTGCATCCTTTCCCTCGGCCTTCTCTCGGAACATATACTCCTCTCCTGCGGGGGCATCGAGATTCACACATGCCACACCGGCACCCTCCTGGCCTCGGTTATGCTGTTTCTCCATCAACAAATAGAGCTTGTTCAGTCCGTACCGCCAGGTGCCGTACTTCTGTTCGTAATAGCTCAGTGGCTTCAACAGGCGAATCAACGCCACGCCACACTCATGCTTCAGCTGTTCCATCGATGCAGGCTTTAATAAACGACATAAACAAGGGGTGTGGATGCAGCACCGTTGATGAGTATTCAGGATGGAACTGCGTACCGATATACCATTTCAATGCAGGAATCTCTACTATCTCTACCAAATTGGTGGTGGGATTAATGCCTACGCACTTCATGCCATTGGATTCATATTCCTCCTGGTAGCGGTTATTGAACTCAAAGCGATGACGATGGCGTTCCTTGATGATGTTTTGCTTGCTGTATGCCTCCCAGGTCTTACTGTCTTTCAACAACTGACACTCGTAAGCACCCAGTCGCATCGTGCCACCCATCTGGGTGATGCTCTTCTGCTCCTCCATCATATCTATGACGTTGTGCGGGGTATGCACGTCCATCTCGCTGCTATTCGCATCTTTGTAACCCAACACGTTTCTGGCAAACTCGATGACCATCATCTGCATGCCGAGACAGATGCCGAAAGTAGGAATATTGTGGGTGCGGGTATATGCGGCAGCGATAATCTTGCCCTCGATGCCTCGGGAGCCGAAGCCCGGACAGATAACGACACCTGCCATGCCCTGCAACTGCTCACTGACATTCTCATTGGTAATGTTCTCACTATTTACAAAGACAGCCTTCACCTTGCGGTCGTTGTACGTTCCCGCATGGGCAAGGCTCTCGATGATGCTCTTATAAGCGTCTTGCAAATCGTATTTGCCTACCAAAGCAATCTTTATCTCTTTTGTGGCTTTGTTTCTTCGCTCTAGAAAATCATTCCAAGGGCCTAATTCCGGTTTCCTTGTCGGTTTCACTCCCAGTTTCTGCAGTATAACCGTATCGAGACCCTGACGTAGCATGTTAACGGGCACCTCGTAGATGGAGGGTAAGTCCTGACTTTGAATCACTGCTGACACATCAACGTTGCAGAAATGTGCTACTTTCTCTCTGATTTGGTCACTCAGGTCATGCTCTGTGCGAAGCACTAGTACTTCTGGCTGAATACCCAATCCTTGCAATTGCTTCACACTTGTCTGTGTGGGTTTCGTCTTCAGCTCACCCGCAGCAGCCAGGTAAGGGACATAGGTCAAGTGCACATTGATGGCGCGCCGAGGTCCTAATTCCCACCTGAGCTGACGAATGGCTTCCAAGAACGGCTGACTCTCAATATCGCCAATAGTACCGCCTATCTCTGTGATGACAAAGTCGAGCGGTTGTTTGGTGGCATTCAGCAGGATACGTCGTTTAATCTCGTCGGTGATATGAGGCACTACCTGAATGGTCTTTCCCAAATAGTCACCACGTCTTTCACGCTCTATGACACTCAGATAAATGCGCCCGGTAGTGACGCTGTTGTCGCGTGTGGTCTCAATACCCGTGAAGCGTTCGTAGTGACCTAGGTCCAAGTCGGTTTCCATACCATCAGCAGTCACATAGCACTCCCCGTGCTCATAGGGATTCAGGGTTCCTGGGTCAATGTTGATATATGGGTCGAACTTTTGTATAGTTATGTTGTACCCACGGGCCTGCAGGAGCTTTCCCAGCGATGCCGAGATGATGCCCTTCCCTAATGATGAAGCTACGCCTCCAGTGATAAATATATACTTAGATTCCATGTCGCATTGTTTGATAGATTGTTTGACAGTTTGCTTATGTCATAAAACGCTGACAAAGTTATTCTTTATTATCAGCAACACCACAAAAACGCTTTCGCTTTGATTGTTAAATTTCAGTGTTTGTAATAATCTATAAGAATAATTAGGAAATCATGTGTTATTATGTCAGTTAAATTATCTTGTTTAGTTATAAATCGAAAGAATAGACCAAATTCAAGAAACAAAAAAGTTATCAATTCATTTAAGTTAATTTCTTTTTGTCATAACTTTGCGTAAGAATTCAAGCATAAAGCAAAGTAATTTTTCGGATAATATGACAAAATGTAACAAACAAAATCAAGAAAAAGGACTATACCAATCTTCCTATGAACATGATGCTTGTGGCGTGGGGATGATAGTTAATATTCATGGCGGAAAGAGCCATGAACTGGTTGACAATGCATTAAAGGTACTTGAAAATATGGAGCACCGTGGAGCTGAGACACGTGACAAAACGGGTGACGGTGCTGGCATCATGGTACAGATTCCACATGAGTTCATTCTTTTGCAGGGTATTCCTGTACCAGAAAAAGGGCACTATGGCACCGGACTTGTGTTTTTGCCTAAAGACAGTCAGGCTCAAGAGGGTATTTTAAGTGTGATGATTGAGGAGATAGAGCGTGAGGGACTGCAACTGATGCATGTCAGAGTGGTACCTACCTGCCCAGAGGTACTGGGCAAGGCTGCCAAGGAGGTGGAACCGGAAATCAGACAGATATTTGTGACGGGTGCGACAGAAGAACAGGCTGATAAGCTGGATCGCATCTTATATAAAATAAGGAAGAGGATAGAAAACCGCATCAAGAACAAAGACTTCTATGTTTGTTCGCTGTCGAGCAAGAACATTATTTATAAAGGTATGCTTACCAGCGGACAATTGCGGCGTTATTTCCCCGACCTTTCTAACCCTTACTTTACAAGCGGATTGGCGCTGGTGCATTCACGTTTTAGCACAAATACATTCCCTACATGGTCGTTGGCCCAGCCCTTCCGCTTGTTAGCACATAACGGAGAGATCAATACCATTCGTGGCAACCGCGGCTGGATGAAAGCTCGTGAGAGCGTGCTGAGTAGCGAAGCATTAGGTGACATCAAAGACCTGCGACCTATTGTGCAAGAGGGCATGAGTGATTCGGCTAGTCTTGACAATGTGTTTGAGTTTCTGATGATGAGTGGTCTGACACTACCGCAAGCAATGGCAATATTGGTGCCTGAGAGTTTCAATGACAAGAACCCCATCAGCGAAGACCTGAAAGCATTTTACGAGTATCACTCCATTCTGATGGAGCCATGGGACGGTCCTGCAGCACTGCTCTTCTCCGATGGGCGTTATGCCGGGGGTATGCTCGACAGAAACGGTCTGCGACCCAGTCGTTACACGATTACCAAACAAGGCATGATGGTGGTGGCATCTGAAGTGGGTGTAATGGACTTCGAACCAGGTGACGTGGTAAGTAAAGGTCGCCTGCAACCAGGAAAGATATTGCTCATAGATACCCAGGAGGGAAAGATTTACTTCGACGGAGAAATCAAAGAGCAACTGGCAAAAGCACATCCATATCAGAAATGGTTGAATGAAAACCGCGTGCAACTGGAAAAGCTGAAGAGCGGTCGCCATGTGGAGAATAGCGTGAGCAACCTTGAAAGCAAACTGGTGAACTTCGGCTTCGGTCAAGAAGATATCGACCGAACCATTGTTCCGATGGCAACAGCTGCCCAGGAACCTGTATCTGCAATGGGCAATGACACTCCTTTGGCTATTATCAGTGATCGTCCACAGTTGTTTTTCAACTATTTCCGTCAACAGTTTGCCCAAGTGACAAACCCTGCCATCGATCCTATCCGCGAGGAATTGGTAATGAGTTTGACGGAATATATCGGTGCAGTGGGTACCAACATCCTGACACCCGATGCCAGCAACTGCAAGATGGTACGTTTGCCGCAACCAATTCTGACAAATACACAGCTTGATATTTTATGCAACATCCGTTACAAGGGCTTCAAAACAAAGAAGCTGGATACACTCTTTGAGGTGGATAGAGGAGAGAACGGACTGAGTCAAGCGCTTGACGAACTTTGCAAAGAAGCAGAAGCAAGCGTAGATGAAGGAGTGAACTACATTATTCTTTCTGACCGCAACATTGACGATAAACATACTGCCATCCCTTCATTGCTGGCTGTTTCTGCCGTTCATCATTATCTGATAAGTGTGGGCAAACGCGTTCAGACCGCTCTTATCGTAGAAAGTGGTGAGATTCGTGAAACGATGCATGCAGCGCTGTTGCTTGGTTATGGTGCATCAGCTTTGTGTCCGTATATGACATTTGCCATTCTCGATGACCTGGTGAAGAAAGGAAAGATTCAGGAAGAATATGCCACAGCTGAGAAGAACTATATCAAGGCAATTGATAAAGGTCTGAAGAAAATCATGTCGAAGATGGGCATCTCCACCATACGCTCTTACCGTGGTGCTAAGATATTCGAGAGCATCGGACTGAGCGAAGATTTGCTGAGAAGATACTTTGGTACGGAGGTAAGCACCATCGGCGGCATAGGATTGAAAGAGATTGCACGCGATGCCATTCGCATGCATGATGCTGCCCAAAAACAAACCATCTTACAAAACCAAGGACAGTTCTCTTGGCGAAAGGATGGCATCCTGCATGCCTGGAACCCAGAGACAATAGCCAATTTGCAGTTGGCCACAAGACTGGGCAGCTATAAGAAGTTTAAAGAGTGGGCTGAGATGGTTGATAAGAAAGAAAGTCCTATCTTCATTCGCGACTTATTTGAATGGAAGAAAGCTGCCAACCCCATCCCTCTGGAAGAGGTGGAACCAGTAGAAAGCATCGTGAAGCATTTTGTGACAGGTGCCATGAGTTTTGGCGCACTGAGCATTGAAGCGCACGAGGCCTTGGCCATCGCCATGAATAAATTAGGCACCCGAAGCAATACGGGTGAAGGCGGCGAGGATAACGCACGTTACCATACAGAGGTGGATGGCGTTTCCCTGTCGAGCAAGACAAAGCAGATTGCCAGCGGACGCTTTGGCGTGACTGCCGAGTATCTGGTGAATGCTGAGGAAATACAGATTAAAGTGGCACAGGGAGCAAAACCCGGAGAAGGTGGACAGTTGCCGGGATTCAAGGTAAATGACATCATAGCAAAAACACGTAATGCCATTCCTGGCATCTCACTTATCTCTCCTCCTCCTCATCACGATATCTACAGTATCGAGGATTTGGCGCAACTGATCTTCGACTTGAAGAATATCAACCCCACTGTTGCCGTGAGTGTGAAACTCGTGGCAGAGAGTGGTGTGGGAACAATCGCTGCTGGTGTGGCAAAAGCCAAGGCCGACCTCATCGTTATCAGTGGCGCTGAAGGTGGTACTGGTGCTTCTCCTGCCAGCTCTATCCGCTTTGCAGGTATTTCCCCTGAGATTGGATTGGCTGAGACACAGCAGACACTTGTGAGGAATGGTTTGCGCAACCAGGTTCGTTTACAGACAGACGGACAGTTAAAGACTGCCAAGGACGTAATCATCATGGCAATGTTAGGAGCTGATGAGTTCTCATTCGGCACGCTACCACTTATCGTATTGGGTTGTGTGATGATGCGAAAGTGCAATACAAACACCTGTCCGATGGGTGTGGCAACGCAGCATCCGGAACTGCGAAAGCATTTCCAAGGACGTGCAGAATACGTGGTGAACTTCTTCACCTTCTTGGCTGAGCAGGTACGCGAGTATCTCAGCGAAATAGGTGTACATAGTCTGAAAGAGATTATTGGTCACACCGAACTGATAAAGATCAATACCACCCATGCAACAGACAAGCAAAAGACCATCGACTTTGGACGTTTGCTTTATAAGTCTGAGACAGAAAAGGCTTTGTATTGGGATCGTGGCGCCTTCACTAAGGTCAGTGGCGTGAAGGATGAGGAGATTATCAAGGCTGCACAGAAAGCCATCGATCAACAGGAGGAGATTACTCTTGACTATGCTATCCGAAATACTGACCGTGCCACAACGACGATGTTGTCAGGTATCATAGCAAAGAAATATGGAGAAAAAGGACTGCCTGATGAGACTATTAATATTAAGTTTAAAGGTTCTGCAGGTCAGTCGTTTGGTGCCTTTGCTGTTCATGGTCTTAACCTCAAGTTGGAAGGTGAATGCAACGACTATTTCGGTAAAGGTCTTTCAGGAGGACGTATCAGCATCCTTCCACCAGCCAGAAGCAATAGTGTATTCCATGCAGAAGACAATATCATCGCAGGTAACACAGGTCTTTATGGAGCCACTTCTGGAGAACTATATATAAATGGTAAAGTCGGTGAACGTTTTGCTGTTCGCAATTCTGGTGCCATTGCAGTCATTGAGGGAGCTGGCGACCATTGCTGTGAGTACATGACTGGCGGTCGTGTGGTGGTTCTTGGCGAAACAGGACGTAATTTCGCTGCCGGTATGAGTGGTGGCGTGGCTTACGTATGGGACAAGAACCATAACTTCGATTATTTCTGCAACATGGACATGGTGGAACTCTCACTCGTTGAAGATAGCATCAGTCGCAAGGAATTGCTTGAACTGATTCGTCAGCATTATCTGCATACAGGTTCAGCATTGGCGGGCCGTATGTTGGACGACTGGAATCACTATTGTGAGGAGTTTATCCAAGTGGTACCTATCGAGTACAAACGTGTATTGCAAGAGGAACAGATGCAGAAACTAAGAGACAAGATTTCTGACATCCAACGCGATTATTAAATATAATTTTCAATTTTCATCATGGGAAATCCTAAAGCATTTTTAGAAATACATCGCCAAGAAGCGGGCTATCGTCCCGTACACGATAGAATCCACGATTTCGGAGAGGTGGAGCAGACACTAAATACACGTGAACGCAAACTGCAGGCTTCACGGTGCATGGATTGCGGCGTACCTTTTTGTCATTGGGCATGCCCATTAGTCAATAAAGCTCCTGAATGGAACGACGCATTATACAAAGGTGACTGGGAACTGGCTTATCGCTTGCTCTCCAGCACCAACCCCTTCCCTGAGTTCACAGGACGCATTTGTCCTGCCCTCTGTGAGAAAGCTTGTGTATTGAACCATTATAACCACGAACCAACGACCAATCGTGAAGATGAGGCTGCCATTACAGAGATAGCTTTCCAAGAGGGATTTATTCAAGCAAGAAAAGACATTGTGCGCAATGGCAAGCGTGTAGCAGTTATAGGTGCCGGACCTGCTGGCTTAGCCGCAGCGAACGATCTGAACTTGATGGGTTACACTGTTACCGTTTACGAGAAGAACGAAGCAGCTGGAGGTCTGTTGCGGTACGGCATCCCCAACTTTAAGCTCAACAAGGCTTTGATTGATCGTCGTCTGAGGTTGATGGAAGAAGAAGGCATCGAATTTAAGTATGGAGAGACTATCGATGTTACTGATAATTCTCAATTCTCAACTTTCAATTCTCAATTTGATGCAATCGTCATCGCCACAGGAACACCTACAGCACGTGACCTCAATATTCCTGGACGTGAGTTAAAGGGAGTTCACCTTGCCCTTGAACTGCTTTCACAACAGAACCGCGTACTGGCAGGAATGGAATTCTCGAAAGACGAACGTATCACAGCCAAAGACAAGGATGTGCTGGTCATTGGTGGTGGTGACACTGGTAGTGACTGCATCGGCACTGCCCATCGTCAAGGTTGTAAGAGCGTAACTCAGATTGAGATTATGCCTAAGCCCGTTGAAGGTCCTGAAGACCCACAGAACCCATGGCCCAACTGGCCTCGCACCCTCAAGACCACTTCGAGCCATGAAGAGGGTTGTACCAGACGTTGGAATATCAACACACTTGAATTCTTGGGTAAGGATGGTAAACTGACTGGTGTAAAGGTGCAGGAAATCGACTGGCAACCCAACCCTGAAGGAGGACGCCCCATCATGGTAGAAAAAGGCAAGCCCGAAATCATCAAGGCAGAGCTGGTTCTCCTGGCTATGGGCTTCCTCAAGCCAGAGCATCCACAATATGCTGAGAATGTTTTTGTGTGTGGTGATGCTGCCAATGGGGCTTCACTCGTTGTACGTGCCTTGGCAAGTGGACGTCAGACAGCTATCAAAGCAGACAATTACATCAAGTCAACCATTAAATAGTAACAAACAAGGCAATAAAAGCAGATGGGAACAACAATCTAAAAGAATTGTTGATAATATAATGATAGTTTGATAGCTAATTGTCTTTTTTTAGAACAAAAAGTAGTCAATACTTTTGTTGGTTATTACATTTTGCCATATCTTTGTACCCAGATTATAACAAAAAGTACAAATACAGGAAAGGATGAATAGCAAAAGGTCACATATTATCGGATTTACTAAGATGCATGGTTGTGGAAACGACTATATCTATGTCAATACGATGCAATATGAGGTGGCTCGTCCTTCAGATGCAGCCATTAAGTGGAGCAACCGTTATAAGGGCATTGGCTCCGATGGTCTGGTACTGATTGATAAACCATCTATTCCCGATGCAGACTTTTCCATGCGTATCTTCAATGCCGATGGGTCAGAAGCCATGATGTGTGGCAATGCATCCAGGTGTATTGGAAAGTATTTGTATGAACGTGGCCTAACAGACAAGAAAGAAATCAGACTACAAACGCTCTCAGGCATAAAGACCTTGTGGTTACACCTGAATGGTGATACCGTAGAAAGTGTCACCGTAGATATGCTGACACCCAAGTTGGAAAATGCAACGCAGTTCGTAGCAAACAGCGGGTTGTCGTTGGGTACATTTGTTTCCATGGGTAACCCCCATTATGTTATCTTCACTGACAACGTAGATCAAGTAGGTGAAATAGGACCTGTATTAGAACATCATTCCGCTTTCCCGCAACGTTGTAACATCGAACTGGCTTGCATCCAGTCCGATGGTTCAATTCGTACCCGTGTATGGGAACGTGGCAGTGGCATTACTCAGGCATGTGGTACAGGAGCCTGCGCCACCGCTGTTGCTGCTGCTGTCAATGGAAAAGCAAGTAGAACATCAAACATCGTGATGGATGGTGGTACACTCTCCATCGAATGGCGTGAAACGGATCAGCACGTCTATATGACTGGTCCTGCTACCTTTGTTTTCGAAGGAGAAATTGAACTAACAAACTAATAAACCCAAGAACAGATTATGGCTTTAGTAAACGAACATTTCCTGAAACTGTCAAACAACTACCTGTTTGCAGACGTCGCCAAGAAGGTGAACGCCTTTAAGGTGATGCATCCCAAAGCAGATGTAATATCACTCGGCATTGGCGATGTAACACAACCTCTTTGTCCCGCTGTCATAGAGGCCATGCACAAAGCGGCTGACGAGATGGGCACAGCCGAAGGATTTAGGGGATATGGCCCTGAACAGGGTTATCCATTCTTACGTGAAGCCATTTTAAAGAACGACTTTCTGTCTCGTGGCATTCACCTTGACCTCGACGAGATTTTTGTGAACGACGGGGCTAAATCAGACACTGGCAACATCCAGGAACTCATCCGCTGGGACAATTCCATCGGAGTTACCGACCCTATCTACCCTGTTTATATCGACTCTAACGTAATGATAGGTCGTGCAGGAATAGAAGAAAATGGTAAATGGTCAAACGTTATCTATATGCCTTGCACGGCAGAAAACGGTTTTGTACCTAAGATACCTAACCGTCGTGTGGATGTTATCTACCTTTGCTACCCCAACAACCCCACAGGCATGGTCATCACGAAATCAGAACTACGCAAGTGGGTCAACTACGCACTGAAGAACGATGCGCTCATCCTTTACGATGCCGCTTACCAGGCTTATATCCAGGATGAAGACATACCACATTCCATCTATGAGATACGTGGTGCACGTCATTGTGCCATCGAGTTTCATTCATATTCAAAGACGGCTGGTTTCACAGGCGTACGTTGTGGCTACACCGTTGTACCTAAAGAACTGACTGCCTCCACCTTATCAGGAGAGAGAATCCCCCTGAACCCACTGTGGTATCGTCGTCAGTGTACCAAATTTAACGGCACCAGCTATATCAGTCAGCGTGCCGCTGAGGCCATCTATACTCCAGAGGGGAAAGAACAGGTGAAAGTCACTATCGATTATTACATGCAGAATGCAAAAATGATGCTGGCTACCTTGCGCCGTCTCGGTTATGAGGTGTACGGTGGCGAAAACGCTCCCTATATCTGGATGCGTACACCCGACAGCTACCAAGAGGAGATTGGTGCGATGGCGCCCACCTCATCCTGGAAATTCTTTGAGAACCTGTTGTATGGCGCCAATGTAGTTTGCACGCCAGGTGTTGGCTTTGGTCCGGCTGGCGAAGGATACGTTCGCTTTACCGCTTTTAGCAGTCATGAGAAGACAGAAGAAGCTTTGGCAAGAATAGAAAAATGGACAAACAAATAAATTGAGTTATGGAAACATTAAGATTTCAGGTAGTCGGTGAGGCATTTAAGAAAAAGCCTCTCGACGTACAAGCACCGAGTGACAGACCAGCTAAGTATTTTGGTCGCAAAGTCTTTAACCGCGAAAAGATGTACAAATACCTCCAGAAGGATGTTTATGAGAAGATGATTGATGTAATGGACAATGGCGCACGCCTTGACCGACAGGTAGCCGATGCCGTAGCTGCTGGCATGAAGCAGTGGGCTACAGAGATGGGCGCCACTCACTATACACACTGGTTCCAGCCATTGACAGAAGGTACAGCCGAGAAGCACGACTCTTTTATCGAGCATGACGGCAAGGGCGGCATGGTGGAGGAATTTACAGGCAAGTTGCTTGTTCAGCAGGAGCCCGATGCCTCATCATTCCCTTCTGGCGGCATCCGTTCTACATTCGAAGCACGTGGCTATTCGGCTTGGGATCCTACAAGTCCTGTATTCATTATCGACGACACACTTTGTATCCCCACCGTTTTCATCTCTTACTCTGGTGAGGCTCTCGACTACAAGGCACCATTGCTGAAAGCCCTGCATGCTGTGAATGTGGCAGCAACAGATGTATGCCACTATTTCGACCCCAGCGTGAAGAAGGTGACATCGAACCTTGGTTGGGAACAAGAGTATTTCCTGGTTGACGAAGGTCTTTATGCTGCACGCCCCGACTTGTTGCTGACGGGCCGCACCCTGATGGGACACGACAGCGCCAAGAACCAGCAGATGGACGACCACTACTTTGGTTCCATTCCAGAGCGCGTGGCAGCTTTCATGCGTGAACTGGAAATTGAGGCGCTGGAGTTGGGTATTCCTTGCAAGACACGTCATAACGAGGTGGCACCTAACCAGTTTGAGCTGGCTCCTATCTTCGAGGATACCAACCTGTCGGTTGACCACAACATGCTTATCATGTCGGTAATGAAGAGAGTGGCACGCAAACATGGGTTCCGCGTTTTGCTGCATGAGAAGCCTTTTGCAGGTATCAACGGCAGTGGCAAGCACAACAACTGGAGCCTCTCTACCGACAACGGCGTACTGCTGCATGCCCCTGGCAAGACACCAGAGCAGAATCTGCGTTTCGCCACGTTCATTGTTGAAACACTGATGGGTGTTTATCGTCATAACGGACTGCTGAAGGCATCCATCATGAGTGCCACCAACGCACACCGTTTGGGCGCTAACGAAGCACCTCCTGCCATCATTTCGTCATTCTTGGGCAAGCAGCTTTCAGAGTTGTTAGACCATATAGAGAAGGCAGATAAAGACAATATCTTCACCATGGACGGTAAACAGGGCATGAAGATGGATATTCCAGAGATTCCAGAACTGTTTATCGATAATACCGATCGTAACCGTACTTCTCCGTTCGCCTTTACAGGTAACCGTTTTGAGTTCCGTGCCGTTGGTAGTGAGGCCAACTGTGCCAGTGCGATGATTACCCTCAACAGTGCCGTTGCCGAAGCACTGGTTAACTTCAAGAAGCGTGTTGATGCCCGCATCGCCGAGACACAGGATCATTTCGTAGAGACTGGTCACAGCCCTGTATTCCACGCCATCATCGACATTCTGCGTGAAGACATCAAGACCTGCAAGCCCATTCGATTCGACGGCAATGGCTACAGCGATGAGTGGGTGGCAGAGGCAGAAAAACGAGGCCTCGATGTTGAGAAATCATGTCCTAAGATTTTTGACCGTTTCCTCGATCCAGAGAGTGTCCAGATGTTTGAGAGCCTTGGCGTGATGACACGCAAGGAACTGGAAGCCCGCAACGAAGTGAAGTGGGAAACCTATACCAAGAAGGTGCAGATTGAAGCACGTGTATTAGGCGATATCTCAATGAACCACATCATTCCTGTTGCTACCCGTTATCAGACAGCATTGTTGAAGAATGTGGATAGCGTAGCAAAGATGTTCCCAGCTGCAAAGGCCGAGAAGCTGAACGCCCGCAACCTCAAGATTATTGAAGAAATTGCCATGCGTACCAGTACCATAGAGGCAGGCGTAGAGGAGCTCGTCAATGCACGCAAGGTGGCCAACAAGATAGAAGGTGAACGCGAAAAGGCCATTGCTTACCACGACACGATAGAGCCAAAGTTTGATGCCATTCGCTATGAGATAGACAAGCTGGAACTGATTGTTGACGACAGCCTGTGGCCGTTGCCAAAGTATAGAGAATTACTGTTTATCCGTTAAAATACCTTTGACTTATGTGGGTACTCTGTTTGAAAGGGTAATCACGATTGTTTGATGTTTGCAAAGGGACATGAAGCTGTGATAGCTTTGTGTCCCTTATTTATTAGCGCTATCAATAGGATGCAGAATTTATACTGTTCTACTATTCGTTGTTCGAATTTCTTGTAATCGAAAAGTATACCACAGTAAGTTATTTCATGAAAAAGACAGGGAAATGTTGCAGGTCTCAAAAAAGGTACATATTTGTAGCGTTAATTCAGTATTAACAATGTTATTTTTAAACATGGAAGTTATTTATTTTCTGATTGGAGTTAGCGTCGTAGCATAGGTATTTCTTGTATATGGTTTAGAGTTGCTCTATAATGAGAGATAAAAGAGAATTTGCTTTTTCTTCCGCTTCTTCCGCTAAATTGAGATAATACATAAATGATATATGCTATCATGGCGGAAGAAAGAGCGGAAGAAGCGGAAGAAAATTCTTTATTTCATTCCAGTATCTGTTTCGGGTTGTCGCAGTATCTGCTACGGGTCGTTCCAAAGCCTCCTTTGAGTCATCGCAGTATCTCCTATGGGGGTACGGCAGATACTGCGACGGGTCATGGCAGATATTGCGGCCTGTGGTAGGAAACTTTCCGTCACTTGATAGCAAGTTCTCCCTTCACTCATAGCATACTTTCCCTTTGATGATAGAAGATATTCCCAACAAAACAACCACAAAATCTATCACATAAAAGAAGCGAACATCATCACGAGTAGAAGGACTGCTGGCTGTTGGCATGATGGCAATGCGGTTAATGTTTTTATGACTTTGTGACATTGACATTGTGACATTAAGGAGGTGGAGCAAAAAGAAAAAGGGGGAAGCAATTACGCTTCTCCCCTCTTCGTTATATAGGGCATAATGATTATGCTTTTGCTTGCGCCTCTGCTTTCTTGCGCTTCTTCTCAGCCTCTTCAGCAATGAGGTCCTCAACAGCTGATGATAAACTTTTTCTATGTCAGCTTCTAGTGCTTCGCTATATTGGTATTTAGCCGTTAGTTTCATTCAACAAGCTACCATCCAGGTATTTGAAAACACAAACCTACACTAATGCCCAGACCTGACGCAATCTTGGTTTGGTAATCATTCTTGACAGAATCAAGGGCTTTTACGAGATATCCATCGTAGCCAACTGATGCCAGTATGCCGATGTGAGGCGTGATATGCACTTTGAGTCCGGCACTGGGTGCTACATACAAGTTGACACCAGATTGAATACTCTCTGCTCCGATTGCCCAATACACGCCAGCCCGGAGATTCACGAAAGGAGTGAATCGCTGGTCCAAGAAGAAGTAATGGGTGCTGAAAAAAAGCGGAATGGCTGAGAAGTGATAACTATTGAGATAACTGTAACCAACTCCAGCCCCGACACTAAATTGCTCATTGATAAACCTTTCATGAACATATTTGGCTGCGATACTGTTGCTGCCAGACTCTCCGAAACCTTTTCCGGCGGTGAAATCAACAACATTCAAACATCCTTCACCTGGGTCGAATGAAATCTGCGCTTTCACTATTTGGGGTGAAAGCAATATGACCAACAATATGCCCCACAGTTTTTTCATTCAAATTCTGATTTTTCTGTTTATTGAACTATTCTCTATTGCCTGTAACGATATACGAACAGTATTTACTGAGGAGATTGGAAAAAGGTAAATCGCCTTTCTGGTAGCGGTCGGCATCTAGTTTCAGAATTCTTTCGCATATTGTTTTCTTCCCCTTATACAAGGCATTGAGATATGGAATGCCATTCTCCTCGGAAATACTTACTTCAGTAAAGAACTGCGAAAGGTCTTCTGCATCATAGACAATAGAGTAACTTGGGCGCTTGGCTCCAGGAATGTCCTCTTTCAGTATGTTCTTATCTACAAGATCCTGTATGTCACGTATGGCAGTATCTTTCGAGCACTTTGCCAATGTTGCCCATATCTTTGACGTTATCTTTGCTTCATAGCCGTCAAGGAACAGATTGAGCATCTGCGTTTGCCTTTCTGTCATTGGTACAGCGGAAGCTTTCTGCCAGAAGAAACTCTTGTTCAAGATGGTAGTGACAATGGTGTCTGCCTCGTCGAGTGCATTTACCAATTTCTGCAGATACCACGTCAACCATTCTGTAATGTCACCATCGCCATGCTGCATCCGCTCCAAGATGTCGTAATAGTGGTTCTTATCCTTGTTAATCTGTGATGAGACATTGTAGAAGCGGAACTCACTCTTTTCGCCACGTGCCAGAAGCATGTCGGAAAGGATGCGAGCCAAACGGCCATTGCCATCCTCAAAGGGATGAATACTCACAAACCAGAAATGTGCTATGGCAGATCGGATCACACTGCTTACAGGCTCATCCTTGTCGAACCATGTGAGGAACTTTTGCATCTCTTCTTCTACACGATCTGGAGACGGCGCAATATAGTGAATCTTCTCACGTCCGAACATTCCGCTGACAATATGCTCCTCGTTTGTACGGTACTGAGCTATTTCTATCTGGCTTCCTTCGCTATAACCTGATGGAAAGAAAGCAGCTTGCCAAGCGCACAACTTTTCTTTACTGAGAGGCATGTCATAGTGCTGAACAGCTTCGAGCATTACACCCACAACAGAGTCAACATAGTGCGAAGGTGCACTATATTTCACGTTATCAATGCCCAGTCTTCTGGCAATGGAAGAACGTACTTGATCCATGTTCAGCTGTATGCCTTCAATCTCCGAAGAATATACTACATCGTATGTCAGGTTCTCAGTCATTGCACGCAGTTTGCTGTCGAATCCCAGCGAACTCAGCCTGCCGTAAAGCATGCCCTGCTTACGGAATACTTTTTCCTGAAGGAGTGACACTTGGGAATTATCCCAACGGAAGTTTGTCCAATTGTCTCTTTCGTGTATATACATAACGCTTTTGACCATTTATGCGACATAATATTGCATTTAACGTCGCAATTTCTGCGGCAAAGATACTGAAATAATGCTGAATCACCAAATAAAACCGCAAATTATCGCATATTATGCGACGTTCTTGTTCAAACGCTCTTTGTATGCAACATCTTGGGCCAGTCCCAATTTTGTGACATTGTGACAATAAGGTGGTATAAGAAAAGAGAGGGAAGCATCGGCTTCCCCTCTCTTCATTATGTTGCACAAGGATTATGCTACTGCATTAGCCTCTGCCTTCTTGCGCTTCTTCTCAGCCTCTTCAGCAATGAGGTCCTCAACAGCGGCCTGTGCAGCTGCCAAACGAGCAATAGGTACACGGAACGGTGAGCAGCTCACGTAGTTCAAGCCTACACGGTGGCAGAACTTAACAGATGATGGCTCACCACCATGCTCACCACAGATACCGCAGATAAGCTCTGGACGGGTGGCACGACCCTTGCGAACAGCCATATCGATGAGCTGACCAACACCTTCCTGATCGAGCACCTGGAATGGGTCAACGCTCAAAATCTTCTTCTCCAAATATACTGGCAAGAAGCTAGCAATATCATCGCGGCTATAACCGAAGGTCATCTGGGTCAAGTCGTTGGTACCGAAGCTGAAGTACTCGGCATGCTTAGCAATCTTGTCGGCTGTCAGGGCAGCACGAGGAATCTCAATCATAGTACCGATGCGGAAACGAACCACAATACCCTCGTCCTTGAACATCTTCTCAGCAGTCTCGCGGATCACTTTCTCCTGCACATCAAACTCATTGACCATACCAATCAGTGGCACCATGATTTCTGGACGTGGGTCGTAACCCTCCTTGCGCAGCTTGATGGCAGCACCCAGAATGGCACGTGTCTGCATAGCAGTGATTTCAGGATAGGTGTTACCCAAGCGGCAACCACGATGTCCCAGCATTGGGTTACTCTCACTCAAGTTAGCCACACGCTGTTGAATCTCCTGCACGGTGACACCCATATCTTCTGCCATAGCTTCCTGACCTGCCAGATCGTGAGGCACGAACTCGTGCAATGGTGGGTCGAGCAGACGAATGTTCACTGGGCAGTTGTCCATTACCTTCAAGATTTCGTAGAAGTCAATCATCTGGTAAGGCAGAATCTTCTCCAATGCAGCCTCACGACCTTCTTTCGTTTCTGCCAGAATCATCTCACGCATAGCGCGAATCTTCTTAGCCTCGAAGAACATGTGCTCTGTACGGCACAGACCAATACCCTCGGCACCGAAGCTGTGAGCTACGGCAGCATCACGAGGTGTATCAGCATTGGTACGTACATGCAGCTTGGTATATTTGTCGCAGAGGTACATCAATTCAGCGAAGTCGCCACTTACCTCAGCAGCCTTGGTATCGATACGGCCTTCATAAACCTCACCCGTGCTACCGTTGAGTGACAAGTAGTCGCCCTCATGCAGAACGGTATCGCCAATAGTCAGCGTCTTGTTCTTGTAGTCAACAATCATGGCACCTGCACCTGTTACGCAGCACTTACCCATACCACGAGCCACAACGGCAGCGTGACTGGTCATACCACCACGGCAGGTAACGATACCCTGTGCCACAGCCATACCAGCCAGGTCTTCAGGAGAGGTCTCCATACGCACCAGGATAACACGCTTGCCCAAGCCATGAACGCGAGCAGCATCGTCAGCAAAGAAGGTAATATGACCGCAGGCAGCACCTGGAGATGCTGGCAAACCACGAGTCAGCACCTTGGCACGACGCAGTGAACGAGGCTCGAACACAGGGTGCAGCAGTTCGTCGAGCTTGTTAGGCTCGCAACGCATGATGGCGGTCTTCTCATCAATGATGTCTTCACGCAACAGATCCATGGCAATCTTCACCATAGCCGTACCTGTGCGCTTGCCATTACGGGTCTGCAAGAACCACAGCTTGCCCTCCTGTACGGTGAACTCCATGTCCTGCATGTCCTTATAGTGTTTCTCCAGCTTGTCCTGGATAGCATACAGCTCTTTGTAAATCTCAGGCATTGACTCTTCCATAGAAGGATACTTGCTGGCACGCTCTTCCTCGCTGATGCCCTGCATCTTTGCCCAACGACGTGAACCCTCCAGGGTAATCTGCTGAGGAGTGCGGATACCTGCTACCACGTCCTCACCCTGTGCATTTACCAGGTACTCACCATTGAAGATGTTCTCACCTGTACCAGCATCACGGCTGAAGCATACACCTGTAGCGGAAGTGTCACCCATGTTACCGAATACCATAGCCATGACGCTGACAGCGGTACCCCACTCTGAAGGAATACCTTCCATCTTGCGGTAGAGGATAGCACGCTCGTTCATCCAGCTGTCGAACACAGCACAGATAGCACCCCAGAGCTGCTCTACTGGGTTATCAGGGAAGCTCTTGCCTGTGCGCTGCTTGATAGCGTCCTTGAACAACTTCACCAGTTTGCGGAGCTCTTCTACGTTAAGGTCTTTGTCGAGCTTGATGCCACGTTCTTCCTTTACCTTTTCTATAATAGCCTCAAAAGGATCGATTTCTGTCTTGTCAACTGGCTTCATGCCCAGCACTACGTCGCCATACATCTGTACGAAACGGCGGTAGCTGTCGTAAACGAAACGCTCGTTGCCAGTTTTCTTCACCATACCCTCAGCCACTTTGTCGTTAAGACCTAAGTTCAGAATGGTATCCATCATACCAGGCATGGAGGCACGTGCGCCAGAGCGTACAGACACCAGCAATGGGTTCTTTGGATCACCAAACTTGCTGTTCATCAGTTTCTCGATATGGGCTACTGCCTTTTCTACATCGTCCTTCAGGAGAGCAATCACATTGTCCTTACCCTTTTGGAAATATTCGTTGCAGACTTCAGTAGTGATAGTGAAACCAGGAGGAACAGGAACACCTATCAGGTTCATCTCGGCGCAGTTGGCACCTTTACCGCCCAACAGATTGCGCATGTCGGCGCGTCCTTCTGCCTGGCCGTTACCAAAAGTATAAACTCTTTTGTCTTCCATAATAATAACAGTTATGTATTAATTTTTTATTTATTTTTCGCTTAGTTTAGTCTGCAAATATAAGGCCTTTTTTTTATTTTTTTTAAATTTTTATTCAAAAAAGAGGGAGAAAAGGCCGTTTTATTTTGTAGAATGAGTTTTTATTCCTAAATTTGCAGCCGTTATGATGAATTGAGGAGGGGCTTTGAGCTCCTTTTTTTATTGTTCAAAGGTATAGAAGTAATTATGATTAACAAAGAGACAGTAGAAAACATCGCACAGGAATGGCTGAAAGGCAAGGATTACTTTCTGGTGGACGTAGCACTGGGTGAAGACAACAAAATCAGTGTGGAGATAGACCATCAAGATGGCGTTTGGATTGATGACTGTGCCAATTTGAGCCGCTTCATAGAAGAGAAGTTGGGCACAGAGGGCGAAGATTACGACTTGGAAGTGGGATCTGCAGGCTTGGGACAGCCTTTTAAGGTTTTGCGTCAATATGAATGCCATGTTGGCAAAGAGGTGGAGACATTGACTACCGACGGTCGTAAACTGAAAGGCATTCTCAAGGAAGTGGATGCCGAGCATGTGGTGGTGACCGTACAGCAGAAAATCAAGCCCGAAGGTGCCAAGAGACCCAAACTGACGGATGTGGATATCTGTCTAAAAATGAATGAAATAAAATATACTAAATACTTAATCAGCTTTAAATAATTATGGCTAAAAAAGCAGAAACAGTGAGCATGATTGATACCTTTAAGGATTTCAAAGACTCACAAAGCATTGACCGCACCACGCTGGTGAGCGTGATGGAGGAGAGTTTCCGCAGCGTAATCGCAAAGATTTTCGGCTCGGATGAGAACTACGACGTGATAGTGAACCCAGATAAGGGAGACTTGGAGATAAGAAGAAACCGCGAGGTGGTGCCTGATGGTGAGGTGACCGACCCTAACCTGCAGATTTCGCTCTCTGAAGCACGTCAAATTGATGAGGACTATGAGGTGGGTGAAGAAGTAACTGACGAGGTGGATTTCAGCAAGTTTGGACGTCGTGCCATTCTGAATCTCCGTCAGACACTGAGCAGCAAGATTCTGGAGTTGCAGAAAGATGCTATCTACAACCGTTATTCAGATAAGGTGGGTACCATCATCAGCGCTGAGGTATATCAGATTTGGAAGAAAGAAATGCTGTTGCTCGACGAGGACGGTAACGAACTGCTGCTGCCTAAGACTGAGCAGATTCCTACCGACTTCTACCGCAAGGGCGAGACTGCCAGAGCCGTGGTGGCACGTGTGGAGAACAAGAACAATAACCCAAAGATTATCCTGAGTCGTACAAGTCCGCTGTTCTTGCAGCGTCTGTTTGAGATTGAAGTACCAGAAATCAATGATGGACTCATCACCATCCGCAAGATTGCACGCATCCCTGGCGAGAGGGCTAAGATTGCTGTAGAAAGTTATGACGACCGCATTGATCCAGTAGGCGCATGCGTGGGTGTGAAGGGTAGTAGAATTCATGGTATCGTGCGCGAGTTGAGAAACGAGAACATTGACGTGATTAACTACACCTCTAACACCGCTCTGTTCATCCAGCGTGCCTTGAGTCCTGCTCATGTAAGCAGCATCAAACTTAACGAGGAAGAGCGCAAGGCTGAGGTGTATCTGAAGCCCGAGGAGGTAAGTCTGGCTATTGGTAAGGGCGGTATGAACATCAAGCTGGCCTGCATGCTGACTGACTATACCATCGACGTATTCCGCGAATTGGAAGGTGAAGGTACGGAGGATGAGGATATCTATCTGGATGAGTTCCGCGATGAAATCGACGACTGGGTAATCGATGCTTTCAAGGCTATCGGCATTGAAACAGCAAAGACTGCACTGAATGCTCCTCGCGACATGATTATCAAGAAGGCCGATCTTGAGGAAGAGACCGTTGATTATGTACTTGACATCCTGCGTAAGGAGTTCGAAGAGGATTAAATAACTTAAAACTTAAAAAGAGTGGCTGTTAGATTAAATAAAGTAACGAGAGATTTGAACGTGGGTATCAGTACCGCCGTTGAATTCCTGAGGAAAAAAGGTTTTGAGGTGGAGGAAAACCCTAACGCGAAGATTACCGATGAGCAGTTTGACCTGCTCAGGCAGGAATTCAGTACCGACAAGGCACTGAAGGCAAAGTCTGATCAGTTCATTCTCGGAAGGAAAGAAAAGGATAAGGAAAAAGCGAAACCCGCTGTTGCCATACAAGGCTATGAACCTGCACCGGAAGCACCGAAGCAGAAATACAAGCCGCTTGGCAAGATTGACCTTGACAAGCTGAACAAGCCAGCCAAGTCTGCTGAGCCTAAGCCAGAAGCTGCACCAGTGAGCGAGGCCCCCAAGGCTTCAGAAGAGCGCAAGCCTGACAAGGAGCCTGTCAGCGCCAAGGCTGCTCCTGCAGAACCGAAAAAGACGGAGAAGTCTGCTGAAGAGCTGCATGCACACACACCCGAACAGCGTCCTGCTGAAACCCCTGTACAGCAACCGACTCCTGCTCCTGAGGCAGCACCTGTGGCTCCTGAGGCAACGAATGAGAAAACTGAAGGTGATGGCATCTTCCGTCTGAACACCGATGTGAAGGTGAGCAAGCTGAATGTGGTGGGTCATGTGGATCTTGACATGCTGAACACCAATACACGCCCCAAGAAGAAAAGCAAAGAGGAGAAGAAGAAGGAGCGTGACGAGCGTGAAAAGCAACGCCAGACCCAACGTCGCCAGATGAAGGAAGACATCATGAAGGAGATTCGTGGCAACAATGGTGAGGAGAAAGAGAATGGTGCAAGCGACAAGCAGGAAGGCAAGAAGAAACGCATGCGCATCGGCAAAGAGAAGGTAGATATCAAGAAGGCTGCCCGTGAAGGCGATTTCAAGCGTAAGCGTGACGAACAGGGTGAACGCAACGAAGGTAATAACAATAAGGGCAAGAAGAACAAAGATCGCTTCCGCAAGCCAATGTTCAAGCAGGAAGTGAGCGAGGAGGATGTCACCAAACAGGTGAAGGAAACCTTGGCTCGCCTCACCAATAAGACCAAGAGCAAGGGTGCCAAATATCGCAAGGAAAAACGCGAACTGGCTTCAGAGCGTATGCTAGAACAGGAAAATCTGGAGATGGAAGAGAGCAAGATACTGAAGCTCACGGAATTCGTGACGGCTAATGAGTTGGCCAACATGATGAACGTACAAGTAACGCAGGTCATCGCTACCTGTATGAGCGTGGGTATCATGGTCAGCATCAACCAACGCCTGGATGCCGAAACCATCAACCTGGTGGCTGAGGAGTTTGGCTACAAGACGGAATATGTGAGTGCTGAGGTTTCTCAGGCCGTAGTGGAGGAGGAAGACGACGAGAAAGACCTGGTGCCAAGAGCACCTATCGTGACCGTGATGGGTCATGTGGATCATGGTAAGACTTCGTTGTTGGACTACATCCGCAAGAGTAATGTGATTGCTGGTGAAGCAGGTGGTATTACCCAACATATCGGTGCATACAATGTTACGATGGAAGACGGACGAAAGATTACTTTCCTCGACACCCCTGGTCACGAGGCATTTACCGCTATGCGTGCCCGTGGTGCCAAGGTGACGGATATCGCCATCATCATTGTGGCTGCCGACGACAGTGTGATGCCACAGACACGTGAGGCTATCAACCATGCGGTGGCTGCTGGTGTGCCTATCGTGTTTGCCATCAATAAGATTGATAAGCCAGGTGCTAACCCTGACAAGATAAAGGAGGAGCTGGCTGCCATGAACTTCCTCGTGGAGGAATGGGGTGGCAAGTACCAGAGCCAGGACATCAGTGCCAAGAAGGGTATCGGTGTGGAAGAGTTGATGGAGAAGGTGCTGCTGGAGGCTGAGATTCTTGAACTGAAAGCTAATCCTAACCGCAAGGCTACAGGTTCCATCATCGAGTCATCGCTCGACAAAGGTCGCGGCTATGTGGCTACGGTGCTGGTAAGCAACGGTACGCTGAAGATTGGTGACATCGTTTTGGCTGGTTCAAACTTCGGTCGTGTAAAAGCGATGTTCAACGAACGTAACCAGCGCATCGACAAGGCATTGCCTGCAGAGCCTGCATTGATATTGGGCTTGAACGGCGCTCCGGCTGCTGGCGACACCTTCCATGTGTTCGATACCGATCAGGAAGCACGAGAGATTGCCAACAAACGCGAACAACTGCAGCGTGAACAGGGCTTGCGTACGACAAAGATGCTGACCCTCGACGAAGTAGGCCGCCGTCTGGCTTTAGGAGATTTCCACGAACTGAACATCATCGTCAAAGGCGATGTGGATGGTTCTGTAGAGGCATTGAGCGATTCACTCATCAAGCTCTCGACCGACAAGATTCAGGTGAATGTGATACACAAGGGTGTGGGTCAGATTTCAGAGTCAGACGTTTCGTTGGCTGCGGCATCCGACGCCATCATCGTGGGCTTCCAGGTACGTCCTTCTGCCGGTGCCGGCAAGTTGGCCGAGCAGGAAGGTGTGGATATCCGCAAGTACTCTATCATCTACGACGCTATAGAAGAGGTGAAAGCTGCTATGGAAGGTATGCTGGCTCCTACATTGAAGGAACAGGTAACCTCTACCATCGAAGTGCGTGAGGTATTCAACATCAGCAAGGTAGGTATGGTGGCTGGTGCTATGGTGAAGACGGGTAAGGTGAAACGTACCGACAAGGCTCGCTTGATCCGCGACGGTATCGTAATCCATACTGGTAACATCAACGCCCTGAAGCGTTTCAAGGATGATGTGAAGGAAGTGCTTACCAACTTCGAGTGCGGTATCAGCTTGACCAACTGCAACGACATCAAGGTGGGCGACGTGATCGAGACCTTCGAGGAGATTGAAGTGAAGCAGACACTATAAGGAGGTAACGATAACAACAATGGCAATGATTGACATTATTATATTGGTGCTGGTGCTGGTGGGTGTCATCACGGGTTACCGGATGGGATTCATCAAGCAGTTGGCGGTGCTGACAGGTCTCGTGTTGGGCTTGATAGCAGCCAAAGCATTGTATGGAGTGGTGGGCGACCGCCTTACGGGCATCGTGACCGACAATCCTTCTTTGGCGCATCTCTGTGCTTTCATTTTGATTTGGATTGTGGTACCTCTGATGTTTTCCCTGGTGGCTTCTGTCATTACCAAAGCATTGGAGATCATCTCCTTAGGATGGTTCAACCGTTTGCTTGGTGCTGCCTTGGGAGCAGTGAAGTGGGTGTTGTTCATTAGTGTGTTCATCTGCGTCCTGGATTACATCGATGCCGATGGAAAGATTGTCAGTCAGGAGCTTAGGGAAGAGTCTAAACTATACAAACCGGTAGGTGCTTTTGCGGGGATGTTCATGCCAGCCGTACAGGATATGGCCAAAGACATACTGCAGCAAAAGAAGGATGATAATGGAGTTGAAACAAGGGAAATATAAAGATAACGACTATGTGCGCCAGGTGGCGGAGGAGCAATACAAGTATGGCTTCACCACCGACGTACATACCGAAGTCATCGACCGTGGCCTCAACGAAGAGGTGGTGCGCCTCATTTCCGAGAAGAAAGAAGAACCCGAGTGGTTGCTCGACTTCCGCTTGAAGGCTTATCGCCACTGGTTGAAGCAGACCATGCCCACATGGGCACATCTGCGTATTCCCGAAATCGACTACCAGGCTATCTCCTACTACGCCGACCCTACCAAGAAGCGCAAGGACGAGGGGAAGAAAGAAATTGACCCCGAGTTGATGAAGACTTTCGACAAGTTGGGTATTCCTTTGGAGGAGCGTATGGCGCTGAGTGGTTTGGCAGTGGATGCCGTGATGGACTCGGTGTCGGTCAAAACCACCTTCAAGGAACAACTCAAGGAGAAAGGCATCATCTTCTGCTCCATGAGTGAGGCAATAAAGGAGCATCCCGACCTGGTGCGACAATACTTGGGCTCAGTGGTGCCTTACACCGACAATTTCTTTGCGGCACTCAACTCGGCTGTGTTCAGCGACGGCTCGTTCGTGTATATCCCCAAGGGTGTGAGATGTCCGATGGAGCTATCGACCTATTTCCGCATCAATGCCAGGAATACCGGACAGTTTGAGCGTACCCTCATCGTGGCCGATGACGAGTCGTATGTATCTTATCTCGAAGGATGTACGGCTCCTATGCGCGATGAAAACCAGCTACATGCCGCCATCGTGGAGATTGTGGTACACGAACGGGCTGAGGTGAAATATAGTACGGTGCAGAACTGGTACCCAGGCGATGCCGAAGGCAAAGGGGGCGTGTATAACTTCGTTACCAAACGTGGACACCTGCGTGGCAACAACAGTAAATTGTCGTGGACACAAGTGGAAACAGGTTCTGCCATTACGTGGAAATATCCTTCCTGTATCTTGCAGGGCGATAACTCTACGGCCGAGTTCTACAGCGTTGCGGTGACCAACAACTACCAGCAGGCTGACACGGGTACGAAGATGATTCACTTGGGTAAGAACACACGCAGTACCATCGTAAGCAAAGGCATCTCCGCTGGCAAGAGCGAGAACTCCTACCGTGGTTTGGTGCGTGTGGCGGCTAAGGCCGACAATGCCCGCAACTACAGTCAGTGCGACTCTTTGTTGCTGGGCGACAAATGTGGGGCGCACACCTTTCCTTATATGGATATCCATAACGAAACGGCAGTGGTGGAGCATGAGGCGACAACCAGCAAGATTAACGAGGAGCAGATTTTCTACTGCAACCAACGTGGTATCTCGACCGAAGATGCTGTAGGACTGATTGTGAATGGTTATGCCAAAGATGTGCTCAATAAGTTGCCGATGGAGTTTGCCGTAGAAGCACAAAAACTTCTAAGCGTTTCGCTGGAGGGTTCCGTTGGATAATTGAAAGAAAACAAAGAAAGTCGTTGCATTGATGGAAGGCTTTAATGGTCAACGGTCAACGGTCAACGGTTAACGAATAAAGATGTTAAAGATAGAAGATTTACATGCCAGTGTGGCTGGCAAAGAGATTCTGAGGGGCATCAACTTAGAGGTGAAGCCCGGTGAGGTGCATGCTATCATGGGCCCTAACGGCTCGGGCAAGAGCACGCTCTCGTCTGTATTGGTGGGTAACCCACAATACAAGGTGACACAAGGCACCGTTACCTTCAACGGCAAGAACCTCTTGGAACTATCGCCCGAGGACCGCAGTCATGAGGGAGTGTTCCTGAGTTTCCAATATCCTGTAGAGATACCAGGGGTGAGCATGACCAACTTCATGCGTGCTGCTGTCAATGAGAAACGCAAATACCTTAACCTGCCAGCCCTCAGTGCCAGCGAGTTCCTGAAACTGATGCGTGAGAAGCGTGCCATAGTAGAGTTGGACAACAAGTTGGCCAACCGCTCTGTGAACGAAGGATTCTCGGGTGGCGAGAAGAAACGTAATGAAATCTTCCAGATGGCGATGCTGGAGCCCAAGCTGAGTATCCTTGACGAGACGGACTCTGGTCTCGACATCGATGCCCTGCGCATCGTGGCGGAGGGGGTCAACAAACTGAAGACGCCTGAGACGAGCTGCATCGTCATTACCCACTACCAGCGTTTGCTCGACTATATCAAGCCCGACATCGTGCATGTACTCTACCAAGGACGCATCGTCATGACGGCCGGTCCTGAGTTGGCGCTGGAACTTGAGAAGCGTGGCTATGACTGGATTAAAGAAATTGAAAATTGATCTGAAGCATAACATTTAAGATGATTGAGATTTTCGTTCCAAAAAACACGGCGGTGGAGAAAACACTGCAACTGACTGAAGAGCAGCAGTTGCATATCCACGTGGCAAGCGGAGCCAAACTGAATTTGGTATTCGAATCAGCTGCTGTGGCATCTCAATCCTATCATCTTTCAACCGATATTATCGTGGAAGAGGGTGCTTCTTTAGACTTCTGCGATATAGACATAAGCAAAGCAGGCACCACCCGAACACACAACCTCCATATCCGCCAGGAAGCCGATAGTCAGGTGTTTATACAAAGCGTCAGTTTGGCAACAGACAATAACCGCAATACCACACAAGTTGATTTGTGTGGCGAAGGTGCCGAACTGTCTCTCAATGGGTTGGTCATCGCTGGTAGAGAGCAAAACATCGACAACCATACATTGGTGCAGCACATGGTGCCTCACACCAAGAGCCACCAACTCTTTAAATATGTACTGAACGATAAGGCAGTGGGCACCTATGCTGGTTTGGTGAAGGTGTTGCCTGGGGCACATCATACGGTTTCTGAGCAAACCAACCGCAACCTTTGCGCCACCCGCGAAGCACGCATGTTTGCCCAACCGCAGTTGGAGATATACAACGATGACGTGCGTTGCAACCACGGTTCCAGTACCGGACAGCTCGACGAGAGTGCCTTGTTTTATATGCAACAGCGTGGCATTTCCTTGCACGAGGCACGCCTTTTGCTGATGACTGCCTTCGTGGGCGAGGTGGTGGAGCAGGTTCGCATCCCTGCCCTGCGCGAGCGTCTGCATGAATTAGTAGAAAAAAGATTTAGAAACAAATGATGGTAAACGGTCAATCAAAATATGATATCCAAGCCGTGAGAAAGGATTTCCCCATTCTTGATACCCAAGTTTATGGGCATCCATTGGTCTATCTCGACAATGCTGCCACCACGCAGAAGCCACACCAGGTGGTAGAAGCGATGGTGCAACAATACTATACCGCCAACGCCAACGTGCATCGTGGCGTGCATCACCTCTCGGTGGTGGCTACCGATATGCTGGAGCAGAGCCGTGAGACGGTACGCCGTTTCATCGATGCAGAGAGTGCACAGGAAATCGTCTTTACCCGAGGCACTACCGAGGCCATCAACCTGGTGGCTTCCTCTTTCTGCCAACAAGAGATGCAAGCGGGCGACGAGGTAATTATCAGTACGATGGAGCACCATAGCAATATCGTACCTTGGCAACTACAGGCCGAGCGAAAAGGCATTGTTGTCAAGGTGATACCTATGATCGACGAGGGGTTTCTCTGCATGGAAGCATTTGAAGAACTGATTACCTCTCGCACCAAATTGGTGAGCGTGGCGCATGTCAGCAATGTACTGGGCACCATCAATCCTGTGGCCGATATCATCCGCATCGCTCATGCTCATGGTGTGCCCATACTCATCGATGGAGCACAGAGTGTGCCGCACATGCCGGTGAGCGTGCGCGCGCTGGATGCCGACTTTTATTGTTTCTCAGGTCATAAGGTCTATGGACCTACGGGCATTGGTGTGCTTTATGGCAAGCGCGAGTGGCTCGACCGTCTGCCGCCCTACCAAGGTGGTGGCGAGATGATTGGTACCGTGAGCTTCGAGAAGACCACCTTCAACGCCATTCCTTATAAGTTTGAGGCGGGCACACCCAACTATGTGGACGTCACAGGCTTAGCTGCCGCTTTGGAGTATGTCGAGAAAATAGGCATGGACACCATCGCTGCTCATGAAGCCGAACTTACCCACTATGCCCTTGAACAAATGTCTCAAATCCCTGGTATGAGAATTTTCGGACCCATGGTCAATAGTCAACGGTCAACGGTCAACGATGTTCGCGGTAGTGTCATTTCTTTCCTCGTGGGCGACATCCACCACCTCGACATGGGCACCTTGCTCGACCGCCTCGGCATAGCCGTACGTACGGGTCATCATTGCGCCGAACCGCTGATGCACCGCTTAGGCATCGAGGGTACGTTGCGTGCTTCTTTTGGTCTTTATAACACCCACGACGAGGTAGATGCCTTGGTAGCAGGCATCCGTCGTGTTAGTCAGATGTTCTAACTGATTTTATTGCTGGATACTCTCCACGAACGATTTCGTCACGGCAAAGGAATGCTCTGCCACCGTGTTCCAGAAGTCGTGGTACTGACTGGCATCAGTATCGCGCAGGGGGATATCGCTGATGACCCTGAACGAGATGAAGGCCACCTTATTAATATAGCACGTCTGTGCAATGGCGCAGCTCTCCATATCCACTGCCTTGGCTTCCGGGAACTTCCCCAAAATCTCACGCATCTTCTCGCGCGAATCCACAAACCAGTCGCCCGTAGCAATCAATCCGGCATGTATTTTCACCCCACAATCCAGACTCACTGCCTTCTGTAGCAACCAGGGGGCTGCCTCAAAACGTACCGGCATGCCTTGCACTTGGCCATACTGTGTAGTGTTGTCGATGGCCGTACCGCAATACACATCGTGATACACCAACAGCGAACTCACCACCACATCCTGTATCTCTATATCGTCGCCATTGCCTCCCGCACAACCGCTGGAGATAATCACATCAGGATGAAATTCGTTAATCATCTTTTGTGCACCCAACGCCGCATTCACCTTACCTATGCCGCATTTCTGCACCATCACATCCGAGCCCTCAAACAACTGCTTCAGTTGGCGCAGCTCCTTATCCATCGCAACAATAATTCCTATCTTCATTCTCAATTATAAATTTTCAATTCTCAATTATAAACCCATTAGGAACGGAGTTATCCGTACTCATACACACAACTGCCGAAAACTTCATCCCATATTCTATCAGCTTATCCCACTGCTCCTCCGTCAGGGTGGCCACATCGTCACGCCCAATATCCTGCTTCAATAAGCCATATACCAATCCGGCATTGAAGTTATCGCCAGCTCCCACCGTACTCACGGGCTCCATAGGCGGCACAGCATAGCTCTTGCGCAGGGTGGCGGTGCGCAACTGCACATCTTTTGCCCCAGCGGTATAAACGAAATTCTTGCAGTAGAACTCTATTTTGTCTTTATATATCTTATCAGCATCACAGAGGTTATACAGACACATAAAATCTTCCTCTGAGCCTCGCACAATATCGGCATACTCCAAGTTCTCCAGGATATACGGCGCCACCTTGATGGCATCGTTCTTGTGCGGCATGCGGTAGTTCAGGTCATACAGCACAATGGCCTTGTTGTCGCGTGCCTTCTGCAGCAGTTCCACCACCTTGTGTCGCAGCGTGGGGTCCACCGCATAAAACGACCCCAACATCACCACATCATTCTCCTCCACCTCGGGCAACTCCACCATCAGGCGTTGCTCGGGATAATTCTTGAAGAAAGTGTATTGTGCATCGTTGTTGTCGTTGAGGAAAGCCAGCGACACAGCCGATTTGTTATGGGCATACTCATCCAGGTGTGGCGTCACGCCGTTGTCCTGCATGTAGCGCTTAATTAATTCGCCCACATGGTCGTTGCCCACCTCACTCACAAAATCCACCGTCAGTCCCATGCGGGCCAGCGATATGATACTGTTGAATACCGATCCCCCAGGCACCGCTGTCCACGGCTGGTCGTTTTTGAAGATGATGTCCAATATCGTTTCTCCTATTCCTATAACTTTTCTCATAACCTTAGTCGCCAAATACTTGGGGTGATCGAAACCGATATGCCCCAAGGTTGTTATTTTGTGGTAAAGATACTACAAAGCAAACTTATAAACAAAGTTTTCTTTGTTTTTACGCCCAGTTTATACTATTTTTGCAGCCGCAAAGAATGATTACATGGAAACAGAGCGTTACTTCACCCATACATTATCTAACGGATTAAGGATTATCCTTCAGCAAACCACCTCGCAGGTGGCCTACTGTGGCTATGCCGTTAATGCGGGCACACGCGACGAGGACCCTGATACACCAGGAATGGCCCATTTCATCGAGCACATGCTGTTCAAGGGCACCACGCGCCGCAAGGCTTGGCACATCCTCAACCGCATGGAGCATGTGGGGGGCGACCTCAACGCTTTCACCAATAAAGAGGAGACAGTAGTTTATTGTTCGTTTATGAAACAAGACTTCACCCGTGCTGCCGAACTGCTCACCGACCTGGTGTTCCATTCGGTCTTTCCCGAGCATGAGATAGAGAAGGAGTGCGAGGTGATTATTGATGAAATCAAGATGTATGAGGACACGCCTGCCGAACTCATCTTCGACGACTTCGAGGATCTTATCTTTGCGGGGCATCCCTTAGGGCGCAACATCCTGGGCAATGCCGAGCGCTTGCGCAGCTACGGCAAGACCGATGCCGACGCTTTCTTCCATCGTTACTACAAGCCCGACAACATGATCTTCTTCGTCATGGGCAACTACACCATCGAGCAGGTCATCCGTGAGGTAGAGAAACACACATCCGTCATCACCGCTTCGCCGGTGTTGCTGCATCGCCAGCAACCACCTTTCTGTGCTGCCAAGCGACAGGATGTCAACAAGCAGTCGCACCAGGCACATGTCATGATTGGTGGTCGTGCCTACGATGGCCAAAGCAGTAAGCGTGTGGCGCTCAACCTCATCAACAATATCATCGGTGGACCTGGCATGAATAGCCGACTGAATATCGCCCTGCGCGAGCATCGTGGGTTGGTCTATGAGATTGAGTCCAACTACACGCCCTATACCGACATAGGTACCTTCTCCATCTATTTTGGTTGTGACCACGAAGATGCCGAGCGTTGCATCGATCTGGTGTTCAAGGAGCTAAAACAATTCCGTGAGCAACGCCTCAGCGATAGTCAGATGCGGGCAGCGAAGAAGCAGCTTATCGGCCAGATTGGCGTCAGCTCCGACAATAACGAAAACAATGCCTTGGGCATGGCGAAGACTTTCCTTCACTACAACCGCTTTATCACTTCCGAGGAGGCGTTCAAAAACATTGAGCTACTCACTGCCGACTTGCTACAAGAAGTAGCCCAAGAAATCTTAGCGGAGAGCAACCTCTCCATCCTCCGATACCGTTGAACGTTTTAGTGGTTTGAGCTTTTATCGATAGCTTTTTTGAGCTTGCCAACTGCTTCTTCCAACGATTCCGTCGGCTCAATGATGTTATAATCCTCCCAGAACGCCTCATCATAGAAGTCCAGCACCTTGTCCGACAACACATCGCTGTTACGGAACGACTCACGATACGTCATACGCTCCGTAGGATTATCCTCACGGTTCGTCACCACCATCTCCGACACCACCGTATAGTTCGTCGCAAACAACCTGCGCTTCCAGTCACAACGGAACCTGAACTGCGCCCTCACATAGTTCAGGTAGTAGCGCCCCTCCTGATAACGATACGTCACCAGGTAACTCAGCTCCTGCGCACGGAACCGCATCGAGGCAGGCTTCCTGCGCAACATCTGCTTCGTCACCTTATCAGGCTCACTCATATCCATCGTAAACTCAATGCGACTGATGCCCATGTTCTCGCGGTCAATATAAATAACACCCTCATACAGCGGGAAATCCAGCATCACAGGTTTCGGTTTGAAGTCGATGGCATACATCACACGGTCGTCAATCGTCTCATAGTCCCTGAACGAATACTCATACATCTCGATATACTCAGGCTCCAGCAAGATATCAGGATTCTTCACCGCATCCACGTAGGTAGCCAGGTTCGGACCGCCCTCCAGCTTCACGCTCAGCGTATCCTTCAGGTCAGGACTCGCCACGCTGCGGCTCTTCGCTATGCGCACCTTGTCGCGCAAGGTACCCTGCACATAACTCGTCTTGAACGCCTCCGTCACCGCCTCCGAAATGGTGATATAGCGGTTGCGCTTCTGCACCGTCTCACGGTAGAACAGGTAGTTCATCGTCGGCACCGTACTGTAGTTCTGCTTCACCTTGTCCATGGCCTCCTCCACCAAGAAGCGCGCATTGATCGGACTCACCACTATCTCGTTCAACTTAAACGAGCTCTGCGAGAGGAAATACTCGTTGCTCGTGCTTGCCAACCTATCCACCTCCACCTTGTTCGAGCTATAGCCTAAGTACGAGAACTGCAGATATACCTTCGTGCCAGGGTCCTTGAACTTCAACGTAAACGCACCGTCAGCGTTCGTCACCGTACCAATGTTCGTGCCAGGCACATACACGTTCACATATTCCAGCTTACGGCGCGACTTCTGGTCCTTCACCACACCGCTCACCGTAATCATGTTCTCATTCATCCGCTCAGTGATGGCTTGTGCCATAGCGGTACCGACATAGCTTGTCAACAGCAAACAAACCAGCCATTTTCTCAACTGCGTGTGTAACATCAATTTCATCTTCGTGTATTTTTGGTTATTTATCTCTTTGCTCCAGTCGCCGTCTGCTATATTCACAGCCACAGTACAGCTGATTATAGAAGTTATACTCCCTCAGCAGTTCGTTCCGTCTTTCCTGCAAGCCCCCCTTGCGCCAGTTCTGCTCCCAGAAAGTCACCCCCTCCACCTGTGCAGCCGCCCATCGTCCCGCCTCGTTAATCTGCTCCAAGCTCTTCCAGCGCGACGAAGCCAGCGTAGTGGTAAATGTCGTGAACCCATGCTCAGCCGCATAACGAGCCGTCTGCAGCAAGCGCATCTTGAAACACTGCAAGCACCGTTTCCCCCGTTCAGGCTCATCCTCCAGTCCGCATACCCCCGCCTTCCATCCAGGGTAGTCGTAGTCCGCATCCACAAAGTCAAGGCCCTGTCCCATCACAAACCGCTTTGCCTCAGCCTTGCGCGTCTCATACTCCTCCAACGGGTATATGTTCGGGTTATAGTAGTACACCGTAGGGCGTATTTCATTTGCTATCATACATTCTATGATAGCCGACGAACAAGGGGCACAACAGCTGTGCAGCAAAACCTTATCGTCTTTATTCGGTGTTTCTACTCTTAACATTATATCCTTATTACTTCTATGATGGATAAAACTGGCATACGTTTCTGAAGCGTATAAAAAATCGGGAAAGTTTTCCGTATAAAAACGCAAACAGGGCAGAGCGCTATGTTTTTTTGCGTTTTAGGAAAACGTGAGCAATTTTTAGTGGAAGAAACTCAGACAGTTTTACCATCATAAGAAACATAACTTCCAATAGAACACTTCAGCAAAATCAAGCTCTCCGGTCCAAGGTTAAACAACAAATCCACAATACTCAGGTTAGGAAGAAACCCCAACTTCTCCTGAAACACCTGATAGTACGGCACCACCCGAAAAGCCCCATCCAACGCAACATAGTCACGCTTCGGATGAATCACCTCCCGCAGATCCAGCGCCCCCTCAGGCACCACAGGCAAGTATTCCGCAGTACGCTCCACACAAGGCGCCATATCCAGCAACCCACAAATCATCTCCTGCAACGCCTCGTTAAAATCCATCAAGAACTCATACCGCTTCTCATAGAACGGCACAAAGTCATCACGGTAGTACTCGAAGTACGGCGTGTTACCGTATGCCGACTCTAGCGCATAGAGATGCAGATGCCGCCAGTTACCGTGGTCACTGATACGAATATCACGCGTCTCGCACTTCAGCGTATCAGGCTTCACCGTCGGCACCGTCAGGTCGATACGCCCCGATGGTCCCGCAATGATGCACCGGTTTCGGTAGGTCTGCTTCATGTAGTGGTCATGCTGCTCCACCCACACCTTGTCCGCCGCCAGCATGTGCGCATAATACTCCACCGGCGCCAAATAAGCCGAAGAAAGATAGACGTTAGTCATGCACGAACTTAAACAGCCTGCTCCACCTCACCTTGCCATCCAGCCAGTCGCGGTCCTTGTCCAGCGACAGCCAAATCAGTATCGGCTTACCCACGATATGATCCTCAGGCACGAAGCCCCAGTAGCGCGAGTCCGCACTCTTATGGCGGTTGTCGCCCATCATCCAGTAGTAATCCATCTGGAACGTATATTCGTTGGCCTTCACACCATTGATGTAGATACCATCGTCACGACGTTCCAGCTTGTTCCCCTCGTACGCTACGATGCAACGCTCATATATCGGCAGGTTCTCCCCATCCAGTTGGATGGTAGCCCCCTTCTTCGGTATCCATATCGGACCGTAGTTGTTACGGTTCCACTTCGTATAGAGGTTCAGCGGATAGAGGTCACCAATGAAGTTCTCCCGCTCAGGCTCCATCACAATCTTGCTCACCAGCTTCTTGTTACCCTGCAGCGTAGCCAGCATCTTCTTCGTCAGCGGCAGGTTGTAGGTAGGCGTCAGCTTACCGTTCTGCATGCGCGTGTTCAGCCCCATGCTCAGCAGCTCGCCCTCCCACGAAGCGTCACCGCTCATCTCCCAGCGGTCCTCCATGCTGATGCCCAGCTCCTTGAACATCTCATCCGTGATCACAGGTCCCGTGGTCTGCACGAAATAGTTCAGCTGCATATTCTCCGGATCCTCTATCTGTTTGCCGTTCAGCCACACGTGCGTGTCGATGATCTGCAGCGTATCGCCCGGCAGCCCCACGCAACGCTTCACATAGTTCTCACGGCGGTCCACAGGCCTCGTCACCACCTCGCCATAGATGCGCGGGTTACCCTTTATCAGCTTGCTCCCCTCCGCATAGAAGATGTCGTAGGCCGTGCGCTGCTGCTCACGCGTCAGCGCCTCCATGTCCACCCGCTCACCATAGCGGCGCTTGCCCTCGGCATACGCCAGCGAGTAGAAGTCCGTCTGTTGGAAGTTCATGGCCACCGTGTCGCCAGCGGGGAAGTTAAACACCACGATATCGTTCAGCTTCACCTTCTGCCACCCGGGAGCCCGCTTGTATTTCCATTGCGGCCAATCCACATACGACTTCGTGTTCGTACCAGGAATGGTGTGCTGCGTCAAAGGCAGCGACAGCGGCGTGTTCGGTGTGCGCGGACCGTAGTTCGCCTTGCTCACAAACAGGTAGTCGCCCACCAGCAGCGATTTCTCCAGCGATGACGACGGTATCTGGTAGTTCTGAAACACATACAGGTTCACGAAATACACCGCCACCAAGGCAAATACTATCGCATCCACCCAACTCATGAAGCCCCGAGCCGTGTCGTTCTTCCATTCGTGCCAGAAGCCCCAAGGAATGATCTTCGTGATATAAGCGTCAAAGATGAATGGCAGCACCAGCAGTCCCCACCAGCTTCTTATCCACAGCAGGAACAGCAGGTAGAGCACCGTCACGATGCCCATCTCCACCCATTGTCTTTTCGTTGCGTCTTTTATTTTCTGCATAGTCGTTCGTTAAAAGCCATAAACATCCTTATAATAATCCCCTATGGTCAGCAGCCCCTGCTGCTTCACCGTCCATTCCGCAGCCAGCACTGCCCCCAGCGCAAAGCCCTTGCGGTTATGTGCGTCATGCGTGATGCTTATCAGGTCGGCCTCCGAGTCATAGCGCACGGTGTGAATGCCCGGCACCTCGCCCCGTCGTATGTGATCCACGCGCAGCAACTGCTTGTCGGTAGTATCCTCCGCCCATGCCGTCTTGCGGTCAATGTTGCCCACGATATCCTCCGCCAGCGTGATGGCCGTGCCGCTGGGGTGATCCAGCTTGTGCACATGGTGCGTCTCCTCCATCTCCACGTCATACTGTGGAAACTGGTTCATCACCTTCGCCAGGTACCTGTTCACCGCCGCGAATATCCCCACGCCAATCGAGAAGTTCGATGCCCACAGCAGTGTTTTCCCCTCCTCGCTGCACATACGGCGCACCTCGTCGCCATGCTCCTTCATCCATCCCGTGCTGCCGCTCACCACCTTCACGCCCTGCTTCCACGCCTTCAGGTAGTTGCCGTAGGCCGCCTGCGGTGCCGTAAACTCTATCGCCACGTCAGCGCTCTTGAAGGCCTCGCTCTCAAAGTCCTGTTGGTTGTCAATGTCTATCACGCACACTATCTCATGTCCTCGGCTCAGGGCAACCTGTTCAATCATTTTGCCCATCTTGCCGTATCCTATCAATGCAATTTTCATCTTTTTTCGTTGTTGATTTAAATTAATAATCCTTTTCTTTGGTGCAAAGTTAATCTTTTTCTTACATTTGCCATCAAATTAAAGCATTCTTAACAATGGAACAGCTTATACATTTCGCTTGGAAGCACAAATTCTTCCCCCTTGAGGGACTCAAAACTACCACTGGAGAGGTGGTGGAGGTGATTAATCCTGGTTCTCCCAACCCAAATTCAGGACCTGATTTCTTCAATGCCAAATTGAAGATAGGTGGCGTGTTGTGGGTAGGAAATGTGGAAATTCACGAGAAATCGAGTTTTTGGTATAGTCATGGCCATCATCTTAATCCTGCCTATGCCAATGTTATCTTGCACGTGGTAGAAGAGGTTGATGCAGAGATTACCCGTTATGGCTCGACGGAAAAGATTCCTCAATTAGTATTTACTTGTCCTGACGAGGTAAAGCGTAAATACATCTTACTAAAGCGCACCGACTCCTATCCTGCTTGCTATTCCATCTTACGCCATATCCCTAAGATTACCATACATGGTTGGTTGGCTGCCTTGCAAGCAGAGCGTTTCGACCAAAAGGCAAATACTATTAACGAGCGAGTGCAACTGTGCAACGGCAATTGGGAACAAGCATTGTTCATTACTTTGGCTCGCAATTTTGGTTTCGGACTGAACGGCGATGCCTTTGAAGCATGGGCAAGACACATTGATTTGTCGGCGGTAGGTAAACACAGAGACGATATCCAACAGGTAGAAGCCATCTTTTTCGGTATGGCTGGTCTGCTGGAACAACACCTCGACGACCACTATTATCTGGCTTTGCAAAAAGAGTATCGCTATCTGAGCCACAAATTCAGTTTCCAACCACCCCTGCAAGCCGATATTTGGAAACTGTTACGTATTCGTCCGCAAGCTTTCCCTCATACTAAGATTGCTCAATTAGCATATCTCTATCAGCGCCAGGAAGCCTTGTTCTCAAAAATCATTGAGGCAAAAGATGTGGAAACAGCAAAAATTTTGTTACAAACCTCTACTTCCGACTATTGGAAGTGCCATTATTTGTTCGGTAAGGATACTGTCATGAGTGAAAGAATGCTGGGTGACAATTCTCTGAGTCTGTTGCTTATCAATACGGTCATTCCTTTCTTGTTGGCCTATGGCAAACACAAAGGGAATAATGAGTTATGCTTGCGTGCTTCAGAATTCTTAGAAGAACTGAAAGCTGAGGATAACTATATTACGCGCCAATGGGAACGTTTTGGCATTCATGCCGACAATGCAGCCGACTCACAGGCGCTGATACAACTACGCAAGGAGTATTGCGACAAAAGAGATTGTCTTCGTTGCCGCATCGGGTATCAGTACTTAAAAGAGTGGAAGGATAGATAAAGAGGTGGAAACTGCAATACCTGTTATCTCTATAGCTAAAGCTTGCTATCTACATGACTAAAGTTTGCTTTCACAGAAGGGAAAGCTTCCTATCACTGGCCGCAGTATCTGCCATCACCCGTCGCAGTATCTGCCATACCCCCATAGGAGATACTGCGATGACTCATGGGAGGCTTTGGAACGACCCATAGCAGATACTGCGACACCCCGTAGAAGGCACTGGAATGAAAAATAAAATTTCTCTTTTTATTTCTCATTATAAATAGCGTCAATAAATAAGGGACACAAAGCTATCACAGCTTCATGTTCCTTATTTTTAAGGTAGTACTAATAACTAGAACATTCAGCTACTAACTTTTAAATAATAACAAATACTAGTATTTATATGTTGAGAAGTATTCTTAACAGACTACGATCTCTTGTAACAATTTCTACAGAACCAGTCATTACAGGCTGTACAGCAAGAGTCTTGTGTTGACTTGTTGTTACTCCTTGAGGCATTTCAATCCCAACCACATATTTGTTATCCGCATCTGGTACTGGTGATATTGACATGACCTTTCCTTCTATATAGCCAAATTCTTGTTCCGAAAAACCTGAAAGGCGAATAATTGCACGTTGCCCCACAGAAACCTTACCTATACCTTCTGCTGGTAACATGGCTTTGCCTATAGGATTATTCTGTTCATCAGGAATAACTACAAACACCGTTTCACCTGTTGCTACATGCTGTAATGGTCTCCATAACTGCATGAAATACACTTTCCCTTTAATGGGGGAAACTAACAATGATAATTCTTCCCATTTTGACATGGCCGTTTGCAAAGCAGAGATGGCACCTTGCATTTTTGCGTTTACCTCTATGCCATACGGACTCTGTAAATATTGACTCCACGTAAGCTGGCAAGCAGAGTAAGCATCCTGTACATCACCCAATTGGGGTATTTTATTTAAAAGGACTTCATCAAAATATCCTATATGCCCCCCTTTCTCTTGCCATTTCTTGAGTCTATTGCGCAAAATAAGTATGTCCTGTGCATTTCCTACATTTTGTAACATAGCCAATATGGAACCCTCGTTCACCATCTCACCATTGCTTATTTCTATTTGTTCCAGTATTCCACTGCTACTAGCATGTATATATGCAGGAGGATTGTCTGATGTAAGCGTAAAGGTCGCCTCCACACTATCAGGCATTTCGAAAAACATACTTCCTATTAATAATACAGCCACTACTGCCAACAGTATGCCTATTCCATAACGAAGCAAAACTGGTGGTATAGCACTCATGACTTCCTGTACCTCGTCGCTTCTGAGTTCTATGTCATTATAATCATTCTCCATATATAAAGATTATTTACCCAGCTCTAACTGGTTTTTTACCAATGTATAATATAGTCCTTGTTTTTCAGTAAGTTCCTCATGGGTACCTTCCTCAGCTAATCTACCTTCATCTAATACAATTATTCTGTCTGCATTTCTAACAGTACTTAGGCGATGAGCAACGATTACAACTGTCCTACCCTTAAAATAGCTATGCAAATTATTCATTATTTCCCGTTCGTTGTTTGCATCAAGAGAGTTGGTTGCTTCGTCAAAAAACAGATACTCCGGGTTCTTATAGACTGCACGGGCAATTAACAAACGCTGTTTCTGTCCTTGACTGATGCCATTACCTTCCATACCGATTATGGTATTATAGCCCAAAGGCAAGCTCTCAATGAATTCTTTGATATTTGCTACCATGACAGCATTTCTAAGACGAACTTTGTCTATATGTTCCACACCTATGGCAATGTTGTTGGCAATGGTGTCAGAGAAAATAAATCCTTCTTGCATCACTGCGCCACAAGACCTGCGCCACAAATATGGATTAACCATACTCAGGGGCGAATTACCCACATATACTCTACCATGATTTGGCTCGTAGAATCCTAACAATAGTTTCAACAATGTAGTCTTGCCACTTCCACTTGCACCTACGATGGCTGTCACCTTGTTTTGTGGAATGTTCAGACTAATGTCACGTAGTACATGATTTTGATCTGAACCATCATAGCTGAACGAAACATGATCTATTGTCAGCGTATGGTCAATGGGCAATTCATTCAACTTGGTTCCTATGCTTTGCTCCTCGTCTTGTTGGTCATGAATCTCATTCAAACGCTCCAAGCTAATCTTGGCATCCTGAAATTGTTGGGCAAAATTAATAAATGAGCTGATTGGTGCATTCAGCTGACCGATGATATAAGTCAATGACATCATCATACCCAAAGTCATCTGTCCATCCACCACCGCTTTAGCGGCAATGAACGAAATGATGATGTTGGTGGTCTGGTTAAAGAATACCGAACCCACCTGTTGTACCTGGCCAAGGGCAAGGCCTTTCACGCCAATCTTAAAGAGCTTTGCCTGGATGCGCTCCCATTGCCATCTTTTTTGTCGTTCACTATTATTGAGTTTGATTTCCTGCATGGCAGTGATCATCTGAATCAAACTGCTCTGCTCTCCTGATGCTTGTGCAAAACGCCTGATGTCTAATTCCCTGCGGTACTTCATGAATACAAGGATCCACAATACATATAGCGTATTACCCAAAACAAAGATGCCGAATATCAAGGGATTGTAGTAGATGAGTACCAGTCCAAATATGATGAAGCTCAGGAATGAGAAAAGTGTGGTGATGGCAGAACCCGTGAGGAATGTCTCAATGCGACGGTGGTCACCTATGCGCTGCATCACGTCTCCAATCATCTTCGTGTCAAAGAACCTAAGAGGCAGCTTCATCAGTTTGATGAGGAAATCGGAAATCAGAGAGATGTTAATGCGTGTGTTCATGTGAAGCAAGATCCAACTTCGTATGAACTCCACGGACAACTGTGAGACAGACAAGATTAATTGTGCAACCAGGACCAAGGTGATAAAGCCAATATTCCCATCACGGATGCCAATATCAACCAACGATTGTGTAAGGAAAGGGAATGCCAGTTGCAACAGGCTCACCGTAAGCAGTCCTAATAAGAGATTGAGCAATTCACGTTTATACGGTGAGAGGTATCGTAAGAAAAACGCCAGGCTTTTCCGGTCGTGATTCTCCTCGTCACTGTTAGTAAAGAACTCCGGCGAAGGGTTTAACACCAATGCTGCCCCACTCGCTTCACCGTCATCTACTGTCACTGCCCAGCACTTGCGTAGCTCTTGTTCATTGAAATCCACATTTTGAGTGGCAGGGTCGGCAATCCTATAAACATACTTTCCTCTCCTGCGTTTAACGTCATACAATACCACAAAATGATTTTGGTTCCAGTGCAGTATGCAGGGCAAAGGAACTTCTTCCCTGAGTTGATTCAGCGTAACCCTCACTCCTGTAGTTCGGAAACCTATCGCTTCAGCTGCATCGCTAATACCCAGCATAGACACGCCTTCACGAGTGATGAACGACTTCTCTCGCAAGGTTTGCAATGTATAGCTTTTGCCCCAGTATTTGGCAACCATACGAAGGCAACTAGGGCCACAGTCCATCGCATCCAACTGTCTGTAATGAGGAAACTTCTTCATGCTTACTTTCTTTTCTAAACTGACAAAGTTACGACATCTCATTCAATACAGATATAATTGAAATATCATTGTTACATCATAAGCATTATTTCTTTTCATTTATTATGTTGGTTACTGAATGTTCATTATCTTTGAAAATTAAAAAAATAACCCATCATGCACAAGCTATTTGCACAAAACCAGGCATTGACATGGGAGACCATCCGTTTCCTGCTATTCCGGTCTAAATCCCTGAGTGACGTTACTCTCTTTAAGGGGCAACTGGGGGTTGCCATTATCTTTTATGAATATAGCCGATATACAAACGACCCTTTGTTTGAACAATTAGCGGATGAGCAGATAGAGATTGCGCTTACAGTGCCTAAAGACATGCCTGTAGGTTTGGAAGGTCTCTGTGGTATTGGATTGGGGTTTACCTATCTGCTGCACCATCGTTTTGTGGAAGGTGATTTAGATGAAATATTACATGCCATTGATGCACAGATTGAGACATACGAAGACCTAACTCAACAAGAAAGTCAAGACATCAGCAACTATCATCATTATAGGCAAACAGGTAACACTGGCTTGGAGACCTATGTCCTGCATCGTCTATGGAACAACTGGACAGGAATTGTGAACCATCAAACACTCACCGCCTTATGATACCCAAAATAATACATCAGCTATGGGATAGCCCTGAGGGGAAACCTGTACCTATACGTTTCCAGATTTTGGCAGAGACCTTCAAACGCCTTAATCCCTCTTGGGAGTATCGCCTATGGGGTCGTGAAGAAATGCAGCGATTAGTAGAAGAGTCCTACCCTGATTTCTTGCCAACCTACAACGGGTTCAAAGAAAACATCCTGCGATGGGACTCTATCCGCTACATGATTTTGCATCACTATGGTGGTTTGTATGCAGACCTTGACATAGAATGCCTGAAGCCTTTGGATGGTTTGTTCACTGATGGCTATCAAATGTATATTGGCGAGGAGCCCTCCACCCCAAGTCCATATCCCTGGCTTCGTAATGTCACGGGCAATGGATTCATGGCATCCGTGCCAGGCTGGGCTGGATGGCCTTTGATACTGCAAGAGATAGAGCGTGCGTCCAAGGAATATACAGAGGGCCGTGTGGTATTCAATGTCACGGGGGTGCACATGCTGACTCGGATGTTTCAGCACTTGCTTCCACTGGGTGCTCATGCCTTGCCATACGAATTGGTGTCACCTGTCAGAAAGATGGACATGTACCGTTATGTCTATCAGTGCGACACGCAGCTTTTCCGTTCCAGGATAGGCGATGCCTACTGCATCCACTACTTCCTTGGCACATGGGATAAGCAGTTGGCTATCTATTGAAGAAGCAGGCTAACATGGGAACAATCTAATCCCTGTTTAGTAATTCCTCGTACAGCCTTGTCATCTTTTCCTTGAACAATTCATAACTGAACCGTTCATCAACACTATCTATGGCATATTGACGCATCTGCATATAGTCGGGTGCAGACAATACAGCCTCTAGTCTCTCCACCACAGGCTGTATATTGAAGTCGTTTTGCCTCCATACCAAATCCACTAAATAGCCGTTCCTGCCATCTTCTATAAGCTCAGGCAAGATGCCTGTCCTGCTCCCTATCACAGGTATGCCATGCTGCATCATCTCCAATGCCACCAAGGGGCCTTCCTCATGCCATGACAAGGTTACTCCCACATGGGCGTTCTGATAAACCTCCTCCAATTGCTCTTTATTTAGCATCCCAGTGAAGCAGATATCTTGATAATTCAGTCCAATGCGAGAGATGGCATTGTCATACACCCCACCTCCAACGATAAGTAATCTGATGTCATCCCTTTTCTTGCGCAGTTCTATAAAAGCTTCCACCAACAGTTCCACATTCTTGTTATGGTCAATCCTGCCAACACAGATGATGTTCTTTTTATCAGGAGCCACATAATCATTCCTGCCTTTGAGAGGTTTCACTGGATTATGAATCAGGGCTAACTGAGTAGCAGACAAACCATAGACTTGCTGCAATTCATCGTAAGATTCTTGGCAAACAGTTATTATCTTGTCATAATCTTTGAGCATCCTGCCACTTTCTTCTACGCGTTTCCTTTTTATCTTTTCAACCTCTGGTTGCACTGCAAGCTCCGATTCTGACATTCGCAACAGATGTAGCAAGTTAGCCGTCTCTATCCAGTCCTTCCAATAGTTGTAGTGCCAAGTGAGCACAATCTTAAAACCCAGCTTTTCCTTCAAGGCCGTAGATAGCTCTTGTGAGTTCAGGTAGTTAAACTGAGCAACATTCACCTCCTCTTGATTGACATAAAAAGAAAGGACATAAAAGCACCGTCTGTAATATGATTCCTTATCTTGGGACAGATGCGGGATATAGATATATTGAATACCAGCCTCCTCAGTTACAACCAAGTCCTTCTTTTCCGCACTTAATACAACAGCAGTCACCTTGTCAAAGCATGTTGTACATCCTTGCAGAAGTGCCATATAGGAGTTTACCCCATATTTTGACCCTTTGCAGACCTCATCTATCAGATACAAATGACTTCTCTTCATGTTGCTTCTCAATCATAGGACAAATGCCTGCTTTCCAGAAAGCAGCACATTCCACCTGGTTCATGTATTTACACAATGCTTCCATGGATAAATCATAGTTATTGACACCCGCTTCCTTACATCTCGCAAACAGTTCATTGGCATATTGTTCATCAAGCATTGGGTGTTCCAAACCCAACTCAAACCTTGCAGCCACATAAGCTGCGATGCCACGCAGTCCTTTCTCTAAGGATGTGTTGCCGATCCGCCTGACATCCCTTTGAGTAATCAATCTGTCACAGCAGTTCAGAATGATATTCACATCACCATCAATATAACGATGTTGATAGAGAAAAATCACTGCCCATCCAATGCCAGCCAGTCCATCGCCAAACCATATAGGAGTTTCATTAGAGATTCCTTCTGTTACCTCATACAGCAATTCCTCCGCTAAATCTTCAAGCACAGCATTATTGCTATATTTACTATACAGGAAGTAGAACAGACAAAGGCCGGTTTTCCCTTTTATCAGACCTATATCTGTGTTATCACCTGATTCTATCAGACAACGCTTAGCTATATCCTCAATATTATTCTTCACCTTAGAGACTAATCGTTGAAATTCATATCATGTAAAACAAACTCTTCGTCTTTGCTTTGTTTGAGTTTGCCTATCAGCACCACATTATTCATTTCTTCCACATCGTGAGTCTGAAGATATTTAACGAAACGGGAAAGACCATCTGGCAATCCTTTGATTTCCCCTTTCTTAATCCATTGTTCTTGAAGCACATACGGATGGATACAGGTTTTGTAGTAGCCATGATCAATCATGTTGCTACGGGGAATGTCAATATCTCCCAGCATGTCAAGCTTGAACCTTACATAGCTGCCCTTCAATGTGTGCTTGTCAATCAAGGCGTACCCTCGCCAACCGTCACTTCCTAAGTAGGCATTCACAAATATGCAATAAAAGTCAGGAAGTTCAATATATTGATGGAAATTGGACAAACAATCCAAATTAGTAGTGAAAACAGGTGCCAGATTATTGGAATTCTCATCATAATGATAGAGAGTGTCCAGCCTATCAGTATAATAATAGCCTATAGAAAAATCTATAGCTGTAGTATTCAAATAGGCGTCTAACGAATTGGAGAAATTGGGGATTGCAGCCAAATGTTTCGCTGGCAATTGTTTCAGAACATTTCCTTGCAAATCCTGCTTCCAAACAATGGGTTCATCCTCATTGAATGCTAAATTCAAAACGTATAAATGCTGCCGATCTTCATCAAAAAAGGTGGTTGTTTTTTTGATGTTTCCATAAGCTAATTGTATATGATTTGCAGGATTCCCATGAAAATCAAAAGCCAAGATTTTGGTTGCCGCAGGGTACGTTAAGTAAACACAATTACTGTCTTCATCTATAAAACTCTCACCTACTCCTGTGGGATATTCATCTGGTCCGTTCCCTTTATTTGAGATGTTCGTAAGGTATTCTCCTTGCCTGTTAAACAGCTTATAACCAGTAAAAAAAGAATATACTCCAATGTATGAAGGACTTACGAAAGTTAATGTTTCATTCCCTATCAAAGCGTCCTCCTTGTCTTCTAACTTTACCAACTCAAAGTCTGAAAATAGCAGGCTCATTGGGAAATCTACGGTATCCGTCATTAAGTCAAAATTGGCTACTACCAAAGTATCACCTTTTTCTGATAAGGTTTTATATGCTACTATTGGAGAGGAGTCAATTGGATTTAATAATAAGTTTTTCTTGTTATGACAAGAAGTTAAAGCAAGCACAAAAGCGATGAATGCAACAGTTGCAATTGATTTAAACATGGCAGCAAGGTTTTACAATTTGAGTTAGGCTCAAGTTTTTGAGCCTAACTCATTAAAGACTATGATTTATCACCATACAAGAAACCAGGTGTCGGTGATGATAAATTAAAAGAAGTGTTGAAATTCAATTCATACATGGTTATAAAGTTCTGACCACTACAACCGCAGATGCAACACAATTCAGCACCACCAATAAGGCGGTTCATTTCCCTTTTGCTCAACTCCTGCTCGTTAAGTTGAGACAACTTAATACTGTTTAATTTCTTCATAGGCATTAATTTTAAAGATTAATAAAAAGTTAATTATAACAAACCTGCATCACTTAACATGACACAGATTATATCTATTCATGACTAATTCATAATTAGAAACAGATGGACAAAGATAGCGATTGACACAATGCTTACAAGGCTCAATTTCTCTTGTCAACAGCCAGGGAAATTGTTTCTCTACTAACAGTTTAGTCGCCATATCCTTCAGACTACCATTGCGAATGTTCCCCACAGGTGCACAGTTCATGTTCCCATAAACGTGACCAGCAGCGTCTATCCAATGCTTCCCGAAGAAATTCTCATTCAACAGTTGTCTTCTAAAGATGGCCTTCCGTGAGACAGGTTTTGCAATGATGTCATCCAAACCATTAAAGACATGCTGTTCAAAGAATGGCATGTTACTACCATCGTAATATGGGGTGTATTTATAATCGATATGTTCAGGCAGATTTAGTTTATCAACCCTTTCAACATCGGTGATAGAGGTTAATATGAAATTCCACACTATGCCATCTCTATGATGAATCTTTATATTTTCTGCCGTCTCTACAGTTATTTCTTCTGGATGGATGAAGATTTCCAATGGCTTATCTATCTGAAACTGTTCGGGGATACTACTGCTTAATGACGTATAGTAATATAGCTTCGTATCACTGTTGCCAAACAAGTGATTAAATGCCAGCAGTTGGTCTGTTCCTACAACATTAACTCTATTGACACCAGCAATAAACAATTGATGCAGAACTGTTGCATAATCTTCTATTTGCAATTGATTCTCGTTATGGCAATTATATGGATGATTCATCTGTAGATGATAGAAAGAGTCATCGGATTGTACATTATTGACAGGCAAGAATAAAGTTACTTCGCAAAGATTCTGCAAAGCAAGCTCACCGGCGGTTTTACTATTATCAGGATCATCTTCATCTTCAACCAAATTGTTCATATAAGGTGCAGGTTTGAAGATAAAAGGTTTTGTGCTCCCTTCTTTAAATGGTACAAGATCACCCGAAAAAGATTCTCGTACAGCATAAATGAAGCTCTTTACCTCCGGATCTTCCAACTCTTTATCATCCAGGATAATCCCATAGCCATTATCAGGGTTGTTCAAGGTATCTATAATATTCCTTACAACAGGATGATTTAGATTTGCATGAATATAGGCAGAATTCAAGGTGTTATAAATTACAGCTTCCTTTTCGCCAATAAAAGCGAATGTATATGGTTCCAAATAAAGCAATCGTTTCATGTATTAACTTAGTTTTATGGTTGATAAAAGCACATCATATTGTTGAGGATTCGTTTCCGCAAAAGAGTAACAGGAAGATAACAGGCCTTGCCTATATTTCAAGTCCATTATGTTTTGACAATACAAATGACCATTATTCGTGGGCATAAAATACATGCATTGTCCACATGTTCTTTTAGAATAGCAATTTTTGCAACTAACCATAGCTTCTTCATACTTTCGCGAATATAATTCAGCAACTTTATCACAATCCAAATGGATGATACCATTTTCAAGTTTGCCTAAAGGATAATCCTCTCCAATTTTCTCACAAGGGAATATTTTCCCATTCACTGTTAAGAAAATCTTTCGTTCAAATGGTCTGCATGTTGAAGTGGGATGATACTCATTCTCAATTGAATAATCAAAAAGATTTGAATAATTCATAAAGTGATTTCCAGAATATTGTAATAACATACTACGGAAAGCGGCAGTCTCATCGTCTTCGTCACCGATAATTTTCTTAATTTCTTCGTCTTCACAAGCTACTTGATAACTTTCTCTACGCAACTTGAACATTTTATGGAACTCTTCTAATTTCTCTTTCGCAATACCTAAAGGATTTAACTCTGATAAACGTATAGGCTTATCCAAAGTATCATGTACAAACTTCACTGTTCTTGCTACAGAATTCCTGTCATGCAAAACTGCATTAAAAGAGACATGTTTGTCATAATAATCAGGATATTCATATTTTAACTTCTTAATATTAGCTAATACCTTAGAAAAAGACTCGTTACCGTGATGATCCACACGATAACTATCACCATATTCATCGCCATCCAAACTAATTAATAATTGGAATTGCTTTTGTACGATGAAATCGGCATATCTATCAAGTAACATGCCATTGGTTGTCATATAATAAACAAACTCGATACCATTAGTATCTAAACCTTCTACGTAAAGAATGACCTCTTTAATTAACCTCATGTTTAATAATGGCTCACCACCATAAAACCCGATAGTAAAAACATTATTTGAAGTTATATTGTACTCCGATTTCCAAAGATCATAAAGATAATCAATAATGACTTTAACATTCTCAAATGTTTGATTAACTCCTCTCCTTTCATCATGATTGCTGTAGAACTCGCCATAGCCACAATACTTACACTTCAAATTACAACCATCTGTTACCTCTATCAATAATTGGCGGAGGTTAGCTAAGTTCTTTCGAACTTGTTCACCAGTAAATTTAGAAGTAAGCCTAATATTCTCTTTTTCTAATAAACCATGATTCTTGAAGAAACAAAGTTTCTGTTGATAATACGATTTATCATTGCTGTCTTCTTTCCCGAAAGTTTCATAAAAAGCATTAGGTATATAACTATTGTATTTTGCAGCATCAGCGTACAAATATTTATTACCAGACTTGGCTGTCGTTATTAGATAATCCTCCATATCCATTTTATTAAAAATATTCAACACTTTTAGGGTAATCACCATTTATTACCAGTTCATATCTTTTAAAATAAACTTTTCGTCTTGCTTTTGTTTAAGCTTGCCTATCAGTACTACATTATTCATATCTTCCACATCGTGGGTCTGTAAATATCTCATGAACTTTGCCATATTAGGCGGGAGCTCAGAGAAGTCATCGCTACCTTGCCATTGTTCTTGCAGAATAGCTGGATGCGTGCATCTAACATAATAACCTCTGGTAAAGTCGAGCCATTGGCCAGTTCCGATATTGCCCAACATATCAAGCTTGAAACGAACATAACTGCCCCTAAGGGTCTGCTTATCTATCAACACATATACATTATTATAGACCACACCTCCATAATCACCCATATAGATATAGTAATATCCCGGTAACTCTATATACTTATGAAATTTGCTTATACAATCCAGATTGGCAGTGAACACAGGTCTCATTCTGTTCTCCATTTCATCATAGTGATAAAGTGAGTCCACCCGTTCATCATACCAATACCCAATGCAATAATCATTGGCAGCAGTGTTTTGAGCATTACCTAACGTGTTTGAGAAATCTCTGCGAGATGCCAGATGTTTCCCTGGAGTCCATTGAATAAGATTGCCCTCCAAATCCTGTATCCATAATGCGGGTTCTTCTTCAGAGAAAGGGACATGGGCGATCTTGATTCTTTCATGCTCACTATCAAACCTGAATCCTATTTGGTTATTATATCGGTCTGGCAAGTTTTTAAACCTTGACAATGGGATATGCTTTACAGGATTACCGTATAAGTCAAAAGTCATCAGTTTCTCCATGCCTGGTCCCGTAAAGTAAAAACGATTCTTAGCTTCATCAATCAGCATGTCAGATGGGCTCAGGGTGTATTCATCGGGACCTTGTCCCTTCTTTGATATATCAGAAATGTAATTACCGCTCCTGTCAAACAGCTTAATGCCACCATAAAAACTGTATAAACCTATGTGATTGGGGCTTACAGCTTGCAAAGAGACATTGTCGATGGTCGCATCTTCTCTGTCATCGAGCTTGACTATTTCTAAATAAGAGAGTAGATGACTCAATGGGAAATCGATAGTGTCTGTCAGCAATTTAATATTGCATACAATTAAGGAATCTCCACTATTTGTAATTACTCGTTGTGCAACTACTGGACATCCATTTAAGGGAGTGTTTAAATCATTTTCCTTCATTTGACATGATGTTAGAGTTCCCATCAAATAGAAAACTATGAATAGTAAAAGACACCTTACCATAATTATGCAATTCTTTGAAAGAAAACACAGAAATCAGGATTTATCACCATATAGAAAACCTGGTAAGGGCGAAGAAAGTCTAAAAAATGAGTTATAATCAAGTTCCATCATCGTTGCCAAATTACCGAAACAACTACATATACAACATAAATCTGATTCAGCACCCACAAGCCGGTTCATTTCTCTTTTGCTCAATTCCTGCTCATTCAACTGAGCTAACTTAATGCTGCTTAACTTTTTCATAATATCAAATTTATAAATTAATAAAACAATCTGTTACTACAAGTTTTCACCATCATGTCCATTGATTTCCTCTTTCTAAATCTATGATTGGGTTTCTTCATCCCAAACCCATTGGCCTACTTTCAAGTTGACAAGTTCGTCTTTTGTCAAAACATTTAATCGATTTCCCATACCTAAAATATTAATGATTACAAAGAAAAGCCAAAATTATGATAGTATTTATAATTGAAATATAATTGTTTCTTTGACTAGATAATTTTGTTTTAACAGTTTGGGTGATATGTGATTATTAGATACTTTTGAACAAAAGATTATTAAACATGAAAAAGTATAACCTGTTTATTGATATTCTTCAAACACTGCATGTAAAGCATATTAAAGAGACGTCTTTACATTATTTTGTGCAGCATCCAGACAAGGACAATATGTATGGTCTTAGCATGATGCTTAGGGCGTATGGCATTGAGACATTGGGCTTACAATTTGAAAAAACGGAAGTCTCGCTACAAAAACTTGAAGCCCCATTTGTAGCTTATGTTGACCATGAGTTGGTTATGGTTAAAGAATTGTCATCTGCAAGTGTTACTTATATTTGGAATGGGAACGAAATCTCATTATCAAGTTCAGACTTCGTGAAACAATGGTCTGGAGCTGTTTTAGGTTTTGAAGCCAACGATCAATCAATAGAGCCCAACTATTATACTAAGAAGAAACAGAAAATAATCAATTTATTGACAAGAAACATTTTGATACTGATGGCTGTATGTTCATGGATTTGCCTATCTGTTATAAACATAAGCCTGTGGACTTCCATAAGAACACCTGCTTTATTCTGTTTAACAGGTGTAACCATCTGCTGGTTGTTGGTACAGAAGCAAATGACTGGTGAAAGTAGATATGGTGATAAAATATGTTCATTGTTACTGCATTCCAACAATTGCAATAGCGTATTGGAAACGTACATATCCAAATTCTTTGGCATCAGTTTGAGCAGTATTGGTTTGGGGTATTTCATATGCAGCATGTTACTACTGCTTGATCAGAAAAATCTTGATTGTATGCTAATCATCAATATTCTTGCTCTTCCATTTACTCCGTGGAGTATCTGGGCGCAAAAATACAGTCTTAAACAATGGTGTGCACTATGCTTACTGGTGTTGGCTTGTCTTTGGGCAACGTTTATCTCTTTATGTTTAAACCATAGATTCGATCCAGGTTCTTTTAATATCATTCGGCTTGCTGGTGTTGGCTGTCTATATATTGTATCAATGCTGACTGTACATTTTTTTGTTAATAACAGAGTTAAAGCCAAAGAGCAGGCGCAGTTAATCTATGGTTACAAACGAATAAAGGCAAATGAAGAAGTGTTTTGTCTATTGCTTCACCAGCAGAAATCTTTCCTAGATGACCGCAATGTAGGTTTAACGATTGGTAACATAGAAGCACAGAATTGTCTAACGATAGTTACTAATCCACATTGCAACCCATGTGCAAAGTTGCATCCTCATATAGAGTCTTTATATAAAGCCGTACATAATGATATGTGTATTCAGTTTATACTCACTTCTTTCAACAAGGATTTGGTGCCAAGTTCTATGATACTTATCCAGCAATACCAGCGTCTGAAGAATGATAATGATTATCTGACTTTCCTTACCGAATGGTATAAGCATGGGGGAAAAAATAAAGAATCTTTTTATCAGAAATATGCCTTGTATACGCAGGATGAAACTATGCTTCAGTCGTTGGAAAGACAGAAACAATGGATGCGTGATACTGGAATTACAACCACTCCTACTATATTGTTTAACGGATGGTTAATCCCGGAACAATATGAATTGGAAGATTTGGCTCATTTTATTCATACGATAGTCTAATTGGAGGGAAAGGTAGTAAACGAATTAGTATCCATTACCTTTTTGGGGGACATGAGATAAAGAATTAAGTTCTTATGATTGGAACATCTTAATCATTTTTCATTTCACTTGCTTAAATGGTTGCATGTTATTAAACTTAGAGTGCAAGTCTCAATCCCAAATTTACACTGCGCACACGGGGCTGATTGCCGTTACGCATAGAGACACGAGCGTACCAAGGTTCATTGACCCAACTGCCTCCACGAAACACATAGAAAGTGCCACTGTAAGCACCTACGGGGTTCTTCTGCTGGGCATAGCTGTAATTACCCAATAGGTCATTACACCACTCCCATACATTGCCACTCATGTCATATAGTCCTAACTCATTCGGCTTTTTCAACCCTACCTCCTGTGTGCCATTGCTGCTGTTTTCAAATAGCCATGCCACCTCCTTGATGTCGTTGCTGCCAGCATACTTATAGCCTTTGCTCTGCTTCCCTCCTCTTGCCGCAAACTCCCATTCGGCTTCTGTCGGCATACGGAATCTCTTTTTAACTAATCTACTCAACTTCCGAATGAACTTTTGGCAGTCACGATAGCTTACCTGCTCAACTGGGTGTTTTGGGTTAGGAAAACGTGATGGGTTTTCGCCCATCACAGCTTCCCATTCCTCTTGTGTCACCTCATATTTTCCTATATAGAAAGATGAGACAGTCACTTCATGAATGGGAAATTCATATTCTGATGCCTCGGCACCTTGCTCAGCTGTGCCTCCCATCATGAATGTGCCACCTTCAACAAGTACCATGTTGTCTAATAATTGTTGAATGACTGGAGGGATGGTCACATCCTTTTGAGCCAACAATAAAGAAGGTAGAGACGATAAAACAAGAGTTGTATACAATAACTTCATTTCTTTCCAATTACAATAATGGGATTTCTTTCAGAGTCAACACCTAACTTTAACAATGTGTTTTCGTCCAAAGATGCTGGATCCATAATAAAAACATACTCATTATTTTTAGTAATGCGATAAGGCCATAAATCAGCGACTCCATCAATATCGTTTTTTAATCCTGTACCAGCTATAAGGTGACTTGTGCGTTTAGATTTATTATGTATTAATTTATAGAATTGTTTCCCTTGACGTATTTGGTAAAAAATATAATCCTTATTTTCAACAATCGAATAAATTTGTAGGATTTCATCGTTCTGTCTTAATAATTCAACATGTTTCCTCATGTCTAAAGATACCCCTTTGCCTTCTGTATGAAAAACTGCATGCGGATGCTTTCCTTGCATGTTGACTTGAAAGATCGTGTCATTAGTTACATTTTTATAATAGGTCAAACCACCGTATCTGTAAAAATAATCATCGTTATTAAAGATAACTAATGCGTTCTCAGAGTTATCAAACATTTGCGTATTGGGAATAGAGTCAACAACCTGTTCATTATCATAGAGAAACATAGTATGAGAGTCATTACCCAGCACATTTCGAGTTGCACTTACAAAAGATATTGGTCCTATTGGAGCCACAGTATAAGTATGACCATGCAATTGTAATGTTTGTTTTGTGTCATTCTTTAAGGAGTAAATCAAAAGTTCATTAGGCTTTAGCCCCTCAAATAAAATATCTTCTGTCTCTTCTATTAATGCAACATTTCCTCCACGTAATGTGTTTCTGTAGGCAGTATCATCTTGATCTTTATGTAGAATCTCGCGAATCATGCTTCCACTTTTGCGTGAGAATAGCAGACAACGATTCTTATCCATAGAAATAATATAATCTGACGTAACATAGAATTCTGGATTACGACCTATCAGACAGCTGGTGTCTGTTTCCAATACCGTGTATTCTAAGTCTAACTGACCTAAGATTTCCTTAATACTGATATTTTCAGATTTATTTAAATTTTCCAAAGGATTAATTTCTATTATATCATAATCACTCTTTTCATAGCATGAAGAAAAGAGAAGCATAATAATAATACACAAAAGGCCTTTCATGGAGAAAAAGATTAACTAAGACATTACTGTCTCTTTGGGGAAACAGTTGTAAAAAAATGGGGAAGAAGACTTTGCCCTTTGGGAAGACAAGGATATGTGTCATTTATGACACATATCCATAATAAACATTAATCTAATGCTTCTTGACATGCATTTAGACAGTCTCTTATATCATCCACATAAATGGAATAACTGTCCCCACAATGACACCAAAAGCCACCACCTTTAATAACCTTTTGCTCTTCTTCTGATAAAACATGAATATCAGTCGAGCTCAACATTTCTTTAAATTTCTTCATAATATACAAATTTTAAATTAAACATAACATAATGATTGTCTATACAAAACTAAATCTCAAGGTAGCATCATACAGCTATTTATTGCCAGACTCTGGAGGAATCAAGTAGATGTCATTTATTGAATTATTAATAACAAATTATAATCAAAAAAAAGACTCTTATTTATCATCACCACCATGACCGTTGATTTCCTCTTCCCAGATCCATGATTGGGTCTCTTCATCCCAAACCCATTGGCCCCCTTTCAAGTTGGCAAGTTCGTCTTTTGTCAAAACATTAAATCGATTTCCCATATCCATAAATTCATATTAATATTTTGATTACAAAGAAAAGCCAAAAGCATGATAGTATCTATAATTGAAATATAATTGTATTACACTGATTGCGTTAAAAAGAATAAAAGAGTATGCTAGTCGTTTTCTAATGAGCTAAAAAAGAAGAAAACAGAAGTGAAATTAGGACTTTTACTGATAAATAAATATCTTTGTAACTGAAAATAAAGATTTACACGATGAGGATACTGACTATAGATGATGACGAGGCTTTGTGTATGGCGATAGAAATTGCCCTATCAGAGAATGGTGATGAAGCCATGAGCCTATACAACCTCGATGAAGTAGGTAAAAGAGTGCGGGAACTAAAGCCCGACTTGATACTACTGGACATTGAGTTTGAGGAGCATGATGGGGTGCATACTTTGCCTGAAATTCAGATAGCAGCTCCTGATGCTATAATTATTTTTTTTTCTTCTCATACAACACAGTCAGATGTAGTAAGGGCTCTTCGTAAAGGTGGAATTATGTTCTTGAAAAAACCCATCAGCTGTGACGAGCTGGTTGCCCAGATAAATGGTTTGAAAAGGAGTATGGTTACACATGAGCATACCATACATTTAGGTTCGTTTGCTTTCTATCCTAAAAGCAATTTGCTTGTTAAAGAAGGCAAGGAGCAAAAACTCAGTACCTATCAAGCTTTACTGCTAAAACTTCTTGCAACACATATTGACCAAACGGTTAGCAGACAAGAGATTTACCAACATATCTGGCATGATGAGGTTGGAAATGAGCTGACTTTGAACAATATGGTTAGCCAGTTGCGTAAATCATTGAAAGCAGATCCTCAAATCAGCATCCAGACAATAGGAGGCGTTGGATATAAGTTATGTGTTACCAACTGAGATTAAAGATAGTGTAATGAATAAATATTACTTTATAGCATTTCTTGCCATTTTGGCTATTATCATCCTGCAAATAAGCCATATCAGCAATCTCTATGCCAATTATAAAACAGAAGTATCCGATGACATAGGACAGGCGCTTACCATTGCCATAGATGAAGAACTCCATATAAGGGGCGTGGTGTTTAATGAGCATAAGCCTGCGAAAGAGCATAACGTAGTTAGAATACGTATGGAGGATATGACACCTGCTATGTTGGACAGCATCAGCAAGTTGCCTGGTGCAAAGGATACTATTAATGTGACAAGGGCAAGAGAGGAAGGAGCTATTGGCACATCGGCAGAGATAATGCAACAACAGAAGCAAGGCAACTTTATCCTTCGAGGTGACTATATCAAGATGGCTGTATTGGATAGCATATTTAACTATCGGATGCAGACTAACATCCCCCATCGTTTTATCTTGAAAGACAAGGATTCGCAAGGCATCGACTCAATCGGGGATTTTTCTTTTTGGAAGGGTAACTATGCTACAACAAAGGCCATTGGGTTGAAAGGGCAGCAATTTTTGTTGCTGGAGGCAGATATACCATTGAGCGGGTTTATAAGGGATGAAGTTTTGTCAATGTTCGCAAATGGTTTACTGATGTTGTTTGTGATAGGTTGTGTGGCTGTCCAACTGGGTGTAATTAGGCGTAAGGAGAAAGTTTTGCAGATGCGCGAGAAAGCTACCAACGGAATTATTCATGACTTGAAGTCGCCTATTGCTACATCCATATCATTATTAGGTTTGGTAAGGCATAGGCACAAGGATGAGCCGGAAGCACTTGCGATAGCTAAGAACGAAACGATGATGAACCACCTGCTGCATGAAATTGACACTTTAGCTGATACGGTACGTGAGGGGCAAACAGGGGCAATGCTGGATTATAAACCAACCAACTTGTACGAATTGGCAGAAACAGTGAAGCAGGAGATAGATATGGTCTATCAACAGAAACAGCATACTATGAATATTTTTAATGAGTTGCCTGATGGCAAATTGGTAGATGTGGATGCTGACAAGGTGGAACGTATCTTGAGAAATTTGGTGGAGAATGCTGTGAAGTATGCTGATTCTGGTGTTGAGGTTAATATCAGGATTTTTGAGCAAGATGGCAAACCAGCA
>JAFSPM010000023.1 GCA_017442855.1 Bacteroidaceae bacterium | reverse complement strand
TATATAAATATAAATATATTTTTGGCATAAATACAAGCGTATTTTTAACTGTCACACTGTCACGTGTCACGCAATGATGTTAGTTTAGTGTGTCTTTTCCTCTCTATTACAAAAAATATAAAAACAAACCATTGCCTTATTTGCATAATTCCAGAAAAATGACTACCTTTGTATAGTAATAATAACAATAGTAGAATATGAAAAAGAATCTTTTACTGATAATTGCCATGATGGTGACAGGCTGGGTAATGGCTCAGGCACCACAGCAAGATGGCGAAGTGAAGCTCACTGAGATGAAGGGCTTGCAACAGAAGGCGTACGTGTATCGTTCTTACGGTATGGGCGACTTAACCTCTGAAACAGGGCATCTGGCAGGCTTCACTCCCTTCTATCTGATTTATCCGGATACTCAGCTGGATGAGGCTCAGTCGTTGAATCTAGTCAAGGAACTGGGTATTGACAAGCAGGCACAGGAATTCAGCATCGGCATAGCTGTGGTAAATCCAGTGGGGGCCACCTATAATAACGACCAGGATTTCAAGGCATATACTGCTATGCTTGATAGTTTGAGGGCTTTTGCTAACCTCAAAGTAATCGGCATCGGAAACGGCGCTACCTTCGTAAACCAGGTAATTGCCAATCGTGGTGGCGAGGTAGCTGGCATTTTGAGTATCAACGGCAAGGCTGGCAAATCCGTTGCTGGCGCGGCTCCTGTTCCTGCCTTTATTGTGGGCAAGAATGCTGCCAATGTTGCCAAACCTTATATCGCTACAAACAAGGTGCAACTTACGGGTAAGGAGAAACAAATGCAGATTTACACCAATGCAGAGGAGCCTTTGCTTCGCGTGGTGGTGAGCAATACTACTACACAGGTATTGGGTGAAATTTTTAAGGATGCATGGGATACCTTATTGAAGAAAAATTATCGCTTCAACAACTATCGTCATACGTGGTATGAGGGACAGAAATACGGACAGTATGGTGTGTATGAACTGGAGCCATTCCTGAACCTGGACGATTTGAAAGTTAAGCGCAACATTGTGGTGAACGAAGACCGCTACGGACAGACCAAGACGTTGTGGTACGAATATATTCCTGAGGGGGTGATGAGTGCCGAGAAGGGTACTGTGCCATTGGTATTGCTGCTGCATGGCAACAACAACGATCCTCGTACACAGGCCGATACATCAGGCTGGATACAGTTGGCGGCTAAAGAGAAAATCTTCGTGGCTGAGTTGGAGTGGCAAGGCAAGCCGGGCTATGCAGCCATGGGGCATGATGGCATTGAAAACACCGTACTCATGATTTTGCAGAAGTACCCGCAGTTGGATGCAAGTCGCATCTATACCGAAGGTTTGTCGGCAGGTGCTATGACCTCTACCGCCATCGGCATTAAGAAGTCGCATCTCTTTGCAGCCATTGGCGCCATGAGTGGTGGCATATTCCCAGGCACTTCTTTGCTGGGGATTGGTGGCAATAGCCTCATGAACGAAGCCACTCAGAAACGTGGTTTTGTGGAGACGGCCTACGTGTGTGTGGCTGGTACCGATGATATGGTGGTACGCTATCCGAAGGATAACGATTGGAACAGCAATAGCTTGGTGTATGCTTGGCAGGTATATGAAACCATGAACGGCATGGATGTGGTGGAGGATTACGATTTTGGTAAGAACGAGGCTTTCGGACAGACAGTGCAGAACCCCACCACCATCAAGACCAACAAGGGCGAGGGTATCACGATGGAGATAGGTTACCTCAACAAGGGCGAGGTGCCACTGATGAAGCTGGTGGCTGTGATGCACTATGGACACTGGAATTTTGTGCCAGCTGCCGAGCAGATGTGGGAGCACTTCAAGCATTTCTCTCGCGATGTGAAGACTAAAAAACTTATTTATCATCCCTAAAATACCTGATGACTATGAAGACAATGAAGATGTTGGTGCTTGCCTTGATGAGCGCAATGATGATGGGTTGTGGCTCGTTGGGAACTATGACGGGTACAAGCGGTGGAACAACCACTACCAGTTCGGAGGGTTCAGGTGCCTTGGGTGGCATATTGGACATCCTGAGCAATCCCAATACGATAGGCAATGTGATATCAAGTGTGATAGGCACCAACAAGCTGACGCAGGCTCAGCTGATTGGCAAGTGGAACTACTACGGTCCTGGCGTGGCCTTCACCTCTGAAAAGGCATTGGCAAACGCCGGAGGTGAGGTGGTAGCAGCACAGATTAAGGAGAAGTTGCAGCCAACCTATAACACCTTGGGCTTGTCGGCATCGAACACTATCTTTACGTATAACGAAGACAATAGCTTCTCTGCCAACATCAGAGGCATTCCTCTGAGTGGTACCTACTCTTATGATGAGAGCTCTGGCAAGATAACCTACAAGACTTTATTGCTGAGTTTCAACGGCTATACTAAGCGCAACAGTAACGGCATCGCCATCCTGTTTGAGGCGAAACAGTTGCTCAAAGTGCTGCAAACCATTACGGCATTGAGTGGCAACCAGACGCTGGAGGTGATTGGTGAGGTAAGCAAGCAATATGACAACCTGCGTCTGGGCTTCGACGTGACTAAGTGAGCAATGTATGGATGGTCTTCTTGTGTGGCCTATCCGACAGAAAAAAACTAAGGTATAATATAGTCAATGCTGGGCTTTTCCTCTTCTGTAGCCGCATTATTATTGATTGATTCAATGTAATAGCCTTTCTGAGAGGTGGAGCTGTTGATAATTCTGCGGAACGTGGGTGATTGCTTGGCTTGTTCAGTCCACAACTCTTCGTAGTCGCGTATGTAGTCGGCGCTGGGTACCACATTGGTGTCAAACTGCAGCAAGATAGCAGTGGTGTCTTGGAAATTACCGTAGCAATAGGCGTAGTGACTAACGAAACCATTGTTTTTGATGGTGTTATAGTCTAATGACACATAGCCGTTTCGGTGAGGTAGGATAACCAAAGGCAGTTCACTACGGGGCACGATACAGCCACAGCTGGTCTGTATCTCTTGGATAAACAATGGATTATCGGAGATGTTTTCCAATTCAAATTCTACCGTCATTGTTTCACCTTGGATAATGGGGTAGTAGTGGCGCACAGGGTCGATAACAATCACCGATGCTGGCTTTAACTGCTTGTTGCAGGAAACTATTACAAATGCCAGTACTCCTAATATGATAATCAGTTTCTTCATTAATTTATTATTCTCAATTTTCAAAACCTTCAATTTCATCCAATGCCATTGTCTTCACAGCCTTGTTGCGTACCACTGTCAGAATCATGCTTCCAGAAGCAGACGCAGGGATATTGAACTCTACAAACGATCGGTTGGGTGCATTGGGCGATGGCTTGGGCACCACACTGGCTATCTGCACGCCACCAATGCTGAGCTGTACACTTGTGGGCAAGGCTATGCGGAAGATGGCATTGTTGGTGAACGATACACGCAACTTTCTCATGCCATTTACATGTGGGATGGATATGCGCAAGGCTGGATTGGCAGAGGATATCAGTTGTCCGCAATGGTAGTTGGAGGGTAAACCCAACTGACCGTCGGTTAGGATGGAGATGTCGTTGTAATCTTCGTCGAGTGGAGTAAGTGGCACTAGTTCCACACCTTTCAGCAGGTTCTTATCGCCATAAACCAAATCGTGTTCTATCATCTCACGGTATTCGCGCATGTAGTCGTGAATGGACCAATAAGACTCATTATAGCTATGAAAGTTATTGTTGGACATATCATTTAACATGGACAGCAAATCTGATGTTCCATCGTGGATATGCCTGTTTACGCGCTTGATCTCCAGGCGAGTGAGGCAAAAGGCTTGCGTCATATAGGTCAAAGCCTCGCGTTCGTCGTCAGAAGTCTTGTGTAGCAATTCTAATAAACGCATGTGGAACGGACTGAACTCTTCCGGCAGGAAGTAGGATTTCATGATTTTTTCCACTCCCTCATACATAGGTAATGGTTTACCATATTTGGCAAAAGTGGCTTCGAACAGGTAGATATAGCTGGCAATCTCGTCTCCCGAGACAGGGAAGAACTGGTGGCAGTATTCTCTGACAAGTTCCTTCCAGTCGCGTGTTGGATCTTTCATCAAATCGGCCAGTACGTACGTCTTCAGGCGACTCATAGAACTGTAATCATCACCGCTACCATTGAGGAAGATGCCAGTAACGCCACTTTGTGCATAGAGCCAGATGCGTCGTTGCATGACATTGAAGATGGGGTATGGTGTGAAATAGTCGTCGAAATTATTGATATAGTCCCATACATACACATGGTTTACATATTTCTTCCACGTCCTGAGCAATGATTCAAACTCATTCTCCTGTGGAGTGTTTACAGGTGAAAGCGGATAATCCATAGCACTTACCAGTACACCTGTATTATCGGGCAATGATTCTTTTGGCAATCCTTTGGTACTTAGATAATAGGAGGCAAAGAACTGATGATGTGGGAAACGCTCTGCCAACCGCTTGATAAGATTAAACACTGCCGGTGATGCGTCAGTAGCCGTATTGCCTGCCTTTCTGCATAGGTCACACTGGCACACCAAAGCGTTATCATTGGGCAATATGGCAAAACGTTGTGTCTTGCTGCTTGAGAAATTGTCGTCAATATATTCTTCAAGGTAGTTGTACAGCTGGTCGGAAGAAAAACAGAACTGCTCTTTGGTACGGGTACCACCTACGGCGGCATATATGCTCATGGATATGTTCTTCTTGGGCAGTGCTTTTGAGAGGTTATGTCCCCAGATACCCCAATCTTCTTCCACATTATTCAGTCCCAGCTTCTTGGCTTCAGAGATGCCTTCAGGCAAATAGATCTCCTTGTACTCAAAGAAGCCGGATTCTGTATCAACCTGTGCTTGGCCACACTCACTGAAGAAAGGGGTCAGCAGCATGAGAGCGATTGTCTTCAAATATCTTTTCATGTTTTTATGGATTAGAATGCTACATGAAGTTGCAAGTTTATACTATAAATGTTACGATAGGACGAGATGAGCTCACCTAACATGTTCTTGTACGGACTGTAATAGGTGTTCCAGTTGCCTGAAAGTTCCAAGTACATGTGTTCCGTAAACAGGTACTGCAAATCAACGCCTACCATTGCATTGGTATGCGACAGATTGCGTAAGGCAGTCTGGTCGAAGAAGTTTAGTTCAGGGAACGATCCAATGCCTGCATTGAGTGAGACTGACGAGATATTGTCATCGTTAATCAGTAGTTTGCCTCTAAAACCTACATTGTAGTAGAGGTTGGAACGCATGCTGGCTAAATCAACAGATATACGAGTGCTTACACGATCTGTCCATTGCTTTTCTATGGCAGGGGTGAGTAAGAACAGATTATATTGTCCCAAATCAACAGATGAAGAATCAGCTACGCCAAGATAAAGATAAGTTTCGGCAGTACGACGATAACCAAGACGGACAGAGGGTGTCCATCCTTTGTCCATCTCGTAACTCAAAGTAAGGTTAGCACCAAACTTGTTGAAATACTTGTTAGAAACAGCAGCATTTAGGGTGGCAGTAAGGCGCTTGCCTATACTTCGCTCCCATTGCCCCATCACCTCCAAACCAAATCCTCCAGAACTATGCTCTTGATACAGCTGCTCCACGCCTTGTTCATCTTTATATACCTTCTCATAATGATAGCCATCGATACCTTTGTAACTTACCTGACCTGTGAAAGTGTCTTTCTTTCCCTTTCGGGTATAACTTACGGTGGCAATGGAATAAAGATGACCACGGGATTGTAATTCTTCACTTCGTGAATCAAATGCAGCATAAGTATAGCTGGCATCAATACGATTTTTGAGAGAGTTAAACTTCAAAAAGCGCATGTGCTGGACAAACTCATGTTGTTCAGCATTGCTGGGTACATAGTTGCGACGCTGCAACTCGTAAGCTTTATCATATTCCTTCTGCTGTTCGTAAATCAACCCCTTGGTGTATAACAACTCCTTGTTTTGGTCATCATATACCAATGCCGAATCAATAGCTTCCATAGCTATGTCATTCATCTTTAATTTCATCAGATCCATTGCCCATGATTGGGTAATGCCTGAACGAGTGGAAGTCAATAGCGGCATAGCAAACTCTTCATTGACATAAGGTGGCTTCAATAAAGCCAATGCTTCGGCATAACGTTTTTGGTGCTCAAGCGATACTGCCTGCTTCGTGATGAAGTAGGGCTCTTGAGGATATGCCTCGATGCCTTGCTCGGCATAAGCTTGGAACAGGTCTTCCAACTTGAGTGTCTGACTCATGTTAATGCATGTACGCAAACCCACCTCGCTGGAAGGAAGAATGGTGATAAAACCTTGCGCTTCTTTCAATGCCTCGCTGTATTTCTCTCCCTCAATGAGGTATCGTAGGCGATTGCCAATCACCTCTTCATAGGCTGATGCGTAACGGTTGCTGTTAGCTGGGTCAACGATAGACGAATTGAGATACAGGTTTTTGGCATCCTCATACATACTTAAATGGCCTAAGCAGTTGATACGCTGTGAAACAGCTGCTGGCCATGATTCGTTTTCAGGACTCATTGTCTCAATGGCGCGAGCCAAATGGATATTGGCATCGGAATAGTCTTCAAAAGACATTTCGCGGTTGCCTAACTCCAACATAACAGCTGAATATTCATCAACAATCTCTTCGTCTGTAGGATTTTGGCTATACATCTCTTCCAGTAGCCTCACCGCTTCGTTTTGGTTGCCCCTGCGTTTTTCCAAGAAATACAGTTTCATGAGCCATGCAGGCGTGCGACCATCCATTGCTATCGCATCTTTCAAGTATTGTTGGGCATCGTCATAGTATCCTCTTGTCAATGAGGTGTTGATAAGATAAGTCAAGGCATCACGGTTATGGGTCTCATCATACAGACGTGCATGGATTTCATAAGGGTCATGTAAACGTGACTCTGCCGCTAATTCTTCCAATAGATACTGATACAGCATGCTGTTGGGGGCCTGTTCCCGAGCAACGCCCAAAGCTTGCGTCATCAATCCTTGACTCGACATGAGACCTGTAAGCTTGTTAAGCAACTGCTCATTGTTGGGAAGCAACCTTAATCCGCGATTGCAGATACCTATAGCTCTGTCAAATTCACCCATACGCTCATAGGTGTTGGCCAACTCTAAATAATATTCCAAGTTGTATTGGTCAAGTTCCAGCCATTTTTCTAAATTGATGGCAGCATCTTCCAGGTTGTTGGTTTGCAAAACAGTGTTAGAGTTTAGTCTGCGACGGTTTTTCAAGTCATTACTGATGATCGTGTCGTTGGGGTAGATGCGAGACAGACGCTCTAAAATCTCATCAGCTTCAGTATCATTGTTCAGCTTACGGTACAAACCAATCTTCCTACGCCAGAGGTCACGGTCGTAGGGCTGGAACTCCAATAGTTCGTTGATGTAGCAAATGGCACTGGTGTAGTGTCCTGTCTCATCTTCCACATCGAGCAAAAGACGCTTAGCACCATAAAGTTCGTCGTTAGCTTGTACGGCTTTGATGAGGTTATAGCGTGCATCATTCATTCTACCTGTCATGTAGTAGTACTGTCCGTTTAGATAGCGAAGCTCGGCATCCTCTGGAAAATCTACCAAACCTTCGTCAATCTCTCGCTTGGCTTCGTTCCAGCCATTGGCTTGCATGAAAGCTTTAGCTCTGTCGGCATAATACCTGGGCTGTAGGTCTTGTGCCATGATGGTGTCGTGCATGAAAGATGGAACACTGATTAATAGCATAATCAGCGCCAGTCGAATAATATGGATTCTTTTACAAAACATAAATCTTCAGTCCTCAACTTTTCTTTTTCACACCCTTTCGCTGGATAGGTGTCCATATAGCGGTGGTCTTTCGTATAAATTGAATGTACCCAAAGTTTGAACAATAGGTTACAAATGGATGATATGCAAATGGCTCTATGATAGAGGCAAATAGCAAAGTGAGGTATGCCTTTGGTTTACTATGCCAATCTACAGCGTCGGCCACCACATTAAACAAAATGACAAACAATGTCAGCATAATAGAAAAAAAGTAAATCATTGCAAATATGATGGCGGTGGTTTCCCAATTGACACCACCTTTTATGGTTAACCAAATCATAAACAGGAAACCGCAACCTTCAAATATGGGAGCAAGGAATTCTGCAATGAATATGTATGGCAACAATACTATGCCAAATAAACCATAGTGAGAGTTGACAAACAACTTGCGGTGGTGGGAAATAATTTCAAATAAGCCACGGGCCCATCTGATGCGTTGTCGGTACAACTGTTTCATGGTATTAGGTCCTTCAGTCCAGCAGCATACCTTAGGCACCTGTGCCAATCGGAAAGGCTTACCACTGTTGCACATATAGGTAACCATACGGAGCAGCATATCTACATCCTCTGCCATACTGGTTTGGTCGTATCCACCCGATTTTACAACTACATCGGTATCGAACAAACCAAAACCACCAGAAATGTTGGGCAGAATGTTGAAATTTGACCAGCCCAACTTACCTATGAGGAAGGAACGCAGATATTCCAATTGTTGGAACATAGGGAAGTAACGGGTAGGTACCCTTGCTTCTGACACACGACCATCTTCCACCGTACAGTTGTTACTCATCAGCATGGTAGCACTTACACCAATCATGGGGTCGTGGCTATTGACTACCAACCACATCATGCGATATAACGCCATGGGGTCGATGATACAGTCAACGTCGGTACATACGAAATATTTATTGGCACAGACATTGATACCAGCATTAGATCCATCTGCCTTTCGTCCTCCGTGTTCTTTATCTACCACTACCAGTTTGTTGTAGCGAGGATCGGTTGATTTCAGTACTCGTTTAATAGGTTTAGAAGGTACCTTCATGGCAACGTCGTAAGGTACCTCTACTAACTTATACTCATTGATGAGCAATTCCATTGTGCGGTCGGTACTGGCGTCATTCACAATGATAATCTCAAAATTGGGGTAGTCTATATGCATTAACGAGTTAACATTGTTAATGATGGTCACTTCTTCGTTGAAAGCAGGGGCGATGATAGACACACCAGGGGTTAGTGGGGATGACCTCATCAAGTATTTGATAGTTTCGTCATCTGGTAAATCTACCTTCAGTCTGACCTGCGCCCTATAGCTCTGAAAGACTAAAACCATGTAGCTCAAAAGGATAAACAGCGAGTAGCTGAATACCATTATTGAGAATATATTATAGAGGGTTACCCACATAATTGTCAATCCTTTATTTGTTAATAAAATGATGTTTCAATTGTTTGGTGATAAATTTGTAACTCATCAAGCGGAATCTTACTTAGCGTGATGGGGTTGTGGAAAAAGGCAAAGAACTTTTTGTCCTTTTCTTCCGCATTAAGCTCTAACTCTTTCAACTTCTGTCTCCCCTCCCTGCCGTAGTTGTACAGGCATCGCAGTGCTTCAAAACGCACATGCGGATTGCTCGAGTTTTCGTATGAATAGGTAAACAGTTTCATGTTTTTACCTGATCTTAAACGAGCGATAGCATGCATGATGGCAACTTTCGTGTCGTCACTCTGCAGCGTGAATGCCTCAGACATAGTATCTTCGCTGTCTTTGTACTGCAGATAACCCCATGTACGACAAATTTCTTCTACCAGTTTCTTGTGGTGGGTAGCATCAAACAAAGGTCTCAGCTGAGGACAGAATTCCCTTTGTTCAAAGCGGCGCATCATTCTCACCAGCATACATTTAATATCTGGACTGTTGAAACGCGTAGTCCACAAAGCCAAATTAGGCAATTGCATACCATTCTTCTTGCGACGCTGCAATTCGTAGCCGATCATGATTTCATCATAAATACAATTGTTCTTTTCGTAAAAGTCAGTCTCAAATACATCAAGGTCGGTTTCTGATCCTGCTCGTACAGTGGAGTACATAGCCAAACGACGGATACGTTTACTCTTATTCTCTAAAAGTTTGTTGATGACCCACGGACTAATATAGAGCTTGAATGCTCGGAGCATACTGATGGCACTTACCTTGTTCCAGTTATTGCCGTAATTAACATCGTCCTCCAAAAATTTCTGGATAACAAAAAGGTCCATGAGTTGATGGAGGTTCTTGTTTCTTCCTTCTCGCATATAATCATGAATGATGAGATCGTAGACCATTCGACAGAACACCTGTTTCTCTAAAAAGTTGTTAAGCAATCTTTTACCAATCACTTGCCTTTGGTCTAATCCCATGATACTGATCATTTCACTTTGGGAAAGGTCATCACTGATGTCACTATCCCACAGGATGCGTTTGATACCTTCTCCGTATTTTTTATAGATGTTTTTTCTTGTATTCTTTCTACGTTCCTTAATGAGGGTCTGTCTGCCAATCTCGCAAATCACAACAATAATCATAATCAACCATAGACATGTCAGGAAAGCAGACAATCTGACTTCAAATGGATAGTCGCGGAACAGGTTATAAAGGTTCCACATATAGTAACTGCCATATGCCCAAATTAATTTTAAATAATATGTCAGTAATGAAATTGTATCCATTCACCTACTATATGCTTGATATAACCTAAAAATGCAAAGATATAAATTATTTTTTACAATGTGCTAAAAATGTACTTTTTTCTCTTTTTTAATGAGATATATAGACTACGTAGTTAAATATTTGTAAGGTTGTGCATCAAATTTCGAATATAATGATTAACTTTGCATCGAATATTGCTTTACATAGAATATGATTGGTGTTATTCTTGCCGCCGGAATGGCTAAACGATTGCGTCCACTTACAGATGAGCGCCCTAAGTGTTTGCTGAAAGTAGGACAACGTACACTCTTGCAGCGTACAGTGGATGCTATTGTTGCGGCAGGTGTTGATGAACTGGTGATTGTTACTGGCTATAGGAAAAACATGATTGTTGATTTTCTGAAAACAAATTATCCTACTCTGATTATACATTTTATCGACAATCCTGATTTTGCACACAATAACAACATCTTTTCTTTGTGGTTGACAAGACCTTATACAGAAGGAAAAGATTTCCTGCTTCTAGACAGTGATATTCTTTTTGATCCAACCATTATTCCTGCAATTATCCGACAAGAAGGAAGTGTTCTGGCGCTTAATCGTCATGAGTTGGGAGAAGAAGAAATTAAGGTGATTGTAAACAGCGAGGGATATGTAAAGGAAATCAGTAAAGTTTGTTCTATTCAAGAAGCGATAGGCGAGAGTGTGGGCATTGAGAAGATGACCGCTGAATATAGTAAGGCTTTGTTCCGTGAATTGCAGCATATGATTGTAGATGAAGGTCTTATAGATGTTTTCTATGAAAAGGCTTTCGAACGCTTGATTCTGCAAGGACATACCTTCAAGATAGTAGATACTACTAACTATTTCTCGATAGAACTTGATACTGTTGAGGATTTTGAAAACGCAAAGAAGCTTATACCAGCTAACCTATATTGACTAAAACTAAATTGAAATGAATTTTTTAGATAGAAACGAATTCAACTTCGATCCGAGTCAGAAAGTTGTGGAGGCAATAAAACAATTCGACCCCAAAACTTTATGTTTTTATACCCGCATTTATGATCAAGGGAAAAAAAGTGTTATTTCAGTCCGATTGAGTGAAATCTACGGTGTGCCTGAGGAACAAGTTTTATTGACCTACGGTGGCGAGGATATGCTGAAAAATGCCATTCATTATTTCCTGATGGTGGGTAATAACAAGACAATTTTGATACCTGAGTTTTCTTGGTGGTATTATAATCGTGTTGCCAGTGAATGTGGAGGTGACTTTGTAATGTATCCGCTTCATGAAACAGAAGATACTTTCGCATACGATGTGCAAGAGGTCATTGAATACACAAACCGCATTCATCCTCGTATGTTGTTGCTGGCTTCTCCTAACAATCCTACAGGCAACGGACTTACTCCAGATGAGATAGGAAAGATTATGGAGAATATTCCTAGTGATACAATGGTGCTTATCGATGAGGCGTATGCCAGTTTTATTTCAACCGATACTCATTATATCGCTCCTTTAATTGACAAATATAATAACTTGATAATATCGAGAACGTTATCTAAATTCTATGGTTTACCCGGACTACGCGTAGGCTTTGGTTTCATAGGTAAGGGGCATGATCAGTTTATCAGTTATGTTAACAAGTATTTAGGTTATAATAGGTTTTCTGAGGCCGTGGCTCTCGCGGCACTGGATAGTGATGAGCATTACCGTAAGGTGGCTGATGATATGGAATGGGGACGACAACTTTATAAACGAGAGTTGGATAACCTACCAGGCTTTAAAGTGTATAAATCTGTAGCTAATTTTATTCTCATCAAATATCCTGTGGAGATAAAAGAAGAATTGAAAAAGGCGTTGGATATTAAGGATTATAAGATAAAGTATATGGGAGATAAAGGCTTGGAATCTTGTCTGCGAATAACTTTGGGACGCAAGGAACAGACTCAGGTGGTTTGTGATACTATCAAGCAAGTGTTCCTTAATAATTGCAATAAATGACGGAAAATAACAAGGAAAATAAAGGCTATTTAGCCTCTCTAAAATCAGCAGAGACAGAGGACTGGCTTGATTATCATGTAGTACGTCCTTTCTGTTATCATTTAGCACGTTTCTTTGCAAAATTCGGTGTTCATCCGAATACAGTTACTATCTGGTCAATTATAATAGGGGCAAGTAGTTGTGTTTTCTTCGCTCATGGCAGTTTCTATTACGAAGGTGTCTGGGGATTTGTCTTTAATCTGATAGCTATATTCTTGCTTTGCTGGGCAGATATCTTTGATTGCACGGATGGACAGTTGGCACGACTGACAGGACAAAAGAGCCGCATGGGTCGTATCCTAGACGGAATAGCAGGTTTCGTGTGGTTTATTTTTATTTATGTTGCGATTGCCTATCGTTTCTATCTGTATCATGAATTGGAGTTCGGTTGGTTGGGCATTGAGAATACTTATGAGAATACCATTATAGCTACCAGTGTAGTTGTGGTTTTAGCTCTGATATCTGGCTTTGGCTGCATGGGTTCTCAATCTCGTTTGGCTGATTATTACATTCAAGTGCATTTGTTTTTCCTCAAAGGAGAAAAAGGTAGTGAACTTGATAATTCAATAAAACAACAAGAAATTTATGACCAGACTCCTTGGAAAGGTAATTTGGTTTGGAAGATCTTTTTGAATTCGTATGTTGGCTATACACGTAAACAAGAGAAGGTTACGCCACAATTCCAACGTATGATGAAGATCATGAAAGAAAAGTATGGTGACATCGAGCAAGTGCCGGCTTCTATACGTCAAGAATTTCACGACCAGTCGTTGGCTTTGATGAAGTGGAATGGGTTGCTTACCTTCAATTTCCGTTCATCCATTTTTTTCTTGGCTTGTCTATTGGATGTGCCTGTGCTCAATTTTCTTTTTGAAATCATTGCGATGTCGTTGCTGGCATGGTACATCAATCATCGTCACGAGTCGTTTAGCAAACAGATTGCACAGAAACTTTGACAATATATGACGTGGACTAGGAAAAAACTGAATAACCTGTTTTTCATCGTTGGTGTGGTGGCTGTAGTTGTCATGATGCTGACATTCGATGTCAGTTTCGTTGAACTATGGGAACACATCACTCGTGCAGGCTATTGGTTAATTCCTATCATTGGCGTATGGGTCTTTATATACGGATTGAATGCTATAGCTTGGCGTTGTATCATAAAAAGCAATAAACATGAAGATGAAAAGGTGGGGTTCTGGCGCATTTATCAACTTACCATTGTAGGCTATGCCTTAAATTATGCTACGCCAGTAGGTGGCTTGGGAGGTGAACCCTATCGTATAATGGAATTATCCAAGCATATCAATAAGGAGAGTGCTACTTCATCTGTCATTCTGTATGCAATGATGCATTTTCTCGCTCATTTCTTTCTTTGGTTCTCTTCTATTTTTATTTATTTGGCACTGGTTGCAGTAGGCGATTTGCCTTATTCTATACCAGTGGGTGTTGTACTTGGCTCAATAGCTATCTTCTGCATGGTGGCTTTTTATGTACTAGGAAAAGGCTATCAGAAGGGCTTGGTGGTAAAAGTTATCAAATGGATTGGGATGATTCCTGGGTTGAGGAATAGAAGTAAGCGTTTTCTGGAAAAGAATGATGAGTTACTCCATAATATTGATGCTCAAATAATTTCTCTTCACCATCGTGATAAGCGTGCTTTTTATACGAGTTTGTCACTGGAATATATTTCTCGTATTGTACAAAGCCTTGAAATTTTCTTTATGTTATTACTTTTTGGGGTTGATTGTGGTGGTGGCTTCTCGGGTTTGGCATTGACTTTTCTACATTCAATATTAATCCTTTCCTTTACTACTCTTTTTGCTAATATGATAGGTTTCCTGCCCATGCAATTGGGCGTTCAAGAAGGTGGTTTTGTTATTTCAATAGCTGCCTTGGGCCTGTCAGCCGCTCTTGGCATTTTTGTGAGTATCATTTGCAGGGTAAGAGAGATCCTCTGGATATTAATAGGTTTGCTCTTGATGAGAATCGAAAGATAATTTCCTTACGCGCCTATATTTATATATGGTGTGATTTTTTTTCAAAAAAACATTTCAAAATATTTGCTGGAATCATAAAAAGTTCCTACCTTTGCATCCGCTTTCCGCAAGGGAGGTTGTTTTTTTGAGTTCTATGAAAGATTGATGGACAGAGGACAGGCAGCGTCCGGTGCATGTTATTTTTGATGTGTATCGGAGGTCTGATGAAGGTGTGATTTATACATGAACGACCGTCAAAGGTGATTTTACCTTTTATATATTACGGACAGTCCTGACAGAGACAGACAATGTTTTCCCGTAGCTTTATGGCTTCGGGTCTG
>JAFSPM010000022.1 GCA_017442855.1 Bacteroidaceae bacterium | reverse complement strand
TTTAACGTTTTTTTTGTACCTTTGCAGCCGTTTTTAGGATTTCGCAATTAATAGTGCTCGAAATTAATCTTCTGATTTATTACCTAATCAGAGAGGTTTGTAGCGCATTGTGGCAAACGTGAGGTTTGTCCGAACCATGAAGGTTCATTATTCGTATTTCCGAGGGAAGGAAAATTTTTAGTACGAGTAATGAATTGTAAGAGTAAAAATTACATTTTAATGAGTAGTCACAAGAATTTTTGTGCTCTGACAGTCTCGATGATAGTCGGAGCAAGTTGCTGTGTACCTTTGTATGCACAGCACAAGATGAGTCTTCAGTCGCTTTTTGACCTGGCTGACCGTCAGAATCAGCGCATCAAGGTCAGCGAAGCGGCATTGAAGGCTGCTGAAGAAGGGGTGGTATCGGCAAAATCTGCCATGCTGCCAAGTGTTGAATTCAGCTTGCAAGGCTCTTACACGGGCAATGCATTCCTAATGTCACGAGGCTTTTCTACCAGTGGCACTACAGAGTATATTGTCCCCGGATTGGGACCTCAACAGGTGCAGAATGGCAAACAGCCCACACCACATTGGGGCAACAGCTTTACAGCTCAGGCTAGTCAGGTAATCTATGCTGGTGGTGCCATCCGCTCAGGCATTGAAATGGCAAAGTTGGGGCGTCAATTGGCAGAGCTTGATGTGGAGAAGAACCGTCAGGAGGTGCGTTTCTTGCTTACCGGTTATTACCTTGACCTCTGCAAACTGCAGAACCAGCTGCAAGTGATAGCAAAAAACATAGAGCTGACGGAAAAAGTCATCGAACAGACGAAGGCTCGCAGAGAACAGGGAACGGTGTTGAAGAACGACATCACGCGATACGAACTGCAACTGCAAAGTCTTCTGCTTACAAAGACACAGCTTGATGATGCACAGAAGATTATTCGGCATCAGATAAGCACTGCCATCCACCTGCCAGAAGGAGAAAATTTTGAGGTGGATACGCAGTCGCTTGAAGAAGAGGGAATGGCACTCAAGACACTCACCTCCGAGGAGTTGTGGCAACAGACTGCAGCAGAAAACAATATCGATATCCGGCAGGCTTCGCTTGCCACAAAAATATCGGAACAGAAAGTCAGAAACACGCGTGCAGCCTCGCGGCCATCAGTGGCTGTAGTGGCAGAAAACAATCTGTTTGGCCCATACACCTCCGACCTGATTCCAAAAGATGCCAACGTCAACGTGTGGTTTGTAGGCATTGGCGTGAAATACAATCTGTCAAGTCTCTGGAAGAACAAGCATGCTATCCGTAAGGCGAAGCATGAAAACACCCAGGCACGCGAAAGTGTGATGCTGGCGCGTGAAGGCATAGAGAATGGTGTACAAGCCTGCTATACCAATCTGCTGACCAGCTCAGTAGAGGTGAGCACACAGGAGAAACAGGTGGAACTGGCCAACCAGAACTATGCGGTGGTGAAGAACCGTTACGACAACGACCTGGCTCTGCTCACCGATATGCTTGATGCCTCAAACATGAAGCTCTCTGCCGATATGGCTTTGGTCAATGCCCGCATCAATATGCTTTACAATTATTTCAAACTTAAATATATAACAAATACCCTATAATAAGATGGAAAAGAATAAGATAACGACCTATATTTATAATACAATAGTAATACTCTGCATCGTATGCGGTGCTGTTTATGCCGCCAGTCAGTTTATGCATTTCGGTGGAGGCGAAGTCACGGATAATGCACGTGTATGCCAGAATATCGTGCCACAGAATTGTCGTGTGCAGGGCTTTATACGCGAGGTGCGATTTACCGAATTTCAGGAGGTGAAGAAGGGCGATACACTTGTTATCATTGAAGATGCCGAGTTTCGTCTTCGTCTGGCTCAGGCAGAAGCCGATCTTGCCCGTGCCGAGCGTGGTTCGCTGGGTACAGCAAGCAGCATCCATACCACCAAGACCAGTATCAGCGTGACCGAAGCCGGCATTGAAGCCGCTCGTGTGCAGATGGAGAACGCAAAGAGGGAGGATGCTCGTTTTCAGAAGCTGCTGGAGCAAGATGCCGTTACACAGCAACAGTATGACAATGTCCACACGGGTTATCTGAGTGCCAAGGCCAGTTATGAGCAGGCACTTCGTTCGCGCAACACGCAGACAGCCGTTGTGGCAGAGCAGGGACATCATCTCTCAGCATCAGAAGCTGCCATAGAACTGTCACGAGCACAGGTGGAGATAGCTCGACTGAACCTCTCGTATTGTTACATCATTGCCACTTGTGATGGTGTGGTGGGCAGCAAGGATATTCACGTTGGACAGTTGGTTAATCCCGGTCAGACAATGGTTAGCATTGTCGATAAGAACGAGAAATGGGTGGAGGCCAACTTTCAGGAGTCGCAGATGCCGAATATCAAGGTTGGCAATAAAGTCCGTTTTACTGCCGATGCTGTTCCCAATGTTGAATATACAGGTGTGGTAGAGCGTATCAGCGATGCTACAGGCAGTGCGTTCTCATTGATTCCTATCGACAATGCCACAGGTAATTTCGTAAAGGTGGAGCAGCGTGTGACGGTGCGTGTGCGGATTGATGCGTGCGACGAACTGAAGAAGTTGCATGGTGGTTATAACGTGGTTTGTAAGGTTGAAGAATAATGGGAAAACTGACTGAATTTTTGATGAAGGCACCGCCGCCTCCTGCTGGCATGGGTTTCTGTATGCCGATGATGAAAGGATGGGTGCCACGTAGGTTGCAGCCTTGGATTTACGTCCTTACGGCTCTGTGCTTCCAATTCTCGGGAGGTATGTATCTCGGTGCTCTCGACGAGATTCGCGGCACCACCAACTTCATGATTGAGGATGTGATGTTCCTGCTCTATGCCACGCTTGCAGGCATGGCTATGTGGTTCCCTATGTTGTTCAGGATGAAGTTTCGCTTCACTAATCAGCAGTTGCTTTGCACCTCGGCCATCGTCATGGGCATCTGCAACGTCATCACGATGCATAGTCAGTCGATGCCTGTACTCGTTGTGGCATGTTTCATTGCAGGCATTGCCAAGATTCAAGGAACATTCGAGTGTATGAGCAACATCCAGTTGTGGATTACACCAAAGCGTGACTTCGCCGTATTCTTCCCTGTGCTCCACATCATACTTCTCACGGCCATTGAAGGCGGTGGATGGCTTGCTGCTTGGATGGGGCATCATTTTACCTGGCAGATGATGCACGCCTTTACCGTAGGCACCATGTCGTTCGTGCTGTTGACACAGATGGTTCTGTGTCGTCCGTTCTGTCCTATGCCCAACAGGTTCTCGCTGAAAGGAACCGACTGGCAGGGCGCTTTACTCATCTGCGTCACGATGCTTCTGTTCTCGTACATCTTTGTCTATGGTGATTACTATAGGTGGTTCGCAAACCGGCATATTAGAATGGTGGGGGCATTTGCACTTGTATTTGCAGGACTCACCCTCTACCGACTGATTCACAATCGCTATCCATACGTCGAGCTTCGCCTGCTGAAATGCCGCAACGTGGTACCCATTCTCATTGTTACCATATTGGCAGAACTGGCTTTCGGTGCCGAGCATACACTTGAAGAGATACTCTATACAGAGGTCGTCGGACTGGAAGAACTCACCAAGGAGAGTCAATATATGTGGGCATTGCCAGGCATGTTCCTGGGTATAGCGCTCGATCTCTACTGGCTAAAGGTTCAGAAGTGGAAGGTATGGAAACTGATAGGTATAGCCTTCCTCTCCATCTGCGCTTACGCCTTGCTGATGTATTCCACGTTGGGTATAGCGGTGAACATCGAGCAATACCAAATGGCAATCATGCTCCGCGGCTTTGGTTATGGCGTGCTGGCACCAACCCTGATGTGGGCTTTGAACGAATCGGTACCCAGTCTTGAGATGTTCTTTATGGGACTGTTCGTGTTCAACATCCCGCACATGTATCTTGGTGGTGCTATGGGCTATGGTTTCTATACCACCATCTTCTCGCATTTTCTGAACGATGACATGATGAACTATGGTAGCCAACTGACACTCACCAACCTCGACCTCTCACAATTTGATTTCGGGGCATTCATGGGCGACAGCTATCTCCACTCCATGATGCTTGTGGCTATTAAACAGGTGTATGGTTACGTCATCTGGTTTGCCCTGCTCCTGGCGTCTGTCTTCCTGTTGTGTGATATTCCAGCCGTGAGAACCAACATTCGCAAAGTGCCCCTCTGGCCAGTATTGGCAATAGAATATCTGGCGAGGAAACATAAGAATGTTTAAAGATCAATATTGATTATCGCAACATTCAGAATACACATCTGAATGTCGAGTTGCCGCATCTTTCGTTTCCATTTTTGGATATGAGATTCATTCTTGAAAATAGGCAAGGCGTAAAATGGGGCGCAGAAGTGGACATAAATGGGGTCCGATAGCCTAGGTCATATTTATTTGGATTTTTTCTATTATGACTGAATTATTTATTTGGATTTTTTTAATTCTTATCAAATTATTTGTTTGGATTATTTCTTTTTTGTATCTTTGCAGCGTGAAAACTCATAGCGCAAATGTATTACGAACGAATCATAGATCAGTATCTTAGTGAATGGGCAACACGTGCCACCCATAAACCCGTGTTGCTTC
>JAFSPM010000021.1 GCA_017442855.1 Bacteroidaceae bacterium | reverse complement strand
GCGATAGAGTGCTTCAAACTGGCTCTCTTGTTTCCCCATATATGAAAACATCGCCTTAATCTCTGTTCTATTATTCTCTTCCATCATTATTGATATAATAAGTCCGAAATAAGACCACAAAGATAGTCAAATTTCGGACTATATTAAAACAGTGGAGCAATTATTTATGTTTCCTTAACTCATGAAGTTATTTCTTATATTTCAATCGTTTCACCCTCTCTGGTGATTTCCCAGAAAGGAATGCCTTTTTTATCTGTAAATTCCTTCATTCGCCATGAGGATTCGAAGCCTGTAGTAAAGTGCATAGGAACAAAAAGCCCGACTTTAAATTCATCGGGCTTTTGATTAAGCGTACTAGTATATGTGATCAAATAAAATTAAAATACAGAATAATGGTATTTAACAATTATTAAGGGTTAAATGCCCCAAAGTGTTAGTTTTTATCCTCATTTATTAGTATTTTTGCGGATGAAGAGCTTAAAGTTTGTGAAAGACGAACCTTGACTAAATGACTATGAAAGCACTTGACAAGATAACAAATCTGTTTTCACGCAGGCAGAAAATCTTTCTGTTAGTGGTGGCAGGTGTGATTTGTGGATTGGGTGGGTTGTTCCTCTACCTGCTCAGAGCACATACTTATATAGCAGACAATCCTGCTGCCTGTGTCAATTGCCACATCATGACTCCTTACTACGCCACTTGGTCGCACTCCAGTCATGGGCGCGACGCCACGTGCAACGACTGCCATGTGCCTCACCAGAACCTGGCTATGAAATATGGCTTCAAGGCGATGGACGGACTGAAGCATGTGGCTTATTTTGTGACGCATAGCGAGCGTCAGGCCATTATGGCGGAAGAGATGAGTGCCGAGGTGATTATGGATAACTGCATACGGTGCCATACGCAACTGAACCAGGAATTTGTGAAGACAGGGCGCATGGGCTATACTGAGCAGATGAAGGCTGGTGGCAAGGTTTGCTGGGATTGTCATCGCAATGTGCCTCATGGTGGCATGAACTCATTGTCGGGCACACCTAATGCCGAAGGGGTAACACCATTACCTCCAAGTCCGGTGCCGCAATGGCTGCAGAATTTGATGGGGAGATGAAAAGCTGACACCCCTTTTAGCAAGGCAGAGATTAATTAAAGAATAAAAACTAAAAGTTACGATATTATGGCTAAACAACTCAAAAAATGGCAAGGATGGCTCTTGTTCGGAGGATCAATGGTCATTGTGTTTATTTTAGGTCTGCTGGTTTCATCGCTGATGGAACGCAGGGCAGAGGTGGTAAGCATATTCAACAACAAACGAATGGTGTTTGAGGATGCTATCGTGGCACAGAACGAGAAATTCAAGGCCGACTATCCACGTGAGTATAACACTTGGTCGATGACGGAAGACACCTCATTCGAGTCGAAGTATAATGGCAGTGAGGAAGTGGATGTGCTGGAGCAGCGCCCTGAGATGGTGATTCTTTGGGCAGGCTATGCTTTCAGTCGTAACTACAATACCCCACGCGGTCACAAACATGCTTTGGAGGATATGCGTAAGATTTTACGTACGGGCAACCCAGGAATAGATGGCGATGCTGACATCCAGCCTGCTACCTGTTGGACCTGCAAGGGGCCTGATGTGCCTCGCATGATGCGTGAGCTGGGTAATGGCGTTGATCAGTTTGAACCAGGCAACTTCTACCACTTGCGTTGGAGCCAACTGGGCAACGAAATGGTAAATACCATTGGATGCTCTGACTGTCATGATGCACGCACCATGGAGTTGCGCCCTGCTCGTCCAGCCTTGTATGAAGCATGGGAGCGCGCCGGCAAGGATGTGAATAAGGCTACCCATCAGGAGATGCGCTCGTTGGTGTGCGCACAATGCCACACTGAGTATTACTTCGTGAAGGGCACCGACTATTTGATGTTCCCACAAGACAAGGGTATGACTTGCGAGGATGCAGAGGCTTATTATGATGAGATAGGTTTCTATGACTATATTCATCCATTGTCGAAGACGCCTATTCTGAAGGCTCAACATCCTGGTTATGAGATTGCCTTGCAGGGCATTCACGGACAGCGTGGTGTTTCTTGCGCTGATTGCCACATGCCTTATATGAGTGAGGGTGGGGTGAAGTTTACCGACCATCATATCATGTCACCATTAGCGAATATTGACCGTACGTGTCAGACTTGTCATCGTCAGGATGCTGAGACTTTGCGTCAGAATGTGTATGAGCGTCAGGACAAGTGTACCGAGATTCGCAACCGTGCTGAGAAGGAGTTGGCTGCTGCTCACATCGAGGCTAAATTTGCCATCGATAATGGTGCTACCGAGGCAGAGATGAAGCCCATCCAGGATTTGCTTCGTAAGAGCCAGTGGCGTTGGGATTATGCCATCGCATCACATGGTGCCACCTTCCACGCTCCACAAGAGGTGACCCGTCTGCTTTCTCTGAGTGTTGACTTTGCTCAGCAGGCTCGTTTGGCTATTGCGAAGGTGTGTGCTAAGCATGGCTTTATAGGTGATATTCCTTTGCCAGATATCTCAACCAAAGCTAAGGCTCAGCAGTATATAGGTTTGGATATGCCAAAACTGGAAGAAAAGAACCAGCGCTTCTTGGATGAGATTGTTCCAAAGTGGATTGAAGATGCAAAGGCTAAGGGCAAGCTGTTAGAACAATAACATTTATTCATTTATAGAGAATAGGCTGCTCGATTTGGGCAGCCTTTTTCTTGCTCTTTTTCTTTAACTACCTGTATCAACTATTATCATAGTTCAAGAGCTGAACCTCCGAAGCTATAATTTTCTTAACGCCTCTCCACTTAGGCTCTTTCACTATGCAATTGCATAAGGCTGATTATATCAAGAAACGTGCATTAGAAAGACAGTTTAACATTGCGCCTGAGAGATAATCGACAAAATCTTCGTACCTTTGCACACAGATAAATCGGAATTTAGCAACATGATACTTAATATTATTAATGAAGAATTTAGCGTCTGCAAGGTTGCAGACTACGAGGGAATCGATTTGTCTTCCCCCTATATTTTCATAGGTTCAACGGACGAAGAAAAATCGTTGGTATGTCCAATTCAGTTAGTACCAGATAACACTGTAGAACGTGATGATGGATGGAAAGCCTTCCGTATAGAAGGAATATTGGATTTCTCCCTTATTGGCATTCTCGCTGCAATTTCCAAAGTGCTTGCAGATGGGGGAATTGGTATTTTCGCAATTTCCACATTCAACACAGATTACATACTGACAAAGTCTGAAAACTTTGAACGTGCTATCGGATTGCTTCAGTCCAAGGGCTATTCAATCAAATAAATTCCAATTTAGCAAACAGAAACAAATATGAAATACCGATACATTGCCAGTTGCGTCTTTACGAGGGACTACCCGGAACTAAGTTTGCGCATACAGGACTATCTGAAGAAGCGTTTTGGAATGGAGATTATCCGCTGCTGTGCCGAGAAATACAAAGTGCGGCAGTTTGAGGAGGTGATGGCACCATCCGTCTGTGAACAGTGGAAGGCAACGCCACACTATATCCCCTTCGAGCCTAACACCACGATGATTTCCATCTGTCACAACTGCACTGCTGTTTTTCAAGAGAGCCACCCTGACATCAACGTTCTTTCTCTTTGGGAGTTCATCTTGCAACACGATGCTGATTTCCACTATCCCGACTATGGTTGTGAGCGTATGACGATACAAGACTGCTGGCGACAATACGACAACCAGGCAGAACAAGCTGCCGTGCGTGAACTGTTGCGACGGATGAATATAGAGGTTGTTGAGATGG
>JAFSPM010000020.1 GCA_017442855.1 Bacteroidaceae bacterium | reverse complement strand
TGGGGCAACGCCTTCCAGTCCGCTCAACGCTGCTACCGTTACTATCTCACGATCGGCATTTGACAATTGGTCGCTGGCAAAAATGTCACCAAAGAGGTGCGCCCTTAGGTAGTATTCGTCCTGAGGATTGAAAGGATAGTCAAATGCACGACTGATTCCGTAGGCCACCCTTACCTTCTTATTTGATCGGTAAAAGGAACAATTCTCGGTAGCATCTTTCACTAAGTAGGGATTGACAAGGCGTATGTAACGCTCATCTTGACAGGGTTCGTCGGCGGTCAATTGACGGAGGCAGCTCTGTGCCAAGGGGCAGTCCTTTCGGAAGCAGACCGCATAGTCTTTGGGTCTGCCAGAATGGTTGATTTCAGACATGAATTTTTGTTGGTTTTGTTAATAATATGCCCTCTCGTAAAAGGCACACAAATATACAAAATTTTATGCCCAAATGCAAGTATTTTGCCCACTTTTTTTGCTGTTTTCGTAACTTTTCTTACGAAATCACGAACAAATTACGAACGAGATACATAATGATACTAATGTTGTATCTCTGAATTTTCGTAATTCGTAAGTTTTTTCTTTTTTACTAATCTTTTATTGTTTATCTTTGAAGAAGTCATAGAGCCATCAATTACATTACGTTTCTTCCTTCTTCACCCTTCAGGGATTCAACAAATTCTGTAGGCGAGAGGTTTGCTATTTTCTTGAACATGCGGCTCAGGTGTTGTGGGTATTCGAAGCCCAAGGCATAGGCAGTTTCCGATACAGACATACCGTTGATAAGCATGTTCTTCGCCTTGGCGATAATGAAGCGATGGATATAGATCAGTGCGGTGTCGCCTGTGGCTTGCTTGATGAGGTCGCCTAAGTAGTTGGGCGAGAGACACATCTTCTCGGCACAAAAAGAAACAGAGGGCAATCCTTGTTCGTGTTGCAGGTTCTTCTTGTAGTAATTCGTTAATATGGCGTACAGCTGTGCCAGTCGGTCGTTGGTCAATTGGTCGGGATGGGTGTGGTGCAAGCGGTTGAAGGCTTGCTGGCAATAGTTCAGCAACAAGCCTATGTAGGAAACTACAATGTCTAAGGTCTGCTTGCCTTGAAAGTTGTCGAGCTCGTAGCGGATGCTACGCATGATGCTTACCATGATGTTGCGCTCGTATGGATCTACAGCCAGTGCCTCGTTGCTTTGATGGGCATAGATGCCATAGCCGTTGATGGTTTTCTCCAAGTGAGTACCTGCCAACAGGGCAGGATGGATCAGCAATGCCCAACCAGTCAAATGTATGGTAGTCCCGTCGTCTGCTTTGCCTCCAACATTGCCAGGGGCAACACATATCAAAGAATTGCGAGTGTAATGGTATTGTGCGATGCCCATTGTAAGCTCTACCATCTCTTCATCATGCAGGAAGAAACCATAAACATCGTAGTTGTTCAGGCTGTGGCGGACCTCTCCGAGCTCGTCGAAACATATCACGCTGACGAGTGGATGCTGAGCGTGAATACCCAAATATGAGGTGTAATCTTCCACATTCCTGATGTGTAGGATGCTGTTCATGGCTTGCTGTTTTCTCCTTCTCCTGACAAAGATAATGATTTTCCGTAAAATTGGTATATGCAACCGAGGTTTTGATTAAAAGAATTCTTATTTTTATCATAATTTTGCACCAGAGAACGAAATAATTAAAGTAAAGACATTATGAAAGAGAGTAAAATCGCATTGGGCACATGGTCTTGGGGATCAGGTGCAGTAGGTGGTGACCAGGTATTTGGCAACCACTTGGAGAAAGACAGTTTGAAACCAGTATTTGACGCTGCCATGCAGGCAGGATTGAACGTATGGGATACGGCAACGGTATATGGCATGGGTGCCTCAGAGTCCATCTTGGGTGAGTTGGCGAAGGCATATCCTCGTCATGAAGTGGTTCTTTCTACCAAATTTACTCCGCAGATGGGACAGACGGTGGAGGAGATGATTAAGAACAGCCTGCGCCTGTTGCAGACTGATTATATAGATATGTACTGGATTCACAACCCTGCAGATGTGGAGCGTTGGACTCCTGGCCTGATACCTCTGTTGCAGAGCGGCAAGGTGAAACGTGTGGGTGTTTCCAACCATAACCTGGCAGAGTTGAAGCGTGCCAATGAGATATTGGGCAAGGCTGGTTTCCAAGTGTCTGCCGTGCAGAACCATTTCAGTTTGCTTTACCGTTCTTCCGAGCGTGGTGGCGTTTTGGACTACTGCAAGGAGAATGGCATACAGTTTTGGGCGTATATGGTGCTGGAGCAGGGGGCTTTGTCGGGCAAGTACAATACACAGAACCCGTTGCCGGCAGGTAGTGACAGAGGTGAGAAATATAATAAGGTATTGCCACAGTTGGAGGCATTGATTAATGGCATGAAGGTCATAGGCGAGAAATATGGCGCTTCTGTTTCTCAAATAGGAGTGGCTTGGGCCATTGCCAAAGACACACAGCCAATCATTGGTGCCACTAAGCCCAAGCATGTGATGGAAGCTGCTGAGGCTGCCAAGATAGCATTGACTGATAAGGAAGTGGCAGAACTGGAGCAGTTGGCTGAGGCAACAGGCGTTGACACCCGTGGTTCATGGGAGCATCCAATGGATTGAAAGGAAAGGGCTTAGAGATGAGAAATTATATAGTACTCTTTATTATTGGATTATTTGTGAGTATGACGCAGCAGACAGGAGCACAGAATACGCAGCAAGTAGATGCGAAAGCCCTGGGACAACAATACGGACTGTCTGTCAGTTTTCCTCTCACAGCCAAGGCTGGAGAGGGAAATACGGGAGATGTATATGTGAGCCTGCTGAAAAATTCTGAAGGCAGCATGGTGGCGCACTTCTTGTTCGCTTCTGGCTCGCGCAACTACTGGCATCTCCATCCTGATGCTGAGCAGGTACTGCTCATCTTAGAGGGTGAGGCCTACTATCAGGAGGAGGGACAGCCCAAACGACTGTTGAAAAAGGGTGACTATGTGGTGACTCCTGCCAACGTGAAGCACTGGAATGGCGCCACGGAGAACAGTGCTTGTTTGTGTATCACTGTCACCGACCTGACAAGCAAGGAGCACGTAGTGCGATTCGGTCCTGTGACGGACGAGGAGTTTTCTGTGCAGACACAGACAGCAAGACAGAATGATCCAGAGCTAATGGCTATCATGCAGCGGGTTTATGGAAAGGATGTGCGTAATATTGGTAATCTTGATCTGAAGACCCGCGAACTGGTTTCGTGCGTGGCACTGACTACTCTCAATGCTACCGCCCAGCTTAATACACATATCAACGCTGCGCTTGATGCAGGGGCAACACCCGTTGAAATGCGTGAAGTAATTTATTTGGTAGCTCCGTTTCGTGGCTTCCCATTCGTGCTGAATGCTGTGGAGATTATGAACGAAGTGTTTAGGGAAAGAGGAATACAATTGCCTTTGCCAGAACAAGGAACAGTCAACGATGACACTCGCCATGAGACAGGGAATGCCATTCAGAGCAAACTCTATAATGGTGGCATTAGCAATGCCATGAAAGGATTGCCAGGTACACTGGGAGAGGATATGGCTACGCTGCTGACAGATTTCTGTTTTGGTGATATTTACTCTCGCAACGGTTTGTCGTTGGAGATGCACGAACTTTATACCTATGTGGTATTGACAGTATTACAAGCCAACTCTCAATTGCATTCGCATTACTTAGGATGCCTGAAAGCTGGTAATAGCCCCGAAACAGTGGTGGCAGCTGTTATACAATGCTTGCCTCATGTCGGCTTCCCTACAGTTATAAATACTTTACGCATAATTGTGGAAATGATGGAACAAAACAAATAAAGGATATGAAAAGGCGAAAGTTTATGATGGTTGCAGGGGCGGCAACTGGGGCTTTACTGGTAAATCCTATGCAAGCATTGGCAAGAGAAAAAGAAAGGAGTAGTGAGAAAATGAAGATTGTAGTAATGACAGGTAGTCCAAGAAACGGAGGAAATTCGTCATTCTTGGCAGATGAGTTTATCAGAGGTGCTAAGGAGAACGGCCATGAGGTTTTCCGTTTTGATTGTGCCCATAAGAATATCAACCCTTGCCGGGCTTGCAACCGCTGTGGCATGAATGGAAACTGCATATTTAATGATGATTTCTCTAATGAACTGCGTCCCAAGTTAATCGAGGCGGATATGGTGGTATTTGTCACCCCGATGTATTACTTTGGCTTCTCTGCCCAGATCAAACGAGCTATCGACCGTTTCTATGCCATCAACGGCAAAATAAAAGGTGCCGCCAAGAAGACCGCTTTCTTGATGACTTATGCCAACACTGCGGATTCTGAAGCTGAACCGATGAGGCTGCATTATAAGACATTGGCTTCTTATTTGGGATGGAAGGATATGGGTATGGTGATAGCTCCAGGCGTTTGGACTGCAGGCTCTATCCGCCATACCAATTATGGCGAGAAGGCTTATGAATTAGGAAAGAGTATTATTTAATTTGAAAAGCAATGGAAAGAGTTCTATTGGTTTTTACCTTGGTTGCTATGAGTATGATGATGAAAGCACAGGTGGCGATAGATTTGCATAGCCACTTTACGACACCTGCCTATTTGCAGGTGTTAGCCAAACATGATGCATCGATGGAAGAAGGGTTCCCTATTCCTGCTTGGAGTGCAGAAGAGCACTTAAAGTTCATGGAAGATGCAGGTATAGAGACATCCGTATTGACCCTGCCAGCCCCACAGCCTTATTTTGGCGATAGTGCCGAGGCTGTAGCGACTATCCGTGAGACCAATGAGGCTGCTGCGATACTGAAAGCTCAGCATCCAGGGAGGTTTTTGTTCTGTGCCGCTTTGCCTTTGCCCGATGTGGAGGCTGCGATGAAAGAAGCCATCTATGCGCTTGATACGCTGCATGCTGATGGCATTAAGTTGGCCACCAACAGTCGTGGACAATATTTGGGAGACCCTGCACTTGACCCATTGATGCAGTTGCTCAGCGATAGGGGAGCGGTGGTGATATTGCATCCCCACAAGCCAGAGCCTTATTCACAGCAGGTGATGACACAGACCCCTTTAGCGATATATGAATATCTGGCTGAGACCACCCGTGCCTTTGCAAACATGATTAGTCGCAATGTACTGGCTCGCTATCCAGGCATGAAGGTGGTGGTACCGCATTGCGGTGCCTACGTGCCGTTGGCCATCCCCCGCATGAAGGCCATTTATCCTGCGGTGCGTGCCAAGGAGATGGTGGGGGAGATTGACTGGGAAGCCAACATGAAGTGCTTGTACTACGACTTGGCTGGTGCCGCTTCGCCTCAAGTCATCAAGATGATGCTCACGGTTACAGAACCTTCGCATATCCTTTATGGCTCAGATTATCCATATGTGGCAGATTCTGTCCTAAAGATGAAAATCAACCAGTTACGTGAAGAGTTGAAAGCGGATAGCGAATTGGCCCCATACGTTGAGTTGTTTATGAAAGATAATGCAATCAAACTTTTTAAATAATGAAGAAACTATTAATTGCCCTGACGGGCATCGCTATGATGGGAATGATGACAAGTTGTAATGAAAGCAAGCCTGTGGCTGATAGCCAGCAGGAAGAGGTGAAGGTGTATGATCCAGCCCAGATGTTGGTACGCCTTTCAGTTATAGAAGTCTATCCTGAGTACTTAGATGATTATTTGAAAGCTGCCGCAACGGTAGGTGGTGAGTCAGTAAAGAAAGAGCCAGGCGTTATCTGCATCTATCCTGCAAAGATCAAGGCAGACAATACCCAAGTTCGTATTCTGGAAATCTATCGCGATCAAGAGGCTTACCAGAGCCATATCAAATCAGATCATTTTCAGACCTATAAACAGGGCACCCTGCACATGGTGAAAAACTTGGAACTGATCGATATGGATCCGCTCGACCCCGAGGCAATGCCATTTATCTTTAAGAAATAACTATCACCTTGGACATTGCAAAGGGAGGATTACAGTTTGCTGTAATCCTCTTCGCTCACAGGTTCGAGCCATTCATTTGAGGCTCCTTCCTGAATGTCCTTATGATAGGTAAGATGTTGGAACCAAGAGTCCTTGGCTGCTCCGTGCCAGTGCTTCAC
>JAFSPM010000019.1 GCA_017442855.1 Bacteroidaceae bacterium | reverse complement strand
GTGAAGCACTGGCACGGAGCAGCCAAGGACTCTTGGTTCCAACATCTTACCTATCATAAGGACATTCAGGAAGGAGCCTCAAATGAATGGCTCGAACCTGTGAGCGAAGAGGATTACAGCAAACTGTAATCCTCCCTTTGCGTTTACAAACATCGTAAAGCCAACAAGGAGGATGCTGACGTGTGGCTGGCAAAGGGTAAACTAACGGCTGAGATGGTAGCAAAAAGGGAACAGAATTGGTAGTTTTTTTATATATCTGCTTGCAAATGTAAGCAGTCTTCTATATTTTTGTGGGATATAATATAAATTATCACTTATGAGAAAGGTTTTAATCATTTCGACTGTATTGCTTCTCTGCGCTTGTTCTGGCAGGGAAATCGACCGCAGTAAGGTTGTGACTAACCCCATTGACTTGGATTATGAGTTTACTAAAGGGGATGGACAAGGATCTTCAACATCAACTGATGTGGACTTTAACGACCCTGACCTGATAAACATGGTGCCTGAAGAATATAAATCTGTGGTGGCACAACTGCTGAAAGTTCCAGGTGCCCTGCAATCGCTGATTGAGAGTCTGGCATCCCCCAACAACTATCGCGAGGCGGCGGATCCTGTGGCTACGATCTATAATGACAGGTATTACTTGTTTGTGTCGAAGTCGGATGGTTATTGGAGCTCTGACGATATGCAGCATTGGAAGCATATACGAACCAACGTGTTGCCGATGGACCTCTATGCGCCCACCTGCATGGTGTATAACGGCGAGCTTTATTGGATGACTTCTGACCTCAACTCGTTATGGAAGACCACGAACCCTGAAGATGGCAACTCATGGCAGTTGGAGACCGACAAGCTGACGCCCTACCCTGATGACCCAGGCAGGACGGGACATGATCCTGACTTGCTGCTGGATGATGATGGAAGGGTGTATCTCTATTGGGGATGCAGCAATGTAGATGACATCATGGGCATAGAGCTCGATCCTAACAATCACTTCAAGGCCATTGGGCAACCTGTGACTTTAATCACCCACCAGCAGAACGTGATTGGCTGGGAGCGCCCCAGCGACAAGAACGATGTGGAACAACCGGGCTACAACGAGGGTGCCAGCATGTTGAAATACAAAGGCAGATATTATTTGCAGTATGCCGCTCCGGGTACTGAGTTTGACTCCTACGGTGATGGTCTTTACATCGGTGACTCTCCATTAGGTCCGTTCAAAAAGGCCGACTACCTGCCTATCTCCGTGAAGCCTGGTGGCTGGATGACGGGTGCAGGACATGGTGATACCTTCCAAGACAAATACGGCAATTATTGGCATGTGGCGAGCACGGTCATCGCTCAGCGTCACATGTTCGAGCGACGCATAGGCTTCTTCCCTGTCATCTTCACACAAAAGGACCACATGTATGCATTGACAGACTTCTCCGACCGTCCGTACGAACTGCCTAAGGGCAAGACTGATTTCCTAAAGAACCCTATATGGACCAACTGGATGGACCTGACCATCGGCAAAACGGCTACTGCTTCTTCTGAAATCCAAGGCAAGGAAGCCGACAAAGCTGCCGACCGAACCATCAAGACATGGTGGAGTGCCAAGACTGGCAATGTGGGTGAATGGTTGCAGATGGACTTGGGCAAAGTTTATCCAATAGAGGCGGTGCAAACCAATTTCGCTGACGAGGCATTTCCGTTGCGCACATCGGGCAATCCTTTCGTCCCATATAGATATAAGATAGAAGCATCTGAGAACGGCATAACATGGACACCCATAGCCGACAAGTCGGTCAGCGACGTGACCAATCCTCATAGTCTCATCGTGCTGGACAAAGCTGTTGATGCGCGTTATGTAAAGATTACCAACATGAGCGAGTTGCCCGGCAAGTTCTCCATCTTCGACTTGCGTGTATTTGGCGTAGATGATGGTGACAGGCCAGCAGCCATAAAGGAATTCCAAGTAGAGCGTACGGCCGACCGTCGTACTGCCACTATATCTTGGGAACCCGTGCCAGGCGCTCAAGGCTATTTCGTACATTGGGGTACTGATCCTGACGAGCTATACGCTGCCTGCGAAGTTTTGGAGCCATCTGTCACCTTAGGTCTCTTCTCTGCTGATGAAGATTACTATTTCAGAGTGGATAGCTTCAACGAAAGCGGCGTTACCAAAGGGAAATAACATTAGTAAAACAAATTACAAGTACTATGAAGAAGAAAGAAGAAGTAAAGAAAAGTTCTGTCTCAAACAAGAATTGTGATGAAAAGGTAGTTATCAAACACATAGTCGAAGAAAAGGACCTTGAGCAAATATCTGGTGGAGATTTAAAATTCTGCATTACGAAGAAATATGGGATATGCGATTATTATGTCAACCCGTGACGAGTCCCGAATTCAGTAACTATGGCAGAAAAAAGAAACAGTTATCTGGTGTCTAAGGCGCTGAAGACTTTTATGTTCGCGTCGGTTCTGGCATCGCTGGCGCAACGCTTAGCTACCATGACCGATGCCATTGTGGTCAGCAACCTAATTGGTCCTGATGCCATCTCAGCCATTAACGTCGTAACACCTATCATAACACTGTTTCCTACCATCAGTCTTCTGTTTGGCATAGGCGGTTCCGTATTGGCTGCCAAGGCCATTGGCCGGCGGGATGCCGACGAGGCTAACCGCGTGTTTACTGCAGCGCTCCTAGCCTCATTCTTCAGCAGTATCCTGCTGACTGTCATCCTGTTCCTGCTGACACCACAAATTGTATCCCTTGTCTGTCCGAGCGACAGTCGCCTGTTCGAGATGGCAGTCAGTTTCATGCATATCATGTCACTGAGTACTGTACCAACGATTATGGGATTCACCTTGCAAAGTTTTATAAAGACCGATGGCAATCCGCGGCTGGTCATGATAGCGGTGATATCAAGTACCACATTGAACCTGGTACTCGACGTGGTGTTATCCTGCCTCTTCCATTGCCTTGATGACCGTAGTGCTGGTCTTCACCTGGGTGATACATATCCGACGACCAGAGATTGCAGCGCTGACGCTGATTCCCAATAAGACTGAGGGACAGGCAATGAATATCTCTGTACGGCTGACCCACGATGATGTAGGGCAGACACTGCAGGAAATCGCATCGTTTCTGAAAAGCTGCGAGGTAGCCCAATCAACGGCCTATTATGTGCAACTCTGTTGTGAAGAATTGCTTTACAACATTGTCAACTATGCCGTCAAGAAACATCCCGAGAAGCATTTTATTGATATCCATATTCGTAGCACAGAGCCAATGGTTACCGTGCTGCTGAAAGACGACGGTCGCCCCTTCAATCCCACATTGCTGGAAACGCAGAATGGCATAGAGCATCTGGGACTGCGACTGGTCAATGGTGTCTGTTCCCAAATAAAATACAATTACATGTACGATCAGAACATGGTTTATATAACTGTCTATAATAACAAATAACTATCAATATGGATATGCCCAAGGATCAGAATGTAACATCCACATCCGTACAAATGATAGTGCTCGTCCTCATTGTGTCGTTGCTGGCGGGTATGATTGTCTTTCCTGCCGTATTTGCTTACGGGTTCAGTCCCTCAGAAGGGCCCGAACTAACCTTTGTCACACTGCCTGCCGTGTTCCAGCAAATGTTCAGTCCTACAGTCACCTGCACCACATTCTTTGCGCTGATGTGTGTCGCTGCCCTCACATCCACCATCTCTTTGATGGAGGTGATGATTGCCTTTTTCTGCGATGCTACAGCAGCTACCAAACGACCGCTCAACAGGCATCAGAGCATTATTTTGGTGGGCGTGATACAGGTCATCACCTATACGCTGTGTATTCTGTCGATGACAGGCCATGCCGACTGGCTCACTGTGATGGGACTCAACATGTTCGACTCCGCCAATGCCTTTAGCACCAATATCCTGATACCTCTTGGCGCATTGGGTGCATCGTTGTTCACAGGATGGTTCGTCCCCAAAGCGAGGTATCAAGGTTCACATGTGGGTTCCTTCCTCTACTTGGTGTTACTGCGCTGGATTGTGCCCATAGCCATTGTCATCATCTTCCTCGACTCTGTCAATATCTTATAAAAGCAGGTTTGGCCAAGGTGGGCGGTGCATTTAAATAATAAGGTATAGAATGAATAAAGCAGACCTATTGGCCGGCCTTATTCATTCCACAACATATCGTGGATAGCGTAAAAAAACACTACATATTATAATCAGCTTAATTATTGGGCAAGAAGAAGGGTAGTATATAGCATAGATATAAAGTCTGGGCAAGGGCTGTGCACATTAGGCAAATCAAGGGAGCAGCCAAACAGTCTCATCCACCATCCTTACTTCCAGACTGATGGTTTCATCAGGCTGATACAACACAATCTCTCCTTTGGAACCATCCAAAGGCAAACACTCATTACTATTTTCTAGGGATTTGTCGCTTTTTGCGACCACATTCTTTTTGCTGGAATTGGGGTTTTTCATCATCATAAATGAATTAAGTTAGACAATTCGGGCACGAAGATACAATAAAAATATGTATCCCCCAACATTTACTTGCCTTTTTTCAAAACCTCACCCCCTCAATATCTTCATGGAGTCTTCAATTAGATAGCTTATCTTATGGCCTATTGAGATAGCAACGAAGGCCACATCTTGGTAGTCCCCCTGTCGCCTGTTCCAAGTCCTCTTCACTCAGTTCCTGCCGCATTACCACCTTCTCATCACTGTTTACACCAGTGATAGAAACTTTCTTTACTTCGTTGTTGAGTTCAATGCTCAATACTCGTTTTTCTTTGTTCTCTCCCATAGTTTAATCTATTTATTTCTGACTGCAAATATAAGAAAAAGAAAAAATTTATTTCACGCTGGACAAATAAGAAGAATAATGAACATATTCTTTTCTTGCATCAAAACAGAGGCAAGACTTGGTAACATTGAACAATTCACTTACGAATTACGGAAACATTGTAATTTACTGGTTATCAGTAGTGCTTTAGTGTCTTTTTGATAATTTAAGGTGTCAACCTTATCTACAAAAAGACAGAATAAACAGTCCCCCACTCCTCTAACTCACATATCAGATATCAGTTTCTTTGGAAGCTATGGGCCCCTAAATATTTAATAAAATGCAAGTAAAGCAGAATGGACCTTAAAAGAATTGACGAAGAAGAACTATCTCTGATAATCCTTTGCTTTTCTATCAAGTTCAGACAGTCGGTCAAGAGCTGTATTCAACGTATCGTCGCGCTTGGCAAAGTGGAAACGGATAAGGTGATGTACGTCCTCGCGGAAAAAACAGCTGCCAGGAACGGCACCCACGCCGACCTGCTCAGCCAGCCACTCACAGAAATGAAGGTCATCATTCACACCATATTTCGAGATATCAAGCAACACATAATAGGCTCCCTGCGGGTCTGTGAATGTCAGTCCAAACTGCTTCAGACCATCACAGAACAGCTGCTTCATGTGGGTATAGTGCGCCTGAAGTTCAGCATAATAGTCATCGGAGAAACAAAGTCCGACTGTAGCAGCCTCCATTAGTGGGGCTGCTGCCCCAACAGTCAAGAAGTCATGCACCTTCTTCACTCGTTCGATGATACGCTCAGGTGCTATAACATAGCCGAGTCGCCAGCCTGTGATACTATAGGTCTTGGATAGTGAGCTGCAGGAGATGGTTCGCTCCCACATACTTGGCAATGTAGAGATATAAACATGCTTGTGTGGAGCATAGACGATATGCTCATAGACCTCGTCGGTAATCACATAGCCGTCATACTTAATAATGATATCTGTTATCGTCTGAAGTTCCTCGCGGGTAAACACCTTGCCGCAGGGGTTGGAGGGATTACAAAGCACAAGAGCCTTTGCCCCGTTCCTAAAAGCATCTTCAAGCAGGTTTGCATCGAAAGAGAATGTTGGTGGCACAAGCGGGATATACACTGGTTCAGCTCCCGTCAGGATGGTGTCGGCGGTATAGTTCTCATAGAACGGAGAGAAGATGGCCACCTTATCGCCAGGATTCACGACAGTCATCATGGCAGCCATCATGGCCTCTGTACTGCCACAGGTCACCACGATGTTCTTGTCGGCATCGATGGACAATCCTGTAAAATGGCTATGCTTCTTGGCCAGTGCCTCACAAAAGTTCTGCGCTCCCCAGGTAATCGCGTATTGGTGTGGCCCAGCATTGGCTATCTCTGCCAAGCGGTTTGTAATCTCCTTCGGCGGATCAAAGTCAGGAAATCCCTGTGAGAGATTGATGGCTCTGTACTTGTTGGATATTCGTGTCATCCTGCGAATGACAGAATCCGTGAAGCCAGCTGTACGTGTCGATAACGGTCTCATTGTCCTCTATTCCTTTGATAATTTGTATACTGCCAATGTGGGCAAAATGATTTTTTTATGCAAATATAGTAATAATACATCATTTTTTTCTATTTTTGCATAATAAACGCCAATAATTTGACTATTCACGAAAACAATTTTAGATTATGAAAACGAAAAAAGTCTTTAAGAGAGTGTTCCTGACAGTGATGGGGCTCATCGCGTCTTTATTGATTATCTGCCTGGGATTCTGGCTCATTGATGGACGTACGCCACAAGCCTTCCTCGTATCACATGCATTACCACAAACAACCATGGACGATTATGAAAAGGGTAAGAATGACATAACCGACAAGATGAAAGCCGCAGGCGTAGATGTACGTTTGCATGTGAAAAAGAAGATGGGCCACGTCTATCCCCTCTGGCCCTGTCCGGAAGGAAAGGCGGCACGTAAGGAGATTGCAGAAATTATTGGCAACGCATGTGTGTTGACCGCACCGGCAGAAAGCATTTACAACTTTACAGTGAAAAACGAAGCTGGCAATGATGTGTCTATCTCTGAATTCAAGGGAAAGGTGATGCTGATTGTCAACACCGCTACCAAATGTGGCTTCACCCCTCAATATGCCGAGTTGGAGAAGCTGTATGAGAAGTATCATGAGGCTGGTCTTGAAATTCTTGATTTCCCTTGTAACCAGTTTGGCAATCAGGCTCCTGGCTCCGTCAAGGAGATACGTGAATTCTGTACTGCCAATTACGGCACGCAGTTTGTGCAGTTCGATAAGATTGAGGTGAACGGCGAGAACGAGGCACCCCTCTACACTTACTTGAAGGCTCAGAAAGGTTTTGGGGGCTTTGACTTGAAGGACAGAACAGGCAAACTCTTAGACGATATGTTGAAGAAGCAGGATGCCGACTATGCCCAGAAGCCGAGCATCAAATGGAACTTCACCAAATTCCTGGTGTCACGCGACGGAAAGGTACTGAAACGCTATGAGCCAACGGACAAGATGAGTAACATCGACCGTGATATCATGAATGCTCTATAGTCCTATGGCACGAAGTAGTTCGGCTGTAGCTGTTACCAAACCAGCTTTGGCTGCAATGCACTGTTCGGCTGTGTCATTATAGACACGTACTGCCATCAGATAGTCGAGTAGTGACGAATCACCCTGCAAATAGGCAATGCGACGATTCTCAAGGATGGATGTAGCATCTTCCAACATGGTAGCAGAACACTCCTGTGCCACCTTTGTTGCCGACCGCCAAGACACCAATGCCTGTTGCACTTCGGAAACAATCTGTTGCTTGGCAGCTTCATAAGCCGCTTCAGCCTGTTGTGCCGTGCGCTCTGCAGCCAGACGCTCTCCTTTGTTGAGACGGGAGAATTTCAACGGGATGGATACTCCTATGGATAGTCCGTGGAATGTAGGAGCAGGAGCTATCTCGTTACGAACCTCCTTATTGTAAGAATAGCCCAAGCTCAGTTCAAATTCCGGTGCACGCGATGCTTTCACCAAAGCCAGATTTCGTTCGGAAAGCGTGCGTGACAGCTCTGCAGATCGCAAATCAGCTCGGTTCTCCAGTGCCAGTTCCACCATATCCTGAGCAGAACTCGAAGGAAGTGCCAGTAAGATATCCTCTTCAGGCACATCTTGGAAAGCAAGTCCGCCAGCATAGAGCGAGAGCGTTTGCAAAGCATTGGCATATTCAGCATCAGCGGCAAGGTATTCGGCATATAACGCCTTCGATTCAACACGTGATTGACGGGCATCAATAAGACTTCCGTCACCCAGCGATGCACGGATGCTGTCATTATCAGCTACCTTTATCATACTTTCGTATGAAGAGCGCTTGATTTCCTTCAAGGCGCGTGCCTCTTGCGCATGTACCCAAGCAATGGTGGCATCGGCCTTCAGATTACGGAACCAGTCGTCGAGGACTGCACGGGTGATTTCTTCCTCACTACGGGCCACATTGATGCGTGCCCTGCGCACATTACCTAAGTTGAACAAATAAGAAAGACCTACATCCACTGTCTGACCCATTTGCAGCGACCAATCCTGGTTGTTGCCATATTCTACTGAAAGCGTCGGGTCGTTGAACACACGAGCAGCAGCTGTCTGAGCCTCTGCAATACTCACATTATAGCGTTCAGCCAGATAAGTAGCGTTCTGCTTTTCTACGGCATTCATATAATCAGCATACTCCTGGGCACAGATTGACTGGGCACTGAAGCCCAGCAGGAGCAGTAGATACGACAACTTAGAAATCTTCTTCATCTTTCGTAACGTTTGTTTGTTCTCGTAGGCTTTCCATACGATAATAGAGCGTAGGTAAGATATACAAAGTAATGATGGTTGAAAACAGTAAACCATAAACAATGACAGTAGCTAATGGACGCTGAACATCCGAACCGATGCCTGTTGCCAATGAAGCTGGTAGCAAACCGAGGATGGCCACAGTGGCCGTCATCAGCACAGGACGAAGACGATGCGATGCGCCACCAATGACGGCGGTACGCAGGTCAGTACCCCTCCCACGCAGATGGTTGATGTGCGAAATCATGATTACTCCGTTTTGAATAGTCAGACCGAAAAGGGCTATAAATCCTACCGCAGAAGATACGTTGAACGTCATCCCTCGTAAGTTGAGTGCCAGCAAACCTCCAAAGAGAGATAGAGGCAACAAAACAATGAGCAAGCCAGCTTGGCGGAAATCGTGGAATGCACCATACAGCAAGATGTACATCACGGCCAGTACGAATGGGATGATGATAGCCAGTCGGGTATAAGCTCGCTGTTGGTTTTCAAACTGACCATCCCACTTGAGTGTATGCTTTGTATGGTCATATTTCACACCATCGCGTATCTTGGCATTCGCTTCATCCAAGAATGTTGAAAGGTCTTTTCCTCGCAAGTTGACACGTACCGTCAATTGCCTCTTGCCCATCTCTCGGGTAATGAAACTGGCTCCTAATCGTGTATTTACTTCTGCTACGGCAGAAAGAGGAATGTGTGCTCCTGATGCTGTAGTAAGCGTCAGTGCAGCAATCTTCTCAGGGGTGTCACGCACATCTTCTCTAAAGCGACAGATGACATCATACACACGATTGTCGATGTATATTTTAGAAACAGCGCGTCCACCTATGGCTGTTTCCACAAGCTGAGCAATTTCACCAATGCTAACACCATAGTATGCTGCCTTCTCACGGTTGGCCGTAATCTGGAGTTGCGGAAGTGGCGGTTCCTGGTCGATAATCACGTCGGTAGCGCCTGGGATGCCTGCGAGTATTTCCTCAACCTCTTCAGCAATTCGACGGTCCTCTATCAGGTCTTCGCCATATATCTTCATAGCCAGGTCGCTATGTGAGCCAGCTATCTGATCCATCACCATATCTATGATTGGTTGCGAGAAACCCACACGGTAGCCTGGCATTTGGGCAATGGTATCTGCCATCTGGGCGATGAGGTCATCCTTGCTTTTGCCCCATTTCCACTGGGAGTAGGGTTTCAACCCGATACATACTTCAATATGCGACGAGGTGAAAGCCTCGGCACCTTCATCGTCGCGCCCCTCCTGCGTCATCACATACGTCACTTCATCAAATTCCTTCAGTTTCTTTCGCAGTTCCTCGGCCATCTTCGTTGATTTCTCCAAAGAAATACCCGAGGGTGTCTGTACTTGAATCCAGATGCCTCCTTCGTCGAGGTTAGGCAGGAAGTCCTTGCCTACGGTAATAATCATGATTATCACCGCCACAAGCACTACAGCTATGCCAGCGTAGATTCTCTTGGGAGTGTCAAGCAGTCTATCGGTGTGTATCCTGTAAAGCGTGTTCAATCTGGTTACCACCTTGTTGTGATATACTTTCTGCGGTTTGCGGTAAATAGTATAAGCCAAACCTGGAATCAAGATCAATGCCACCGACAGTGCACCCAGCAAGGCATAACCCACGGTAAAAGCCATTGGGGTGAACAGTTTCTTCTCTATTCGTTCAAAGGCAAACAGCGGCATATAGGCCACAATGATGATGAGTGTGGCGAAGAAGATAGGTTTGGCCACTTCCATGATTCGATTGAGTGTTTCCCGTCCGGTAAGTGGTTTTGTCGGATCTTCCTCACGTAGTTTCAGTATGGTCTCAATCATCACGATAGAGCCATCAACCAATATACCAAAGTCTATGGCTCCCAAGCTAAGTAGGTTGGCTGGAATGCCCGTCAGATGCATTAAGATGAAGGCTACCAATAGCGAGATAGGGATGGTAGCGGCAACAATGAGCGCACTCTTAGGACTGCCGAGGAAGATGAGCAAGATACCAATAACCAGCAGCATTCCGAAAAGCAAGGTGTGTTCAACGGTTCTTAGGGTCGTACCCACCAGATTCGTACGATCCATAAAAGTACGTATCTCTACACCTTCTGGCAGACCGTCACGGTTCAGTTCCTCCACCACCTTGTGTACTTTTTCCAGCACTTCCGACGGGTTCTGGTAGCGTAGCATCTGCACGATACCTTCCACACCATCGTCAATAGAGACTTCGTTATCTATATAGCCAAGAATACCCTTTCGCTCCAGATTACCATAACGCAATTCACCCAAGTCTCGCAGGAAGACCGGGATTCCGTCAACGTTTTTGACTTCGATGTCGCCCATGTCTTCCAAATCATGAATCAAACCTACGCCACGCACCACATAGCTCATTTCACCCATGCTGATCATACTACCGCCAGCATTGGAGTTGTTGTTTTCCAGCGCATCCTCAATATCTGAGAGCGACAAGTCGTATTCTATAAGTCGTTGAGGGTCTATTTCGAGCTGATACTGGGTGGTCAGACCACCATAGTTGCTGACGGCCGCAACGCCTTGAATCTGTTGCAGGGTAGGAATGACCGTCCATTTGTTGATTTCCGTCAGTTCGCGAAGTGACTTCCCCTTTCCCACCAGAACATAGCGGTATATCTCACCTGTGGGCGATGTAAGAGGGTTTAGCTCTGGCTCTGCGCCATAGGGCAAGTCAACACCTTCAATACACTCGCGCACGCGTTGACGTGCCCAATAATCTTCTGTTCCGTCTTGGAAGACAAGGATGATGATAGAAAGACCGAAAGCGTTTTTACTTCGCATGATGTTAAGCGAAGGCAGACCATTGAGCGCTCGTTCCAACGGGATAGATATCTGCTGCTCCACTTCCTCAGCGGCCAATCCCGGTACTTGTGTCACCACCTGTACAGTTACATCTGCTATGTCAGGGTAGGCATCAATAGACAGTCTTGTCCAGGAATAGATACCGAAGACAGACACAACAAGAAAGATTACGGCAATCAGCCCTCTGCGTTTGAGAACGTATTTAATGAGTCGTTCCATGGTTTCACTCGCTTAAATAAATACCACCATCAACGATAATGGTTTCTCCGCCAGAGAGACCTGATAAGATACGACTCCGCCCCTTCTCAATGTTCTCTGTAATCACCTGAACCTTGATGAAATGTCCAGGAGAGTCCTGAACATATACGAACTTGCTACCTTCCCCTTGGAAAATGGCTGATGAAGGAACAATTAAAGCGGATGTTGCATGACGTTCAAAAACTGCAGAAACAAACATACCAGGCTTTAGCAGTCGATCAGTATTGACACATTCAATTACTACAGGCAGTGTTTGTGTTTTCTCATCGAGCAATTCACCCAGATAGTAAATCTTTCCTTCCGCTTGAAGCCCTGCCTCTATCTCCACCTTCACCTTCTGTCCGATAGCGAGTCCCATAACCTGAGCGTCTTTCACATTAGCAGTCACCCATACGGTCGAGAGGTCAGCCACCGTCATGGGCGCATCGTCTTCTTCGCTAAGATAACCTCCAATGACCAGATTGTTGCGAACCACACGTCCGGCAATAGGGGAAACAACCCGCAACGGCTCGCCTGCATGCACGTTGTTTGGGTCCACGTTGAACTGTGCCAAACTACGGCGTGCAATCTCACAAGCATTCTCCGCATTGCGGGTTTCTGCACATATTTCCTCCCATTCGCGGTCAGAAAGCATGCCTCTTTGGTGCAAGGTTTCTTTGCGTCGTTGGTTGGCAGTGGCAAGATCAGAGGCAGCGCGACTTTCAAGATATGCTTTTACCGCCTCCATATAATCGGAAGAATTGACTTCAAAGAGTGCTTGGCCACGACCCACCTGGTCGCCCAATTTGACAAACGAACGAACTACACGGCCACCAAAAGGCAATCCTATATCAGCAATAAAACCCGACTTAGCGCCTACCGATGCCGTTGTTCGGAACTGCATGTCCATCGTTTGCGGCTCCACCAGCGCTACCTTTATTTTTTTTGCAAGTTGAGATTCTTGGACGACAGAAACGCCATCCCCTGTTGATACAAAGTCAGGTCTTGACGCCCCCTCATCAGAGCTGTTCCCATTACATCCCATTAGTGCTGATGAAAGCATAATCAGCACAATCAATTTGTCCTTCATAACAGACATTCGTAATTAAACTTTTATTATTTCGGGTGCAAAGGTACGAATAAGTAAGTAAAAATGCAAAGCTGAGATAATATTATCAAGGCTTCACGCCAATAATCGCAGCATACGAAGGCTTCTTACGGTAAATCTCCATTTGTATAAATCCAGCATCGCTGAGCATCGTTTTCAGTTCCTCTGGCGAATAGGCAGTCATACCCTCTACCACGTTAGTCCACATCGAATCACTGCCAATCACCTCCATCATGATAGCGAACAGTCCACCAGACTTTAAAATCCGATACACTTCCTGCAAACAATCAGGCAAGTTCGTCCAGAAATATACCGTCTCTACAGCCGTCACAAGATCGAACATTCCATCCTTATATGGCAACTTTTCAACAGATCCTTGACACACAAACACCTGTTTGTTGAGTGCTTCAGCATTCACCTTTTGGGCTTTAGCCACACTCTCTTCAGAGATATCTATGCCATACACCTGTGCATTCTTACTACTTTTCAGCAACCTTTTTATGGTTGCCCCTCCCCCACAGCCAATGTCAAGCATTGTCCATTTATCGCGCATCTCAATTAGTCCAAGTCCCCAGTTTGTCAAAGGGGCATGACCGAAGTTCATAAACCATAACATCACGCGACCGAGAAATCCTTCAGGGCGTGCACACTGACTGAAAAAACTTTTTAAGAGTCCCATATTAAAGAATTTTTCTTGTTTAACAGGATACAAAATTAGGGTGTAAAGAAGAAGTGTGCAATACCTAAAATTGATGATAAAGTAGAATTTCTATTATAAGTTCGGGATTCACTGAACGAAACAGCCCGTTCGCTGAATAGTTTTGGCCACAAATACATCTCTGCCTACCTTTGCATCAGAAAAAAAAATACGAGAACAGCATGATAGATGAGGTAATAAGATTGTATGAGCCAATCAGTTTGGCAGAGATGAGCGAGGTAAAGCTGATGAACCGCATCGACACCAAGTTTGTGACAACGGTTCAGAAGCTTGCCTTACTCCTCAGGATGGCAAAGGATGCCTACTGGGCACAGGAGATTGATGGCGAAAGGAACATGGCCTACGACACCACGTATTTCGACACGAAAGACTTCGACATGTACTTACAGCACCTGCACGGACACACTGGCCGTCAGAAACTGCGCTTCCGCACCTATGTAAGCTCAGGCTTGCAGTTTATGGAAGTAAAGACCAAGAACAACCACAACCGTACCAAGAAGAAACGTATGGCGGTGACTGACATGAATATTAACGATTCCGATAAAAGGGAGTTTCTGCACGATCACCTGCGCTATGACACGGGTGACCTACAGCCTACCCTCAACAACCATTTCAAGCGCATCACACTGGTGAACAAGGCTAAGACAGAACGTCTGACGATTGACACCTGTCTGGAGTTCCACAACCCTTTAACAGGACTGGACTGCGAGATGGGCGACTTGGTCATCATCGAGCTCAAGCGTGACGGATTGTGTTACTCTCCCGTATTAGAGATGCTGCGACAACTGGCCATCCATCCCCACAGCTTCAGCAAGTACTGCATGGGCTCGGCACTGTCGAACGACCACTTGGCAGCCAACCGCTTCAAGCCAAAACTGGCCGATATCAAGAAAATACTCATGAATTAAACTTAAATAATTATAGGTTATGGACACTTTTTTTACTTCCGATTTCATCAACATGCTGATACGATTGGTTATCTGCGTGTTCTTCAGCTGGTTCATCATCGACCGCCTGTATTATGCCAAAAGTCAGCGACGTGACTTCTACTTCACTTTCATGCTGATATCAGTGGCCATCTTCCTGCTGGTATTCTTCATGATTTTCGTGCTCGACGACATGAAAGGCAAGACGGGCATTGGTATCGGTATCGGACTATTCGGTATCTTCAGCATCATGCGCTACCGCACCGACTCCATGCCCGTGCGCGAGATGACCTATCTGTTTGTGATAGTGGCAATGGCAGTCATCAACGCACTGGCTGTGGTCATCAGCTACCAAGAGTTGCTGGTCACCAATGCCGTTATGGCCCTGCTGGTATGGCTCTGCGAAATCAATCCGCTCATGAAGCGCACCTCTACCAAACTGATACAGTATGACCGCATCGAGCTGGTAAAGCCAGAAAACCGTGACGTGCTGCTGAACGACCTGCGCAACCGTACCGGACTGGACATCGTGGATGTAGAGGTGGGAGGCATGGACTTCCTGCGCGACATGGCCATGCTGCGCATCACCTACAACCCCACCGACAAACTGCACAGCTCGGTGGAGTCGATGACCAAATTACCCAAGAAAGATATCATTTAAAATACTGTAGTTATGAAAATTAAAACAGCATTCATCATCTGCGCATTGGCACTGCCATTGACTGCAGGGGCTCAAGACAAGAGCAACGACTTCGGCATCTGGACTTCAGTGGGTGCCGAGAAAAAAATTGACAAGAAACTGACGGTGGGCGTGGAGGCAGAGTTCCGCACACGTAACAGCTCAAAGACGGCCGACCGCTGGACAGGAGCCATCAATGCCAGCTACAAGCTGCTGCCTTGGCTGAAGTTAGGAGCAGGTTATAAGTTTATCTATAACAACTTTCATGAAAAGATTACCTACAACAGCAATGGTGACTACAACAACTGGCGACCTTCCTTCTGGGGCACCCGTCATCGTTTCTATGCAGACTTGACTGGTACGCTGAAGCTCGACCGCTTTAACATCTCTCTGCGTGAGCGTTGGCAATACACCTATCGTCCTGAGCAGACCACCACGCGCTACGACTTCGACAACAGTTGGTGGGAAGACACTGACGTAAGCAGCAAGAACAGCCATGTGCTGCGCAGCCGTTTGCAGGTGAAGTATGACATTCCCAAGAGCAAGGTCTCACCTTTCGCCAATGTGGAATTATACAACAACTGGAACTTGGAGAAAGTGAGATATACCATCGGTGCCGAATGGAATATTACCAAACAGCACGAAATCAAGGCATTCTACCGCTACCAGCACGAGAAAGACGATGACGAGGCCAACAAGCATGTTATAGGTTTAGGTTACACATTTAAATTTTAATGAACCATGAAAACATATAGACTCTTACTATCTTTAATGATAATGATGATCGCTGCCCTGTCATTCACGGCATGCGAGAAAGACGATACTGACTTCAGCAGCATCATCAACAGCAGTACGACCGTTGATGATAATGATGACGATAGCAGTGATGACACTGACAACGACAATGATGATGATACTGACAACAATAACGATGACAACAGCGATGACAGTGGTACTTCGAGCAACATCAGCTATGCCGTGACTGTTGTCTATGACGGTACATCTGCCACTGTGACCGTAGCCGACGACGTGGCTTCCTACCTAACCGTGACCAAGAGCGGTGCCCATGTAAGCATCGTGCAAAGCAGCAGTCTGGCCAATGAGGTGACCTATACGCTGAGCGGCTCCTCATCCAACGGCTCGTTCTATATGGACGGTGAGCTGAAGGCTACTGTGGTACTGAACGGACTGACCCTCACCAGCTCCAATGGTGCAGCCATCAATATCGAGAATGGCAAGCGTATTGAGGTGGTACTGACAGATGGCACCACCAACTCGCTGACCGACAAGTCTTCGGGCAGTCAGAAAGGTGCCATGATGATTAACGGTCATACCGAATTCTCAGGCGGTGGCACACTGAACCTTACAGGCAAGACTAAGCATGCTTTCTGGGGCGATGAATACGTGGTGTTCAAGAAGTCATTAGGCACTATCAACGTGCTAAGTGCCGTGACCGATGGTTTCAACGTCAACCAGTATATCGAGATGAACGGCGGTACCATCAGCATCAAGAGCGTAGGCGACGAAGGCATACAGACCAGCATCGAGGACGGCAGCGAAAGCTATGACGACGGCTCGTTCTTCATGAATGGCGGACTGCTGACTATCGTAACTACCGACGGCAAGGGCATCAAGGCCGAGGGTGACATCGAAATCAACGATGGCGAGCTAAACATTACCGCATCGGGCAGCGAAGGTATGGAAAGCGGCAGCCTCACCACCATCAATGGCGGCAAGATTACCGTGCAGAGCAGTGACGATGCCATCAACTCGCAGAGCCACTTGTATATCACGGGTGGCGAAGTATATGCGAAGTCAAGCAGCAACGATGGCCTTGATGCTAACGGAAACATTTACCTGCAAGGCGGACTGGCAGTGGCTGTAGGAGCAGGGGCTCCTGAGTGCGGCATCGATGCCAACGAGGAATCCAATTATACGGTATATTTCACAGGAGGTCAGCTCTTTGCAATTGGTGGTGGCAACTCATCCCCCAGCAACTCGCAATCCACCCAAGGCTACATCACAGCCAACGGCAGTGTGTCAGCCAACACGACTGTCACCATCAGCAGCGGCTCCAATACCCTCGCCACCTTCAGCGTTCCTTTCAGCTCTAACAACAATGCAAGCAGCATCATTGCCACCGCCTCAGGCATGACAGCAGGCAACAGCTATACATTGAAAGTGGGCTCTTCCAGCACCACAGCCACAGCTGTACAATATGGCTCAGGGGGCGGTCCTGGCGGTAACACAGGCGGCAACCCAAACAATGGTGGTGGTCCTGGTGGTAACTCTGGCAGACCATAAGAATGAACTATTCTAATGGATATTACAAGGTGGGTGTGCCAATTGCTTGACACACCCACCTTGTTTAAACTACAATTGTTTTTAATCAATACTTACAACTGTATAGTTTTTAGTACCCAAACCTATCTTCTCAGCATGATCAATGGTGTGGGTACCGTGCTGACGATTGATGCGTTCCTGCAAGGGCTTTGCGTCATCACCCTCAGAAGAAGCATGATTGAAGACCATATCAACACACGCCTGGTCGAGTGCCACAGGGTCAAGACTTGCCATGATACCCATATCCTTCAGATACACAGGCTCTGGAGTTGCCACACAGTCACAATCGACAGTCATGTTGTTCAGCACACTGATATAGAGTATTTTGTCACCGAAATAATCAGCAACACCCTGGGCAGCAGCAGCCATAGACTCCAAGAAACCATCCTGGTCTTCCACATGATCCCACAAGCCCTCAACTACTTGCTGATATCCTGCCGTGTGGATATTAGCCTTGCCATTGGCAGAGGCCACCCCGATGCTCTGGTTCTTTAGCACACCGCCAAGTCCACCCATCGGATGGCCTTTGAAATGAGCCAAGTTAATCATAAAGTCGTAGTTCTTCAAATGGGTGCCCACGATATCATATTTGATATGTGTAGTGTCTTTCACGGGAATCTGAAACTCACCCTCGGCATCCATGATATCAACATTGGCAATATCCAGGAAACCATGCTCCTTAATGACCTTCATGTGCTCCTCAACGGTAGTACGCTTGCCCTCGTATGCGGTATTACATTCCACGATGGTACCCTTTACTTCATCAATCAAGTTCTTGATTAATGCTGGTTGCAGGTAATTGGGGTTGCCAGCCTCACCCGTTGAGATTTTTACGGCTACCCTACCTGTTGCAGGACGGTTTAATGCCTTGTATATCTTCACCAACGATTCGGGTGTGATGTCTTTGGTGAAATACACGGTTGCCTTGCCTTCATTGTTGACTGCCACATTTTCCTCATTTCCATTGTTGTTTGTGGCCTTGTTGCCTCCACATGCCGTCAAACACATAGCGACTGCTGCCATCATAATAGTCTTTTTCATTTTTATTGTAATTAAACGGTTATTATTTATCTTAACTCCTATTCTTCCACGTCATTTTCGATGGCCTTGATAACTCGGGCAGGCACGCCACCTACCACACAATTGTCTGGCACATCTTTTGTCACCACAGCCCCAGCTGCCACCACCACATTATTACCGATAGTAACACCTGGCAAAATGGTTACATTACCTCCTATCCACACGTCATTGCCTATCTTGACAGGTTTGGCAATACCTGTGTAATTACGGCGTTTCATCGGTGATAGCGGATGTCCCACCGTAGTAATCAGCGTATTGGGGCCAATCATCACGTGGTCGCCTATCCACACCTCACGTATATCTAATATGGTGAGGTTATAGTTACCGGTAAAAAAATTGCCTATATGGATATTCTTGCCATTATCACAGTTAAATATTCTGGCTATCCAGACATGTTCACCTTTGCTGCCCAACATTTTTTCGAGAAAAGCCTCTTGTGCATCATAATCAGTGTCATCTATGGCATTGTACTCCTTGCACCACACCATAGCCCTTTGCTTCAACGCATCCACTTCCTCGTCATCATAGCGGTACTCCAAGCCCGCCATCATTTTCTCAACTTCCGTCATAATGCTTATTTCTTCTGTTCTTTCAGCCAGTTGTTATACTCCCTGAACTTGGGAGCGCCTGCTATATAGCCTAATTCAGGAATGTCAGGACGGTTTTTCTTCAACGTTTCGTAAGCACGAGGTGCCACCTGTCCCAAACCACAGTTAATCAACACTGGGCGACCTTTAGGCACTTCGTTGTAACGCTTGGCCATCTGCGTCCAAGGAATTCGAATGCTACCCTCGAAATAGGTATTGATGTATTGTGGCTCACGCACATCCAAAATCACTAGATTCTCAGTAGTCTTCATATACTCCAACGCCTGTTCAGGAGAGATGCCTCCCATGTCATTCTGCTTGCTTTCCTGTGCGAAAGCCATTGTTCCCATAAGCATCATTGCTGCCATTAATAATAGTTTCTTCATAATAATTGTTTTCTGATTTCGTTGCAAAGTTAGTTATTATTATGAGATAATCACTTTGTTTAGCGGTTAGATTTGCTTTGCTGAGAAGTTAAAATGACTGGCTCGTTCACATTTTGCGTCAAAAACTTTGTCTTTATCGCTTTTATCCCTAATTTTACGGCAAAAACAAAGTGTATGGACAAAAACGTAGTGATATACAACTTCATGGATACTTTCTTTTGCTGTGAAGTCAAGAATGAGAAGTATTGTGAGGAGATGGTGACGGAACACATGCTGGTTTATCTCTGTTCAGGCGAGATGGACTTAATAGAGCCTAATGGCAAACAGCATCGGCTGAAAAAGGGTGATTCTTTTTTCGTTATGCGCAACCACAAGATGCGCAAGGTGAAGCATCCCTCCAAGAATGGCGAAGCATTTAAAGGGCTATTCCTGTTTCTCAAGACTCCTTTCCTAAAGAAAATGTTGGCAGAGGGAAGCTACGTAATTGACAGGACACTGCAGTTCAAGAGCAGAAGTCCCTACGTCATGTTGCCCAAGCACCCGTTTCTCAGCGGTCTGTTCAAATCGCTGGAGATGTATTTCTATGCACAGCAATATCCATCGGAACAACTGATGGAGAACAAATTGCGCGAGGCAGTACTTACCATGTTGGAGGTAAAGCCAGAGATTGCTTCACTCGTCTTCGACTTTGAAGAGCCCTGGAAGATTGACTTGACAGAATTCATGGAAAACAATTATACATCCGACCTTGATATAACCGAGTTTGCCCATTATACAGGGCGTAGTTTATCCACTTTCAAGAAAGAGTTTCAAGACACTTTCCACGACTCCCCAGGCAAATGGATTATCCGCCGCCGCTTGACCGAGGCTAAGCGTTTGATTGAGGAAGATGGGGAGAAACCATTGGAAGTCTATTTGCGAGTGGGTTTCAAGAACCTGTCGCATTTCTCTACCGCGTTCAAACGGACATACGGCTATCCTCCCTCAATGATGAGCAATCGTTTGTCAAATTAGGCTACACCCGACACATTTATTATGAGCATTTATTATTAACGAAATATTTTAAGCCATGAAAAAGATTCTTATGTCTTTAGCTATTGGAACAGCATTATTGTCAGGCTGTTCTGATAACACAGGCAGCGGGGATGCTGAGATGGACAAGTTTATCAGCAACCTGATGTCGAAGATGAGTGTTGAGGACAAGATCGGACAGCTCAACTTGCACAGCTATGCCGGTTTCCGCTCCGCAGAGAAAGTAAACACCGACGATGAAAACATCAAGCAGCTGATGGCTGGCCAGATGGGTGGCATGTATGGCATCAGCAACGTGAACACCCTGCGCCAGCTGCAAGACATTGCCTTGCAAACCAAGCACGGTATTCCACTGTTCTTCGGCTTGGACATCGTGCATGGTCACGAAACCGTATTCCCCATCAATCTGGCACTCTCCACTTCATGGAACATGCCATTAATTGAGCAAACGGCACGCGTAGCCGCTATCGAGGCAACCGCCACCGGCATCAACTGGGTATATAGCCCAATGGTGGATATAGCCCGTGACCCACGTTGGGGACGTATCGCAGAAGGCAGTGGCGAAGACCCCTATCTCGGTGGCGAGATTGCCAAGGCAACAGTGTTAGGCTACCAAGGCTATGATGCTGAGTTTGACTCAACAGAGGTGATGGCGTGTGTGAAGCATTATGCCCTGTATGGCGGTGCGGAAGCTGGACGCGACTACAACCCGGTACTGCTGAGCCGTCAGGAGATACTGAACGGCTATATGCGGCCATACGAGCAAGCAGCCAAGGCTGGAGCCGCCTCATTCATGAGTTCTTTCAATGAGTTTGAAGGCATCCCTGCCTCGGCCAACAAATACCTGCTGACAGACCTATTGCGCGACACCTATGGCTTCAAGGGCTTTGTGGTGAGCGACGCTACAGCTGTGGTGGAAATGGTGGCTCACGGCATAGGCGACTTGCAGGAAGTGTCGGCTCGTGGCCTGCAGGCTGGCTTGGATATGGACATGAACAGCGATGGTTTTGTGGGTACATTGAAGAAGTCGTTGGAAGAAGGACGTGTTTCAGAAGCCGACATTGATAAGGCTTGCCGTCGCATCTTGGAGGCAAAATACAAACTGGGCTTGTTCCAAGACCCATACAAATACCTCAACCCCGACCGTGCTGCCAAGGAAGTGTTCACGGCTGAGACCCGCGCATTCTCTCGCCAGGTGGCACAAGAATGCCAAGTGCTGCTAAAGAACAACGGTGTGCTGCCATTGAAGAAGGATGCACGCATTGCCGTGATTGGCCCGTTGGCTGACAACGCATCCGAAATGGCTGGCACATGGACTATGTCATCCCACAGTGGCGAGTCTGTCACCATCCTACAAGGTATCAAGGAGGCGGTGAGCAACCCTAACAACGTGACTTATGCAGAGGGCAGCTGGTTTATGAACGATGCCCAGCTTGAGAGCGATCTCAAATATGGTCTCATTGGTATGTTCATGCCTGACTTCAAGCCAGCTCCAGTTCACACAACCCCGAAGGCTACGCTAACGGCTGAAGCGGTGGCAAAGGCTCGTCAGGCTGATGTGATTGTGGCTTGCGTGGGCGAGAATGCCATGATGAACGGTGAGGGTGCTTCCCGTGCCGACATCTCCATTCCCGACGCACAGGTGGAACTGCTGAAAGCGTTGAAAGCAACAGGCAAACCCATTGTGCTGGTGCTCAATACAGGCCGTCCGCTGACCTTGGTTTGGGAGGATGAGAACATGGATGCCATACTCAACACCTGGTCGCAAGGCTCTGAAGCTGGTCACGCCATTGCCGACGTGTTGTTTGGCGACGTAAACCCAAGTGCCAAGCTCACCACCACTTTCCCGCGTGTGATAGGTCAGCTGCCTTTGTACTACAACCATAAGAACACAGGCCGTCCTCATGGCGAGTTTGAGAAGTATGTAAAATTCCGCAGCAACTACATCGATGTCATCAACGCCCCACTCTATCCGTTTGGCTATGGACTCAGCTATACCACTTTTGAATATGGCGATGTGAAACTCTCATCGCCAGAGGTGACCAATGGAGGCAAGTTCACCGCTACGGTAACCGTGAAGAATACCGGCAAGATGGATGGCAAGGAGATTGTGCAACTCTACATCCATGATGTGGTGAGCACCTCCACACGCCCGGTAAAGGAGCTGCGCGGCTTCCAGAAAGTAGATATCAAGGCTGGTGAGAGCAAGACCGTCACCTTCGAGCTTTCCACAGAGGACTTAAAGTACTATGACCATGAGCTGCAGTATGTTTGTGAGCCAGGAGACTTTGAGATCATGATTGGCCCGAACAGCCGTGATGTCAACACTGCCGTTCTGACTGTCAAAGCACAGTAGGAGCATTGTAGAACACAAAAGGGACTTTCTTCTGTGTATCCCTGCAGAGTCACTCAAAAAGAAAGTCCCTATTGTGTTCTACACCTACGCTCGCAACATCATACTACTCTCATCACCCACGTCTATCAGCAACATTATGACCATCATCGACAGTGCTACTCCTATCCACATCGTTGCCAGTATGTAATCCAAGTGTCATAATCTTTTCCTTTCTTATTCATTTTTTAGTTTACAAATATAGTTCCTTTTTTATGAAGCTGCGCCGCTTTCATAAAAATAGACGAATAAGTAATGAAAATATTTTATGGAAAAGTTTTTTTTTGTTTTTTTGCAGAAGAAAACAATAACACTTTGATAATATGAAAAGAGCTATACCTATGATTGCAGTGCTAATGGTTATGGTGCTGACCATGACTCGCTGCACTACCCAGCCTATTGATGTTGATAAAGAGAAAGCTGAAATCAGCAAGATTATCGACGCGTATGTGAAAACCATCAATGATGATGACACACTGTTGGTAAACCAGATTTGGAGCCACGATGCCGAGGTATCATTCATCGGGCCTTCTGGCAGGTACTCCACTTACAATGAGATACGCGACAACTTTGTACACGGTGTATTCGGTAAGAACTTCACCAAGCGCAACTTGCAGAAGGAAGAACTGACCATCACTGTTTATGGGGATGCTGCCTGGGCAGAGTTCAACTGGGTGTTTGACGCTACCAGAAACGATGGTTCGCCCCATAACACCAAAGGCCGTGAATCGCAGTTCTTCCACAAGGAAAATGGCGAGTGGAAACTGGTTCACATCCATTATTCCGGCAGGAATCGCTGATATTCTACAGAATATTGGCTGCGTCCTATTAACCATTAATACAACCTACTTCTGTAGAATGTGAGAACTACAGAAGTCTTTAATTATTTCATGCTTAAAAAGTCATGAAACAGCAAAACGTTTAATTTAATGTCCAACTTTTCGGGGTCACACCACATACCCAACCTCTATTTTTATGTCCACTTAATAAAAAAATGCTAATATAGTTACATAGTTACACTATGCTTGTTAATCACTTGATACTTACTGGCTTTATGCGAGTGTAACTTTGTCTGGAAGTTACACTGCTTTTGCTCGCACCAAAACAAGTTGTTTTGCTATGGTTCGATACTATCTAACCCCCTGTAAGGAGCATCTTAACGGCACCAAAACAAGTTGTTTTGGTGCAACGCATTACTTCTTTTTGACAAGGATAACAGAACCTTGCCTCTGGCGTTTACGTATGCAACCAGCAAGATTTGCCTAAATAGTGTAACTTTATTAAAAAGACACACTAATGTAACCTACTTATTTACTGTTCGTTAAACGGCATAGTGTAACTATGTAACTTCTGCACACGAAAAAACAGTATCAGCCAGACATGGAGGTTTTTTCGTAACTTTGGCTTCGCCGAACTTACTTGGCACTCGGAAAAGTACAAACAAGTTTGGCTTTTCTCTCGATTTTTCGTAACTTTGTTCTCAATAATATCGCAAATATACATTTTTCAACAACGAGCATGTACAGTTTAAAATATAGGGTAACGACAAGCACCTGCGACAGCGAGGGACGGCTGAAACTCTATTCTGCCCTCCAGATGATGCAGGACTGCTCAGAGATGTGGATTGACACGGAGCCAGGCGTAAAACAGTATTTCGCAGAGCAGAACATGGCCCAGCTGCTGGCAACCAGACAGGTAGAGGTCATCCGAGTGCCGGAATACAAGGAGGAACTGACGGTGGCGACCTCTGTCTATGGCATGAAACCCATGTTCGGGTTCCGCAACACGTTTATATATGATTCAGAGGGGAAACCATGCTATAGAACGTGGAGTATGGGGGCTTTTGTAGATAAGACTACAGGTAAACTTAAACGAGTGGATGATACTACAATCGCATCGATGATGCTTGAGCCACAGTTGGAGATGAGCTACAAAGACCGTCGTATCATCCTGCCACGTGAAGTTGGCGAGGTCCTTGAACCCATCAAAGTGCTCCGTGCCGACATTGATTACAACAAACATGTGAACAACGCGAACTATGTCCGTATGTCTATGGAGTTGCTTCCTGAAAACTTCAATGTACAAGGTCTGAGAGTAGAATATCGTGTTGCTGCAAAGTTAGGTGATGTGCTTATTCCTACTATTTATAAAATTGAAGGAGGATTCATCATCTCTCTTTCTGTTGGCAACGATGTCAGTGCAATTATTGAATTAACAGAATGAGGTGGTATGAACATAGAAGAAACATCACTATGAAAATTATTTTGACAGGATCCACCGGATATGTGGGAGAAGGAACGCTGCTAGAAATTCTGATAACAAACAAATAATAATGCTTATGAATGATTCGATTAAGAGAGAGCAGAGCGAGCAGGCTCGTACTGCCGAGCGTGAGAATTATCGTACGAAGTACAAAAGTTTTGGATCAAAACCGTGGATGCTTCCACAACCAGTACTGATTATCGGTACTTTTGATAAGAACGGTAAACCCAATGCAATGAACGCTGCATGGGGAGGCCAATGGGATATGCATGAGATTATCATTTCGCTAGGCTCCCATCAGACCACAGACAACCTCAAGAGCAACGACGATTTCACCGTCACTTTCGCAACGGTTGACACTCTGGTAGCTTCTGACTACGTAGGTATCGTGAGTGGTAGGAACATACCTGACAAGATACAGAAGACGGGCTGGACTGTTGAAAATGCTCCCAATGTGAATGCTCCTGTATTCAAAGAGTTTCCGATGACATTGGAGTGCCGTGTAAAACAAAAGATAGATGAGAGTGAGACGGGCTATTATCTGGTGGCTGAAATCGTCAACATCCTCTGCGACGAGCACTACCTTGGAGAGGATGGCAATCCTGACGTGGAACAGATGGATCTCATCACCTACGACCCTGTACACCATACTTATATACGTTTGGGAGAAACTGAAGGCAAAGCATTCTCAGACGGTAAACAATTGAAATGACGAACGAAGCAAGAGCAGAGCTAAGCTTGCTTAAGCTATGCCTTGCAAGGAGGAATTGCAATGAAATTAAAATAATGAAGATAATAGACGAACAACTGATTAACAGCGTTGTGGAACAGGCGAAGAAGTCACCACGCCTGCGCATGAACTACAACTTCCACGAGAGCCTCCAGGATAAATGCCACCGCTTCCTCAATGCCTTGGAACCAGGAACATTCATCCCTGTACATCACCATCCTGACAAAGACGAAACCTTTGTGATACTGAAAGGCGAGGTCAGAGTGACGACCTATAAGGACGATGGTAAGATACTGGCATCTTGCGTCATCAGTCAGGAGAATGAGACATATGGTGTTGACATCCCCAAGAACGTGTGGCATGGATTGGAGTGCATTACACCCGCCGTACTTCTGGAATGTAAGGCCGGACCATTCATTGAACATGAAGTGGATGGTATCTTGGAAATCAAGAGCGGTAAGGACATCTTTCTTGCCGGAGGCTGTTTCTGGGGGGCAGAGCATTACTTCAAGCAGATAGAGGGCGTAGTGGAAACAGAAGTGGGATTTGCCAACGGACATACTGCTGATCCATCGTATAAGGAGGTCTATACCGACACGACGGGCTATGCAGAGACGGTGCATGTGAAGTACAATCCTGATGTGGTCAGCCTCGAATTCCTCCTACAGATGTTCTTCAAGGCCATTGATCCCACAAGTCTCAACAAGCAGGGGCATGACGAGGGAACCCGTTACCGCACGGGCGTCTATTATACCAATGCCGAGGATTTACCTGTCATAGAAAAGGTGTTTGCCGAAGAACAGCAGAACTATCAGCAGCCTCTGGCTGTCGAAAAAATGCCCTTGCAGAACTTCTATTCAGCCGAGGAGTATCACCAGGACTATCTTGATAAGAATCCCACAGGCTACTGCCATCTGCCAGAGTCACTATTTGAGTTTGCAAGAAAAGCAAGAGAAAAAAAATGAGCATCGGGCAAGAGACAGTCATCCAACACGTTCATGCTCGACGGCATCCACCATATTAAAATGATTTGGACAATTACTGACATCTAATAGAATAAAAGGTAATGCAGATAATACAATGTGGATGACCTTCATCGCTTCAGCATATCCTTCAGTTTCACGTCAGGATGATGATACTGCCAACAGGACACACCTTGGCACCTATCGCCTCTGCAATCTTTCGAGCCGTTGCAAGGCTGTTACCCGTACCTAAAAACAGATAATCATATTAATGAGTTAAGGAAACATAAATAATCACTTCATCGCTTTGATTTAGTCCGAAATTTGACTATCTTTGTGGTCTTATTTCGGACTTATTATATCAATAATGATGGAAGAGAATAATAGAACAGAGATTAAGGCGATGTTTTCATATATGGGGAAACAAGAGAGCCAGTTTGAAGCACTCTATCGC
>JAFSPM010000018.1 GCA_017442855.1 Bacteroidaceae bacterium | reverse complement strand
TGGGGCAACGCCTTCCAGTCCGCTCAACGCTGCTACCGTTACTATCTCACGATCGGCATTTGACAATTGGTCGCTGGCAAAAATGTCACCAAAGAGGTGCGCCCTTAGGTAGTATTCGTCCTGAGGATTGAAAGGATAGTCGAATGCACGGCCAGAAAGTTGTGTCTGGTTTTTCAATCCCAGCTCATAGGCAGCCTTTGCGTCATCCCATTCTGCAGGGCGCGTCCATGGCTTACCCTCCTGCCAAGCAGGACTCTTGTCCTCCAACACCTTGCCCAACTGTAAGCAATAAACTTTTTCATGAGGAACATGATTACAAAGGTGCTGAGAAGGGTAGGGCAAGACGAAAAATCAAAATACTTATAAATGAGGATTACTTTTTTGAAATGAAGATTGTAATTTTGCAACCGGTTAATTAGGCGCTAAGCGAAACCCTATATTTATGAAACATATCTTCATTGCTCTATCTCTGGCCTTCGCCCTTGTTGCTCAGTCGTTTGCCCAAAAGCAGGATGACATGAGGCAAGTGGTGGAATACTTGGCTTCTCAGGAACTTGGCGGCAGGTATCCTGCCACTGCGGGTGACACCCTCGCTTCTGAATTTATTGTTGGCAAACTTCGTGGCTTGAAGCTCAAACCTGTTCTGAAGGGTAAGAAAAATATAGCATACTATCAAGACTTTACCTACGGGAAAACGAAAGAGACTGAGCGGACCACTCATAATATCATTGCTGTGCTACCAGGTAAGGACAAACGTTTAAAGCACGAATATATTGTAGTGGGATCGCATTATGACCATCTGGGCATGGGGGGCAAGGACTCTGGCTCACGCCGTCCTGACACGCTGGCTGTGCATCCTGGTGCTGATGACAATGCCAGTGGCGATGCTGTAGTACTCGAACTGGCTAAGTATTTTAAGAAGAACCGCTCGCCAAGAAGTATCATCTTCATGTTTTTCGGCGCGGAGGAGCAAGGCTTGGTGGGCTCCAAGGAGTTTCTGGAATGGATGAGGCATGCTGACGCACAGCGTATCAATTTGCCGACAACAAAGGATGGGATTGTGGCTATGGTGAACTTGGACATGGTGGGACGCATGCGTGACAATGCGCTGAGTGTTTCTGGCACAGGTACCAGTTCTGAATTCAAAGCGATGGCAGAGCAAGTGGCTGAGTTGACGAAGTTGAATGTCAGCTGTACGGCTGACGGCTATGGGGCAAGTGATCAGGCGTCGTTCGTGGCAGCTGACATCCCGGTGCTCTTCCTAACTACTGGCGGTCACATGGAGTATCATACTCCTGATGATTTGCCACCTACGTTGAATTATGATGGCATGCAACAGACGTTGGATTACTCAAAGGAGCTGATAACGAGACTGGTGAATATGCCACAGACACCAGATTTCATCAATGTGCCAAGTAGCAATACGATGAGTCATGCCAAGTTCAAGGTGACTTTAGGCCTGATGCCCGATGTCATGGGTGCCAGTCGCATTCCTGGGCTTCGAGCGGATATTGTGGTAGCCGGTAAGCCTGCACATAATGCTGGTATCCGAAGTGGTGACGTTATACAGGAAATCGACGGCAAGCCTGTTAAGGACATGAATGAATACATGGAGCGCTTGTCGGAACTAGAGCCGGGAACCACCATTCCTGTGAAAGTGTTGCGTGGGGAAGAGATATTAGTATTCCAAGTAAACTTGAATCCTGCAAAGTAATGAAGAAGTTCGTATATTGGCTGTTTGCCGTTGTCATCACCTTGGTATTGAGCGTTTACCAACGCATGACGGGACCCACGAATCCCAAGAGAGTGACCATAGAGTTGAATGGGGAGAGTTACAAGCAGCGACTGCCACGAAGTGGGGTGCAGAGCAATGAGATCGTGGTATTGAAGGGCGTTCCTTCTCATACAACGGCACAGATCCACTACAGACGTTATCCAACCACGGACGACTACACCACAGTGGATTTCAATTGGCATGAAGACCAATGGCAAGCTGTCTTGCCCGTACAGCCGGTGGCTGGAAAGTTGCAGTATTACATCACGGTAGGGGACAAGGACTATTGTGCTGATGAACCTCTCATTATCCGTTTCCGCAACGATGTTCCTGCCAGCATCTTGGTGCCACATATCCTGTTTATGTTTGCCGCCATGTTGTTTGCCGTCTATACACTTATGCTGGTCATATCCCGTAAGGAATATCGCCGTTGGCTGAAAATTACGGTTGTGACCTTATTCATTGGCGGCTTTGTACTGGGACCGCTCGTACAGCATGTAGCTTTCGGCCCTTGGTGGACAGGCTTTCCTTTCGGTACAGACTTGACTGACAACAAGACTCTTATCTCTTTCTTGGTCTTTTTGGTGGCCTTAGCTACGTTGAAGTGGAAGTATAACAAGTGGGTTGTTGCCTTTGCTGTGCTGCTTATGATAGCCATCTTCACCATTCCTCACAGCTCATACGGATCAGAGTATGACTACACTACCCAACAGTTGAGTACAGAGCAATAATCAGCTGTTATCTGGATGACTGTCAAAAAAATATCAGTCGCCTGTTGAGACGACTGATATGCTTAGAGCGGAAGACGGGGCTCAAACCCGCGACCCTCAGCTTGGAAGGCTAATGCTCTATCAACTGAGCTACTTCCGCAAAATCTTTGATTTTGCGGCATTGTCAGGCTGCACTCGGCATAGCTCAAGCGAGCTTGGCTCTGCGCTCGTTGGCACGACAATTCCGCTTGTCTTTCTTGTGGGCAAAGATGGATTCGAACCACCGAAGGCGTACGCCAGCAGATTTACAGTCTGCCCCATTTGGCCACTCTGGTATTTGCCCAAACCGTTATGTGTAACCCTTATCAGGTTTTGCGTTTGCAAAGTTACAACTAATTTTTTAAACTGCAAATGAAACGAGCAAAATTTATCATGTGGATAGCTGTGTCAGCACACTCACTGCCCTTGTTGCCCAACTTTCCACCAGCTCGTTCTTCTGCCTGCTCCATGTTGTCTGTGGTAAGTACGCCAAAGATAACAGGAATCTTGCCTTCTGCGTTGAGCTGTGCGATACCTTGGGTCACACCCTGACAAACATAGTCGAAGTGGGGGGTGTCGCCTCGCACCACACTGCCAAGCACGATGATGGCATCTACTGGCGCATTTTTCATCATTAGCGAAGCGGCATAGGTCAACTCAAAGCTTCCAGGCACCGTTTCCACCAAGATATCGTCTTCGTTCGCACCGTGCATCAACAATGTCTTGATGGCTCCGTCGCGCAACGCATCGGTAATGTTGCTGTTCCATTCTGACACAACAATGCCAAACTTATAGCCCTTGGCTGAGGAATCAGTCTGGGTAGCTTGACGCTCGTGCTCGATATGGAATGCAGTTGCCATGATTACTTGCTGTTCTTCATTAACTTAGCTGCTTCCAGAAAACGGTCGATGTCCATTGACTGGTAAGAGTTGAAATACTTGTCCTTGATGGTCTGGTAAGCCTCAATAGCCTCGTCGTACTTGCCTTCCTTTACCAGCAGCTCACCTGCCTGCTGCAAGAATACAGGGCTCAGTGTATTGTTGTCGGCCTCCTTAGCAGCTGCCTGCAATAGTGAGATGGCCTTGCTGATATTACCCAGCTCAACATATACATTACCCATAGCACCCTTGATGGCTGGGGCAATCATCTCGTCATTAGCGCTGAACTTATCCAAGTACTTCACAGCTTCTTCGTTCAAGCCCAGGTGTGCGTAGCTCAAGCCAGCGTATGCATTGGCCAGGTTAGCTGCCTTGGTGCCACTGAACTCGTCAGCTACCTTCAGAAAACCGTTGTAGCCGATGCTATCACCATTGATAGCCAAGTCGAACTGCTGGTTCTCGAAATACTGCTCACCCTTGAACAGAGCTGCATAGGCCTTCTTCTCACGAGGAGCCTTATACAGGTGGTTATAAGCGAAAATGCCTGCAATGATAACTACCAGTGCTACGATAACACCTACAATTGTCTTCTTGTTCTTTAAGATAAATGCCTCTGATGTTGAGAGGACTTCTTCTACATTTAAGGCTTCGTCCTTTTTCTTCTGATTTGCCATATCTATTGAAAATTTTATATTTTTTTCGCTTTTATAGTTTTCGACCCGCAAAATTACAGCTTTTTGTACTATCTGCGAAATTTCAAGGCATCTTTTTTTGCATAACCCACACAAAACATCAAAATTTTGGCTACTTTTGCCTTGTGAAAGGATTGAAATATGATATTAAACCGTATCTCCATACTGAATTACAAGAATATCGCGCAGACCGACCTGACATTTTCTTCCAAGCTGAACTGTTTCTTCGGACAGAACGGCATGGGTAAGACCAACTTACTGGATGCCATCTACTATCTTTCGTTCTGCAAGAGTGCCGGCAACCCCATCGACTCGCAAAACATGCTGCATACGGCTGAGTTTTTTATGATACAGGGTGAGTATGCTACCGATGATGGTCGCCCAGAGGAGATATTCTGTGGCATGAAGCGTAAGCAGAAGAAACAGTTTAAACGCAACAAGAAAGAATACCAACGATTGTCCGATCATATTGGTCTCATTCCTTTAGTGATGGTGTCGCCTGATGACTCGACCTTGATAGCTGGTGGTAGCGAGGAACGTCGCAGGTTTATGGATGTGGTGATTTCTCAGTATGATAAAGAGTACCTGGAGTCACTGATACGGTATAACAAGGCATTGGCGCAACGCAACACCCTCTTGAAAAAGGAGGAAACAGTGGATGATGAGATGCTGGCCATCTGGGAGGAGATGATGGCGCAGGAAGGGGAGGTGGTGTTCCGCAAGCGCGAAGCATTCATACAGGAGTTTATTCCGATATTCCAGCAGTTCTATTCTTATATCTCCGAGGACAAAGAGTTGGTGGGACTGACCTACGAGAGTCATGCGAGGAACAACTCGCTGAAGAAGGTGCTGAAGGATAGTCGTCCGAAAGACCGCATCATGGGCTTCTCACTGCATGGCATCCACAAAGACGACCTGGAGATGGAGTTAGGGGGGTATCCTCTGAAGCGTGAAGGGTCACAAGGGCAGAACAAGACTTACCTGATAGCTCTGAAACTGGCACAGTTTGATTTCTTGAAACGCATCGGTACCGTGCCTTTGCTGTTGCTGGACGACATCTTCGACAAACTGGATGTGCACCGTGTGGAACAGATTGTGAAGCTGGTGGGTAGCGACCGCTTCGGACAAATATTCATTACCGATACCAATCGTGAGAATTTAGACAGGATATTGGAAAAGACACAGGTGGATTATAGCCTGTTCAGTGTGACTGACGGGGTGGTGACACCCATAAATGGAGGCGACTATGAGAAGGAATGATGCAGAATCGGTGGGGATGCTCATTCGCAAATTCCTTCGCCAGGAGGGCTTGGAAACGCCGCTGAACGAGAAACGACTGATGGATGCCTGGGGCGAGGTAATGGGACCTACCATAGCTGCACTCTCGAAGCCACAGTTTATCAAGAACCAGACATTATATGTGGAGGTGACATCGCCTCCTTTGCGCCAACAGCTGATGATGGGTCGCCAGCAACTGGTGACCAAGATGAATCAGCATGTGGGGGCGCAGGTAATAACTAATATTGTTTTTAGGTAACCTTTAGTAAATAACAGTATTCATTGGGATGTCATTCTGCTCTACTGGTACTTCATCAACTAATTGATAGGGGAAACAGATACCTGCCTTGTAGGCACGGGTGAGTTTGGGTAACAGACGGTCGTAGTAGCCTTTGCCCCTGCCTAAACGGTTACCGTTCTTGTCAAAAGCCATACCTGGTACGGCTACGAAATTAATCTTTGCATAGTCGGTGAACAAAGGACCTGTGGGTTCTGCAATGCCGAAAGTACCCATCTTCAATTCGTAGGCACCACGATAGCACCTCAGTTCTAAGTCATTGCCTACCACCACTGGTAAGAGCAGTAGCTTTTTCGTGCACCATTCTTCGATGAACTGGTGGGTGTTGACCTCGTCACCCAACGAGTGATACAACAGCACGGTCTTGGCACTCAGGAAATGGGCATCATTCGCCACCACCTGCATGATTCGCTCGGAATCAGCAGTTACCGTTGCCTGGTGCTGTACTTTCAGTGCCCTGATGTATTTCCTAAGTTCAACCTTGTTCATATTGTTACTTTACAACCTGCCCCCCAAAAGCCTTTTTTCTTGTCAACGTTATGTGGTCAACGGTCAATGGTCAACGGTTTCCGGAGCTTGGGGGAATGCCTCGCCTTTCTCCAATACCTCGATGGCTTTCAGCACGGTCTTGTCATCACGATTCCAGTACTGGATGTAGGGTTGCGTGCCGAGAATATTGCTGATGATATTGGCACAGAGGTATTTCTCCAATAGCTTGTGCGATTTGTTAATCAATAAGTTGCGACGTTTCACACCCTTGGTGTCGCAATAACGGATAAACTGCCCTGTGATGTCCTGCTTCGACAGATAGCTGGCCAGCTTTTCAGGGTCACCCATCTCGGTGAGTTTCTCACGGTTCTTGTCGCTATAGGCAAAACCAAAACGAGAGATTAGTCCCTTGTTGCTCACCTCAATCAAGTAAGATGTTACGCCAATGGTATCTTGTGGCACGAAGATATCGGGCATAATGCCACCACCTGCATAGACCGGACGACCCAGGGTGGTGAAGAATTCCTCATCGGTGTTAAGTTTAATACTGTCTTCCGAGAAGAACTCACCATGTTCATAGCGGTTGATCCAGTCGGTGTCATACTCTGGATCCTTGCCATTCTCGTATGGGCGTTGAATGCAACGTCCTGAAGGGGTATAGTACCTTGCTATGGTCAAGCGGATAGATGAGCCATCACTGAACTCGATGGGTTGCTGAACCAGTCCTTTGCCAAACGAACGGCGACCAATGATGGTACCACGGTCGTTGTCCTGGATAGCTCCTGCAAAAATTTCGCTGGCTGAGGCAGAACTTTCGTTGATCAGTACCACTAATGGCATGCGTTGACAGCTACCTGTGCCGTTAGCATATTCCTCCATGCGAGGATACTTGCGCCCCTGTGCGAAGAGCATCAGGCGTCCTTCTGACAGGAACTCGTTCACCATGCGTAGAGCAGCATCCATATAACCACCCGTATTGTCGCGCAGGTCGATAATCAAACCTTTACAGTTCTGGTGACTCAGTTGGGCAATGGCGTTCAACAGTTCCACATGGGTAGTACGTGCAAACTTGTCAATCTTTACGTAGCCCAACTCATCGGTAATCATATAGGCTGCATTGATGGAGTTCTGAGGAATGTCGCCCCTCACCACGATGAAGTCAAGCAAGTCGGGTTCACCCGAACGCAAGACAGATATCTTCACCTCCGAACCTTTTGGACCTTTCAGGTGTTCCTTCGCCGTACGTTCGTTCACCTCTTTGCCCACAAACAGACTATCGTTTACCTTGATGATGCGGTCGCCTGCCAAGATACCCACTTTCTCCGAAGGGCCACCCTCAATCACGCTATTGATATGGATAGTATCATCCTGAATGACAAACTGTATGCCGATGCCGCTAAAGCTACCTTCCAGCTCGGAGTTCACTTCCTCGGCATCCTGTGCAGGAATATAAGTAGAGTGGGGGTCGAGCTGTGCCAGTATCTGTGGCAAAGCACCTTCCACCACATCGCCCATGTCGATGGTGTCAACGTACTGGTCCTCCACAATGCGCATCAACGCATTGATCTTGTTGGAAGAACCGTTTATGATACCCAGTCGGTTACCTCCATAGTGCTTGCTATAGAAGGTACCTATCAGAATGCCACCCACTATGCTGAATGCAATAATGAATGGTATAAATCGTGTAGTCTTGTTGTTATTTGCCATATCTAATCTTCAATTTTCAATTTCCAAAAACACCACTTCGATATTAGCTTTCTTGAGCAGTTGTATGCCATCGTCCAGTCGGTACTGACGCGAATACACCACCCGTTTGATGCCTGCCTGAATGATCAGCTTTGCACACTCGATGCAGGGAGAGTCTGTTACATATAGCGTGGCACCCTCACTGTTGTTGTTAGAGCGTGCAATCTTAGTGATGGCGTTAGCCTCGGCATGCAACACGTATGGATAAGTCACGTTGTTCTCGTCCTCGCATACGTTCTCAAACCCAGAAGGAGTGCCGTTATAGCCATCAGAGATAATCATCTTGTCCTTTACGATCAGTGCTCCCACCTGACGGCGTTTGCAATAGGAATTCTCCGACCAGATGCTTGCCATGCGCAAGTATCTCTTATCCAGTTCGATTTTCTTTTCAGTAGTATTCATTATCTGTTCTTGGGTAATAAAGCCATTACGTAAGGTACTTCTTTGTCTTTATAATGGATATACAGGGCGTTGGAGTCGCCACTGTATTTGTATGCCGAGCTCACGGCATTCTGAAACTGCATGGCTAACACGTCACTCTCTACGCCCGTCCACTTCAAGTCGTAGGTACTCATCACTCGTGACTCACCATCAGCCCTCCAAGATCCCTTGAATGATGCATTCACTCCCTTTCCGGAGAAACTGCCGTTAAAGGCACCATCAATTTCTGTGCCAGAGAAATCCAACTCATAGTTGCCGTCAAGTTTCTGGGTGGCAATGCTCTGTGCTTCCGCCTCCCTGTCCTCGCCCCAGAAATTCACATACGCTTTGGGGTCGCCCTCACGGAAGATATAACTCATCTTCCAAGTCTTGCCGGTAAAGATGACTTTCACATCGTCTCCCTTGGAGCACCCACTTAAAGATGTCAATGTCAGCAAGGTCAGTAGGATATAACATTTATAAACTAAGAATTTCTTCATGGCTTAATTCCGTTACGGGTTAATAATGCGTCAATGGTAGGCTCCTGTCCCCTAAAGCGTTTGTATAACGTCATAGGATGCTCGGTGCCACCTTTTGACAAGATATTTTCTCGGAAAGAAGTAGCAGTAGCTGTGTCGAAGATGCCATGCTCCTTGAACAGAGCAAAAGCATCAGCATCCAGCACTTCTGCCCATTTGTAGCTGTAGTAGCCAGCAGCATAACCACCAGAGAAGATGTGCGAGAACTGCACGCTCATGCAGGTACCATCTACCTGAGGTAATATCTGTGCCTTTTCCCATGCCTTGTGCTCGTAGGCTTCCACATCACCGTTGAATGCCTCTTGGCGGGTGTACCAAGCCATATCAAGCAGTCCGAAACTTACCTGACGCAAGCAAGCATAGGCCACGTTGAAGTTTTGTGAGTCGATGATGCTCTGCACCAATTCGTCGGGCAACAGCTCACCGGTCTTGTAATGACGCGCAAAGGTATGCAGGAATTCTTTCTCAACGGCATAGTTCTCCATAAATTGCGAAGGCAGTTCCACGAAGTCCCAATATACGTTGGTACCGCTGAGGCTCTCATAGGTCGTGTTGGCAAACATGCCGTGCAAGCTATGTCCAAATTCATGCAGGAAAGTGTTCACCTCACCATGTGTCAGCAATGCCGGCTTATCCTTGGTGGGCTTACTGAAGTTCATCACTAAGGAGATATGTGGGCGACTGTTCTCACCTGTCTGGATGTCCATCCATTGGTTCTTGTAAGAGGTCATCCACGCACCACCTTGCTTTCCTTCACGAGGGTGGAAGTCGGTGTAGAGCACAGCCAGATAGGTACCGTCTTTGTCGTACACCTCGTAGGCTTCCACATCGGGATGATATACAGGAATTTCCTTGTTCTCCTTGAAAGTGATGCCATACAGACGGGTAGCCAAGCCGAATACCCCTTCCTTCACCTTGCTCAGTTCGAGATAAGGACGTAGCTTCTCGCTATCGAGGTTGAACTTACGCTCCTTCAACTTATGTGCATAATAGGGTAAGTCCCAGGGCATGAAAGAAAAATCATTTCCTTCCATTTCGCGTGCCAAGGCCTGCATCTCCTCCACCTCTTGACGGGCAGTAGGCGTATAGGCCACTAACAGGTCGTTCAGTAGCTTATACACATGTGACTGGTCTTGTGCCATACGTCTTTCCAGCGCATAGTCGGCGTAGGTGTCATAGCCCAACAGCTGTGCCACCTGCATGCGCAAGTTCACCAACTGCTTCACCACCTCCAGGTTGTTCTGCTCGTTATCGTGCAAGCATCGGGTGTGGTACGCCATATACAACTGTTTACGCAGTTCTCTGTTGTCGGCATACATCATAAAGGGACTGAACGATGGACTATGCAGGGTGAAGACCCATCCGTCCAGTCCTTTCTCCTCCGCTGCTTCTTTGGCCGATTCCACAGAACTTGTTGGCAGTCCCTTCAGATCGTCAGCGTTCGTCAAGTGTAGTTGGTAGTCGTTGGTTTCCTTTAGCAGGTTATTGTTGAATTGCAGAGACAACAGACTCAGTTGCTTGGTCAGTTCACGGAAAGTAGCCTTCTGCTCATCGTTCAGGTTGGCTCCGTTGCGGGTGAAGCCGATATAGATATCCTCCAACAACTTCTGTTGTTCGTTGTTCAGCTGTTCTTGCTCCCTGTTGTCATACACCTGCTTGATGCGGGCAAACAGCTGTTCGTTCAGGCAAATGTCGTTTTCATGCTCACTGAGCATCGGCATCAGTTTGTTAGCCAACTCCTGCAATGCATCATTCGTGTTGGCAATCAGTTGGTTGCCAAACACAGTGGTGGTGCGCTCCAGCATCTTGCCCGACAACTCGTAAGGCACAATAGTATTGGCAAAGGTAGGTGCTTCAGGATTGTTTACGATAGCGTCTATCTCAGCCTTCTGCTGGGCCATACCCTCCACAATAGCCGGCTCGTAATGCTCCAGCTTTATTTGGTCAAAGGGCACAGTGCCATGAGGTGTGTTGTATGGGCTAAAAAACGGATTCATCTTTTTCATTTGCTTATTTAGCCGACAAAGATAATCAAATTTTAGCTAACTCGCGCTATGTGAATTCGTAAATATTATTAATGAAGCAAAACAAAGTCATGGTGAATGCTCTGCTTTACTTGCTGTCTTTTGCAGCCTGGTTACCACTTCGTGGTGAAGAGGGTGGGCGAGATGGTGAGTGAGAACCATCCCCAATGGGCATTCTTGCTGCTATCGTCATTTTTCAGACGTCTCATCGTTTCCGTACCCGTCATAAAGGTATAGCCAGCGGTGAGCTTGATGTCTTTCGTAAAGCGGTAGGTGGCCTCGAGTTCAAAGCTGTGTCCTAACTCACGTTGAAGATCCTGAATTTTGGTAGCAGTGGCCAGATAGTGATAGGTGACTTTGCCATCCAGCTTTTTGGTAGGATTGCCGAATACGCCCACATAGGCATTTTGCAAACCAGGAGTGAATCCATGACTATAGGCGCTCTCATAGAAGAAGTCCAGAATGCCATAGAATTTCGATCGTGAACCAAACATAGGACTGAATCCTCTTTGTACATCATGATGTATTAAGCTATAACCGCCGTAACCCACAGGCACAAAGTCGTCGCCACTCAGGTGGTCGTAACCTACTACGAAGCCATACTTGTCCGATGGCTGGATAGTTGCTTTTCCGCTGGCCATCCAAGCCCTTATCGGTCCGTATTGCAAGTACATATCCACCTGTCTGCCCGTCTGTCGGTAGTAGGCTCCTTCCAATGTCAGGTACTTTGGATGGTAGTTGAAATAGCCACCCCACATCTGCTGGTACTGGGTCGTTGGTGGGTTGTACTTATCCTCCTCACTGCCCGCTTGTGCACCCATATTCATGAAGAGCAGTGAAACGCCCAATGGTATCTTGGTGGCATCGTAGTGGTACCACACGGTCTGCATGGTCTTGTAAAACTGTGCCCCATTTAGATAATAGGTGTTAGCGTACACATTCTCTGCGTTTTGATTGTAGCCCAGTATGACGTGTAGCTGATGACCGTGACCCTCATAACCCATTCGCAACACATCGTGCGACAGGGCAGCTGTGGCAAAGTCGTTGGCACCGATGATACGCTCATCGTCATACGACAAAGCAATACGTCCTAACTGCGCAAAAAGACCGTTACGGGCCGACATCTTTACCCAGCCTTCGTATAGATTGAGTGCCTGATTGCCTTTTGTGCCCCATATTGCCTTGTTCTGAATCACGGCGTGAGCCTGCAAACCACTCCGCTCATAGTCCAAGATGACACGTGTGCGACCTAAAATGAAAGCTGAATTATTACCAACAGGTGTGTTATCTTGAGACCTGGGTAGACCTCCAGCACATATTTCACCATGTGTATAGAAATCCAAACTGAAATCAAATTGGTTCTTTTTCTCCGCATCCTGAGCAGCTATGCTCACAGGAAGAGCCAGCAAAATGGCCAATAAATATTGTTTCATAAAGATTATTTACTTTTCATTGCTGCAAAAATACCCAATTTTCCTATATTTGCAAAGGTTTACATGTAAATTAAGTAACGACTATGAAAAACATATTGATGATTTGTGCCGCTATCGCCCTTGTGTCGTGTGCCGACAACACCCCAGCACCTGCTCCAGTATATCCTATTCCTGCACAGAAACAGGTGGTTTGGCAACAGATGGAGACCTATGCCTTTATCCATTTCGGGCTGAATACGTTCAATGATAAGGAGTGGGGCTATGGTGATACCGACCCCAAGACATTTAATCCTACCCACTTGGATGCCAAGCAGTGGGCTCGTACGTTTGTGGAGGCAGGCATGAAGGGAGTTATTATTACTGCCAAGCACCATGATGGCTTCTGCTTGTGGCCTACCGACCTGACGGATTACAATGTCTCTCACTCGTCGTACAACGGTGATGTGGTGGGCGAACTGGCTGAGGCTTGTCGTGAATATGGACTCAAGCTTGGTGTCTATCTCTCGCCTTGGGACAGGAACCGTGCCGACTATGGCAGTGCTTCCTACGTGGCGTATTATCATGCCCAACTGCGTGAGTTGATGACGCGCTATGGTGACATCTTCGAGGTGTGGTTCGATGGTGCCAACGGTGGTGACGGCTACTATGGCGGTGCCAATGAAACACGTAATATCGACCGTCGTAACTATTATGATTTCCCCACCGCTTGGGCGATGGTAGATGAGTTGCAACCTAATGCCATCTGTTTCTCTGACGGAGGCCCAGGATGCCGATGGGTGGGTAACGAGAAAGGCAAGGCAGGCACCACCAACTGGGCGTTCCTGCGTTCGGCTGATGTCTATCCGGGTTATCCCAACGGTAAAGAACTGACCTCCGGTCATGCTGATGGCGATGCATGGATTCCTGCCGAGTGCGATGTATCTATCCGTCCGGGATGGTTCTATCATGAGCGTGAGGATGACAAGGTGAAGACGGCCGACGTGTTGGTGGATTTGTATTACCAAAGTGTGGGGCACAACGGTAACCTGTTGCTGAACTTCCCTGTCAATAAAGAAGGATTGATTTCGAAGACCGATTCCATCAATGCCGTGACGTTCCATCAGCGTATTACGCAGGAGCTGAGTCATAATCTGTTGCTCGGTGCTACGGTGGAAGCATCGGAGGTAAGAGGCAAGCGCTTTGCGGCTTCCCTTGTGAACGATGAAGATTTCGATACCTACTGGGCAACCCCTGACGGCGTAAATGACGGCTCGCTGACGTTTACCTTCGCACAACCACAAACGCTGAGTCGCCTCTTGTTGCAAGAATATATCCCGTTGGGACAACGCGTAAAGCAATTCGAGTTAGAATACCTGCAAGAGGGAGTATGGTTGCCTTTAGCACAGGAGGAGGAAACCACCACCATAGGCTATAAGCGCATCCTGGGTTTCCCAGCCATTACCACCACTGCTATCAAAGTAAACTTCCTCGATGCAAGAGGACCGTTGTGCATCAGCGAAGTGGCTGCTTATTAAAGTCGCTTATAAAAAAGATGACGGCTTATATCTGTCACAGACATAAGCCGCCGTTATAAACACATGAGTGTACAATGGTAGAAAAGAAAAATTTCTTATAGTAAGCCGTGGCTTCCCAGTATGATCAGCATCAGGTAGCCCAATACCAAACCGATGACGCCCATAATCAGACCCGCCTTCATCATGTCTTTCTGACTGATAAAACCGGTAGAGTGCGCCATCGCGTTAGGAGGTGTACTGATAGGCAGCAACATCGCCATTGACGAGCTCAGAGCAATACCAATCAGCAGAGTAGAAACGCCACCCAGATGATCCAGCTGCTCGCCCATGCTGGTACCCACAATTGCCAATATCGGCACCAACAACGTGGCCGTGGCCGTGTTGCTGATGAAGTTGGACAGGATATAGCACAACAAGCCAGAGCCAATGATGATGGCCAGTGCAGGCCATGTATCGAATGGAATAGCATTAATCAGGTGTATGGCCAAGCCCGACTCCTCGAGTGCCACACCTAAGGCAAAACCACCAGCCACCATCCAGAGCACGCTCCAGTTCAACTCTTCCAAGTCGCGCTTGCCGATGATACCCGTAAGGGCAAACACAGCCACAGGAATCATCGCCACCGCATTAGCGTTTACGCCTGTATATTTGTCGAGCACCCACATGATTACCGTCACGCAGAAGGTGATATACACCACCCAGTCGCGCCAGCTCTGTTTGTGCTCGTGCTGAATGTTCAGCACAATCTTTTTCTGTTTGAAAGGGAATATGTTGAGCAACAATACCCATGCAATGATTAATATTACAATCACAAAGGGGAACATCACCATCATCCAGTCACCGAAACCGATGTTCATGTTCAGTCCGTCGGGATTGTTCAGATAACGCAGGGCGATAGCGTTAGGAGGCGTACCGATAGGGGTACCGATACCACCCAGGTTGGCAGCTATTGGAATAGACATTGCCAAGGCAATCTTACCCTTACCGTCGGCAGGCAAGGATTTCATTACAGGGGTCAGGAAAGTCAGCATCATTGCAGCAGTAGCTGTGTTGCTGATAAACATCGAGAACCAAGCCGTCAGCAGGATGAAGCCCAGCAACACAAAGCGACTCTGTGTACCGAAAGGCTTGAGCATCACCTTTGCCAAAGTAGCGTCCAATCCGCTCTTAGAGGTAGCAATAGCCATAATGAAACCACCAATGAACAACATGATGATAGGGTCGGAGAAGCTGTTGAGGATAGACTTGTAATGAATAAACTCTCCTAACGACTGGTTAGGCAGGTCGTTGCGCATAAACCATAGCGAACTGTCGCTACACGTTAACAACAACAGCACCACTATGCCCATGGAGGTGGTCCATGCCGGCACAGGCTCCAAGAGCCACATAAGCGTGGCAAATACAAAGATGGCAATCACTCGTTGCTCTACCAGTGTAAGATCAGGAATGCCCAGTACACTGGTGGGTAAAAACAACATTAAAAACGTACAACTGATAATGATAATCAGTTTGATAGCAGTTACAGAGAGGCGATATTTAAAGCTCTTGCGCTCTCTGCGTTCGCGCTTCCATGCTTGATACTGTTCAAACATGCCGAAGCCATGAAAGTTTTTAAACATAAAAACAGTACATGTAATAGAAAAACAATGTTTTCGTACTACGCGCCTAACCCACGAGGCGGATAGCCTTTAATGAACGGCAGGTCTTCTGACTGACTCACTCTCTGACGCCTTCCCAACTTTTCATGGTTAGATTTGTTAGTGGCAATTAGCATGTGCCAGAGAGCATTAGCGAGCTTCACAGCAGCGGGACTGTCCAGGACTTTCACCTGATTCCCTTTTAATCCGAAGCAGCGATACGCCCCAACGGAACCAATTCTGGGTGCAAAAATACATCAATTTGAAAATATAACAAAATAGTTTTTCATTTATTTCTAAAAAATCGCCTAAGGGTATATCGTTTTGAGATTTTCATTATCTTTGCCCCCCGAAACAAATAAGACACTATATGAAAATAAGGTATATCATCCTGGCTTTGCTGTGTGTTTGTACGGCACTGTCAGCACAAGACAACACTAAGATACACGAACATCCCGAAGACTCTACCGATGTGTTCTACCGCCACTTGCAACTCAACGAACTGACGGTAACGGGTGTGGCTGGTGATACCAAGCTGAAGCACTCAACGGCCCCCGTGAGCATTGTCTCTCCTCAGGAATTACGCTCAACAGCATCTTCCAATATCATCGATGCCATTGCCCACCAGCCCGGTGTCAGTCAGCTGACCACTGGTAGCGGCATCTCCAAGCCCATTATCCGCGGATTGGGCTATAACCGTGTGGTGGTGATGAGCGAGGGTGTCCGTCAGGAAGGACAACAGTGGGGCGACGAACACGGTGTCGAGGTAGATGGCAGTAGTGTAAACTCTGTCGAGATTCTGAAGGGTCCTGCTTCGCTGATGTATGGCTCTGATGCGATGGCAGGTGTGGTTATCCTGCATCCTCAGCCCACATTGGCAGAGGGCGAGATGCACGCCAATGTCAGTACCGAGTACCAGACCAACAATGGTCTTTTCGCCTATAACCTCTCGTTGTCAGGCAACAAGAAAGGCTTCGTATGGGATGCCCGTTTCAGCGACAAGATGGCCCATGCCTATAAGAACAAATACGATGGCTATGTGCCAGGTTCTCAGTTCCGTGAGCGTTCAGGACGCTTGATGCTGGGCATCAACCAGTCGTGGGGCCACTCACGCCTCGTATGGGTAGCCTATCACCTGACCCCCAGCATCGTAGAGGGTGAGCGCGATGAACAGACAGGCGAGTTGATATGGAGCACCGACCATCATAAGACCTATTCCAAGACACTGCCTTTCCAGCAAGTGAAGCACTACAAAGCCGTATGGGACAACTCCCTCAACCTTCCTATAGGCAACCTTAAGGCCATCATCGGCTATCAGCAAAACCGTCGCCAGGAGTACGAGGAGAGTGCCGATGAATATGAGGCCTACTTCAAGTTACATTCGCTGACCTACGACCTGCGCTTGGTAACCAACGAATGGAACGGCTGGCGACTCTCAACGGGTGTGGGCGGTATGTATCAGCAATCGGTCAACCTGGGCGAGGAGTACCTGATACCCGACTATAAATTATTCGATATTGGCGTTTATGCCACCGCCACCAAGACATTGGGCGACCGTTGGACGCTGAATGGAGGTGTTCGTTACGACCATCGCCGTATGCATGGTGATGCTTTGGAGGAAGATGGCGAGATGCGCTTCACCGACTTTATCCGTCATTTTAACGGACTGACGGGCAGTATGGGAGCCATTTTCAATGTCAACGAGCATTTCAACCTGCGTCTGAATGTGGCACGTGGATTCCGTTCTCCCAATATGAGTGAACTGGCATCGAACGGTGTGCATGAAGGTTCCCACCGCTATGAGATAGGCTCTCAGCAACTCAAGGCCGAATACAGTTGGCAGGCCGACTTAGGCCTTGATTTCACCTCACGCTATGTGTCGGCACAGGTGGCCCTCTTTGCCAACCGCATCAACAACTATGTCTTTACCCATAGGGTAGAGGAAGTGATTCAACCAGGTTACCTTACCTATGTATATACGCAAGGTGACGCCCGTCTGTTGGGCTTTGAGGCAGGTGTCGATTTCCACCCCATCCATTCCATCCACTTTGCCAACAGCTTCTCGTATGTCGATGCCCAGCAGTTACATGCTACCCCTGACACTAAGTACCTGCCTTTTACCCCCGCTCCGCGTTGGTCGTCCGAGCTAAAGTGGGAGCTTTTCCACCATACGCACAGCACAGTCAGCACCCATGCCGCCCACGAGTACCGTCATGCCCATCCCAAACAAGGACTGGCACTGAATAATACCTACATCGCCGCAGGTGTTGACTACTACCTGCCTCAAAATCATATTTATAGGGCAGATGATACCGAGACAGAAACACCAGGCTATGCCTTGCTGTCGCTCTCTGCTGGTACCGATTTGCATTTGAGGAATAAAAAGATAGCTGAGGTATATGTCACTGCCGACAACCTCTTGAACTGTGCCTACCAGCACCACCTCAGTCGTTTGAAATATACGGATGTCAATGTGGTGACGGGCCGTCGTGGCGTATATAACATGGGGCGCAACATCACCTTCAAGGTGGTTATCCCGATTGATCTTTAGTCAACCACCTCGATATAGAAGCTGAACGGACGGAAGCCGTCGTTGCAGCTGATCATGGCACTCATGGAGTTCTGCATCCATCCGTCGTAGAAGTTGCCCTCGCCCTTGGCCAGCGACTCCACAAACTCTTTCATGGAATACCAGGCAGCTGGGCACATCCCCTCCGGACATTGTCCGCCGATGGATAGCCATTGTTGTCCCTCCTTCACATCACATGTATGTTCTATGGGGTTCTCGTATTTCGCCATCAGGTCGGGATAGACCGTCTGTCGTATAGCCGTTATTCTTACCTTGTTCATCGCTTTTTTCTGGCAAATATAGCAATAAAGAGCAAAAAAACACTAACTTTGTCATCAAACATATGAACAAAAATTTCGGAGGATAGGTTATGAATATTGTGTACGGTCAGGTCACCAAGCAGGATGTCGACGAGTTGATACGTTTACGCATTGCGTTCATAGAAGACGATCATGGTCCTGTAACACCTCAAGACAAAGCATGCATCGAACAACAGTTGTTGTCGTTCTTCGCTAGAAAGCTCGGCACTGAACTGATTGTCTTTGTGGCCAGAGATGCAGGGGTTATCGTGTCAGTGGTTTACCTCAGCATCCTCGAGATGCCCGCCAACTGTCGTTTGCTCAACGGTCTCTATGGCGAGGTTTTCAGCGTCTATACCCTGCCGGAGTATCGTGGTCAGGGGCTCTGCACCACCCTGATGCAACAGTTGGTAGAGGACGCCAAATCACGAGGCCTGAGTTGCATCGACCTCCGTGCCACCAAACAAGGCTATCCCATCTACAAGAAGCTTGGCTTTGCAGAAACGACGCACTCCTATACCGACATGCGTTTGGAGCTGAGATAGACAACGAAAGTATCTATCGCAGCACCTCCCAATTATCGATTATTTGAAAGATGTCTCTAAGCGTTTCGACCACTGGATGGGTTGATTGAAACTGATATCTGATATCTGAGTCAATTGAGTTGCATAAAAAAGTCCGATTGTACGTTGGTTCATCGGACTTTTTTATGCTTGCACCTTGTTAGATGCCCAGAGGTCCATAGCCCATACAGCTTGTCGTGCTCATTGCAGTCAATGCTTTTATAATATGGTAAGCCTAACCCTACGTCCCAATCCGTTCATAATCCTGAAAAGGGTGTTCAACTGAATATCGGTATGCCCATTCTCTATTTTTGAGATATAGCTCTTCTTGGTACCAATTCTATCGGCTAACTCCTGTTGGGTTAGTCCAGCAAGTTTACGTTGTTCTTTCAAGCATTCGGCAAGTATAAAAGTCTCTGCATCAACCTCAAACTTCTCGCGGGTTGCAGTGCCCTGTTTGCCATATTCTGCATCCAGTAACTCTTCAAATGTAGTGCTTTCTAGTATTTTTTTCTCTTTTGCAGTATTCATAGTTAACCCTCCTTCTTGTTTTCAAAATATTCCTTCATTATTGCCTCGGCTTTTTCAATCTCTGATTTTGGCGTTTTCTGAGTCTTTTTTACAAAGCCATTAAAAAGCACAACTATAGATCCTTTGTCATAACAACAAAATACCCTATAAATGTTTGTTTCAACCTTAACACGGATTTCATATAATCCTTTTGACCCTTCAATAAACTTGAAGAATTTGATGGGGATCCTTTCCTGTGTTTGGATAAGTTTCAGTACATAATTAATCTTAGTACGTGCATTTTCATCGAGTTGGATATAAAACTCCTTGAAATATGTCTTGTAAAAAATGATGTCTCTTATCTTTTCCATATTGCTATGAATGTTTAATTCGGTGCAAAGTTAACTAATTAATGAACATTTCCAAAAGAAATCTGTTTTTTTTTGCAATTCAATAGTAATCGATAATTATAACACTAAAGATAAAGACCGATGGATATTCGCCCACAGGGCTTTTTTTGTTAGATACTCAGGGGCCCATAATCCCAACAAAACTGATATCTGAGTCAGGGAATTGGGGAAAGAAAAAGCCGAGATTGGGGCTAATTTTCAATAGATTGTATGAAATAGTGGGGTGGGTGTATGAAATATTACATAAGGGCAAGAAGATTACGTATGGATGTAAATAAAACAATAGTGGCAAGAGGAAACTCTTGCCACTAATCTATTGTCCACTTGCTCATCAAGCAGCTTCGAGTTCTATCAGCTGATACTTAAAGCCTCGATTGGTTTCTTTGGCCACACACCCCATCTGCCGCAGGGCAAGCCCTATCTTGATGCGGGTGGAATGGTCGTTCCTTAGTTTAGGATAGGTTCCTTGCATGCTCTCAATCACTTGGCCCAAGCTCAGCCATTCGCCTTTTTCCTCCCCTGAAGGCACCTTATAGAAAATGGATAGCATGTTTTCCAGACTCTCCTCCTTTATATAGGGCTGGTTCATCAGCTGGATGCGCTCCTCTTCGGCATTAGTAAACCAATAGGGCGTTTGCGAGGCAATGATCTCATACATCACTTGAGCATAGAGTTGCTCGTAATCAATGGGCGACACATTGTCGATCATCATCTTGTCGGGCACCCTCAGACAAATAAATCGACGACTGCCTGTTGGGTCGCAAAGCGGTTGCTCGTCGTTGGTGGTGGCCAGGAACGAGGCATAGCGCCTGCGGTCTTCCTGCGTCTTACCAAAGATTGGACGACCGTTTACTTTCTGTCTGGAGAGGGTGTGCTTCAGTTTGCCTTGCTGACTTCCTTTCATGTTGGCAAACTCGTCGATGTTTACCAGCAGGTTGTGGGTCAATGCCATATCCGCATCAAACTTATTGCCGAAGTTGATATGATCCAGATAGTAGGTTCGCAAAGCAGGGGGAAGCAGGTTCATGGCAAAGGTGGTCTTGCCGCACCCCTGACGACCTATCATAATAGGTGTACACTCATTGCCGTGCAAATGATCCAGGCCCAGCCAATGGGCCACTGTTGAACGGAGCCAGGTACTGCACCAGGACAGCTGCTCGGAGGTAAGTCCGGGAATGCGGTTGAACAAATCGGCCACATGGTTCTTGCCGTCCCATTCAGGCAGGTGGGTCAGGTAATCACTGATGGGGTCATACTCCTTCACGGCATCCGAGTTGATATACTCCTCGATGTCGGTTCGTGGGGAGTTTCTGCCGATATACTCCATTTTCGCCTTACGCACGATGGAGTTCATCACCTTTGCTGTAACAACCGACCATTCATCTGCTTGGTCGAAATTAGTAATTTGTCGGAATTCCACCTTGCCGCTAAGCACGTTGTGGCGAAACTCGTAGTTCTCTTGCAGAAAGCACTCTATCTGATAGACCGCAGTCTGCCCCTTAGAGAGGTCTTTAATCATTAAAAAAAATGTGTTTAAAAATAAATAATTGTTTGCATTTCAGAAAAGCAAAGGGATGGGAGAAAGAGTGGCTAATTCGATGTCACATGCCTCCTTTTTAGCTATGCGAACGCAAAGATACTAAAAATAAAGATAGCTTTTGATTTTATTGGCGTTTATTTTCAAATTATTTTGCTCTTAAAAATGATGAAGAATTTACATAAAACATGCCGTCACTCCACTTTTTACCTATAACACACTGTACTCCAACTAATATGAAGCGTGGAGTGTTTTGCAAACACTCCACTAACTCTCCACTTTTCATGGAGTATCATATATTGACTATTTGATAGGATTAATGGATGAAGGGCAACTATACACTAAGTTTACATTGATATGTGTATCATAGTGTCAATTCTGAGGCCTTGTTTTTCAGTGGAGAGGGGGTGGAGTGATGGTGGAGTGATGGTGGAGTGTTTGGAAAACACTCCACTGGGTTAACAAACATATTGTGAGTTTGTTAAGTGGAAAAAGTGGAGTGTCGGCATGTTTTAGCTTGCTGGGTTGCCTAGTTAGCAAAAACTTGTTCCCTAACTAGGGAAATATTTTTTCCTAACTAGGAAAAAAAACGAGGACGTAGCTCGTCGCCAACGAGAACGGTTCTCGTGCCTTGCGAGAACGGTTCTCGTCCAAATATTCTCTAGAGAATTTTGTAGTTTACTAGTAGCAAGCGGTGGGTTTACTAGTAGTAAGCGATGGGTTTACTACTAGTAAGCAAGGATAAGCAAGGTGGCTTCTGGTATGCGCCAACTGCCACGCTTGGCCTTCCACTTGTCTATGCCATAGACAAAGAATGTGAGGACGTTGAGGCCAATGAGGAGGTATGCTATCGCCTGGGTTGTCAATTGTTTAATCCAGCTTGAGGACGGCAAGGAAGGCTTTTTGTGGCACTTCTACATTGCCGATTTGCTTCATGCGTTTCTTGCCTCGCTTCTGCTTCTCCAACAGTTTGCGCTTACGGCTGACATCACCACCATAGCACTTGGCGGTAACGTCCTTGCGTACTTGCTTGATAGTCTCACGAGCAATGATTTTGGCTCCGATGGCTGCCTGTACGGCAATATCGAACTGCTGTCTGGGTATCAGCTCTTTGAGCTTCTCACACATGCGGCGTCCAAGGTCGTAGGCATTGCTCTCGTGGGTAAGGGTAGAGAGGGCATCGACAGGCTCGCCGTTGAGGAGGATGTCGAGCTTGATGAGCTTGGAAGGACGGAAGCCGTTGGAGTGGTAGTCGAACGAGGCATAACCCTTGGAGATGCTCTTGAGCTTGTCGTAGAAGTCAATCACAATCTCTCCCAACGGAATGTCATAATAAATCTCTACACGGTTGCCACTGACATATTCCTGCTTCACCAGTTCGCCACGCTTGCCTAAGCAGAGCGTCATGATAGGACCGATATAGTCGGTGGCGGTGATGATGCTGGCACGTATATAGGGCTCGTCGATATGGTCGATGGTGGTAGGGTCGGGCATGGATCCCGGGTTGTGTACCTCGGTCATCACACCATGTTTGTCATAGACGTTATAGCTTACGTTGGGGACGGTGGTGATGACGTCCATGTCGAACTCACGATCCAGGCGCTCCTGCACAATCTCCATGTGGAGCAGACCCAGGAAGCCACAACGGAAGCCAAAGCCCAAGGCTACGGATGATTCTGCCTGGAAGGTCAATGCGGCATCGTTGAGCTGGAGCTTCTCCAAGCTGGCACGCAGGTTCTCATAGTCCTCGGGGGCAATGGGATAGACGCCGGCGAAGACCATGGGCTTCACCTCTTCGAAACCTGAGATGGCTTTGTCGCACGGACGGGCTATGTGGGTGATGGTATCGCCCACACGTACCTCAGTAGAGGTCTTGATGCCACTGATAATATAGCCTACATCGCCTGTACGCAACTCGTTGCGGGGTATCATGTCCATCTTGAGCACGCCCACCTCGTCGGCATCGTATTCCTTGCCGGTATTGAAGAACTTCACCTTGTCGCCCTTATGGATGACACCGTTCACTACCTTGAAATAGGCGATGATGCCTCGGAAGGAGTTGAAGACGGAGTCGAAGATGAGTGCCTGCAACGGAGCGTCCTCGTCGCCTTCTGGATGGGGCACACGCTCGACGATGGCATTCAGTATCTCTTCTACACCCAAGCCTGTACGGGCACTGGCACGGATGATGTCTTTGCGGTCGCATCCCAACAGCTCGACAATCTCGTCCTCCACCTCGTCGGGCATGGCGTTAGGCATATCGCACTTGTTGATGACGGGGATGATTTCGAGGTCGTGCTCCAACGCCATATAGAGGTTGGAGATGGTTTGTGCCTGTACACCCTGACTGGCATCGACCACCAACAGGGCTCCTTCGCAGGCGGCAATGCTGCGGCTCACCTCGTAGCTGAAGTCCACGTGTCCCGGAGTGTCAATGAGGTTGAGGATGTATTTCTCGCCCTTGTACTGGTACTCCATCTGGATGGCGTGGCTCTTGATGGTGATGCCTCGCTCTTTCTCCAGCTCCATGTCGTCGAGCATCTGTCCCTCGGTGATTTGTATGGTGTTGGTGAACTCCAGCAGACGGTCTGCCAGGGTACTCTTGCCATGATCGATATGGGCGATGATGCAGAAGTTTCGAATGTTTTTCATTTACTCACAAAGTATCTCATTACCAGTTTCTGTGATTAAGATATGGCTTTCCCATTGTGCGGAGGGAAGCCCGTCTTCGGTGCAGACCGTCCAACCATCATCCTCGTCGATGAACACCTGAAATTTGCCCATGTTGATCATTGGCTCGATGGTGAACGTCATACCTGGTACCAAAACCATGCCTGTTCCTGCCTTGCCAAAATGGTTGACGTTGGGGTCTTCGTGGAACTTCACGCCACAACCGTGTCCGCACAGGTCGCGTACCACACTGAAACCGTTGCTCTCGGCGTGGTTCTGAATGGCTTCGCCAATATCGCCCAAGCGGGCCCAAGGCTTGGCTATCTCCACACCAATGTCGCGACATTCCTTTGCCACACGCACCAGCTTCTGGTTCTCTTCACTGACATTGCCAATCATGAACATACGACTGGCATCGGCGAAGTAGCCTTTGTAGATGGTGGTAACATCCACATTCACAATGTCGCCGTCCTTGATGACTTCCTTCACACTGGGGATGCCGTGACACACCACATCGTTGATGCTGATGCAGGAACTCTTGGGGAAGCCTTCGTACAAGAAGGGGGCAGGGATGGCGTCGTGGTCGGTGGTGAAAGCATATACGGCGTGGTCGAGTTCGGCCGTGGTAACACCTTCTTTCACCAACGGAGTGATATAGTCGAGCAGGGCTTTGTTAATCTCTCCTGCGGCACGAATGCCTTCAATCTGTTCTTTTGTGCGGAGCAAGGAGCGTTTAGGTACGTGATAGCCTCGACGGATGCAGTCCTGCACCTTGTCTTCCACTTCCTTGCTATAACCATTGGGGGTATATTTGTTGCCTCCGAAAATTTTCTTCATATTGATGATTCTTTATTTTGCGTGCAAAATTACATAATTAAGCCTATATACGCAAACAAAAACGTGTTAATCTCTATTGATGAGGAAGCGAAGGATGGATGCCATGATGTGCTCACGTTCAGTGGCGTCGTTGATGGCCTCGAAGGGGAATCCCATGGAGAAGGAACGATAGCCAGTACCCTTGTAGGCTATAGCGGCACTTTCGTTGGTGTCGGTATAGACCATAGCCGTAAAGGCATCACCCACGGCCGTGAGGATATCGGCAGAGCTTACGGCATAGCTCTTGGCATTCAGGGCGGTAGGCATCTTCACCGTTCGGTTCATGCCATAGGCTCCCATCAGATTACCCGTGCTACGATGCTGGTCGGCAAACTGGTATTTCAAGACGTTTTGGGTAAATTGGCTCTCGGCAGAGCTTTGCATGTCTGTACCTATATAGCTGCCGCTGACCAGCACATTGCCTCCTGATGAGGTGTAGGTCTGGAGCACGTTTTGCATGGCAGGACTGAATGTCTTGTATTGCTGGCCAAACAATGGGTGGGCATTGGGGTCGTCACGCTCCATACCTAAGATATAGTCGATGGCGGCATAGCCTTCGGTAGATACATAGCCTGCTTCCAACGCTTCATCGCTGGTGGAGGCAATGCTATAGATGGCTGCTTTGGCGATGGCTTGCCCATGTACGGTGGGATAGTTGAACATGTTCCCACCAAAGGTGAGTCCTTCCCATTCCTTGCCACTGTCGCCACGGAGACTTTCACGTGCCTTGCGACTGAAATTACTTTGTCTGCCACCCGTAGAGATGTCATAACGATAAGCCACACCTGGGTCGGCATCAAAGTCGAAGCCTGCTTCCTCTGCAGTGTTGATAACAGCTGGTGGCGCTATGCGGTCGAAGCCGTTGACGACAAGCACCTTTGCCGTTTCCTGTGAGGATTTGTAGGCACTGAGGATTTCGCTCGGCATACTCTCGCCCCCCTTGTTGATGGCGGTGACTTTGAACGAGAACAACACATCGGGCAACAGTTCGATGTTCATAGAAGTATCGTTGACACGCACACCATTATCGAAATCGCCGTCTCCCATACGGGTATAGACTATGTAGCCCTCAGGGGTAGCGGTAGGCTCTAAAGGATCTGGATTTGGTTGCCAACTCAACTGCAAGGTGTTTTCGTTGCTGAACTGGGTAGCAAAATGGGTGACAGGCAGTGGTTGTACTACATAGTCGGTGCCATGTTGTGTGGCAATGAAGCGCAAAGCTGCCTTGTAGATGGCTCGTGCCAAGGTGAACTTGAAGTTGGGGTCATGGCCATAGCGCATATCCTCGAAGTTCTGGTGACTCAGCGTTTCCAAAATAGCTGAAGGCATGGCGGGTATGCGTGTCTCGGAGTAGTTGCGGTTCCACATGGCACGACGGCGCCAGTACTTGGGGTAGGTGGCACGGATGTCGTTGATGACCTGTGTGTGCAACAGGTCGGCCAGATCGCGGGAAGCATAGCGATCAACGCCAGCGGCCAACAATCCCTCGTTGAAGTCAGTGGTATAGACGGTAAGTGAACCGAAGATGCTGTCTTCCTTGGCGATGCCGGCATCGCTATGTATGGAGAAAACGGTTTCGAACGGCACTTTCATGCCTATCTCATCAGGGTTGAAGATAGAGCCTCCAGAGAGGTAGTTGATGGTCTTGGAACGCACATTGATATCGTCGTTATAGTCGTTCTTGCCCTCGTAGGTAGAGTAGATGCTGTCGTGCATGCCTGCCCATTGTGCCCAATAACGGGCGCCCTCCAGGTAGCGAGGCATACCGCTCAGCGTTCCTCCTCTAAGCATATTGCCCATGCCTCCGCCAAAACGTACGGCATCAGCCGTAACGACTCCTTTTTCTGCACTTTGGTTGGAAAGCTCCACCATATTGTTTTGGTCACGCCCCTTGCCAAAATGGTATGTGCCGAGATAGACCCAGGTGCCACCACCCATCTGTTGGTTTACCTGTACGTCAGTGACGGTGCCACAATGATAGATTTTGTAATGGGCATCAGAGATGCTGTTGGGTAGGGTCTGGTAGCTTACATATACGGCATAGTCGCCTGAAGCTGGAATATCTGGCATCCATTGTATCATAGCATTGCCCTCACGCTCGGTGAAAGTATAGCGAGCGGTACCCATCTTGAAGGGGTTTTCTCCGTATTCGTAGTTACGTTTCCAGTAAGCGAAGCCCGCACTGTCGCATTGCATCCAACTGGATTTGTCGCTTTCTATCTCCTTGTATTCGGAGCGAGACTGCATACCGTCATTATCGACAATTACCTCCTTGCTCTGGATATCTCTCTCGCGAGGTGTATAGACTACGGCACCTGCATTTTCCAACATAGGAATGAGGAAAGGCAACACAATGCTTTGCGTAAACTGGTCTTCGGTGGTGCCATAGAGGCGTGGGCGCTGCCAACGCCATTCCTTACGCTTGATGTCGTAGTAGATGCCATGACTTTGCCACAAGGCGATGTGACGATTGCTCAGTCCCTTGGTAGGGGCGTAAGGGCGCGACAGGTTCAGCGTCCAAGGATTTCCCTTGTATTCCAGTTGGCCAAACAGGCGAAGCGTGTCTTTATTCGTAGTATAATAATTAGGTATCAGTTGCTCGATGGCACGTTCGCCACTGAGGATGGTCAGTTGGTAGTCTTTATATTCGTTGGGGATGAGGCCTTTGAAATCGCTATAAATCTGTTGCACATTTTCAGGGCGCATGGGGATATAAGCCAACCGTAGGTTGACGAATACGTCCAGCTTATGATTATTATCATCAATCTTGATGCTGTCAACAGCTACTTTCTCAATCTTTACATCAGGATCCTGGTAGCCCCCTAAGTAATAGTTCATATCCACCAATAGTGTGTCCTGTGGGGTTTGTGCCATCGTCAGTAAATGGACTGCAACCAGTAAGAAGAATAGTATGGATTGTCTTGTTTTCAATTATATAGCAAATTCATCAGGATGCTTCCCTTTGTAATCCTTAAAATGTTGTTTGATTTCAATGATGTCTTTGTCAAAGTCACCCGTAGGGATGAATGATTTTGTACATTCTACCATCTTGTGACCATAGTCGAGTCCAAACAGCATGATGGGCACTTTGGCATTCATCGCTATGTAATAGAAGCCTTTTTTCCATTGAGGATTGGCCTTGCGAGTACCTTCAGGCGTGATGGCAAGACAAAGTTGTTTGCGTTGTTGGAAAAGTACGGCCAGTTGTTCGGTCAGTGCTGTCTTTTTTGAACGGTCAACAGGAATGCCTCCCATCCAGCGGAAGATAGGACCTAAAGGAAAAAAGAACCAGTCCTTTTTCATAAGGAAACTGGCTTCTTTTCCCAAAGCTCCCCACAGGAGCTTGCCAACAAACAAGTCCCAGTTGGATGTGTGTGGAGCCACACAGATAACACATTTTTCTTCGATGGGAACGGTGAAGTTATATTTCCATCCCAGTAGTTTAAAATAAATAAATCCGAATAGTTTTTTCTTCATTATTATTCTGTCAATGTTAATTTATCGATTGCATCGACTATCTCTGAAACTTTCTTGTCGAACTCAGCATGGAACTGTTTGTAGAAACCCTTTACGTTTCCTGGTTCTGTGTGACTGAGACGGCTCAGAAAATCATCCTGGGTTTTCAAGATGTCAGTCAAAACCTCGTCAGCCATGTGTGGGTTCACGCCTTTAATATACAATTTTGCGGCCAGACACTCAGCGAACAATGCGCTTGATACTTCATTAACAAATTTCTTAAGATCTTTTCTTTTTGCCATAATATTATCCCTCCTGTAAATTTAGATTAAATGGATTCATGGGGTAAAGATAGTAAAATAATTCTTAATCGCAATGCAACAATCAAATAAATATTTGCATTTCTTCGAAAAAAATGCGATATTTGCAGTCCAATTAAGGTTAAACTTTATTTAGAGATAAGAAAATGACAAAAAGTGCATTGCAAATCGCAAGGGCTGCTTATCAGCCCAAACTGCCTAAGGCTTTGAGAGGAAATGTTAAGACCGTTGCTGGTGAACCTACTCAGTCTGTAGCAGACCAGGAAGAGATCAAGAAGTTGTTCCCTAACACTTACGGAATGCCTCTGATCAAGTTTGAGAACGCTGCTGAAGCTGCTGACTTCGCACCAATGAATGTGGGTGTGATTCTGTCAGGTGGTCAGGCTCCTGGCGGTCACAATGTGATGTCAGGTCTGTTTGACGGACTGAAGAAACTGAACCCTGCTAACCGTTTGTATGGTTTCCTGATGGGCCCAGGTGGCTTGGTGGACCACAACTACATTGAACTGACAGCTGAGATCATCGACGAATATCGTAATACTGGCGGTTTCGATATCATCGGTTCTGGCCGTACTAAGTTGGAGAAGGTGGATCAGTTCGAGAAGGGTCTGGAGATCCTGAAGAAACTGAACATCAAGGCTGTGGTGATTATCGGTGGTGACGACTCAAATACCAACGCTTGTGTATTGGCTGAGTATTATGCAGCTAAGAACTATGGCATTCAGGTAATCGGTTGCCCAAAGACCATCGACGGTGACTTGAAGAATGACCAGATTGAGACTTCTTTCGGTTTCGATACCGCTTGCAAGACCTATTCTGAAGTGATCGGTAACATTGAGCGCGACTGTAACTCAGCCCGCAAGTACTGGCACTTCATCAAGCTGATGGGGCGCTCTGCATCACATATCGCACTGGAGTGCGCTCTGCAGGTTCAGCCAAACTACACCATCATCTCTGAGGAGGTGGAAGCTAAGGATCTGTCACTGGATGATATCGTGACCGATATCGCTAAGACAGTGGCTGACCGTGCTGCTGATGGAAATAACTTCGGTACCGTACTGATTCCTGAAGGTTTGATTGAGTTTATCCCTGCCATGAAGCGCCTGATTGCTGAGCTGAACGACCTGCTCGCCGCTAAGGGCGCTGAGTTTGCTGAGATTCCTGCCAATAAGCAGCGTCAGTATATCATTGATAACCTGAGCAAGGTGAATGCTGAGATCTATGCTTCTCTGCCAGAGGGTGTGGCTCGTCAGCTGTCACTGGAGCGTGACCCACACGGAAACGTACAGGTATCACTGATCGAGACTGAGAAGTTGCTGAGCGAGATGGTAGGCAACAAGCTGGCTGCTTGGAAGAAGGAAGGCAAGTATGTAGGTAAGTTCTCTGCCCTGCATCACTTCTTCGGTTATGAAGGCCGTTGTGCAGCTCCTTCTAACTTCGATGCTGACTACTGCTACTCATTGGGTTTCACCGCTTCTGTGCTGATTGCTAATGGCAAGACTGGTTACATGGCTTCTGTGAAGAACCTGACTGCTCCTGCAGAACAGTGGATTGCCGGTGGTATTCCAATCACCATGATGTTCAATATGGAGCGTCGTAACGGTGAGATGAAACCTGTGATTCGCAAGGCATTGGTGGACCTGAATGGTGCTCCATTCAAGGCACTGGTGGCTAACCGTGCAAAGTGGGCTAAGGAAACAGCATTCGTTTATCCTGGTCCTATCCAGTACTTTGGTCCGTCAGAGGTTTGCGATCAGCCAACCAAGACCCTCCAGCTGGAAAAAGCGTAAACGCCATTTATTATAATAGGTGCTCTGAGAGACTTCCTGTGATTTGCAGGGAGTCTCTTTAGCACCATAGGGATATAGTTCTTGAGATATGCCGAAGAAAAGAACAACAAGACGAAAGAAGAAAGGCAACAAGGAGCAACCTCTTTGGGTGCGTAATGTGCTGGCCATTGGGATTGTGCTGGTACTTGGTGTTGCATTCTATTTCTTCTTCGTCAATCCCTACAGCTATCGTTGGAAACCTTGCTATGGCAACAAGGGCTATGGGGTGTGCATGCCTTATTCGTATCAGTTACATGGCATTGACATCTCTCACTTCCAAGGGGTGGTGGATTGGCCCACCTTGGCTACTACGCAAAACGACCCTGAATTCCCCTTACGATTCTTATTTATGAAGGCTACGGAAGGTGGCGACCTGACTGACGACACGTTCCAAGAGAATTTCCAACGTGCTAAAGACTGGGGCTTTGTGCGTGGAGCTTACCATTATTTCATTCCTACTACCGATGCCCGAAGACAAGCTCAATACTTTATCAGCAGGGTACAGTTGCAACCAGGTGATCTGCCTCCAGTGCTGGATGTGGAGGTGTCGCCCAAGCACAAGGATCGGCAACAATTTGCACAGAACGTAAAGACTTGGCTCAATGTGGTGGAGGCTTACTATGGTGTGAAGCCTATCATATATGCCAGTTATAAGTTTAAGGAAAAATACCTGAACGACACTCTTTTCGATAATTATCCTTACTGGATTGCTCATTATTATGTGGATTCTGTGCGATACCAAGGACGCTGGGACTTCTGGCAACATACTGATGTCGGTACCGTACCCGGCATCCAGGAACAAGTGGATTTGGACATCTATCATGGTTCGTTGGAGCAATTGCTAGAGCTCACTCTTAGATAATCAACACAAATAAGCTAGCTTATTTGTTTTTGTCTATATCTTTCACTATCTTTGTAAAAAATACTGAGGGTATGGAGCAGAGTGAGATATTGAAAAATCTCAAGATAGAAGAATTGAACCCCATGCAGTTGGCTACTTTGGAAGCCTATGGCGTGGATAAGAATCTGGTGTTGCTGTCGCCTACGGGATCGGGCAAGACCATTGCTTTCTTGTTGCCTTTGGTGTTGCGTCTGCAAGCAGAGAACGAAGATGTGCAAGCTGTGGTGCTGGTACCTTCCCGAGAATTGGCATTGCAGATAGAGACAGTGTTCAAACAGATGGGAACACCTTTCAGGGTGATGAGTTGCTATGGCGGTCGTCCGGCAATGGATGAACATCGTACCATGAACGGCATTCATCCACAGGTTATTGTAGGAACACCCGGTCGTATGAACGACCACCTTCAGAAACGGAACTTTAACGCCAAGACGGTGACGACACTCATCATCGATGAGTTTGATAAGTGTTTGGAGTTCGGCTTCCAGGATGAGATGTCGGAGGTGATTGGTCAGTTGCCTTCTTTGAGAAAACGCGTACTGCTTTCGGCTACGGATGCCGATGAGATACCTCAGTTTACGGGAGTGGCTACTACAGAAGAGGGGAAACTGCTGAAGAACAAAGTTATCAAACTGGATTTCTCACAGTCGAACTATGGTGCTACTAACTTAATGCTGCAAGTGGTGCCTTCTCCCGAAAAAGATAAATTGGAAACTCTCTACCGTTTGTTGTGTCAGTTGGGCAACCAGACGTCGCTAGTGTTTGTGAACTATCGGGAGAGTGTGGAACGTGTGACGGGCTATTTGCAAGCCAAGCGTTTCCCTTGTGACATGTTCCATGGTGGTATGGAACAAGATGACCGTGAACGGTCTCTCTATAAGTTCCGCAATGGTACATGTCCTGTGTTGATATCCACCGACTTGGCGGCTCGTGGGTTGGATATCCCAGGCATAGACAATGTGATCCATTACCATCTGCCTGTCAATGAAGAATCTTTTACTCACCGCAATGGTCGCACGGCACGATGGGATGCCACTGGAAGCGCTTACATGATTCTTGGCCCAGAGGAACACCTACCGGATTATGTGGGTGCCGATGCTCCCGTGTATGAATTGCCAGAAGAAACGCCTAAGCCACCTAAGCAGGAATGGGCTACCATCTATATTGGCCGAGGCAAGAAAGATAAACTCAACAAAGTGGATGTGGTGGGTTTCTTTTATAAGAAAGGTCGTCTTGACAGAAATGACTTAGGGCAGGTGGACGTGAAGGACCATTATGCCTTTATTGCCGTCAAACGGGCGAAAGTCAATCAGTTGCTCAAATTGGTGGCAGGTGAAAAGATAAAAGGGATGCGAACCATAATCGAAGAAGCAATATAAAAAAGTTCGTGTTTCTTTGTCATGAACAAATAAATTGCTAACTTCGCATCGTAATTCATAAAAAAAAGGTAACAAAACTGAATAATTAAATAAACAAATGCTTTATGAAGAAGTATAATTTCAATGCAGGCCCTTCTATCCTTCCACGTGAGGTGATTGAGGCTACTGCCCAACAGATTCTTGATTTCAATGGTTCTGGTTTGTCTCTGATGGAAATCAGCCATCGTGCGAAAGATTTTCAGCCAGTAGTTGATGAGGCTGTGGCTCTTATTAAAGAAATCCTTGACATTCCAGAGGGTTATTCGGTAATCTTCCTGGGTGGCGGTGCCAGTCTGGAGTTCTGCATGATACCTTATAACTTCTTGGAGAAGAAAGCTGCTTACCTGAACACTGGTGTTTGGGCTAAAAAGGCGCTCAAAGAAGCGAAGGGTTTTGGTGAGGTGGTGGAAGTCGCCTCTTCTGCTGATAAGAACTTTACCTATATTCCTAAGGGCTGGACTTGTCCGACGGATGTTGACTATCTGCACATCACGACTAACAACACCATTTATGGTACCGAAATCCGTAAGGACTTAGACGTACCTGTGCCTATGATTGCTGATATGTCGTCAGATATCTTTAGTCGTCCAATTGACGTGAAGAAGTATAAGTGTATTTATGCCGGTGCTCAAAAGAACTTGGCTATGGCAGGTGTGACACTAGTGATTGTAAAGGATGATGAATTGGGTAAGGTGAGCCGTTATATTCCTACGATGTTGGATTATCGCACCCATGTTTCTAAGGGGTCAATGTTCAACACTCCTCCTGTAGTGCCTATCTATTCAGCTTTGGAAACATTGCGATGGATCAAGAAGTCGGGTGGTGTAGAGGAGATGGACCGTCGTGCAAAGGAACGTGCTGAGATGTTGTATAATGAAATTGACCGCAACAAGCTGTTCCGTGGTACGGTAGTTCCTGAGGATCGTTCACTGATGAACCTCTGCTTCGTGATGGCTGACGAGTACAAAGATCTGGAGAAGGAATTCCTTGACTTTGCTGTGGCTAATGGTATGGTGGGCGTGAAGGGCCATCGTGATGTAGGTGGTTTCCGTGCTTCTTGCTACAATGCTCAACCTTTGGAAGGCGTGAAGGCTTTGGTGGCTTGCATGCAATTATTCGAATCAAAACATTAAGAAGATGAAAGTACTGATTGCAACAGAGAAGCCGTTTGCCAAGGTGGCAGTTGACGGCATTCGTCAGGAGATAGAAGGTGCTGGCTATGAACTGGCATTGCTGGAGAAATATACAGAAAAGGCTCAGCTGTTGGATGCGGTTAAGGATGCCGATGCAGTGATTATCCGTAGTGATATCATTGACAATGAGGTATTGGATGCCGCCAAGCAACTGAAGATTGTGGTACGTGCAGGTGCCGGCTATGACAATGTGGACTTAGCAGCTGCTACTGCTCACAAGGTAGTGGTGATGAACACCCCTGGTCAGAATTCCAATGCGGTGGCCGAATTGGTGTTTGGCTTACTGGTATTTGCTGTACGTAACTTCTATAACGGTAAGGCAGGTACGGAACTGAAGGGTAAGAAATTAGGTATCCTGGCCTTTGGTAATGTGGGTCGTAACGTGGCACGTATAGCAGAAGGCTTTGGTATGGATATCTATGCCTACGATGCATTCTGTCCGAAGGAAGCTATTGAAGCAGCTGGTGTTCATGCTGTAGATTCAACAGAGGCATTGTTTGATAGCTGTGATATCGTTTCTCTACATATTCCTGCTACCCCTGAGACCAAGAACTCTATCAATTATGAGATGGTGAATCGTTTGCCGAAGGGTGGTATCCTTATTAATACCGCTCGCAAGGAGGTGATTGATGAGGCTGGCCTGATCAAACTGATGGAGGAACGTGAGGATTTGAAGTATGTGTCTGACATTGCTCCAGCTGCTGCTGAAGAGTTTGCTGCTAAGTTTGCTGGTCGCTATTTTGCTACACCTAAGAAGATGGGTGCTCAGACAGCTGAAGCCAATATCAATGCAGGTATAGCAGCTGCCAAGCAAATAGTTGGTTTCCTGCGTGATGGCATTACCAAGTTCCAAGTCAACAAATAACATTGGACGATACTTTTAAGACAATAGCAAAACTGGCACAAGGAACTTACACCGAAAAGCGGAGTAAGTTCCTTGCCTTTGCTATGCCCGTACGTACGCTTGATGAGGTGAAGGAACATCTGAAATATTATGAAAAAAAATACTTTGATGCTCGTCATGTCTGTTATGCGTATATGTTAGGAGCTGAACGAACTGATTTCCGTGCCAACGATAATGGGGAACCCAGTGGTACAGCTGGAAAACCCATTTTGGGACAAATCAATTCTTTTGGCTTGACTGATATCCTGATTGTGGTGGTGCGCTACTTCGGTGGCATCAAATTAGGTACCAGTGGCTTGATAGTAGCTTATAAAGCAGCGGCTCAAGAAGCTCTTCATGCTGCTGAGGTTATTGAGAAAACAGTGGATGCCGACATTTCTTTTCTTTTTGAATATCCCTTCATGAATGATGTAATGCGCATAGTGAAAGAAGAAAGTCCTGAGATTATCTCCCAGGACTTTGATAATGATTGTCGCATGACTTTACGTATTCGTAAGAGTCAGTTTGATAGACTTAGGGAACGCCTGAAAAAGGTGGAAACCCTTCGCATCAGCGAATAATTATTCTTCAAACGATTGGTAGCGAGTGCTTAGTAACTTACGGTCACCCAACGTGTCGTTTACACGAGCCACATTAATCCAGAACTTGTTTTCTTTTACACTCTCTATTGGATAAGCAGCTTTCTCACGCGAGTAGCTGTGATTCCATTCGTTGGCTACCACCTCGTATTCAGGATGAGGAGCATTTATCAACACATTATCTGCTTTGTCAGCTATGCCGTTTCTTACTTCCTCAATCTCCTGCCAGATGGCCTGCATCACCTCGATGAAGTTATCCAGTTCTGCCAAACTTTCACTCTCGGTAGGTTCCACCATTAATGTTCCATGAACAGGGAATGAAAGGGTAGGGGCATGATATCCATAGTCCATCAATCGCTTGGCAATATCAGCTTCGCTTACGCCTACCTCCTCATGTAGTTTTCTGCAATCCAGAATCATCTCGTGTCCGACATAACCATTTACACCACGGTAAACGATGCCGTAGGTGTCTTCAAGACATGCAGCCATATAGTTGGCACTCAGGATAGCTATCTTAGTGGCACGGGTCAAACCTTCTGTACCCATCATGCGAATATAACCGTAAGCTATAGGCAAGATGCCTGCACTGCCAAACGGAGCAGCTGCTACCTCATTGGCTGCATTGCCAAAGAGAGGATGGCCAGGTAAGAATGGAACCAAGTGCTGCTTTACGCACACAGGACCTACGCCAGGGCCACCACCTCCGTGAGGAGAAGAGAAGGTCTTGTGCAAGTTCAAATGGCAAACATCGGCGCCGATAGTACCAGGATTGGTAATGCCCACCTGAGCATTCATATTGGCACCATCCATATATACCTGTGCGCCACAGGCATGGATGATATTACATATTTCCTTGATCTCTACCTCGAAGATACCATGCGTAGATGGATAGGTAATCATCAAAGCAGCTAATACCTCCTTGTTGACTTCTGCTTTCTCGCGCAAGTCATTCAGATCTACATTACCTTTCTCATCGCAAGCTACGGTAACAGGGGTAAAGCCAGCCTGTACTGCTGATGCAGGGTTGGTGCCATGTGCAGAAGCAGGAATCAGTACGATGTTTCTTTGGCTTTGTCCGATGCTCTCCATGTATGAGCGGATGATGCGTAAGCCAGTATATTCGCCAGCAGCACCAGAGTTGGGTTGTAAGGTTACACCATCAAACCCTGTGATGATTTGCAACTCTTCGCTGAGGTTCTCTATCAGCTTGCGATAACCAGCAGCTTGATCAGCTGGCACCAAAGGATGAAGGTTGGCGAACTCAGATTTACTTAAAGGAAGCATTTCTGAGGCAGGATTCATCTTCATGGTGCAAGAACCTAATGAAATCATGGAGTGCGTGAGTGAGATATCTTTGCGGTCAAGGCGTTTGATATAACGCATCATTTCCATCTCGGTATGATATTTTTGGAACACCTCATGTGTCAAGTAGGGTGACGTACGTAATAACACCTTATTAATATTATTAACAACAGGAACGTCATCAATAGCTTCAAACTCATGCTGTGCAGCTGTGGCGAAGATACGAAGCAGTTCGTTAACAGCTGTGATATCAGTTGTTTCGTCTATGCTTAAACCTACATGTCCGTTACTGAAGTAGTGCAGATTCACCTTATGCTGTAGAGCTACGGCTTTTAATTGCTCACCAGTTGTTCCCTTAGGCAGTGCCAGGTGAAGCGTATCGAAATATTGCTCGTTAAACTGCTTGTAGCCATAGGACTCTAGCTTTTCTGCTACCAACGAAGCAATACTATGGATGCGCTCGGCGATGGTGCGAATGCCTTCCTGTCCGTGATAAACAGCATAGAAACCAGCCATGCTGGCTAACAAAGCCTGTGATGTGCAGATGTTAGAGGTGGCTTTCTCGCGTTTGATATGTTGCTCTCGAGTTTGTAAAGCCATGCGGAAGCAGGTTTTTCCGTATTTATCCTTTGACAAACCAATGATACGTCCTGGCATCTGACGCTTGTACTCATCGCGAGTAGCGAAATAAGCCGCAGAAGGACCACCATAATACATAGGTGTACCTAATCGTTGAGAGCTACCAAACACAATATCAGCACCCCATTCTCCAGGAGGGGTTAACAATGCTAAACTCAGTATGTCAGCAGCAACGGCTACTTTGCAGTCAGCAGCATGTGCTTGTTCAACAAATGCACGATAATCTTCTACATTTCCGTCAGCATTTGGATACTGAATGATGCAAGCAAATATATCAGATGTAAAAGTGACTGTCTTATAGCTTCCTGTCTTAATAACAATTCCTTGAGGAATGGCACGTGTCTTCATTACAGCCAAGGTTTGTGGGAAGATACTTTCATCCACAAAAACCACGTTTGCGCCTGATTTCTGTTGAGCGCGAGAACGGATGTTGTACATCATCGTTACTGCTTCAGCAGCTGCTGTTGCCTCATCCAATAGTGAACAGTTGGCGAGAGGCATGCCCGTCAGATCGGTGATGGCTGTCTGGAAATTAATCAATGCTTCCAGTCGGCCTTGAGAGACCTCAGATTGATAAGGAGTATATGAAGTGTACCATACCGGATTCTCCAATACGTTACGCTGAATGACAGCTGGCGTAATGGTGTTATACCAACCCATTCCAATGTAGGTTGTGAATAACTTGTTCATGGCAGCCAATTCATTAATATGCTTGGCAAACTCATATTCAGTCATAGCTTCGGGCAAGTCTAGCGGTTGTTTAATACGGATATCACTAGGGATAGTCTTGTCAATGAGCTCGTCAATGCTTTTTACTCCTATTTTTTGCAGCATTAGCTGCTCGTCGGTTTCTGTAATACCGACATGACGATTTACCAAAAGGTCAGTTTTCATTTTAGTTCTTAGGTTATAATAGTTTTTACTAACTTCGGAGAATGGTTATATCCTGAAAAATGGATTTTCTGTTTTCTCGATGCCAATAGAGGTTGGTGCTCCATGTCCAGGGTAAACAATGGTGTCGTCAGGTAGGACGAATAATTTAGCACAAATGCCTTCTATCAGTGTGTCAAAATTACCACCTGCTAAGTCGGCACGTCCTATGCTGCCTTGGAATAGTACGTCTCCTGAGAATAGGCAATTGTCTGCCGCACAATAGAATACAATGCTACCGGGTGAATGACCTGGAACATGTATTACTTCCAGTTTGGTATTGCCAAATGTGACGATATTTCCTTCATGCAAATGAACAGCGGGAGGGGAAGGAACTTGATCCAACCTTACACCAAACATACGACTTTGTTTGGGAGCCTCCTCAATCCAAAAGAGGTCGGCCTCATGAGCCTCGCTTTTCACGCCAAAGGTTCTTTCGCAAAAAGGATTGCCACAGATGTGATCTATATGCAGGTGAGTGTTAAGTAGGTGCTTCACTACTAACTCATTGCTGTTAATATAATCCTTCAAGGCGGTCTTTTCTTCTTCGTAATAACATCCAGGGTCAATCAGTACCGCTTCATGGGTATCGTCCCACAACACATAGCTGTTTACCGGGAACATGTTAAATTCAAACCTCTTGATTTTCATATTGCTGTAAATACTACTTTTTTTGTTTCAAAATAAGTTTCATCAAAAAAGTCAGATAGATTCCAAATAAGACTTCTGTCTTTGAGATGTGTAATCTCTCGTTGAAGTTCTCCTCCTTTTAAGCATACAATGCCGTTAGGTAGGGCATTTTGTTGTTTTTTGCTTATGTTCTTCTTGGAAAGTCTTACCAAATCATCCAATGGCATAACAGCACGACTTACTACAAAGTCGAACTTATCTTTTTCTTCCTCGGCTCTTTCATGGGCAAATGAAACATTTTTCAAGCCGATGCTTTGACTGATTTCGGCAGCCACGCGTATTTTCTTGCCTATACTGTCAATCAGGTGAAACTCTACCTCAGGAAATAAAATAGCTAATGGTATGCCGGGAAATCCTCCTCCTGATCCTAAGTCCATGACCTTGGTACCAGGTTTGAAGCTGATGACTTTAGCAATGCCCAACGAATGTAACACGTGATGCTCGTACAAATTGTCGATATCCTTGCGGGAAATCACATTTATCTTAGCATTCCAATCTTCGTATAAAGCGCCCAAGGCTTCAAACTGATGTTCTTGCTCCGTTGTCAGTCTTTCGAAATACTTGCTAATTATTTTCCATTGATATTTATCCATCAATACAATAATTATTTTCTTAGTTCTTTAACAACCATATACTCCGTGTTCAAGATGGGATCGAGCTGCTTAAAACTCAAATCAATTTCCACGGGGCCTATTACATATGGCGCAATTTCATAAATGTTATAAAGGAATGAAATACCACCAGGTGTTAACTTGAAGTTCTCTGTTGGTATGATATCGGCTGTGGTTCCATATCCTAATTCCTCTAACTCTTCCTTTGTAGAGGCCCCTACATCTTCCATTAGTTGCGCAATCAACATATCGGTCAATTCTTCATCGTATTCACCTATGAGTAGGTCATTCAGCTCAATCTGTTTTAAGGTTCGTAGGTCGATGTTTTGGAAATAAGTAAAATTTACAGGATGGGCACCTCCAGTGAATTCCTCCATAAAAAAACGATAGGTGAAGAGGTGCTTGTCGTAATATTCTACTTTGGTTTCAGTTTCATGTTCGTAGGAATACCATACTTCGTTTGGCTCTTCACCCATTTCAGCGTTTTCTTCCCGGTACATGGGCTCCAAGTCTTTATGATAGGTGGAGAAATAGTTGTCTGCGTATAGTCTTACAGCTTGTTCGGGCTGCTGAATAGAGAATTTATCTCCAAATACCAGTCCTTGCAGCATGTGATTAACACTGTCTTTCATTTTTTCATCTGAAGATTCCTTTACAAAGGAGAAGTTTATCTTCATTTTTGCTTGTGGCTTACTATCATCATTGAATAGATGCTGGCTTTCTTCAAGTGTGATATTGTCAAACTTAAAGTTGCCTGCTAGCCTGCTCTCTTGCTTGCAAGCGGTGAGAAAGATGCCGAACGTAAGCATTATGCAGAATGTACTTACATATTGTTTTCTCATGCTTCTAATTGTTTAAATGGATATGCATATTCAGATAGCGAAGATACGAATAATTTTTCTTATCTTTGCAATTGGAAAACAAAAAAATGCATGGGAAATCTGATAACAGAAGACTGGGGCCTCATAAACTATGCTAATGCGTGGGAGAGGCAAGAGACTCTTTTCAATCAGCGCATTGAACAGAAGGTGGCAGGAGAATTGGAAGCTGTTGATAGGATTATCTTTTGTGAACATCCTCATGTGTACACGCTGGGACGAAGTGGTAAGGCTAATAACTTACTGATATCAGAGCAGCAATTACAACAGATCGGAGCTTCTTATTTCCATATTAACAGGGGGGGAGATATAACATATCATGGTCCCGGACAGCTGGTTTGTTACCCCATCCTTGATTTGGAAAGATATGGTTTAGGTCTAAAAGAATATGTTTTTTTAATCGAAGAAGCTGTGATTCTTTTGTGTGCATCTTATGGTATTCAAGCCATGAGGTTGGAAAAAGCTACTGGTGTTTGGTTAGATGCTCATACTTCTCGAGCCCGGAAAATTTGTGCCATCGGAGTGAGGAGCAGTCGATATGTCACCATGCATGGCATGGCACTGAATGTGAATACTGATCTTCGCTATTTCAGCTATATTAATCCTTGTGGATTTATAGATAAGGGTGTCACATCCCTAGTACAAGAATTGAAAGTTCTTGTTCCTATGGTGGAAGTGAAACATCGCCTTGCAGATATTATGATAAGTTTATTTAATAAGAAATTATGAATATAACGACAGCCGAATTTGTTATAAGTAATACTGACGTAAACAAATGTCCAAAGACAGGCCTCCCTGAATATGCTTTTATAGGTAGAAGCAATGTGGGGAAGTCAAGCCTCATCAATATGCTTACAGGTTTTAAGAAGTTGGCAATGACATCTTCTACTCCAGGTAAAACAATGCTTATCAATCATTTTTTAATTAATAAGCAATGGTATTTGGTGGACTTACCAGGTTATGGTTATGCCAATCGAAGTAAAAAGGGGGTCACAAATATCCAGCGTGTAATTGGTTCCTATCTGGAGAATCGCATGGAGATGACCTGTCTTTTTGTCCTGATTGATAGCCGCCTGGAACCGCAAAAGATAGATACGGATTTTATGAGCTGGCTGGGTGAAAACCAGGTTCCTTTTGCTATTGTTTTTACGAAAGTAGATAAACAGTCTAAGTCACGAACTGAAAGCAATATTAAAGTATATCTTGAAAAACTGAAAGAACAGTGGGAAGAGTTGCCTCCATATTTCGTAACTTCCTCTCTTAGTGGAGTTGGGAAAGATGAGATGTTGGCATATATAGACTCGATAAATGCATCGTTGAAGAAAAAATGATATTTGTTTTTCACTTTTTTTATAAAAGTGTGCAATGATACAAACTATTTTTTGTAATTTTGCAGTCTTGTTAAGTAGAAAATAATCTGTTGAATTAAAAGAATTATTGAAAATGAGCTTACTATCAGAGAAGTTAGGTAAATACCAAGAACCTCAGTATTACAAGGCTAAGGGCGTTTACCCCTATTTCCGAGAGATTGACAGTCATCAGGGCACCGAAGTCATGATGAGCGGCAAGAAAGTCCTAATGTTTGGCTCAAATGCCTATACTGGCTTAACCTATGATCAGAGAATTATTGACGCATCTATAGAGGCGACCAAAAAATATGGTACAGGTTGTGCTGGATCACGTCTGTTGAATGGTACACTTGATATACATGTTCAGCTTGAGAAAGAACTTGCTGCCTTCTTAGGTAAGGATGAAGCAATGTGTTTCTCTACTGGTTTCACTGTAAACGAAGGCGTTATTCCTCAGTTAGTTGGACGTGGGGATTATATTATTTGCGACGACCGTGATCACGCTTCAATAGTTGATGGCCGTCGCCTTTCTTTTGCCACTCAATTGAAGTACAAGCATAACGATATGGAAGCATTGGAGAAAGAACTCAAGAAATGTGAGCCCAATGCTATTAAATTAATTGTTGTTGATGGTGTGTTCTCTATGGAGGGTGATTTGGCAAATTTGCCAGAAATCATCCGACTGAAGAAGAAGTATAATGCTTGTGTTTATGTAGATGAAGCCCATGGAATTGGCGTTTTTGGCAAGCAAGGACGTGGCGTTTGTGACCATTTTGGCGTAACTGATGAAGTTGATGTGATTATGGGTACATTTAGTAAGTCACTTGCTTCTTTGGGCGGTTTTGTGGCTGCCGAGTCTGCCGTTATTAATACGTTACGCCATAGTGCACGCTCTTATATCTTCCAGGCTAGTAGCACTCCAGCTGCTACAGCTGCTACCATTGAAGCTCTTCATATTATACAGAATGAGCCAGAACGTCAGGAGAAGTTGTGGGAAATTACCAACTATGCTTTAAACGAGTTCCGCAATGCAGGGTTTGAGATAGGTGATACTCAGTCGCCGATTATCCCTCTGTATGTTCGTGATACTTATAAGACGTTTGCTGTTACCAAGGCTGCATTCGATGAAGGTATCTTCATTAACCCTGTCATTCCACCTGCATGTGCTCCTCAAGACACTTTGGTACGTGTGGCTCTGATGGCTACTCATACAAAGGAACAAATTGACTATGCAGTTGAACATTTAGCAAAATGTTTCCGCGATTTAGACATCATTCATTAAAAAATGTGTGATATCTATTATTTTTCCTGTAAATATTTTGTTTTGTAAAAAAACGTGTTTATCTTTGCGAAAGAAAAAATAACAGGCAAAACATATTAAATCTCTCTGTAAGTTTTTGAATTAGATGTTGTAGTGAATGGGGGAGGGGGAATGTGAATTTCTCCTCCCTCAGCTTTTTTATTTGAAAACAATTGTTTACCTTTGATGCGTACAAACCTTAATCTAGCTATATCATGGATCGTTATATCGTTAAATATCTGTTTGTTACTTTGCTACTTTTTTCATCTTATGGTGTCATAGCACAGAATTATGGGGTTACACATACTGGTAGAAATACAGGACAGTCCCAATATCCACTTAAAGACTATCATGAGCTTGAGAATCCTTTGCCAGTCAACTATGAATTATGGAATGGTATAGAAGGTAAGCATGTTTTCTGGGGCTCTATTGATGTGCGCTATAAACAAGAAGAGCCACCACAGGTTTTGCAGACAAAGTCAATAGATGTAACAGCTTGGAAAGGAGAAAGGGTTCATGCGCAGTTTGTGGTGTATGGAAATAAGCATATCCAAAACTTAATGTTTGAAGTATCAGATCTTGTTTCCCGACAAGGGACAATCATTGGTCAGGATCGATTGTTGAAAGGATTTGTTCGTTATGTCATGACTGATGAATTGAATAAAGATGGAAAAAGTGGTTGCAGTAATCGCTCAGATGCAACTATGTGGGATTCTACGTTAGTAGCTGATATAATTGATCACTTAGCAACTGAAATAGAAGTCAAGGCATATAATACTCAAGCAGGATGGATACGTGTATGGGTGCCGCAAGATATTATAGCTGGCGATTATGTAGGAACTGTGACTATTAAGGATGGTAATAATGTCTTAGACAAGTTAACGCTTAGACTGCATGTAAAGAATCATGTGTTGCCTTCACCTGAAGATTGGACTTATCATCTTGATTTGTGGCAGAATCCTTATGCAATAGCACGTTATTACCAAGTGGAACCATGGAGTGATGCTCATATGGAAGCGATGAAACCTATTATGAAACTGTATCAACAGGCTGGTGGAAAAGTTATCACTGCTTCAATTATGCACAAACCATGGAATGGCCAGACGTTCGACTATTTCGAGTCGATGGTTACATGGATTAAGAAACTCGATGGCACCTGGACTTTTGATTTCGCCGTGTTTGACAAGTGGGTGCAGTTCATGATGGACATGGGGGTCACGAAAGAGATCGGTTGCTATTCAATGGTTCCATGGGCGTTATCCTTCCAATACTTTGATCAGGCCACCAACTCTTTTAAATACTTACATGCCGAACCTGGTGATGCTGCCTACGATGAGATGTGGACTGCTATGCTTTCTGCCTTTGCTAAACATTTGCGTGAGAAAGGATGGTTCAACATAACCCATATAGCCATGGATGAGAGATCAATCGATGTAATGTTAAAGACATTAAAAGTGATTCGCAAGGCTGATCCTGAATTTAAGATTTCAATGGCTGGCAATCTTTATGATGAGTTGGTAGATGAACTCAATGATTATTGCATCACAATGAGCCAAAAATGGGCTGATGATATTATCGAGAAACGTCGTAAAGAAGGAAAGATAACAACATTCTATACATGCTGTGCAGAAGCATACCCCAATACATTTACGTTTAGCGCTCCTGCTGAGGCTGAATGGTTGGGATTATATGCAGTGAAATCAAATTTGGATGGGTATCTGCGTTGGGCTTTCAATAGTTGGGTACAAGAGCCCTTGCTTGATAGCCGTTATATTACCTGGGCTGCTGGTGATACATATCTGGTGTATCCGGGAGCACGTACCAGTATTCGATTTGAACGCTTGGTATCTGGTATTCAAGATTTTGAAAAGATTAAAATACTTCGAAAAGAGTTGAAGCCAACTGCTTTGAAGCGATTAGATAAGATACTTAGTACATTTGATGAAACGTTGTTGCCAGCTGTATCTGCATCCACGTTTGTAAATAATGTAAAGACAGAAATAGATAAGTATTAGATGAGGTTTGTTAGTACAACATTAGTTTTTTTTTGAAAAAAAGTGAGAGAACGCTTGCACGTATAAAAAATAAGTTTTACCTTTGCAACGCTTTTCTAAAAAAGCCTTCGGGGTGTAGCGCAGTCCGGTTAGCGCACCTGCTTTGGGAGCAGGGGGTCCCAAGTTCGAATCTTGGTACCCCGACAGAAATGGATTAAGGTTGATAAAAAGTAAAAGACAGTTGCGATTCTCTTATTATCGTAACTGTTTTTTTTATCTATTTACTATGAAAAGAGATGAGCAGATAAAAAAGATTCGGGAAGGCAATAAAGTCTGGGATTTTGTGGTTATTGGAGGAGGAGCTACGGGCTTAGGATGTGCAGTTGATGCTGCTTCAAGAGGTTATCAGGTAGTTCTTCTGGAACAGGATGACTTTGCCAAGTGTACGTCAAGCCGTAGTACCAAGCTGGTACATGGAGGGGTTCGTTATCTCCAAAAAGGCGATGTGATGCTGGTGTTAGAAGCATTGCATGAGAGAGGTCGTATGAAGGCTAATGCTCCTCATTTGGTCAAAAATCAGTCATTCGTGATAGCCAATTACACCTGGTGGGATAATTTCTTGTATTTCTGTGGCCTAACTTTTTATGACATGCTCTCGTGGGGTTTTGGTTATGGCCATTCCTTGTTTATCCGTAAAAAAAGTGTGTTGAACAGGTTACCTGCCATTAAACAGCAGGGCTTAAAGGGAGGCATCGTTTATCATGATGGCCAATTTGATGACTCCCGTATGGCTATTAATCTTGCTGAGACCTGTATTGAACATGGTGGTGTGGCAATTAATCATATGAAAGTTGTTGACATATTGCACAATGCTCAAGGCAAGATATGTGGTGTAAGAGCTGTTGATAAGGAGACAGGCGACAACTATGAACTTCATGCAAAAACAGTGATAAATGCGGCAGGCATCTTTGTGGATGAGGTAATGAAGTTAGATTCAGCTGGACATAAGCCAATGGTGAAGCCCAGTCAAGGAGTGCATCTTGTGTTGGACATGAAATTCCTTCAAGGCAATGATGCGTTGATGGTACCCAAAACCAGTGATGGCAGGGTACTGTTTGCTGTTCCATGGCATAACAGAGTGGTAGTGGGAACTACTGATGTGTTGCGTGACCATCCTGAAAGCGAGCCTCGCGCTTTGGAAGAAGAAATAGACTTCATTCTTAAGACAGCTGGATTATATATGGTACCTGCTCCTACCCGAAAAGATATTATCGGCGTATTTGCAGGACAAAGACCTTTGGCTGCTCCGAAGAAAGAAGGTAAGAGTGCTAAGGAAATATCCCGTAGTCATAAGATTATCGTTTCAGATAATGACTTGATAACCATCACTGGAGGTAAATGGACAAGCTATAGGTTGATGGCAGAAGATACCATTGACAAGGCTATCGCCATGAAGCTGGTGGAGAAACGTAAGTGTGTAACCAAATATCTCAAGATTCATGGTTGGCGGCCTAATCCAGATCTTACCAATCATTATTATATATATGGTAGTGATGAGGTTGCTCTACATCAACTGGAACAAGAGAATGAATTGTACCAAGAGAAGATATCACCTGATTATGGCTATACTTATGGAGAGGTTGTATGGGCTGTTAGGCATGAGATGGCACGCACGTTGGACGACGTGTTGGCACGTAGAGTACGCCTGTTGTTTATTGATGCACGTGAGGCCTTGAAGGTAGCACCTATGGTGGCAAAGGTGATGGCTTCAGAACTGGGTCTGCCTGACTCGTGGATAAATGAGCAGGTGGCTGAATTCACGGCCATTGCCACGAACTATATAGTAGAAGAATAAACCAGCACGTGTCTTACCGTGCATAAATAATATAATTAACAGATGAAAGAAAAGATTTTTCAGTCAAAGAAACCGGTTGTCCGTTTCCGCCAGTTCCAGAACAGTCCGTATGCTGTTTTTCGCAGTCTGAAAGTCGAAGTCACCATTGGTGTGCTGTCAGTGGCAACACTGACTTTTGCCACACCTGACACGGCATCGGCTCAGGTGGCATTAACTTTGCCACAGGGACAGGAGAAACTCTACGAATTGGAGGAGGTGGAGGTGACCAGTAGTCGTGCTCCGCTTACACTTGGGCAGTCGGCACGATTGGTAACTGTGCTGGACCGTGAGGCGATAGCCGCCGCTCCTGCGCAAAGTGTGAACGATTTACTTAAGTTCGCTGCTGGCGTTGATGTCCGCCAGCGAGGCCCCATCGGAGCCCAAACCGACATCAGTGTTCGAGGTGGAACCAACGAACAAATCACCATCCTTCTTAACGGCATCAACATCAACGACCCACAGACGGGACATAACGCTGCCGATTTTCCAGTTGACATTTCTGATATAGAACGTATAGAGGTACTTGAAGGACCTGCCGGACGTGTGTATGGTACATCGTCTTTGGTGGGTGCCATCAACATTGTTACCCGAAAAGACACCCAGATAGGTGCTGATGTGCATGTTGAGGCCGGCTCGTTCGGCTATGTTTCTGGTGGTGGTAGGGTGAACCTGCCAAGCAATAAACTACATAATCAATTTTCGTCCTCATATACACGCAGTGATGGATATAGCCGTAGTCAGGCAGGAGCACTCAATAGTGATTTCAATACGTTGAAACTCTTTTATCAAGGACGATATGAAAATGCCGACCTCTCCCTTTTATGGCATGCCGGATTTAGTAATAAGAACTTTGGCTCCAATACTTTCTGGAGCGCAAAGTATGATGACCAGTTTGAACATACTTCAAAAATATTTACTGCTGTACAGGCAGAGACCAAAGGACTGTTCCATTTTAAGCCCTCCATTTATTGGAACCGTTCTCACGATCGTTTCGAGCTCTTCCGTGGAAGTGAGGCAAAGGTGCCTTTTAACTATCACCGTACAGATGTGTTTGGTATCAACCTTAACAGCTACATTGAGTGGCCGTTAGGAAAGACAGCCTTTGGTGCCGAGTTCCGCAATGAAGATATCGTGAGTACCAACTTAGGTGAACCATTGCAAAAGCCGTTGACCATTCGTGGCACAGACAGACAATATTCTGTGGGCTTGAATCGCAGTAACCTCAGCTTTCATTTGGAGCACAACCTGTTGCTCAACAATTTTACTCTAAGTGCGGGTGTGATAGCTGTAAAGAATACATGGAACGAGATGCCGTTCCGACTGTATCCTGGCATAGATGCCAGTTGGCAGTTTTCTCGTCACTTTAAGGTTTATGCCTCTTTTAATACCTCATTACGTATGCCCTCATTTACTGAGCTCTATTATTCTGTAGGTGGACATCAGGCTGATAAATACTTGAAGCCAGAGGAGATGCAGGCCTATGAGGCAGGGGTAAAATATTTGTCTGGTGGTTTGAGAGGTAGCGTCAGTGTTTATCACCATCATGGTATCAATATGATTGATTGGATCAAGGATACCCGCCAAGGCGAGGATGCTGTATGGCAATCAGTCAACCACACCAAACTCAATGCCTTGGGTGTTGAGGCCAGTCTGGTTCTTTATTTCTTACATCTGTTGCCAGCTCAGCATTTCTTGCATCAATTTAGTATTAGCTATAGCTACATTGACCAAGACAAAGATCTGGAGCCATATTTGCAGTCGCAATACGCATTGGAATACCTGAAACATAAACTGGTAATGCAAGCGGATTTGCAGCTGTTGAGGCATTTGTCCCTGCATATATCCTATCGTTATCAGGAAAGAAAAGGTAACTATCAAGACCTTACAGGTGCGGTGAAGCCCTATGGCTCCTATTCATTGGTTGATGCCCGATTATCATGGAAGGCTAAACATTACCAACTCTATTTTGAGGTTAACAACTTGTTTGATAAGATTTACAATGACTATGGCAATGTCCCACAACCAGGAAGGTGGATGATGTTAGGGGCTAACTATACATTCTGAGAACATCCCTTTTTAGCTTTTTTTTCATAAAAATCTTTCTGCATTTCATTTATTAGAGGAATATCCTTATATTTGTAAGATAAAATGTAGTAGATATTACATGAAGACTATATACTTGACAGGGATGCTGGTTTTGTTGAACCTTGCGGTAATGGCGCAAGGTTCAACTGACGTTTACCAGCCTCCGTTTGATTTCCCTATTGTCTTTTCTGGAAACTTTGGCGAGATTCGTGCTAATCATTTTCATGGAGGGCTGGATTTTAAGACCCAAGGTGCCATTGGTAAGCCTGTAAAAGCACAGGCCAATGGCTTTATTTCCCGTATTCGTGTGAACACAGGGTCTGGTTATGTGCTGAATGTCACCTATGACAATGGCTACTATTTGATATATCGCCACCTGAGCAAGTTTACCCCTGAAATTGATGAGCGTGTTAAGCAGTGGCAGTACGAACATGAACAGTGGGAGGTAGATATCACACCGGAAGAAAACGAGTATCCTGTAAAGGCAGGTGACATATTAGCATATAGCGGCAATACGGGTTATTCTTTTGGTCCACATCTTCACCTGGATGTGGTGGAACTGAAGACCGACGAGTTTGTTGACCCTTTGTCTTTCTTCCAACATGCCGTGAAAGACCATACGGCACCATCAGCTGAAGGCTTCATGGTGTTCCCGCAACATGGAAAGGGAGTAGTAGATGGTCAGACCAAAGACAAGACATATCCAATAAATGCCAAGACTCCCCAGAAGCCTATCACTGCATGGGGTATCATAGGTGTAGGGCTGAAGGCCTATGACCACATGGAGACTGTCAGCAATCGTTATGGCGTGAAGCTGTTGGTCTTGGAGGTAGATGGCGAGGAAGTATTCCGTAGTGATGTGTCACGCTTTGCTGAAAGTGAGCATCGATACATCAACTCATGGACATCAGGTCAATATATGAAGTCATTCATAGAACCAGGCAACAAATTACGCATGTTGAAGGCAAGCAATGGCAATCGTGGTTTGCTGACCATTGACGAGGAAAGGCCCTATCATTTGGTCTATACCTTAACTGACGGACTGGGCAATACCTCAAAGGCCGAGTTTACCATCGTAGGTAAGCAACAGGATATACCTGTTGAGGACGATGATGAACAAATGATATTCCATTGGAATGAGGTGAATATCCTTCAACAGCCTGGTATTGACATGGTAGTACCACGTGGTAGATTGTATGATGACTTCTATTTGGATTATAAAGTGAGTAAAGACAATAGAGACGTTGCTTTTACCTACCAGTTGAGTAAGCAGACCATTGCATTACATGATTATGCAGATCTCAGTATCGGTCTTACTCAGATGCCAGTAGAGGATATGAGCAAGTATTATGTGGCGGGCATTGACAGTAAAGGGAAACGATATAGTTTAGCTGGAAAGTATGAAGATGGATACATGAAAGCAAAAGTACGCGAGATAGGTACTTTTACTGTGGGTGTTGACACGATTCCACCAGTAGTAACACCTTTGAATCCACAACAATGGAGCAGGAATGGTATCATAACTTTCCAAGTAAAGGATGAACATACAGGCATCAGCAGCTATCGGGGTACGATAGATGGACAGTATGCTTTGTTTGGTAAATACAATTCTGTGAATAACCATATTGTTTGCTATCTCGACCCAGAGCATGTGCAGAAGGGAGGTAAACATGAGTTGGTATTTACTGCCACTGATGAATGTGGCAATACGGTAACTGAAATTTATAATTTTACATGGTAAATATGAAAAGACTCACAATCGCATTGTTGGCTATATTTGCAGCCACCATCAACGCTATGGCGTGTACTAACCTGATTGTCGGCAAGAACGCATCTGCCGATGGATCGGTGATGATTTCTTACTCAGCAGACTCTTACGGCATGTTTGGATATTTATATCACTCTCCTGCGGGAACACATGAGAAAGGGGAGATGATTGATATCTATGATTGGGATGATGATACCTATCATGGTCAGATTGCCCAGGTGGCACAGACTTATAATGTTATAGGCAATATGAATGAGTTTCAGGTATCCATTGGCGAAACCACCTTTGGCGGTCGTGAAGAACTGGTGGATAAGAACGGAATCATTGACTATGGGTCACTGATATATATTGCCTTGCAGCGTTCACGCACTGCCCGTGAGGCGATTCGTATCATGACCGACTTGGTGCAGCAATATGGCTATGCCAGCAGTGGCGAGTCATTCTCTATTGCTGACCCCAATGAGGCTTGGATCATGGAGATGATTGGTAAAGGCACAGGCAACCGTGGTGCCGTATGGGTGGCGGTAAGAATACCTGATGATTGCATAGCTGCGCATGCTAACCAGAGTCGTATCCATAAGTTCAATATGGATGACAAGGAGAATGTGATGTACGCATCCGACGTAATCTCTTTTGCCCGCGAGAAAGGCTATTTCAATGGGGTCAACAAGGATTTTGATTTCGCTGATGCTTATAACCCATTGGACTTTGGTGGTTTGCGTTATTGCGAAGCACGTGTTTGGAGTTTCTATAACCGTTATACCAATCGTGGTGCAGAGTTCCTGCCTTATATCTTAGGCAATTCATCGGAGCCTATGCCGCTGTATGTGAAACCCAACAAGAAACTTACCTTACAGGATGTGCAGAATATGATGCGTGACCACTACGAAGGGACAGCATTAGATATTACGCAAGATGTGGGTGCTGGTGCATACCACACGCCTTATCGCCTGTCACCCTTGTCTTTTGAGGTGGATGGAAAACAGTATTTCAATGAGCGTCCCATCTCTACCCAGCAGTCTGCTTGGGTATTCGTGTCCCAGTTGCGCTCTAATATGGTGGATGCTGTAGGTGGTGTATTTTGGTTTGGTTGCGATGATGCCAATATGACGGTATTCACTCCTGTGTATTGCTGTACCGATGTTGTACCAACCTGTTACAAGAACGGTGTTGATGGTGCCGATGCCGTTACTTTCTCATTTAACTCTGCTTTCTGGGTAATGAATTGGGTAGCTAATATGGTGTATCCTCGCTATGATTTGATGATAGAGGATGTGAAGGCCATACAGAGTGATTTGGAGAACACCTTCTTCCAGGCCCAGAATGCTGTAGAAGCTACAGCACTGGCTCTTTATCAGGAAGACGCTGCAAAAGCCAAGACTTATCTCACCAACTACACCAATATGATGGCGATGAATACCATCGATGTATGGAAGAGGTTGGGCGAATATCTCGTGGTGAAGTATAACGATGGTGTAGTGAAGAAAATGCCAACCACTACCTATATAGGAAAGAATACCAAACAGGTTGATAGGAGATTGGTGCGTCCGGGATTCCCTGAAGGATTGAAGCAGGAGATTGCTCGTCAGACAGGTGACCGTTATAAAATGCCTTAAATATTAACAATAAATAAAGTATCATGGAAAACCAGGAATTAATCAAACAGGTTACTGAGAGAGCCCAGCAATGGCTTACCCCGGCTTACGATGCCGAAACTCAGGCAGAAGTGAAAAGAATGCTGGATAACCCTGACAAGACAGAGCTGATAGAATGCTTCTATCGGGATCTGGAATTCGGTACGGGAGGATTGCGTGGCATCATGGGAGCCGGCACTAACCGTATGAATATCTATGTTGTGGGTGCTGCTACGCAGGGCTTTGCCAACTATCTGAAGAAAAACTTCAAGGACAGAGACCAGATTTCTGTGGCCATCGGTTACGACTGCCGAAACAATAGCGACCTTTTTGCTAAGAAATCGGCTGATATTTTCTCGGCCAATGGCATCAAGGTTTATCTTTTCGATGACATGCGTCCTACACCAGAGATGAGTTTTGCCATCCGTTACTTGGGCTGCCAGGCTGGTATTAACCTCACTGCATCTCATAACCCCCGTGAGTACAATGGCTACAAGGCTTATTGGGAAGATGGTGCACAGGTGTTGGCTCCGCACGACAAGGGCATTATTGACGAAGTAGGCAAGGTAAAGGTACAAGACATCAAGTTCGAAGGTAATCCTGACTTAATAGAGATTATCGGTGCTGATATCGACAAGATTTATTGGGATCAGGTACATACCATTTGCATTGATCCTGATGTTATCAAGCGTCAAAAGAACTTGAGCATTGTCTATACTCCGTTGCATGGAACAGGTATGAATGGCATTCCTCAGTCACTGAAGCTGTGGGGCTTTGAGAATGTACATTGCGTACCTGAGCAGATGGTCAAGAGTGGCGACTTCCCCACCGTTGTCAGTCCTAACCCAGAGAATGCCGAGGCATTGACGTTGGCTATCAAGTTGGCAAAGGAAATTGATGCCGACATCGTGATGGCCAGTGACCCTGATGCTGACCGTGTGGGTATGGCTTGCAAGAACGACAAGGGCGAGTGGGTGCTTATCAATGGTAACCAGACATGCTTGCTCTTCCTCTACTACATCATTACCAACCGAAAGAAGTTAGGCAAGATGGTGGGTAACGAGTTTGTGGTGAAGACCATCGTGACCACAGAGGTCATCCGTCAGATTGCAGAGAAAAACAACATTGAGATGCGCGACTGCTATACGGGCTTCAAGTGGATTGCCCGTGAGATCCGTCTGTCAGAAGGAGTGAAGCAGTACATCGGTGGTGGCGAGGAGAGCTATGGCTTCTTGGCAGAGGACTTCGTACGCGACAAGGATGCTGTTTCTGCTTGTGCGCTGTTGGCAGAAATCTGCGCTTGGGCTAAGGACAATGGCAAGACGCTCTATGAGGTGCTGATGGATATCTACTTAGAATATGGCTTCTCTAAGGAATATACAGTGAATGTGGTGAAGCCTGGTAAGAGTGGCGCAGAGGAAATCCAACAGATGATGGTGAACCTTCGTGAAAACAGTCCGAAGGAACTGGCTGGTTCTAAGGTTATGCTTATAAAGGACTATAAGACCTTGAAACAGACCGATGCAGCAGGTAAGGTATCTGATATGGATATGCCTGACACATCTAATGTATTGCAGTTCTATACCGAGGATAATACCAAGGTGAGCGTTCGTCCTTCTGGTACCGAACCAAAGATTAAGTTCTACATGGAGGTAAAGGGCACCCTCAAGAGTGCAGCCGACTATGTGGAAGCCGATGCGGCAGCAGCTAAGAAGATTGAAGCTGTACGTGCTTCATTAGGCATCTGATAAAACTAATGCTCCCCGCCAATTTGGCGGGGAGCTTTGTTTATGTTAATTTCTGATACGCCAATCGTTCGTCACCGTTCAGCAAGAAGATAATCCCACAATACCGAAACCCATGCTTCAGCAAGTTATGCTGCATAATGTGGTTATCACGGTGTGTATCTATTCGGATATTGTCCGTCACTTGAAAGCAATAATTCATGACAGCCGAGAAAACGCCGTGACTGTCAGGTGTGCTGGCCATGCGGTGTATCACATAATACGGACTCTCTGTTTCTATCCATGCCCCTTCATAAATCTTTAAGTACGTAGGGTCAGGACCAGGAATAAAGGCAAATGTGCCTATGGCTTTCCCATCCTTTAGGCACATATAACTATTAGCGTTTTCTATATCCTTTATTAGCTGGTTTGTCGATGGACTATCGCCACTCCATTGGTGCATGTTCCCGTCACTCCTCATAATCTGTCTGCCATCCTCAATCAGTGCGAGAATAGTGGACAGATCATCGGGTGTTGAGTGACGTATTTGTATCATAAAACCCTGAAGCCAATGATCTTTCGTACTTCATTCAGTGTTTCCGATGCACTCTGGCGAGCATGGTCGGCTCCTTCCTTGGCAACCTTGTCCAGTAAGGCAGTGTTGGCACTGTATTCCTCAATTTTCTCACGGATAGGAGCTATAATGTTTACTAAGTCTTCTGCTATCTGCTTCTTCAGGTCGCCATAGCGCAAGGTGCAATCGTTCCACTTCTCGTCAAAATACTGATAGGTGTCTGGTGTGGAAGCAATCTTCAAGAAGGTGAACAGGTTCTCTATCACCTCTGGGCGCTTGCTGTTAGGTTCCTGTGGACCGTTATCGGTCACGGCTTTCATCACTTTCTTGCGGATGGTCTTGTCGTCATCACGCAAATAGATGCAGTTGCCCTCGCTTTTGCCCATCTTGCCACTGCCATCCAGCCCGGGTACCTTCAGCGCAGTAGCGTTGAAGTAGAAGTTTTGTGGCTCTGGAAAGAAATCTACACCATATATATTATTAAAGCGGCGGGCACACTTGCGCATCATTTCCATATTCTGTTCCTGATCCTTGCCTACAGGCACCTTGTGTGCCCTGTGCTGCAACACATCAGCAGCCATCAAGGTGGGGTAGGTCAGCAGTCCGGCATTCACGTTATCAGGTTGTTTGCGTGCTTTTTCCTTGAAGGTGGTCACGCGCTCCAGCTCACCCAAATAAGTGTTCATGTTCAAATACAGATACAGCTCCAGTGTTTCTTTTACATCACTTTGTACATAGATAGGAGCTTTCTGTGGGTCGATACCACAAGCCAGGTACTCTGCTAAGATGGTACGTGCACTGTTCTGAATGTTTTCAGGTTTGGGATGCGTGGTCAGTGAATGCCAGTCGGCAATGAAGAACATACATTGATATTGGCCCTGCATGGCCACGAAACTCTTTACTGCTCCGAAATAATTACCTAAGTGCAGGTTTCCCGTAGGACGTATTCCGCTTACTACTTTTTCCATTTCTATTGTAATGATTTGTTTTAATAGCGTGCAAAGATAGAAAAAATTACTATATTTGCCAACGATTTGTGATGAAAGTAAATAATACAAGTAATATGAAGAAGAATTTAGAGACTATCTGCGTTCAGGGAGGCTGGAAGCCCAAGAATGGCGAACCCCGTGTATTGCCTATTTATCAGAGTACTACGTTCAAGTATAGCAGTACCGAAGAAATGGCTGATTTGTTCGACCTCAAGGCTGAGGGTTATTTCTATACCCGTCTGGCAAACCCTACCAACGATGCTGTGGCAGCCAAGATCAACGAACTGGAAGGTGGTGTGGGCTGTGTGCTTACCTCCTCTGGCCAGGCAGCCAACTTCTATGCGATATTCAATATCTGCCAGGCTGGCGATCATTTCATTACATCTAACACCATCTATGGTGGCACGTTCAACCTCTTTGGTGTGACACTCAAGAAATTAGGCATTGAGTGTACCTTTATCGACCCCGACTGGAGCGATGAGCAGATTGAAGCTGCTTTCCAACCCAATACCAAGTGCTTTTTTGGAGAAACTATCTCCAACCCCGGTGGCAATGTGTTCGACATTGAACGCTTTGCCAAGATGGCGCATAAGCATGGGGTACCGCTGATAGTGGATAATACCTTTGCTACACCTATTAACTGTCGTCCGTTTGAGTGGGGTTGCGACATTGTAACGCATAGTACCACTAAGTATATGGATGGTCATGCTACTCAGGTGGGCGGTGCTGTAATTGACAGTGGCAACTTCGACTGGGAGGCATACGCCGACAAGTTCCCTGGCCTCACCACGCCTGATGAGAGCTACCATGGACTTACCTATACTAAAGCCTTTGGCAAGAAGGCATATATCACAAAGATAGTGAGCCAACTTATGCGCGACTTGGGTTCTATCCCTGCACCACAGAACTGCTTCCTGCTCAACTTAGGTCTGGAAACGCTACACCTGCGTATGCCTCGCCATTGTGAGAATGCCCAGAAGGTGGCAGAGTGGTTAGAGGACAACCCAAAGGTGGCGTGGGTGAATTTCTGTGGTTTGCCAGGCAACAAGTATTACGACCTGGCACAGAAATACTTGCCCAATGGCTCTTGCGGTGTTATCGCCTTTGGCTTGAAAGGCACCCGCGAAGAGGCAGTCCGCTTCATGGATTCCCTTGAATTTGTAGCCATCGTGACCCATGTGGCTGATGCACGTACCTGTGTGCTTCACCCAGCCAGTCATACCCACCGTCAGCTTAGTGACGAGCAGTTGCGTGAGGCAGGCGTTGCTCCAGACTTGATTCGCCTCTCTGTTGGCATTGAGAATGTGAATGACATCATAGCCGATTTGGAACAAGCAATGGCGAAGATTTGAATGCTTTAGGTTTGTTTTCATAATAGCGAAGGCAGTGAGTTTTTTACTTCACTGCCTTCTTTTTCTTGTCGCAAAGTCTGCTATGGGTGTCGGTAAAGCTTGCTATTGGGTGACGGAAAGCTCCCTACCACTGGCCGCAGTATCTGCTACGGGTCGTCGCAGTATCTGCCGTACCCCTATAGTAATATCTCCTTTCCCTCATGGGAGATACTGCAACGAGTGATAGCAAAGCCTCCGTTGACTGATAGAAGGCATTCCTTTCAAAAAGGGCTCAAAGAAAGGTATTTAAGGGTGTTATTTACCCACTGCATGGCGGTATGCCAAGAGCTTGTTTTGGTAGTTGGTGTAGGAATCGGTGCGCTTGTCGAGAGCTTGCTGGTAGAGCAGTTGTGCCTCTAACAAATCACTCATGGTGCAGGTGCCAGCCTGGTAGAAGTCGCGGTTAAGGCGTAAGTTCTCAGTGGCCTGCTCGATGCTGCGCTCGGCTATGCCGAGCTGTTGGTATGCCTCTTGCACATTGTTCCATGCACTCTGCATATTGATCTTCAGCAGTTCGGAGTTGTCTGCCAGTTGGTCAATGGCTTTCTGACGCTCTATCTTCTTGCGCTTGATGGCGTGAGAGCCACCCCACCAGTCGGAGATAGGGATGCTGACGGTAGCCATGAGCATGCCGAATGAACGGCCTGACTCCATCAGGTTGTGATAGACAAGTCCTGCCCCCACAGCTACCGTAGGCAGGTTGCTGCCTATGGCCAATTTATGCTGCAAGTCGGTGGCTTCTACCTGCTTGCCCAGCAGCTTGTATTCGGGGGTGTTGAGCAACGCCTGTTGGTGGTCTTGCTTCTCCAGCATGGGCGATAGCACCTCGGGGTTATAGTCTAACACAAAGTCGGTGTTTTGCAGTCCGCAATATTGTGCCAAGACCATGCGCAGGATGGAGATATTGTTGTTCAGTGTGAGTTTCTGACTCTCCACATCGTTCTGTCTAAGCTCCACCTGCAAGAGGTCATTACGCATGGCAACACCAGCTTTTACGGCTACGGTCACATCTTTGTTGATGTCGGACAACAAGGTCTCGACAGCATTCACGGTCTTGAGTTTTTCTTCTAATGACACAATCTGCCAGTAGTATTGCTCGGCTGTCTTCTCTATCTCGTTCTCGGAAAGTTGCAGTTGCAAGCGACTCACATCTTCACCTACCTTGGCGAGCTTGTTGCCGTTGATAATCTGCCCACCGGCAAACACAGGCTGCATCGCCATAACGCTGCCCATCACGCCTTTCTTCATCAACTCCATGCTGACAGGTTGTCCTAACGATGCCAAAGCTTCTACAGGAAGTACACCCGACTGAACAAGGCCGGTAGCGATTTCAGGACTAATGAATTGTGACATGTTGATGTCCATCTGTGCCATACCCTTGTTGGCATTGAACCAGAAACCTGAACCACTGACAGTAGGGAAGTATTTGGTAAAGGCTTCCTTACGCTGTTGTTCAGCGGCATCTACGCTACGCTGTGCGTTGCGCAGGGTGATATTGTTATGGCGGGCAGAGTCGAGAATCTGCTCCAATGTGTATGTCTGTTGTGCAAATAATGATTGACAATTGGCCAATGCCAATGTTACAGCTATTATATATATGTATCTTTTCATATCATTGTTATAATTATTGAAATCACTTAAGCGAAACTTTAAATAAGTTTCTATCGTTCGGCAAAGCTTAAGCGAGCTTACCTTTGCGCTCACTTAAGCGAAACTTTCCAATAAACCACAGGTAACATGGTAACTACCATGATAAGCGAGCCAATGCCACCAGCAAAGATGGTGACACCCACTGCCATCCAGAATGACGACTGGGCAATAATCATTGGCACAACACCCACTGCAGTAGTGGCGGTGGTAAGGAAGATAGGCACCATGCGTCGGCTGCCTGCATCCATCGCTGCTTGTTTTACGGCCTCGTTATACTGCCTGTAGTATTCGCGCTTATCTGCCTTAGTGACCTTGGCTGGTTTAGGATGCTCAGCAACAAACTTCTTCATCAGGTCGATGGCATGTTCAAAGATAAGGATCTCATTACGCATAATCATACCCATCAAGGTGATAAGACCGAAGATGGAGGTGAGACCCAACGAGCGGTTCATCAAACCAAGCCCGATAAGAGCACCTGGAATCATCAGGGCCAAGGCTGCCATGCAGACAGTGGTGATGCCATACTTCTTGAAGTTGAATAGCAGGAAGAAGAACACAATAATCATGGCAATCACAGTACCCCAGATAATCTGTGGCATTGCCTCGTCGCCATATTCTATCTCACCACCTATCTCAGCGCGAACACCTTGAGGCAGTTCTATCTCTTTGGTGGCGATGTGTGCGATTTCCTTCTCTATAGGTGAGGTATAGATACCCTGGACAAAGTGTCCTGTCACTGTAATGCAGCGTTCACCTCCACGATGCACGATGCGGCTCTCGCTCCACTGTGGCGATACCTTGGCTATCTGCCTCAGTGGTATGGTGCTGTTGGTCTGGTTGATACCAGAAGCAATCATTGTTGTAGGAGAGGCAATACCTAAGTTGGCAACGTCGGAATAAGTCATGTCGGTATCGTCTTTCACCACAATGGGCACCTCATAGTTGCCTTCCCATATCTGTCCTACCTGGAGGTCTGACGACGTGGCACTGAGTGCCAGCTGAGCTACTGTTCGCGTGATGCCCAACTGTGCTGATGTTACAGGGTCGAGCTGCACGTTGATGATGGGGTAGGGTTGGTAGTAGTCGGTATGTACCCATTCCACTTCGGGCATCTCGCGCATACGTTCCATCAGTCTTTCAGCAACCACGTGCAGGGAGTCGAGGTTGTCGCCATAGAAACGGTATTCCAGTTCGGTGGGCTCCATATAGTCCAGTCTCTTGAATTTTACGTATGAATTGGGGAATGCCTCACCGAACTGTGGCTGATATTCTGCCAGCAAATCCAGTGTGGTCAAGTTGCCTTTCGTATTGACAATGAACTGTGCGAAGTTGTCGCCAGCAATTTGAGGAGCATAGGCATCCATGAATCGGGGTGACGAGCAACCAATGAATCCCGTAATACCGGTGATGCGTTCATCTTTCTCCAGCACGTGGCGCACAGAGTCGGCGACAGCTTCTGTCTCTGCCAAACCTTTGCCTTCGGGCAAGAATATCTCAACGGCAAACTGGTCGCGGTCAGCATATGGGAACAGTCGTATCTTCAGTGTCGGCGCTATGAGCGATGATAACAGGATGATGACAATGCCTCCGATGATGGTAAGCCAAGGATGCCCGAAAGTCCATTTAAGCACATGGTCGTAAGTGCGTTGTACCCATTTGGTGGTGGCGTTGCCATCGGTACTCACCTTGCCTGGCTTGATGATGCGTGTTTCCAAGAACGGGATGATGGTTACAGCCAAAATGAGTGACACCATCAAGTTAATGGTAATGGTGATGGGGAAATCCTCTAACGCATCGTGGAACATGCCTTTCATTGTTATCAGGTAGGGATAGAAGATGGCACAAATGCAAATGGTGGCCAAGAGCATAGGCATGAAATACTGACGTGCCGATTCGATGGCTGCATCCATTGGCTTGAAGCCTTTGCCGAGATATTCCAAATAACCGTCAATCACCACGATAGAGTTGTCAACAATCATTCCCAATACCACTATGAGTGCGGCCAACGTAATGATGTTCAGTTCGATGCCCATCAAATACATGACAGCTACAGACACAAAGGTGCTTAATGGAATGGTCACAGCAGCTACGATGGCAGATCTAAGTGGGAACAGCACCATCATGACGAGAATGATGATAGCCATGGAGATGAGCAGGTCGCGCAGGAAGTCGTGAATGCTAGTTGCCACTACTTTAGGCTTGTCTGCGATACGGGTTACATTCACGTCATCTGGCAATTCGTTTGTTCTGAAATCGTCCAATACTTTATCTACTTCTCGTCCATAGTTGATTACGTTATTGCCAGGGGTCATTTCCATGGAAAGCAGTACACAAGGATGTCCGTCCTGCTCAATGCGGCTGGCATGGGTGTTGTATTCTCTCACCACACGAGCCACGTCTCTCACTCGTACCACCTTGCCGGTAATGGGGTCGGAGAAGATAATCTGATTGGCAACTTCCTCCTCGGTATTTTCCATTGCCTCCACATGGATGGGAATTTGCTGGTCGTCGTCGCTGATACTGCCACTCATGGTGGTAATACCTTGTGCCTGCAAACGACTGAAGAGCAACTGTTGTCCGATGCCGTAGGCTTGCAGACGCTGCCGGTCGATATAGAGGCTAATCTGTTCTTTCTGTTCACCAAACAGTTTCACGTTGGCTACAGAAGGTATGCGGCGCAGTCGGTCACCCAAGTCATCGCTGTATTGTTTCAGTTCGCGATAGCTGCGTTGGTCGCTTTCAATGGCGATGAGCAGGGCAGAGGTGTTGCCGAAATCATCGTTCACCACGACGGCCAAGACGCCCGATGGCAATTCTGACTTGAAGTTGTTGAGGCCATGCTTTATCTTTGACCATACCTCGTCTTTATTGTCCACTTCATCATTCAGTTTCACCATCACGATGCACATGCCATTTTGCGAGGTGGTAGTGGTTTTAGCACGGTTTACTTCACCGTACGTGAAAAGATAACGCTCCAAAGGACGTGCCACTTGTTGCTCTACTTCTTCACTGGAGGCACCTGGATAGACGGCTACCACTACACCCTGACGGATAGTGGCATGGGGAAATTCGTCTTTCGGCATGACATACATGCCATAGATACCCATCACAAACAGGATGCCAATGATGAGTAGTGATATCGAGTAATGCTCTAATGGCCATTTCAGCCAGTTCATCTTGTTTCCCATAATGTTCAATGTTCAATAAACAACCCTCGTTCCCTCACTCAGTTTCTGATACCCCTCAACAATGACTCGCTGACCTTCGTTGAGGCCTGAGGTGATGATTACACGATTACCGCTCGTCTGACCTATGGTCACATTCGTGCGGTGTGCCTTATTATCGCCGTCAATGGTCCAAACAAATAGTTGTCCTCCTGCATTCTTTTGAACGCAGGTAACTGGTATGCTGATTGTGTTAGGTGTTGAAGTAGCATCGTTACCTCCTTGGCCAAACGAGACATTGGCTACCATACCAGGCAGCAACTTCTTGTCAGGATTCTGTACTTGGATGCGAATTTCGTATGTGTGAGTCAGGGCATCTGCTTCAGCCCCCTTTTCTATGCGTCCACCATTTACTTGTTTGTCGGCAGCGCTTACACTGATGGTACTGGGGGTGTTTGTGCCGATAGCGTTCATTTCTGCTTCTGGTATAGACACTTTCACCTTTACGGTATTGATGTTAAGGATGGTGACCACTGGCTGTGAAGGCATGGCTGTCTCACCTGCACCCACCATCTTGCGGCCTATCACTCCACTTACAGGGGCTATGAGCTGGCAGTCGGCCAGGTTCTTTTTGGCAATAGCTAATTGTGACTCTGCTTGCTGTACCTTGCTTTGTATTTCTACCCATTTTATTTCGGGCAATGAACCGTTGTCGTGCAGCATACCATAACGCTGCAATGCGTCGTTAGCCTGTGTCATACCCGACTCGGCAATGGCGAGCATATTGCGTGCGGAAGTATCGTCCATATCAGCTAAGAGCTGTCCGCGACCTACCGTTTGGCCTTCGTCCACCAGCATTCGTCTCACTACTCCCATGCCAGTGAAGCTCACGGCTGTTGTTTCATTTGCTTCTACAATACCTACATACATCTGGCTTCCGCTACTGATGGTTGATTCTACCACCTCTGTCTTTACACGTGTTGGAGCTTTCTCTTGCTTGTTTTTACTTTCTGAACAACTGCCCATTACAAAACCCATGGCCAGCAGTCCCATAAACGTCAATGATTTCATATTGTTTGTTTTATTTTTATCTACTTTTATATCGGGTGCAAAATTCGTAACTTTATTTGTATTATCAAAGTTCTATTTGTACCATTTATTGGTGTAAATTACTTTTTATCGTGGAAAGAAGGGCAAAAACAAAAAAGCTTCCCATTGGAGAAGGGAAGCTTCTTGTAAAAATATAAGAAGGAAAACTATAGTTCGATTACAAGCGTTTCGCGTGGTTGCATCTTCAGTTCCTTGTTTAATTGAATGGTTTTGCCTGTGAGTACATCCTTACCAGTGGCGTAACCCTGCAGGATTTCTGCATAGATGCTAAGATTAGCGGTTGTTTCCTTGTCGCTGCCGTTCAGCATTACAAACACAGTTTTACCATTGAGTTGACGGGCATAGGCATATACGCTATTCTCTACCAAGAAGTGCGTCATGCTGCCTTTGCTAATCACTTCATTGCCCTTTCGCCAGTGCAGTATGGTCTTGTAGAAATCAAAGCACTCGTTTTGTGCACTGGTGCGTCCAGCTGCCGTAAAGGCGTTCTGCTTGTCGCCCTTCCATCCGCCAGGGAAATCCTTGCGCACATAACCGTCGGTAATGGTCTTTACACCGTTCATCAGTACCTCGGTGCCATAGTACAATTGTGGAATACGGGGAACTGTGAGTAACATAGTCACAGCTTGCTTCAGTGAAGCAAAGTCCTGCCCTTCTTCCAAGTAACGATCGGTGTCGTGGTTTTCAATGAATGTCAGCACTGACAACGGATTAGGGTAGAGGAAGTCATAGACAAAGTTGTTGTAGATGCGATCAAGACCTCGACCTTGTCCGTCGCTCTGCTCCTTCTTGGCGATGTTTACCTTGTCGAAGAAACTGAAATCCATTACCGTAGTCAGGTTGCTGTTCAGCGACTTCGCCAGCTTCGAGTCTTTCTGGAACCAAGCGGTGAAAGCGGGCTCTGTCACCCATGACTCACCTACCACATTAAAGTTGGGGTACTCCTTATTTAATATAGCCATCCAATGACTCATGGCCTGATAGTCAGCATAAGGGTAAGTGTCCATGCGGATGCCATCGATATCGGCATATTCTACCCACCAGATACTGGTCTGTGTCAGATAGGTCATCACATGCGGATTGTTCTGGTTGAGGTCGGGCATGGTGCGTACAAACCATCCATTGGCCATGCGGTCGAAGTCGTGCTTTGAAGCGTATGGATCTACCACTGGGGTAAGGCGGTAGTTGGTCTGCACGAAGTTCTCTTGGTAGTCAGAGTGGTTGAACCAGTCGCGTGAAGGCATATCCTTCAGCCATACATGTTCGCTGCCACAATGGTTGAATATCATGTCCATTACCACTTTGAGGCCTTTCTGATGTGCTTTAGCTATCAGTTGCTTGTACTCTTCATTCGTACCGAAGCGTGGATCTACTTTGTAGTAGTCGGTAGTAGCATAGCCGTGATAGGAACCGCCACGCATATTGTTCTCCAATACAGGAGTAAACCACAGGGCAGTTACACCCAGCTCATTGAAATAATCCAAATGTTGCTCTATGCCTTTCATATCACCGCCATGACGCGCACTTGGTTGGCTACGGTCCACTTTGTAGTCCGACATACCCTTAATATTGTCTATGCTCTCGTCGCCATTGGCAAAGCGGTCGGGCATCAGCAGGTAGAGCACATCGCTGCTGTCGAAGCCCGTATGTTCTTCACCTTTCTTGGCACGTGCCTTCAGCTCGTAATCCTGCTTGATTTGCTGTTTGTCTTTGGTGAAGGTAAGCTGCATCTTGCCTGGTTTGGCATCTTTGATATTGAGATATACCAAGAGGTAGTTACGGCTTTCCAATGTTACTGTGTTGGTAATCTCCACGCCAGGGTAGTCGGTTGACACTTGCGAGAAGCCTATATCTTTGCCATAGACCATCAATTGCAATTCGTGTTGTTGCAGTCCAACATACCAGTAGGGTGGGTCGATCTTGTTAATCGTTGCGGCATGGGAGGTGAAGCTGAGCATCAAAGCTCCCAACATTGAGAATAGTTTCTTCATGGTAAAATGATATTAGTATATAGTACAAAGGTAAAAAGAAAAGCGGAGAAAGTATCAAGCTTTCCCCGCTTTTTTATCAGCGATTTAAAATATACTTTAAATCAGGAAGCCCAGCAGCACACCGGCAGCTACAGCTGAACCAATCACACCGGCCACGTTTGGACCCATAGCCTGCATCAGCAGGTAGTTAGATGGGTCATACTCCAGACCTACGTTCTGAGAGATACGGGCAGCATCAGGCACAGCAGATACACCTGCGTTACCAATCAACGGATTGATCTTGTTGCCTTCTTTCAGGAACAGGTTGAAGAACTTCACGAACAGCACACCGGAAGCGGTTGCAATCACGAATGACAATGCACCCAGACCGAAGATGAGCAGTGAGTTCACGGTAATGAACTCAGATGCCTGAGTAGAGCAACCTACGGTAAAGCCCAGCAGGATGGTTACTACGTCGATCAACTGGTTGCGGGCAGTCTCAGCCAAGCGACGGGTCACACCACTTTCCTTCAGCAGGTTACCGAAGAACAGCATACCCAACAGAGGCAGACCTGAAGGTACCAGGAAGGCAGTCAGCAACAGACCTACGATTGGGAAGATCACCTTCTCGTTCTTAGAAACGGCTCTTGGAGGTTTCATGCGGATGACGCGTTCCTTCTTGGTGGTGAGCAGTCGCATGATAGGTGGCTGAATCACTGGCACCAATGCCATATATGAGTAAGCTGCCACAGCGATGGCACCCATCAAGTTAGGAGCCAGCTTACTGGAAAGGAAGATAGCGGTAGGACCGTCAGCACCACCGATGATACCGATAGCACCTGCCTGCTGAGGATCGAAGCCCAGCAACAGTGCCAGCATGTAAGCGCCGAAGATACCGAACTGGGCAGCTGCACCGATGAGCACCAGACGAGGCTGGGAAATCAGGGCTGAGAAGTCGGTCATAGCACCGATGCCAAGGAAGATCAGTGGCGGATACCAGCCGTTTGTCACACCTCCGTATAGAATGTTGAATACGGAGTTAGATTCATAAATACCTACTTTCAGACCAGCGTCGAGGTTGAAAGGCACGTTACCTACCAGGATACCGAAACCAATTGGTACGAGCAGCATAGGCTCGAACTCCTTGGTCACAGCCAGGTAGATGAATACCAAACCCACAAGGATCATGATCCAGTTGCCCAGGGTAGCATTAGCATAACCCGTGTACTCCCAGAATGTCTGCAGGTTGGATCCTAAGAAACTAATAAATTCTCCCATATTCTTTATTCAATAACTATAAGGTCAGTACCTTCAAGGATAGAATCACCCTTGCTTACATTAATTGCCACAACCTTTCCATCGCGATCGGAAGGAATGTTGTTTTCCATCTTCATGGCTTCCAGCACCATCAGTACCTGTCCGCGCTTCACCTCGTCGCCAACATTTACCTTAATCTGCAGGATTACACCTGGCAGAGGAGACTTGATGCCACTCTTGCCACCGCCACCTGCTGGACGGCTAACCTTTGCAGGTTCTGGAGCTGCAGCAGCTGCAGGAGCAGCAGCGGCAACTACTGGGCGGACAACTTTCTTAGGAGCAGCTGGAGCCTTCTCCATCTCTACTGTGTAGGGAACGCCGTTCACCTCAACATGAGCGATGTTTTCTTCAATATCGCCAATAGTAACGTTATACTTGTTACCATTGATTGTATATTTATATTCTTTCATTGTTTATATCACTACTTTTAAATATGGTGTAATTATTTTCTTACTACAGGTATCTGTCGCATAGCGAACGCCTTGTTGCTCCAAGCTGATTCCTCAACCTTCTGGTCGGTCTGGATGGTCAGAACCATGTCTTCAATATCATGAACATCGTTCTGCATATCATGCAGAGCCATACCGATGGCAGCAAACACCTCACCTGGAGTCTCATTAACCTTACCGCCAGTCTTGACTACAGCCTTTGTGTCTTCACCCTTAGCAGCCTTAGCTTTCTGCTCGTTCTTATTTGCCATGTTCATAGAAGCCTTACCTACAGCGGTAAATGCGAAGTACAACAGAATCAAGCAGCTGAATACAACAGCCATAGCGGTGATGGCCATACCCACACCTACAGGGTCTTTCTCAGCGAAAGTTTCCATTTTGGCATTTACGTCCATCACGCGGTTGCTGGCGTTAGGAGTAACGTAAGTGTTAGGATTACCGTCTGAACTATCTTTAACCTCCCAGTTTTCCATGCCACGTTCGGTAGCAAGCTGGTCGATACGGCCCAGACTCTGGTTAGCCTTCAGCTTGAAAGCAGGTATAGTCACCTCGTCAATCAAATCCTTGTTAGAATTAAAAAGACGGATGGTAGTAGTCTTGGTTGGATCCAAGGTAAAGTTGGTATGCAGGGTACCGCGGTTTGGCTGTCCGTCTGCCCAGAACACGATGTGCTGGCGGGCAGCAACAGATGTGATTTGGTCACCCTTAGGGATAGTGTAGCGCACAGGTGCCTCACCTTCGGCCTGAGCCTCGATCTGGTAAGCGGCTACATCTATCTGACCGTAATATTTGACGAATAATTCTATCCATGCGCTGTGCTCACCATATTCATCAGTAGCGTTGGTCTCGTTTTCCATCATCACCTCGTTAATCAACACCTTGCTGTCGGTTGACAACTGACGGCATGATGAGAGGCTCACTGCCAGCACGAAGGCAAGAATTATTCCAAAATTGATTTTCTTCATAAAAACTTTTCAATTTAATGATTACAGTGGAATATTGCCATGCTTCTTAGCTGGAGTGGTCTGGCGCTTGTTCTTCAGCTGCTCCAGAGCGCGGATGATGCGGAAGCGGGTATTGCGTGGCTCGATAACGTCATCAATGTAGCCATAAGAAGCTGCATTGTAAGGATTAGCGAACAACTTCTGGTATTCAGCTTCCTTCTCAGCCAGGAATGCCTTAGGATCTTCTTTCTCCTTTGCTTCCTTAGCAAACAGCACTGCTACAGCACCAGCAGCACCCATCACAGCAATCTCAGCGGTTGGCCAAGCGTAGTTGATATCAGCACGCAGCTGCTTGCAACCCATCACGATGTGAGAACCACCGTAGCTCTTGCGCAGGGTAACGGTTACCTTTGGTACAGTAGCTTCACCGAAAGCATACAGCAACTTAGCACCGTGCAGGATCACACCATTGTATTCCTGACCAGTACCTGGCAAGAATCCAGGAACGTCAACCAGTGTTACCAATGGAATGTTGAATGCATCGCAGAAACGAACGAAACGAGCACCCTTGCGTGAAGCGTTGCAGTCGAGCACACCTGCCATCATCTTAGGCTGGTTAGCTACCACACCAACAGACTGACCATTCATGCGTGCGAAACCTACGATGATGTTCTTAGCATAGTTCTTATGCACTTCCAGGAACTCACCGTTATCAACGATAGCGCCAATCACCTCATACATGTCGTATGCGTGGTTAGGATTGTCAGGAATAATCTCGTTCAGAGAATCCTCAAGACGGTCGATTGGGTCGTTGCAGGCCTTGCGTGGAGCCTCTTCCATGTTGTTCTGTGGAATGTAGCTGATAAGGTTGCGAATCAATGCCAGAGCGTCTTCCTCGGTAGAAGCGGTGAAGTGAGTTACACCTGACTTAGAAGAGTGTACGCTTGCACCACCCAGGTTCTCCTCGTTTACATCCTCACCGGTAACGGTCTTTACCACCTTCGGACCAGTAAGGAACATGTATGAAGTACCTTCCATCATGATGGTGAAGTCGGTCAGAGCAGGAGAATAAACAGCACCACCTGCGCAAGGACCGAAGATACCTGAAATCTGTGGGATAACACCAGATGCCAGAATGTTGCGCTCGAAAATCTCTGAATAGCCAGCCAAAGCATTAACAGCTTCTTGAATACGAGCACCACCAGAGTCATTGATACCGATGCAAGGAGCACCCATACGCATGGCGAGGTCCATTACCTTGCAGATTTTCTGTGCCATTGTCTCAGACAGAGAACCGCCAAACACGGTGAAGTCCTGTGCAAAGACATAAACAAGACGGCCGTCGATGGTACCGCAACCGGTTACGACGCCGTCACCCAAGAAGTGCTTCTTCTCCTGACCAAAATTGGTGCAACGATGCTGCACAAACATGTCGATTTCCTCGAAGCTACCTTCATCCAACAGCATGGTGATGCGCTCACGAGCTGTGTACTTACCTTTAGCGTGCTGCTTCTCGATAGCTTTTTCGCCACCGCCCAGACGAGCCTTAGCACGAAGCTCGATCAGTTCTTTAATCTTTTCAACCTGATTACTCATTGTATTGTAACGATTATGATTATTTATTCGGGTTTTCACAAAGTTCGGTCAGCACGGCAGCTGTTGATTTTGGATGCAGGAATGCGATGTTCAGACCTTCAGCACCCTTACGAGGAGCCTTGTCGATCAGGGAGATGCCCAGACCTTCAGCCTCTGCCAATGCATTAGCTACACCGTCTTCTATACAGAAAGCCAAGTGATGCATGCCACCACGGCCACCGTTCTTCTCAATAAACTTAGCGATGGTGCTCTCTGGGCTTGTTGGCTCCAACAACTCCAGTTTAACTTCACCAACCTTCAGGAAGGCAGTCTTAACCTTTTGATCTTCGACAACCTCGATGTTGTAACACTTCAAACCTAAAACATTCTCGAAATAGGGAAGAGCTTTTTCAATGCTGGGAACTGCGATGCCCAGATGCTCAATGTGTGAAATTTTCATTTGATTATTTGTTTTAAAAATTAGTATTTTCCTATTTGACTGCAAAGTTACATAATTCTATTAAGAGTAGAAAATTTTTTTAGCCCTAATTGTTGTCAAAAATTATACAAATTGCATTATCTTTGTCCTGTCAAAACCCAAAAGCGAACAAAATGTCTGAATTAGCTCCTTTGATAGCCGACTTGGCACTTATACTGCTATGTGCAGGAGTAATGACCCTGCTCTTCAAGAAACTCAAGCAACCTTTGGTATTGGGCTATATTGTGGCAGGTTTCTTGGCCAGTCCGCACCTCAGCTATACTCCCTCTGTAGTAGATAATGAGAGTGTACATGTGTGGGCTGACATAGGTGTGATATTCCTCTTGTTCGCTTTGGGCTTGGAGTTCAGTTTCAAGAAAATTGTAAAGGTAGGCGGTTCAGCCGTCATTGCTGCATGTACCATCATCTTCTGCATGATTTCCCTTGGGGTGACTGTCGGCTCAATCTTCGGATGGAGCCGCATGGACTGCCTCTTCCTTGGCGGTATGTTGGCCATGTCATCCACTACCATCATATACAAAGCATTTGCCGATCTTGATTTGTTTAACAAACAGTTTACCCAATTGGTGATGAGCATTCTCATCCTTGAGGACATTTTGGCTATTGTATTGATGGTGTTGTTGTCCACTATGGCAGTTAGCAATAATGTTAAGGGACTCGAACTGTTGCTCAGCATCGGTAAATTAGGTTTCTTCTTGATATTGTGGTTTGTAGTGGGCATCTGGCTGATACCCCTGCTGCTACGCAAGACCCGCAAGCTCATGAGTGATGAAACCTTGCTGATTGTATCGTTGGCTATGTGTTTCTTTATGGTGGTGATAGCAGCTAAGACAGGTTTTTCAGCAGCATTTGGCGCTTTCATCATGGGTTCTATTCTGGCAGAGACTGTCGAGGCAGAGCACATTGACCACTTAGTCAAGCCCGTGAAAGACCTCTTCGGCGCCATCTTTTTCGTGTCAGTGGGTATGATGGTTGATCCTTCGATGATTATTGAATATGCTGTCCCCATTCTTGTCATTACACTTACCATACTGTTGGGACAGAGTATCTTTGGCTCCATGGGTGTACTGCTCTCAGGCCAGACGCTGAAAACCTCCATGCAGTGTGGCTTCAGTCTGACACAGATAGGTGAATTTGCTTTTATTATAGCATCCTTGGGTGTGTCGTTAGGTGTCACCAGCGATTTCTTGTATCCCATTGTGGTGGCTGTTTCGGTGATAACCACTTTCCTTACACCCTATATGATACGTTTGGCAGACCCGGCTTCTGACTTCGTTGAGGCTCACATGCCCGAGAAGTGGAAAGTGGCATTGGCACATTATGCCAGCGGTACACGCAATGTCAACCACGACAGCGATTGGAAGCGATTCTTGGTGATTATTATCCGCAGTACAGTCATCTATACCATCGTATGTGTGGCCATCGTCACCATCTTCCTGAATTTTGTACAACCTTTTGTGACGGGCATCATTCCTGGTGTCTGGGGCAACTTATTGGTGGCAGTGGCTACCATCATGCTCTTGGCTCCTTTACTGCGTGCCATCATGGTTAAGGGCAACCATAGCGAAGAGTTTGTTTCCTTGTGGCAAGATTCAAAGAACCATGCTCCACTGCTTGTAACAGTAGTGTTTAGGGTGTTGATTGCCATGCTTTTCCTGATGTTTGTCATATCATCACTTTTTGAAATCTCAGCTGCATTGATATTTGGAGTAGCACTGGTCCTGGCAGCAGGAATGATTATTTCCAGGAACCTGAAACACCAGTCAAACCTCATCGAAAATATCTTCTTCAAGAACTTGCGCTCTCGTGAGATTAAGGCCGAATATTTAGGTACCAAGAAACCTGATTATGCAGGTAGGTTGATGTCGAAGGATATCCACTTGGCCGATTTTGAGGTGCCTGCTGAGGTAGAATGGGTAGGAAGTACCTTGAAAGACCTCAATTTCGGCAAGCTCTATGGTGTGCATGTGGTGTCCATTATACGTGGCAAGAAGCGCATCAATGTACCTAAAGCTTACGACCGTGTGTATCCCAATGACCGCATACAGGTAATTGGCACGGATGCCGAATTGGCAAAATTCCGTAAGGTGCTTATACCAAAGATGGAATTCGAGGAAGACCTCTATGAACGTGGCGAGATGATATTGCGCCAGTTTGTCATTGATGAGAACTCTCCTTTCTTAGGGAAAAACATGATAGATAGTGGCATCCGTAACCGCTACCATTGCATGATTGTGGGAGTGGAACGAGGTTCTGACGAACTGCATGCTGCCAATCCGCATGAGTTGTTCCAGTTTGGTGATGTGGTGTGGATAGTAGGAGAGCGGGCAGCTGTGCAAGCGGTGGTGAGTGGAGGATATGCTATCTCGTACGATTAAAATGCATTTAATTATGGAAAAAGTACAATGGGGATTTATAGGTTGTGGTGAGGTGACCAAATATAAGAGCGGACCGGCATTTCAGAAGATACACAATTCCGAAGTGGTGGCCGTAATGAGTCGAGAATTGAAGAAGGCCAAGGACTATGCCCAAGAGAGAGGTATTCCCAAATGGTATGACGATGCATCAGAATTGGTGAATGATCCTGATGTAAATGCGGTGTACATAGCCACCCCTCCTTCGTCTCATGCCACCTATGCCATTATGGCCATGAAAGCTGGCAAGCCAGTCTATATAGAGAAACCTATGGCAGTAACCTATGAGGAGTGTTGTCGTGTCAATCGCATCTCCGAAGAAACAGGAGTGCCTTGTTTTGTGGCCTATTATCGTCGTTATCTGCCTTACTTCCAGAAAGTAAAACAACTGGTGGAAGACGGAGCTATCGGCAATATAGCCAATATACAGATTCGCTTTGCGGTACCACCTCGTGACCTGGATTTCAGTGGCACGCAACCTTGGCGACTTCAACCTGATATCGCAGGTGGTGGCTATTTCTATGATTTGGCGCCTCATCAGCTTGACATGATCCAGTATATCTTTGGCATCATCGTCGAGGCATCTGGCTATAAGGCCAACCGAGGCGGGTTGTATGAGGTGGAGGATTCTCTGAGTGCCTGTTTCCAGTTTGAAAGTGGATTGGTAGGTAGCGGCTCTTGGTGCTTTGTGGCACAGGAGTCCGCCCGTGAAGACCGTATCGTGGTGATAGGCGACAAGGGAACCATCAGTTTCTCCATCTATACGTATGAGCCTATTAGACTATATACTGAGGGCAAGTGTGAGGATATTGTGGTGGAAAATCCAACCTATGTGCAACAACCTATTATCCAAGCTGTTGTTGACCATCTGTTAGACCATAAAATCTGTATCTGTGATGGTGAAAGCGCAACGCTCACCAATTGGGTGATGGATAAAATTCTTGGAAAGATATAACAAAAAAGGCTGCATTTGCAGCCTTTTTATTCATCTTCATCCTCATCCTCTTCCTCAAAATCGAAGTCAAAGTCGCCTAAGAAGACAGGATCGGTAAAGTCGTCCAACTCGCGACGCTCTTTTTTGGTAGGTCGTCCTGTTCCTTTGGCACGATTGACGAACCCGCTAATCTTACTCACTTCTAAGATTTCCAGTTGGTCGGGAGCCGTCACGTTTTCTATCATGTTAGGCACCAACTTGGCACCCACACGTTTCTCAATGGCTTGGAGTACCTTGAACGACCATGTAATAGGTGGCTTCTTTACGCTCACCACATCCCCCTCCTTTACGGTATGAGCCGGTTTAGCTTGTGTGCCGTTCAGCAACACACGACCTTTCTTGCAGGCTTCGGCTGCTATCGACCTCGTTTTGTAGATACGCACGGCCCATAACCATTTGTCGATTCTTGCACTTCCCATAACTATTTCTTGTTAAACTGGTTCATGGTGATATTTATCCCTGCCAGACAGAAACTCTTAATCATCTCACAGGCCACGTCCAAACGCTCAGGCAGTATTTTCTGGTCGTCATCATCAAATTCGCCTAACACATAATCCACCTGTCCACCACGAGGGAACTCGTTGCCGATGCCAAAACGCAGTCGGGCGTATGCTTGCGTACCTAAGATGTCGGCTATGTGTCTCAGTCCGTTATGCCCAGCATCACTACCTTTGGGCTTCAGTCGCAGTTCGCCCACGGGCAGTGCCAAATCATCCACCACTACCAGGAGGTTTTCTAACGCAATGTTCTCTTCTTTCATCCAGTAGCGCACCGCGTTGCCACTTAGGTTCATGAATGTCGAAGGCTTCAGCAGGACGATTTGTTTGCCTTTGATGTTCACACGGTTTACGAAACCATACCTGCGATCCTCCCAAGCTGGTGCATTGTTCTTTTCGGCAAACCTGTCCACTACCATAAATCCCATGTTATGACGGGTTTTACGGTATTCTGGACCAATGTTACCCAAGCCAACTACCAGATACTTTATCATATTGTCGGTTGCCTGTTGCTTTGCTTGTTTGCCAAAGCCGAGCAGACGAAATATTTTCCACATTGCGATTAATGAAAAAAGCGGATTGATGCATCCCGTAAGGTGGTGCGCCAATCCGCCATGTTAGTTATCGGTTCTGTTCAGCGATTACTGAGCAGCTGCAGCATCCTTTGATTGACGAGTTGCAGCAACCATGCAAACAACAGCTGTCTTAGGATTGATCAGCTCGAGGTTCTCGTAGCTCAAATCAGCAATCTTCTTAGCCTTACCCAGACCCATGTCAGTTACGTCAACTGTCAGGATTTCAGGAATGTTGGTATAAAGAGCCTTTACTTTCAGTGTACGCATCAGCTGACGCATCTTACCACCGGCTTTCACACCCACTGCCAAGCCTTGCAGCTTCAGAGGTACCTCCATCACAATAGGTTTCTTGTCGTTAATCTCCAAGAAGTCCATGTGCAGGATAGTATCCTTTACAGGATGGAACTGAATCTCACGAACGATAGCGGTGTGAGCTTCACCATTGATAGTCAGGTTTACATAGTGGATGTCAGGAGTGTACACCAACTTACGTACATCAGCGCTGTTAACGCTGAAGTTAACATTCTTCTCACCACCATAGAGTACGCATGGAATCATGGCTTCTCTACGCATAGCCTTCAAGACTTTCTGTTGCTCAGAAGAACGCTCAGCGATTGTTCTTACAGAACCAGTTAAATCAAAACTTTTCATCTTTTAATTTTTAATTGTGTTACTCTAAAATTAAGTTGTTTTGCTTAATTCACCATCACACGGTGCGTGTTAAAACACACAATGATTGCAAAAAAGCGGTGCAAAGGTACAACACTTTTCTGAATTCTCAAAATATCTGATTAAAAATCGATATCAATTTTCAAAGGCTCATCCAAAGCAGTGGCATCATCAGTCGGAGCCTCTTCTGTTATATCCTTTACTGGAGCAGGAGCCTCGTATGGCTGACGTTCCTTGATAAAGGCCACTGCCTCATTCAAGCTGTTGCAGAACTTGTCGAAGTCCTCCTTATATAAAAATATCTTATGCTTCTCATAGCTCACCTGTGCATCATCACCTTCGCCAGTAACGATTTTCTTGCTTTCTGTGATAGCGAGAAACAGTTCATCTTTACGGCTTTTCTTTACGTCCATGTAATAGATTCTCTTACCGGCCTTTACTGATTGTGAATAAACAATCTCCTTGTCGCCGTTTTCAACAGCACTTTTTTTCTTGAAATCTTCCATATTCATTTGTTTTAGTATAACTTTTCTCAATTAATGCCCAAAGTTGGTTATTTTTTTTTATCTGACCAAGAAAAATTCAGAGTTTATGTGGTTACGATAAAAAAAATGCCTACCTTTGCACAAGATTTGTTGTTGAAGAATTATAGCTTTTATGATAAACAGAGTTCTTATCCGATTGAAAATTATCCAGATTGTGTATGCTTACTACCAGAATGGAAGCAACAACCTGGATGCAGCTGAAAAAGAATTGCTTTTCAGCCTGTCTAAAGCCTACGACCTTTATAACTATTTGCTGTTGCTCATGGTGGATCTCACAGAATGTGCCTCCAGGCGCATTGAGAATGCCAAGCTGAAGAAGCTGGCCACCGCCGATGACCTGCATCCCAACATGCGTTTCGTTACCAACAAATTCATAGCACAGTTGCAGAGCAACAAGATGCTGATGGACTATCAGGAACGTCAGAAACGTTCGTGGCTTACTGAACACGAAGAGTTCACCAAGCAGCTGTTGGATAAGATTCAGAACTCTGATATCTATAAGGAGTATATGTCCCAAAAGGAAACCACTTACTTGGAAGACCGTGAGTTCTGGCGTACGCTCTATAAGACCTTCATCAACAAGAACGTTGACTTGGAAAGTCTGTTGGAGGAGATGAGCCTTTATTGGAACGACGACAAGGAGATCGTTGATACGTTTGTGCTGAAGACCATCAACCGATTCGACGAAAAGAATGGAGCTGACCAGGAACTGCTCCCTGAGTTCAAGGATGAGGAAGACCGCACCTATGCCGTGCGCCTGTTGCGGCGCTCTGTACTCAACTGCAACGAGTATCGTCATCTGGTGAGCGACAATACCCGCAACTGGGACATCACCCGTGTGGCCTTTATGGATGTGGTCATCATGCAGGTAGCCCTGGCAGAGATCCTGAGTTTCTCTAACATCCCCGTCAGCGTGTCGCTCAACGAGTATGTCGAGATTGCCAAATACTACAGTACGCCTAAGAGTGGATCGTTTGTCAATGGCACGTTGGATGGTATTGTGAAGAAGCTTCGCAAAGAAGGAAAGATAACTAAAAACTAAGCATAAATTTAATAACTATCGAATATGAATGTAATGTTACAAGCTCCCGCAGCAGGAATGGATTCATCCATGATGTGGATCATGCTAATCCTGATGTTCGTCATCATGTATTTCTTCATGATCCGTCCACAAAACAAGAAGCAGAAAGAAATCGCTCAGTTCCGCAGATCTCTGCAGGTAGGCCAGTCTGTTATTACAGCTGGTGGTATCCATGGCATCATCAAGGAGATTAACGACAATGATGTGATGTTGGAGATTGACCGCAATGTCAAGGTTCGTGTTGATAAGAACTCCATCTTTGCGGCAGCTGCCGATGCGAATGCCAATGCTGCACAGACAAAGTAATCGTCGTTGAAAAAGCGTTTCTGGCATATTATACGTAAAGTGAGGAACTTCTTGCTAAGCAAAAACAGCAGGGAGGTCTTTACTTTTCTGTTTTTCTTGCTTATTGCCGCCTTGTTCTGGCTGGAACAGACGCTTGACAGTGAGTACGAAATAGATGTCAAGGTCCCCTTGAAACTGAAGAATGTGCCAGAGAGCATTGTTATCACATCCGACTTCCCGGAGGAACTTACCGTCACCTTGCGTGACAAGGGCAATACGTTGCTCAACTACCAGCTCACCAAGCGTTTCTATCCCATCAATATTGATTTTGCCGAACACCAGAACCGCCGTCACCATGTGTCGTTGTTAAGCAATACCTACAACAAGTCCATCACGGCCCAGTTGGCCAACTCAACTGCTATAACAGCTATTGAGCCAGACACCATTGATTATTACTATTCTGAAGGGAAGTCAAAGAAAGTGCCTGTACGTCTGCAAGGTAGGGTGTCACCAGGACAACAGTATTACATCAGCGACACCATTTTCAATCCTGCCCAAGTCACCGTATATGCTCCTCAGGGGGCGCTTGACACCGTCAAGGTGGCCTACACCAAGTTTTTCGAGGAGACGCAGATAGAAGACACGTTGCGTCGGCAACTTGAATTGGTGAGCGGTAAAGGTGTGAAGTTCGTTCCTGATGTGGTGGAACTTACTTTACCTGTAGATATCTATACTGAGAAGTCGGTCGAGGTGCCTATCGAGGGCGTCAACTTCCCAGCTGGCAAGACTTTGCGTGCCTTCCCATCCAAAGTGAAAGTAACTTTCCATGTCGGACTGACCAAGTACCTCGATATTAAACCCGAAGATTTTCGCGTAATGGTAACCTACGAAGAGTTGCGTAAGCTCGAAGGCGAGAAATACCAGGTCAAGCTCAAGAAACAGCCAAAAGGTGTAAGTCAGGTGCGCATCTATCCTGCACAAATAGATTTCTTGATTGAAAATGTTACCAAAGATGACGCCGATTAGGATAGGCATCACTGGAGGCATCGGCAGTGGCAAAAGCGTGGTGGCTCATATACTGCAATCTTTAGACATCCCTGTGTTCGACTGCGATGCCGAGTCTAAGCGCCTCACAGCCGTTCATCCCATCATACGCCAGCAACTTATCGACCTCGTAGGTCCCGAAGTCTATACTTATAACTCCCCCTCTGATGCGTCTGAGATTGGTGGGTCGGGTAGCTCCCCTTCTAAGTTAGAGGGGGTGTCGCAAAGCGACGGAGGTGAATGTAATTTTCAATTAAACAAACAATTATTAGCTCGTTATCTGTTTGCTTCCGCCGAACATGTGCAACAAATAAACGCCATTATTCACCCCGTACTGAAAGATTATTTAAAGCAGTGGGTCAGTGAGCAGTCATCAGAGTTGGTGGCCATTGAGTCGGCCATCCTCTTTGAGGCAGGCTATGACGATGTAGTAGATACTGTTATTATGGTTTCAGCACCCGTGGAGGTGCGCATAGCCCGAGCTATGGATCGCGACGGAGTTACACGCTGTGCCGTCGAGGAACGCATCCGTCAGCAGATGGACGATGAAGAAAAACGCTGTCGCAGTCAGTTCGTTATCGCGAATGACGGAGAAACACCCGTCATTCCACAGGTTTTGGAAATAATTAACACATTATCTCAAAAATAATACGTATCTTCGCACCGTAAAATAAAAAACAATAAGAATTATGTTGAAAACCATTTTATCTATTTCAGGTAAGCCAGGTCTTTACAAGCTGGTTTCACAGGGTAAGAATATGCTCATCGTTGAGTCATTGTTAGACGGCCGTCGCTCACCTGCCTATGGAAATGATAAGATTGTATCATTAGGCGATATCTCCATGTTTACCAATGCCGATGACGTGTCTCTTCGCCAAGTACTGAAGAATATGTTGGAAAAAGAAAAGGGTGCCGAAGTGTCTTTGGACTGCAAGAAGGCCAATAATGAAGAACTGGCAGCTTATCTTGAGCAAGTGTTGCCTGATTTCGATCGTGACCGTGTGCATCCTAACGATATCCGCAAGCTCATCAGCTGGTACAACATACTGGTGAAGAGCGGTAACACCGACTTTGAAGAAAAAGAAGAACAACCGGCAGAGAGTGCTCAGGCAGAGTAATCCTGTTGTAGTTGACGCTTACGTGGACTGCATAGACCCATAAAAAGAACGGAGAGCTTCACAGCCCTCCGTTTTTATTTTAAAGTTATTTGCATTCTTAAGAAATCAAGCAAACTCGGTCTGCTGAGCCAGCAGCTTCTGCAGCTTGCTTTTCAACACTTGGCACATAGCGCCATTACCCATTCTTTGATAACGCTCAATGCTATACTTCAGCATTGAAATAGTGTTTGCATTCTTTGTCATATTAACCTCCTTCTTTAGGTCTTTGCTCTCACCAAAGACTGGTTAAACAATCTTTTTATCTCTCTCTAAATATCTTTTGTTTTATTTTGACGGGGCAAAGGTACGAACTTTTTTCAAAAAAACATGCTTTTTAGCATAAAAATTACATAATTTAACATTGTAGCAATAAGATTATAGGGCAGGTCTATTGCTAAAACAGCACAAAAAGACTAACTTTGCCAATATTTATTAGGAAGTTTAACATTAAAAACACATTATTATGAGCGAGATTGTTAGAGAGAAGCTGTCTGATGACGCTTTGGAAGGAGCTACCGGTGGTGCTGGTAAGATGAGCGTTGTTTTAAAAGACAAGAAAACGGGTAATACTATTACAAAAGTCATCACAACAGGAACAAAAAGTATTAAACATTAATTAGAGGTAATATTCTTGCATTTCTCATTGACTAACCTAAATCTAATATACTATGATCATCGGAATTCCAAAAGAAATTAAAAACAATGAGAATCGAGTAGGCATGACCCCTATGGGTGTTGCCGAATTGGTACGTCACCGTCATACCGTGGTGGTGCAACATACCGCAGGTGAGAACAGCGGCTTTAGCGACGACGAGTACGTCAAGGCCGGTGCTATGATATTGCCTGCCATTGACGATGTGTATGCCACCTCTGAGATGATTGTGAAGGTGAAAGAACCCATTGCGCCGGAATACAAACTGGTGAAGCCTAATCAGGTGTTGTTTACCTATTTCCATTTTGCTGCCGACGAAGAGCTGACCCATGCCATGATGAAGCGCAAGGCTGTGTGCATTGCCTACGAGACTGTAGAGCGTGCCGACCACAGTTTGCCGTTGCTCATCCCTATGAGCGAGGTGGCTGGTAAGATGGCAGTACAGGAAGGAGCCACCTATCTGAAGAAGATCCACGGTGGTAAAGGTGTGTTGCTGGGTGGCGTTTCTGGAGTGAAGCCCGGCAAGGTGCTGGTGTTGGGTGGTGGACGAGTAGGGCGTAATGCGGCCATTGTGGCAGCTGGCATGGGTGCCGATGTCACCATTGCTGATGTGAGCCTCGATTGCCTGCGCTATCTTGATAGCATCATGCCCGCCAACGTGCACACTATGTATGCTTCCCGCATGCAGATAGAACGTGAGTTGACTGATGTCGATTTGGTCATAGGCTCCGTGCTGATACCAGGCGACAAGACGCCTCACCTCATCACACGCGACATGCTGAGCTTGATGCAGCCAGGCACCGTTTTGGTAGATGTTGCCATCGACCAAGGCGGATGCTTCGAAACCAGTCATCCTACCACGCATAGCGAGCCTGTGTATATCCTTGATGGCATTGTGCACTATGCCGTAGCCAATATCCCAGGTGCCGTAAGTCGTACCTCTACCTTTGCCCTCACCAATGCCACACAGCCCTATACGCTGGCTTTGGCCGACAAGGGTTGGAAACGTGCTTGCAAGGAGGATCCTTCCTTGCTGAAGGGCCTGAATATGGCAGGTGGTAAAGTTACCTACAAGGCCGTAGCCGATTGCTTTGGTCTCGACTACACTCCTGCTGAGCAAGTCTTGTAACTTTGCTCTAAAACAAATAGTGAGTGCAGCTCTATAAGGAGTTGCACTTTTTTATTTTTCCAACGTAACATACAATTGTTGCAAAGCGGCATCGGCATCGCCATTGGCCTCGTTGAGCAAGGTAACAAACTTGGAGCCGATGATGGCACCAGCGGCATTGTCCTGAGCTGCTTTCAGCGTCTGGGCATTGCTGATGCCAAAGCCTATCATGCGGGGGTTGCGAAGGTGCATCTGGTGGATGCGACGGAAATACTCCTGCTTCTGCTCGTCAAAGCTTTTCTGTGTACCTGTAATCGAGGCAGATGAAACCATATAGATAAAGCCATCGGTGTGACTGTCAATCAGTCGGATGCGCTCATCGCTGGTCTCTGGGGTGATTAGCATGATGATGCGCAGGTCGTATTTGTCGGCTATGGGCTTTACCACATTGAGGTAGTCCTCAAAGGGCAGATCGGGGATGATGGCGCCACTCACACCAGCCTCTACACACGATTGACAGAACTGCTCAAAGCCATAATGCATGATGGGGTTGAGGTAGCCCATCAGTACTAGGGGGATGTGTACCTGGTCTTTGATGGCTTGCAACTGCGAGAATAGTTTGCTGAGCGTCATGCCGTTCTTTAGTGCGCGTGTAGCAGCATCCTGAATGACGGGGCCATCGGCCAACGGGTCGCTGAAGGGGATGCCTACCTCTACCATAGCGATGCCGTTGCGTTGCATGGCGAGAATCACATCGCCTGTGCCCTCCAAAGTGGGGCAACCTGCACAGAAATAAAGTGAAAGGAGCTTCTTGTCCTTGCTATTCTCAAATAGTGTATTAATCTTGTTCATAATGAGTTGATGAATGTTTTGAGTTTACTAATATCTTTAAGTCCTGGCGTTATCTCAAAGCGTGAATTGAGGTCGATGCCGATGCATTTGGGATGATAAAATGACTTAATGAGAGACGCATCGTCGGGTCCTATGCCGCCACTAAGAAGGAAGGGCGTTTCGCCTGTATAGGCTTTGAGCACATCCCAGTTGAACTTCTCGCCGTTACCACCCACGCTTTTACCTTTGGTGTCAAAGAGGAATAGGTCGGCTACCCCTTCATAGGCTTTCGTCTGCTCGAAATCTGCTGGCTCGGCAATGTTGAAAGCTTTAATAATTGACAATGATTTTTTGAGTTCTTGAATATAGGCGGGTGACTCATGGCCATGCAGTTGGATATAGTCAAGGCCATACTCATCGGCGATGCGACCAACCTGCTCGATGGTCTCATTGACGAACACGCCCACACGCTTGCAATTAGTAGGCAAATAAGCTGGGCGCTCGCTGACAAAGCGACTTGACTTGGGCCAGAAGATAAAGCCCATCATGTTAATTGATAATTGCTCCACCTCGCGGATATTGTCAGCATTACGCATGCCACATACCTTAATAATCATAACTTTGAGATAAATTCGTTCAACGCTAATCCAGGGTTATCTGTCTTCATAAAGTTCTCGCCAATGAGGAAACCTCGGAAGCCTGCTTGACGCAGGGCGCACACGGTTTTGGGATTTGAAATGCCACTCTCACTCACCTTCACGGTCTCTTTGGGCAACAGCTCTGCCAAGCGGAAACTGTTCTCCACATTGGTTATGAACGAGCCTAAGTTGCGGTTGTTGATGCCACATACATCAGGATTGAGTGTTGCATATTCCAGTTCGGCTTCTGAGTGCATCTCCAACAATACCTCCAGTTGTAACTCATGGGCTTTCTGTAACAGCATCTGACATTGTGCTTTTGTCAGACAAACAGCGATGAGCAATACCGCTGATGCGCCGCAAGCTGCAGCTGCATAGAGTTGTGCCTCGTCAATGATGAAGTTCTTGTAAAGTACGGGTAGGGTGACACCAGACTTACGAGCTTGACGGATATAATTGTCGTGCCCACCAAAATACTGCTCATCGGTGAGGATGGATAGGGCAGTTGCTCCATTCTGCTGGTAGCTCAAAGGAATCACATCAGCACGACCGTCTTCTTTGATCCATCCCTTGGAGGGCGAACGACGTTTGAACTCGGCTATGATGCCTGTAGGGCTATCCAACAACGCTTGGCGTAACGATGGCTTAGGAGCATGTAGTCTTGCTCGTTCATCATCGCTGAGTGCCTGTATAGCAGCCTGTATTTTGGGTAACTCCAGTTGCTTGGTGGCTATTATCTGTTCTAATATATCCATTTGATTATGAGTTGAGTTCTGCAAACTTCTTGAAGGTGCGCAAAGCCGCTCCACTGTCGATGCTCTCACGGGCTATAGCGATACATTCCTCAATTTCCTTCTGTCCCTTTTCGAGTACCTGAATACCGAAAGCGGCATTGGCCAGTACGATGTTCTTCTGAGCGGGCAGGGCACGATTTTCCAAAACCGCATCGAATATCTGAGCCGCTTCCTCCTCGGTGGCACCACCCACCAACTCTTCTGGTTTGGCTATGTCGAAGCCCAGGTCTTGTGGCTTGAAGATGCGTTCGTAGTTGTTGGTCGTTACCTTGAAATCGCTGGTCAGTGATATTTCGTCGTAGCCGTCGATGCTATTGACAATACCATAGTCGATACCCAAACGCTGATATACATTATTATAAAGACGCATCTGGTCGAGGTTGGCCACACCTAAGAGCTGACACTTGGGTTGTGACGGGTTGACGATAGGACCCAACAGGTTGAAGATGGTGGGGAATTGCAGTGCCTTGCGGATAGGACCTACAAACTTCATTGCCTTGGCAAAGAGCTGGGCATGCAGATAGACGATGCCTGCCTCGTTGATGGAACGGTTCAGGCGGTCAATGTCGTCTGTGAACTTGATGCCGTGATGCTGAATCACGTTGCTGGCACCACTTACCGATGTGGCTGCATAATTGCCGTGCTTCGCTACTTTATAGCCGGCACCTGCAATGACGAAGCATGCAGTGGTGGAAATGTTGAATGTGTTCTTTCGGTCGCCTCCTGTGCCTACCACATCAATATAGCGGTCGCAGTCAAGTATGGCAGATACGCCTGTTTCCAATACGCCATCACGAAAGCCCAATAGCTCATCTACCGTTACGCCACGCATCTGCAGGGCTGTCAGCAGGGCGGTAATCTGTTCGTTGGGATATTCACTATGTGTGATGCCGACCAATACGGTCTTCATTTCTTCGCGTGTCAGGTCCTCGTGGTTGAGGAGTTTTGTCAAAAGCTGTTTCATAATCTGATGAAGTTTTTAATGATGGTTTTACCATAAGGGGTTAATACGGATTCAGGATGGAACTGGATGCCGTGGATATTGTATGTCTTGTGGCGCAGGGCCATAATCTGTCCTTCGTCGCTCCAAGCAGTAATCTCCAGACAAGCGGGGAAACCTTCGTAAGAGACCACCCACGAGTGGTAACGACCTACGGTGATGGTTTCTGGAAGTCCTTTGAAAATCAAATCTCTGCGGTCTATGTGACAAGGAGTGGCTACTCCGTGAAAGACCTCGCTGAGGTTGGTCAGTTTGGCACCAAACACCTCGCCAATGGCTTGGTGACCTAAGCAAACGCCTAAGATAGGTTTCTTATCGGCATAGGTGAGGATGACATCCAGCAACAGGCCAGCCTCGGAGGGGATGCCAGGACCTGGTGAGAGTATAATCTTGTCGAAATCCTCCAAGTCGTCCATCTGAAACTGGTCGTTGCGGAGTACTGTCACCTCTACGTCCATTTCTTTCACCAAATGACTCAGGTTGTAGGTGAAAGAGTCGTAATTGTCAATGATAACTATTCTCATAATCAATATTATAATTCTTCTGCCAAGTTGATGGCCCTTCGTAAAGCCCCTAACTTGTTGTTTACCTCTTGCAATTCGTAGTCCTCGTTGCTCTTCGCCACGATACCACCGCCAGCTTGGAACCATAGTTCGCCGTTACGAGAAACGAAGGTGCGGATGGTGATGGCTTGGTTCAGCGAACCATCCAATCCGATGATGCCGATGCAACCACCGTAGGCACCACGATTGTGAGGCTCGTATTCAGATATCAGCTGCATGGCACGTACCTTCGGTGCCCCCGAGAGTGTTCCAGCCGGGAAGGTGTCGATAAATGCCTTGATAGGGTCGGCCTCTTCATTCAGTTCGCCTGATACCCTTGATACCAGGTGAATCACATGACTGTAGTATTGCAGGTCTTTGTAGAAGTCCACCTTCACATCGTGGCAGTTGCGACTCAGGTCATTACGAGCCAAGTCCACCAGCATCACATGCTCTGCATTTTCCTTGGGGTCATGTTTCAGGTATTCAGCACCTTGCCTGTCGGCTTCGGCATTGCCTGTGCGCTTGGTGGTGCCGGCTATCGGGTCGATGTAGGCTTTGAAATAGTCAGCTCCACTAGGCTTCTTCATCTTCTCGATTCTGCAATGTGTCTCTGGCGACGAACCGAAGATGCGGAAGCCACCAAAGTCGAAGTAGAACAGATACGGACTGGGGTTGATGCTACGTAGGGCACGATAGAGCTTGAAGTCGTCACCCTCGTAGGCCTGTGTGAACCTGCGACTCAGCACAATCTGGAACACATCACCACGCAGGCAGTGGTTGATGCCCTTGCGGATATTTGCCTTGTGCTCCTCGTCCGTCAGGGTGCTTTTCACATCCCCTACAGGGTGGAAATCGTACGTCTGTACATTTGCCTTGTTCATGGCCCTGATGATGTTATCCGCTTCTGATGCATCTCCCAGTGTCACCACTTTTACTAGGTTCTGATGGTGGTCGAACACAATCACTTCTTTGTATAGGATATAGAGCATATCAGGTGCATCGTTCTTTTCCTGCGTTTCGTCTTTCACGTTGATGTTCTCGAAATATCGTACCGCATTGAAACTGGTATAGCCGAACAATCCGAATACGTTGGCATCATCGCCACTCACCTCGATACGGTCGATTAACTCATGGATGGCCTTGTCCGACTGATAGTCGTTGTTTACCTCATGACGCTTCACACTACCGTCAGGGTAGGTGATAGTGGTGATACCATGACCTATTGCCACACTCGCCATAGGGTCAACGCCGATGAACGAGCGTGACTCACTGGCATCGTGATAGTCAGAACACTCCATCAACACACTCTGTGGATAGAGGTCACGCAATCTGAGATAGACGCCCACGGGTGTATAAAGGTCGCCCAATATTGCCTTGCTGGTAGTAGTATATTTAAAAGTTTCCATATTCCTTTGCCATTTGTTTGTTGTTCAGATAGGTTTCTACGTCTTTGTCGCCACGACCGCTCACTGTCAGTACCACCACGTCATCCTGCTTGAATGTCAGCTTCTTCAACGCAGCTATGGCATGTGCCGATTCGATAGCAGGGATGATACCCTCCAAGCGTGTCAGTTCGTAGCCACCATAAATTGCCTCATCGTCGTTGATGCTCAGTACCTGCGTACGTCCTTCCTTCGCCATGTGACAATGCATCGGTCCCACACCTGGATAATCCAAGCCAGCAGATATGGTGAATGCCTCCTCGATCTGTCCGTCATCATTCTGCATCACCAGCATCTTGGCACCATGCAAAATGCCCACTGTGCCACGATGGATGGTAGCTGCCGTGTAGTCAGTATCCCAACCATGTCCGCCCGCTTCAGCCAGTACGATCTTCACACGCTCATCGTTCATGTAATGATAGATGGTACCAGCGGCATTGCTGCCTCCACCGATGCAAGCCATGAGGTAGTCGGGGTAGTCACGCCCTTCCTTCTCCTGCAACTGCCACTTTATCTCCTCAGAGATGATGCTCTGCATCCTTGCCACCAGGTCGGGGTAGGGATGAGGCCCCATGGTAGAACCCACGATGTAGAATGTGTCTTTTGGATGACAACACCAGTCGCGTATGGCTTCCGAACAAGCATCCGATAATGTCATGTTGCCCGTCCTTACAGGATGCACCTCAGCGCCCAGCATCTTCATGCGCTCCACGTTGGTGTGCTGGCGTTGCACGTCAGTAGCCCCCATGAACACCTCACATTGCATACCCATCAGGGCACATACCGTAGCAGTGGCCACTCCATGCTGTCCGGCACCTGTCTCGGCAATGATGCGTGTCTTGCCCATCTTCTTGGCCAATAGAATTTGTCCGATGGTGTTGTTGATTTTGTGGGCACCCGTATGGTTTAGGTCCTCACGCTTCAGGTACAAGCGACAACCATAGCGTTCGCTCATCCTACGGGCATAATAGAGTGGTGAAGGTCTGCCCACATAGTCCTTGAGCAAGGCACGGTATTCTGTCTTGAACTCATCCGACTCGATAATGGGCAGGTAGGCTTCCTGAAGGTCGTGTACGCACTTGTAGAGAATCTCTGGTACGTAGGCGCCACCAAACTCTCCATAGAATCCTTTTTCGTCAACTTGGTAATTTTTCATATATTTTTTCTGAATAGTTACACATAAAAATTGAAGAGGCCCGTCGCAAGAACGACGAGCCTCTTAATATCCTTTCAACCCAACTTACAGGTACGTGGCCATCTTCTCACGATCTTTTGAATCTTGAGCTCTGCCACCACCAGAAGTTAGTTGTCATCATCATAATTATTCGTTTTTATTGTTTTCTGTCGGCAAATGTATGTCATTTGTTTCAATCTGCCAAATTTTCCGTCACTTTTTTTAGATTTATTTTCTACACCTTATTAATAAGTGACACTTTATTCTTCCACCACAAACTTGTAGATATAAGGGTTGGCCTTGGAGTATGATGCAAGCAGTTTGGGGAGTATCTGCAGGTCTGTGGCTGTCTTGCGCCAGTCTTTGATGACGGTATGCCCCGCCTCCGCTGCAATGACTTTTTCTGCGTAATAAGCCGCCATCCGCCACCGGTCTGCATTCTCATAGATCCAAGCCTTAACGGTGTTGGCACGTACCGCCGTGAAACACCCTGGCCTGCTCTGCACTGTCCACCCCGCTCCAAAACCTTGTCCAAATCGCTGATAGTCAAATCCTGCAGTTCATCGCTCAGTGCTGCCACTGCCTCTTCACTGCGATTAGGACTCGAGCAGGCCGCAATGGTCAGTACAGCTAAAAGTAATATGACTATAATGTTTTTAGGATTTCTCGGTGGCATGGTGAATTCTCCTTATTCCGCGTTAAATAATCCTACCGCCTACACTCCCTGCCGTCCGCCGTTTTGCGGGCAGTCTCAGAAGCGTGTATGCAGGTGAGCGTGAGCATAAACATGATGGGGGGATTATACTTTTAAGAGGTCCTTGACGGAATAGATGCGGCTGAGGGCCTCGAACGAGAAGTACTGGTCGTCCATAATCATCCAGTCCTTGCGCTGCTTAAGGCTCAGGCGCTTGATGTCGGGGAACATGGAAACGGGGACGATAATCTCGCGGCCGTCCGTCAGGTAAGCCGCCATTGCGCCGCGCTTCACGTTGAAGTCGAGCTTCTTGATGCCCAGGTTTGTGTCCTTGAATTTGCACATATCGTTATCCTCCTATTATTTAATGCGTTTAATCTGTATCTTTTTGCCTGCAAACACGTTGTCGATGAGGCGGTTCAGCTCGTCCCAGTGCTTGTCGATGGTCTCTATGATGAGCGCCTCCTCGTCGGCTGAGAGTTCTGACCAAGCAACTTCAATCTTCTTCTGCCCGTTCTCCTCAATCCACATCTTGGCCACGGTGTCGCCTCGGTGCGACTTCTTGCTGCCCCGGCGCACCACGTGGATGTGCCGCCGGTTCTCCGTCGCGTCGGTGGGGAACACGGAGAGGATGAAGTAAAGAAGTATCATCAGTTTGCCCATGTCGCTGTCGTTTTGTTCGTTATTACGGGGGCAAAGATACGAATCTTTTTGTAATTCCGCGCACTTCCCTCCCTCCTTTTTGATATATATTTAAGGAAAAAGCTGCGAGGATGCGCTGTTTTCGTCATCATCGGCCGCCAGAAAGACCATCGCTGGTTACAGGTATTTGTCGAGCATCACCTGCGGTATCGGCTTGCTGTCCGTCACCTCTACAGGAACGTCTTCATTGTTGGTATACAATGTCATCGTCACCGCCATTGTCATCATCAGCGTTATGGCCGCTGCCACCATTAGGATATTCTTCATATATGTATCGCTTATGGTGAATTATTTGTCGATGGAGATTACTAACAACTTTTCGCCCTCATCAATGGCTGCCTTGATGTCCTTACCACCGCTCTGTACCTTGCAACGGCTGATGTCGTCGCCCTCGACAGCCTCCATCTTCAGTTTGCCTATTTGCGATTTTGCCTCACGCCCAGCAAAGGTCTTGACGATATAGACACCCATGTGCAGTCCCTCGAAGGCTCCTTCACTGCTGCCCAAATCGATATAAACTTCTTTCTGCTTGTCTTTTTTGGCAGCAGAACCCTCGATGATGCTGGCCTGAAGCGGACGGTAGTTATTCAGCCAAATAGTAATGCTGTTGGATAATTTTCCGATGGCATCGCTGACAGCCTGATCGGAAGTAGAGAAACTGGAATTGGTAGAACCCTGCCCCCTCATTGTGGGATTGGCTATTATCTCTCCTGTTTTCGCATCCTTCAAAGTGAGTATCGCCTCAACAACACCCGTGTACCAAGTATCGACATGCGTCTTATTGTCCTTATCCTTCCATGAGCGGCTGCTCGATTTCGCCTGAATGCTGGTGATAAGGGCATCGGCCACGAGATTACCTTCCTCTGCGATATCGTCTATCTGAAGAAGTCCGTCATTGTAACGAAAGCGATAGGCACCAGACAATCCTTTAATGATGGCAGCCTTTACATCTTCCTCGTATTTCGTGGCTTGCACCGAAGTTTGGCCTGTTAGCACACCAGTTAGAATCTTGCCCACGGCATCGCCTGACGACAGCTTCTCGTTGTGATGGGCATACTGTACGTTACCCAATGTAATTCTATATACTTGGTTCCTTCCCTCCTGAGCTGAGGTGGACATTGTGCAGCAAAGAACGGCTACAAGCGTCATCAAATAATGTTTCATAATCTCTTACTTTAAAGAAATAATCTAAATGTATTCTGCACTCACTTATTCGCAGCCTTGTACTCGCGGTACTTGGTCAAGAGGGTATTATAGGCATCGGGGTTAAGGAACCAGAGGCGGGCATCGCCTCCATCGCTCTCCAAATGGCGCGGTTTCCATATATAATGCCTGAAATTGAACGCCATCTGCTGTTTTTCCATCTCCTCGTCTGACATGACCTTGAAATTTAAGTAATCATCGCAAAGAATTGTTTCATCGCCCTTGAAAGCTTCGTTTTCTTCTTTGGTACGCAGCTCACTCTGCACCCTCCATCCCACGAGCGGACGTTCCATGTTCCAGTCGGACGTCTGCACGATGTAGTAACGTTTGCCGTCGATGAAAATCATCGGCAAGGCATAGCGGAAACGCTTGGTATGGTCGGCGATAAGAAATTCCAACGCCATTTCCAGCACAATGTTGGCCTCTTCCATGTTATCGATGCGCTTGTCTTTCGGGGCAAGGCTGTTATCAATGAGGGCCTCTTGAACCTTGGTGAAGCCGCGGGCTGGCTGCGCCCCCATGATCATTCCGCCATAGACGAGCTTGGTGCCGTTGGTCACGGGGTTGTCACGCCCCAATTCCACCTCAAAGGCATCCATTGACATCTCAAAGAAGTCAAAGGCTGTTTCGTAGCTTCCTTTTCCCATGTAGATGAGGCCGAGTCCCATGCAGGTAAGTCCCTGCAGCGTGTCCTGGGGTGCAGGATGCTCGCGGGCAATCTTCAGGGCGCGGTTGGCGTAAGTCAGGGCGTGGTCGAAATCTTTTTTTTCGCCCAATTCATTGTTGATAAACGCCATAGCGGCCTCGTACTGCATCTTGCCGTTCTTCGGGTTCTTGTCGGCCAGTTTCACTTTCTGCTCTATAAGCTTCAAAGCTTGCTCAACACTGTTCTGTGCATTAGCGAAGAATGTCACGGCGCACACCAGTGACACGATGGTTAGGATTCTTTTCATGATTCTTTTTGTTACTATACTTTTAATATTATAGGATTCCTGCTTTCCGCATCTTTTGTTGCTGTTCCTCGTTCTGGTGAATGAAGCGATCAATGAATACGTTTTGGTCGCCGATGCGCCAGCGTTGGTAGATGATGATGCCAATAAGCACCAAGAGCACCACAACGATGGCAGCGGTCAGAGCAACGGTAATGATGAGTGATATATCCATAAACTTTGTTGTTTGATTTGAACTTCGTTCGAACCCGCTTCCGCTCGGGATAGCTCGAATAATATTCGGCTCTTCACTCGCTTAATCGTGGCTTTCTGGGCGCAAAATTACAGTGACTCCGAAAAACAATAGTCTCATGGTAGGAAAATATAGTCTCATTTCGAGAAAAATCGTGCAAACCGAGCGCAGAAAACTCGCTTTTATGCCGAGGTGTAGCCTATTTTATGTAAAACTTGCAATTGGGCAGCCTTAAAATGGGAAAAAAGCCTGACGTGATACTGCCAGGCTACAATATGTCGATGGAATGGGCGTTTTCTGCTAATTTCTTGCTACACGGCGGTAATCTGAGGGAGACATGCCGTAGGAATCGCTGAAGATGCGGAAGAAGGAGCTGCGCGAGAAGCCGGAGAGTTCGGCAATCAGTGCAACAGAGTCTTTCGTAGAGGCTAACAGGTGGGCGGCATACCGCAGACGATACTCATTGAGGAAGCCGTTTACGCTCTTGCCGTTGGTACAGGCACTGATGGCATCGGTGACATAGTGCTCGTTGGTGCCGAGGAGCTGTGCCAAGCGGTTGCGGTCCAAATCGGCTTCGGTATAAATGTGGTCGGGTGCGTCCAACAGGTCACAGATACGGCGGAAAAGCTGCTGGCCTGCGGTGAGGGATTCCTCCGGTTCGGCCTTCAACTGCTCGATGGTCTGTTGCTCTTCGCGTTCGCGCTGCTCAATCTCGGCCTGCAGTCGGCGGTTCTTCTCAAGGAGTACCTTATTGTATTTATAAGAGCGCCAAAGAAAGTAGACAATGAGCAAGATGATGAGTATGGATGCCACGAGGATGATGCGATGTATGACGAGTGACTGGCGGCGGGTAGTAATCTCAACCTCCTTTTGGCGGATTTCCTCTTGCTGCTTCACGTCAATTTTCCGTTCCTGCAAGTGGATGGAGTCGGTCAGCTGGCGCATGCGGTCGCCTAAGGCCAGTACCTCGTCCGTGCGTCCGGCCTTTTGCAACGCTTTATACTGGTTCATCATGTAGTTTTTGATGTACACGGTGTTGATGGCTCTACCCTGGGCAAAATAGAGGGAGTCGGTCTGACGGAACATGTGGATGGCCTCGTCGTAACGATCGGTCATAGCCAGATAGCGGGCTTCGGCAACGTAGTCATATACCGACAGATTCTCTGCCTGACGATGCTTCAGGTAGAGGGCCTCGGCCTTGTCACGCTGGCCGTTTGCAGCATAGGCCAAGGCCTGGTTGATGGTGACGTTGTTGTGGCGTAAGTGATAAACTTGGTCGGGCACATTGGAGCAGCGGTCAAAACGGGCCAGGGCTGTGTCGCCTTTCACCACCAGAGCCAGCGCCTTTTCCGGTCTGTCCACCTCTATGTAGAACTCCGTCGTCTCTAAAACGGCCATGACCATGGCATCTATCACCCAATAATCGTCGGAATGCTTCACGCCGTCCATCATCACGTCGATGGCCTCCAAATAAAAACGCTCGGCCTCGTCGGGGTGTCCCAAATCCTTCTCGCAATCGCCCTTAGAGGTCAGCGCACGGCTCTTCACCCGCAAGGCCACCTCTTCGCTGATGCCCGACGTGCCGCCACCTTGCTTCAGCTCATTTTCAACATCGGCAATAATCTCGTCAGACAGACGGAGGGCCTTGCCCCATTCACCATTCCTCTCTAATAATCCGTTCAGCAGGAGAAGGGCCGAATAATAGGAATCGCCTTCGCTCTTCAGTTCGGGGGCGTTCAATATTTGTTCACCGTAGAATAGAGCCAACCGCATCTGTCCCATGTTTCCGTACATATTGGTTCTGATGAGGTTGGCCGTGGCCTCTGAAAACACGCCTGCCTGCTCGGCACTATCTACCCGCGCCAGCGCCTGTTCGGAGTTCTTATACAGCATTTCATGCAGTTCGTCCTTCAGCTTTTTCGCCTCTTCACTGCGATTAGGACTCGAGCAGGCCGCAATGGTCAGCACGGCTAAAAGTAATATGACTATAATGTTTTTAGGATTCCTCGGTGGCATGGTGTAATATCTTAGTTCACAAATTTTGCTGGTAAAATTACAACTTTTTTAGCATAATTCTAACTCTTGTTTTTATTTACTTTGCCACAAGGCCAGAAAACAATCGCTGCAAGATTTCCTTCTATTCTTCCACCACAAACTTGTAGATATAAGGATTGGCCTTGGTAGCAGAAGGCCAGCTGTCACCCGTCTTGCCATTAGGATTGCTGTACTTGGCGAAGTTGGTCCAGGCATCCACCATGCGGTTTGACAGGTCGTAGTCGCCCTCGGTAAATGGTCGCCAACTGCGGCTCAGGGTATGGAACTCATACCAAAGTTCACTACTGTGGAAAGAACCTTTCAAGCACTCACGACCATCGTCAGGCAACTTCCTGTCAAACAGATAGCAATAGGTGGGCTGGTCGGACAAATCTTCACGCACCTTGGCAAAGTTCAGGATAGGTACACTCAGATCACCCATATCATCGCCTGTATAGCCCAACAGATAAGGCACGTCAGCTAATGTCTTGTTATAGGTAGCCTGTTCGAAGCTCTCTGGCAGAATCACACCGTCGATATGAGGAGCGTATGAGATGCCACCTCCAAATCCTAAGAAAGCAGTTGCCTTGTACAGACTATCAGCCGGTAAGGCACGCAGTTCAGCCAATGAATGAAATCCTAACTTATCCAAAGCAGCCTTGCCAGCTTTGTCGTAGTCAGATTGTGGCTTGGCTTCCACTGGGATGAAGTCACCCAATCCGCCACCGCTCTGTACACATGCTTTGGCAATCAGATCGCGACTCATAGGCGATACACACAGGTTGCGGATGCTGGCACCACCGGCACTCTGTCCGAAGATCATGATATTGTCGGGGTCGCCACCAAACTGAGCGATATTGTTCTTCACCCATTGCAGGGCAGCTATTTGGTCGAGCAAGCCATAATTGCCTGAAACGCCGTCAGGATCCTCAGCCGACAGCTCAGGCAGACTCATGAAGCCAAAAGCGCCGAGGCGATAGTTGATGGTGACTAATATCACATCACGCTTAGCCCAAGCCTCACCGTCCATCTGCATCTCGAAGCCCCAACCGCCAACATATGCTCCGCCGTGTACCCACATGGCCACAGGCAGTTTCTTGTCAGCATGTCCTGGTGCATAGGCAGGTGCCCAGATGTTCAGATACAGACAGTCTTCTGAATAATTAGGATCGTCAGAACGGAAATGGAACTCAGTACCGTACTGTCCGTCCTTAGGATTACGGATGCGTTGCATAGCTCCGTCACTAAATGTGTCGGCCACTTTCACACCCTCCCAAGCCACTACTGGCTGAGGACGTTTCCAACGCAAATCACCTACTGGCGGAGCAGTGTATGGCACTCCACGATAAACAATTACCTCAGAAGAATCCAGCTTTACACCTTGAATCTGTCCGCCCTCTACAGTCAACACAGGGTTGATGGTCTCTTGGTTAGAGACACAAGCTGTCATCAGTAATGACAGACCAATAAAGGTCACTAATTTCTTCATAATTTTCTATTTTAATTATCAATTCTCAATTATTAATTTATGCAATCGTATTTGCTATCTTATCCACGTTCATGCTACGCGCGCTGGCATCGAAGATTTCCTTGTAGAGACCTCCCATGCGATACACCTCTTCGGGTGAGCCGCTTTGCACCACATGCCCTTTCTGGAGAACATAGATTTGGTCGGCATCAATAATCTGTCCGATGTTGTGACTGATGATGATGACCGTTCGTCCTGCCTTGATGGCATCGATGCTGGCCTTAATCTGCTCGGTGGCCACGGCATCAAGACTGGCAGTTGGCTCGTCCAGGAAGATGATAGGTGGGTTCTTGATGAACATACGCGCAATGGCGATGCGTTGCTGCTGTCCACCACTGAGTTGCAGTGCCTGCGACTCAAACTGGTTGGGTAGCTGCATGATTTGGTCGTAGATATACGCTTGCTTAGCGGCTTTTACTACTTCTTCATGTGTGGCATTGGGGTTGCCATACTTGATGTTCTCCTCAATAGAGCCATTGAAGATATGGTTCTTTTGCAGTACCAATCCCACATGCTCGCGCAACCAATGCGTATCCCAGTCCCTCAGTTCCACATCATCCAGTTTGATACTTCCTGTGTCGGGGTGGTAGAATTTATCCAAGAGATTCACGATGGTGGTCTTACCCGCACCACTCAGTCCTACGAGGGCCGTAATCTTACCATGCGGTATCTTCAGACTTACATCAAACAAAGCCTTTGTGCCATTGCCATAGGTGAAATCTACGTTACTCATCTCGAAATCACCCTGTACCCTGTCAGGGTGATACTTGCCTGTGTCTTCCACTTCGTCGTGTGCATGCAGGATGCCAAAGAACCCTTCGGCATAGATCAGGGCATCGTTCATGTCGTCGTAGATACGATGCAGTTGTCGGATGGGCGCACTGACGTTGCTGAACAGCATGACGTGGTACATAATCTTACCAATGGTCATGCCAGGATAATCAATCAGCACCAAGTACGCCGTAAGTATGATAATCAACACCGTACCTATCTGTTCGAAGAAACTCTTCAAACCGTCGTACAGGTAACTCCATCGACGGGTACTCATCTGTTGGTCGGTCATGGCCTGTTGCACGGCCGTCTGTTTGTCGGCCTCAATCTGTTCACGGTTGAACGACTTGATGACGCTGATGCTCTCAATGATGTTCAAGATTCCCTGACTCACTGCCTGGTGACTGCTGAAGATGCTTCTGCGTCCACCTTTCATACGCTTCGCCTGACGGTAGGTGATGAAGAAATAGACAGGCACGATACAGAGCGCCACCAACCCTACGTAGAAGTTGGCGGCAAACATCAGTCCTAAAGCTAATACAGCACTGGTAAATAAGGGTAGTATGTCGATAAAGAAATTGTTGACGGTGTTGCTCAGGCTCATCACACCACGGTCAATGCGTGATTGCAGCTTACCTGTATCGTTGTCCTCTGCCGAGAAGAACGACATACGGAAGGTGAGAATCTTGTCGATGACCTGCAATGAGAGGTCTCGACTCACATAGATGCGCAGTTTCTGTCCGAAGTAACGTTGAAAGAAGGTGATGAAGGCAGATATGATTTCCTTGCCCAAAAGCACGGCACTGATGACGATAAGTATCTGTGCCGCTTTGCTCCATTCGAAGTTCACATTTTGAATCAAGGCATTGATGGCATCTACCGTTTTGTCGAGCACCACAGCATTGACCTGTGCCATGAGTGACCCAATGAAGGTAAGGGTCACTGTGGCAAGAATCAGCAATCTGTAGGGCTTTACGAAAGGCCACAGATTCTTCAATAGGTCGAAAATGTTCATTTTAAGATTATTCATTAGCAGCCGTATAGATCTTTAGTACGTCTTCGTATGTCAGTCTTTTAAAGTTGCCGTTGGTAATGGTATCGTTACGTGAACATTTCTCCGCCATCAGAAGCAGTTCTTCTTTGGTAGCCTTCCTGCCTATCAGTTCAGGAATGCTGGCAGGCATGCCAATGCTCCTGTAGAAACTACGCATGCGGCTGATGCCCTTGTTGGCAGCTGTGGTATCGTCCTCATCCACCACATCCAACACCTCTCTTGCAAAGCGAGCGAAGCGAGCCACACCTTCATCCATCACATAGGCAGCCCAATGGCACCACAAAGCAGCCAAACCGGCTCCATGAGCCACACCGTAGAGGGCACTCAACTCATGCTCCATGTTGTGCGTTGCCCAGTCACCTATCGTACCACAACCCGTCAGGTCGTTGTGTGCCAAGCTACCTGCCCACATAATCTGACTACGCAGGTAATAGTCTTCAGGATTTTTCAGCACTTCAGGACCGTATTCTTTCACTTTCTTCAGCAAGGCGATGGAAAGCGCATCAGTGATGCCCATTTCCTCGTGTGAGAAGTAGCGCTCCATCGTGTGCATCATGATGTCGGTAATGCCGCAAGCCGTCTGGTATGCAGGTAGGGTATAGGTACGGACAGGGTTCATGATGGCGAACTTGCAACGGCATTGGTTATCGTCGTACGACCATTTCAGTTCGCCCTCATCTTTCGTGATGACACTGCCACCGCTCATTTCGCTACCAGCAGCAGGTATGGTGAGCACAGCTGCCAATGGCAAGCACGCAGAGGCCTGTGCCTTACCAGCGTAGAAATCCCATACATCACCTTCATAAGGTACGCCCAAAGCCATGCACTTGGAGGAGTCTATCACGCTACCGCCACCAACTGCCAGAATAAAATCAATTCCTTCTTTACGGCAGAGGTCGATGCCTTCCTTTGCTTTCGACAAACGAGGGTTAGGCACTACACCACCTAATGTCAAGAAAGGAATGCCAGCATCGGTGAGGCGTTGCTTGATTTCTTGCAGCAAGCCCGACTTCTCGGCACTCTTACCACCATAGTGAATCAGTACCTTAGTGCCACCATAATTCTTGATTAGCTGAGGAATCTTCTCCTCTGCCTTGGCGCCAAACACCACCTGCGTAGGCGCGTAAAAACTGAAATCTTTCATAATTCTTCCTTTTTTAATATTTGACTTCGATTATAATATTCTTCTGAGCAAAGTTAGGTTAAAAAAACGATTATTCATATATTTGCAGTAGAAAAAATTAATGTGTTTAGATAAATATGAAGAGTTGTTTTTTTAGTGCTTTGTTAGCGGCATTTGCTATTACGGCTTCAGCTCAAGTTCCATCGTTACAGAAGGTGGGTACCTCTACTTGCCTGATGGTGGATGGCAAGCCCTTCGTGATGTATTGTGGTGAACTGCATAACTCTACGGCTTCATCGCTGGGTTATATGGAGGAACACCGAGTATGGGACAAGCTGAAGGAGATGCGCCTTAATTCCGTCATTGCTACGGCAAGTTGGGAACTGGTGGAGCCTGTTGAGGGACAGTATGATTTCACACTCGTGGATACCATCATGGCGGAAGCCCGCAAGCGGGATATGAAGGTTGCCTTCCTGTGGTTTGGGGCTTTCAAGAACCCGATGATGACCTATGCCCCCTCTTGGGTGAAAGCCAACCCGAAGAAATATCCTCATGCGGTAGATGACAAGGGACAGGAGATGGAGCATATCTCTGTGTATGGCAGTGAGATACTGAAGGCCGATACCAAGGCGTATAAGGCTTTCCTGCAACACATCAAGGACACCGACAAAGACCATACGGTGGTGATGATACAACTACAGAACGAGCCGGGCTTGCGTGGCACACCCCGTGACCATAGTGCTGATGCCAACAAGGCATGGAAGGCACAAGTGCCTACGCAAATCGTTGACTACCTGAAAGCCAACAAGGGCAGTTTGCAACCCGACTTGGAGCAGATTTGGGCCAAGTATGGCAACAAGACTACCGGCAACTGGGAAGATCTGTTTGGCAAGAGTGAGGTGAACAACCAGGCAGAGAACCCCATCCGCAACATGACGGAGCATCTTTTCACGGCCTACGGCTATGCCAACTACTTAGAGCAGATGGCCAAGGCAGGCAAGGAAGTCTATCCGTTGCCTGTATTCATCAACGCCAGCGTGTTTGGCATGAATACCCGTGGCGTGAGCTTGGGCAACGGTTGCTCGATACCTGAGTTCTTCGACATCTACAGGGCTGCGGCTCCAAGCATTGATATCCTGACTCCCAACAGTTACATGCAGCAGCTTGATTGGATAGGCAAGGCTTTCTCATGGAAAGGTAACCCCATCTTGATACCTGAGAGTACGCTGGTGGGTGCCCGTGGCTTGTATATCATCGGTGAACACGACGCCATCGCTTTCTCACCCTTCGGCATTGATTATGAGGACAGTGAGCTAACGCCTCAATTGGAGAAGCAGCATCGTTTGCTGGCAGAGAGCTACGACCAGATGCAGCAGATGGGAAGTTTGATTACAGACAACCTTGGCTCCGACAAGATGCGTGGCATCTATCTCTATACCGGACATGAGACCGATGCGGTGGAGATGGGCGACTATGTGCTGACTTTCAGTCCTCGCAAGGGCTTTGATATTGGTGCGTTGATGGCTCCCGCAGGCGGTGGCTTCCAAGCGGAAGGCGAGCAGAAGCAGATTGAGCAGGGAGGTGCCTTGATAGTGCAGACCTCGGCGGATGAGTTCTACGTGGTGGGCTATGGCTTCAATGCCGACATCAAACTGAAGGATGGCGTGAAGAGCAAGTTCTGTGGCTACGACAGCATTTGGGAAGGTCGCTTTGAGAATGGTCAGTTCATCCCAGGTCGATTGTTGAATGGCGACGAGCGTAACGTGTTTGCTACGTATGATAAGGTGAATGCCTTGAAGGTAAAAATGTTTCACTACTAATTGTGAATGATTATGAGGAAGTTGTTTCTTTTAGTGGCTTTGGCTATACTGAGCTTGCATGTAATGGCTCAGAAGATATATGACCCTGTGCTGGATCCCGATGTGAGGGTGAAAGCGTTGGAGAAGCAGGAAGTATGGGAGGGAGCTGCCTACATGTGGTATCCCGGACAGTTGGCTGCCTATCGCCAGCAATGGCTGAGGGAGCAGAGCCAGGCGCGTTGCATGGATGTGGGTTATGTGGGCAAGTTCAACCCCATGCAAGAGGTTACTTGGTTCAAGGTGGAGCTGAATGTCAAGGAAAGTACCCCGCTGGAATATGCTGCCGCTGGCTCTAAAAAAGTTGAGGTAACAGACAATGGCAAGGCCTTTACAGGTCAGCTGGACAAGGGCAAGCACCAACTGATATTCAAGGTAACTACCGAAAAGCAGTTGCCGGCTCTTCTCATTAAGTCTGGTAATATGCAACATTCAGCATCCGATGTTCAATGTTCAATCGATAACCAGAGCTGGTTGCCCGTAGAGACCGATGCCCGTTACAATCAGCCAGCCGTATCGCCCAACACCAGAATCAACGAGGTGGCTGTTATCAACCCTAAAAGCATCATCCCTGTTAAGAACCTGCAAGGAGCGGATTACAACTGGTTTGCCTCCAACATAGACCTTCAGTTAAGCAGGCACGGAGCGGTCATCTATGATTTCTGGTACGACGAGGTGGGCACCATTGTGGTAGAAGTATCTGGTAAGGGAAAGTTGCATTTTACCGTGGGAGAGTCGGTGGAAGAGGTGATGAACGAAGATACGAAGAAGTTTGAGCAACGACCCATTGAGGATGTGGAACTGACTGGGCAGAAGCAGACAATCACCCTACCAGAGAGGGCTTTGCGCTATGTGAAGATAGCTGCCAGCGAGCCTGCCACTATCCATGCTGTGCGCTTTGAGGCGATGATGTGGCCCGTGCAGGAGATGCTGATGACTTTTGAGAGCAGCGACCAGGCACTGAACGACCTGTTCAATGCGGGGGTGGCCACGCTGCATACCTCGATGCACGACTTCAACCTGGATGGTATCAAGCGTGACTTCCTGCCTTGGTCGATGGATGCCATCGCCAGTATGCTGGGCATGAACCTGCTGATGGGCGACCGTCAGGTGGGGCGCAATGATATCAGCATTGCCCTGATGCCTCCTTCGCCCCAACAAAGCGACTGGGGTATCGTGGATTATCCGCTGCATGCGCTGATAGGTTTGAAGCAAGACTACCTGCGTTATGGTGACCTAAGTACCTACAAGATGTATAAGGACCGTATTGACCAACAGATGGATTTTTACATGCAGGTGCAGGACGAGAACGGTTTTATCCATGCCGCCAAGCCTTCATCGGGCTTCATTCCAGGGTGGAGCAGGGATAATGGTCCTGACGACTACGGAGTGGCTTGCTACCCGCAAATCATGCTCTATCAGAACTTCCGTATCGCTGCTTATTTCTGTCAGCTGTTGAGGGACAATGCCAAGGCGAAGATTTATACCAATAAGGCCAACCAGTTGGAGAAGAATATTATAGAGCATTTCTGGAGCACGGAGAAGAAAGCGTTTGTGAATGGCTACCGTGAGGATGGATCAATAGACGAGCGTATCTCGCATCATGCTCAGTATTGGGCAGTACTGGCAGGACTCTATCCTGAAAGGTTGTATGATTACCTTTATGAGACGGTGATTCCTTCCATCCCTCGCTACAAGGATAATATTTCCTACGAGAAGGGCTATGAGGCTTTGGCCTATATAAAGGCAGGACGCACTAAGGAGTTCATGCAACTCTTGGATGAGGTGTGGGGCGACTGGCTTCGTCAGGGTTATACCCGCTTCCCTGAGAACTTCATGGTGAACAGTGATGTCACCCGACAACTGATGTTCTATGGTCGCTCATACGGTTTGAGTCTCTGTCATGGTGCCAATGGCGCTCCTCCAGTGGTGTTGGCTGCATACGGCATCTTCGGTTTCAGTCAGAACGATGCCAAACCTAATGAATATTCACTGACTCCCAATCTGTTACATCTGGATTGGGCAAAAGGGCGCATCCCTGTGAAAGAGGGCTTTATCTACATCACTCTGAATAAGAATGGTGAATGTGAGGTAGAGATTCCTGCCGGATGCCAAGTGACTGTCAACTATGGGGGCAAGACGCAAGTGCTGAAGAAAGTTTAACTTTCACGATATTTTTGAGGAGAGAGACTGGTGAGTCGTTTAAAGAATTTGCAGAAGAAGGCTGGATTGGCGAAACCTAAATCATCAGCAATACGAGCAACGGATTTGTCGGTGTGAATCAACTCCACTTTGATGCGAGTGATGAGTGCCCGATCTATCCACTCTTTAGCTGTAACACCGCTGGTTTGGCGAATGACGGTGCTAAGATAGCGTTCTGTAAGGCAGAGGCGACCAGCGTAGTAGCCTATCTGATGTTGCTCGGCACAATGTTGGTTGACGAGTTGGATGAAGCGGTCGAAGATGGTCTGCTCGCGTGAATGGATAATAGATTGTTGTTCGCTATGGCGACGATAGATAGCATCGTAATGGTACATCATGGCAGCAACAAGGCTACTGACGGTCTGACGGTTATAGTCGGGTTGATGAACCATGTGCCAGATGGTGTCGATGATGTGGCGGGCGGTGGCGATATCGCTTTCGCTGGCTTTGATTTGAAAGTCGCGCAACTGCCCGTTAAAGGCTGATGGCATCTGTCCAGATGCGAAGGGCATGGGGAAGTCGGCGAAGAGGCTCATGCCATAGACTTCAATTTGTCCATTGAAACTGATGGGGCTGATAATGGTGCCAGGACCGAGGAACACCAGTGTGCCAGGAGTGATGTGTCGCTCCACAAGATTGGTATTGATACGTACCTCACCATTAACGAAGACTCCCATACGATAGTCATCGATGACGAAGGGTGGCTGACTCTGTCCAATGACAAGCATGAAGATGCGAGGATCGCCATAGATGATGCCGAGTTCATTGCTTATATACGAATGATCGTGTGTCTGCGCATAGTGAGGACCAAGGAGGTCCTTCATACGCGAGTAATTCATCAGCTTGGGCTGTCTGTCCATAGTTATTGCTGTTTTATATACCACAAAGATAATTATAATTATTGAATTGCCGTCTGTTTTGTACCAAAATCATACAAAAAGAACATTTCTTGCTGACGATGGATAACGATTATCTGGCAAAGTCGTCGTAAATTTGCAAAAAAAAGAAAACGATTATGCGAAGAATCATTTTAGGACTCATGATGCTGCCGATGATGGCACAGGGACAGACGCTGGAGCAATGCCAGCAGGCAGCAGAGCGTAACTTCCCGCTGATACAACAGTATGGATTGATAGAGAAGACAACGGAGCTGACAGTGGCGAACATCCAGAAGGGTTGGTTGCCGCAGGTGTCAGCATCGGCACAGGCCACGCTGCAGAGCGGGGTGACGGCATGGCCCGATGAGATGAAGACCATGCTTAACACCATGGGTGTTGATGTGAAGGGCTTAAGGAAAGACCAGTACCGTGTGGGGATTGATATTCAACAGACAGTTTTTGATGGCGGAATCATTCGCACTCAGAAGGCCATAGCGCGTGAACAGGGAAAGGTACAGGCAGCTCAGAACGAGGTAAATATGTATAATGTTCGCAAGCGCGTGAACGAGATGTATTTTGGATTGTTGCTGATTGATGAACAGATCAAGCTGAATGCAGATTTGCAAGAACTACTGACAACGAACGAAAAGAAACTTACCTCGATGGTGAAGAATGGTACAGCTGCAGAGAGCGACTACCAAAACGTAAAGGCTGAGCGGTTGAATGTGATGCAACAGGCCATCAATTTAGAATCACAACGACAGGCTCTTTTGAAAATGCTTTCTGCTTTTTGCGGCATCGAAATGAGCCAGCCAGAGAAGCCGATGGCAGTGAATGTTGGCATAGGAAACAACCGACCAGAGTTAAAAGTTATCGATGCCCAACTGCAATTGGCTGATGCACAAGAGAAGGCGTTCGATGCGACGTTGATGCCAAAGTTAGGCTTGTTTGCTCAAGGCTATTATGGCTATCCTGGCTATAATATGTTTGAGGATATGATGACTCACAGGTGGTCGCTCAACGGCATGATTGGCGCTCGTCTCACATGGAACATCGGTGCCCTCTATACTCGCAAGAACGACAAGGCAAAGTTTCAGCTACAGCGTAGCATGGTTGAGATTAGTCGTGACGTGTTCCTCTTCAATAATAATATAGAGCAGATTCAGCAGAACGAAAACATTGAGCGCTACCGCAAGTTGATGTCAGACGACGAGGAGATTATTCGTCTCCGTAGCTTTGTCCGCAAGGCGGCTGAGTCGAAACTCGCACATGGCATCATTGATGTGAACGACTTAGTAAAGGAAATCAACAACGAAAACCAGGCACGAGTGCAGCAGACAATGCACGAAATTGAGATGTTGAAGGAAATGTATGACCTGAAGTATACATTGAACATTGAATAGTAAAGATTACGAAATAAAGCAACAAATATGAAAGCTACAAAATGTATAATGGCAGCTGCCGTACTGATGTTGACGGCTTGCGGAAACAGCGAGAAAGAATACGATGCTACGGGAACATTCGAGGCTACCGAGATTACCATATCAGCGGAGCAAAATGGCGCGTTGTTAACTTTCAATGTGAATGAAGGCGACATCCTTGACCAAGGCAACGAGGTGGGATTAATAGACACCACCCAGATATGGTTGAAGATTCAACAGACTACTGCTATGAAAGAGGTTTATCAAAGTCAGAAACCTGATAGGGAGAAACAGATTGCTGCTCTAAGCCAGCAGCTTCAAAAGGCACGTCAAGAACAGCTGCGTTACCAAGAATTGGTAGCCGACGGGGCTGCACCAAGCAAGATGCTTGACGATGCCACAAATCAGGTAAAGGTATTGGAACGCCAGTATGAAGCGCAAGTGTCGTCGCTTAACACAAGTACCAATTCGTTGGGTAAGCAGATGGAAGCAACCGATGTGCAAGTAAGTCAATTACAAGACCAGTTGCGGAAATGCCATATCACGACCCCCATTACAGGAACAGTGCTTGAGAAGTATGTTGAACGTGGCGAGTTTGTGGCTCCTGGTAAGCCACTGTTTAAGATGGCCGATATAGAGCAGATGTTCATCCGCGCCTATGTCACTTCAGCACAGCTGAAGGATATCAAGGTGGGTCAGCAGGCCAAGGTCTTTGCCGACTATGGCGACGGCCAGAAGAAAGAATATGAGGGAACGGTTTCTTGGATTTCCTCCCGTTCTGAGTTCACACCCAAGACTATCCTTACCGACGACGAACGTGCCGACCTTGTCTATGCTTTGAAGGTAGCCATTAAAAATGATGGGTATGTGAAGATTGGTATGTACGGAGAAGTCAAATTCTAATCATGAATGCCATCGAGGTAAGTCATATCAGCAAGAGTTACGGTAGGGTCAAGGCTTTGCAGGACGTGTCGTTATCTGTAGCGAGGGGCGAGGTGTTCGGATTGATAGGTCCTGACGGTTCGGGGAAGACGTCAATGTATCGCATTCTCTGTACGTTGCTATTGGCGGACGAGGGTACGGCCACTGTTGATGGATTCGATGTGGTGCATCAGATGAAGGACATCCGTCAGCGCGTGGGCTATATGCCTGGACGGTTCTCGCTGTATCAGGACCTGACGGTGCGGGAAAATCTGGAGTTCTTCGCCACGCTGTTTGGCACGACGGTGGATGAGGGGTACGACTCGATAAAGGCCATCTACCAGCAAATAGAGCGGTTCGCCGACCGTAAGGCGGGAGCGCTGTCGGGCGGTATGAAACAGAAGTTGGCGCTGAGTTGTGCATTGGTGCATCAGCCCAGTGTGCTCTTCCTTGATGAGCCAACGACGGGTGTTGATCCCGTGAGCCGTAAGGAGTTTTGGGAGATGCTGTCGATGCTGAAGGAACAGGACATCACCATCGTTGCCTCTACGCCCTATCTCGACGAGGTGCGCTGTTGTGAGCGCGTGGCGTTCTTGAGCGAGGGTAAGGTGATGGGAATTGACAAGCCGGAGGTGATACTCAATCGCTTCGCTGATATCTTCAATCCACCACGGATTGAAGATGGTTCAAGGTTCAAGGTTCAAGGTTCAAGTGAAAATGTGATAGAAGTATCACATTTGGTGAAGGCTTTCGGCACTTTCCATGCTGTGGATGATATTTCTTTTACAGTTAAGAAAGGTGAGATATTCGGTTTCCTTGGGGCTAACGGTGCTGGCAAGACTACCGCCATGCACATGTTGACAGGTTTGAACCAGCCCACCAGCGGCACAGGCACCGTGGCAGGCTTCGACATCCGCACGGAGCACGAACAGATAAAGAAGCACATCGGCTATATGAGTCAGAAGTTTTCGCTCTATGAAGACCTGACCGTAGCAGAGAATATCCGACTGTTCGGTGGCATCTATGGGATGAAGGACGCTGAGATTGCAAGCAAGACAGATAATTTGTTGAAGCAACTAAAGTTCGAGGAGCATAAGAATGACCTCGTGGGTTCGTTGCCCTTGGGATGGAAGCAGAAACTGGCATTCTCGGTTTCTATTTTCCACGAGCCCGCCATCGTTTTTCTTGATGAACCGACGGGCGGTGTCGATCCAGCCACTCGACGGCAGTTTTGGGAGCTAATTTACGATGCAGCCCATCGTGGTATCACCGTCTTTGTTACCACCCACTATATGGACGAAGCTGAATACTGTGACCGCATCTCGATTATGGTGGACGGCAAGATTAGCGCGATGGGTACGCCTGAGGAACTGAAACGTAACCTGGAACAGCCCGATATGGATCATGTGTTTACTTATTTGGCTCGAAAAGCAAAGAGAGGAGATTAAGGTATGAAGCAATTTATTAGTTTCGTCATCAAGGAGGCACGTCACATCCTGCGTGATAAGCGTACGATGCTGATACTCTTTGGTATGCCTATCGTGCTGATGCTCCTCTTCGGCTTTGCCATCACCAACGATGTAAAGAATGTGCGCACGGTGGTGGTTACCTCGCAGATGGATCATGCGACGCAACAAGCTGTAGAACGACTGGCGGCAGCAGAATATTTTACGATTGTCAAAACTGTGAGTACCCCAAAGGAAGCGGAATGGCTGATTCGCAGTCAGAAGGCTGACCTTGCCGTGGTGTTTGGACAGGATTTCGCTTCAAAAAAGAGCGGCATCCAGTTTATCGTTGATGGCTCTGATCCCAATATGGCGCAACAATGGACGGCATACGCTCAACAAGTTGTAGCTAATCCTGGTGTTTCGCTGATTAGCCAGAAACTGCTTTTCAACCCACGTATGAAATCTGCCTACAACTTCGTGCCTGCCATCATGGGTATGCTGTTGCTGTTGATTTGTGCCATGATGACCTCCGTCAGTATTGTGCGAGAAAAGGAACGAGGCACGATGGAGGTGCTGTTGGTGTCGCCTGTCCGTCCGCTGATGATTATCGTGGCCAAGGTGGTGCCATATCTGTTGTTGGCATTGCTTATCCTTGCCGTCATCCTGCTCATGTCGGCTACCGTGCTCGATGTACCGTTGCAGGGTTCAGTGGGATGGATTCTAGTAGTTTCACTCATCTATATCCTGCTGGCACTCTCGTTAGGGCTGCTCATTTCGGACATCGCACAGACGCAGTTCGTGGCGCTGCTCGTATCGGCGATGGTGCTGCTTCTGCCCACCGTGATGCTCTCTGGTATGCTCTTTCCTGTGGAGTCGATGCCCACTGTGCTGCAATGGATTTCGGCCATTATTCCGCCCCGCTACTACATCCAGGCCATGCGCAAACTGATGATTATGGGCGTGGGTGTTCAGGAGGTATGGCACGAGGTGACTGTCCTTATCGGCATGACAATCTTGTTGCTTGTTGTCTCACTTAAGAAATTCAAGACGCGACTATGATAAAGTATTTGCTTCAAAAGGAGTTCCTGCAGATTCGGCGCAACTCGTTCATGCCGAAGATCATCTTCATCTTCCCCATCATGGTGATGTGCGTCATGCCATGGGTGATGAACCAGGAGGTGAAGAATATTCGCGTGGATGTGGTGGATATGGACCGTACCTCGCAGTCGCAGCAACTCGTTCACCAGATAGAGGCTTCGAATTACTTTATCTTTAATTGTCAGAAGGCGACCTACCAAGAAGCCATGAAGGACATCGAGACCTCGAAGGCCGATATTATCCTCGAAATCAGGGAAGGCCAGTATCTTATCGCTGCCAATGCCGTCAATGGTACCAAGGGCTCGATAGGCTCAGCGTATCTGAGTCAGATTGTCACAGCTGATGTGATACCTACTGTTTCTGCTATCCAATCAATAGCCAACACCTTATTACTCTATAATAAAGGGCAGAATTACAAGGTCTTTATGATTCCCGCCCTGATGGGCATTCTGATGATGATGCTCTGTGGTTTCTTGCCAGCGCTGAACATTGTGGGTGAAAAGGAGAAGGGTACCATTGAACAGATTAACGTCACTCCCGTTTCGAAGTGGTTGTTTATCCTTGCCAAGCTCATTCCTTATTGGATTATAGGTCTGGTGGTGCTCACCCTTTGTCTGGTGCTCTCATGGCTCGTCTATGGCATCACCTGCCAAGGACCGCTCTGGCTCGTCTATCTGCTGGCCATCCTTCTGGCATTGTTTTTTAGCAGCTTCGGCCTTATCGTTTCCAACTATAGCGATACCATGCAACAGGCCATGCTGGTGATGTGGTTCTTCGTGGTGTGCCTGATGCTGCTCTCCGGACTTTTCACCCCCGTGCGCTCCATGCCCCACTGGGCCTACCTGACCACCTACATCAATCCCATGCACTATTTCGCCGATGCCATCCGCACCGTCTTCGTGCGTGGCGGCACCTTCCAGACCATTTCCCATCAAGTGCTGGCCCTCGCCATCATCGCCTCCCTCATGGGCATATGGGCCGTCCAGAGTTATAAGAAGAATAGTTGACGACCAAGTTTGTTTTGTAAAATATATGACAGATGGTATGGAAAAGAGAAAGCGCCCTAATCAGGACGCTTTCTTTCGTTGCATGAACAACAAATTATTATTTAGCTTCAATGGAGTTTTTACCACCTTTCAGGTCATAGTTCTTTCCTGCCCAAACAAGTGAACCAGTAACACCTGTTGGGAGCTCAACCTCAGCTTTCAGTGTATTGCCCTTGCGCTGATAGTTCACTTTTATATTGCCCTGTGGGTGAGGCATTGTGCCACCAATTTGCTGGATGTCACCCAGGCGAGGCTCAATCTTCACCTTGGCAAATGCAGGAGCAGAACTGTCGATGCCCAAGAGCGTACGGAAGAACTCGATGTTCGGACTTGCCCCCCATGCGTGGCAGTCAGAACGGGTAGTTACCAGGTCGGATGTCTCTGCCCAAGTGGTAAGTCCCTGAGCGATGTTCTCACGCCAGACGTCCAACCACTTCAGGTAGTCGTTGCCCAAGCCAGCCTTTACCAATGCCTCATGCAAGTAATACTTGTAATACACGGTGCACTGATCGAGTGTAGTATCAGTCAGCATCTTCTCTGCCACTTGTTTGGCCTGTTCGCCTGTTACCATGTTTGTCAGGATAGCCAATGAGTTGGCATGTTGTGAGAAGTGTTGCTTTTCAGAGGTCTGGGCATATAAACCCTTTCCAGCATCCCAATATGCATTCTGGATGCCCTTCTTCAGTTGCTCAGCCCGTTGCTCATACTTGTTGGCCATATAAGTATTACCCTGATAGTTTTCTAATTCACTCATCATCTGCAAAGCCAACAACAGTTGCAAATCCATCAAGATGCCACTGCCGTCACTACCAGCCAAGGCTACGCCCTGTTGCCAACCTTCGCTCTCTACCCAGTCGGAGAAGTTCCAACCAGGCAAGTCCTTGATGCGACCATCGGCCATCTGGTACTTACTGAAATAATGTAAAATCTGTTCTGCACCAGGGATGAGGTCGAGCACCAACTGCTGGTCCTTACCATAGCGCATGTAGTCGTGGATAGAATAGATGTAGCTTAATGCGTATGGTGTGATGTACTGAGGCAGTTCAGATGGAGCACGACCCATGGTTACCCCCTCGGCATTTCGGCTCATATCCGACTGACGGAGGAAATTCTTCCATAGCGTATCGTTACCACTGTTGTAAGCTGATACCAGTGCCTGGATACGGGTATCACCCAAGTATTGTAACTGCTCGTAGTAAGGGCAATCGGTGTAGGTCTCAATGGCACATAGGCGAGCCGTGCGCCAACCAATCTCCATCATCTTCAGGAGTTCCTGGTTGTCAGTATATAACTGGGCATTCATCTTAAATGGGAAACCTGTAAAGGTACTGCCAATATCATTAATTTCCAATGCCTCATCTTTGGTTGCTATCTCCAACTTGACATAGCGGAAAGTACGCCAATCTAATGAGGTAAATTGCTGGTTGTCCTTACCACTGGAGGTCAGCTTGTCATGACGACCCATGAAACTTTTGCCCTCTACCTCGTTGCGGTTGCCTTTCTTCGAACCACGCACCGTGTACAGTGTCTCAGCATAGCCGATGGTAATCTCTGCTTGTGCACCCTTACTGAAGTTTAAATTGAAGAAACCGTTGGTCAGTTCCTCTTGGTCGAGCAGTAGTTCCACCTTCTTGCCGGCAGGGATGGTGACCTTGGCGTTCTGTGCAGGCCAAGCTTTTGGCAAACTTATTCCGTTGACCGTGGACCATGTACCCTTCACCAACTTTGATGCTGTTCCATCAACAGATAGCTGGCGAACAGCTTGTATTCGCTTCTCGAAGCGCTCCACCTGTGGCAGGGTACTGGGCACCAACATGTGATCATACAAGCCACCAGTGCCAAAGCTGATGTCGTGAGGAGCTCCCATTTCGAATGGATTGGCTTTCTTCCATTGACTCAGGTCGGCATTGGCATCTTTCCAGTCGCTGATGGTCTTGCCGAAGTCAATGCCCTCACCAGCCCCCAAAGCATAGTAGCCAGATACCGTCTGACGGAGTGGGGTGTAGGCTGGGTCTTGGATACATATCCAGCTATCATCCGTATTCACTACCTTGGCATCGCCTTCACCCATCATCAAGAAACCTGTGTGTACGGTGGCGTTGGGTACAGGGGTAAAGCTACCTTCGTTCCACACTTGGGCAGCAAATACGTTCTTGCCAGCTTTGAGATAAGGAGCCAAATCCACCGTTTCGTAGTTCCAGTGCTTGCTATCACTGCGTGCAGGACCTAATGATGCCAACTCGCCATTAACATAGAGCTTATAGCGGGTGTCACCGCTCACATATACTTTAAACTCAGCAGGCTTAGTTGCCAAATCAACATCCTTACGGAAATAATAAACGCCATAGTCCTTTGGTTGGGTGTCAGGCACTTCAATCCATGCGGCATCCCAAAATTCATTCTGCATGTTGTATGACGTACGGTCTTTTAACAACATCTTCAGATACACATACGGATACTGTGCTGATGCTGGCATCGCCATTGCCGCCAATAATCCCCAGATAATCAGTTTTGCTTTCATGGTATTATTATATTTTATCTGCAAATATACTTTTTTTTCTGATTGCTTTTCTCATTATTTCAATTGTTTCTCCATTCTGTAACACGTAAAAGTCTCACCGACAATCTTCTGCGAGTAGTCTGCAACATACCCCATCGTTTCATAGAAATGGGTCTTATTATCACGGCTCTCTACAACAGCAGTCGTAAAGCCCAGTTCCATAGCCCACTTCTCTGCCTCCTGAACTACAAGCGTTCCAAGTCCTTGATGGCGATATTCTGGCAGAACGACTATCCGGCCAAGCATCACTCTCTCACTGTCAATGGCGTACAACCGACAAGTGGCTACTGGCAGATAGTCATCAACCACCACAATATACTTGGTCTCTGGCGTGTCATGCTCGTCAAATTCAGCATATAGTGTAATCTGATGCTTACGTGCCATTGCCTGTATGCGGACATAGTAAGCTCCGGCTTGTTCTGCTGTCTTTGTTGCTCTAATTATCTGCATATGATACTACTTTATCTCTTCCAGAGCTGCAGGGAGCAGTTCAGTCAGTCTAGTGTCCATACACGACAACACAGCAAGTTTCTTGTCAGGGTACTTGCTGGTCAGATACTTCTCGTAGCCTTTCTGTTCTACGAAGGTCTTGTTGTAGGCAATAATCTGGTCTATCATAAGCTTCAAATGATTATCATTTCAATTGTTTTCCCTCTGAGAAAGCATTACCAACGGTCTTGCCCAGCTGGATGTAGGTATGATGTATGGGATCGAAGGTAATGAGTTGCATCTTCTCGACATCAGGTTTTCCATCTTCGGCCAGATATTTCTCATCGCAGAGGATATTGACGATTTCTGCTACGAGATAATAGCCCGTCTCACTCTCGTCAATTTTTTGCTTCACACGACATTCAAGGGTCATCGGGAACTCCTTGAACACAGGAGCATTCACATTGGGCGCCTTCTCAATGGTCCAACCAGCCTTCTCCACTTTGTCAGGAGTATTCCTGCCGCTTACGATGCCCACATAGTCAGCAGCCACCATCGTCTCTGTGGTAGCAAAAGCAACTGTGAACTCTGGGTTGTCTTTGAGATTGTCCGTTGTCTGGTGAGAACCGAGCGAGATAATAATCTCGTGCATATCCCACTGGCCACCCCAAGCTGCATTCATGGCATTGGGCTTGCCGTTCTTGTCGTACGTACCGATTATCAGTACTGGTTGTGGCAACAGCCACGCTGTTGATTTGAAACTCTTCATGTCTTAAAAATTAGATTGATTACAATGCAAATTTACAAATTATTGCTGTCTTTTCAAATATTAGAATCTTCGAGTATGACTACGATAGGCATCATATTCGTTGCCAAAGTCACGGTGTAGGCGACGCTCTTTGCTGAACAAAGAGCACCAAGCCTAAAAGATAGCCCAATATGTCTCTTATCTGTTTCATGTGAAAACTCCTTCTCGCTTGTATCTTCCATTTCCCTTTCCCCCCAACTCGGTTTAATTCATGTAGGTATGCACGCTGGTGGCTTGGGCACTCGGCAGATAGTTGATGCCCCACCAGCACATTTGCAAGAGGATGAAATCTATGAGCAGCATCCAGAGGGCTGTCTTGACATCCGACTTGGGCATCAAGCGGTAGTGGATATAGGCCAAGTAGGCAAACCACGTGATGGCTGCCCAGGTTTCCTTCGGGTCCCAAGCCCAATAGTGCCCCCAAGCTTCTTTTGCCCAAAGTGCACCAAACAACATGCCAAAGGTCATAAAGGAGAGGCCGACATAGACGAGATTGTCGGTAATACCCATTTCCGTCGAAAAATGAGAATTATGGTTTTTCTTAAAGAAGAGAAGATATACCGCCATGAGGGTAGCGGCACCGAGCAGGGCATAGGCAAACATATAGACAATGACATGGGGAGCAAACCAAGGACTTTGCAATGCTGGCATCAATGTCTTGTTGTGTATCTCCGGCTTGAAGAGGTTGACGCAGATGAATACCACCGACAGCAACGTGGAGAAGCTCAGTATCCACTTGTATTTCCATCGGATATAAACGATGAGGCCAGCCATGGGCAAGAAGAAGCTGTACCACAGACGTGTTTCTCCCATTGTCCGCAACGGTGGGCGCTCCAGCGATATCCACATAGCGATGATAAAGGCAAAGAATACCAGTAAGCCAAGACCTGTAGATGTGTATGCTGTCTTTGTTTTATCTTTCCAAGCTGCATAGGCCCCATAAGCCCAACACAGAATGGATACTATCGCAAAATATATGAAGTGTTCCCAACTCATTGTTTTTTCCTCCTTACGCCAAAGATGAACATAGTCAATGCTCCGAAAAGCATTAAGTAGATGCCCGCATACACAAACGGCAACCACGGGTCGCGCACCAGCTCCAAGATGCTGAACTGACTCTCAGCCCCCATAGCGGTATCATAGCCATATTGATAAATCTTCCAACCATTTACCTCGACAGGTTTATTCACATCAACCGTAGCTTGCCGACTATCACCATTCTTCGTATAAATGATGATATCAGAGGCAAAACGTTTAGGCGATCCATCGTCGTAGGTCTCCATGATAAACTGCTTCAGCGTGATGGCAATAGGCAACTCAGTTATCATGTTTCGTTCATTGATGCCTCGCCATTCTGTTTCATCCAATACCGTGTACATCTGCAAGCGCTGCATATCAGCACTACCTAAGGTAGCCGTCAGAAGTGTCATTAACAATCCAAGGTGACTGACTAAAGAGGGTGGGAGACGCCACTTGAAATAAAGCAACTGTACTAAACTTACCTGTGCCAGAATAAAGGCTATCCAGAGATAGAGCAGCACGAACGGCCAGAACGACAACATCTTGGTGATACCTAAGAAATCGGCAGGTTGTGAGCTTTCACCCACTTGCGCCGTCAATCCCATGATGATGGTCAATGCAGCCGTCATTACCAACGCAGGCACCGCACAGGTATAGGTTGCCAGGAAACGGAAGCCGTAAACCTTACTCCTGCATGCATAGATGATGACTGAAAGCAGTAAGAACACGCCCAATACAACGATATTGATGGGCCATGTAAACAGGCTCCAGTCAATAGGTCCTACACTGAATTGCAATGCCAATCCAGTGACGATCAACCCCGCACCTATTACGAAGCCCTCCTTTATCCTCCACGGTTTATTCCACATCTTTTTCATCTCAATTATCATACAAATATAAGAAAAATATCTGTTATTTGCAAGCTATAAGGGATAAATTATCATACATTCTGAAAAAGTTATTATATTTGCAATAACATAAAACTGTAGTCCTATGAAAGACATAGCATTAGTATTGTCGAGTGGTGGTGCGAGAGGTCTTGCCCATATCGGTGCTATCGAAGAGCTGGAGGCACAGGGCTATCGCATCACCTCTATTGCAGGTTGCTCAATGGGAGCTCTCATCGGAGGTGTCTATGCCGCAGGGAAACTAAAGGAATTCCGTGAGTGGATGAAGACTGTTGACCGAAAGAAGATGCTGGAGCTAACCGACTTTTCCCTCAGCCTTAATCATATCGTAAAGGGTTCGCGCATCATTGAGGCCATCATGGAGTTTGTGCCTGATATGCCTATAGAAGATTTGCCGATACCCTATTGTGCGGTGGCCACCGATTTGAAAGCCGGTCGTGAGGTCGTATTCGACAAGGGCAATCTCTTCGATGCCATCCGTGCTTCCATCTCCTTGCCATCATTCTACGAGCCAGTACATCGTGATGGCATGATACTCATCGACGGTGGTGTGACAAACCCCATACCGATGAATCGCGTGGTACGGCATGAGGGCGATATCCTGATAGGTGTTGATGTGAGTGGACACGATTATGAGACACAATGGGAGATTCAGCAAGAGATAGCAGAAAAACGTAAAAACAGCAAGTCACTGTCTCAGCAGATACTCAACAAGCTGATACCCGACAACCTTGAATTCAACTATTACACAATGCTTTCCCGGGTCAGTTCACTGATGATATTACTATAGGGGTACGGCAGATACTGCGACGACCCGTAGCAGATACTGCCACCACCCGAGGCAGACTTTCCTTCACCCCAAGGGAAGTTCTCCGACGGTAGATAGCAAACGGCGGAACGAGCAATAACAGGCATTGCATCGAAATGAGGCGCTCTTTGACATGTTGAACAACCTAGAAAAGCCATAGTAAAACTTAGGTAACAATGCTCTTCTTTTTCCTGGGTTCCTACCCGGAAAATAAAGACAAGCCTTTTTGCCCAACTATTCTTAGTATTAGCTAGTTCTTGAATTTCTGTGCGTTACAAGGAGAAAAATGGTTATTTAGGCTTGTTGTCAGTCAACGAGGCGGCAGCCTTGTCAAAATAATCCGTAATTTGTTGTATCAATGGATTCCTGTTCTCAACAAAGATAGCTACATAAATACCTTGCTCCTCAATAACAGCATGAGCTGATTTAATAGTAAAACAAACGGTTGGGATCGGCAGACTTCTCAAACCAGCGTATAAACAATCTGTTTCGGCCTGCTTCACGATGATCTGTAGTATCACAATAGTACAAGAGTACACTATTGTTCTCCTTAAAGAATTCATCTAGCACTAAAAAGGTTACTGCACTAATGTTCGGATCATGAGGTGAACGTTGGTCATTCAATTTATAAATGACAAACTAATATGTATCGCATCCGCCGATTTTGTCTTCTTCCAAAAATCTGATGCGATAGTTAATACCTTTATTCGTCGTAAATTCATAACCTTTATTCAAAGCCCTAACTGGATATGGAGACTTTGCGTTGATGCGGTCAAGAGAGAGATTAATCATAGGAACACGACATTGACGGTTTCACCTTTTTCAGCGAACTCACGTTCAATCTCATGCTTTAATGCCTTCTTATGCTCAATAGCTTTCTTCAGATAGTCAATAGCACGTTCTTTTGTTGTCTTTTTATTAGTTTTCATATTCATCTGTTTATTGTAAAAGAATGAATTAACGCTGCAAAGTTAATGCTTTTTCTTTTCTTTGCAAATAATTGTATGTTATTTTCTCTCCTAATTTCATAGTACAACTTCTGATAGTGTAGAATATCAGTGTAAAGTAAGCTTATACCTTCGCTGATGGTTCGCTATACCTTCGCTGATGGTTCGCTGAAGATTATGCTTCTTCATTATTTTCCCATCTGTTCAATAAAAAACTCCCACCGAAGCGGGAGTATAGGTTTTACCCTTCGGCCATGAAGGCCTTATTGTGATAAGATGTAGGAATCTTATTGGCAACAAAGTTAAGTAATTCTTTTGATAATTCAAAATATAATCGTACCTTTCCGCAAATAAAACAATTAGAAACAAATAAATCATGGAAAGGATACTAGGAATTGACACTGGTACTAATAGCCTGGGATGGGCTATAATAGACAAAGAAGAGGGTGTTACTAAACTCGTTGCTAAAGGAACAAACATCTTCTCAGAGGGCGTAAAGATAGAGAAAGGCATTGAATCTTCTAAGGCAGCAGAACGTACAGAACACCGTTCGGTACGTAGACATTATTGGCGTCGTAAGATAAGGAAAATAAGATTGCTGGCCATATTAAGCAAGAATCATTTATGCCCACCGTTGAACCATTCCAGCTTGCGTGCGTGGAGGCTCAAGAAGGTTTATCCCAATGATGAACTATTCATGGAATGGCAACGTACAGATGACAAGTCAAATGTCAATCCATACAAATATAGATATACTTGTCTGACGCAAAAGTTAGATTTGAATAACCTAACTCAGCGCTATATATTGGGGCGTGCTTTGTATCATCTGAACCAGCGTCGTGGTTTCCTTAGTAACAGAAAGGAGACAACCAAAGAATCAGAGGGCTCAGTAAAGAAGGATATCAATGCTTTGTCAGAAGAAATGAAAGCTGCTGGTTGTGATTATTTGGGAGAATACTTCTATCAACTATATCAAGAGGGAAAGAGGATAAGAAATCATTATACGGCACGCAAGGAACACTACTTGAAAGAGTTTCATGCTATTTGTGCTAAACAGAATCTTGATGAAGCTTTAGTATCTAAGCTGGAAAAAGCAATATTTGACCAACGACCATTAAAGTCACAGAAGGGCCAAGTCGGAACTTGCACATTTGAGAAAGGCAAACCTCGTTGCCCATCTTCACATCCCTTGTATGAAGATTTTCGCATGTATAGCTTTCTGAATAACATTAGGGTAAACGTCAATACTCTTTATGAGAATACTGAAAGGTCTTTAACAGACGAAGAGAAGAAACAGGTCATACCTTTGTTTAAGCGCAAGTCAAAGAAAACATTCCCGTTTGAAGATATTGCGAAGAAGCTGGCAGGTAAGAATAACTATTGTTATATAAAGAGTGACGAGGACAAACCATACAAGTTTAATTACCAGTTGGATACGCCAGTTTCAAGCAGCCCTGTCAATGCCCAGTTAGAAGAAATCTTCGGTGAAGATTGGTTATGTAGTGTGTGTGAGGTATATACCTTGGCCAAAAACAAGACTCGTTTCGAAATTATGAATGATGTGTGGCATGCATTGTTCTTCTACGATGATGATGAGAAATTAAAACAGTTTGCCATCAATCGTTTACAATTAGATGAGGAACAAGCAGATAAGTTTAGCAAGATTTCTTTGCCTAATGATTATGATGCTCTAAGTCTGAAAGCCATTCGTAAGATATTACCTTATTTGAGAGACTATGGCCTGATATACCCAGAAGCAGTGTTCTTGGGTAATTTGGTGGAAATAATGCCCAAATATGAATGGAGTATTAAAGAAATGCGTGAAGCTATCATAGATAATGTGATAGGAGTTATGCATTCTTATGATAAGAGCAATATTGATGGTGTGACATTAGAACAATGTGTCAAAGTATTCTTGATGGAAAGATACAATGTCAAAGAAGATGAGTTAAAGAAATTGTATCATCCTTCTATGATAGAACTTTATCCTCGTCAGCGTCCTAATGAAGATGGTCTTTATCAGTTAGGGTCTCCTCGCATAAATAATGTGAAGAATCCTATGGCCATGCATTCCTTGTTTAGGTTACGTAAAGTCGTTAATCTGTTGTTGAAAAAGCGGATGATTACACCTGACACTAAAATCCATATTGAGTTCTCTCGAGATTTGAATGATGCAAATCGCCGTTGGGCTATCCAGGCTTGGCAACGAGATAATGAAAAAGATAGAGACAGATGCCGGAAAGCAATCGAAGAACATATTGCTAACCCCTCTGATACTGACATCTTGAAATATCAACTGTGGGAAGAGCAGAATCACAAGTGTTTATATACAGGTGAAGAAATAGGCGTTGAGCAATTTTTAGGTGAGAATCCACTGTATGATATTGAACATACCATTCCTCGCAGTGCAGGTGGAGATAGTACCAAGATGAATTTGACACTTTGTAGTATTCGATATAATCGTGATATTAAACGAACCAAACTACCTTCCCAGCTCCCTAATCATGATGAAATACTGGAGAGAATAAAGAGCTGGAAAGATAATTACGAAGTGTTAGATAAACGAATCAGAAATCTGAAAGGCAGTCGTGGCTCTTCTAAAGAAGAAAAAGATAGAATTATTAGGACTAAGCATTTTTTATCGTTACAAAGGGATTACTGGCGTGGCAAGTATCAACGCTTTACCATGAAAGAGGTTCCTGAAGGTTTCTCAAGACGTCAAGGAACAGATATTAGTGTTATTTCACGCTATGCTCGTATGTATCTGAAGTCAGTGTTCAAACAGGTATATATTGTCAAAGGTATTGCTACTTCTGAATTCAGACAAATGTGGGGCATCCAGGAAGAATATACAAAGAAAGAACGAGTGAACCATGTTCACCATTGCGTTGATGCCATAACGATTGCATGTATAGATAAGGGTGAATATGACAAATTAGCTGAATATCGTCATAAATATGACGAATACAAGTACTTTGGCAAAGATAAACCAAGGTTTGATATGCCGTGGCCTTCATTTGTGAGTGACATAAAACAGATTCAAGACGAACTGCTGATAGCTCATTATAACAAAGACAATATGCCGAAGCAAGCCAAACGGTATGTCAGAAATAGCAAGGGAGCAAAAGTATTAACTCAAGGTGATACAGCTCGTGCTTCTTTGCACAATGATACCTATTATGGCGCTATTGAAGTAGACGGAGTTGTTAAATATGTGGTACGTAAAAACCTTGATGGGTTAGATGAAAAAGATGTGAAGAATATTGTTGATGGGGAGGTGCGCTCTAAGGTTGAGAATGCTATTCTGCTTCATGGCTCGCTGAAGAAGGCTTTAGGAAAAACAATCTGGATGAATGAGGAGAAACAGATTCCAATTAAGAAAGTGCGTGTTTTCGCTGGTTCTGTAACCCGTCCAATTAATATTCGTGAACAAAGGGATGTTTCTAAGCATGAGTATAAAAGACAGTATCATGTCCAGAATGATCGCAACTATATGATGGCAATCTATGTTGGAAAGGACAAGAAAGGAAAAGAAAAGAGGGAGTTCGAGCTTGTTAATAACATAGAGGCAGCTTATTTGTATCGTCGTAGTAATAATAATGAGCAAGAGTTGGTGCCATATTATAGTAAGAGCGGCTTTGAGCTTCGATATAAGCTGAAGATAGGTACTATGGTGCTTCTTTACGAGAATAACCCAGAAGAGGTATGGGAGTTGGAAAGAAAAGACATGCTTAAGAGATTGTATAAAATAACTGGTATGTCATCGATGGTTATTCAAGGGAAGTATGATTTTGGTACGATAGAAATGGTTTATCATCAAGATGCCCGTCCAAGTACAGAAATCAAGAAGATAAATGGTGAGTTTAAAACAAACGAGGATTTCCGATCTGGAATAAAGATGCTACACACTCAAATCAATGCTCTTGTTCAAGGCGTTGATTTTGAGATAAATGATTTAGGCGAGATAAGGAGGTTGATATGATTAAGCAGTCATTAATGATAACCTCACCAGTTTATTTGTCTTTGAAGAACCATCAGCTGGTAATAACTTTTAAGGACAATGATGATTCGGTGACTCGTCCCATTGAGGATATAGGTTTTGTGGTTATTGAGCATCCTCAAGTAAGCATTTCTGTACCTGTACTCAATGAGTTAGCAGATAATAATGTATCAGTTATTTTCTGTGATAGCAAGAAAATGCCAAAGACTATGTTGATGACTTTAGAGGGGAATACTACTTTGCAAGAGAGTTATAAGTATCAGATAGATGCTTCTGCTCCTACCAAAAAGAATATATGGAAACAATTGGTTGAGAGTAAAATTAGAAACCAGTCTCTTTTACTTAATAAAGAGGGTAAAAATGGAGATGTTCTGAAGCAGTATTATATGAATGTTAAATCTGGAGATTCTGATAATCGAGAAGGGGCCGCTGCAAGAGAATACTGGGGGCAATTATTTGAAGATGGATTCAAACGAGATCATAATGGATTACCTCCCAATAATCTTTTGAATTATGGCTATACCATATTACGAGCAGCTGTGGCTCGAGCCTTGGTAGGTTCTGGATTATATCCTGCTTTTGGCGTATTTCATCGCAATCGTTATAATGCTTTCCCTTTAGCTGATGATGTAATGGAGCCATACAGGCCGTTCGTTGACGAAATAGTTTACCACCTGTTTTATGATGGTGCTATTAATGAGTTGGACAATCAAACTAAAGGAAAGTTATTGAGAGTTTTGTTCTCGGATGTGAAAATGGGTAGGGTAACACGGCCATTAGAAAATGCTTTGTCACTTACTACGGCTTCATTACTCAAAGTGTTTAAGGGAGAAACAGACAGGTTGTCTTTACCAATGGTAACATGAGCGAAAACCGGTTAAATGCTTATCATATTATGTGGCTGTTTGTTTTCTTTGATTTGCCAGTGGTAACTAAGAAAGAACGGAAAGTAGCAGCGCTTTTTCGGAAGAATCTGATGAAAGACGGTTTTGTTATGTTGCAGTTTTCCGTATATATTAGACATTGTGCATCTTATGAAAGCCAAGCAGTACATGTGAAACGGGTAAAAGCTTTTGTGCCAGAAACGGGAATGGTTAGTATTTTAAGTGTAACAGATAAACAATATAGCGATATTGTAAATATATGGGGTAAGAAACAGAAAAAAGTACCGACAGAGCCCCTTCAATTAGAATTTTTTTAATAGTTTTGGGAAGAAATACTACATTAAGAGCCACTTCTTAGGATAGTAAATATGGTGTATCATGCTGTAAAATAAGGAAATATTACACCTAGGTTGTGGCTTGATGTAGGAAAAGAATGATATACAACAGTACCGATGGAGGAAAGTGCCCTGTTTGTGTTGTGGCTTGATGTAGGAAAAGAATGATATACAACTTTAGCAAACACACCAAAATAATGCAACAGTTGTGGCTTGATGTAGGAAAAGAATGATATACAACCCCGTGTAAGTTAGGGTTGGTAAAAGAGTAGTTGTGGCTTGATGTAGGAAAAGAATGATATACAACTTGCTGGTGGCTGCTGTCTGCATATTAACGTTGTGGCTTGATGTAGGAAAAGAATGATATACAACAAACGGAATTTTCCGAGAATCAGATAAGGGTTGTGGCTTGATGTAGGAAAAGAATGATATACAACGAAACGACATGCAAAAGCACATCCCCAACAGTTGTGGCTTGATGTAGGAAAAGAATGATATACAACGTTCAAGCAATTTGCTTCGTTGCGCTTCGGTTGTGGCTTGATGTAGGAAAAGAATGATATACAACCCAGCCGTTGCGTGTGCTGAGAACTTCGGACGTTGTGGTTTGATGTAGGAAATGAATGGTATACAACGAAAAGAATAAGTAAAAGAAAACACCTAAAGTTGTGGTTTGATGTAGGAAATGAATGGTATACAACATCTTTTCCATCGTTAGATTGGTTCGTTAGGTTGTGGTTTGATTTAGGAAAAGATGACAAACAACATCCCGATTGTAAAGGCATTATGCCTATACTTTCGGGTTCTTGAGGGGGTATCACGTCATTCTTGAGGGAAGAGACGGTAAAGACGTAATACAGCACCTTGCCCTTGGGGTGTCTGATAGTTTTTTGAAATATAGAATTGTCCGTCACCTAAAGCACAGATGCCAGTACTGCCATAGGGGAAGTTCCAACCTCGGATGCCTGTAGAGGAATCTTTCAGTCCTTCTTGCTTAAGGGGAATAACCTTACCACGTTTCAAATATGGAATGCCCTTTAGTGACTGGGATACTGGTCGCGAAGTGCCGTCAATAGCAAAGAGGGAATAATTTGGGAACGTTGTTTTCTGTCCTTTATAGACGGCCATATACCAGGTGTGGCTATGGGCATCATACTCCAGGTTCTGTACCCCATAGGTGGTGTTCCCTGTCCAAACAAAGTAGCGACCATTGGGTTTCCGGGGACCCTGACGATGCAAATGGTCTTGCGAGAGCGGATGCTCAAAGGCTTTCCATTTAGCGATGTCATATTGTAGAAGTACCTGATAATCGTTGTCAGGGCGGTCGGTCTCTCCGTAGATACCGTAGGCTACTGTCAGGTATTGTTTCCCATCCTGCTTGCCAAACATCGGACCGAAGCTAACACCGTCAATGCCACTGCATCCGAAACGATGTTCCTTGATTTCTGTTCCTATGGTAACATGTGCCAGGTAATCGTCTAATACGGTGGGGAGATAGACGGTGGTCATAATGCCGTCACGTTCAGCATCCATGTCCATACGGTCGATTCGCTCTACATCGAAAATGGCAATGTAGAAAGCATTGTCAAGGGTACGGTCGGTTTGCTCCATCTGCAGGATTCCCTTCCCAATGGCGTCGTTCTTGTATTCCAATGATCCATAAACACGACCATCTGCCTCATTGAAGTCCAGACAACCTAAATGACCAAGAAGACCTTTTACGGTGCCTATGACATGGCCTTGCATGTCGGATTTAACCAACATGGTGGTATAGGAATAATAGACATACTGGTGGCGTGAGTCAATGGCAAAGCCTTGTATGTGTCCCGTTGGGAAAGGGCCTGAGACAATGGAGTCGGGGAGGGACTGTGCATACAGTGGCATGCATGATATGCATATTAGGTATAGGATGATCAGGGCGTTTCTCATAGTTGTTGACTGTTGACTTGTTACCATAGCTGCTCCACCAACGGGACGTAATAGATGCGGACCTCATCGGCGGTGGGGGTGTGATTGCCAGGGAAATGGAAAGAGTGGGTGTAGTGCTCGAGAAAGAGGGGCTCGAAGTGGGCGAGGGTGTCTTGCTCGCCAAAGAGGCCCCAGGTATGTTCTTTGCCAAAGGGGGTGCAATGGTCGAACTGAATGGCTTCGAGCTCAGCAAACTCTTGTATCAAGGCCTCGTCGATGATAAAGTCCTGGTGACTGTCCTGGCGGGGCGATTTGTACTGGTGAGCACCGATGCGTGTTTGCAGGAAGGTTGTCATCTGGAAATGGGGATTGCCCAAGAGGGCAGGGATGCCAAGGGTAGGGGCTATCATCTGCGCTAAGAACGAGCCACAACTGTTGCCTACTATTACATCGGGTTGCTCGTTGGTGCACAGCTTACGGATGAAGCTGACGGCTTGCTTGGGATGCATGGGCAGGTCGGGCGTCAGTACCTCTGCACGCCCCACGAAGGCCTCGCGCAATGCCAGGGCAGGTACACACTGGCCACTGGCATAGAACCCATGTAGGAACAAAACCTTCTTCATCTCTTCAAATAAGCACGCTTCGCAGGGGTGCGTTATTTAAAGTCGTAGTTGATATAGTTGTCAGCCCGTTCGTTCATGCGCAACTGACGGAAAGCTGATGTCTTTTCGTCAATTACCAACACGAAAGACGTGAACATCTGACGTTTTTTCTTGGTGGATGGCGTAATGGTAATGGTACGCTGTCCGTTCTTGGTCTCTACGGTCAAGTCCTCGCACTCAGGGATGGGCTGGGCGTTGATGACGGCATGCAGCACCTTCTGGAAAGTGTCGAACTGGGGATTCTGCTGACTGTTGGTTTCATGCAGCTTGCCTCCCATTGTCATCGTAAACTTGGTACCGTCCATGAGCAACTGGTCGCGACCACCATCGGTAGAGATGCAGATATAATCGGGCTTGCGAATGGTCAGCGTGCCTGTAGTGACAGCATCGGTGGTCAGCGCGGCTTGATGACGGGTGCGTGTCACATTTTGTGCACCCATGGTACCACAACACAATGTGAATACCATAAACAATAAAGCTGTAAGATGTTTCATGTGTACATTCCTCCATTAATTGAAATAACATTGCCAGTGATATAGCCTGCCTGTGGTGAAACAAGAAATGCCACAAGGTCGGCCACTTCCTCTGGGGTGCCGAAGCGATTGGCCGGTATCAGCTTCTTCAGTGAGGCCTCGTCCAGTCCTTCGGTCATATCGGTCTTGATAAAGCCCGGAGCAACGGCATTAACGGTGATGCCCCTGCGTGCCACCTCTTGTGCCAACGCCTTGGTAGCAGCAATGACGCCTCCTTTGGCAGCGGAATAGTTGGTCTGGCCGGGCAAGCCTTTCAGACCGCTGACGCTGGCCATGTTGACAATTCGTCCGAACTTATGCATCTGCATGGCCGGCAACAGGGGCTGGGTGACGTTGAAGAAACCAGACAACGTGATGTCAAGCACACGGTGCCAGTCGGCCTCTGGCATCAAAGCCAATACATTGTCGCGACGGATGCCGGCATTGTTCACAATCACTTCGATATAATCATCGGGGTGGCGCTGTTGCCAGTCGTCCAACGCCTGTCGTACTTGCTGGTTATCACTGACATCAAAAGGCAGCAATTCGCCTTGACCGTTGATAGATGCAAGCGTCTTCTCAGCCTCGGTCTGATTGCTGGTATAGTTGATAATCACCTGATAACCCTCTTGGGCCAGTTTTACTGTGATGGCTCTGCCAATGCCGCGGCTGCCACCTGTTACTAATGCATATTTCATTTTATTACTGCTTGTATAAAGTTTTTTCCTAATAGTTCACTGCAGGTATGCAGTGCTGTCATCGTTACTCCCTCTACACCGTGCAACATCAGGCTCTGGCCTGTCAGCAGGAGGTTAGGGATAGGAGTTCGTGGTGACAGTATCGTCAATAGCGGATTATGATAATCCTTGCGCACACCGTAGGCCGATCCACAAGGGGTAAGCGTATAATCGTGGTAGGTCAGCGGTGTACTGGTATAGCGTTTCTCCACCATGTTGCCTAATTGTGGTATAACCGTTTCTGCCAAGCGAATACATTCATCGGCAACATGGCCTTTCAACTGTTCGTAGGTTTCACCGCGGTGCCCTATGGTGGTGTTCTCCCAAGGTTTACACATACTCCAGGGCATAGGTGTGAGCAGGTCTATCTGGCGGGCGTCGTTACCTTCTTCCGGTACGCGACAAGCTACCATCAAACCATTGACCATTTTCTGCCAATCACCGTTGGCGGCACTCATCTCCTCAAGTAAAGTCCAAACATTCGGCTTTCTATAAACATATTTGTTATGGTTGAAATAAGGCAATGCACCTTTTTTCAGTACCAGCGAGACGGTGAATATGCCAAAGCTGTTTTCCAAGGTGTTGATACGTCGGCGGAATGTGTTTTTCACTAAGTGCGAATCGCCCAGCCACTTGAATGTCTCCTGGGGGTGAACATCGCTGATAAACGATGTACCCTCGTATATCTCGCCATTTGTACATCGAACGGCATCAATACGCCCTTCCTTCTCAATCAATTCTTTGACTTCAGCATGACAGATTACCTGTCCGCCCAAATCCTTTATGTTATTTACCAAAGACAGGACAATTGGTTCTCCACCACCACGCAGTCGCCAGCTACTGCCTATATAACTACTCATGCCATGGGCAAAGGTGAAAAGGGGAAGTGAGTCCTTTCGTAGCTCCATCTTCATGGCTGAGCCCGAAAGCACATTGATGAGCAGTGGGTCGTGGAAAAGTGACTGCAAATAGTTGTAAGCGCAGATGTGACCAATCTCCTCCATGGGTGGAAGGTGGCGCAACATCTCCACATACTGCTTCAACGCCTTTATCTCGTATGGGAAATACTCGCCAAGCGTGTCGGCAAAACGGTCGTAGCCCTCAGCCATTGGAAAGGTCTGCTGTCCGATGGTCACACGGTCGAAGCCGTCTGCATCCAAGCGTATCCAAGGCAGCTGCATCAGTCCCAGGTATGAGAACACACTATGCAGTGGTTGTCCCTCTGCCAATCCACCAACATAATGGAAGCCGGTATCGAATGATAAGCCGTCGCGCTGGAAGGTTTGCAAACAACCTCCCAGATGTGCCTGACGCTCCAGCACCAGCACTCGCTTTCCTTCACGTGCTAATAGTGAACCACACACCAGCCCACCCAGTCCGCTGCCTATGATTACAACATCATATTTCATCATTGGTGCTTGTTAAGCCAACGGTAGATGGCAGGTTGCAGGATATAGGAAAGGATGACCGCAGCAAGCAGGCCAACGAGTGTGGTGAAGCCAACGCTACGGATGGCAGGGTGCTGGGCAATGAGCATGCTGCTAACGGTGGTGATGAGTACCACTGCGCTGAGCAGAATGGCAGTCTTGTGTGACTGTAGTATAGAGAAAGAGGAATGAATATGCTCGTCATCATTTATCAGTCCGTGCATGATGAAGATGCTATAATCTACACCAATACCGAAGATGAAGGTGGAGATGATGATGCTGATAAGGTTGAACTGCACATTGAAGAGTACCATAACGCCCAATACAATGAGCCAGCTAAGCAGGATAGGTGCAAAGGCCAGCAGCGTATGACGTGCATTGAAATGGAATGACAAACACAATACGATCAAGACAAAAGCCATGGAAAGCCATTGCAGCAAGTTAAAGTCCTCGCTCATCTCAATCAGCGTGTCGGTGGTATAATAATAGGTGTCAAGCACAAGCAAGTTCGGTTCCTTGGCGATGGCATCGCAGATGCGCATATAATCGCTCTCGCTGCTGCGCACGGAGTCGTTCTCACAACGCACAGAGGTAAAGACAAGGTAGTCGCCACCATATGACTGCTCGGTGAGTGTTGACTGGTAGCCTTCGGGAATTATGCCTGCATCGTAAAGTGCATCTGGCTCGTAGTCACGGGTAGCTGCTTCAAAGAAGGGCTCGAAAGCATTGGCATTGATACCTGCCTGTGGTGCCGTTTCAGCTATCAGTCGGCTCACTTGTGCCAGGCGTTCGTCAGTCCAGTATTGCTTCCAGGCATCAATGCGCTCTTGTTGCTGCTGTAGTGGAATGAAAATCATGTTGGTGCTGGTGTAACTCTTTACGAGTCCCAACTGTTGCAGTGAGTCGAGCTTGTGGTCGAGAATGGCAAAGTTCTCAATCGCTTCTTCCATCGAGCGTCCCTGACTGGCAAAGTATTTGGACTTGTCGTTGGTATAGGTCTTGTCACGCAGTACCTGCTCAGAGTGTTCTGTCATAGGATGGTCATACCCCAGGTTGTGCATGTCGGCATCAAAACGGGTGCCACCTGCCAGAAAGGCACCAACACAGACCACCGTTACTAAAAGAATAACGGCTATCAGGGGTTTCTTCTGGTCGAAAGGATAGCTGATGAAGGAAGATGTAAGATGTAAGAAGGATGAAGTTTGTTTTTTCCTTAATAACTGTGGCAGGTAGGTGAGTGAGAACAACGTGGTGCCCAAGATAGCAAAGGCAGCAAACAATCCGAAGTCACGCAACAGGTCAGTCTTGACAAATAACAATCCGGCAAAAGAGCCGATGGTGGTAAGACAGCCTAACAACACTGGCTTTACCTGGTCTTTCAGCAACTGCTCTGTGTCGTCAACAAACTGCTGGTGGGTCAACACATGGAGCACGTAGCTAAGTGCCACGCCTAACACCACACCTCCGATGCCAAGTGCCAACAGCGAGAACTCGCCTTTCAGCCAGTACATCATGGAGAGGCCAAATAAGGTACCGAAAACCACAGGCAGCAGGAGTAGGGGGATGGTGTCCCAACGACGGAAGCAGAACAGCAGGAATACCAGTACCAGCAGGAGGGCGCCTGCTATGGTGGTGGTAAGGTCGTGCTTGATCTGTGTGGAGTTATAGTAGCCACTGGCTGGTGTGCCGTGGTAGGTTATCTCTACTGCTGGGTGGGTAGTGGCAAACTGTTCAATCTGGGAATTCAGCAGTTGGAACATCGCTGACCCCTGCCCGGTGTTCGTGGCCGAATAACGAGGGGTGATAAAGGCGATGCATACGGTGGAATCGGGAACAAAGAAATGATTGTCGATGGTCTTGTAGCTGCCGCCAGCGCTTAATAAAGGCTCCATCTGGTCGGCCAGTACGTTGCGCATGCCCATCGGGTCCATCAGTATCAGCTCAGGGAACATCTCGCCAAATTCGCCCGTCAGGTCCTCTCTGTTCTGCTGCATCTGTTGGGAAAAGTGTTCCCGAGTGAGCAGGGTGTCGAAACGTGCATAGACCGAGGTGTCAATATAGGCAGGCAGGTGTTCTGTCAAATAGTCGATACCATCGGGTATCAGGTCATCGTCCAACCGATAGAAGATATCGCCAATGGTCTGGCTCACGCTATCATTTTGCAGCAGGGAATCTACAAATTCGTCGCATACCTCAGTCAGTTGCTCCGTGTCGTTGCCCTCAAACAACAGAAAAACCTTGTCTTTGATCTTCAGGTCGGCAAAAGCCAGTTTGGTGGTACCATCCTCATTCTTTGACGAGGGCATCAGCTTGTTGATGTCCTCTTCCAGATGTAGTTGCATGGCAAAATAGCCGAAGAACAGGAAGAGGGCAATCATGGACAGCCAACATACTGCCTTGTGACTGCTGAAATACCGTGAGAGACGAATAAACAGTCCTGTCATTGCATGAATATCTTCAGTTGGATGTTGGCTATCAGTTCATCGTCCACAAAAGTCTGACCTGTAGCCAGGGTTACATTTCCGAATGAGAAACCAAATGTAACATTACTTTTCAGTTTCTCACCCAACCGTGGACGACGATGACACTCAAATTGCTTCACTTCACCAATCAGTCCAACGGGAGGAGGTGGAGCTTCCTCCAGATGCTCTCCCGAGGGAGAAGCCTGCATCAATGCCTTATAACCGGAAAGGGCAGAACAAGACTGGGCAAGATGCTCAATAAGTCCTGTCTCTGCCATTGTCCCGTCAGGCAAGATAAAATAATTGTCAGGACATACACTTAACGCTGTGCCGGCACTGTTGTCGTCACATTCCTCAAACTCGTCAACCATTATGAACGGTTCTCGTTGAGGAATCAGGAGCTTGATGTCCTCACCTTTTATCATTACTTAAAGTCAAATAGCTAAATGTTTATTATTTCTGGTGCTGCTCAATGTAATCATACAGGTCATTGAAGGTATGAATATTCTTCAAATCCTCAACAGGGATGGTGATCTTATAGGTGTACTGCACCAAAGCGATCAAATCTACCAGGTTGATACTGTCAAGGTTCAAAGCATCCTTCAGGTTGGCATCAGGTGCGAAGTTGCTATCTTCGGTTTCAAACTCTTCTGCCAACAGACTGTTTACTTGTTCAATAATTTCTTCTCTTGTTTTCATTTTCAATATTATTTAATGTTAAATCTTTTATACTCCGTCATTGTATCTTAAGACTATGTAATATTCAATGGTCAATGACCAAAGTTTAATGGTTAATGTTCTTCACAATCAATGTCGAATTGGTACCACCAAAGCCGAACGAGTTGCTCAGGAACATATCAAAATGCTGTTGCTTGGTTTCTGGGATGACGTTAATGCACTGTGTCACTTCATCGGGATGCTCAAAATTCAGAGATCCGGCGATGAAGTCGTTCTTCATCATCATCATGGAGTAAATGATTTCTGATGCTCCTGCCATCCACATTTCATGGCCTGTCTGGCTCTTTGTCGATGTAACAGGTACCATGTAATCACCAAACACTTGTGCGATTGCTTCAGCTTCACGGCTGTCACCGATTGGTGTAGAGGTGGCATGGGCATTTACATAGCCAATGTCATGAGGTGTAACACCTGCATTTTCCAGACAACGAACGAGTGAACGTGCTGGACCCTCCACGTTGGGGGTAGAGATATGGTCGCCATTGCCTGAGAATCCCCAGCCCAAAATTTCTGCCAAGATAGGTGCGCCACGGCGGACAGCATGTTCATAGCTCTCGATGATTACGGTAGCTGCACCACCACTGGGCACCAGTCCGTCACGGTCGCGGTCGAACGGGCGACTGGCTTTGGTGGGGTCGTCGATGCGTGTAGAGAAGGTCTGCAAGGCATCGAATGAGGCAATGCCGTACATGTTATTTTCTTCTGCACCGCCACAGACAATGCAATCCTGCAAACCGTTCTTGATAAGCAGGAAGCCCAGTCCCAACGACTGCGATCCACTGGCGCAGGCTGCTGATGCTGTAAGGTTGATTCCCTTCAGGTGGAACAATGTTGCCAGGTTCATCGTAACCGTTGAGTTCATGGATTGGAAAATGGCTCCCGAACCACAAGCAGCTGTTGAACCAGCCTGACGGAACTTATCCATGGCTACCATGGTAGATTCAGCCACAGAGTCGTTGCCATAGATGACACCCACCTCATGGGCATCAATATAATCTTGTGTTAATTGAGCCTGCTCTAATGCTTGTACCGTTGCCATATAGGCATATTGTGCCTCTTCGGGCATCATCTGTCGAACGTTGCGGCTCAATACCTTCTTCAAATCTGGTTTAGGAACATTGGCACAGATGGGGGAGCGGAATCCTGCATCCTTGCGCTCCTGACTGAACACGATGCCGCTCTTTCCCTCGTACAATGATTGGCGCACCTCATCAAGTGTCGTGCCGATACACGACCAGATGCCCATTCCTGTTATCACAACTCTTCTTTCCATATCTTCTTATTACTTCAATCTTTTACAATAACATCTTCTGCGTTTCACATATTCCGGATTCAGTGGTTTCCACTGTGTCAGTTCCCGCACGTTATCCTCTAACTGAGGACCTGTCTCTGCCCATAGGAATCCTTTCTTGTTATAGATAGGGATGAGATCGTCGAAGAACAGGGCATTTACACCAAATCCTTGGTAGTCGGGTCGTACCGCCACTAATAACATCTCGGCATTGTCTTCCGGTTGCCACTTCAGTGCTTTCAGTAGAGGCCACCAGCCCGTTGGCCATAGATGTCCGTTGGCTTTTTGCATGGCCTTTGACAAACTACTCATTGTTACTGCCACACCTACGACTTCATGTTCCGCATTCAGCACCACGGAAACCAGTCGTAAGTCTATCAGTCGGAGGTACTTGTTAACAAAGATGTCCACCTGAGCAGGGGAGAATTCCGTGAAACCGAAAATAGGCTGGTAAGCCTCATTCAGCAGATCAAAGATTTTCTTGCCATAGCCACGTTTGATAACATCAACGAAGGTAATCTTCATGACGCTTAGTCCTATCTGCTCGCGAGCATACTGAGCCACACGGGTGTATTTTACTGGCACTTCCTTGGGGATGCTGACGCGTATTTGTACCCAGTCAACTTCCTTCTCAAATCCCAGTTGCTCCATGTGGCGAGGGTAGTAGTCCGGATTATAGATGGTATTCATGGAACCCATCAAATGGAAATCTTCTACGAGCATGCCCTCCTTGTCAAAGTCGGTAATGCCTAACGGTCCGTGTATCGTGTCCATGCCTTGCGACAGTCCCCATTGACTGACTGCATCTATCAAAGCCTTTGAAACCTCGAGGTCATCGATAAACTCTATCATGGAAAACCTAACGTTCTGTTGCTGCCACTTCTCGTTGGCCTTGCGGTTGATGATACCCACGATGCGCCCTACAGCCACTCCGTCACGATAGGCCACGAAGGGTTGAATCATTGAGAAACTATGGGCGGGGTTTTTCTTGGGATTGAAGATGTCGCGGACGTCGCTCTCCAGATCTGGCACGTATTGCGGACAATTGTTATAGATAGCATAGGGCAGACGGATGAAATCATCCATCTCGCGCTTACAACTTACTTTTACAACGACGATTCTTTTCATCTTCCACAGGCACACCTATTGCAATCTACTCAGACTTTTCTTTTTTTTCGGGTGCAAAAATACATGTTTTTGCTGGAATAGCAATGTTTTATTCCACTTATATTATGTTCTAAATTCAACAATTTGGCTGTTTGGCGTGTTTTTGCATCGGTGTCAAACGCATTCTATCGCATTGGGTATAGCAGATTGACAATTATCAGCATCACAGGCAACAGAACCATGTGCATGACGATGCCCAAGCGGGCAAAGTCGGTGAAACGGAAAGAACCTGGACCGTACACCAGCATGTGGGTGCTACTGCCAATGGGGGATGCAAAGCTAAGCGTTACGCTGAGCATAAGGGACATGACAAATGGCATGGGGTCGCAATCCAACAGCACAGCCTGTCGGTACATAATGGGGAAGAATACGGCAGCGGCACCTACATCGCTGATGAATTCGCTCACCACCGAGGCCAATAGGCACATGACAACCATGATGACATAGGGGTTGGTACCGCAGATATCAAGTACGCTGGTAGCCACGAAGCTGGCCACACCTGTCTTTGCGATAGCCACAGAGAAGACCACCGTAGAGCCGAGACTAAGCAGCAGGTCCCATTCGATGTATTTTGTGACATCATTGATGCGGCAGCATCCCATCATCATCAGCACTCCCGCTGCCAGCATCGCACTGCTGATGAGTGACAATATGTGGAACGACGAAGCTAAGAACATCAGCGTCAGCACGATGGCAGAAAGGATGGTCTTGTATCCTATCTGTGGAACGAACTGACTATCGAAAAACTTGAGCGAGCGGCGGTTGTTCTCTTCCAACTGACTTTCACCCTTAGATGGACATTCTAATAGCAGGGAGTCGCCTGCTTCCAGACTGATCTCACGAGGCAGACCTTCCACACGATGTCCCTGGCGGGCTACAGCCACGAGGGCCACATTGTTCTTCCGCTCAAAGTCGCAATTGTTCATCGACATGCCAATAAGTTCGCTACCGAAAGTGACATAAGCTGTGCGCATGCGTCGCTTGGTATCTATTTCGTTGATGCTCCATACATGATGATCGGCAGCTGCCAGTCCGTGGCTACGTTTCAGCTCCAGCAGGTCGTTGATTTGTCCGGCATAGACAAGGCGGTCTCCACCCATAATCACCTCATCCTTGGGTACTGGCATCACAATTTCCCGGTCGAAACGCACAATTTCAATAAGAGAGCCGCCCTTGGGATTGTATAGTCCGGCTTCTTCTACCGTTCCCATCACATAGGGATTGTCGGTAGGTACCAATAACTCTACGGTATAGTCGCTGGTTGCCTCGAATGACACCTCAGATGATTCTCTTTCGGGGATGAAACGTTGCATGATAACTACCAGTAGCATGCCCAATATGGTAAGGATGATGCCTGGCAGCATAGGGGCAAAAATGTCCATTGAATGACCTGTCTCAGTCATATAGAGGCCAGCTACCAGCAGGTTGGACGAGCTGCCCAACAGGGTACACATACCACCCAAGGTGCCTGCATAGCTCAAAGGCATCAGCAGTTTAGAGGGGGAGATGTTCAGCTTGCGCGACCATATATTGACGGCATCGATAAACAATGATACTATGTTTGACGAGTTGAGGAAGGCAGCAAGTATGCTGGTAGGAATCATCAACTTGACGATAGCCCATCCAAAGTTCCTGGCATTGCCTAATACGTTCTGGGTAAGCCAATAGAGGACACCCGTCTGAATGAGTCCGGCTATGATGACGAAGAAAGCAGCATTGACCACTACTGGTTCGCTACTGAAGCCCGCCATACCTTCTTCATCGGTGACGATGCCCGTCACCAGTAATATCGTTAAAGCACCAAGGAAAGACACCTCTGCAGGAATGTTAGATTTAGCCATTACCACAAAGATGCTGAACATGGTTAGGATAGTAATCCATCCACCGACACTAATACCCCAAATAACTTCTTCTATCATCGTTTCTATCTATATTATTCCATTCAAAATAACGTTACTATACAAATATTGAAATGACCAATGCTACCAGAAAGCCGGTGGTACCCACCAAGGTTTCCATCACCGTCCAGGTCTTGAGGGTGGTGGTCTCATCCATACCTACCAAAGACTTGACCAACCAGAAACCTGAGTCGTTGAAATGGGAGCAAACGGTAGAGCCTCCTGCAATGGCGGCTGTGGTGCAGGCCAGGTAAATGGGCGAGAGGTTACTCACCTCTGGCATGGCGGCAATGATACCTGCTGCCATCGTCATGGCCACTGTGGCGGAGCCTACAGAGATGCGCACCAAGGCCGCAACTACGAATGCCACCACCACAATAGGCAGTGACGCCGAAGCTACCGCATCGCCTATCACGATGCCTAATCCTGAGTTCTGCAAGATGTATCTCAATACGCCACCAGATGCTGTAACTAACAAAATCAATCCAGTGGGTTCCAGACTTTTAGTCATTACTCTTTCAAGTTCTGCTTTAGTATATCCATGTCCATATCCCAAGATGATCATGGCCACTACCACAGCGATAGTCAGTGCCACAAATGGCTCACCCAAGAAGGACAAAATGGGTTGCACACTGCTCATGGCGGGTACCACCTTCGCCACTGAATTGAGGATGATCAGCACCAGTGGAATCAGTACGATGCCCACAATCACCCAGAACGATGGCAACTTACTTTCGTCGATATCTGGCTGTTTCGCCACATGCTCAGGCACGGGGATATGGAACTTCTTACCGGCAATGCTTCCCCAGATGGGTCCTGCCACAATCATTGACACGATGCCGCAACAGATGCCCACCATGATGACCCAACCCAGTTCCACATTCAGCATAGTAGCCACTAGCACAGGACCAGGAGTAGGGGGAATGAAGGCATGACCTACAGCCAAACCTGCCAACAAAGGAATAGCGTAATACAGGGTGGAGCGATGGGTACGTTTAGCCAACGAGAATGCTAAAGGTATCAGGATGATGAGGCCTGCATCGAAGAATACGGGCATGGCAATCACCAAACCTGTGATGCCCAAGGCCCACGCTGCTTTCTGGTCGCCAAACTTGCGTACCATAGTGACAGCTAAGGTCTGTGCGCCACCAGAGGCTTCCAAGATAGCACCAAACATAGAGCCTAAACCCACTAACAAGGCGATGCCTTTCAGGGTTTCACCAATGCCTTGGTTTACAGAACCTACGATCTCGCTGTAAGGCATACCTGCCATCAGTCCGATGGCTACGGCGCCAATCAGAATGGCAATCATCGCCTGTACCTTGAACTTGATGATAAGCACCAGCAATATTACCAAGCCTATCAATGCCGATATGATCAGTCTCGTTGGATCTAGCATCACTTCACTCATTCCATATATCCTCCTTTCATAGGTGACACAGCTTTCTCAGAAAATAGTTTCAGTACACCAGATTTGTACTTCGGCTCTTTGGGTTCCCAAGCTGCTTTACGTTTATTCAATATTTCAAGTACTGCTTCAGAAGATAGTTCTATTCCATTGATACCCACTATTTCTAATACTCTATTGGGAATATCGATTCTAATCAAATCACCTTCCTCGATTAAGGCAATAGGACCACCTTCTGCTGCTTCTGGTGAAACATGTCCGATGGCTGGCCCCTTAGATGCTCCAGAGAATCGTCCATCAGTAATCAGGGCAATGCTCTTGCCCAATTCGGCATCAGAGGATATAGCTTCGGTAGTATAAAACATCTCAGGCATACCAGAGCCTTTAGGACCTTCATAGCGGATAATCACTGCATCGCCAGGCTTTATTTGATGCGACAATACAGCAGCAATAGCATCTTCTTCGCAATCGAAGGGACGTGCCTTCAGTACGGCCTGGAACATCTCCTTGGGCACAGCAGAATGTTTTACCACAGAACCCTCTGGGGCGAGGTTGCCTTTTAGAATGACTACTGTACCATTGTCACCAATGGGATGGTCGAAGCGGCGAATCACATCTGTACGCTTCAGGTTCCATTTTTTGAGGTATTGTTCGCATTTATCGTAAAAACCATTCTTTTTCAATTCTTCCAGGTTTTCACCTAAGGTCTTGCCTGTAACGGTAAGTGCATCCAGATGCAGCATCGACTTGATTTCTTCCATCACAGCTGGAACACCACCTGCATAGTAGAAGAACTGTGCTGGCCAACGACCAGCTGGACGAATATCCAACAGATAGTGTGCACCACGGTGCATTCGGTCGAATGTATCGCTGTCAATTTCAATACCCAATTCATGGGCAATGGCAGGAATATGCAACAAGGAGTTAGTAGAACCACTGATAGCTGCATGCACCATAATGGCGTTTTCAAATGCTTCCTTTGTTACAATATCGCTTACCTTCAGTCCTTTCTTAACTAACTCCAATACTTGTTTTCCTGCAATGTATGCCATTTCTTTCAAGTCGTCAGAGGTGGCAGGCATCAGGGCAGATCCTGGCAACATCAAACCCAAAGCCTCTGCCATGATTTGCATTGTAGAAGCAGTGCCCATAAACGAGCAGGCGCCACATGAAGGACAAGCATGGTGTTTATAGAATAGCAGTTGCTCTTCGCTGATTTCTCCACGTTGGCACATGGCAGAGTAGGCTCCTATCTGCTCTAATGTCAATAGGTCAGGTCCTGCATCCATCACACCCCCTGTTATCATGATGCTTGGCATATTCAGACGGCATAATCCCATCAGACAGGCAGGTACTGACTTGTCGCACGAGGCAATGAACACACCACCGTCAAAACCTGTACTGTTGCCATGAATCTCTATCATGTTGGCAATCATGTCACGACTCACCAATGAATAGTTGATACCATCATGTCCTTGGGCAATACCGTCACATATGTCGGTCACAAAATAGCGAGCTGCTTTGCCACCAGCCTCAGTAATACTTTTTACAGCTTCACCAACAAACTGGTCGAGGTGCGCACTGCCAGGGTGGGAATCACCAAAGGTGCTCTCCACCAATATCTGAGGCTTGTCAAGGTCAGCTACCGTCCAACCCATACCAATTTTCAGTGGGTCGTTCTCGGGTGCTAACTGTCTAACCTTTTGACTGTTCAGTTCCATAATAAAAAGCTTTTACCCCTCTGGCTCTTCGAGCCACCTCCCCTCGAGAGGGGAGGAGCTATGGGGATTCTTGTTCTATTAGAATTGCTTTACCAACCAGTTCATTGGTGAACCTTCTGCGTAGTCGTTCAACAGAGGCACCCAGCTGAAGTGTGACAACATAGCTGGCACATTCCATTTCGCCAACTCCTCGTCAGAGTAGATCAACATCTTATCTTGTGTGGCTCCTAAGCGCTTGCGAGCTTCTGTATAGGCATACGTACTGGCTACCTTGCAGGTGCGGTCGCTCTCAGCATGTACAAAGTACATAGGCAGGTTTACGAAAGCCTCGATGTTCATTGCACCCAGTTCCATATCGGCGCCGTTCCACTTATATACGGCCTTATCACTCTTCCAAACCTTCTCTACATCGTCGGTGTATTGACCAGGATATTTTTCCTCCACCTGATGAATAGGCACGATTGGATCCATCGCACAACAAGGAATGGCAGCCTTGAAACGGTTGGCAAACTGCATCATGAAACGCATGGTGCAACCGCCACCAGACGAAGCACCTGCACAGAACAACTTGCTGCCATCCACTTTGCCCTCAGCAATCAGTTGTTCGATAAATGCCATCTGGAGGGCATTGTTGCGATCGATCAACTCAATCTTCTCTGGATATAGAGAGGCACTATAGCTATAGTTTGGGTTAGCAATGGCAAATACCAGTGCAGCACAAGGAATGCCCTCTTTTGCCAATGACACCAGACAACGGTTGGCGGTAGCTACGGTCATCATATCCTTGTCATATTCACCACCACCAATCTGCCATACCAACAAAGGTACATTGGGGATTACATCGCCGTTTTTGTCCTTAGGCAGGTGCAACATATACTCGCGTGTCAGACCAGCAAAAGTAAAGCTACCCTTGATGCAATCGTCCAACACATCTATCCTCTCGCCTGTAACCTTATCGGGTGTCACGTTCAGCGCCGAGTCAACAGTGCAATGCAGTTCCCAAGGAATAACTTTTCTGAAATCTTCCCTTCTGCCTGCTTTGCTGAAAGGAGTAGCTTCGATGCGAAGCACGTTCTTGTCAGTACTTACCACAATGCCATCGTCCTCGTATTCTTCATACATTTTGCCTGTAGCGGGGTTCATATATCCGCCAGGTACATTATTCACCAAGTCGAAATCAGTAGCTTTCAATCCCTTGATAGAACGAGGATTGTTCACTGTGATTTCAATGGCATTTACCATCATACCAAAATCACCTACTTCGGTGCAAATATCTACTTTCTCTACTTCGGCCATAGGACGTGGACCGCAGGCTGCTACCAGTAAGGTGGCGCCCATCATTAATAGCTTTTTCATATGCTTGTTATTTGTGATATTTTCAAATCGCTGCAAAGTTAGTGATTTTAAAAATAATTCTGTACCTTTGTGCCCATAAAAACAACGGTAATGGCCATTTATATCAATGATCATATTTACGACTTCGACTTTGAGACGGCACTGAACGAGTTGTCGGCGCAGCGTCGGGAGCAAGCCCTAAAGTTTAAGCACGAACTGGGACAGCGCACTTGTGTGGCTGCGTATCTCTTGCTATGCGAAGGCTTACAGCAGGAATATGGCATTACCGAGAAGCCTGTGTTTGAGTATGGCAAGCATGGCAAACCATTTATGGTGGCGCATCCAGAGATACATTTTAATTTGAGTCATTGTAGGGAGGCGGCTATCTGCATCCTATCAGATAAACCTGTAGGTGTAGATATTGAGTCCATTCGTGAGTACAAACAGACGTTGGTAGATTATACCATGAATCCTGATGAGATTCTTCAAATTCAACAGGCTGAACGCCCTGATGTCGAGTTTATCAAACTATGGACGCAGAAAGAGGCGGTGCTGAAACTGAGCGGAGAGGGCATCAGTCGAGATATGAAGAAGGTGTTGGTTAACCCGCCTGCATCGCTTACAACTGTTGTCAGTGAAGATAACCGCTATATATACAGCTATTGCTATTAAGATATGAAAAAGAAGTTTTATTTTGCCGGTTCTATTCGTGGTGGACGTGTGGATGCTGCCTTATATCGGAGGATGATTGAGTTTCTGCATCAATACGGCACGGTACTCACAGAACATGTGGGCAGTTCGAAATTGAACCTTAAGGAACAGGGCAGGAGCAAGGATGCTGTTATTTACGAACAGGATACTGCTTGGCTCAAGGAATGTGATATGGTGATTGCCGAATGTACTTGTCCTTCATTGGGCGTGGGTTATGAACTTGCATATGCTGAACATTTAGGCAAACCTTGTCATATCTTTTATGATAATAGCAAGACACAGCTTTCCGCTATGCTTACAGGTGACCCTTATTTCCAGATTCATCCCTATGGAAGTGAGGAGGAATTATTTACAAACCTGACAGCCATCATGGGAAACGAATCATAAAACCATGAGCGAAACCCAGAAAGGATTCATACAGCTGCATCTCAGCGTGTTGCTGGCAGGCTTTACTGGCTTGTTCGGACGCTTGATCACGCTCAACGAGGTGGATATCGTGTGGTACCGCATGTTGTTCACCAGCTGCATCCTACTGGTGTTTACCGGGCTGCCTAAGTTGGAGTGGCGCAAAGTCTTGCAACTTTGTGGCTGTGGCGCCTTGCTCGGTTTCCATTGGATATTGTTTTATGGCTCCATCAAGGCTTCCAATGTGTCTATTGGCGTAATCTGTTTCTCAACGATAGGTTTCTTTACTGCTCTATTCGAGCCAATGATATTCAAACGCAAACTATCGTGGGTAGAGCTTTTCTTCTCGCTCATCACGGTAGCAGGCGTGTTGTGCATCTTCTCCTTCGATGCCCGTTATCGTTATGGCATTATGATAGGCATTGTATCTTCGGCGGTATGTGCCTTGTATGCCATCTGTAATAAGAAAGCCAGCGTGGGCATACGAAGCAGGGATGTGTTGTTGTACCAGATGTCAGGAGGCCTCGTTATTGTGAGTATGATTATTCCTGTTTACTTATATTTCTTCCCGAGTAATCAGCCTGTGATGGTACTTCCCGAAGGCAGTAACCTGTGGTTCATGCTATGCCACGCTCTGTTCTGCACTGTAGGCATGTATTTGTTACAGATTCAAGCCCTGAAGCGGCTCTCTGCCTTTACCGTCAACCTCACTTACAATCTTGAGCCTTGCTATACTATCATTCTGGCATTCCTTATTTTTGGCGAGGGACGAGAAATCAATTTCTCCTTCTATCTTGGCATTGCCCTGATTCTTCTCAGCGTGCTGCTGCAGTCCTATAGGTCTTGGAAATAATAGGGGATTGGTTTTGTGGTTTAAAAGAAACGCCCAGTGTCCAATAACAAAAAAAAGGCTGCAAAGATGCAGCCCTTTTTGTTAGCTTATGCAGCTATTAGATTTCTACAGTAGTCTGCAAAGGCAGGTTGTCAGAAGAACCACCTACGTAGATAACGGCCTTGCCACCCTCTACATTCCATGCATGCTGGAACTCGTTCCAATGACGCAGACGATCCTTAGGAATGCTGATTGTTATCTTAGTAGTTTCACCAGCCTTCACAGCTGTACGCTTAAAGCCCTTCAGTTCATACTTAGGACGCTCTACCTTAGAGTCAGGACGACCGATATAAACCTGAGACACTTCTTCTGCCTCCATGTTACCCTGGTTAGCTAAGTCGAAAGTCACCTCAATGTTCTCACCCTCTACCTTAGCATTCAAGTTTGAATATTTGAATGGCACGTATGACAAGCCATAGCCGAAAGCATACATAGGCTTCACGTTCTTGGTGGTGTACCAGCGATAGCCCACGAAGATACCCTCAGAATAGTCGGCATCAGCCTTGCGTATAGCGAAGCGGTCACGGTTAACGAGGTTCACGAACACATCACCACCACCTTGTTCCTGCTGAGGATATACACCCAGTGCGTATGCAGGAGAATCTTCCAATTTTCTTGGGAAGGTGAAAGGCAGTTTGCCTGAGGGAGCAATCTTGCCAGTCAGAACATCAGCCAGTGCGTTACCACCTTCGGTACCGTTAAACCAGCTATATACCAAGCTCTTTGCGATAGGCTCTACCTCACGCAGGTCTACAGGAGCACCAGCTACCATCACAGCCACGATGTTAGGATTGATCTCTGCAATGTCTTCCAACAAGTCTTCCTGGTCGAATGGCAACTTGATTGTAGTACGGTCAGAACCCTCGGTCTCAACCTCACGGTTGTCACCACCAATGAAGATTACCAAGTCGGCACCCTTCACCACCTTCAGCGCTTCCTTCTTCAGGGCCTTCATACGCTTCTCATATTCCTCCATAGCATTCTCAGGCAACTTCTGTCCCCAACGAGCTTGTGGAGCAGGCTCATAGCCACGAGCGTAGCGAATCCTTGCCTTGCCCTTCAAAGCCTTCTGCAAGCCTTCCAATGGAGTTACCTCATAGAGGGTCTTCACACCAGCGCCAACACCACCTAGTGCCATGGTACGGGTAGCATTGTCACCAACCACAGCAATGGTCTTCACTTTGTTGCTTAGCGGCAACAGACCTTCATTTTTCAGCAATACGATGCTCTTGGAAGCCACCTTGTAGGCAATGGCCTGTGTCTCTGGCTGAGAAGCCACCTTTTGGTTAGCAACATTAGCAGGCACAGGATTTACGGTAAAGCGTACACGCAGAATGTTGCGCACCTTGGCATCAATTACCTCCATAGGTACAGCACCAGAATTCACTGAGTCAATCAGTGCTTGTCCCATATATGTATTGCCAGGCATCTCTACTTCCAAGCCACCCAAAGCAGCACCAACGGTAGAGTGGGTACCACCCCAGTCGCTGATAATCATGCCCTTGAAGCCCCATTCGTTGCGTAGGATATTGTTCTGCAAGTTGAAGTTCTCAGAACACCAAGTACCCCAAATTTTGTTGTATGCAGCCATCACGCCCCAAGCATTACCTTCCTTCACAGCCATTTCAAATGGGGTGAGGTATATTTCACGCAAGGCACGCTCAGAGATGTTGGCGTTGATGAAACCTCGCATGTTCTCCTGACTGTTCACGGCAAAGTGCTTCAGGCAAACAGCCTCGTTCTGATCTTGGGAACCCTTGGTGTAGCCCACTGCCAATATGCCTGACAGCAAAGGATCTTCACTCAGGTACTCATAGGTACGACCACCAGTAGGCAGACGCTGAATGTTCATGGCAGGACCCAGAATCATGTCCTTGCCACGTAGTTTAGCCTCAATGGCCATACCCTTACCATACTCGTAAGCAATACCTGGGCACCAGGTAGCTGCTAATGCTGAGCCAGTAGGGAAGAAAGTAGCACGGTCAACATCCCAACCCAGGGGTGTCCATGAGTGATCCTCTAATTCCTCACGAATACCAAAAGGACCGTCGGCATATTTCATGTCGGCAATGCCCAGTCGTTCAACACCTGCAGAAGAGAACATGGTCTTGCCATGCAGCATCTCCACCTTCTCTTCCAATGTCATGCTCTTGATAATTTCAGTAATCTTAGCCTCATGTTGTAGAAGCGGATTACTCTGTTGTGCATAGGTTACACCCATCATCATAGATGCAGCCAGCAAAAAGATTGACTTCTTCATTTGTCTTAATAATTTATTATGGTTGTTATAATTGTCCTACAAAGTTGGCAAACATTAGCGAACTATGCAAGTGTTTTGCCCGTTTTCTGCATTACTGCTTCACGGCCTTTGGCGTCAGCTGTTGTCTGTGCCTGCATTGTCAATGCCAGCATGGCCATCAGATATCAGTTTCCAGAAGAGCTATATAATAATTGAGAATTGAGACTTTTTGAAGCAGCGAGTGCCAAAGATGCTTGCATTGATTTGGCCGAGTCGCGACAAAATTGTTACGTAGTAAAATTGAAAATTATGCTAGATAGAAAACAATTATTATCGTCTCACTTTACTTTGGAAGAAATGACGAAAACGAACTTCAAAACTGAAGACAATAATGAGCCACCTTTGGAGGCCATATTAAACATGATAGACCTCTGCGATAACTGGTTAGAGCCTTTGCGCGAGCGCTATAACAGGCAGTATGTGTTGGCTCCCGATGAGGATTACGAGACCTCAAAAGATGTTGAGCCGTTAGTGATTAACCAGGGTTTCAGGTCGTATCAAGTCATGCTGGCAATGGAGCAAGCAGGACTTAAACCCAGCAGAACCAGCAACCACATGACGGGCTGTGCCGTAGATATCCGTTGTATGGGGGTAGAACATGCTGTTCATCTGATGGATACAGTCATCAGGATAGCCGACCAGAAGAAGCAGGACTTTGATGAGCTCTTCCTTGAAAAGCGAGGCTCCGTATATTGGATACACTTTGCCGTAAGGCCAAAGGACAACCGTCGGAAGATTTCTTTTTTTATGAATTAATATTAATCTGGCCCATTGTCTCAGGATGGTGAGGGATGTTGTTAACTTTATTATGAACTAATTCTCGAACGGTGCCGTTCGGCCTATTAGCTGTTTTTTGCCGTAAGGCCAGAGGACACAGGTGCAAGATTGACTTCTTTAAGAAGTAATGAATAAGGCAGGCCAATAGGTCTGCCTTTGCGATTATTGTTTAGAATCCAACTTCTTTCAGCCATTTCTCCACACGATCCTTAGAAGAACGGGCATCTGTGCCCTTCACAGCCAATGCCTTCTCAAACTTGGCATTA
>JAFSPM010000017.1 GCA_017442855.1 Bacteroidaceae bacterium | reverse complement strand
TAATGCCAAGTTTGAGAAGGCATTGGCTGTGAAGGGCACAGATGCCCGTTCTTCTAAGGATCGTGTGGAGAAATGGCTGAAAGAAGTTGGATTCTAAACAATAATCGCAAAGGCAGACCTATTGGCCTGCCTTATTCATTATTTCTTAAAGAAGTCAATCTTGCACCTGTTGTCCTCTGGCCTTGTGGCAAAAAGCAGCTAATAGGCCGAACGGCACCGTTCGAGAATTAGTTCATAATAAAGTTAACAACATCCCTCACCATCTGCTTTTTCTGCTAAGTCTGAAAAGAAGGAGCCAAAAAGGGATTTTGCCAATGCCCAATTGGCACGATTAATGCAATATTTCACCTTGGGAGCTTCAATTTCACCCTGTATCAAACCTGCTTCTTTCAACTCCTTCAAGTGTTGAGAAACAGTAGCTTTTGCTATAGGGAGCTCTTCGTTTATAGCACCAAAATAGCATTGCTTGCGCATGGCAAGAAAATGCAAAATAGCAATACGTGTAGGATGTCCCATCGCCTTAGCGAAACGAGCCAGTTTCTCTTCTCTAGCTCGCTCCTGCTCAGGCGTTAACACAGGGTTATAGAAGTATTTCTTATCGTTATTATCCATCTTATCATAAACTTAACATTACTGCGAAGATAAGCAATTATGATGAAAAATCAAAATTACTTAATTTTGTATGCCTGCAAAACAGAACCGTGGCGAACGTACAGCACACCGTTGTTGATAACCAAATGTGCCCAGTACGGACCCTCACCCTTTGTAATACGGAATTCGCTGACAATATTCAGTTCGTTGCCTGGTTTTGCCAAACCCACAAAACCACGACGTTCATCATAGAAATACAACATACCATCGGCACTGATGGTAGAGCCTTTTCCCTTACCTCCCTTCCAAGCAGTATTGAAGATGGTCTTACCATCCTTTATATTGACAGCTACCCAGTTACCACTGTTGTTATTAATCCAGTTAGAACCATAAATAATACCGTTCAGCAATACATAGCCACCATGATGTGTACTTAGGTCATTGTTCTTCCATGCAACAGAAACGTTTTTCATATCGTCAGATAGTTTGAGGGCTGTAGCGTTAATTCCATAGCCCTGGGCAAATACTAATACGCCACTAGCCTCATCGAACACAGGTCCGTTAGGAGCAATATTCTCCCATGATGATTGTGGATACCAGTCCTTGAACGTCCACTGTATCTCTCCGTTCTCTGGATTAACGCCATAATAATAGTTGCAAGTGCCACCCACTATCTGACGCTTGCCCTTATAACTGATGAGGGTTGGCTGTACATAGTTGCGATTATCATTGAGCGAACGAGATTTCCATATTTCCTTACCAGTATCCTTGTCGAGAGCTACAATGGTAGTCTGGCTTCCGCCTGGAGAATAAATCACCTTGTTCCCGAAGACCAACGGACATTCTGCCGTACCCCAATTACCTGTTTTCGAACCATAGGTGGTACGTCCATCAACACGCCATAACATCTTTCCATCTGCACAATTGATGCAAGCGATCTCACCCATACCACTGATCACATAAGCCTTGCCACTGTTAATGGTAGGTGTAGTACGAGTCTCAGGATAGCTCTGGTTGAAAGGCTTACCATAAACGGTGGTGTAGAGCTTTTTGCCATCCAAAGTGAATGCCATGAACGTTTCCTGCTTCTCATCTTCGGTCATACCGGTGATGTAAAGGCGATCACCTACGATTACAGGACTGGAGTAGCCTTTACCTATAGTCAGGTCTTCCCATAGCATCTGTGGGCCTTCTGCCGGCCATTGCTTCATCAAACCTGTCTCAGCGGGATACAACCCATCACGATTAGGTCCGCGAAAGCCATCAAACTTGTTTTGTGCCGATACACTCATGACAGACAGGCAACTCATTGCCAATGCTATCAATGTTAAAAAATTCTTAGTCATCATACTGTTTATTTATTTGATTAATAATTATTGTTTTCACATAATATAGGACACAACCTACCAGCAAAGAAGTGAACACCAAGCAAAGAAGCCAAGTACTGCTTGTGATATCCGAGATACCTGCTCCAGCACTCAAAATAGCTCCTGTCACGCCTATGAAAATGGCATATAGAGGAACTATAACATGCTCATTGAATAATAAACATTTGAGTGTCTCACTAGGGAAACCTAACATATTATAAAGTCGAATATCTTTCTCTTTCATCACTAAGTTTTTGCGAATGATAATCACAAAACTGAAAACACCTATCAACAAACCTATGCCTCCCAAAGTTAGGAAGATGGTAAGATAGGTGTCGGTAACCTGATAAAACTGACGAAGTCGCTCTCCTGTTGACATCACCCTTACGCCATATTCATTCAAGGCTGTTGTCAAAAGGGTCTTAGTTTGTTCCACATCATTATCATCAACTTTGATCAGTGCTACCTCACTACCTGTTATCTCTGGCCATATCTCTGCAAACTGAGTCTGATCCATCACCACATTACCTTGCAAAACGGTATTGGGCATAGTGCCAGCCAAAAGCAGTTTAACCTCCTCACCACGTGAGCTCTGATAATAAAGAGTATCTCCTAAGCTTTTCATCAAGCCCCATGTCAATACGGTCTCATCCACAAACACAGGATAACAGTTTTCTTTGACCATTGAGCGCGAACTGTTGACCTTGAAAGCATGTCGAAACGCATCAATATCCACTCCAAGTACGGTGGGTGTAGAAACCTTGTTCAAGTTAAGGCAGGAGGCATCGTCAGCCGAATAACGTAAAAATTGCATGATAGTTGCTTCGGCAGGCATATCTTTCAACGATAATTGCCGCCTGCCTTCGACTGTATTCATATCATAATAAATGGGAACGGTTGACTCCATCCAAAGACTATAACCCCCAGTGCCATCAATAATATGTGAAATATCATCAAAACCCTTTCGGTTCAGACCCACAGCAAATACAATGAACACACCCAAAGTAAGGGTAAGGTATGACACAACGGCTGACTTTCGGTTGAAATACAATTCAGCATAAAGCAAGGTGGATTGAGTATTTTCAAGGGATCTTCCATGTTTGACAAGCCAATGCCAACCGAAGGCTAATCCGAGGATAACCCAAGCACAACCAATCAATATGAACAATACAACCTTCAGCATACAACCAAATTCTTTTTAATAACGCCTCTGATAGTGAACCACAACACACACATCGCCATTATCAAGCTAACAACAATTCCTATCAAAACTGACAGCATATTAATGGACACACCAAAACCATCAGTCTGAGTAGCCCCTTGCCATATATTTCCCAGTAGGAACATAATCATATAAGTATATATCACACCAGCCACTACACCTATCAATACAGCTACTAAGATGATGGGGCATGCCTCGCGATACAGCAACCTTCGAATGCGCTTATCTGTCCAGCCCAACGATTGTAACAATCGGCATTCATTTTTGCGTTGCCATACCATTTCTGACAGCGGACTATACATTAGCAACAAAGCCGAAAGAATAATGAAGAAACCAAGGGCTAAGAACAAGCCAGCAAAGTCAACCCCATTCGTAGCTCCATACAATCCTGCTTCTCGGGGAAGTACAACTTGTACGCCACACATCTGAGCATCGATACCAGAGAAATCTACCTCATCATTATCCACCCTAACAGCAGTAGCCGAACCAAAAACTGTTTTCCAATCATTGATAACAGTCTTATAGGGAACAATCGCTTTAGGTGTAGAGCGATAGTTGGTCCAGTATTGTTCATCTTCATTTGTTATCAAGTCCATATTGATAGGCAAGTCACTGTCCCACTCAGTACAACGTTCCACATCCGTCAAACCAGGGAAATCGGCACTAAGGGTACCATCCTTCACCCAATCCTGCATCGGTATAATGGCTGATACCCTCAATTGAATAGAGTCGGTCTCTAATCGTTTCAGACCTTTCATCTTGAAATAGCTGACGCTAACGAGTTCGCCCACTTTCGCCCCAATTCTATGAGCCGTATAATCGGAAAGCAGTATCTCATCAGCTGCCAACAATCTACCTTCATAGCTATCCATAGCCGTCACGAAAGAATAGGGCACGGATTGTTCACCAAGTCGGATAGAATTGGCTAAATAAGAATACAGTCTATTGGGGCTTTGGTTATTATTGCATAAGTGATCTATCAAACCATCCTGCATGAACACACGATCTGTGGTAATCTCAGTGCAATTCTCTTTTTTGATGTATTTCATGCCCGCTATTTCCACATTCCAGACTTGATTGAGTTCTTCTATCCCAACCCTTCTTGCTGACAAGATGACATTCACCTTGTCGCCTGTTTCCAATACATCGTTGAGCATTGCTCGATTAACGAAAACATTGAGCGGAATGGTTTGCTCATTACGCAAGCTTAGATTCCCACCGTCAGCAGCTACTATTACCCGAGCACACGACAGGCGCAAACTGGTAGTATAGTTTTGAGTAACAAATAAGGAGCCAGAAGGTATTAATCCATTCTTTGCCAAACGTAGCACTATATCATCGTTTGCCCCTATTCCAGATTCTTTGGCCAGTTGGGCATTGATGACAGCATCACCATCATTCACCACTGTTCCATTTCTCAAAAAGTCAACACCCCACACATTGACTGGTATCAACTGACCATTTATCTGAACAAAACCATCGGTCATTATTGCGCCCCAGGCTTCATTAGCAAGGGCATCTACCAAACTGGCATCCATATAGCCACTGCTATTGAATATCACAGACTCTGTATCTCCCAGTCGGTCTGTCACCCTTTTCACCAGCGTCATACGTACAGAATCCCCTACCATCATACTTCCAGTTGTAACAGCCACCATGATGATGGTTGCCATTGCTATCAACAAATAGAAGCGTCGATAGTAGTTGATATTTTTCAGTATTAGCTGTTTATTTTTCATGCTATCTTACCATCTTTCAGTAATAAAACCTTATTAGCCACAGATGAGACCTCGTCAGAGTGCGTCACCATAACAATAGTAGTATGCAATTCCTTATTAACATCAGCTAAAAGTTGGGCTATGTTTATCGCATTCTCCCTGTCGAGTTGTCCTGTCGGTTCATCTGCCAATAACACAACAGGCTTCATCACCAACGCCCTGCAAACAGCTACGCGACTTGCCTCACCTCCAGATAACGTATCAGGAGTTTGATGAGCCAATGAAGCGATGTGCGTCAGTTCCATCAGTTTATAAGCGTATGCTACTTCTTCCGAAGTGCTTGTCTTTTTGGTTGCCAATGTAGGCAATAAAATGTTCTGCATGACATTGAACTGAGGCATCAATCTATGGTCTTGGAACACAAAACCAATCTCTTGATTGCGTATTGCTGATAAGTCAGCGCCAAACTTAGTGATATCTACCCCATTCAACAGATATGTTCCACTGTCAGGTTTCAGTAGGGTACCTAAAATATTCAGCAATGTAGTCTTCCCTGCTCCTGATGCACCTTTAATGGCTATAAACTCTCCATCTGACACTTGCAACGACAAATCACGCAACACGTGATTTACCCTATTGCTCCCATCTTGGAAACTCTTGCATATTTCGTTTAACTCTATCATAATGTCTGACTCTATATTTCTAACTACCAAAGCATAATAACATTCCTCTTACTGTAAGAATGAAAAAATGACCTTTGATGATGGCAGGCGAACCCACGATTTCCTCTCCTGCATCGTATTCCCACAGCAAACTTCCGTCCTGGGAACTAAATATAGACACGATGCCTGTTTTGGTGCAAGCTATCACCTTATCTCGACAGACTACAGGCGAACTATCGCCCACATTTCCCTTAAGCATCTGTGTCCACTTCACATCACCACTCTTTCTGTCAACGGCTGTTAGGAATCTACCGCCAGTGAACACATAAAGGCTTTTGTCATCAATGGCAGGCACAGAAACATTATCCCCATCTTCATCTGTTGCCGCCAACAGCATGCGATAATTAGTAATTTTACCGTTAATCACCCTAAGCTCATAGATATTGCCAGAGTAGTCACCAATATAGGCATCATTGCCCATGATGGCAGGCGAACAAGGGATATACGCTTCAAGCAACAACGAATCGGTTTGCACACCTGTCACACAGTTGATTACCCTCACCCACTGGTCACATCCTCCAAAGATAACGTGCTTGTCAGTAAGTGCCACAGCACCATTGAGGTAATAGCCCGATTCATACTGGTTTATCAACTCACCATCTTGTTGGTCAATGCAATACAGATAGTTGTCATAACTACCAAAGACAATGGCATCTCGCCCAGCAAAACCCATATGATTGGGTGAAGCAGATATCTGCCCAAATGTCTCATGGCTCCATAATACATCCTGTTTAGTTAACGACAAAGCTACCATCTGCCCCTCAATTGTGCCTATAAAAAGCACTGAGTCACGAATCATCGGTGTAGCTTCCACCATAGTCTTCAAGTCATAGCTAAACACTTGTTCACCTGACAGATCAACGCCATAGACTTTCCCTTTACGGTCACACCAATATGTCACACCATTCAGTACTACAGGTGAACTAACCGTTCTACTTTTCGTTTGATAAGACCATTGGAGTGTAGGATTTTCAGGCAAGGCAGTACGGGTATAGCCGCTTAACTGTTCGTTGCCCCTAAACAATGTCCAGTCCAACGAACCTTCATGGCTAACGATTCCAGTGCAAGAGGAAAGTAATCCAACCAACAATATGTATAAACACCTTCTCATTAATCAAGATATAATGCTCCCGTTGGACATAACTTAGCCAATTCTTCACCTACGTTATTTCTGCTTTCATCAGGTACCACCACCTGCAAACCAAAACCTCTGCCCTTGAAAGTAAAACCATCTTTTGAGTTATATACACACAAACCACAGCGGATGCACTTAGCAGGCTCGAACCATAAACGTCCATTTACATGCTGCTTAATCTTAAAAGGCAAACTAGATGACACACCGAAACGAGGCGTCTTGATGCCTTCAGCTGTGGCATAACTACGTAACTTACATTCATGGCGGGCAGAACAAGCACAATGGATGCAGCGAGACTTCACATCAATACTTACTTTTAGCCATTCCTGCTCTTTGGGTGAGAATCGGCCAATCTTTGAAACAAACTTGCTCTTATCTTTCGTCTCTGCTTCAGCAGGGTTACCAACAACCTCAAGGTTAGTCATATCCGCCAATTCACGCATGATAGCCTTAATTTCCACATGGTGGTCAACTGTGCCACGACGACAAATCTTCTCACAGGGTCCCTTGCATTCGTCACACGCAATCTCTGGCAGGCTGAACACAGCAGCCATCAACTTACGAGCTTCCCAATACTCACCCCTATCGTAGTGATACAATACGCCTTCTACATTCAGGTTTTGCGGACAGGCAATCACACAAGGAGCCTCGCAATCGGCACGATGGTCACTCAGCAACAGTTCTAATGACATTTTACGCATTTCACGGATATCATCTCCTTCTGTCTCAATCTCCATACCCTCGGTAGGCATAGAAGAACATGAGGGTATCATCTGACCATTAGCCACATTCTTTACCATACACACCATGCAGGAGGGCTTATGTTCTGCACCTGGCGCATAACACATATGAGGAATCTCTATGCCTATGCGATGAGCCGCTTCCATAATGGTTTCACTCTCAAGAACCTCTACCTTTATCTTATTAATTGTTATTTCCATAGTCTTTTACTTTTCTGTGAGTGGTACTTTTTTTATGGCTTGGTAATGACACTCGGTAAGGCAAAGTCCGCACTGGGTGCATTTCTCCACATCAATACTGTGCCTCTCGTAAGGTGTATATGCTATTGCATCACTCGGGCAAGCCTTTGCACATTTGGTACAACCCACACAATCGTCGGTCACCACGAACTTCACCATATCCTTGCAGGTACCTGTATGGCAGATGCCCTGAATATGTTCCTCGTATTCTTCACGGAAATACTTTAAAGTTGATAGCACAGGATTAGGCGCCGTCTTACCTAGACCACACATAGCGCCCTTTGTAATGCTATTTGCCAATTGTTCCAATGTATCTATATCTTCTTGCTTGCCCTTACCTGAGCAGAGGCGATTAAGAATATCAAGCATCCTGCGAATACCCACTCTACAGAATGTACATTTTCCACACGACTCATCACAGGTGAAGGTAGTGAAATATCGTGCCACATCCACCATACAACTATCCTCACCCAACACCACCAAGCCGCCAGAACCCATGATGGCACCCAAGCCTTTCAAAGCCTCATAATCGACTTGTGTATCACACAGACGGGCTGGAATGCAACCGCCCGAAGGACCACCCGTTTGAACAGCCTTCAGTTTGGAATCACCTTCCATACCACCGCCAATATTGTCGATAATCTGATTCAACGTAGTACCCATTGGCACCTCAATCAAACCACCATGATTCACTTTGCCTACCAAGGCGAAAACCTTTGTTCCTTTACTGCTCTCCGTTCCGGTTTGGGCATACGCCGCAGCACCATGATTGATGATATAGCTTACCTGACTCAAGGTTTCCACATTGTTTATCAGTGTAGGACAACCATATAGACCTGCCACAGCTGGATAAGGTGGTCGAAGGCTTGGGAAACCTCGTTTGCCCTCAATGGAACCAATCAACGCCGTTTCCTCACCACATACGAACGCACCGGCACCCTCGAAGATACGAATATCGAAATCGAAGCCTGTACCCATGATGTTGTTGCCTATCAAGTTTCGTTCCCTACACATCTCCAATGCCTTTCGTGTTCGAATGACAGCTTGAGGATATTCTGCACGGATATAGAACACACCATGATGAGCACCTACCGCATAGCCAGCTATTACCATACCCTCAATCACACGCATAGGATATGATTCGAGTAAAATACGATCCATAAACGCACCTGGATCGCCCTCGTCGCCATTGCAGATGATATATTTCTCAGGGTTCTGCTGCTGAGCCACCAAGCTCCATTTTCGTCCAGAGGGGAAACCTCCCCCACCACGACCACGCAAACCACTTTTTAGTATTTCATCAATAATCTGTTCACGGGTCATTTCTGTCAATGCCTTTCGCAAAGCCATAAAACCGCCACGATGCTGATATTCCTCAAGGTCAAGGGGCGACATCAGGCCATAGCCTTCTGTTGAGATACGTTCCTGTCCAGCAAAGAAGTTATTGATGGTACGGGTACGATGTTCCTCCGATGTCCACACACTACTATCCCATATTTCATCCGTCTGGTAATGATCGATATGACGGAACAATTTATTGCGCAACCTCTGTAAGCGGTTCTTAGGCTCAAAATGATGGAGCAGAATCTCACGCACATCCTCAGGATTCACATTCGGATAACGTATTATAGTACCATCGGGCAAAGCCAAATCTATCAAAGGCACTTGGTTACATGCACCCACACAGCTCACTGGCTTGATGCGTACATTAATGCCCAGTTCTTCCTTCGCCTCCACCACAGCTTTGTATATCTCAGCTGTGCCACTGGCCTGACAACAGTTTTCCATTCCCAAGCGAACTTCACCCTGCACCTCCGATTCTTCGCCTTCCAGTGCTTCCTTCTCTTTCTTTTCAGAGTAAGCTTTGAAGGCATCTATTACCTCCATTACCCTACCTGGCTGTACGTGACCATATATCTTCTGGTCAATCTGCACCACTGGCGCCAAAGCACAACAACCAAGGCACGCTACTTTCTCAATTGAGAATTCGCCATCATCAGTAGTGATGCTATCATCCTTGATATTCAGCTCACGACGCATAGAGTCATACACATTATCGGCTCCTTTCACATGACATGCTGTTCCTATACATACCTTGATGACATGCTTTCCGTATGGCAATAATCGGAACTGCGCATAAAAAGTAGAGACACTTATCAATTGTGCCCTATCTATCTCGGTGCGTTCATACACTCTTTCCAACACCTCACTGCGCAGGTAGTTGAACTCTGCCTGTAAAGCCTGCAACAAAGGAATGATGATATCACGTGTAGTACCGATCCTATCAATAATCGCATCGGTACGTGCTATCAATGCCTGCTTCTCCTGCGTCGCTTTCTTTATACAATCTGCTCCACACATAGTTATTTCGTTTGAGCACAATAAAGACTATTGTTTGTCCTCACTACTACCCTGCCATCAGTAAAGGCAGGTGTAGCAAAGGTCTTCTCTCCTGTAGCAAACTGACTGATAAGTGTTAGTTTGCCATCGTTACTGAAGATATACATCTTACCATCTGTATCAAACAGATATATCTTGCCTTCCACTATCATAGGGGAAGAATAGAACTGTGCGCCTGCATCATATTCAGCCACTAGTTCGCCAGTTTCAGCGCTATACGCCGCCAGTACGCCATAGCTGGTGGCCACGTAGAGATAATCCTTGGTGGCCACAGGGCTGGACACCTCAGGTAAATAGTCGTTAGCCTCCCACAGTTGGGTGCCATCAGCGCCATTGATAGCTACAATCTTGGCATACTCACTGGCCGCGAAAACAATTCCGTTAGCACTACACGGACTGGCGCCTACCTCACCATTCATGCAATCCACTTTCCAAATTTGCTCACCATTGGCAGGGTTAAATGCTGTCACAGCCGGATTACCCATCACAATCAGCTGTGCCTTGTTATCAACATAGGCAATCGAAGGAGAACTCCAAGTAGCTTTTTCCGTTCGGTTCTTCACCCATACCTGATTACCATTAGCAATATTCAATGCCAACAGCTTGCCGGCAGAATCGTTGTCATACTGAATAATCAACAGATTGCCATATATCAACAAGGAGGATGCAAAACCATAATGATTGTCAGGCACACCAATATTCTTTGCCCACAACCTATTACCATCCATATCCGCACAAATCACATCACCTGTAGCAAAGATGGCACAAACCTGCTTTCCATTTGTGGCGACCGTAGATGCTGCAAAGCCTGTATCTTCATTCACTGTCGGCATAGTAGATGGAGAGCCTGCAATACCTGTAGCAGCCAACTTCCAACGCTGTTCACCCGTGAAGAGATCATAGCAATATAGTTCGCGAGCCTCATAATCGGCACCACTGAAGAAAATGTTACGTCCGTTGATAACGGGCGAGTTATAACCATGTTTCGGTATGTCGGCTCTCCAAGCAATATTGGTGCCATCAGCAGGATTCCATCTTAGAGGAATGCCTCTGGCTGATGATTGACCGTTAGAGTTATTGCCTCGAAAACCATTGTGAGTGACTTTAGGTAGTTCTACTTCTTCCTGAGTTGAAGCTTCATCATCTGTTTGGGCTACTGCCGTATTTTCTTCTATGGCAGTCTGTTCCTCAGAAGCATCAGCAGAGGCTGTACCCAACACAGCCGCATACTCATCTGCATCAGATTCAAATGCCACCTCTTCCCCGCCTATCACATCAGCCATCATTTCCTCGTTATTTGATTTCAACTTATCCTTGAGTGAAGTATAATAAGGTGACGAAAGGAATCCCAACACCAATGCCACAACAGCCAAGCTGCATACTCCCCAGGTGACATACTTACGGGCTTTCGACTTAATCAGCCAGTCATCTACCTCGTCAATCTCTTTGTCAGGAATGTTCATAGCATTCGCATAGTAGTAACGCAGACAAACCACCAACACTCCCAACATACCCAACAAAATATAGATACCTGACTTCAAATGACTTTCCTGTACGAAATAGGCTTTTCGTGCCAGTAAATCCAACTGACGGATTTGTTCCTGCAACTCGATATTCTCTGAGTTGGAATCATTCAGTTCTTTCAATGTTTCCATCACAGTTGTCTGCAACGGTGTGGTACCCCTCACCTGAAAATAATTGGTAATCAGCATCACACTCAATGCCATTGCGAAAATAGCAGTGACGATAGCTATGTTCCTAAAGATATCTTTTTTCATAACTTCTTATTTAATCTATTCTGGGGACAATATTCAAAGCATTTGCCACAAGCAATACAATTGCGATAATCTATCTCATACTCCTTACGGGTACGCTTCAACGACAGGTTAATCAGCTTCAGTCCTATCACCAATCCTATCAAAGCTCCTGCAATAGTACCATAAACCTTGAAATCACGTTGGACTTGCTGGTAGGATGCTGTGAGTTCCTCTATCGTCCTTCCCTGACTATAAAACGCTTCCGCCTCAACGGTCAGCTCTCCGTCTGGGTCAGCCTCATGTGCCATCACCATATGATACAGGCGAACCTCACGATGAGCATTACTCAGGTTTTCACTACCCATATTCATTAACACGGCACCAGCCACCATCAACAATGGCAAGACAATGAAATAAGAAACGACACGCATTACACCTTGTCGATGGCTTTCCTCAATCTTCTTTTTATAAGGTGAACGGATAGTATCAACAGGGCACGAATTGTGACATAACTCACAGGTTATACATGGTTTCTTTGTTATACGGATTTTCCAAATAGACACTGACGAAAACACACTCAACAATGCACCATAAGGACAGAGAAAACGACAGAACGGACGACCAGTGAATATCGACATCACCAACAAAATGGCACCAAAGATAATCAAACCCCAGTCACCTCCTAACCTAAAGATTCCAATAAATGGATCAAACTGACAGATGATGAACCGCGTGCGAGTCAGCGCATACAATAAAGCAAATATCAAATACAACCAAGGGATGATGCTCAATGCACCTGACACCGCACGTGAAAGACGATAGTTCTTTACATTCACCAGATCTTGCAAGGCGCCAAACGGACAAACACCTGCACAGAAGACCCTACCAAAAAGATAGGCAAAGATAATCGGCACCAAAAAGAACAGCAACACCACAATAGGCAAGCGATAGCTGTCCTCTACAAATGCGTAGGCCACATTCTGTATAGAACCAATACTACATACACATCCCCCACGGAAGAAACCAAAGTAGGCAATCGAGACGATAGACGTCCAAAAGATAGGCTTACGAGTGCGATTCTTATACAAAGCCCAGGTAACAATACCTAACAACAAAAGCAGCATAACAACATCCAACGTATCCCATAACACCTCATTGGGCACGGCATACGAGTATTCCGGATATTGATAACCCGACTCGAAATCTGGACGGGGGAATCGGTTGACTAATGCTATCAATAGTTCTTTCATGCCTGATCCTTCAATTTATAAGCCTGCTCGTATGGCACTCTACTGATGGCACCAGAAGCACAGACTGTGGAAATCTTACATTCATTACAATTCAGGCACAAGTCTTGCTTTACCTGCAAGAACAACGAGCCATTACCGAAAGAACCGCAACCTTTCACACATTTGCCACAACCGTTACAGAGGTCATAGTCAATAGTATATTCAAAGTAAGGCTCCTCAACAAACTTACGCTGGATAGCTCCAGTAGGACAAATCATATTCTCTGCGGCTGTATTCAGTTCCTTGGCGTTGGTGCGGTAATAACCTCCACACAGATCACAATAGCCACAAACCTTGTTGGCATGGAAACACCTCACAGCCGACACGGGCATCACGCAATCTGTCTCGCAACGTCCACACTGCGTACATTTATCGGGGTCAATCTGCCAATACAGGTCAGCTGTTCCCTCCGTCTTGACTTTAGAAGCAGCAGCTCCACCCACAGCAACAATACCACCTCCTGCCAGCACAGTACCCAACCGACGGAAAAAATCGCGTCGTTTAATCGGGCTATTGCTTATTTGGTTATCATTCTTTTCCATAATGCTATCATATTGTGACGCCTACCCTAAGGGGGCAATCTATTCCACACAATGCACAAGCAGAAGAGGAAGATGCTTGTGCTGAAGCCTTGGCCAACTGTTTATCGTACTGATAAGTTGAAATGCTATTTTTTCCAGCCACCACAATCTTATCATTATCAAGTATCCTCATTTCATATGCATCATGTCCACCACCCAGTGTTTTCTCGTCCAACAAGATACTTCTGAACTCTCCACTAGGACTATAACAACTGATGCGAGGTATCCCTTTCTCAGAAGTGAGAATCTCCCCTGTTGGTGAGGCAGTCACATAAACTGGGTTGCAACACCCGCTAAAACGTCCTGCTGCCAAGCCAGCCTCACCAAATGAAGTCAGGAACTCTCCATCCTGTGAATAGCTTTCTACCGAATGTCTGCCTGGGTTTGAGCAATAGACTGTTTCTCCAATATGAGTAATGGAGAAAGAGTAGCTGGGAACCACAAATCCCTTGGGGCTATTGATAAATCTACCAAGAGTACCATCAGTTTGATACTGACAGATATTTTTGTTAGCGGCATCAGTCACGAAAACATGTTTCCCAAACACGGTCAACGAGCAATAATCAGAATCAACGCTACATGCATCCCAGTCCTTTAGCAGACTTCCATCAGCATCATAAACCTCTATCCTCGTTGGGAACAATACATAGATTTCCTCTTGGCTAACGGCTATGTCTCTCACATCAGAGCCAACGGCCACATTGTTAATCAAACTACCTTCAGCCGTATAGATATTCAAGTTGTTGGGTGTAGCCACCACAATACGGTCACCCATCACCTCAAAAGCCTCTATCTCATCGCCTGTCTTGAATGACGATACCTTGCGATAAGGTGACTTGAAATCACTGCGATTGGTTTTTGATGCATTCTGGGCATTAGTGTTGTAGAACACATCATCTGGCTTCGCAAACATCTTCCACAAAAGGCTGCCTGTTCCACCGGCAATCACTGCTCCAGCAGCTACCGATCCACAAAGTTGCAGGAATCCTTTCCTTGACAGTTTTTTCTTTTCCTCTTGCCTATCCATATCCTTAACTCTTAATTCTGATACATTTCACATTATGAGCGTCACGTAGCACCAACATACCATCCGCATACGCCATTGGTCCCCAAGCATCAACACCTTCCATAATCTGTTGCTTCTTGAGAAGTTTCATACTTTTGTTCTCTATCTCATACACATAAAGTTCACCACCCTCGTTGAAAGCAAATAGATACTGGTTAATCACGATGTAAGGTCCTAAGCCAAACTTCTCATCTGTAGCAGAACGCCATATAGGACTATGCAAATCCGTAGGTGCATACATCACTAACCTCTCTCGGTTACCGCCAGCATCCTTTGGTAAGATGGAGATAATTGTGCCATTATATAGTATAGGCGTTTGCTGTTCAGCAGATAGTCCCTTGTCAGACTTATATTGTTCCAATACCGTTGCAGCCCAGTTATTACCAGAACGGTCAACTTGCAACATGGCACCTCCCGTACCATAGCCTGCTACGAGGAATATTCTATTGGATGAAAGCCTCAATGGAGACGGAGCCACCACAGAGGGTTGCCATTTGTTGGTACTCCACAATAATGTACCCTTATCTGCATCTTCTGCTGAAACACCACATACACCACCCACGCCTACATAAACATAAGTCTGCTTGCCTCCTAACTCCATAGGCATAACGGAAGAATGGCTCATCTTGAATTTCACAGTATTAGGAGTAGTCCATAATACCTCTCCATTCTTTACATCCACACCAGCGAGCAATGTTTCTTCTCCAGCTGGAGCCAACACCAAAACACCCTTATCAACAATAGGGCACTGACCTGTGTACCAGAAAGGAACTTCAGTGCTAAACTCTTTTTGCATATCGAGTGACCATTTCATCTCACCTGTTTCAGGGTCACAACACATCACATGCCCCTCAGGACCTATGGTAATCACGTACCCATCACCCACTACAGGAATCGTACGGGAGAAACCATGATTGCGCTTGATGCGTAATCGATACCAACGTCTCCACAATTCTTTGCCTGTCTGTAAAGAGAAGCAACGCACCATATCCGACAGCAGGGTTTCGTCATAGTCCATCACAAAGACCTTGCCATTGTAGATTACAGGAGCAGCATGTCCCTCACCTGTTTCAAACGACCATATCTCTGGATAGTCATCGGTCACATTGATTGGTTCGTTAGTCTTGATGATATTGTCACGGTTCTCTCCCCTGAAGCACACCCACTTGCCATCTAACTTTGCTGTCGGCTCTTCTGAATTATCATCATACTTCATGAAGAATTCCCCAATGACCACATCATCTGCCTTACGGGCACTTCCTGCTGGGCGGTTGTCAGCACCTGGCTCCTGCAAGGTAAACTTATCAGCAGGAGTATAGACCTGCCAGCCTATCAGCACAAGCACATAGGCGGCAGCCACACCAGCAGTGATCCATGTCAATTTCCTTTTGTTATCCATTTTTATCGAATAATATTCTATATTGTCTTATCCTTTTCAACGCATTCAGCAAAAAGGTCACATTATACAATTCTTCCGAATACCATAACCTTGCAAAATACAACCCTATCGGCTCAGGACGATATATCTCTCCTTGTTGATACAACTGATAGAGATAGCCAAAACCTCGTTCAATCACCTCATCACTCACCTCCTGATAAGAAGCCAAAGCGGCCAGCGTACGAGCTGTAAGTGTAACTTTCGAAGCAACCCCTTTAGCTCCTCCCCAACCACCATCAGGATTCTGTACAGACAGCAGATAGTTCACACCTTTTAATGCCATTTCCTTTACTTTCAAATCCTGTGAGGTTGAAAAATAATCCACAGCTGTAGCCGTGCCATATACAGGAGAATGTTCGTCGGGTGCATCCTGATCGCCAAACCATAGCGGAATCCAAGCACCCTCTTCTGTTTGCGCTTGCTGCATAAACGAATACATTCTTCTGCTACAGGTCTCGCAACGCTTACGCAAATCATCAGGCAACTCATCCTTCCACAGTTGGAAAGCGTAAAAAACATGGGCTGTCAAGTCAGGACTGCTTTGATCAAAAGGCAACTTTGTCCATCCTTTGCAGAAAGTAGGAATACCGCCATCACGATTTTGCAAATCCATCAGCCATTTCACTCCATTACCTATTTCCTCACAATAGATACCACCTGTCAGCACATGCAAAGCTATTAAGGCACCAGGCGTATCATCGGCATCTGGTACCGAGCCAGATAAGTCTGTCCATCCCCATCCTCCAGGTTGTGCACCCGTAAAAGGATGCACCTCTTTCAAGGCGTTCGTCCTCAACTTATCAATAAAGAATTGCCTTTCGGGAATATCTTTACCCAATGCTCGCAGGCTCAACGATGTTACCCAACTGGCCAAATCGGTATCAATAGGCCAAGCACCATCTTCACGCACGGTATCTATCAAGAACTGAGCAGCCTTCTGCGTCACTTCATGATCTTTGTAACCCGCTCCACACATACACATACCTACGAAAGCCGTCAACGGGGCAGCCTCTAAAAATCCCCCATCTGCTGGCTGTAGTTTTTTAAGTACTTGCAGGCATTTAGGGATAAACATATTCCTGATAGGTGACAAAACACCCTTGCTTCCTTTCTTATATCTCAATATACCCACAGCAATCAGAGCTGGTATCGCATAGCTCACTACTGGCAACTGCAAAAAGCGAAACAGCTTTTGAGGCAAGACGGCTAACTCAAACGGCAGTGGAGGTATCTTATTCCAACGTGTGAGAATACCTGCCAGTCCACACATCGACAAAATAGGAACAGAAAAAGTAAGGTCAGAACCATAATAGTTCAGCACCCCCTTGATTAGCTGCTCTTCACTTTCACCACCGAATTTATTTCTAAGATAAGCTTTCACTTCATAAGGAGGCTCATCTACCGCATATAAAGCAGCATACGACAAAAGGGTGGCTGTCATGTTAGCAGGGCTTTCAGCACTATCGCCCCAAGCTCCTTCAGCCTTCATGGTACGTTTTAGCCAATCAGCACCTTTCTTAATATTTAAAGCGTATTTATGTTTGTCTATCAGATAGAGGGCAAATACAGATACAGCAGTAGAGATGGCACTTGATGACAAGTGTCCTCTCCACATACATCCTGGCTTTCTCGATTCCAACAGCCTGGTCTGTACCTCAATCATCATTTCATCTATCTGCTCCTTTTTCATATAGAACCTAATGCTAACAGTCCGTAAAACACATATTCCATATCACTCTGCCCGTCCAGCAAAGTAGCGGCAAATCCTCCATCTTCCAGCCAATGCGCCTCAATGAAATCTGTTGGATCTATCAATGGCTTCAACCCGTAATTCTTCAAGGCAAATAATGATGTAGAGGTGGATAACAAATCAGGAACCATTGAACCAGCTTCCGCTTTAAAGCCACCTGATTCGTCCTGCATTTTCCGCAAAGCATCGGCCTCAACATGATCATAAGCCGCCAACTGTGCCTTGATCATCAATGCAGCCGCAGTGGCATTGGCTGATGCCGAAGCACTGTCCTTCAGATTAGCATATCCGCCTTCCTTGATTTGATAATCCTGTAAATCTATCAATGTCTGCTTCGTTCCTTTCAACCTGATGTTGTTATCTTCCAACAGCGATAACCACAAAAACTGAGTATAGGGCGAATGCCTGTCACCCTGTGGAAATTCGCTGAAAGAATCCAAAGGGCGGATTTGGCTCACATCCCACACATTCAACCACATACCTATAACACCTTCAGACACCAAACGATATAGCATCCTACATTTCATCCAAGCCATGTAATGAACCAAATCCAACTGTGTATCGTCAAATTGTCGGATAAAGGCTCCCATCTTACCAGCATTAAGCCTGACACCTAACACATCGGCTACAAGCCACCCAAAGGCCGTATAATACAAATCCTCTTTACCACCTTTATTCATGAAAGCGCCGCTTTCCGTTTGCTGTGACAATACAAACGATGTCAAACGCTTGTAAGAATCCTCCGTCAAACGTTTCTTCGCACGCTTCAGCGCTACCATCATTTTTGTGGAAATGCTCGTTTTCATAATATAAGATGTTTACCCAATAATCCTTTCGGTCACCCTGAATAACAGCCTCTTCAGCTCTACATGTTTCACATTATAGAGGGCTGCCAATGCCTGCTGATGATAATCTTCAGCCAACAATCTTGCCTTTTCTAATGCTTGCAGCAAGATAGGCTGGTTATCTGGTTCTCTAAAGAATTCTTTCAGGTTCTTGGCAGCAAACATCCGATGTAGAAAATCAGTATCTGGATGCTGCTCACAAACCAAAGCCAACACAGCCGACGGACGGATTTCTATCGGAGCTTCATCGTCAAAATCCTCTATATCATCCTTTAACTGATAGGCAATGCCCAATGCCTTTGAATAAGCATGAAATACCTGACGCAACTCTTCATCATCACCAGCACATATCACCCCCAACATCAATGACACTTCAAATGCAGGCACTGTCTTGTTGCAGAATATATCCATCACAAAGTCAAGGGTGAACGGGCGTGGCGACTTACTCCAGTCTAACTCCATTCCTTGTCCTTTGCAAAGTGACACATGCGCCTCTGCAACAGCAGCCAATAATGCTTTCGACTCACATTGAGCCAAAATCCTGTAGCCTTGTCCCAACAGGTAATCTCCCACATTGATAGCTACCGCTTCACCATATATCTTATGCACCGTTGGCTTTCCATATCGCTCGTTATCATGATCCTGTATATCATCATGTACTAACGATGCCTTGTGGAAGCACTCTACGGCAATAGCAGCACGCCTCACATCCTCCGACGCCTTGTCGTCATTCGTCAAAGCCGAAAACACAGCAGCTACCAAATAAGGTCTCCAGCGCTTGCCTTCACCAGCCAACCAGTCGAACGCTGCAAGCGTGGTATCATTGCCCAAGTCGGGGAAATACTGTTTCAACGCATCCTTCTCAAACCATGCCTTCGTCTGTGAACGCAACTCATCATAATCCATGAAATAAGCATCCTCGTCAGAACGCAACCCCATCAGCTGCATCACATAACCATAATCGACCTGAGTATCCTTACATCCGTCATAGTTCAACGGAATGGCGATACCTGGCACTGCATTCCGAATCAACAACGGAAAAGCCTTTTCCAACGAATTGAGACAGCTCACACCAATCACCGTATCCACCACACCGTTCTGAATCAGTCCCACCACCGAAGTAAAGCCTTCAGCCACAATGCTCATCATACCTAACTCATCAGCCTTTGCCTGCAAATCGGGTATAGGACAGTTGCCACACCTATGACATAACAACCCCAAGTCATCCATCTCAGCATGACACTTGGCCGAGTTGCTCAGACACTTTGGCAACAACAGGATACGCCTCTCATAAGGAATGGAGGCAATGGTATCCTTCCACACTTGGTTATGAATCTCTACCATCATCCAGCCTCTATACGCCTTGTTGAGCTGATATTGAGCTATCAGTTCGTCAGCTACAGCTTCCAGATCCTTCATAGAGAGAGGCGGAACGACTGTCAGCGAGCTGACTAACTCACTAATCAGGTTCCTGATCTCAGTCCTTTCCTTGAAGGTCTGTGGTGCAATATGTTTACCCTCGTTATTCATATATCCTATCCATAAGCTCCGAAGCCAAAGAAATACTTTTTCTTCAGGAATCTATAAAATACACTCTGTTCTTCAATTAGGTCATCCTTCATATCATGCCCAGGTACCGAAGTCATCGCCTCATACTCCTGCTCAACAGTTCCGCGTGTAGTCGTATCAACAGCACCTTGCTCACGCAGGAACTCCAACATCTTACCAGGATTCTCCATAATAATACACCCCCTACTATCAGCTGCCGTCATCTTGCGGAATTCTTGCAGGAACTGTGACTTGTTGAATATCTCCGTCAGGTTGGAGGCATCCTCGTTCAAAAAATCTTTCGCCATCTGCATCGGCGGACAAAACTCAACTGCCCCAGCAGGAGAGATATGATGACTCATACCTGTTGCAGCCGGACACATCGCCCTACCCTTGTCATCCCAATAGGTATCAATAATAAACAGTGGAGCATTTCTTCGTTGTTCGACAATGAACGAACGAAGTGAGCGCACTTGTTCCTTCGTCAGGCAATTGTCGGGATTAGGGTTAGCCCCCACAGGACGATAAATGTAATACCACAGATACATGGCTCCCTCAGCCGCAATATCTTCTATATATTTTCGATTCACCAAATCATTGTAATTACTCTGACATATGCTGGCAGCTACGCCGAAAATCAATCCTGCTTTCCTACAGGCACGCACGCCTTTTAGTGTCCGTTCAAAAACTTCATCTCTATGACGACGCCGGTCACTCTCTTGTTTCAAGCCTTCTATACTAATAAGAGGAGTTACATTCCCCAGTTTCTTCATCTTCATCGCCAGCGTATCTGACAACATTGTACCATTGGTAAATAATTGAAAATAGCAGTCACAGTGCTTCTCCATCACCTCAAACAATCCTCTATACAACAAAGGCTCACCACCCAGTATGCCAAAGAAATATGAACCATTTCGTTTCGACTGGGTAATGATACCGTCTAATTGTTCATTAGTCAATTGTTTCTTGCCGCCTTGCGAAACCCAGCAGCCTGTACATCCTAAGTTACATTTCTCGGTTAAGGATATCATGATAAACGCAGGGAAAAAGGGCTCACCTTTGGCTTGCCGTCTTTCAAAAGCAGCCATATTCCTCAAGTTACGCCATCCAAAGTTGTAGCAAAACTTCCACAGCAAACGAGGAGAGGTCAAGGTAAACACCCTGCTCGCCGCCTTTATGGTTGCTATGTAGTCATGCAATGTCATCCTTTGTCTATCTTAAATGCTGTAGCTCTGCGATGAGCAAGGCGCTCACGCAATGCCTGGTTATACAATGTTTTCGTATCAATGCGTATAGCTTGTTCACCTCCCTCTTCCAAGCCTCCATTGATGGGGGATAGGGAATATTTGGGGAATATGATGGCTGTCTTTGGACATGTTCTGGCACAAGCCGGACAATTGTTCTTGCAATTCTCAGGATGTACCACCCTTACTTTGTTATCTTCTATGGTATAGACGCCGAAGAGGCAGAAGTCATGACATTTACGGCAATTCACACAACGCTCGGTATCAATCACAGGGAACCACGCATCTTCTCCTGGTTCTGGTTCCATTTCTTGTATCTGACGGACAAAGTCCTCGTCTGCCTCGTTTGCTTCTGCTTCTATGCCCATCTGCTGGATGATGTCTGCTGCCCCCTTTTGACGGATATCATAGACAGCACTTGCCTCATAGCCTCTATATTTCAACAAGTTTCTTACAGCTCTTTCATGACAGGCAACGATGGTTGTACCCGCCACATCAGCTAACTGAGGCAACTGTAGCTCCACCATGCGGCATAGGTCTTCCACCACCTCTACCACATAGCCTTGCTTAATCAATGCCGTTGCCAGCATCGCCACCTGCTTCTTGTCAACGAAATCTCGTGAAGCACACGCACATATCGTTACTTTCTTCTCCATCTATTTTACAATCCAGTTTTTGAACTCAGCAGCCCTGTTTTTACTCACATAAATCCTTTCCGGTACATCCACAGTTACGTTTACTAATAATCTACTGTCAAACCAGATGGTGATATTGGTAATGGCTGTCCTTGACACAATGAACTGCTTGTTGGCACGAATGAACTCGTTGGGGTTGAGTTGTGTCAACAGCTGATCGAGTGACATCGTACAAGGATAATGCTTTCCATCTTTCAAATAAATCTCTGTGGTTTTGTTGGTGCTGTAGAAAAACGCCACATCCTTCACCTCAATGGGCAACAGTTTGTCACGGTTAGGTATCAACAGGCGTGACTTATATTCTTGCGCCAACGTAAGTTGTTTCAATAGCTTCAGATATTGGTCGGTATCTTGCTGGTTCAGTTTGCCAAACTTCACAAGAGCCTGTCGAAGGTCTTGCTCCTTGATAGGCTTCAGCAAGTAATCAATGCTGTTCACTTTGAAAGCATCGATGGCATATTGATCGTAAGCTGTAGTGAATATGATTGGTATCTCTACCTCCATCTGTTGGAAGATGGTGAAAGATGAGCCGTCACTCAGATGTATATCCATGAATATCAGGTCAGGGCGTTCGTTACTCTGCAACCAGCGCACTGTCTGTTGCACACTCTCCGTGTTCCCCAGTACCTGTATGCCTGGGTCTATCTCATACAGCATCTCCGCCAAGTTCTCAGCAGCTGCTGTTTCGTCCTCAACAATCAGTACTTTCATTTATTGATAATTGATGGTTAGATAATTTAATTTTGAGTCCCTAAGGGCAATATAACCATATAATTATTGCCGTCTTCCGTCACCTCAATGTGCTTGCCCAGCATCAGTTCAAAACGGGCATCGAGGTTCTTCAAGCCCGAGCCATTGGTCACAGGTGGCGTCAGCTTCGGATAGATAGGATTGCTGATGACCAGCTTGCCCTCTTCTCCCATCACGATGCTGATGTTCATGATGTGCTCGCTGTCAATCATGTTGTGAGTAGTGGCGTTCTCCAACAGAGGCAGCAATGATAGCACAGGCAGTTGCTTGTTACGCTCTTCCTCTGGCACATCTACCTTGATATTAAACTTGGCTCCGTAGCGTACCTGCATTACATGACTGAATGCATCGACAAACTTCAGTTCCTCATCCAATGACACAAGACTATTGCTCTCGCTCTGCAAGATATAACGGAAGATATCGGACAACTCATTAATATAATCCAAGGTATTCTCATCGTTCTTCTTCCTCACCAGCGACGATATGCCGTTCAGTGAGTTGAAGAAGAAGTGAGGATTTATTTGGTTTGTGAGTGCGTTGCATCGGCTTTCCAGATTCTCGATCTGCAGCCTTTCTATTTCTTTTTCTTTCTTTATTTGATTATCAAATAACACATAGATGTAGCTCACGAATGCCGTTACCAGCCATATCACGATGAACTGGAAGAACAGGATGCTAAAGAAATGATCGAAACGCATGAACGAAAAGGTCAGCACCTTATAGACAGCGAAACCTGCCAACGTGAGCAACAGGTTAACCCACAGGTGCCTGCCGAATGAGTTGCTGCCCACTTTATTGAAATCATACTTCAATATCAGCCATATTAGCAGCCAGAAGAAGCCGAGACGGAAGAAATAGAAAGCGATGTAATAACTAACATCGTCAGGCTTGACGAACCACTCCAGGTCGCACACCAGCCAGGCGTTGTTGGGATAGGCCACGAAGAATGCTACCAGCAAACTAATGAGCCACGACTTCTGTTTGAGTACCCTAATGTCTTTGTCAAATAATCTCATCTTTTCCATTTTATATTTTCATCTTACAAAATAAAGAAAAAACTGCATATTTTAATACATTTACTATCTTCAAAACGAAAAACACATCGCTAAAGACGAAATTCCGGAGCAGCGAGGGCAGACGAAAGCTTGCTTTCAGTATGCCGAGTCGCGACAGAATTCTGTGGAACGAAATTCCGGAGCAGCGAGGACAGACGAAAGCTTGCTTTCAGTATGCCGAGTCGCGACAGAATTCTGTGGAACGAAATTCCGGAGCAGCGAGGGCAGAGTCAAGCTTGCTTGAACTATGCCAAGTCGTGACGGAGTTCTGCGAAGCAAAAAAGGGAGCAGTAACATTTGGGATGCTACCACCCCCTCCAGCATTTATACTAAGAATATGATTATTTAATGTTTACACAAATCATGTGGGTTTGGTCACGAAGCAATAGTTTTCCTCCTGACAAGGCCATAGGAGCCCAGTTTTGGGTACCAAAGTTGGCCATAAACTGATTGCCGTCATCCGTTGGCTGCTCAATGAGTAATTCTGCCTTGGCAATTTGTTTATATTCATTAGGGTTAGGCTCAATCAGATACAACGACTTGGCACCGTCGGTAGCCAACATCATACCATCCACAATGATAATACTGCCACGATTGAAGTCAGGATTGCGACGCGTTTTCCATTTGATATTGCCCTCCATATCCATGCAGACCATTCCGTCACGTTTGGCATTGGTACGATATTGGGCATAGAAGTAACCGTTATAGAACACAGCTGGCTTAGTCTGGTCACCAAAGTCGGTAGTTGTAAACAATTCTTTCACCTGATAAGAGCCATTGGCACCCTTGTTAACTTGCAGCATTGTTGCTCCTCGCTCATAGCCACCTACAATCAACATCTTATTGTTTCCGGCATCGGTAGCGCTGGCCACTTGGATATGACACTCCCAGTTATCGTAGCGCCAGAGAATCTTCCCTGTCAAAGGCTCCATACCGACCACACTACCCATCGTTGCCTGTCTCTGTGGTCCGCCTGGGAAACCACCACCTTCAGAAGCAGTGACCATCACCACATGATCCGCTCCGTCAATCTTGACAATCGTCGGACTCACATAACCAGTAGGACCTAATGATTCTGTCTTCCATTTCTCTGCACCCGTATTTTTGTCGTAGGCAACCACACCCGCTCCAGGAGCCTGTGAGGCAACAATCAACAGATCGCCATAGAGCAGAGGGCACTGTGAGATTGCCCATTGGGGAATCTGAGCACCTCCATAGTCCTTCCAAACATTCTTGTGCCAAACGGGCTGATGAGTGTTTATATCAATACAGTATAAATCTCCGTAAGGGCCACAACTATACACGTGTTTATCATCCACCACAGGCACACTGCGAGAACCAGGGAACATCACCGACCCAGGAGCATCATAGGCATATTTCCACAACTCCTTGCCTGTCTGCAAGTCGTAGCAACGCATAATGTCACCTTGTTCGTCATCCCTGTCTAACAGATAAACCTTACCAGCTTTGATGACAGGACCACCAAAACCAATACCAAGATCGGTTGACCAAACGACCTTCGGACCCTCAGCAGGCCAAGTCTTCAAAATTCCAGTCTCTTTTGAAATACCATTTCTGTCTGGACCCATAAACTGAGGCCAGTCTTGTGCTTGCATGTTTAGAAAGCAAATGGCGATTGCCATTGTAAAGAAAAATCTTTTCATGTTGAATATTTTACTTGTTTTCATGTTATTTTCGTAGAGTATATCAATCATTAGCATAACTACTAATGTGTTTGCTTTAAATACTGCAAATCCCCATACCAATAGCTGGCGGTTGTGCCACCATCTATCAAGAAGTCGGCACCAGAGATGAAGCGTCCGCGACTGCTCATCAGGAACTCAGCCAAATCACCAACCTCATCAGGCGTACCAGCCCTGCCAGCCGGACTCGCCTGCAGCATCTTGCGGTAACCCTCGCCACGAGGTCCGTGCAACTCATCGTTTGCCAACGGGGTGATAATAATGCCCGGACTGATGCTGTTAATGGTAGCCCCACGCTTGCCCCAGCGGGTAGCCTCATACATCACTCTCAGCACATTGCAACGCTTGGAATATTGATAAGCCTTCAGCG
>JAFSPM010000006.1 GCA_017442855.1 Bacteroidaceae bacterium | reverse complement strand
CCTGTTGCCCGGCGAGTGGACGGAATAGATTCACGAAATTTTCAACATCATCAATCATCTGTAGATATCATAACTGTGCCAGCCCAAGCGGCCGGTACAGCCGTCCCTCATCTCTAATTGGGGCGTTCACCGTAAACTTACGGCAAACATACCATCTGGAACGACACACATGTGGTGAATCTTTATAATCAGGAAAAGGTAGAAGGGAAAGAAAACGTTTATACTGGCCAATTGATGCTGACATCGTTGATTCATCGTGGGTTCCCCCTTGTGAATTATCTTGTTGGCGACACCATTGAACTGACTATTGAGGAGGATGTTCCATACATAACGAAGATACTTGGAAGAACGAATGATGTGATAAAGAATGCAGATGGCAGCACTTTCAAGTGGATGCATATCAATAGGATTATGTTTGGTTTGACAGACATTAGCCAGTTCCGCGTGATACAGACGTCATTGCAAGATATTAAGTTCGTGCTGGCAGCATCCGTGGGTGATGAGCGAAAGAAAGAAATAGAGTCTGTCATCAGAACAAAATCAAAAGAGTTTTTTGGCGAGGACATGACAACCACGGGTAAAAACATCCACTTTGATTGGGTTGGCCGCATTCCACCCGACCCGAATGGCAAAGTGAGGATTTTAATTTCACAAGTATAGGGGGCTGAAACAATGAAAATATTTGGATGTGGTGACATATTTATTGCCCGAAGATTAGCCCGGAGGGGTGGGTATTTTGGATATGAAGCGGTCCGGAATTTGATTACCTCTCATGACGCTTGTTTTGCAAATCTGGAAACAACGGTCCACAACAATGAAGGTTATCCATCCCGCTTTCCTGGTGGTGGATGGCGATGGCCTCTCTCGAGTGCATAAGAGAATTACGGAGAAATTGTGATTGAATAAATAACCGAAATACAGAAAGGAGCAACATTGAGCAAAGTATCCATTATAGGAGCAGGCGAAGTCGGAGCATCGTGTGCCACTTGTCTGGCAGAGCGCGACTTCGTGAATGAAATTACCATTATTGACATCAAGCAAGGCCTGGCAGAGGGCAAGGCGCTGGACTTGCGGCAAAGTGCTGCACTGAAGCGGTTTGACACCATTGTCAAAGGCGTAACAGGTGATTACTCTGCATTGGCAGAATCGGATGTGGTGGTCATTACCTCAGGTATCACCCGAAAACCCGGAATGGAGCGGAGTGACTTGATCTCCACCAATGCTGCTATTGTCAAGGATGTCAGTCAGCAGGTTGCCAGGTATGCACCGGACTGTGTGATTATTGTTGTCTCGAATCCTCTGGACGTGCTCTGCTATTGCGCATTAAAAAGTAGCGGATTCCCTGCTAACAGGGTTATGGGAATGAGTGGCTTGCTGGATGTGGCACGTTACAAGTCCTTCATTGCTGAGGCTTTGAATGTCTCCACCAAGGATATTCAAGCATTGATATTGGGCGGCCACGGCAAGACAATGGTTCCGATGCCCAGATATACTACCATCGGTGGAATACCCATTCGCAATCTGTTGAGCGAAGATAAAGTGCAGGAAGCCATTCATCGCACACAGTTGGGTGGTGAAGAAATCATAGGTCACCTTGGACGTAGCGGTTGGTATGCTGCCGGTGCTGCGGTTTGCGAGATGGTGGAGGCTGTGATTTGTGACCAGCGGAGAGTGTTTCCAGCTTGCGCCTATCTGAATGGTGAGTATGGATGTAAGGACATCTATCTTGGTGTTCCGGTAGTCATCGGTAAAAATGGTATAGAGAGAGTAATTGAACTGGAACTGGATCCTGACGACAAAGAGCGGTTTGAACTGAGTCATCAGACGGTTCGAGCTTCATTGAGTTTAATACGCAGTTAGAAACAAGACAATAAACGATTAATAATTTTATGATTCCTTTTAACAAGCCCTTCCTTACAGGTAAGGAAGCTCATTACATGTATCAGGCAGTTTATACTGGCAAGTTGTCTGGAAACGGTGTGTTTACGAAGAAGTGCCAGCAGCTCTTTGAAGAGAAATATGGTTTCAAGAAGGCCATCATGACCACTTCGGGGACTGATGCGCTGGAGATGGCCGCCATCCTCTGCGATGTGAAGCCAGGTGACGAAGTAATTGTTCCCTCTTATACTTTCGTATCGTCTGCTCTGGCGTTTGTACGTCAGGGAGCAAGAATCATCTTTGCGGACAGCTGCAAGGACAACCCCAATATTGATCCTGATAAGATTGAGGCATTGATTACACCCAAGACCAAGGTGATAGTGCCCGTTCATTATGCCGGCGTGGCCTGCGACATGGACAAGATCATGGACATTGCCAACCGTCATAATATCCTTGTGGTGGAAGATGCTGCACAGGCCATTGACTCCTACTATAAGGGTAAACCATTGGGTGGTATCGGTCATTTCGGTTGCTTCTCGTTCCACGAGACCAAGAACGTGACTGCCGGTGGTGAAGGAGGTCTGCTGTGCGTGAATGACGAGCGTTTCATCCGTCGCGCGGAGATTATATGGGAGAAGGGTACCAACCGTGCGGAGTTCTTCCGTGGCATGGTGAACAAGTACGGCTGGGTGGATACCGGCTCCAGCTTCCTGCCGTCAGAGATTAACAGTGCCTTCCTCTGGGCGCAGTTGGAGAGCCTTGATACCATTCAGGCTCGCCGCAAGGAGATTTGGAACATGTACCATGAGGGCTTGAAAGACCTGGCTGCAAAGGGATGTTTCTCGATGCCGGATATGCCCGACTATGCCACCAACAATGCCCATATGTTCTATATTGTGTGTCGCAATCTTGAAGAGCGTACTAAATTGATTGCATACCTGAAAGAAAACGAGGTGCTGGCAGTGTTCCACTATCTGAGCCTGCATCTGAGCGAGTACTATAAAGATAACCATGTTGGCGAGATTCCCGAACTGCCCAACTGCGACAGGTTTGCGGATTGCCTGGTGCGCCTTCCGATGTACTATGAGCTGAATGATGAGGAGGTGAAAAAAATCATTGATTCCATTAATGAGTTATTTAAATAATAGGGACTCTGTAAGGAAGAACTACATAAGTATGACACTAAGCCTAAAGAATATGGATAAACGAGGTAATGGACAAATTTTAGGCTGAAATCTTTGAAAACGCAGAAATAATCTACATATTCTGGCGTTCAAAGGTTATGAACAAAAAAAATGCATCCACTGTGGAAGCCCGATTACCAAGAAAAATGGCATTGTAAACGG
>JAFSPM010000004.1 GCA_017442855.1 Bacteroidaceae bacterium | reverse complement strand
GCTTGCTGATACCACCATCCTTCGTCTGGGCACCTACGGTCAGCGTACCCATCAGCATCATGCCTAATAACAACTTTCTCATAGCTTATTTCGATTTAATGTGTATCGTTTTCATCGTCGAACTCTTGGTCGAATTCTTGGTTGTCTTCGTATTGAAGCTGCTTCCACCATTATAATACTTCCGGGCCTCAGGCAACCATCCCTGTATCTGCTTGATACGGGTAGCATCGCTGGGGTGCGTACTCAGCCACGAGGTAGAACCTCCGCCAGTATGTGCCGACATTCGCTGCCAGAAGGCAACAGCCGCATCTGGATTATAACCTGCCATCGCAGCAAAGATGATTCCCAGATGGTCGGCCTCACTCTCATGATTGCGTGAATACTTGGCACTGGCACCTTTGGCACCTAGTCCAAACACAGTACCTGCAATGTTCTGCATACCGCTGCTTGCTCCTGCACCAGAGAGTACCACACTCAGAGCCTGAGCACCATATTGCTGACGAATAGCCGTCGACATCTGCTCTGCCGAGTGTTTGGCTACAGCGTGCGCTATCTCGTGACCCAGTACAATGGCCAGCGAGGTCTCATCCTGTGTGACAGGCAATATGCCCTCGTAAACCACGATCTTTCCACCAGGCATACAGAAAGCATTCACCTGGTTGTCCTGCACCAGATTGAACTCCCATTGGAAGTTGGCCACCTCACTGCTCAACCCATTGTTGTTCAGGTAGTTCGTCACAGCAGTAGCCAGCTTCTGCCCTACCCGCTTCACCATTTCAGTGTTCTTCTTGTTGGTTGAAGGCTTGGCCGTCTTCATATACTCCGTATACTGCTGATTGCTCAGACTCAATATCTGCTGGTCGCTGACCATCAGGTTCTGCTTACGGCCTGTAATAGGCACCGTCGATGTTGTGCCGCAGCTAACCAACAGAGCTGCCGCCATCGACATCAGTAGAATTCTAATATGTTTCATTGATGATTAAAATATATTCCAGAACATCTGTAGTGGATAGTGCTTTATCAGCTGCATGGTCTGGCGTCCTTCCATAACCTGTTGTAAGATAAAACGACCTTCCGTCTCTTTAGGTTGCATAGGGAGCAATGTATCGTCCAAGCCGAACACCTCCTGCATCACCCACATCACACCTCGTGCAAACATCCCTATACCAAACGAATTCAGCACCTTGGCAACCGTCATACCATTCTTATATGTACCAAAGCTACCTGCTTTCTTTTTCAGGATGAAGAAGCAATCCATCAGCAGTTGCATGTCTACATGACCGTATAGGAACTGTTCGTGCAAGAGTTGCATCACGTAGATGACGTTCATATCCTCCGAAGGAACCACCAGATCGCCCTCTTCCGTAAACAGCTGTTCTCTGTTCTGACGGAACCAGCGCTGTTGTATCTCTTTCCGCCAAGGATTCTTGCTATAGGCCAATTGTGGCAGTATGCGTGTGGGGCTGTCTTCCCATGCCTCCAGCCATACCACATGACGATTGTGTCGCACCTCCTTTTGACCCGTCTGCTGGACGAACTTGATGGCTTTCTCCAATCCACAGTCTACGTAGACGTCAATGCCCTTGGGCTGGCGCAGTTCCTGCAGTTCCTCACCATAATAGCGAGCCACGCCCTGTCCTAACAGGATGGTGGTATAGATTTTACGCTCCAGCAATCTTTTCTGGATGATAGCACTGCGTTTGTCGTACGTCGCATTGTTCACACGAATCTCCTCAGTTTCCGACATCCAGTCGATGCTGACATCCTGAGGAGCACGCAGTCCAAATTCAAATAAGCGCTCTACACCCCTGTAGCAAATGCCTACAACACTCTGGCGCTGAGCTGTTGCATACAGCTCCTGCCATTCTTCAGGCGATGGTCCGCGACTCAGACAGTCCAACTGTCCAACGGCCACCTGCATCAGTTCGTAAAACAGTTTTTCCATAGTTATTGGTTGGTTATGCGTTTGTCAAATGATGTTTGCCTTGATGGTCTCGACGATTCGCTTCACGTCTTCGTCTTTTACCCAGGGACCAGCAGGCAGACACATACCCTTCTTGAAAATATTCTCAGAAACCCCATTAACATACGCTACACTCGTCGCCGACGTCTGTCGAATGATACCATGAGATAATTCCTCATTCCTCATTCCTAATTTCTCATTTGTACGACAGTACACCGGCTGCTTATGCATGGGCTTCCACAGTGGACGTGACTCAATGCCAGCCTTCTCCAAAGCCATGCGCAAAGCCTCCACATTGTCATTGGGCTGACAATCTGTTCTGGCTGAACTTGCAGCATGTATCACAGCAGGCACACCACCTACGGGACTCGTTATAATCTCTTTATAAGCATTCTCCTGACCTTTTATCTTCAGGTTTTCGTCTATCGTAATACTGGTCAGCCAATAATTCGAAGCATAGCGACCATTAGCAGGCTGGCTATGCACCTCAATACCATCAATCTTGCTGAAAAGCTCTACATACAGCTGGTGAACATGCTGATGGTGTGCAATATGCTCATTGACAATAGTCATCTGTCCGCGTCCTATTCCTGCACAGATGTTCGACATGCGGTAGTTATAACCGATGGTCTCGTGCTGATAGTAGGGATACGACTCGCGAGCCTGTGTGGCATACCACATCACGCGATCACCTTCCTCTTTGTTCGGACAAATCAAGGCACCACCACCAGAGGTGGTAATCATCTTGTTGCCATTAAACGACAAGATGCCATATCGTCCAAACGTACCCAGCACCTGTCCGTCATAGCGCGAGCCAAAGCCCTCTGCAGCGTCCTCTATCACTGGGATATCATACCGATTTGCGATTTCCAAGATACGGTCAATCTGGTATGGCATACCATACAGAGCCACAGGCATAATCACCTTTGGTTTCTTTCCCGTCTTAGCAATCCGGTCCTTGATGGCCTCTTCCAACAGGTCCGGATCCATGTTCCAGGTCTCCTTCTCAGAGTCCACAAATACAGGAGTCGCGCCCAGATAAGTCACTGGATGTGCCGAAGCACAGAACGTAAACGATTGGGTAATCACCTCATCACCAGGCTCCACGCCACAAGCAATCAGCGACAGATGTACAGCCGCCGTACCTGTTGTCAGAGCCACCACTTCCTTACCCTGGCCAACAAATGCCTTCAGGTCTTCTTCAAACCCATTCACATTAGGGCCGAGTGGTGCCACCCAGTTCGTATCAAATGCCTCCTGAATGTATTTTTGTTCCAATCCAGCCTCACTCATGTGGGCCAGACACAAATAGATTCTATTTGCCATGTATCTTTAAATTTGGGTACAAAGGTAGTGCAAATCGAGCGAAATGCAAAATAAAACCGGTTTTATTTTTGTTTTCGGGCGATTATCCCCACTTAGGTTTTCTTTTTTAACGATTTGGCACAGAGGTTCTCCACACAATTCTGCCAGGCACTCCAACCACTGTTGCACCATCTGGTACATCTGACACAACGGCAGCACCAGCACCAATCGTACACCATCTGCCAATCTTCACACAGGGGATGACTGATGCACCAGCACCAATCAGAGTGCCTTCACCCACTTGTATCAAACCACACAAATGAGCACCTGGGGCGATATGAACGTAATCGCCAATCTGACACTCATGATCTACTGAGGCACAGGTATTGATTACACTATGGTTGCCAATAACAGTTCCCGCATTGACAACAGCACCAGCCATGACAACAGATCCTTCACCAATACTCGCCGTGTGAGAGAAAACTGCCTTAGGATGAACGATACCCTTTGCGAACTTACAACGCAGTTTTTCCGCAACCCTTTTTCGCATGCCATTATCGCCTATAGTAACGATTACCTCATCTACGGTTTCTGCGGAATGCTGTACAGGTAATCCTAATTGTTCATTAACCGACGGATTATCATCAATAAATCCGTCTACTTTTTGATTCAGGGACTCTAGAATTTCCTTGATAACTCTTCCGTGTCCACTTGCTCCGTATAAATACATATCTTGGATTATTTTTAATTATTTCCGTTAAATGGTTCTATGGTGGCAGAACCTTCCTCATTGATACCATTCCGTTGCAATACTTCTAACAACGTAAGGACTATTACTTTCATATCGGTCACCATTGTCAGATGGTCCACATACCAAACATCATATTCAAACTTTTGTGTCCATTTGATTGCATTTCTGCCATGACACTGCGCCCATCCTGATATCCCAGGACGCACCTCATGCCTCCGCATCTGCTCCGGGCTATACAGTGGCAGATATTGTACCAACAGTGGTCGTGGCCCTATTAATGCCATGTCACCCTTCAGCACATTAATCAACTGAGGCAATTCATCTATACTCGTTGAACGGACAAACCTACCGACCTTGGTCAACCTAGCCTCATCAGGCAACAGATTACCCTCTGCATCCCGTTCATCCGTCATTGTTTTGAACTTAATCACCTTGAATATCTTCCCATCCTTACCAGGACGATCTTGTAGGAAGAATGCCCCTGCCCCCTTATTGGCAAAATGCAACCAAATGGTCACAACGAGCAATATCGGACTGATGAAAATCAGTGCGATGAGCGATATCCAAAAATCAAAAAATCGTTTAAAAAAATGTTTATACATAAAGAATTTCATCATAGAAATTAAGCAGATACTGACGTACGAAGTCCTGGTCAAACCTGCTTGCAATACTCTCTCTGGCTGTTGCTGCCATTTGTTCACGCGCATCTGTATCAGTTATCATGTGCTCCATAGCCTGGTAAAGCGCTGAACTATCTCGTGGAGGAATAACGACACCATTTCTTCCCTCTTCTATAATCTCTCGAGAGCCATTGATGTCCGTCACAATACACGGCAGTCCCATTGCCCCTGCTTCCAATACCGTATTAGGAAATCCCTCACGATAGCTCGGGAATACATAGCAATCAGCTGCAGCATAGAAATCAACCAATGCGTCACCAGTAGTCCATCCAATGCTCTCAATATCAGAATTGTTCTTAATGGACTCAAGGGTTTTATTTGAGACTGGGTCCAACTCGTCCTCAATTGTCCCAACAAGAACTAATCTGGTTTGATGAAATTTCTCATTCAACCTCACAAATGCCTCCACCAACTCATTGATGCCCTTGTCTCGCACAATTCTCCCCACAAACAGGAAAGTAAACTTCTCACTTCTATTGGCATTGCGTTTCCCATGAAAACGCTTCAAGTCAATACCCTTGACACTACCATCTCCTAAAACTTTCATGGGTTTCTTCGTGATGCCATTATTCCGTAGATCAGCCATCACTCCCTTTCCCTCCGGAATCACATGTGTAGCACATGCACACGTCAGCCAATCTGTAAACATCAGAATGCGCCTTTTCAATCCTGTTGCAGTAGGAAACACCAAGCCTGTAAAAGTATGCACACGAACAGGCACTCTTGCCAACTTGGCAGCCATCATACATAGCAATCCTGCCTTTGGTGTCATCGAGTGAACCATCCGTGGTTTCTCTCTACGAAATGTTCTTATCAGTTTCCAAAGCGACATCAGGTCTTGTATCGGTGCGATATGACGCTCCATAGGAATACGTATGCCCCGTACTCCATATTTCTTTTCCGCCTCATCCAGCTCATGTCCTGGTGAGGAAAGCAACACAACCTCATACTGTTTCATCATCTCTGGCAGCATTCCCTCTACGAAAATCACAGAAAGGGAAATGGTGCTTGCCCGTATAATCTTATGCTTCATTCGACAAAAGCTTTAAATAAACGTTATTGTAACCATCCACCATCTTCATGATATCAAACTGTTTTGCACGTTCATAGCATCGGGCTGCCACCTGTAGATAGAATTTGTTATCATCATGGAGACGTTGTAAGATTTCTGCTAATGAGGCATCATTTCCGTGCGAGAATAAGACGCCAAATCCTTCCGTTACCTCTCTGATACCCTCGACATTAGAAGCGACAAAAGGTTTGCCTGCAGCCATTCCTTCAATATTTGACAGGGACATTCCTTCATAATGAGTGGACATCACAATCACATCTGCTGTCTTCAAGATGCGTGGAACATCGGTTCTCATACCCAGCATCTTAACCTGGGTATCCATGCCCTGCTGTCTAATGAATTGTTCTATATCATGCTGACACTCCCCATCACCCACCAGCCATGCCTCAAATTTTTCTGTTGGCAGTCTTTTCATCGCACGAATCAGTGTAACATGGTCTTTCTGGGGTCGGTATGCTGCCACCATAACCACTAAGAATTTTTGGGGGGCGGATTTCTCCAAAGGAGAAGCTTTATGAATAGCTTCTACATCTACCCCATTGTAAATCGTACAAATACGTTTTAGTACCTGTTGGCGGGATGACAGATAGTCACGCAAATTCTGCTCTGCCTGACACGATATACAGATAATCTGATGGTAGCGGCCATACATCCATCTGTCTATCACAGCCAATAGTCTATTACCACGTTTTCGGTTACTTGTATTATGCTCCGTAGTAATCAGTTTTTTCCGGCAAAACACATTAGCAATAGCTGCATATAGTTGTGGAGATGAATTATGTGTGTGAATGACATCATATCTACACATGATTGGAATCAGAAGGTAAATATACAAAGGGTTATAGAATGACTTACCCAATTTGTAAATTCTGCATTCCGGACACTCACATTCCAAACGCTTCATCAGTGGCGTAGTTTCTGCATTGAATACAGCTACACCAACCTCATGTCCCATAGCCAAAAGCCTAGGTACCAGATCAACCACAAGTTTCTCTGCTCCTCCTGTGTACAACGATGTGATGACGTGTAGGATTTTCATGAATTAGAATAATATTGTTCGACAGGGTATACAATATATTTTGCAGTTGGTGAACTTTCCCGAGGAATAATCTTTCCTGGGTTTCCTATCACTATACTATTACTTGGCACATCGAAATTGACGAAGGCACCAGGTGCTATCAGCACATCATTACCGATTTTTACATTGCCAATGACAATAGCATTACGACTCATATAAACATTGTCACCGATAATCGGCACCCCCTTTCTCTTTCCCATGGCATTACCCACCAGAGTTCCTGCACTGATACAAAAATTCTTTCCGATAATTGCATCAGGGTTAACTATAATAGAACCAAAATGGGCAATATACAAGCCCTCTCCTATCTGTGTTTGGGGTGGAATCTGAATGTGAGTGATATATGACGTCAGCCGGAGTAAAATCCGATATATTCCCCCAATCCACTTGCTTTGACTTTTCCTCAGAAAAAAGGTATAAGTAAAACCTGGAACAAGAAAAATGTATTTCAATTTTACTAGCAGCCGATGGCAATTCTTCCCTTCATAGCGGAAAAGATCCTTTTTAAGAATGTCGTTCATCGCTTAATGATATAATTTTCCTGACTTCACATAATATCGGTTGACCAAATAAAATAGTATGCCTGGTAATATCGCCAAACAAGTCAACCATTTCATGGGCGACTCCTGTAGGAAGTGCCAATTTTGGCTTCGAATAGCATGAGACACATAGTGGATATTGTCCTGAACCTTACGAGTCCACAGCGTAGTCTGCAGCATATCGTATTTTCTCAAGAAGGCAAAGCCTTTAGGATTATTCCAATATTGGCGCCACATTCCCCTGCTCGACCCATCATCTTGGTAGTCTACAATGGTATAAATATCGTTGGATACCAATAATGGATAACGTTCGTCAACCATGTGATATTTATAGATCAATCCTACATACCGTTCTCCTTTGAACAAAGGATATTCAGGAGTATCACAGATAACATCTGTACGATACACCAGTTTCTTGTCACCCACACCTTTCATGTCCTCATGGAATCCCCGTAGCGTGATAGCTTTTAGCCCTTCCGGAAAGCGGTCACCAATCACCTTTCCATCAACAGTAGCATCCAGGCCCATGATTCCTGCTACTTCAGTGGAACCAAACTTCTTCCAAAACGTCACAATCTTCTCTACAGCGTCATCTGGCATCCAATCATCAGAGTCAACACAAGTGTTCAACTCAGTATATATATTCTTATAGGCTGTATTATGCGCCCCATGCATACCTTGGTTTTCCTGATAGATGTATCGGATAGGAATAACAGCCTCATTCATCCATCCCTCCACCAATTGACGTGTATCATCTGTTGATCCGTCATCAATGACAAGCCACTCAAAGTCCTTGCAGGTTTGGCGACAAAGACT
>JAFSPM010000016.1 GCA_017442855.1 Bacteroidaceae bacterium | reverse complement strand
ATAGGAATTTGGTTGGTGGCTGGTTTGTGCATGGCTTGTAACAGTAAGACTGGCAGTAACGACACTTCAGAAGAAGGAGTGAATGAATTAGCTCAGGCAGAGCCAAATGAGGTTACTACCATTACCTTGAGGCGGCAGGCGTTCGAGCATGAGTTGGTGAGTAATGGCAAGGTAGAAGCCATGCAGCTGACGGATGTGCACTTCGAGACGGAGGGCATTGTGGAGAATGTACAAGTGAAGAATGGCGACCATGTGGCACAAGGTCAGGTGATTGCACAACTCGACAAGTTTAAGTTGCACAATGCGGTGGAGCAGGCCCAGAATGCTTTCGAGCAGGCGAAACTTGACCTACAGGATGTGTTGATTGGACAGGGCTATGGCAACAAGCCAGAGGCAGATATCCCTGCTGACATCATGCAGTTAGCCAAGACACGAAGTGGTTATAGTCAGAGTCAGGCAGCTTACGAGTTAGCTCTGACCAACGAAGCCAATGCCACCCTGAGAGCTCCCTTTGCAGGTACAGTAGCTAACCTCAACGTAAAGCGTTTCAACAGAGTGACAGCCTCGGATGCTGTGTGTACGCTTATAGGGTCGCAAGGGATGGAGGCTACTTTCAGTGTTTTGGAAAACGAACTGCCATTGATTCATCGAGGTGACAAGGTGCTGATAGCTCCCTACGCAGATTTGACAGCTACTCACGAAGGCATTGTGACAGAAATCAACCCAGTGGTGGATGCCAATGGCATGGTACAAGTAAAGGCTCAAGTGAAGGGTAGTGACAAGTTGTTCAGTGGTATGAATATCAAGGTAAGCGTGAGACGGCAGATGCCAGAGCAGTTGGTGGTGCCTAAGAGTGCGGTAGTGTTGCGGCAAGGACGCCAGGTGGTCTTCACGCTGAAGGGCGACTTGGCTATGTGGAACTATGTGCAGACTGGATTGGAGAATACTGATACTTATACAATACTGGAAGGACTGAAAGAAGGGGATGAGGTAATTGTGACAGGGAATGTGAGTCTGGCTCATGAGTCTAAGGTTTATTGGCGTAATAAAGAATAACAAAAAGTGGTAAGGTTTTTGATCAATAGACCTATTGCGGTGCTGATGGCATTTACAGCCTGCTGTATCATTGGCTTGGTGACCTATTTTACCTTGCCGGTATCGTTGTTGCCAGATATAGCCATCCCGGAAATCACTGTGCAGGTAACGGCACAGAATACATCGGCCCGCGAGTTGGAAAACACGGTGATGCGACAGGTGAGGCAACAGTTGATGCAGGTTTCTAAGTTGAAGACTTTGGAGTGTCGTACCCGTGACGGAAACGGCATGATACGCTTGGGCTTTGAGTTTGGCACCAATACCGACTTGGCTTTTATCGAAGTAAACGAGAAGATTGACGCTGCCATGAACTACCTACCCAAGGATGTTGATCGACCCAAGGTTATCAAAGCCAGTGCTACCGATATCCCCGTATTTTACCTGAACCTGACTACTGATGCTGACTTTCTCGAGCTGTCAGAAGTAGCAGAGAATATCATCAAGCGCAGGATAGAACAACTGCCAGAGGTGGCGATGGTGGATATTACCGGCATTGTGCAACAACAGTTGCAGATAACCCCTGATGCAGCAAAGATGGCATCGATGGGACTGACGATAGCTGACCTGGAGATTGCCTTGGCAGAGAACAATGTGACGCCAGGCAGCATGATGGTACGCGATGGGTATTATGAATACAACATCCGCTTTAATACCATGCTTCGTACAACTGATGACGTGAAGGGTATCCTGCTTGATAAGGCAGGTCACATTTTCCGTATGGGCGACTTCTGCAAGGTGGAGCTGGTGTCGGTGAAAGCTATGGGTATGAGTGAGGCAAATGGCATGCAGGCTGTTACGCTGGCGGTTATCAAGCAGGCGGATGAGAATATGGATGACATGAAGGAGGCTGTGAACGAGACGATAGAGACATTCAAGACCACTTATCCACAAATCAACTTCCAGGTAAGCCGTAACCAGACGGAGCTGCTCGACTATACCATTTCCAACCTGAAGCAGAATCTTCTCTTGGGGTTCATCTTTATCTGCATCGTGGCTGTGTTCTTCTTGGGTGATGTACGGTCACCCCTGATCATAGGTCTCAGCATGGTGGTAAGCATCATCTGTTGCTTTGTGTTTTTCTACTTGTTTAATAGGTCGCTTAATATCATCTCACTCTCTGGCTTGATTTTGGCATTGGGTATGATGATTGACAGTAGTATCATTGTTACCGAGAACATATCACAATACAGGGAGAAGGGCTATGATCTATCGGATGCTTGTGTCATAGGCACCTCTGAGGTGATTACTCCTATGCTCAGTTCTTCATTGACCACTGTAGCAGTATTTGTGCCCTTGATATTCATGAGTGGCATAGCAGGTGCATTGTTCTACGACCAGGCTTTTGCTGTCAGCATTGGATTGCTGGTCTCCTACCTCACTGGCGTGATGCTCTTGCCAGTGCTCTATCGCTTGATATATGGTATAAGGAATAGAAAAAAGCAAATGGTTCCTTATAGGTTGGGGACGCAGGTTAGTTTCTTGTCTATGTATGATAGTGGTATCAGTTGGGTATTCCGTCATAAATTGCTTTGTGTAGGCTTGACGCTGCTTACCTTGCCTCTCTGTGTACTGATGTTCTATGTCATCGATCTGGAGCGAATGCCAGAGATTGACCAGCGTGAGTTGATGGCAAGGGTGGAGTGGAACGAACACATCCATCTGGATGAGAACCATGCCCGTGTGGATGCTCTCTTTGCTGAGACAAAAGCTATCGAGCAGACTGCAGCCATCGGGCAACAGGATTATTTGCTGGATCGTGGTGAGGGGTTGTCTGTTACTGAGGCCGAGTTGTATTTCAAGACAGAGGGAACAGAAGACATAGCTCCTTTGCAGGAACAGATTACTACTTGGATGCGACGTCATTACCCTAATGCCGTAGTAACCTTCTATCCACCAGAGACTTTGTTTGAGAAACTGTTTGATACAGGTGAAGCACCCTTTACTGCTGAGTTCTATGCCCGTAACAAAGGTGTGGCCCCCCTACCCGATGAGGTGAGAGCCTTGCAGCATCGTCTGGTTGAACTCTCAGGCAAAGAACCCGAAGGCTTGGCATTTGAGAACCAGTTGAATATACATATCTCACATGAGTTATTACAGCTCTATCATGTCAGCTATGACGAGGTGATACAAACGCTCAAGACGGCATTCAAGGAGAACAGTGTGGCAACCTTACACACCTATCAGCAGAACTTGCCAGTAAGTATTGTTGGTCAAGAGCAGACAGTGAATGAGGTAATGGCACAGACATTGGTGAGAACCCAACCGGATGCCCAGGGTAAAGTGAACGATATCCCATTGAGTAGTCTGGTCAGGCTGGTCCCTTCTGAAGACCTCAAGACCATCACGGCAGGTAGGAATGGCGAATACATACCTTTCAGCTTCTATGATGTAACCGATGAGCGACCTTTAGAGGCTGTATCACGAAAGGTGGCAGAGGAAGCTGGTCATTGGGATGTGGCATTTAGTGGCAGTATCTACGACAATCGGGAGATGATGGGTGAACTGGTAGTCATTCTGCTGATATCCATCCTGCTGATGTATTTCATCCTGGCAGCTCAGTTTGAGAGCTTTGTACAACCATTGATTGTTTTGGTGGAGATTCCTATTGATGTGGCAGCCGCTTTGGTGTTGTTGTGGGTGTGTGGACACACCTTGAACCTGATGTCGGCCATCGGCATCATCGTCACTTGTGGTATCATCATCAACGACTCCATCTTGAAAATTGATGTCATCAATGAATTGCGCAAGAAAGGGATGCCTTTGCTGGAGGCCATTCATGAGGCAGGGCGACGCAGACTTAGGTCAATCATCATGACTTCACTGACCACTATCTTTGCCATGCTGCCCTTGCTCTTCAGTTTCGACATGGGTTCTGAGTTGCAGAAGCCCCTTGCCATAGCGATGATTGGGGCGATGGTGGTTGGTACCCTTGTGAGTTTGTTTATTATTCCATTAGCTTATTGGCGTATTTATAAAGAAAGATGAATATGAAGGGAAAAGACATAAAAATACTGGTACTTTTGGTGTTGGTCATATTCAATTATCCAATATCCGGAATCAATTCTGCTTATGCCCAGCGTACATTAACGCTCAGCTTGCAGCAGACCATCGCTATTGCCAATGACAGTTCTTTGGAAGCATTCCGTACCAAGAACATGTACCTGGCAAGCTATTGGCAATACCGTACCTATCGAGCCAACCGATTGCCCTCGCTGACGATGAACCTTACTCCGGCACAGTATTACCGTGACATCACGCGTCGCTATGACTCTACAGAGGACATTGACATCTATCGCAGCCAGCAGTCATTCTATTCGTATGGTCAGCTGTCTTTGCAACAGAACTTCGACCTCACGGGTGGTACCTTCTCCCTTTCCACTGATTTAGGTTATATGCGTAGTTTTGGGCACAACAAATATACTCAGTTCACCACCGTTCCTTTGCGCATTGGCTATTCGCAGAGCCTCATAGGCTATAATGCCTTTCGTTGGGAACGCAAGATTGAGCCTTTGAAGTATGAGAAAGCCAAAAAGGAGTACCTATACAATGCCGAGCAAGTGTCAGAGCAGGCCACTGAGCATTTCTTTGCCTTGGCGATGGCGCAGGCAGAATACGACTTGGCACAGGAGAATGCTCAAAGCACAGACACACTTTATGATATAGGCATGCAGCGTTTCAAGATTGCTGCCATCAGCAATGCCGACCTGTTGACCTTGCGATTGGATAGGGTGAATGCCCAAAACACACTGAAAAACAAACAGAGTGCATTAAAGCGGGCCATGTATTCACTGGCTACCTTTCTGAACATGGATAAGGAAACGGAAATCAGGGTGCAATTACCTGGCAAACCTCAACGGGTGGAGGTAATAGTTGATGATGCAATCGCAGCTGCTCATGCCAATAATCCCAACTTCTTAGGATTGCAACAAGATGTATTGGAGGCTGAACAGAACGTTGACAAGACCCGCCAGGAGTCGCGTTTCAATGCCAGCTTAACGGCCAGCGTGGGTTTTAACCAAGTGGCGGAGAGCCTGCGTGATGCTTACAGTCATCCCATGCGACAGGAGTTGGTGTCTGTCAGCGTTTCTATCCCATTGATTGACTGGGGTGTGCGCAAGGGTAAGTACAACATGGCGAAGAACAACTTGAATGTGGTGCAAACCTCGGCACGCCAGAGTGAAATTTCCATCGAGGAAGAGGTAATTATGGCAGTGAGCGATTTCAACATGCAACAGGATCTGGTGGCAAGCGCAGAAGAGGCACTTGATCTTTCCATTATGGCTTACAATGAGACACGCCAGCGTTTTATCATTGGCAGAGCCGATATCAATAGTTTGACACTTTCCTTGAATCGCCAACAGGAGGCGCAACGTAATTACATCTCTGCCCTCCAAAGCTATTGGCAGAATTATTATAAGATAAGGAAGCTGACATTGCACGACTTTGCTACGGGTTTCTCATTGTCGGATAAATTTGACTGGGAATGAAAAAGCTCTCTCCTTTCACCATGATTGTCACGTTCGTCTGTCTTGCCTTGGTAGGACTGGCGTTGTTGCCTTTGCTGCCTGTGAAGCTCAACCCCTCACATACACTTCCTGGCTTTACGGTGTCTTATACCGTACCAGGCAGTTCTTCAAGGGTGGTTGAATTGGAGGTAACAAGCAAGCTGGAGGCTATGTTGGCTCGCATCACTGGTGTGAAGAAGATTACTTCATCGTCTGACAATGGAACGGGCACCATCACTGTAGAACTTGACAAACACGTAGATGTTGATGCGGCTCGTTTCGAGGCTTCAACCATCATCAGACAGACTTGGCCTCAATTACCTGATGGCATGAGCTACCCTATCATCACCATGCAGGTGCCTGATGAGGAAAATGCACGTCCCTTCATGATTTACACCCTCAATGCCTCTGTTCCACCTATAGAGTTACAACACTATGCTGAGGAAAACATCAGCCCTCGTCTCTCACAGCTCAATGGTGTCTATCGCATCACACTCTATGGTGCTACTCCTATGGAGTGGCAACTGCATTATGATAGTCGCCAGTTGCAGAGCTTAGGGATAATGGTGGATGATATTACAACGGCCATCCAACATTATTCCCAACGTGCATTCTTAGGTATACATAACGTGGATGTGCAAGGCAGACAGGAGTGGATTCGATTGACGGTGATGCCTGAACGGGATGAGGCTGTTTTCAACCCGTCGGATGTTGTGGTAAAGACCAATGCCGGCAAATTAATACATTTGAACGAATTGGTTACGGTGAGTCATGTGGAATCGGCACCCCAGAGCTACTATCGCATCAACGGACTTAATTCCATCTATCTTACCATTACAGCCAATGAGTCGGTCAACCAACTGGAATTGAATCAAGCTGTCAAGGCCGAGATGGCAGAGGTACTGAAGCAATTGCCGTCGGGCTATGAAATGTACGTCAGCTATGATACCACCGAATATATTCGCAAAGAACTAAGCAAGATATATTTCAGAACTACACTGACGGTTATCATCCTTCTGGCGTTTGTCTGGCTTATCAGCCGGCGTTTGAAATACCTTTTCCTGATAACTGTATCATTGGCAGTCAACATTGCTGTGGCATTAATCTTTTATTATCTCTTTGACTTGGAGATACAGCTTTATTCTTTGGCAGGCATTACCATCTCCCTCAATTTGGTAATTGACAGTACCATTGTCGTGACCGATCACTATATGCATCGCCACAATCTTAAGGCTTTCTTGTCGGTATTGGCAGCTACCCTAACCACCATGGGTGCTTTGGTCATTATCTTCTTCCTGAACGACAATATCCGACTTAACTTGCAGGACTTTGCGGCGGTAATTATCATCAACCTGGCTGTCTCTTTGCTCGTATCCCTCTTCTTCGTGCCTGCCATGATAGATAGTCTGAAGATGGAAGAAAGACGAATAAATAATACCCAGTCCTTTATACTCAAGTTTCAATTATTATTCACCTGGTTCTATGAGAAGGCGGTACACCTGTTGGCCCGTTTCCGTTGGGCAGTATGCATTCTGCTGATTGCAGGGTTTTCCTATGGTGTCTATATCTTCATCAATAAAGTGTATAGTGGCAGCTATTTCACCCGTAACGATGAGGTAGTGCTTTATGCCAATGCCAACCTCCCCAATGGCAGTACACTGGATCAGATGAACGCCATGATACAGCGCATGGAGGTTTTCTTGAGTAGATATGAGGAAATAAAGCAGTTTCAGACCACCATCTACAATGCTAATCGTGCTAATATCAGTATTTACTTCAAAGACGAATACGCCCATACGAGTTTCCCCTATCAGTTAAAGAGCCAAATGACCACACAGGCCTTGCAACTGGGTGGAGGTAGTTGGAACATCTATGGTTTGGCTGACCAGGCCTTCAGTAATGATGTGCGAGAGACGAATGGCACCTATCGCATCCGCATGTATGGTTACAACTACGATGAATTATATGAGTGGGCTGAGAAACTGAAAGCAAAACTCCTGGAGCATCGTCGCATTCAGGAGGTGGCCATCACCAGTGAGTTTTCTTACTGGAAGGATGATTATCAGGAGTTCTATTTCAATCTTAACAGAGAGCAGATGATGAGAGCCGGCATCTATCCCTCTTATCTTTTCTCCACTCTTGAACCAGTCTTTGGCAGGGATATGGCCGTTGGTACCTTCTCAACCCCTGAGGGCATGGAGCGCATAAAACTTACCTCACTACAATCGCAAGAATACGATATTTGGGTTTTGCTTAACTACCCTATCATTAAAGATCAATCCTATAAATTATCCGACTTAGCTGCTGTAGAGAAAGGTCAGCAACCTCAACATGTAGTCAAGGAGAACCAACAATACCGCCTGTGTCTGCAATATGAATATGTGGGGGCAGCAGAGATGGGCAAGCGTGTGCAGGAAAGGGAACTCGATTCTTTCATCCCCACGCTGCCAATGGGTTATACTGCTGAGGCTGTACCTTTTTTCGTAAGTTGGACGAACAAAGACAACAGACAGTACCTGTTGCTGTTAGTTGTTGTGGCAATTATCTTCTTTATCACGGGCGTGCTGCTAAATTCGTTCAAACAGCCCCTAGCCATCATCTTCGTGATACCCGTGAGCTATATCGGTGTTTTCTTCACATTCTACTGGTTCAAACTTAACTTCGACCAGGGAGGCTTTGCTTCCTTTGTGCTGCTTTGTGGCATCACCGTCAATGCCAGTATCTATATCATTAACGAATATAATAACATCCGAAAGCGTTATCCTCTTCTCTCATCAGCTCGTGCCTATGTCAAAGCATGGAATGCCAAGGTAATACCCATTTTCCTAACTGTAGTCAGCACTATCCTCGGCTTCATCCCCTTCATGGTGGGTACTTCAAAAGAAGCTTTCTGGTTCCCTTTGGCAGTTGGCACGGTCGGAGGTTTGGTCATGTCTGTTATCGCCATCTTCTGCTTCCTCCCAGCTTTTGT
>JAFSPM010000015.1 GCA_017442855.1 Bacteroidaceae bacterium | reverse complement strand
TTCATGTATAAATCACACCTTCATCAGACCTCCGATACACATCAAAAAAAAACATGCACCGGACGCTGCCTGTCCTCTGTCCATCAATCTGTCATAGAACTCAAAAAACAACCTCCCTTGCGGAAAGCGGATGCAAAGGTAGGAACTTATTTCCATTCACACAAATATTTTGGGCGAAAAAATATTAAAATTTTTCGCCCAAAATCACAAAGAGTTGTTTTATAGCACAATAAGCAAACCGCTTATTTCACGCCTAATTCTATCTTTACAGGAAAATGATCGGATGGAGTGCGAGCCACCCTGGTAATATTGCCATCGGCATCCTTCGTTTCGCTATAATAAACATCAGTCAGTACACCATATTTATATACGTGGAAGTCATCCGTCAGGAAAATATGGTCGATTCTCTCATCTTTGGTAGGACTTGCCGGACTAAATGCATTATAAGTACCGTTGGTTTGGTACTTGAAGTCGGCAATGCGGTAAGAGTCAGACATAATGCCTGATTCGTCAATCAGCTTAAAGGACTCATTATGCTGGTCGATGTTGAAATCGCCCGACAAGATAGCAGGCAACTTCTCAGGATTCTCTGTCACCCGCTTCAGAATCAGTTTGGCACTTTCAGCCCTTGCCACTACGCCGATATGATCCATGTGAAGGTTATAATAGATAAAGGTAAAACCATTATCCTTCAGACGGAACTTACCCCAAGTACAGATGCGAGGCAAAGCAGCATCCCATCCCACATTAGGTTTTTCGGTATCTGTAGAGAGCCAGAAATCACCATGATCCAGCACTTCAAACATATCCGTGCGATAGAAAATTGCAGCATATTCACCCTTTTGTTGGCCGTCATCACGACCCACACCGATGTAATTAAACCCAGGCAATCTTTCCTTCATATCCTCCAACTGATTGTACTTACATTCTTGCGTACCAAAGATGTCAAATCCGTGGTACTGAATCAGTTGACAGACATAATCACGACGCGTAGCCCATCCGTTACCATTATTGGCATCGCTCTGATTGTCATTACGAATATTATAGGTAGCCAATACAAATTGGGTAGGTTTTTCAGATTTACACCCAGATAAAAATGCTGTTACCATAGCTAACATGCTTAATGCCAAGAAATACTTTTTCATGATAGTATAAAGTTTAAATTAAACTCAACTTATAGTTACCAGCCTCCTGGTTTACAAATTCCTGCAACTCATCCAAAGGCTTCTCACCCTCAGAGAATTCCACCTCAGCCAGTGGAGGATCGAGCGTTACAACAGCCTTTACCCCATCCATCTTGTTCAGTGCCTCCTCCACGTGCCTACGGCAGTTCTTGCACATCATCCCTTCTACTTTATATGTCTTTTTCATATCTTTGAATGTTTTCATTGCAAAGGTAATAAAAAAAAACTATCTTTGCAACCTCAAAACAAGTGAAAACCATGTGGATATTAATCGCAAGTCTGGTGGCATTGGGCATTTTGGCGGCTATAGCCGGCATAATGAGAAATCGCAAGTTAGCCAAGCAATTAGCTAATGGTGAGATTACAGAAATGCCTGAAGTCAAGATGGTGCTGGATTGTGGTGCAGACGCTTGCGAGTTGGACGAAGGCAAAAGTTGCGACCTCGATTGCATGACACCCATCATCAAGCAACACATTGACTATTACGATGATGAGGAGTTAGATGCCTATAAAGGCAAGGCATCCGACCAATATACTGACGAAGAAGCTGAGGAATTCAGGAACGTATTCTATACGATGCAAGAAAACGATGTGCCAGGATGGGTGAAGAGTCTGCAACAGAGGGAGTTGAACATACCCGATGGCCTCAAGGACGAAGTACTTTTAGTATTAAGGGAGATAAGAAAAAAGAACAATTATGGAAACAATAAAGATTGAGTCATTAGCACATATTCAAGAAGCTGCCCATCAGTTTGTCAGTCTTATGGGCGACAACACCGTCTTTGCTTTCTACGGCAAGATGGGAGCAGGCAAGACCACCTTCATCAAAGCTATTTGCCAAGAACTGGGTGTGACAGACAACATTACCTCTCCCACCTTTGCTATTGTCAATGAATATCGTTCAGACATAGCAGGCGAGTTGATCTATCACTTCGATTTCTATCGCATCAAGAAGCTCGAAGAGGTATATGACATGGGTTATGAGGACTACTTCTATAGTGGTGCCATTTGTTTTATCGAGTGGCCCGAACTCATTGAGGATCTGCTTCCTGGCAACACTGTAAAGGTTTCCATTGAAGAAGAGGAAAATGCTTCTCGCCTTGTCACATTAGAGGACTTCTGCTAAACCAACACCACAATGGCTCCCTATTTCATGACAATCATCTTCGCCATTACAGGCATCATCGCCGTCTTGGCCTCCCTCTTCAACTGGGGTTGGTTCTTTACGGCCCAAAATGCCCAATTTGTCGTCAAGCGATACGGCAGACAAAAGGCTCGCCTCATTTATGGCACCCTTGGATTTGCCCTCGTCTTCTTGGCGGTTTATTTCTATCTTCATATTCCCAATTGATTTTGGGAAACTACCCTTTTTCCTACTACAATTATCCACCCCAAGATTAACCTTGGAGGCAAGAAGCGTTTTGCCCCTATTTTAACCCTGTTTGCAGTATTGCTTTAATTTTGTTCCCTACGGGGGAACAGTCTGTTCCCCCGTAGGGAACTGGCAGTTCCCACGGTGGGAACAACTCTTTAGCTTGCTTGCAATAAAACGAGGAATACCTATTGTCACCTCAATAATTATTGCTACCTTTGCGAATCAAAACAAAAAAAAGAAAATGAAAAATCAACTATCACGAGAAGAAGAAGACTTTCGCAAGAAAGCAAGAAACTATTTGGTGTGTTTCATGGATAATTGTCCTTTGCATGAGCAATGCCTCCGTTGGTTAGTAGGACAATATATCGACACCTCGCTCCCATCCTATAACGCCATTAATCCCCACAACCCCAAGATGGGTGGAGAAAATTGTGAAAAGTTCCGTCAAAAACAACGAGCCATCATGAAGCGAGGCCTGACCCACCTATATGATGATATGCCTGGACGTATGGAACATCGCATCCGAGCATTGCTTATCCAGTTATGGGGCCACAAGAAGTATTACGAAGTTCGCAAGGGCGAACGCCTCATCACGCCTCAAATGCAGGAGGATGTTGAGGATGCTTGCCGTCATCATGGTTGGACGGGACCTATTATCTATGATGGTGAAGAAGAGAATTGGTTGTGGTAATAATTATTTCTTGTTATTTTAAAACATTAACGGCTACTTTCCTGTAAAAGGTTAGTAGCCGTAAATGTTTATTGTTGTAGGAATCTTTATTCCAAAGAATCGGCATACTCCATTTCGCCTTGTACGACAAAGAGGATGTCGTCATGCTCGAACTCTCCGATTCCGTCTTTCTTAGCCTCCTTGATGACGAAATCGACCACCTTATCCAAGTCGATGTCGATAAAGCCTTCCTCATCAGGATCAGCATCGAGTATGCCACTATTGGCATAATACTCGTCCATCACATCCAGGAAATAGTACAGCTCATCGTCTGTAAACTTTCCCTTCAAGTCCTGTGGCAGATAACTCTTGATAAACTCGATGGTCTTCTCGTCATCAAGATCTTCAGCCAAAAAGTCATCGTTAACCATAACTTACAATAAAGCTTCAATTTTCTGAGCAAAGACAGACTTAGGAGCAGAACCTACCTGCTTATCCACCAACTGACCGTTCTTGAAGAACAGGATGGTAGGAATATTGCGAATACCGAACTCCATTGTCATATCCTCATTGTCATCTACATTGCACTTGCCGATAACGACTTTACCCTCGTATTCAGCGGCCAACTCATCAATAACGGGACCCACCATGCGACAAGGTCCGCACCAAGTAGCCCAAAAATCAATCACTACAGGCTTGCTGGTATCAGCCAACAGCTCTTTGTAGTTAGCATCTGTAATTTCTTTTGCCATATCTTCAAAATATTAATTAATTATACCATTATACACTTATTGTCTTGCAAATATGATGCCAAACATCAATTGATGGCATAACTCACGTTTTCATATTGCTCCAGGCAGGACATCAGTTCCTTGCCCACAGCCACTTTGACAGGGCGTGCCAACATATCAATCTGCATCTTCATATCCTTATCCTGGATCTTCACGAACAAATCAGCATTGCCAGGATATTTCTGACAAATGTCTGTCAGGTTATCCACCAAAGGCTTGTCGATGTCATTCAATGGCAATGTGATGGTGAACTTACGAATGACATTATCCTTTACATCGTTCATCAGTTCCACCTTGTTGATCTTCAAGTCAAGACTCTCTGGTCGCCACTTGTTAGGTTCCACCTTGGCATGGATAAAGACAAACTGTTTTTCCTGCAGAAAACCTTGATAAACAGCCCAATCGTTTCTCCAAAAAGCCACCTCAGAAGAACCAGAATAGTCCTCTATCTTGGCAATGCCATAAGGGTCGCCACGTTTACTCATGCCCTTGCGGAGGCCTACCACCATACCACCAAATACCAACTCCTCACGGCTTTGGAGTGCTTTCAGGTCTTCGAGCTCCTTCATGTTGGTGTTGCAGACATGCTTCAAGATGACCTGATACTCATCCAACGGATGAGCAGAGAGATAGATACCGATAAGCTCACGCTCACGATTCAAACGCTCGATATCGCCCCAAGTCTCGGCCTCTGGAATAGGAGGCGTAGCAATCTCCACCTCATTTTCTCCTCCGAAGAGCGAATTCCTCATCTCGGCCTGCTCCATCTGATAGGTCTGACCATAGCGAACCAACGTATCGAGGAACGTCTCACCCTTCATATTAGGAGCAAAGAAACGCTCACGGGCAATGCCGAAACTATCGAAGGCACCACACAAAGCCAAGCTCTCATAGGCCTTGCGGTTTACGGATGACATATTGACACGTTGGGCAAAATCAAAGATGCTCTTAAAAGGACCATTTGCCATTCGCTCTTTGATAATAGCCTCAGCCGCCGAGTCGCCCATACCTTTAATAGCCGCTAAGCCAAAACGAATCTCACCCTTCTTGTTGACACCAAATTTCTGGTAACTTTCATTCACGTCAGGACCTAAGGTAGCAATACCCATTGCCTTGCATTCGTCCAACAACTTGGTGATCTCCTTGATGTCATCCTTCCTTCGACTCATGATGGCCGCCATAAACTCAGGAGGATAATTGGCCTTGAGATAGGCCGTCTGGAAAGCTACCCAAGAGTAGCAAGCCGCATGAGATTTATTGAAAGCATAGGATGCAAATTTCTCCCAATCGGTCCATATCTTCTCCAATATCTTAGGATCATGACCATTTTTCTGTCCGCCCTCGATAAACTTGGGCTTCATCTCATCAACAATCTTCTTTTTCTTCTTACCCATCGCCTTGCGCAACGCATCGCTTTCGCCACGAGTAAAGTTGGCCAATTGACGAGACAACAACATCACTTGCTCTTGATAGACCGTAATGCCGTATGTATCTTTCAAATACTTCTCCATACAAGGCAAGTCGTATGTAATGGGTTCTTTACCTGATTTTCTGGCAATGAACGATGGGATATAATCCATAGGTCCAGGACGATACAAGGCATTCATGGCTATCAAGTCTTCGAAAACCGTTGGCTTTAGTTGGCGAAGATAGGTCTGCATTCCCTGCGACTCAAACTGGAAAGTACCAATTGTCCTTCCCTCCTGATAGAGCTGATAGGTCTTGGGATCATCAATAGGAATATTGTCCAAATCAATATCGATGCCTCTTGTCAGCTTAATATTGGCCACAGCTTCTTTCAACTCAGACAGTGTCTTCAAGCCCAAGAAGTCCATCTTTATCAGACCAGTAGATTCAATCACATGTCCATCATATTGCGTGCAATTGGTCTTGGTATCCTTGAAGTCAGGGTCATCAGCCGTAGAAATAGGCACATGCATACTTATAGGGTCCCTACATATAATAAAGCCACAAGCATGGATGCCAGAACCTCTGACATTCCCCTCCAGCATCTTAGCATATTTTATGGTATTCCTCAAGTGAGGGTCGTTCGATTTCTCTGCCTCTTGCAGTTCAGGAGTGCACTTAATGGCATTGGGCAAGTTCATCTTCAAATCATCTGGCAAGCGGTCAGGAATAGCCTTGACTAAATCGTTCACCACTTGCAACGGCACCTTTTCCACACGAGCCACATCCTTCAAGGAGTTTTTGGTAGCCATAGTGGCATAGGTAATGATATGGGCACAATTCTCATGTCCATATTTATCTTCTACCCATTTCAGCACTTTTCCTCTGCCATCATCATCGAAGTCAGTATCTATATCAGGCAATGAGATACGATCAGGATTCAGGAAACGCTCAAACAGTAAGTCGTACTTTAAAGGGTCAATCTTGGTGATACCCAAGCAATAGGCCACTACCGAACCAGCAGCTGAGCCACGACCAGGACCCACCATTACATCCAATTCATCTCTCGCTGAATTGATGAAGTCTTGCACAATCAAGAAGTAGCCAGGGAAACCCATTGTCTTCATGATGTGCAACTCAAACTTCATTCGTTCCACAACATCTTGTGGTATAGGGTCACCATATCTTTTCTTAGCGCCCTTATAGGCCAATTCAGCCAAATAATCAGCCTCGAACTTGATACGGTATAACTTGTTGTAGCCACCCAGCTTGGCTATTTTCTTTTTACCGGCTTCCTCCGACAATTGATTTTCGCCGTTTTCATCGCTGGTAAACTCGGCATAAAGCTGTTCTTCCGTAAACTTCTTGCGCCACTCTTCTTCTGTACCAAAAGATTCTGGGATAGGGAAGAATGGCATGATAGGATCATTGTCAAGGCTATATACCCCCACTTTGTCGAGAATCTCCAACGTATTTGACAAAGCTTCTGGAACATCAGAGAACACCTCGTTCATCTCCTCTCGCGTCTTGAACCACTCCTGCTTGGAATATAGCATACGAGTTGGATCGTCAAGGTCTTTCGAGGTAGCCAAGCAGAGCAGATGGTCGTGAGCCTCGGCATTATCTTGATCTACGAAATGGCTATCATTCGTACAGATAAGCTTAATACCATACTCTTTTGCTAATTCTATCAGCACTTTATTGACCTTCTGTTGCAAGGGATAGGTCTCTCGGTTAGCTCTTATTGTGGGATCTTTCACTTCGTGGCGTTGCAACTCAAAGTAGTAATCATCACCAAACAGGTTCTTATACCACTCAATTGCTTCGCGAGCGCCTTCCATATCACCTTTCAGAATCTTAGCTGGCACCTCTCCTGCCAAACAAGCAGTGCATACAATTAGATCTTCGTGGTATTTCTGCAAATCAATCCTGTCTGTACGAGGACGATTATAGAATCCATCCACCCATGCTTCTGACACTAGTTTAATAAGATTCTTATATCCATTTTGGTTTTTTGCCAACACTATCAAGTGATAACCACCACGATCATCTTTATCTTTTATTTCTTTCCGCCCATGACGAGCCACATACATCTCGCAACCAAAGATGGGCTTGAAAAGCTCAAGTCCCTCTTTCTTGCGTTTCCCATTCACCTCAAGACAATAGTCATGGAATTCCTTGATGCCGAACATCACGCCATGATCGGTGATAGCCATACCCTTCATACCATCGGCTATGGCTTTATCTACCAATTTCTTGATGCTTGCCTGTCCGTCAAGCAAGGAATAATACGTATGTACATGTAGGTGAACGAAATCTTGCATACAACTATAAGAATAAGCTTTATTAGCTTTCAAATTTACAACGCTTCGGGCTATTCCCCAAAAAATAAGCAAGAAAAAAAGTAAATGATTTGATTTATCCTCAAAATATTTGTTTTGTCTTCAAAATAAGATTAAATTTGCAGTTGGTTTTGATTTAACACGTTTTTTTGCTGCTAAAATCAACATTGACAAATAATGAAAAGGCTAAAAAAGATACATATACACCGTGAAGGTACACACACATTAATAGGAGGTTTTCTCGTCTTATTGCTATTAAACATAGCAGTCTTTTATGGATTCGAGACAAAAATCCCTTTCTTTATTGTCCTTGGCGTTAGTGCCATCGTTTATGGCATCGTAGTAAATTTCTTCCGTTGTCCTATTCGTTTGTTTGGCAAGGATACAGCTAAAACCGTTGTAGCACCAGCTGATGGCAAGGTGGTGGTTGTGGAAGAAGTGGAAGAGAATGAGTATTTCCACGACAGACGTATTCAGGTATCTATCTTTATGAGCCTCACCAATGTTCATGCCAATTGGTATCCAGTTGACGGTATGGTCAAACTGGTGAGCCATCAAAACGGTAAATTCATGAAAGCCTGGTTGCCCAAGGCAAGTCTTGACAATGAGCGTTCTACCATTGTTATTGAAACTCCTGAAGGCGTAGAAATACTGGTTCGTCAAATAGCAGGAGCGATGGCAAGACGCATAGTCACCTATGCTATTCCTGGCGATGCTTGCTATATCGACGAGCATCTGGGCTTTATCAAGTTTGGTTCTCGTGTGGATGTATTCCTGCCTCTTGGAACGGACATTAAAGTCGCTTTAGGTCAATCCACTACAGGCAACCAGACCGTCATTGCGAACTTAGCATAATTACTTCTTTTCTCTATGGCAAATAGAATTACGAAACATATCCCTAACACCATTACGTGTTTGAACCTTTTTTCTGGTTGTGTATGTTGCGTAATGGCTTTCTGGCATTTGTACGACTATGCTTTGCTCTGCATTGTGCTAAGCGCTATCTTTGATTTCTTCGACGGATTAGCTGCAAGGGCATTAAACGCACATTCTATCATAGGAAAGGATATTGACTCTTTGGCCGATGACATCAGCTTTGGATTGGCTCCATCAGTCATTATGTTTTCGTTTTTGGATGACTATGTGATAGAAGATGGTGGTTGGATGGATTATGTGCCTTTCATAGCATTTCTTATCGCCGTGTTCTCTGCCCTCCGTTTGGCAAAATTCAACAACGATAGCCGTCAAGTGAGTTCCTTCTTCGGATTGCCAGTACCAGCTAATGCGCTCTTTTGGGGAGCATCTGTCGTTGGTTTCTATAACTGGATGTTGAGTCTTCCCCTTTGGGTCTTGATTATAGCCATCCTGCTATCGTGCTGGCTTTTGGTAAGCGAGGTTCCTATGTTCTCTTTGAAGTTCAAGAACCTAAAATGGGAAGATAACAAAATCAGGTTCGTATTCCTGACTGTCTGCGTTGCTCTATTGTTTTTGGGCATTCCGGGTATTGCCCTTATCATTCTATGGTATATTGCCTTGTCAATTGCCGTTTGGGTGTTTAACAGCCATAACTCCAAAAAAGAATGCTGAAGTTTATTCTCCTTAGCATATTGTTTACTATTATCTTTCGCAAGATATGGTCGTTCTTTCTCTATCTGAGACGTGTGTTCAGCGGAGAAAACCAAAACGAAATACGTCGTACTGACTACGATGTACAACGTGACCCTCAAGCTAAAAAGAGGAAGAAGGTTTTCAAGGAGACTGAAGGTGAGTATGTAGAGTACGAGGAAGTCAACTAAGTCTCGTCCTTTTTGAAGCAAAAAAATCTTTCATCAACTCGGCACATTCTTTAGCCATCACTCCACTAACAACAGTTGTCTTCGGATGCAATGCCTTAGGGGCAAATTGTGTATATCCCCTTTTCTCGTCTGTAGCTCCATACACCAGTTTACCTAATTGCGACCAACCTATAGCACCTGCACACATGACACAAGGTTCCACCGTTACATACAGGGTACATTCATTCAAATACTTTCCTCCCAAAACAGACGAAGCCGCCGTAATGGCCTGCATCTCAGCATGAGCTGTTACATCCGTCAGGGTTTCTGTTAAGTTATGGGCTCGTGCAATAATTCTATCTTTGCATACTACAACGGCTCCTACTGGTACCTCCCCTGCATCATAAGCCTGTTGGGCCTCCTGCAATGCCAACTTCATATAATGATTATCGTCCATATCAAATGATGTATTGTATTTCTTTAAACAAATAGCTGCGTTGGTTTTGGTCATCATCTTCCAAAAGCAGTCTGCCATCTGGCTCAACCTGAATCAATTTAGCCATGAATTCACCGTTTTTATCTTTATAACGGTGATAGCCCTCCTTCCTGTAAAGATGTTGGAAGTAATATTTGGACAATTCTTTTCCTACCGCTTCATTATCTTCCTTTAGTTTGGAATACAGACCTTGAATCTCCTCCATCACACCATATAGTAGCGTCATCCTATCAACCTTTCTGCCAATAATCTTGCAGAGAGAAACAGGATTGGGGGCATTACTCAAAAAGACTTCCTGATTTACATTAAGCCCTATGCCACAAACACATCTGCCCAAGTTCATACCCTCCAGATAGACTTCCACCAACATGCCACATATCTTCTTGTCGTGGTAATAGATATCATTGGGCCATTTGACCGAGGTTCCCTCATCTACATATTTCCTTAATACATTCACAATACCCAGTGAGACAATCTGCGAGATGACAAATTGCTTTTTTGCCGAAAGAAACGAAGGATAAAGAACAAAGCTAAAGGTTAGGTTGGCCCCAGCTTCCGACTCCCAGCTGTTACCTCGTTGTCCTTTGCCTGCCGATTGATAGTCAGCCATAACAGTGGTAAAGGGTTCCACATTATCATGCCTTTCATCGCATAGCGAGGTGAGGTAACGATTCGTAGAATCTGTTTGTTCCAGTTGTATGAGGGGAAAACTCATTTTCATACCATATTAATAATAATGGCGTAGGTTAAAAGCATTCTCAATATGTTCAATCTTGAAGATGCCCTCAGAACCCACTAACGTAATGATGTCAAAATAAACAGGCTCATTCAAATTAAAGTATTTGATATAGGCATTGGTTGCCTTCATTATCCTCATCCTTTTCTGGTGGTTCACTGCCTCAATGGGTTCCTTGAAATTGTCGCTTGAGCGTGTCTTCACTTCTATCACCCTTACTTCACCATCCTTGTATGCCACGATATCAAGTTCCCAATGTAAAAAACGCCAGTTTCTGTGACGTATCGTATAGCCTTTGCCTTCCAGGTACTTTACGGCAGCTTCTTCGCCAGCTTTCCCCAACTCGTTGTGTTTTGCCATCAGACGAAACTCTCCAATAATTGGAAATACAAACCGATGGCTTCCTCTATCTCCCGCACATAGACAAACTCGTCAGCGGTATGACTCCTACTGCTCTTGCCAGGACCTAACTTCATGCTGGGGAATGGCATGAGTGCTTGGTCGCTCAGCGTAGGCGATCCGAAAGGCTTACGCCCTAAAGCAATAGCTCGCTTCACCAACGGATGATCTGATGGCGTACATGAAGAATTGAGACGGAAAGAACGGGCTTTGGGCTCAGAGCTGATATTTTGCCTGATTTCATCGAACAATTCTTGGTTGCTATAGCATTCGTTGCTTCTCACATCTACCGTAAAAGTACAAAGGTCAGGCACCACATTGTGTTGCGTACCAGCATTTATCATGGTAACACTCATTTTCACAGGTCCTAATGTTGGAGACACTTTGGGGAACTGATAATTCTGGAACCAACGTATATCATCTAAAGCTTTGTAGATGGCGTTGTCGCCCTCATCTCTGGCAGCATGACCTGATTTTCCATGAGCTTCCACATCTATCACCAGCAAACCCTTCTCGGCAATAGCGGGGTGCATCTCTGTAGGCTCACCTACTATGGCAAAACTGATAGGAGGTAAATCAGGAATCACACATTCTATGCCTCCTTTGCCAGAGACTTCCTCTTCGCAGGAAGCAAGAAATATCATGTTATACGACTGGTTATACTTACATAACGTGAGAAAAACATGCAGTAAGCTTACCAAGCTCGCTCCTGCATCATTGCTACCCAGACCATAGAGTTTACCATTACTCTCCAATTTGGGAGTGAAAGGGTCTTTCAGCCACCCACTCACAGGTTTCACTGTATCAATATGCGAATTAAGGAGCAAAGTGGGTTTCTTCACATCGAAGCCTGGACTCAAGCACCAAATATTATTACCCTTGCGACAAGTTTCCATCCCTTGCGCTTCTATATACGTCTGTAGGCAGTCGGCAGCAAGTTGTTCGTCACGACTTACAGAAGGTATGCTAATGAGCTGTTTCAAGAGTCCCACAGCCTCATCAGTCAGCTTTTTTACATCGTAATCCATCATTTTTTCTACAATTATTATGCAAACATAAGAAATTAAATTAAATTTACGCAATAAAAATCGATGGTTTCACTTGAAACCGCTATCTTTGCATCAAATAAAGATAATATTGTTATGTCTATGAATCATGTATCTGCATTAGTTGACCTCCAAGTGGAAAGATTAGGGGCCGATTTTCCTGTTTTGAAGTATCGTGATGATAAAGGGGAATGGCTGCCCATTACATGGGGACAATTACAAGAACAAGTTCGCTTGGCAGCTAATGCTATGGCAGTGTTAGGGGTAGAAGAAGAAGACAATGTGGGCATTTTCTCGCAGAACAAACCTGAAAGTTTTGTGGTGGATTTCGCCAATATGTATAACCGTGCCTCTTCAGTTCCTCTGTATGCCACATCATCTCCCAGTCAGGCTCATTATATTGTAAGCGATGCCAACATCAAACTTTTGTTCGTAGGCGAACAATATCAGTACGACACCATAATGACTGTATTGTCTCAATGTGAGAGCCTAACGAAGATAGTGATTTACGATCGTAAAGTAATACGTCACCCACAAGATAAGATTTCCATCTATTTTGATGAGTTCCTGCGTATGGGCAAAGGATTGCCTATGAACGATGTGGTAGAAGCCCGCAAAGCCAAAGGAAAGCCTGAAGATATGTTGTGGCTTCTTTATACAAGTGGTACTACAGGCGAACCAAAAGGTGTAATGTTGTTACATGCCAGCATGATTGATCAGTTTAGAAATCACCACGAGCGTTTAGGCGACCAGATGAAAGCTGGCGATGTAAGCATGAACTTCCTTCCACTGACGCATGTGTTTGAACGTGGATGGAGTTATGTATGTCTATACGAAGGTGTTACCATTGCCGTCAACCTGCGTCCACAAGAAATTCAACAAGCCATTAAGGAGGTACACCCCAGCCACATGTGCAGTGTGCCTCGTTTCTGGGAGAAGGTATATATTGGTGTACAGCAAAAGATTGCTGCTGAAACGGGTTTGCGCAAATCTTTGATGGAAAACGCCATTAAGGTAGGCAAAAAATACAATGTAGATTATTTGAATAGTGGCAAGAAGCCACCGTTATGGTTGAGTTTGCAGTATAAGTTCTACGAGAAAACGGTCATCAATACCCTGAAGAAGGTGTTAGGACTGGAGAAAGCCAAGTTCTTCCCAACAGCAGGTGCCGCCGTAAGCAATGAAGTGTGCGAGTTTGTACATGCTGTAGGCATCAATATGATAGTCGGATATGGTTTGACGGAATCGTTCGCTACCGTTTGTTGCTATCCTTTGGAGCATTATGTGCCAGGATCTGTTGGTTTGCTCATCCCTAGTCTCAAGGTAAAGATTGACCCGGAAAACGAAGAGATTTTGTTAAAGGGTCCTACCGTCATGAAGGGTTATTACAAGAAAGAGGAAGCCAACAAGGAGGCATTCACCGCCGATGGCTATTTCCGTACAGGCGATACCGGCTGGTTGGAAGGACGCACATTGTTCCTGAAAGAGCGCATCAAGGACTTGATGAAAACGTCCAACGGAAAATACATCAGTCCACAAGCCTTGGAAGCAAAATTGGGCATCGACCGTTTCATCGAGCAAGTAGCTATCATTGCCGATGGTCGGAAGTTCGTTTCAGCACTGATTGTACCATCTTACGAAGCATTGAAGGATTTTGCCACTCAAAAAGGCATCTCTTATCAGTCGATGGAGGAACTCTTGCAACACAAGCGCGTACAAGATTTGTTCCAGAACCGCATCGACACCTTACAACAAGAGTTTGCCCACTATGAGCAAATCAAACGATTCACATTGCTGGCTACACCATTCAGCATGGAGAATGGAGAGTTGACTAACACGCTGAAACTTCGTCGAAGAGTGGTAGCTGAGAATTACAAGGAGCTGATTGATAAGATGTACGAGGAGAATTAATAAGATGATAACAAGTGATCAATTAAAAGAAATAAAAGATAGGTGTAGTGCGCTGAACCGCTATCTGGATATTGACGGTAAGCAAATGCAATACGAAGAGGAACAGTTGCGCACGCATGACCCAGACTTCTGGAACGACCAGAAAGCCGCTGAAGCGCAGATGAAAAAAGTGAAGGAGCTGGAGAAATGGCTGAACGGATATAAGGAAGTAGCAAGCCTTACCGAAGAGTTGCAGTTGGCTTTTGATTTCTACAAAGACGAACTGGTGACGGAGGAAGAGGTAGATGCTGCTTACAGCAAAGCTTTGAATGCCATAGAGGCGCTCGAACTGAAGAACATGTTGCGTGATGAAGCCGACAATATGGACTGCGTACTGAAAATCAACTCGGGCGCAGGTGGTACTGAGAGTCAGGATTGGGCAAGCATGTTGATGCGTATGTATTTGCGCTATGCTGAGACCCATGGTTACAAAACCACCATCTCCAACCTACAGGAGGGCGACGAGGCGGGCATCAAGACTTGCACCATCGAGATATTGGGCGACTATGCCTATGGCTATCTGAAGGGTGAGAACGGTGTGCATCGCTTGGTGCGTGTATCTCCCTACAATGCCCAAGGCAAACGTATGACATCGTTCGCGTCTGTTTTCGCTTCTCCGCTGGTGGACGATACCATTGAAGTGAAAGTGGATATGGCCTGTGTGTCTTGGGACACCTTCCGAAGTAGTGGTGCTGGTGGTCAGAACGTGAACAAGGTTGAATCAGGCGTACGCTTGCGCTATCAGTATAAAGACCCTTACACGGGCGAGGAAGAAGAAATCCTTATCGAGAATACGGAAACACGCGACCAGCCCAAGAACCGTGAAAACGCCATGCAGCACCTTAAATCTATCCTCTACGACAAAGAATTGCAGCATCGCAACGAAGAGAAGGCCAAAGTAGAGGCTGGCAAGAAGAAAATTGAGTGGGGTTCGCAGATACGTAGCTATGTATTCGATGACCGTCGCGTGAAAGACCATCGTACCAACTACCAGACATCTGATGTGAACGGTGTGATGGATGGCAAAATCGACGGATTCATCAAGGCTTATCTAATGGAAAACGGCGAATAAGTGAAGGTAAGAAAAGACGAATAAAATAATAACTAATAAATCTTTAACGATATGACTAAGACTATAAGAAATCAAAGGAAAGAGGCTCGTGAAAAACGCCAGGAGAAACAAGGAAAGCAATTGTTGTTTGGCTTTGCCATCATTGCCATCGTACTGGTGGTACTGATGTTCATGTACTACTCAACCCAAGTTTAAGCATGCCACAGGAGATAGAGCGCAAGTTCCTGGTCACTGACGACAGCTACAAACGCTTGGCTACATCGAGCAGCCACATCATGCAAGGCTATATCTGTAGCAGGAAAGGGTGTACTGTTCGCATACGCATCCGTGCTGACAAAGGATACCTTACCATCAAAGGACAATCCGACAAAGCTGGCCTCAGCCGCTATGAGTGGGAGAAGGAGATTGACCTGCATGAGGCGGAAGACCTGATGAAGCTCTGTGAACCGGGCATTATCGACAAAGTGCGCTATCTCGTACCATCTGGCAAACATACCTTCGAGGTGGATGAGTTCTTTGGCGAGAACCAGGACTTGGTCATTGCCGAAGTAGAGCTGGCATCAGAGGACGAGCCATTCGTTAAACCTGCCTTTATTGGTAAGGAAGTAACGGGCGACCGTCGCTATTACAACGCTCATTTGCGTGATAATCCTTATTCTAAATGGAACAAGAGCAATGAATAATGTTCAGTGGACAGAATATGTACCTCAAGAGATGATCAACTTCCTGTTGGTCACTCTCTTCTCGTTGCTGATAGGTCTTTCGCTGCATAGACTCAACCTCAACAAGGAAAGCGAAAGAATCCTCTTCGGTACCGACCGTACATTTACGTTCATAGGCATCTTTGGCTATCTGCTCTATATCCTCGAACCTGAGAACTATACGCTTTATATCTTTGGCGGCGTATTGCTGGGCATGTTGCTCTCCATCCATTACTATGTCAAGCAATCGCAATACCATCTATTTGGCGTAACCACCATTGTCATTGCTCTCATCACCTATGCCTTACCTCCCATCGTCGTCACCCAACCTTCTTGGTTCTACGTGATGGTAGTGGTGCTGGTGTTGCTCTTCATCGAGATGAAGCACAACTTTGCCGAGTTGGCGCAACGCATGAAGAACGATGAGATGGTGACGTTGGCCAAGTTCTTGGCCATCAGTGGCATCATCCTTCCTATTCTACCCGACGAGAACCTGTTGCCAGACATCAACCTCACGCCTTATACCGTTTGGCTGGCCACGGTAGTAGTGAGTGGCATCAGCTACCTCTCCTATTTATTAAAGAGGTATGTGTTCCGTGAGTCGGGCACATTGGTAAGTGGCATCATCGGAGGTTTATACAGCAGCACGGCCACCATCAGCGTGTTGGCCCGCAAGGGCAAGCAAGCTACGGGTGCCGAGGCCGAAGAGTGTGTGGCTGCCATGCTCATGGCAGTAAGTATGATGTTCCTCCGCTTCCTGGTACTGATAGGTATCTTCAGTAAAGAAACGCTGTTTATCATCTGGCCATACATGCTGATCATGTCGGCGGTGGCTTTCGTGGTGGGCTTCCGAATCCATCACAAGAATCGCCAACTATTGGCGGCAGCCGTGAAGTTTGATGACGACACCGACAGCAGTAACCCGTTGGAGTTCAAGGTGGCACTGATATTCGCCGTACTCTTTGTCATCTTCACGCTGGTAACCCACTACACCTTGGTCTATGCTGGTAACAGCGGACTACATGTCCTCTCATTCATCGCAGGTTTGAGCGACATCACGCCTTTCATCCTTAACTTACTTGAGAGCACGGGCAGCATTGTCGTGGGTATGGTGGCAGCTTGCAGCATGCAGGCCATCATCAGCAACATCTGTGTCAACATGTGCTATGCTCTCTTCTTCTCAGGAGGCAACAAAGCCATGAAGCCACTCATTCTCCGTGGTTTCGGCATCGTCATCGCTGCTAATGTGGTGGTGCTGGTCATCCACTATTTCCTGTAAAAATTAAACTATACAATTATCGCCCCATCTCTGGGGCGATTGCTTTATTTTACCTGGATGATTAACCTATGGTAATGCGTCAATGCCGGCGTACCATGATCAGTAGCTTCCAATATCAAGTGAATGGTCTGCCCTGGTTCAGCGTCCGCAGGAATGGTAATGGATGTGGAAGCAACAGAAGGATTGTCTACCACTACATCACCCATATAACTCCCCACCTTGAACGACCACCATTTGATACTTAGCTCGTCATTATCCGGGTCGGTAACTTTAGCTTTAATCGTCAGTGTCTCGCCTGGCTTACCCTTTAGAGACAAAGGTGCCTTGATGACGGGATGATGGTTAGCATCTTCATAGGCTGGAGTCACACTCCAATGTATGCGCTCCGCAAAATCATTCTGGGCGGCAGGCACGAAATCGGGCATCACAGTGTCTGCCGCACCCAACACAAACGTCGATGTCTGTCCTTCTGTATGGGGCTGCTTTCTGCCACCCCACCCTCCGTAGCTATCATCCTCGTAGGCACGCAAGCCGTTGCCCAACAGATTCAAATACGTAAAGGTATCTCCTTCCGCCAGGAACATACCCTTGGGCTGTGGAGGCATCCACACCACATAGCCCATCTGTCGCAGTTCGTCGGCAGTATAGCCACTCAAACCGAAATAGTCCATCACGTCATCCTTCACCATCTGTTTGCCGTCGCCCCAAAGGCGATACATGCCACCCAGAGGTCCCCGACTACTGATGTTTGCTGCCAGCCACTCGGCAGAATAATACACTTTATCTTCCTCCGAAACACGGTTCTGTGCGCCATACGCCAATGGCACCGTACCGCCACGGATATTCAACACCCCTATCTCGGGCCAGTTGGGTTTAATGTATTTGGCAAAGGTATCATCTTGGTCGCCACTCATGCAGAGATACACCTTCTGCTGAATCTTCTCTTTCAAAGCATCCCACTGGTTTTGTCCTTCATACTCGTCCTGAATGGATTTCAAGGCACGGGCTATGGTGCTGCATCCTCCCCAAGCTGTGATAAACAATTTGCCAGGTACATCGTCAAGTATCTTTTCCTTGATGAGGTCGCTGCCAGGAGAGTCTTTCGAGATATCGCCGTCAAACTCGATATTGCCTATGCGAACAATGGAACGCATATATTCAGGTGTGGGGTAGTCGGCATGTACCTTCAGGTTAGGGTAGCAAGCCGTATAGGCATCCACCACATCATCGATGAAACGCTCATCGGGATCCCAGCGCCACGACTCCATCGGACCATAGTTCAAACCATAACGGGTATATTCGCGTCCGTCAACAAACCACTTCGTGCCTTTGCCGTCACCTTTCCAATGATACTGACTGCTGGCATATACCAACCCCTCCAACTGCATGTCGGGCGCATAAAGTACCAAACGAATCAGTGAGTTGAGGTCATCAAGCTCAGGGTCGCAGGTAATAATCACACGGGGCTTCCCTTGGTCATCTGATGTAGCTTGGCAAGCCACCATCATACACATCAGGCAGCCTACTGAAAGGACATAAGCAAGTTTCTTCATATTATTACTGTTGTTTCTTCTCTTCCTGGGGGATGCGATATGCCGTATAGAGCTCGATGATGGCAGCTATGAGCAGACACACTACCCACTCGTTACCATGACTATAAAGCATCAATAAGCCGGTAAGTACCAGAAACAGGGCACCAAACATCTGCTGTCGATAAAGCCTCTTTAAGGTGACGTTCTCCACCTGAGGCTGTGCAAAAATCTGTGCAATGGCAGCTGTGATGGCCCCAATGATAAACATATAGGGAGCATACTCCCAATGGGTGATATACACGGCAGCGCCTATCAATGCAAACACCATACCGCACATGAACAGTATGTTGAGGTCTTTCTTCATTCCTGGTCTTCCGCAAAGACAAAGATGTCTTCGTTGGGCTTTTTCATGAAATATTTCTCACGGGCAATGCGTTCGATAGAGTTGGAGTCGGCATTCAGTTCGTTCAACTTACGGGTACTTTCCCTGTACTCCTCCCGGTACTTCTCTATCTCGCTGCGAATGGCCGATTCCTCCTTTTGAAGTTCCATACGGTAGAGTATGCTGTTTTCATCAACAAAACCGATGATAACAGCAAATAACAGTATCGTGATGAGATACTTGTGCTTACCCAGGAAATTCCAAAACGACGACAGTTTGTCCATGATGCAATACTATTACTGTTGATTTCTGCAAATTTAATGATATTTCTTGAATAAAGGAAACATAAATGAATAATTTGCATAATAGAGGGAAAAACGTTATTTTTGCAGAAACAATAGCATGAAAATAAAATGGAAGACTACATAGTTTCGGCAAGGAAATACAGACCAGCTACCTTCGACACGGTGATTGGTCAGAAGGCACTGACCACCACACTGAAGAATGCCATTGCTGCCGGCAAACTGGCACAGGCTTATTTGTTCTGCGGTCCCAGGGGTGTGGGAAAGACCACCTGTGCCCGCATCTTTGCCAAGACCATCAATTGCCTCCACCCCACCTTAGACGGTGAGGCTTGCAACGAATGCGAGAGCTGCCGTTCGTTCAACGAACAGCGTTCGTACAACATTCATGAGCTCGATGCTGCCTCCAACAACTCAGTGGATGACATCCGTCAGCTGGTGGAGCAAGTAAGGATTCCGCCCCAGATTGGCAAGTACAAGGTATATATCATCGACGAGGTACACATGTTGTCCACCTCGGCATTCAATGCCTTCCTGAAAACACTGGAAGAGCCACCCCGTCATGCTATCTTCATACTCGCAACCACCGAAAAGCAGAAGATACTGCCCACCATCCTCTCGCGTTGTCAGATCTACGACTTCAACCGCATTGGGGTGCAGGACATCGTGGAACACCTGGCCAGCGTGGCACAGAAAGAGGGCATCACCTACGAGGTTGATGCACTGAATGTCATTGCCCAGAAAGCCGATGGTGGCATGCGCGATGCCTTGTCCATCTTCGACCAGGTAGTAAGCTTCACCCAAGGCAACATCACCTACCAAAGCGTGATAGAGAACCTGAACGTGTTGGACTACGAATACTACTTCCGCCTTACCGACTATCTGTTGCACAACGATGTGAGCGGTAGTCTGCTGTTGCTCAACGACGTTTTGAACAAAGGCTTCGATGCAGGCAATTTCATCAACGGACTGGGGAGTCATTTCCGCGACCTGCTGGTAAGCAAGGATGCTGCCACGGTAACCTTGCTGGAGGTGGGTGCCAACATACGTGAACACTACAAGGCACAGGCACAACGTGCCCCGCTGCCTTTCCTCTATAAGGCCATGAAGCTGTGCAGCGATTGTGCATTGAACTACCGCAATGCCCGCAACAAGCGTTTCCTGATAGAATGTACATTGATACAACTGGCCCAACTGACACAGCCCGATGATGAATCGCCCGCGGGGGGGCGTAGCCCTCAGCCAGCGATAAAACCCATCTTCAACAAAAGCCAGTCAACGACGACTCCAGCAGCACAGCCAACGGCTGCGCCTAAACAACAGCCTGTAACACCCACTGCTACAGCCACTCCTACTGCACCTGCCAAACCGCAGGCGACAGCAATGCCTGTACAGTCAGTCCGACCAGTCAGTCAGCCTCAACCTGCGGCAAAACCCAAGACTATCACATCTATCAGTCAACTGGGTGTTTCCATCAAGCGTAACCAACCCACCACGACCACCACAGTGGAGGAAACAGAGGAGCATATCCAGCATGTAGAAAACCACCCCGTCACACAAGAAGGTATAGAAGCGGCTTGGAAACGCTTTACCGACCAACTGCCACACGAGCAGATTGCCCTCAAGACCAGCATGGCAAGCATGCGTGTCACCCTTATCGAAGGTACACAAGTGGAGATTTGTGTAGAGAACGAGCTACATGCCAAGCAGTTAAACGACATGATGGTGGACATCCGTGGGTTCCTGCAGAAAGACCTGCAGAACTTCTTGTTAGAGCCCCACGTGGTGGTGAAAGAGCTTCCGTTGAGCGTACGGTCACTGAGTCGCTACGAGCAATATCTGAAAATGGCGGAGAAGAATCCGTGGTTGGTAAAACTGCGCGACAACCTCGGTCTTGAACTCAGTTAATTTAGAAGAAGTATAAATAAATCCTTTTTGTAGCGACAAAGCACCATCATAAAAGAAAAAAAGCTATCTTTGCCCTACTCTTAGTGCAGTAATCTGTGTTAGGGACTATTATAAATGTGGTAATAACTTTAAAAAATTAAGACTATGGCTCATGTAATTTCTGACGATTGCGTAATGTGCGGTACTTGCGAGGGCGAGTGCCCAGTAGGTGCAATTTCTGCTGGCGACAGCAAGTATGTCATCAACGCTGACGAATGTATCGATTGCGGCACTTGTGCAGCTGCTTGCCCAAGTGAAGCTATTCATCCTGAAGAGTGATAAAGAAACTGATAAATGAAAGCCCGGCTCCATCGAGTCGGGCTTCATTTTAATATTGACAAGGCGTCTGGCTTCCGTCACTACTTATTGCAGTGCAGCCAGTGCCTCCTTGATTCTGCGTATCGCCTCCACGATATTCTCATCGCTGGTGGCATAGCTCATGCGGAAACAATCAGGATCACCAAAGGCAGCTCCACTCACGCAAGCCACATGTCCCACCTCCAGCAAGTACATCGCCAGGTCGTCAGCATTGTTGATATGGCGGTCGCCAGCACGCTTGCCAAAGAAACTGCTGCATTTCGGGAAGAGGTAGAAAGCGCCCTGTGGCACGTTCACCTCCAAGCCAGGAATCTCCTTGCAGAGCTTCACAATCAGGTCACGACGGCGCTCAAATGCCTGACGCATCTCCTCCACACAATCCTGCGAACCCCTATAGGCTGCCTCAGCTGCCTTCTGCGATACAGAGCACGGACCCGATGTGTATTGTCCCTGCAATTTGTTCATACCCTTGATAATCCATTCGGGAGCGGCAGCGAATCCAATGCGCCAACCCGTCATGGCATAAGCCTTCGACACACCATTGATAATCACCACCCTGTCCTTTATCTCTGAGAACTGGGCAATGCTCTCATGGTGACCGATGTAGTTGATATGCTCATAAATCTCGTCAGCAATCACATACACCTGCGGATGCTTTGCCAACACCTCAGCCAGTCCCTTCAGCTCGTCCTTGCCATATACCGAACCGGTAGGGTTAGATGGCGAACAGAGAATCAGTGCCTTGGTCTTGGGTGTGATGGCTTCCTCCAGCTGTGCAGAGGTAATCTTGAAATCCTGCTCTATGCCGGCACGCACAATCACGGGTGTTCCCTCGGCCAATTTCACCATTTCCGTATAGCTCACCCAGTAGGGAGCAGGCACAATCACCTCGTCGCCCTTGTTCACCAGTGTCAGCACAGCGTTGCACACGCACTGCTTTGCACCGTTGGAGCAACTGATCTGTGCAGCGGTATAGTCCAGTCCGTTCTCATTCTTCAGTTTAGCCACGATAGCCTCACGCAGTGCAGGATAGCCCGGCACGGGGGAATAGCGAGAATAGTTTTCGTCAATCGCCTGCTTCGCAGCCTCCTTGATATGGTCAGGCGTATTGAAGTCGGGTTCACCAACACTCAGGTTGATAATGTCAATGCCTTGCGCCTTCAGCTCAGAACTCTTCTGAGACATGGCCAGCGTTGCCGATGGCGACAAGCTGTTCAATCTGTCAGATAGTGTATTCATATAATTATCCATTATTCATTATTCATTCTCCATTATTCATTCTTGAAGTGCAGACTATGTCCCATTCTGTCCGCCTTGGTATGCAGATATCGCTCGTTATACGGATTAGGCGTCACCTCAATAGGCACATTCTCAGTAATCTCCAGTCCGTAGGCCTCCAAGCCCACACGCTTCACCGGGTTGTTGGTCATCAGGCGCATCTTGTGCACGTTCAAGTCACGCAATATCTGCGCCCCCACGCCATAGTCGCGCTCGTCGGCCAGGTGTCCCAGGCAGATGTTGGCATCAATGGTATCCATGCCCTCCTCCTGCAGTTTGTAGGCGCGTATCTTGTCCATCAGCCCAATGCCCCTGCCCTCTTGGTTCAGATACACCACCACGCCCTTGCCAGCCTTTTCAATCATCTGCATGGCCTTGTGCAACTGCTCCCCGCAGTCGCAGCGGCGAGAAGCGAAGATATCGCCCGTCATGCACGACGAATGAACCCTTACCAGCACTGGCTCGTCAGCCTCCCAAGTACCCTTGAACAGCGCCACATGTTCCAATCCGTTCGACTTCTGCTTAAACGGAATCAGTTTGAAGTCGCCATATTCCGTAGGCATGTTCACCTCCACGCCCCGCTCCACCATCGACTCCTCCTTCAGGCGGTAAGCAATCAGGTCCTGTATGGTAATCAACTTCAGGTGATATTCATCGGCAAAGCGGCGCAACTCAGGCAGACGCGCCATCGTACCGTCATCGCTCATAATCTCCATCAGAGCGCCAGCAGGATAAAGCCCCGCCAAGCGAGCCAGGTCTATGGTGGCCTCGGTATGTCCTGCACGCCTCAACACCCCTTTGTCTTGCGCATACAGCGGATTGATATGTCCTGGGCGCCCAAAGTCCTCAGCCTTACTCGTTGGGTCAGCCAATGCACGGATGGTAGCCGCACGGTCGGCAGCCGACACGCCCGTAGTACAACCCTCCAGCTTGTCGATGGTCACGGTAAACGGCGTGCCCAGCATCGAGGTATTGTTCACCACCTGGTGAGGCAAGTTCAGCTCCTCGCATCGTGAAATCGTAATAGGGGCACAAAGCACGCCACGCGCATGCTTCAGCATGAAGTTCACCTTTTCGGGTGTTATCTTTTCCGCTGCAATAATCAGGTCGCCCTCGTTCTCGCGGTCTTCATCATCTACCACTACCACAAAGTTGCCCACCTTGATCTCCTGCAACGCCTCTTCAATGGTGTCCAGTCTTACTTCTTCCATAGTATCACTCAGTTATCTGTTAATATTCTTGTCTTGATAATCGTTATCACTTCTTTGTTGGTCTGCACCACCCGCTCCAGATCGTTAGCCAGTCTTACCCTGAATGCCCAACTGCGGAAGTAAAGTATCAGTCCCACAGGCAGCACCACGCCACACGCTATGTTCAGCCACTTGTTCTTGAAAGGTCTCAGGTGCGCATGGGGCAACATTACGGGATAGTTGTTCAAAGCCTGCAACAGATAGTTGTTGCGCGAGTTGGCCATGTCCACTATCATCATCTCAAGCAGTTCGTTGATGTAGTCTATCTCATCATCCTGCTGTCCGCCGCCCCACATCTTCATATAGTTGGCAGGCCGTTTTAGGTCATGTCTGCTGGTATAGTTCATAATGCGGTCAGACAGGTTCTGCAGTGCCTGTGGCAGTGTCACATAGTCAGGATCAAGAATCACCACATCCTTGCGGGTGATGTTACGTTCGGCACGCATACCCAACAGTCGCTTCAGCAGCTCCTTATACGTTTCAATGTTCAGTGCTACCGAGTCGTTGTTCGACTTATACGTCAGGTAAACACCTATAGGTGCCAGTACAGCTGTACTCAGCCACATGCCCTCCCATGCCAGCCAGTTGCCGTCGCGTGCCAGCTTGTAGCCCGTATTGTTCACTATATAGTAGAAGATGAATATCAGCACCGATATCACCACCGGCATACCCAGTCCGCCCTTGCGTATGATGCCCCCCAGCGGAGCACCGATAAAGAAGAACACCATACATGCCAGCGACAAGGTTATCTTCTCGTGCCAGGCCGTTCGGTGTCGTCTGATGCTGTAGCTTGTCTGACTGATGTTCAGCGTTCGCATGTTCCAGTCCGACAACTGACTGTTGGCACTGTTCAGCATACTGTTCAGCTGTCGCTGCCTATCGGTGGGCGACATGGCGTTCATGATGCTGTCCACGTCATACGCCAACACATTGGCCTCGTGCACCTTCAGCGAGTCTTCAGCCCTGCTCTCCTGGTGTATGCGGTAGGCTGTCTTCACATTATTAATATAGTTAGCCGTACCCATGCTATCCACCACCACCGACATAGAGTCTATGCTGGCCTGCAACATAGCCATGTCTTTGCTGTTCGACTGACTGGTCATGAAGCCCTCGTCAACCATGTTGAAGTTGGCGTTAAACTCTATCAGCGCATGCTTCACGCTGAACGACTCACGCCTGTAAGGCACGTTCTGCTGCTTCATGTTCTGCGATTGCAGGTTCTCGAACTGCTCGCCGCTATACAGGTGCAGATACAGGTGCTGCTTGTCCTCGGTCATCTCCAGCCTTCCCGAGTCAGCACGTATGATCTGCGCGTTGTCAAAGCCGTTGGCGAAGTTATATATCATCACGTTATACAACATGCCCGTGTTACGGTCCTTTTTTTCCACATACAGGTTATAGCCATCTATCTGGTCATAGAACACTTTCTCGGGTATATCCAGCTCAGGCGACTTCTGCCTCATCGATATCAGCAGTGTCCACAGCTTCGTCTGCGCCTTCGGTCCTATCACGTTCTGGAAGAAGAACGACAATCCGCACACCAGCGCCACCATCACTATCAGAGGCCGCATAATCTGCATCAGCGATATGCCGGCCGCCTTCATGGCTATCAGCTCGAAGCGCTCGCCAAAGTTACCAAAGGTAATGAGCGATGCCAGCAGCACCGCCAGTGGCAGCGAGGCAGGCACCAGCGTCAGCGATGCGTAGAAGAAGAACTGCGCCAGCACATCCACCGTCAGTCCCTTGCCCACCAGGTCGTCCACATACCTCCACAGAAACTGCATCTCGAAGATAAATAGACAAATGAAGAATGTACCTGCAAACAGCAGGCTGAAGCTCTTCAAGATAAATATGTCCAGTTTCTTCAGGTGTGGCATAAAAGTAGCACAATAGCTTTCTCCGACCACAAAGGTAGTACAAAAAAAGGTAGCAGATGAATTTTTTATTCAAAAAATAACGATAAAGTTTTGTCGCTTTCAAGAAAAGCTATATCTTTGCACCCGCAATCAGACCTCATGTCTGGCTGATGGCGGGATAGCTCAGCTGGTTAGAGCGCATGATTCATAATCATGAGGTCGCCGGTTCAATCCCGGCTCCCGCTACTTCCAAAGCACTTGCAATACCAACGCAAGTGCTTTTTGTTTTATGAACAATAAAGCCTTTTGTCCACTACGGGAGGACCGAGTATCTACTACGGGAGGACCGGCCGTCTACTACGGGAAGACCTAAAGCTTACTACGGGTAGAAGGAAAGCTTCCTACCACTGGACGCAATAGCTGCCATCACCCGTCGCAGTATCTGCCATACCCCCATAGGAGATACTGCGATGACAGTAAGGAGGCTTTGGAACGACTCGTAGCAGATACTGCGACAACCCGAAACAGATACTGGAATACATCAGCAGTGTTTTTGCCATCACATTAATAGTGTTTATGCTATCACATTAGTAATGTCTCAGCCTTCACATTAGTAATGTTTCAACTGATTTATTGGCATACGTGCAATGATTTTCTTCCGCTTCTTCCGCTCTTTCTTCCGCCATGATAGCATATATCCTTTATGTCTTTTCTCAATTTAGCGGAAGAAACGGAAGAAAAAAGCAATTTCTTTTTTATCTCTCATTAAAGAGCATTTCTAAACCGTAGTCCACATAATAGGGGAAGTTCTGGTTGCTGGAAACAAGAATCATGTCATTAGTAATTGCATGAGAAGTTTACAAAGGCATCTGGCTCATGAAGAGCATCAGAGACATCTTCAGACAAGCTGTCAATATCTGTTGTCCAATAGACAAAGATATTGGTATCCAATAAGTAACGCATGAATTTGAGCATGAAGGCTGGGGCGTGAACGATGAAAGATCCTTGATGTTTCCTTGCTGCTATTACATACTTGTTTCTTGCTGGTCTGGCAGCATTGATAGCCCTCCTCTCCTCGAGAGTGTGCTTGTTTTTGCCAAGTGTGGCAGCATTGACTATTCTGCCTTTTTTGAATGTTACTTTATTTTCCATATTTCAAAGTTTTTATATGTTATGAATAATTGTCGGGAGCAAAGATACGGCATTATTTCCAATCGCCAAACGATTGCATGACTTATTTAGCACATTGATGAAAAGGGGTGAACCTTACGGCTCACCCCTCTTTCATTATTTGTAGAATTTCTCAGAAGAGAATTACTTCCAGTTCGCGTTCTGTGCGATACGTCCCATAGCAGTTTGTATTTCAGTTATAGGAATTGGGAAGGTTACCCAGTTCTCATTGTAAACGTTACCAAACTTGCCTGGGAAGTATGTGCCTTCATATGCACGGTAAGCGTTCAGTACATTTGCAGCCTCACCCCAACGTGCGATGTCGAACCAGCGGTGACCTTCCATACCGAACTCAGCGCGCATCTCACGCTTCAGGGCAGTTGTAGCCTCAGCAGCACTTGCGAAGTTGGTATAAAGACCAATCTTATAAGTGGCAGCAGCACCGTCAACGGTCTTGTTGTTTACAAGGTCATACATCTTCTTACCGGCATCAGCATTCTCAACGAAGCTGTTAGCAGCGCGGGCACGTACCTGATTGATAAGGTCCAATGCAGTTGCCAGGTCATTCTCATGAATAGCCACCTCGGCACGCATCAGCAGGATGTCAGCGAAGCGGATCACATGGTAGTTGGCAGAATTTGAACCGATAGCGGTAGCTACAGCCGTACCACCACGGTCAGCCTTTCTATGCTGATACTTGATGTTCATATACAGACCACCATTGGTGTAGTCACGTACCCAACCATTCAAACCTGAAGGAATACCATAATCCAGATAAGGAACGCCGAAACGACCGGCGCAGTAGTCAACACGTGGGTCAAGCGGAGTATCCAGGTCTGTTACAGGAACCGTTGCACCCATGGTAGTCAGAGGCTCATAATCAGTATAGTTTGCCAAGGGCAGACCATTAGCGTCAACCATGAAGCTGTTCACGAACTCGTATGTTGGCTGGTAGAAACCCCAACCACCTAAGCCCAGAGCACCAGGAGTACCGATAGCTGGGCTATATACGGCAGCGTTGGTATCAGTCTGTGTACCGTTGATGGTCAGCTGTACGTCGAATACAGACTCACCGGTCCAGTCAGAAGTTTTGGCATTGTTGAACAGTTCACCATAAGTTTTAGCCAGTTGGAACGGTGTACCCTTAGCATCCTTACCGTTGGCGATGATTTCATCCAACAGGGCCTTGCAGTCGTTCCAGTGATCAGCAGTTGCGTTCTTTCCGTTATAGGGGGAAGACCAGTACAGGTACAGCTTAGCCAGCATAGCCTTAGCCATCCACTTGGTAGCACGTCCATACTGAGTTGCACCATAACCAGTAGCATTAGTCCATGTCTCTGGTAATACTTCTGCTGCCTCTTTTAAGTCTTTCGCAACCAGGTCCCAGATAGCGATGTCTGCTACATCACTTCCCTCAGTATGGTTGGTAACTTGTGGGTCAGTAGAAGCTTGATAGTCCTCCAATGTTACATAAGGAATAAAGGCACCGAACATACGGATACCCTCGAACATCCAAACACCCTTGATGAACTTAGCCTGAGCGATGATTAGCTCAGGGTTAGTGAGGTTTTCAGTCTTGCCTACCATATCAATCACGTTGTTGCAACGTTTAGCCGCTTCGTAAACAGCAGCCCACTTACCCTGAATGTAGGAATTGGCAGCAGAGAATGAATACACTTCAATAGCGGTGAAGTCTGACTGGTCAGAAGACTGTGAACCCTTGTTAGCATCTGCACCTGCCACATCGCCGAAGCAATAGTTGGACAATGCTGCATATCCCATCCAACCTGTCTGGTTCATGTTGTTAAGGGACGAGTAGGCACCTGTCAGCACCATGTCAATGCCATTATCAGAGAGCAGCGCATTCTCTGATACAGCACCTGCAGGTTCGAGTAACAAGAAGCTGTCGCCGCAGCTGCTCAGTGACAGGGTAGCCAATGCCATAGCTGAATAGATTATTGCTTTTTTCATATTATTCTTGTAATTTAAATTGTTTTTCATGTTCGTTAATTCATTACTCAACTCTTCGATTAGAAGTCGATGTTCACACCGAACAGATACTGACGAGGTACACCGTATGCACCATAGTCGATACCCTTTGAACGGTCACCGTTGATGCTGAAGCTGTTTACTTCAGGATCCAGACCCTCGTAACCGGTGATGGTGAATACGTTAGACATCTGGAAGTAGAAGCGGATGCGTGACAAGGTCAGCTTGCTAACCAGCTTCTTAGGCAGAGAGTAACCCAGGGTCAGGGTCTGCATACGCAGGTAAGAACCGTTGGTTACGTAGTCAGAGTGTGACTGAGTATTCTCAGCGTGAGTGTCACCATATACCCACAAAGGCAGGGTACCGTTAGGATTGCTTGGGCTCCAAGCCTTCTCAACGCGGTCGTAGCTATATACGTTACCCAGGTTACCCCACAGGGTGTAGTACTCATAGTGCTTGTAC